>NZ_LKDW01000025.1 GCF_001401805.1 Pseudoalteromonas sp. P1-25
TGGAGAGATAGGGATTTGAACCCTAGATAGGCTACAAACCTATGCCGGTTTTCAAGACCGGTGCATTCGACCACTCTGCCATCTCTCCGCACGGCCTGCATAATAGGGAAACCCATTGGCTTTGTGAAGCTTTTTTTTAAAAAAATTGTTTAAGTGCTTAAAAAACAATTAATTTGTTTAAAGATAAAACAAAAAACTCATTTTTGGTGGTTAAATGAACTTTAATTAAAAAATAACACTCTATTGATCTACAAAGGTTTGCCCAAACATATAAGAGTTGGTAATCTAATTTTAGTTAAATTATCGAAACAAACATGTTTCACTTAAAGGAGCTCTACAATGGCATTTAATCATTCGTACAATACCGCTAAACCGGTAATGTCGACCATTGAAACAAACAAGGTACTTAAAAACACCTATTTCTTACTGGCCATGACATTAGCATTTAGTGCTGTTACGGCGGGTATTTCAATGGCATTACAATTACCTTACTTTATGGGAATTGTGTTCACACTGGTTTCGTTTGGTTTATTATTTGTTGTAAACAAAAAAGCAGACTCAGCTTCAGGCGTATTTTGGGTGTTTGCTTTTACAGGCTGTATGGGCGCAGGCCTTGGCCCACTTCTTAACTATTATGCGGCTATGCCTAATGGCCCAATGCTTATTATGCAGGCGCTTGGTTCTACTGCATTAATATTTTTTGGACTATCGGCTTATGCATTAAACACTAAAAAAGACTTCTCATTTATGGGTGGTTTTTTAACAGTAGGTTTATTAGTGGTTATTGTCGCAAGCATAGTTAACATATTCATTGGCAGCTCGCTAATGTTTATGGTGCTTAACGCAGCTGTTGTGTTAATTATGTCTGGCTTAATCTTATTTGATACTAGCCGTATTATTAATGGCGGCGAAACTAACTACATTCGCGCTACAGTGGCTTTATACTTAAACGTGTACAACTTATTTACTTCTTTACTGCACCTTCTTGGCGCAAGTGATGACTAATTAAATAGTTCTGTTAAAATAGCCCCTTTATTGGGGCTTTTTTATTGGAATTGTTTTGGCGCGATTTGTTCTTTCTTTACATACTCCTCCTTCAGATCATGACTCAACGCAACGTATTATAAAGTTTGCACATGCATGTTTAGCACAAGGCCACACCATAGATGCACTTTTTTTGTATCAAAATGGTATTTATCACGCATCAACTCATTTTGAGCTGGCCTCTGACGAGCTGCAAATCCCTATGCACTGGCAACAACTTGCAGACAAAAATATTAATTTAATGCTTTGCGTTACTGCAGCAGAAAAACGCGGTTTAAGTACAAGCCAAACCGGTGTGTTTACAGTTGCTGGGCTTGCAGAATTTGCCATGCTAGCCAGTGATGCAGATAAATGGATACAGTTTAAATGAAAAATGTTTTAGTCATGAGCCAATCCAGTCCCTTTGATGAACTTAATACCCGCGATGCCCTAGACATGTCGCTTATATTTGCCGCAGTTGATCAAAATATTAGCTGGCTATTTAGCGGCCCCGCCGTGCTTGCTTTAAAACATAATCAATCAACAGAGCAACTGGGTGTAAAAGATTTTTTTAAAAACATCAAAACGCTTGAAATCTATGAAGTAGAAAACATATACGTATGTGAAAAATCATTACTTGATTACAACTTAAACAAATCTCAATTAATTATTGATTCAATCAGCCTCAATTACACTGAGCAACAACAGTTGATCTGCCAGCAAGATTTTGTGGTGAACCTATGAGTACATTACATATTTTTTCTAAGCCACTGGCTTATTACGACTCAACCCAGCTTGAAAACTTAATCAAAGACACTGATAAAGTACTCCTTGTTGGTGATGCCTGTTACGCCGCTAAGCAATATTTTCAATTAAACGATTCGCTATTGTTGCTTTTAGAGGATGCGCATGCACGCGGGGTTAAACTAAGTCCTGGCCAATCAATTATTAATTACGATGAGTTTGTTGCCCTGACACTATCTACTAACCAATCTATTACCTGGTAACCTATGCTTGAATTTAATAATCAACAAATCGATACAGATAAACAAGGCTACTTGCTCGATTACACCATGTGGACAAAAGAGTTGGCCCCTATTATTGCCGAGCAAGAAAACATTATCTTGAGCGAACAACACTGGGAAGTGATTAATTTTGTTCGCGATTTTTATTTAGAATATAACACCAGCCCAGCGATAAGAATGCTTGTTAAAGCCATGGCTAAAGCACTTGGCGAGGACAAAGGCAATAGTATTTATTTGTATAAATTATTCCCGAAGGGGCCTGCAAAACAAGCGACTAAAATTGCCGGATTACCTAAGCCCGCTAGGTGTATTTAATGGTGAATAAACCAATGCATAACCGCGCAACTAAAAGCACTAACAAACGCACTACAGGTAGAACTTACTCACGCAGTGCATTCACTAAAAAAAGCACAACTTCGCGTGAAGTTAAACCCGCGATAGCAGCTAAAGATAGAAAAATTGTTTTATTTAACAAACCATACGATGTGCTTTGTCAATTTACAGATGATGCCAATAGAAAAACGTTAGCTGAATTTATTCCCATTAAAGATGTATACGCAGCAGGCAGACTCGACCGCGACAGTGAAGGGTTATTACTTTTAACAAACTGCGGAAAGCTTCAAAATACCCTTACCGCACCAAGTAAAAAAACCAATAAAACCTATTGGGTGCAAGTTGAAGGCGAGCCAAGTGCAGACGCTATTAATGCCCTATGTAAAGGTGTTGAACTAAAAGATGGTATTACCTTACCCGCAAATGTAAAAATTATTGATGAGCCTGAAGTTTGGCCTCGCGTGCCACCGGTTAGAGAGCGAAAATCGATTCCTACAACGTGGTTAAGCATTACAATTAACGAAGGACGTAATAGGCAAGTTCGTCGTATGACTGCGCATGTTGGGCACCCCACATTAAGGCTTATTCGCTACAGCATTGGTAATTATACGCTTGATGGCATTGAGAGCGCTCAGTACAGTGTTATCAAAGGTGGTAAAAATGCATAAGCCCCATGTGACGGTTGCTGCTGTAGTAAAAAAAGGAGACCGCTTTTTACTAGTAAAAGAGCGAGATAAATTTACTGCTACTATTTGCTATAACCAACCTGCCGGCCATTTAGAACTAGACGAAACACTGGCTCAAGCAGCCAGCAGAGAGCTTTTTGAAGAGACAGGTTTAACCTTAACCCCAATTGGTTTAGTCGGTATTTACAACTTACATGCAGCAAACGGAATACATTATTTGCGCTTTTGTTTTCTGTTTGATGGCGCTCAAATCACTACTGAGCCCTGCCCAAAAGATGCAGATATAATGAGTGCTGACTGGCACACTTTAGAGGACATAAAAACGCTGCCTCTCAGAAGCCATCTCGTTTTAAAATGCATTGAAGACAGCCTGAATCGCCCTATTCAGGACGTTAGCTTTATTTATGACGATAATTAAACATTTTCACTTTGTATAATTCTCAAATCTATATAAATAGTCCAACGCTATAAATTAACTTAATGCTAAACAATTTCGTCCCTGCCTTTTTGAATAATAAAGTGCGCTATCGGCGGCCTTAACAAACTCTTTTTGATCGCAATTATCATCTTCACCAATCGCGTTAATACCCATACTAAGGGTTAAGTAACCGGTAAAACTATCTTCATGAGGGATACGGAGCTCTTCAATTGCCTTTTGAATATGCTCAGCTATAAACAAAGCCCCTTGTTTATCTGTTTGTGGTAGCAATACAACAAACTCTTCACCGCCATAACGCGCTACAAAATCTTCGGTACGGCTTACCGTACACGCTATTGCTTGCGCCACGTTATACAAACATAAATCACCTTCAACATGTCCGTAGCGGTCGTTAAATAGTTTAAAGTGATCAATATCAATTAAAATAATCGCTAAATCGTCACCACATTCAACAGCTTTTTCAAACTCTTTACTTAGCTTTTCATCAAAACGACGTCTATTTGCTATTTGCGTTAGTGAATCTAAAAACGCCATATCGCGTAAAATATTTTGATCTTCCAAACGTTTGGTCGCATCGTTAAATACGGCAATATATTCATCCCCTAAGTTAATGCCAGATACTTCCATCGTAATCGTATTACCGTTTTTACATGTAACATGATAATCATGCGCGGGGATGTCTTGCCCTGTTTCATTGCCCACTTCTAACGCCGCTTGCCACGTTTTTTTCACAGATTCTCGATAGTGAGGGTCTGGGTATGCATTAACCCACCATTGCTCTAAGTTAGGTAAGTCATCGACGGTATAACCAAATACATCTATAAAGCGTTGATTAACCCTAATAATATCACCTGTTTTCGCACATACATTAGAGATAGGCATAGGCAAAATAGTAAATAAATGGGCGTAGTGGCTCATCTCGTGGCGCTTCATAGGATGATGCATTTTTTTAGATAAGAAACTGTACGGCGCATCTTCTTTTTCGTGCGAAAGTGAATGTTCCATTGTTAATACAAAGTACCACTCTTTCCACCACTTTTGTGTTGCTTCAATTAAAGCTACTTCAGATTGGTTTATTAAATCTAGAGAACTGGAGACAGAATTAAAAATATCATCAACTGGGCAAGCGTGTTGAAAATCTACAGGTAAGGTATGTTTAAAAATTTCATGAAAAAGTTTATAGGCTGATTGCTTAAACTCACTCGTCGGGTTTTCTAGTAACTGCTTCACGTGAAAACTAGAATTTGTGGTATAAAATGTTATTAAAGTCGAAAGTTTTTTTACCTGAAAGGCGTAGTTCATATATTCATTCCATTGAAAATATTAAGGCTATAAATGCAGAGTTAATACAAAAATCCTGCTTGCCTCTTAAATTATTCTGCAAACACAAGGTAATATGCTCAACATTATTATGTGCTCGGACAATAATGGCACCGAAATAACTTTTTACAATGGCTTATTTAAATTTTTCATCATTTTTTATTTCAAATGCGATTCAGTCTTATTTGCTATTGGTTATATGAATAAAATAACGACAAAAACGTGCGTTTGCGCTACTCCTCCCTTTAAGCAAAAACAAAATGCGTGCTATAATCGCGGCCTTTCCAAGTTAACAGCAAACTGTATAAGCGAAATTATTCATGAGCGAAAATAGTCACATTAAAGTCATCGTTGGTATGTCCGGCGGTGTTGATTCTTCTGTATCTGCATATTTATTACAGCAACAGGGCTACCAAGTAGAAGGCCTGTTTATGAAGAACTGGGAAGAAGACGACAATGACGAATACTGTGCAGCCGCTGAAGATTTAAAAGATGCGCAAGCAGTGTGTGACAAATTAGGCATCGAGCTTCATACCGTTAACTTTGCAGCAGAGTATTGGGATAACGTTTTTGAGTACTTTTTAGAAGAGTATAAAGCGGGCCGAACGCCAAACCCTGATATTATGTGTAACAAAGAAATTAAGTTTAAAGCGTTTTTAGAATTTGCTGCCCAAGCACTTGGCGCCGATTTTATTGCTACAGGCCATTATGTTCGTCGTGAATTACGCGACGACAAGTACGTTATGTGCCGAGGCTTAGACGATAACAAAGATCAAAGCTATTTCTTATACACTTTAAGCCATGAGCATATAGGCCAAACCCTTTTCCCAGTAGGTGATATAGCTAAACCTGAAGTACGCCGTATCGCAGAAGAGCAAGACTTAATCACCCACGATAAAAAAGACAGCACCGGTATTTGTTTTATTGGGGAGCGCAAATTTAAAGACTTTTTACAAAAGTTTTTACCTGCTCAACCAGGTGTGATCGAAGACACAGATGGCAACAACGTAGGTGAACACGAAGGGCTTATGTATCATACACTAGGCCAGCGTAAAGGGTTACTAATTGGTGGCATGAAAGAAGGCTCTGGCGAGCCATGGTATGTTGTAGATAAAGACGTTGAGCGCAATGTACTGGTTGTAGGGCAAGGTAAAGACCACCCTCGCCTTTACAGCAATGGCCTAAACGCTAATCAATTACATTGGGTAGACCGTGTTGGCCCGCAAGGCACCACGCGCTGTACCGTTAAAACTCGTTACCGCCAAGAAGATATTAATTGTACCCTTCTCGTTGGCGAAGATGGTATGGCACGCGTATTGTTTGATGAGCCACAAAAAGCCGTTACACCGGGTCAGTCAGCTGTATTTTATGCCGATGAGGTGTGTTTAGGTGGTGGTATTATTGATTCGGTGATCAAGTAATGAATGAACACCAAGTCATGGCGCTTGCCGCCATGTGCCAAGTGGCTAAACAAGTACAAAAAATTGCCCAGTACGGCAGTGCAAACGATTCAGATTTAGATGTGCTTTTTACAAGTATTGTACAAACATCTCCCGCATCACCGGTTGATGTTTATCAAGGTACGCATAACTTACGCGACGGCTATAAAACATTAATGGCACAGCTGACTGCTGGCACTCAAAAAGATGTCGAAATAGTTAAGTACGTAGGTGGTTTAATGCAACTTGAACGTATTTTAAATAACGAGCCAAAAAGCTTAGCTGAACTTGGCCGCCGTATCGACGACATTCATCGTCGCTTAGATCACTTTGCCATAACCGATGACACCGTAGTTGCCGGTTTAGCAGATATATACTCGTCGGTGCTAAGCCCCCTTGGGCACCGAATTCAGGTTTATGGTAAACCCGAGTTATTAAAACAGCAGCAAACGCAAAATAAAATTCGTGCACTTTTATTAGCAGGAATTCGCAGTGCTGTATTATGGCGACAAATGGGCGGTAAACGCCGTCACTTTTTCTTTGCAAAAAGAAAAATTCTCGCTATTGCAAAAACAAAAATTTAATTATCGTTCAAAACTAAAATTTAGGAGTTATTATGGAGCTTTCAGCGTTAACCGCTATCTCTCCAGTGGATGGTCGCTACGGCAGCAAAACCACTGAACTACGCAGTATTTTCAGCGAATTTGGCTTAATCAAATACCGCGTAACCGTTGAAGTGCGTTGGTTGCAAGCCTTAGCTGCAGCAAGCGATATTAAAGAAGTACCTGCATTTAGCGAACAAGCCAATGCACTATTAAATGCCATTGTTGATAACTTCAGCGAAGCAGATGCACAGCGTGTAAAAGACATTGAACGCACCACAAACCACGATGTTAAAGCGGTAGAATACTTACTAAAAGAAAAAGTAGCCGATAACAGCGAAATCAACGCTATCAACGAGTTTATCCATTTTGCTTGTACCTCGGAAGATATTAATAACCTATCTCATGGTTTAATGCTTACAGAAGCTCGCGATAAAGTATTATTACCATACTGTGACCAATTACTTAACGCCATAAAAGAAAAAGCCATTGAGTACAAAGCAGTGCCTATGATGACGCGTACCCATGGCCAGCCAGCTACGCCTTCAACTATGGGTAAAGAGTTTGCTAACGTATACATGCGTTTAAAACGCCAACGCGACCAAATCGCACAGGTAGAAATGCTAGGTAAAATTAACGGTGCTGTAGGTAACTACAATGCCCACTTAAGTGCTTACCCAGATTACGATTGGCACACTCATGCAAGTAACTTTATAACAAGCCTTGGTTTAACGTTTAACCCGTTCACTACCCAAATAGAACCGCATGACTACATTGCCGAACTATTTGATGCTATTGCTCGCTTTAACACTATTTTACTTGATTTTGATCGTGACGTTTGGGGTTACATTGCCCTTAACCACTTCAAGCAAAAAACCATTGCTGGTGAAATCGGCTCTTCAACGATGCCGCATAAAGTAAACCCTATCGACTTTGAAAACTCAGAAGGCAACCTAGGCATCGCAAATGCTATATTTGCTCATCTTGCTCAAAAACTGCCTGTTTCTCGTTGGCAACGTGACCTTACCGACTCTACGGTACTGCGTAACTTAGGTGTGGGCATGGGCTACACGCTTATTGCTTATCAATCGACACTTAAAGGCGTAAGCAAACTTGAAGTAAATGAGCAACGCTTACTCGAAGAGCTTGATCAAAACTGGGAATTACTTGCAGAGCCAATTCAAACGGTTATGCGTAAATACGGTATCGAAAAACCATACGAAAAACTTAAAGATTTAACGCGTGGTAAGCGTGTAAATCAAGAGATTATGGCCGACTTTATTGATGGTTTAGACCTGCCAGAGCATGCAAAAGTTGAAATGAAAAAACTAACACCAGCCAACTACATTGGCCGCGCTGTTGAGTTTATTGACGATTTAGTTTAAGTAGTCAATTGCAAATATAAAAAGCGAAAGGATAATCCCTTTCGCTTTTTTTGTACTAAAAATTATAGGCCTACTCTATGTACCAATTAAAAATAAACACCCTCAGTGAACAAGAATTTTTAAACCAATATTGGCAAAAAAAGCCGCTATTGATTAAACAAGGTTTTACAGACTTTCAAGACCCAATAGAGGCTGAAGAGCTTGCCGGTCTTGCAATGGAAGAAAGCATAGAGTCGCGTATTGTTACTAACCATAATAACGATTGGCAAGCATACCAAGGCCCATTTGAAGACTTTGAAAAACTCACTGAGCAACACGCAACTTTACTGGTACAAGCGGTTGATCATTGGCATAGCGATGCTGCACAACTGCTAGAGCCGTTTAGGTTTATACCTAACTGGCGAATAGATGACTTAATGATCAGCTACTCTACCCCTAAAGGTGGAGTGGGCCCACATTTAGACCAGTATGATGTATTTATAATCCAAGGTGAAGGTAAGCGCCATTGGCGTGTTGGCTTGCCCGACCCTACTCTTAAGCAATTTACACAAAATAAAAAACTACTCCAGGTTGAGCAATTTGAAGCGGTAATAGATTGTATTTTAGAACCCGGCGATATTTTATATATACCACCTGGGTGCCCACATGAAGGCTATGCTATAGAAAACGCCTTAAATTATTCAGTGGGTTTTAGAGCGCCTAACCAACAAGACTTATTTTCGAGTTTTGCCGATCATATTATTGATACTGATAGCGGCCAAAAACGCTATTCTGATCACACATTAACGCTAAGAGACGCTAAAGGTGAGCTTTTAGATAGCGAAGCCAATAAAGTTAAAACCCTTATGCAAGCGCTTCTTAATAACGATGAGTTATTTAAACAATGGCTGGGTAACACTCTAAGTCAGCCCAAGCATGAAATGGACTTAGCACCGCTTGAAGCCCCTTTAACTTGCGAACAAATGAGTGAATTAATTGCCAGCAATAACGATGAGTTTGAGCGTTTAGGTGGCACACGTGCTATTTTTCAGCAATGTGAAGATACCTTACTGCTAAGCATTAATGGTGAGAACTATTTATTACCCCTCTCGGATTTAAAAGCCGTTAGACTTTTAACTGATAATAGTTATTTTAACACTGAAGATTTAGACCAAGCCCAACCAAGCCTAGTTTTTATTCAAACTTTTACTACACTAGTTAATGAGGGAGTTTGGTTTAACTAGGGGTGTTCTATGAGCTATCAAGTTAATAAAGTAGAGTGGGATATACAAAAAGACCTGCTACAACAAATACGTGAAAAGGTTTTTGTATACGAATTACACATCCCCAAACGCATAGAATTTGATAGCCTCGATAAAATTGCTCACCACGTTTTAGTGACTGATGAATGCAAATTGCCTGTTGCTACAGGCAGGCTTTGTACCGACGGGTTAATAGGCCGAATTGCTGTACTGCCAGAGCACCGAAATCGTCATGTATACACATCGCTGCTGACCTTTATTGTTCAACTAGCCGCAAACGACGGCCATAAAGCCATTAGTATTAATTGCATATTAAATGAAGTAGAGCGTTTTAAGCAAAATGGGTTCAAGCAGCAAGGCACTGTATTTATGGAAGCAGGCATACCCAGACAGCGTATGCTCTGTGAAGTATCGCAGTTTGTTACCAAACCCTTTACGTTAGTACATTAAAAAAGGGCGTAAATTGCCCTTTTAGATGTTCATACATGCGTCTTTCTATTTTGGCTCATTGGCCCAAAGTTGCTCGTTTTCATGCATTTCGTATAAACCATGAGCACGGTTTATAAGTAAGTTAGCAAAATCTACTTGGGTTTTATCACGAGCACCCACACTCATTATTTGATCGGCTTTTAACTGCCATTGTAACGAAAAATAACGCATGGCATCGCGTGCATCTTTTGCTGCACTTACTTCAGCATGATCTGTTGGTAAGCGCCCTGTTATCACCCAATAGCTCTTACCGTTTTGTGCTTTAAATTTCCACATAGCACACAGTGGCGCTAAAAAACGGCTATCTTTGTCTATTACTGATTTAGGCATAATGCCTTTTTCTGCTAAATATTTTTGAGCGTTTTGAAAACATTCGCGTTGCCAAGCAACACGTTGCTGCTCTATTTGTGCTTGCTCTTGCGCTGTTAATGGTTTTTTTTCTTCTTGCTGCATTTTATTAACCTTTACTGCTTTTTTCTACACTCTAAGTGCATAACAAATAAGGTGCAAGCATAAAACAGTTGCTTTGCACCTTAAATACATCATTTGATTTGTTTTTAGCCACAATTACGTTTAAACAATAATAAATCGCTGTTATCTTATATTGTGATCAAACGAGCCCACATCTCCTGGGAACACCACTGGCGATTCAATCCCGTCATTACTTATCGCTGCAACACCAAAATAGTAGTTATCAATAACCACATTTTTAAGTGTGGCCGTTGTAACTTTCCCAACATCTTGGCTAAATTGCCATTGTGGCTCACTGGTATAGCGCCAATAAATACGATAACCGGCTATATTATCATCATCTGACTTTTGCCACGAAAGCGTAGTATTAGCCTTAACCGCGCCTTCAATTTTCACCTGCTTAGGGGGTGCTGGGGCCCACGCCATTGAAGCCATAGTTACAGCGTTAAGCGAGGTAAGTTTTGCAGTGTAGTCAAAATCAACACCATCTATTGTATCGCCATAAACCACGCCATTTTCAGTGCGCAAGTCTTGATGCTGTCGGTCGTAATGCTCGTTAGTTTCCATAATTCTGACTGCAGCAAAACCTGCATCGTTAAAGGGTCTATGGTGCCCACCTCGGCCAAATCTATCTAACCGGTAAACTAACATTGTATCTAAATTTGGGATGTACCTATCAGCAATAGTATCTATATAGCGGGCTAAATTACGGCTCGCTGAGTCTACCTCACCGCCGGTAAATCGCCTCGTACGCGCCTGCTCTTTAGTTTCTACTACACGTGTTCCTTCAGAAAATATGCGTGCCGTTGTATTGTCGGTAACGCCATTAATACCGGTAATGTTGCCAATCATATCGTTATTTAAAACGCCATGAACTTGCCAATCATGCTTTTGCGCATACGCTGTGAGTATTTTACCACCAAACAAGCCTTGCTCTTCGCCCGAAAGTGCCGCATATACAACTGAGCCATTAAATTTATATTTGCTAAGTACACGTGCAGCTTCAATAACACCTGCCACGCCCGAGGCGTTATCATTGGCACCTGGTGAATCACTGGTAAAGTCCATAACATCACTCACGCGCGAATCAATATCGCCCGACATAATCACCATTCGGTTTGGCTCAGTACTGCCGCGCTGAATTGCAACAATGTTTACTACTTCAACAGGATTAGGGATTCGTTTTTCACCTGATATGGTGTCTTTAACTTCAATTACTTCTAGGCAGCCACCACATTGCGCTGATATTTTCTCAAACTCTTTTTTGATCCAACGCCTTGCAGCGCCTATGCCCCGCGTATCTGACTTAGTGTCAGAAAGCGTATGGCGAGTTCCGAAATCCACCAGCGTTTGTATATCACTCCCAATACGCTTAGCTGATACCTCGGCTGCAATATCATGTAGCTTTTGTTGTTCTTCATATTTTATGCTGGCATGAGCGTGTGCTATTAACCCTGCCGTACAAGCAAAAGCTAACGCACTCAATTTAATAAGTTTAGTTGTAATAGAAAAAGGGGTTTTGCGCATTATAAGCTCCTTATTTTTTACCTTACCTTTACTCAACAACCTAGTTAGTGCAACTATTTTGAGTTAAAGCTTTATACAAGTAAGCTCAACTGTAAAAATTAACCACAGTTACACACGCCTCCCTCGTTTATGCACCAAGCGTATTACAAACCTTGTTACATAAATATGTTATATACATTGCGTGTTTTCGTGGCAAACTAACAAGGTGTTTTATTTGTAAATGTAATCTATGCGCCAGCTTAAAGCCGATACGGTCTCTGCCAATTTAATAGCCTCTAGTAACAACCAATATGGGCCTATTTGTGTTTATCAAAATACGGCCTATCGCTGGTTAACACTTGCCCAAAATGCACAAAGCGATATCACTATTCAAGGGGTGATGAGCCTTAATAAGAATGAACAATTACTGATTGCGGTTAATCAATGTATGCTGTTATTTTTACTTAAAGCAGCTGAGCCACTACGGGTTTTAAATTTAGGTTTAGGTACTGCAGGCATTGAACGAGCCATTCATTATTTACATAACAAAACAGCTTATATAAATAACGTAGCTGTGTTTGACAGTGTAGAAATAAACCCCGCGATGATAAGCGTTGCTAAGGAGCATTTTAGTTTGCCCGCTAATCATACGGTGCACGTACAAAATGCAGAGTTGTTTGTTGCAACGTGCACGCGTACATACAATGTCATCACAATTGATATTTTTAGTGGCGATGTACACCAAGACTTTTTATCAGATAGTGTATTTTGGCAAAACATACGTCGCTGCAGTGAGCAAACCGCACAAATTATTATAAATTTAAACCCTAAAACAGGAAAAGAGCTTCAAGCTTTACTCGTCCTGTTTAGGCAACACTTTAGCTGCATCGCCCTTATAGAGTTTAACGAGTACAAAAATATTGTCGTGATACTTTCTCAGCTAAGCTTAATGCACATCAATAAAGAAGAAATAGCTCATTCGCTATTATTTAAAACATGGGCGCCCACCCTTCACACCGACATAAACAGCATTTATCACATAGAGTAATTTATCGCCCAGGTTCGTGTTTTTCATAGCATGGCAAATGGGTTTCTAATTGCTCCCAATTGGCTTTAGAGGTAACAAAATTATGCGACATTACCTGTTCTGTAATATCGTCATCTATCAACCCTAGGCGTATTCGCAAGCGAGATTTATCCTCTGCATTAGCACTGTAAATAGGTGAGCCACATGTTTTACAAAAAAAGCGCGCACGCCCAGGTTTGAAATTAAATTCAGTTAAATTATCTTCACCTTTGGTAAGTGTAAATTCGTGAGTGTTTACAAAACCATTAGTAGCAAAAGCAGTCCCGCTGTTTTTTCTGCATAGTGAGCAGTGACAATGAATAATTTGAGAAATAGCCCCTTTAATTTCAATGCTTACCGCTTTACATAGGCACGTTCCAGTATACATATAATCCCTTTTATTATTTTTAATTGCGTGTAGTTAGGTATTCTACGCGTTTAAAATATAAACGTCAGTAGAATAGATAAAATACAATATTGGTTGACTAATTTACACTAAATTGGTTATATAAATTTTAAGTTTGAAAAATCAAAAGCTACATATTGGTTTACCAATTTATAAACTTATACTTACATTAGTTAAAGAGGGATTATGCGCGTTAAATACAGCTTACTGTTAGTGGCCTGCTCAGGATTATTAGCCTGTAGCCAAAACAATCAAAACGCTCCCTCTGCAAAGTGGTTATTAGTAGATAACTTTGAACAACCACTAAAAGGCTGGACAAAGGCCGACACAGACAATCAAACTCAACCTTATGTCGCTAACCCACAAGTAACTAAAATAGAGGTTGAGGACACAACCAAAGGGATTAACCATTTTTTAATTAAAAAGCCCGCCGAAAAGGGGATTGTTGGAAACCGTAAAGCCCTTAGCTATAAAAAGCTGCCAAAAACAGTGCCAGTTGGCGAAACCTACACTTTTTTTACACGTATTAACGTTGCCTCTTTTCCAAATAACCATGCTTTTGGCTTAAGTAACTTAGAGCCAGAGCAAATAAACGTTCATGGCTACGATGCCTTCGAAGCCACTCTTCGGGTTACAGATAAAACCGAATCAAACGGTTTAGTTAATACCGGTGCGCTAATGGTCAAAACTGATAAGGGCTATAGTAATATCCAAAACTATGCACAAGCGCAATCGGCTAAACCACTTGATACAAACAGTTGGTACAACATTTGGTACGTTGTTAATAATGCATCGGTAAAAATGCAAGGCCAGCAATATAATGTATATGTACAAGGCGGCGAATTTAAAAACCAAACCTTAGTGTATAAAAATGCCACCTTTAGAATGAAACGCGAACGCCCACTTAGCTATTTTTTAGCTAACTGTAATACGGGCCCACATAAAAAGCCCTACGGAAATGGCGGTTTACGCTATGACGACATTTATATGATTAAAGGCGTAAACCTCACAAACCCTATTCGATAAAAGTAGCAGTGTAAATTAGTCGCTAAAGATCTACAGCGCGCCACTTAAATGGTATGATCCTTTTCTATTATTTGTCATTTAAGTTTATAAAATGTATCGATTATTCGAAAAAATGACCAACGCATTTCCTGAGCAAAAGCCAACGCAGCCGCCCTCTACCTTATTTGCGTTTTGTCGTCATTACACTAAAGGTATGGAGCTGTCGTTAGTTTTAATGTCTGTTAGTGCTGCCCTGCTTGCCATTTTAGAGGTATCGTTATTTAGCTATATGGGCCAATTAGTTGATTGGTTGGGCACCTACACACCGCAAACCCTGTTTGAAGAGCAAAAAACCGAACTTATAAAAATGGCGGTAGTGCTTTTAGTGATATTGCCTATAGTGGTGTTTTTTCACTCGGCTATTTTACACCAAGCATTACTGGGTAATTACCCTATGTCGATTCGTTGGTCGGCGCATAGATACTTATTACGCCAAAGTGTTAGCTTTTATCAAAACGAGTTTGCAGGGCGTATTGCCACAAAAGTAATGCAAACATCACTGGCGGTACGAGAAGCCGTTATGAAACTGCTCGATGTACTAATGTATATTGTGGTTTATTTTGGCGCTATGGTGTTTTTAGTTGCTGAAGCTGACTGGCGTTTAATGCTACCGCTTTTAGTGTGGGTAATTATTTATGCCGCCATTCAAATGTATTTTGTGCCAAAACTTAAAAAAATTGCCAGCTCGCAGGCCGATGCGCGCTCTGAAATGACCGGCCGTATAGTCGACAGCTATACAAATATATCGACCATTAAGCTTTTTTCGTACACACAACGTGAAGAGCAATACGCTAAACAAAGTATGGATGTATTTTTACAGCCTGTTTATAAGCAAATGCGTTTAGTAACCAGCCTTAACTTTGCCATTAATAGCCTAAATTACTTATTAGTATTTAGTGTGGCCGCACTATCCCTTTATTTATGGTCGTTAAGTGCAATTAGCGCAGGCGCCATTGCAGTTGCGGTTAGTTTATCGCTTAGATTAAATGGCATGGCGCAGTGGATCATGTGGGAAATAAGCAGCTTGTTTGAAAACATTGGTACCGCCACCGATGGCATGAAAACCTTATCTACGCCCATTAAAGTAGATGACAAACCCAATGCGAGCACGCTTGAAGTTACTAAGGGCAATATTGAATTTTCAAATGTTCACTTTAACTACGGCAAAGCCGCTAATGAAACCAATCGCGGCCCGGTAATGAACGGCCTAAACCTACATATCAAACCCGGTGAAAAAATTGGCTTAGTGGGTCGCTCTGGCGCTGGTAAATCAACATTAGTTAATTTACTGCTGCGCTTTTACGATACCGATTCGGGGACGATTAAAATTGATGGCCAAAACATTACCGATGTAAGCCAAGAAAGCCTTCGCCGCTATATAGCCATGGTTACGCAAGACACTTCCCTGCTTCACCGCTCTGTAAAAGATAATATTTTATACGGCCGACCCGATGCCTCAGAAGCCGAAATGCTCAGCGCTGCCAAGCAAGCTAAAGCACTCGAGTTTATAAGCGATTTAGAAGATAGCAAAGGCAATAAAGGGTTTGATGCTCAAGTAGGCGAGCGCGGTGTAACCCTCTCCGGTGGGCAACGCCAGCGTATCGCTATAGCGCGGGTATTACTGAAAAATGCACCTATTTTAATACTCGATGAAGCCACCAGCGCGCTCGACTCAGAAGTAGAAGCCGCAATACAAGCAAGCCTAGATGATTTAATGACAGGTAAAACTGTGATTGCCATTGCTCACAGGCTATCGACCATTGCGCAAATGGACAGACTTATTGTACTTGATGAAGGACGCGTTGTAGAGCAAGGCAACCACGAAGCGCTCATTGCACAAAATGGTATTTATGCTGGGCTTTGGGCGCATCAAACCGGTGGGTTTATTGGTGTCAGCTAAAAACTAAAAAGCAAAAGGGCTAATTACAGCCCTTTCGCTTTTTTATACTAACGGTTTAATAGCCTTTAATCGCGTGGTATTAAGCCATTAACCTTAAGCCAATTAAAATTAGCATAACAATATTGGCTATAAAACTGATTAAAAAGAAGTACGTGCGTGGGCTTGGGTTTTTCTCTGTGGCTATAACGTAATACAGCGCCATATGAATTAATCGCGCTATTACATACACCCAAACGCACATGGCAAATATAGGGCTTTGGTAATTTATAACAAATGCAAACAACACAGTACCAATAAACAACGCGCTGTTTTCTAGTGTGTTATGAAAAGTACGGTGGGCTCTAAATATAAAACTGTCGTGCGATAAATCATCGCTAATTTTACCCGGTACAGCATTAGGTTGTTTAGCTTTGCTAAAGGTAGCTACCGACCACTGTACCACTAACATTATTAAATAAACGTAAAACGCCATATAGGCAGAAAGCGCAACTTCAGTCATTTTTATGTCCTTAAAATTGTTTTAACTCAGTAGTTACAGCAAGTTTTAAGCCTAAAATAAGTTCATTATAATTAATGACTTGTAATTTATAAGTTCAATAATAATGTAAAAGCTGCAAACCTATTTATAAATGTTACCCACGAATTAACTCCTTAACGTTAGGGTAATTGATACCACTGCGTGATCGGTTGTTAAATCGTCTCGTTCGTATTCTGGGTTTATTAAATGCCTGTCGTATGTATGATAATCACTCACTTCATAAAAGCTATCATCGTAACTTGGGTCAAATTCACACGAGAGTAAAATATAATCAAGTATCGTACTACTCGTTCCATAGTAATGGGTAGGGCTTCGATTTAATAATGGCGCAGCGGGGGAATTACTTTGTTGAGCATCTGGATGGCTGGCAGCGTTTTGCTGGGTGTTGTGCGCCGTAAATTGGCTCATTTTTAGTGTTTTAAATAACTGCCACGCGTCATTTAAACAATATTTTGCAAGGTATGTTTTAACATCAAACGCTGGGGCAAATCGCAATGTATTCGTTAGTAAATGGCTCAACACACCATCGGCAAGGTCGTTATTAAAATCGCCCATTAACACCATAGGCTGTTGTGTAGCTTCGCGTCGGGCAATCATTTCTATCATTAGTAAAGTAGCTTCACTACCGCGCTGAATGGTTGAGCCCCACGAGCCGGCCACATTTGCTTTGAGAGCGTCTATTATGTTTTTTTCGCTTGAGGGTGGCTCGGTTTTGGCTGAGCTAGTAGTACTTTCATCGCTTTCAATCATGGCTCGTTTTGACTTGAAATGCACTACATAACAGTCGGTATTACCTACATGGGGTAATTTAATGATTGCTCTTAACACCTTACGGCTAAACGTAAAATTACTATTAAGGCCAAGCATTTCAACAAGCTCGGTATTGTGCTTAACCGCTGCTACATCAACAATCTCAAATTTAGACGCTATTGCCACGACCGGGCGTTTAAAAATAAAATCATCAATCACCTCTGGTGTATCAACCACAGCAAAATATGTATAGCCTTGCTGCGCCATTAACGCTTTTAGCGATTCAATACTAAATACTTCTTGAAAACCTACTACATCAGGCGCGTACTCATTTAAATAATCTACAATCCAACGCTGTTTGCGTGCCCATTGCTCTGCGGTATAAATTTTTTCAAAATCGTAATACGCATTAGGCGGCTCAAGGTAGTTAAATAAATTAAACGTGGCTATTTTAAATCGCGTGTTTTTTACTACAGGCTCGTTTAAATCAGCGGCAAGTTCAGCCTCAAGCGTAGTGTGATGTAAAGTCGATTCAAAATTACTGATAACAATAGCCTAGCGAATAAAAGTGCATTAATTATACCCTAAAGGGTTTAAAGTTCTAAACCGTGAATTATTCTCAACATGCAAATAAAGCCCTTTATTTACGCTATACTGCCCTCCTCGTTATTAGCGCACACATAGGTATTATGAACTACTCAAATTTTGGTACTAAATTTACACAACCCAACGGAATAACGCAGCTTATGGAAGATTTAGGCAGCGCTAACGCAAGCAATAATCCAAATATTGTTATGCTAGGTGGCGGTAACCCTGCACACGTACCACAGGTTAATGCTGTATTTTTAGATGAATTACAAAAGCTAGTAGCCAGTAATAAAGTATCGCAAGTATTTGGTTTGTACGACGGGCCAACTGGCAATGACGAATTTAGAGCGGCTCTTGCTAAACACCTCAATAGCGAGTTTGACTGGGGCTTAACACCACAAAACATAGCACTGGGTAACGGCAGCCAAGCTAACTTTTTTGTATTGTTTAATATGCTTGCGGGCAAAATGAGCGATGGCACTAATAAGCGTATATTGTTTCCGCTTGCGCCTGAATACGTAGGTTACGCCGACCAAGGTTTATCTGATGATATGTTTGTGGCAATAAAACCCGACATCGAAATTTTAAATACCCCCAGTGGCTCTAAGCAGTTTAAATATGTCATTGATTTTGACGCGGTAGAAAACGTATTAGCCAACGATACCAGTATTAGTGCACTGTGCGTATCGCGCCCTACCAACCCAACTGGTAATGTCATTACCGATGAGGAAGTACGCCATCTAGACGCCCTTGCACACAAGTACAATATTCCCCTAATTATTGATAACGCCTACGGCGACCCTTTCCCGGGCTGTATTTACACCGATGCAAACCTTACGTGGAACTCAAACATTATATTGTGTATGTCGCTTTCAAAATTGGGCTTGCCAGGCCTGCGCACTGGTATTGTGGTTGCCAATAACGAAATAATTAAAGCCATTGGCCGTGTTAACGGCTCTATGGTGTTATCGCCTAACGCTATTGGCCCAAGCTTAGTAACCCGCTTAATTAACGAAGGCGAATTACTGCCTTTGTGTAAAAATACGGTATTGCCTTTTTATAAAAATAAAGCAGAGATAGCCATAAACCTGTTTGATGAAATTTTTGCAGACTTGCCTGTTTATTTACATAAACTCGAAGGCGCGTTTTTTATGTGGCTATGGTTTAAAGACTCAAAAATAACCAGCGAAATGCTTTATCAAAAACTCAAAGAGCAAGATGTATATATAATTCCTGGGCATAACTTTTTTATTGGCATTGAAGATAGCTGGGAGCATAAACACCAGTGCGTACGCATTAACTACGCTAACGATGAAGCTACTCTCAGAAAAGGCTTAGAGGCTATTAAAGCGCTTATTATGTAGCGCTTTAATAACGCTTTACATCGTATTTCAACGTGGTGGTTAACTTTTAGCGTTAGCCACTGTGTTATTTATTTAACCTACTGTTTAAGGGCTAACGCCTTGGTTAATAAGGCAAACAGCAAGCCACCTAAAGCACCTGCTAGTAACTGAAAATAAAATCCCCATCCACGTGCGCCCGCTATAATATGAATATTCATAATCGACTCAATGGCCACTAGCACCACGGCAAAAGCAGTGATACCCGATGCCGCAAATAACACCATGCTGTATTTTTCAAACTTTTTAATAAGTAACACAACAGCAAAAAAAGCGATAGCTAAAGCAATGGCAATAATAGCGCCATAGGTAGGTAATAGCCCTAACCAATCATCTAGCGTTAAATCAATACGGTTGCTTAAGCTGACCACAACGCCCACATCAACTAATTGATTGACAACGTATTGGCTATGAAACAAGCTAGCAAGCGTAAAGGTAAATAACCAAGAAACTAAAAATATAGGGAGTAAACGTGTTAAAAATGGCATGGTTATCTCAACTTAAAGTAAAGCTTTTTTCTTACAGTAGCAAAGGCTTGCAATGTAAACAACGACTCTCTCAATTAGCGCTATGGCTGTTTGTAGGGCTTTTTGTGTCTACCGCCAGTGCTGCTGAATTACCTAAAGAGCAATACAGTACTCACACAGTCGCTACAAAATTAAATTCGCCGTGGAGCATGGTTAAGCTACCAAACGGGTCATGGCTAATTACAGAGCGCGACGGCCACGTTGTTATTGTAAAAAACAATCAGCAAACTAGAGTGAATTTAAACCTTGAAGACTTATACGTTGCAGGCCAAGGCGGCTTACTTGATATAGTGCTCTCGCCTAATTTTAACACCAGCAAAGAAGTTATATTTACCTACGCACAGGGCACAGCTGAGGCTAATCGCCTAGTAATTGCAAAAGCCACGTTTAATGGTACCGGCTTTTCAACTCCTGTTATTATTTACACAGTAGCGACTGATAAAAATACCCCACAACACTACGCTGGCCGCGCCCTCTTTTTACCCGACAACACTCTACTTTTTTCAACTGGTGATGGCTTTGATTTTAGAGAGCAAGCACAAGTTGTAACCAGTCAACTTGGCAAACTATTACGCATAAACCTAGATGGCACTATTCCAAAAGATAACCCATTTATTAATCACAAAAACCCCAATGCACACGCTGTTTACTCGCTCGGTCACCGAAACCCACAGGGCTTAGTGTATGATTACGATACCGAGCAAATTATTAGCCACGAGCACGGCCCCGCCGGTGGCGATGAGCTAAATTACTTAACGCCAGCTACCAACTACGGCTGGCCGGTGATCACCTACGGTGACGATTACTCACAAGCACGTATTTCTCCATTTAGAGACTACCCCGGCATGCAAAAGCCAAGCGTAGATTGGACGCCATCAATCGCCCCATCGGGTATGGCATATTACGGCTCTAAACACGCCGCATTCCCTTCACTTCAAAAGCATGTGCTCATTACCACCCTCGTTGATAAAAAGCTCTACAGCGTTAATCTGGCTAATGGCAAATTCACACAATCACACGTATTCCCAGAAACAACAGGACGATTAAGGGATGTGTATGTCACCACTGAGGGTAATGTAGCGATATTAATGGATGGGAAATATGCTGAGCTGATGTTGGTAAAGCCAGAGTAGTTCACAAAGGGGATTAGAGGCGCTTCGCTATAATAGCGGCTTAAGGTGGCCGCTTTAATCACTCACAATCAGACAATGGTTCACTAATTGTCAGTGTATTAGTACCAAAATCTAATATAGCTTGGTATTTTCTAAAAAATGGAGAGCCTAATAACCCATGTATTGTATCGCCACCGCCAGCGGCCTGAACAGGGTCTAGGTTGAGTGATACAAACTGTGTACTTTCATACAATTGGCCTGCCAATTCAAATTTTAAAACGTTTATTAAGCCCATTTCGTGTTCGGCTGTACCTAAACCTGCGGCATTTTCTTCACTTACTTCTTCTTGTATTCCAAGCATTTTAATACATGTTCTATCCAAAACAGATGCACCCGCCGCTGTATCTAAAATTAAACGTACTGTATATCCATTTATTTTAGCTTGTATTATTTGATGACCTGTTTCTGTTACTTCAAATTTCAAACTTGTGGTTTTAACTAATTCCATGAATGTTCCTTATTTAGGTTAATTGAAACACACTCTACTACAGTTACCTTCTAACACAACCTTATAAATATTAAGTCGCTAGCTTGCACTTACACCCTTTTGTAGTTAAAACATGGCTGATATTTCTGAAGCTAAAAATACAAAAACTAATTTTCTTAAAGCCAATTAATTCACAAAGAGGGCTACAGCCGCTTCGCTTTTAGAGAAATATAATAGCTTAAATAAAGGTGTTTTGAGCAAATTGCGACTTGATGTCTGAAGTCAAGATTTGACCCCAGCGTTTTTAATTGACTTGTTATATGCCGTAGTCTCGTTCTACTTTAGATATACGCACTTTAAAGGAAGCATACCAAGATTTACGTCCAGTTTTTTGAGCTTCTAAATGCTCAGAGTTTGCCTTCCAATTCTTAATGGAATCTAAATCTGCCCAGTAAGAAACTGTTATTCCCACATTTTCTCTAGCGGATTCTACACCAAGAAAGCCAGGTTGTTGCTCTGCTAACTCAACCATTCTATTGGCCATTTCACCGTAACCATTGTCATCTTCTGTTCGTGTCGAGGTGAAAATGACAGCGTAATATGGTGGTTTAGGCGTATTCGCGATAACTGACATTGGTGCTCCTAGGCATATAACACCCACATAAGGGGCAGGAACGCGTGGGCTAAAATCCGAGCGAAGCGACAGAGCCCACGTGTTGCTGTCCCAGCGAAGCGCCTTGATGTGTTTGTTAGCTATACTTTGCTACCAAACCTTCCACCAAGGTTTTTTTATACCGGGGTGAATATTGTTAATAGTTGAGGTTCACTTTTATTCCCAGAACTAGATACAGCGATAATCTGAACTGTGATATTTATGGGTTCTTGTTCTTCATAACTTCCATGATACCAAAGAAAGCTAAATAGCTTTTCATTTTCCATAAACGTCGATGGTACGACAGGAGATTCGTAAAAAAGCTTATCTTCAAATTTACCTTCAATAATTTTAAAAATATAACCTTGTTCATGTGAAGGTAAAGTATCAAGTTTTAAATTGATAAAGCCTGCATCAGAACATGAACCATGATTTCCATCATCTGTCCCCCTATGAATTGAATCAACTTTAAAACTTGGTTTAGTAACTTCATCTGAAGAGTTCTCAGATATTACGAAATCATCAAACGCTGGTACAAAGGAACATGCTGTAACCTCAAAAGCCAGGATGTTCAACAACAATAACAGAAAACGAGTCATAACTTTCCTTGTATAGCTAACGCGCTAATCAGTCGAGCCGTTGTTTGGCGTCGGCTGCATTTGCTTGTTAGCTTGAATATACTCTATTCCCATTTCTTTTTTGCATATATCTCCGCTCTCAAACTTTTCATCAGAATAAAATAGTGCACCAATTATCTTATTATTTGTTGGGTTAAAATAAACACTTAACGAATCAACTCCCTTAGCTTCATTGCGATTGATTTTTAAAGTTAAAGAGGTTTGGTTTTCTGTGCGTTGCATTTTAACGTGTGTAACAGAAGAAACTTGGTAAAAAGTAGGATACAGAATTAAGGAAGAACTGAACGCGTTAATTAAGGCTTGTTTACCATTCCACTCTGGAATTGATTTCTTATACCTTTCCATTGCAGTTAAGTAATCATAATATTCATCTATTCGATCAGCAGAGTGATAACTTTTTGATAGGTTCTTAACGTCATAAATATAATTATTGATTTGAATAAGCTCATCACTTGAGCATACGTTAGCGAAACTCCCTGCTGTGAAAGTCGAACTTAGTAGCAATACTAAATGACTAAGTTTCATATTTGAAAACATAAGCCTCCCTTCAAGCTAACGCCCCGCTAAGGGGAAATTTGTAGTTGGCTAAAGTTGTTGAACGGAGTGAAAACAGCCAACTGTAAATTTTCCCTCTTGAGCGCCTTGTTAGGTACAACTTGCCAATAATTGCTGTTGTAACTTTGTATTTTCACAACCAATAACTTCTAACCCGATAACTTTGTTTTTAGTTGAGTAAGTTAACATAACTGTATATTCAGCATTGCCTGTGGGAAACGTATCTTCGATTTCTTCGGAGTTATACCCCATAAACTCAATTGTAAATGCAGAGTCGTCCGAAGCAAATGAACTACAGGATAGAATTTCACATGTATCTAGTTGCTTAGCAAAATTCTTTTCACCTTCATCAATTAATGACGCTTTTACTTCGTTAAATAGATCAGCTAGCTCTTCCTTAAACACCAAATCCTCCGTTGTACCTAACGCCATGATAAGAGGCGTATTAATGTTGGCTAAAATCTGTGAGGAACGAACATCTAGCCAACGTTTAGACGTCCTTATCCTTTATCATCTTGTTATGTTTCCAAGTACATTAGTCTTCGTACTCAGATGGAATCTCTTTTTTAAAAATTTTAATACTCTCTTCAACTATATCGAGAGGTACATCTTTTTCAAACAGGGTAACCTCTTTAGTTCTCTTTGAATCATCACGAAACACCTCAAGAAGTAACCTATTTTTGTAATAGACTTCTATACCAATACCATCGCGTCCATCACCAACATCACTAGCGATTGTTACCTTATATTCTTCATCTAAAGCCACAACTTCTCCTAGCGGAAACATAACGCCCTGTTAATGGGCAAAATATAGTTGGCAAGAATAAGCGACGAAGGAGCAAAAGCCAACTGTATTTTGTCCTTGTTAAACAGCTTGTTAGCATTCATTAAACCGTGATTTTAGGTCTAGGTTTTTTAGGCACTTTGAGGTGAGCTAAAAGATTATCCAGCAGCTCAAGGTACGCTACATCACTATAGCTAAGCGCCTTTAAGTCATGAACATAGTGCCCCAACAGTGTTAGAGCACCAGATTGCGCTGCGTTAACTCTTTGCCGCCTGTCTTCAAGTTGCTCACTATTTAAAGTACCGCCTACATTTTTTAGTTGAGGTAAATAAAGCCAAAGGTCTTCGGTATGAACCTTTATCAATTTTTTAAAGAGTTTTATTAATAACTCAGTTTCATTGTCGTTTACTAACTTTTCCCTTATTGGGACGATAAACCCCATTGGCTTCGATGAAACAGTATCGTAATTTGAAGTCACATACGAAACTAATTCACTTAGCATTCCTTGATGTAACCACTCATCTCGAACTTCACTTGTGATTGAAGCATCATCCTCTATACGCATAAAATCTGGATTTTTACGTATACAGGCTTTTTTAAATTTCGAATAACTCATTGACGCTCAATTTGAATGCTAACGCCTTTGTCAGCCGCGTTTTTGTTGTAGTGGATTTTTGTGCAAAAATGGCCAAAGGCCATGCACAAAAAGGAGCGAAGAACAAAACGTCGGCTGGATAAACTTGTTAAGCATTACTCGTATAGAAACATATCTTATTGTTATCTAAATCCCTTATGTAGGCCGAATGCATACTAGAACGTATTCTAGGCTCACCTTCACTCACGCCGCCTAAATCAAGAGCCTTTTTATGTAGTCGATCAACCTCTTTAATTGAATCCACATGGAGGCCGAGCATAGTCCCATTGCCGTTTGAAGCTGGATTTTCATCGAATGGCTCTGCTAGGGCAAACATAAACTCTTCGCCTCCCCATAGAGTCATTCGACCCTCGCCTTGAAGTTTATTTAGCCCACATCCGTCGAACAACTCATCATAAAAGGCTACTGCCTTCTCTTTATCATTTGTTCCAAACACAAAATAATTCATCTTCATGGAAAATACTCAAACTAGGTATATTGGATGCTTAACGCCTCAATCAAAGGCAAAAAATAGTTGGTTAAAATTAGCGACGCAGGAGCAAAACCAACTGTTTTTTGTCCCGCTGAATTGACTTGTTAGAGGCACGGATCTTCAGAGCTTAAAATCTCTGCGTACCACTTTTCTTTGTAGAGAGCTTCAATTGCACCACACTCGAGTTCATCATTTAAATAAACAGGAAATTTTTCCCAGTAACTAATTTCAAGACCTCCACCAGATACTGCAATACCTCTCCTGTTTATCAATATACTCGCAACAAAATTTCCATCATCGAATGTATGCGCAACAGCTAGAACAACACCAAGGCTTGTTATCTTACTTTGTATTTCTTTTATTTTGGTTTCTTGAGACGAACTGTTTTCACAGTTTTGACTGATATATTTCATTGAGCCGAGTTCAACTCTACGTAAACATTTGTCGCTCTTAAATAATTCAACGATAGAAGTTATTTCAGTTTCATTTACCTTAAACCAGTCATCAACATCACTGATTTCCATATCAACACCTTCTGTACCACATCCTGATAGCAAGAATAGGGCTAGAAAAATGGTTGCTAACTTCATAGTGCCTCTAACGCCCTGTTAAGGGGCAAATTGTAGTTGGCTAAAATGTGAAGCGGAGTGGAACCAGCCAACTGTAATTTGTCCCGCTTGAACAGCTTGTTAGCAGTACATTACACTGTAGTAATGTTACTACCCTTAAACCATAAACAATCATTGTCTAAATCTATTTCGTTAGATAATTCATCGTATGGATCCAAACTTAAATAAACCATAGAGTTATTTACGATGAGTTTACACTGACTAATGTAACTAGCTGAAAAGTCTTCGTAAAGTGAATACTCAGCAAGCTGACAAATTTTAAATGAAGAAATAATTCCATCGTTTGAAACAAGCGTAATTTCAGCGAAGTTATTCGATGTATCCCAATCATATCCAATGATGATCTGAGAAAGCATTTTATCTCTGAAATAAGATGAATCCATGAAACTTTCCTTGTACTGCTAACAATTTTGTCTACGACATTTGTCGTTTTATAAACCGACAAATGTCCATATATTACAATGCATTTATCTTAACCATCAAATAAACACCTGTAAACAATTAGTTAACTGAAAATTATTTTTAATCAGTGCGAAAATACACCGAAATGGTGGAGATCAGTAATATTGGACAAAACAATATGCACTGTCTATATACACAGTTAAATTTTACTAGAGATTCATATCATGAAATCACCTTTTTTAACTATGATAGCCGAACAAATGTATCTAAAGCGTTATGCTAAAAGTACCATTAAAGCGTATTTATACTGGATAGCTTCGTTTATTCGTTTTAACTCTATGAGGCACCCAACAACGATGGGAGATAATGAGGTCGAACTTTTTTTAAATCATTTAGTCAACCAACAAAATGTTGCTCCTAATACTCAAACACAAGCCTTAAATGCGTTGAGCTTTTTATTTAAAGAAGTGATTAAAAAGCCACTCTCATTATCATTAGGTTTTATTAAGAGCAAACGAGCAACTAAACTACCGGTAGTTTTAACGCAGCAGGAAATAAATAATTTTTTTAAAGTGTGCTCTGCGAAGCATTATTTACCCTGTGGACTACTTTATGGCAGTGGTATGCGATTAATTGAGGTACTGCGTTTACGAGTACACGATATTGACTTTGACTATAACTGCATTCGAATTTGGGATGGCAAAGGAGGTAAAAATCGTGTTGTAACGCTTGCAGTAGAGCTCATGCCGCAATTAAGTTCTCAAATACAATTAGTTGATAGTTACCTGCAATTAGATCTGAAAAACCCCTTATATAGCGGCGCTTACATGCCGCATTTGTTACGTAAAAAATATCCAAACCATAACAAACAATTAGGGTGGCAATATTTATTTTCATCACATAAATTAAGCATTGATCCTGAGAGTAAGCAGCTGAGGCGTCATCATATTGATGAAAAGCAATTACAACGCGCTGTTAAACAGGCTGCTGACGATGCAAAAATTAGGAAACACGTTACACCACATACCTTACGCCATTCATTTGCAACGCACCTATTGCAAAGTGGCGCTGATATTCGCACGGTACAGGCACAATTAGGCCATAGTGATGTGCGAACAACCCAAATATATACTCATGTTTTACAACAAGGAGCCAATGGTGTTGTAAGCCCATTTTCGAGATTATAAAACCAGCAAAAGTTTTTAATTGTGTGTCACGCGTTAAAGTACGCCTTATACAAAAATAGCGCCGATATGTATGAAGCCGATTCTTACACAATGAATTTCACTGCGAATTAATATCTCAGCTTTTACCTTTAACCTCGAACCTTTTCCTAAAACAAAAAAACCGCTGTTCGTTAAAACAGCGGCTTTCTTTCTAAAGCTTACAGCTAAAAAATGACAGCTAGTACTTTAAACTTTCCCAATCACTTCAAGTCCACCCATGTATGGGCGTAATACTTCTGGTACAACTACTGAACCATCGGCTTGTTGGTAGTTTTCTAGTATGGCTACGAGTGTACGGCCAACGGCTAAACCTGAGCCATTCAATGTATGTAGTAACTCTGGCTTTTTAGCACCTTCACGGCGAAAGCGTGCTTGCATACGGCGCGCTTGGAAGTCGACCATATTTGAACAAGACGAAATTTCGCGGTAGGTATCTTGGGCCGGTAACCATACTTCTAAGTCGTATGTTTTAGCTGCGCCAAAGCCCATATCGCCCATACATAAAATTACTTTACGGTATGGTAGTTCTAGCGCTTGTAAAATTTGCTCTGCGTGGCCTGTTAGCTCTTCAAGCGCTTGCATTGAATCTTCTGGTTTTACTAGTTGTACTAGTTCAACTTTATCAAACTGGTGCTGGCGAATTAAGCCGCGTGTATCGCGACCGTAGCTGCCCGCTTCACTTCTAAAACACGGTGTGTGCGCAGTTAAGCGAATCGGTAAATCGCTTTCTTCGTAAATCTCATCGCGTGCGCTATTAGTAAGCGGTACTTCTGCTGTTGGGATTAAGCTAAAGCCAGCTTGTTGTTCACCGTCGTCGTTTACTAGGCCTAATGTATGGAATAAATCGCCTGCAAACTTAGGTAATTGGCTTGTGCCGTAAAGGCTTGCGCTATTTACTAAGTACGGTACATACATTTCTGTATAGCCGTTTTTATCTGTGTGGGTATCTAGCATGTATTGCGTAAGTGCACGGTGCATACGCGCTACTTGGCCGCGCATTACTGTAAAACGTGCGCCACTAATTTTAACGCCCATTTCAAAGTCTAGGCCGTTTAGGTCTTGGCCTACGTCTACGTGATCTTTTACTTCAAAGTCGTACTTTTTAGGCGTGCCCCAGGTAAGTATTTCAACGTTGTCGTCTTCATCAGCGCCTTCTGGTACTGATTCGTCTGGCAAGTTTGGAATTGCTAATGCAATGTCGTTAATGGCGTTGAGTACTTCGTCTTGCGCTTTTTTAGTTGCGTCTAATTCGCTGCCTAAATTTGCCACTGCGTCTAGTAGTGGTTGTGCGTCTTCGCCTTTTGCTTTTGCTTGGCCAATGGCTTTAGCACTGGCGTTACGTTGACTTTGAAGCTCTTGCGTTTTTACTTGTAATGTTTTGCGTTGTTCTTCAAGTTCTGTCACTTTTGCAACATCAAGCTCGTAGCCACGAGCCGCTAATCGTGCTGCAGTTTGCTCAACGTCTTGTCGTAAATATTTAGAATCTAACATGTTAGTTTTTTAACCTTTTTGCATTACCAGCTGAAGGCCCAGCCAAGCCATAAAAATACAGATCATCACATTTAAGATGATATTGAGGGCCATTTTAATAAAGTGACCTTGTTGTAATAACAACAACGAGTCCATTGAGAATGTTGAAAAGGTGGTTAACGCACCTAAAAAGCCAATACCAATAAGGGTTTTAGCGGGGCTTGTGGCGATAATTTCTTTCTCTATCAAACCGTACAAAATGCCCATTAACAATGAACCCAGAATATTAACCGTCAACGTACCAAAAGGGAATCCCCTACCAAGGAGTTTTAGCATGGTTTCGCTAATAAAAAAACGTAAACAGGCCCCTGAGGCGCCGCCAAGGGCGATCATCATATAAAGTTTAATCATTTTCGTATCGTTTAAGTGGGCTTTGCGCGTCGCGATCTTTTAAGTAATCAAGCTTTTGCTTAATTTTTTGCTCAAGGCCACGATCGCTCGGTAAATAATAGTGTTTGTCTTGAATTTCTGGCGGTAAATATTTTTCACCAGCGGCAAAGGCACCCTCTTCGTTATGTGCGTAGCGATACTCGGCACCATAGCCTAAATCTTTCATTAGGTTTGTAGGCGCGTTTCGTAAATGCTCTGGCACTGGGTAACTTGGCTCGTTTTTGGCATCAGTCTTTGCTTGGTTAAATGCCATATAAACGGCATTACTTTTAGGTGCGCTGGCTAAATATAAAGTGGCTTGAGCAATGGCGCGTTCGCCCTCGCTTGGGCCTACACGCTGAAATATATCCCATGCGTTTAACGCCACTTCCATTGCCCGTGGGTCGGCATTACCTATGTCTTCTGTGGCAATGGCAAGTAAACGCCTTGCTACATAAAGTGGGTCGCCGCCGCCGGCTAAAATACGGCAATACCAATACAGCGCGCCATCGGGTGAGCTGCCTCGTACTGATTTATGAAAAGCCGATATTAAATCGTAAAATTCATCGCCGCCTTTATCGTATTTAGCTAAATGGGTTGGCAGTACTTGGCTTAATACGTGCTCATCTACGTTGTATGTGCCGTTTTGCTCACTCGTTAAATCAACCGCTTGCTCAAGCAGGTTTAACACTTTACGGGCATCGCCGCCGCTTGCTTGGCAAAGCGCCTGTTTGGCGTTATCGGCAATAACAATATTTTTTTGGTTTAGTTGCTCATCTTGCTTAAGTGCGCGCTCTATCACTGTGTATAGGTCGGTATCGGCTAGCGACTTTAAAACATACACGCGTGCACGCGATAAAATCGCATTATTAAGTGCAAATGAAGGGTTTTCGGTTGTCGCACCTACAAATATAAAAGTGCCGTCTTCTATGTGAGGTAAAAATGCATCTTGCTGCGATTTATTAAAACGGTGTACTTCATCCACAAACATTAAAGTGCGTTGCCCGCGGCTTTGTAGGTTATCGTGCGCTTGCGTTACGCTGTCGCGAATATCTTTTACGCCTGCAGTCACAGCCGACATTTGTATAAGTTCGGCATCGGCGTGATTTGCAATAATTTGCGCAAGAGTGGTTTTACCTACCCCAGGCGGCCCCCATAAAATTAAGCTGTGGCAACGCCCTGCAACAATGGCTTGGTGCAAGGGCTTGTCGCTACTTAGTAAATGCTGCTGACCTATGTATTCGTCAAGCGTTGTTGGGCGCATGCGCGCCGCAAGTGGGCGTACATCGGGCCCAAAGTTAAAGCCTAAATTATTCACCGTTACTCTGATCGTCTATTTCTACACCCTCTGGTGGGGTAAATTCAAAGGTGCTTGTATCAAGCGAGGTATTTACTTGTGCATTGTTAAAACTAAACGACGAAAGCTGACCAGAATTATCCGTCACAACTAACTTAGCAAGGCCTTGCTCGTTACCTGCAAAGGTAATATCAAGTTGCTCTACTTGGCTTTCTACGCCTTTATTTGGCGTTACACTAAAGCCAGAGTCTGTGGCTTGAACACTGTATTTTTCCCATTGTGCGGGATCTTTTGAAGTAAGCAGTACAAACGGTGTTGAATCTATAAGGCTATGGGTATCCATAATAGTTACTTGCTCAGCAAAGCTGTCGAAGTAATAGGTTTTGTCACCATTGGATACAAATAAGGTATCGTCTGGGTTTGTTTGCTGCCAGCGGATCATCATAGGTTGTTTAAGGGCAATTGTGCCCTCGCCTTGCATAACCGCTTGGCCTTGCGGATCGGTTACGTTTTGAGAAAACTGCGCTTTAAAACTTTTAAGGGTTGCGAGTTTGTCTTGCAGTGCTTGGCTGTCATCAGCAAAGCTAGGCGTGGCAATTAAACTGCCAAGCACTAATAATAAACTGTTTAATTTTTTCATTAATTTGCTCCATTAGGTACTAATACATCGCGAGCGCCGTTATGGCCTGGTGAACTCACGATACCCGATGTTTCCATTTGTTCTACTAGTCGTGCTGCGCGGTTATAGCCAACACGTAATTTACGTTGTACTGATGATACCGATACTTTGCCGGTTTCGATTACAAACGCAACGGCTTCGTCGTATAGCGGATCTGACTCTTCATCTGCATTTTCACTGGTTTCACCTGGTAATAAAACATCTTCTGTTGCATCACCATTTAAAATTTCATCAATGTAATTAGGTTTACCGCGTGCTTTCCAATCGTTTACTACCGCATGTACTTCATGGTCGTCTACAAATGCGCCATGCACACGCTCTGGTACGCTTGTGCCTGGCGGTAAGTAAAGCATATCACCCATACCTAATAGGTTTTCAGCGCCTTGTTGATCCAATATGGTACGCGAGTCTATTTTGCTCGACACCTGAAACGCCATACGCGTAGGTATATTGGCTTTAATTAAGCCGGTAATTACATCTACCGATGGGCGCTGTGTTGCAAGTACTAAATGTATACCTGCGGCACGTGCTTTTTGCGCAATACGGGCAATTAGCTCTTCAACTTTTTTACCTACAATCATCATCATGTCGGCAAATTCGTCTATTACTACCACTATGCTTGGTAGTTTGTCTAGCTCATCGGGGCCTTCTCTCATGCCGTCGGTGTCTTTAAATAATGGGTCAAGAATTGGGTAACCCGCCTCTTTGGCTTCCATTACTTTTTGGTTGTAACCTTTTAAGTTACGCACGCCCAACGCCGACATTAATTTATAACGGCGCTCCATTTCGCCTACACACCAACGCAGCGCGTTGGCCGCTTCTTTCATATCGGTAACAACTTCACACAATAGGTGCGGAATACCTTCGTAAACCGAAAGCTCAAGCATTTTTGGGTCAATCATGATCATACGAACATCATCAGGGCCCGATTTGTACAGTAAGCTTAATATCATTACATTAACGCCCACTGACTTACCTGAACCTGTGGTACCGGCTACCAGTAAATGGGGCATTTTACCTAAATCGGCACACACAGGTTGCCCTGCAATATCTTTACCTAATACCATGGTTAGAGGCGATGGATTTTGCTCAAATTTAGGGGCGTTAATGACCTCAGATAAACGTACGATTTCGCGGTATTTATTAGGCAGCTCTATCCCTATATATGTTTTACCTGGGATCACCTCAACCACACGTACGCTAATAGCAGAAAGCGAACGGGCTAAATCTTTTGATAAGCCCGTAATTTTAGACACCTTAATACCTGGCGCTAAATCAAGCTCAAAACGCGTTACTACAGGCCCTGGGTACACCCCTACTACAGTGGCTTGTACGTTAAAGTCGAGTAATTTTGTTTCAACAAGGCGCGATACACTTTCAAGCTCTTCTTGTGATATCGGGTTTTTTGCTTTGTCGGGTCTGTCGAGTAAATCAAGCGACGGTAATGGCCCTGGTGGTGGCTCTTTATCAAGTAACTCTTCAAACTTTTCTTTAGCTGTTGGCGGTGGCTGATACGCAGGTTTTGGCTTAGGCATTGGCCTTGCTGGCGATACCACCGTGGTCACCGGTTTTTCAGGCTCAACAACTTGGCTTTGATCCAGTGCATTTAACGCGGCCGCTGTATCCATAGGCTCATCGTCTATGGCGCTAAAGCCAATTTCTTGGTCGAGTATATCGTCTAGCTCATCAAATGGGCTGTAGTCATCACTAATTTGCGGCTCGCTAAAGGTTGGCTGCTCTTTAGTAATGGCTTTTTGTTTAGCTGGTTTTTTACTTTTTGCAGGCGCTTGTTCAAATTCTGATGATTGCTCGTGTATGGTATCGCTTTGCTCATAATTATCAGCGTCATCATTAAATTGGGCATCGGCCTGTACAGGGCTTGCCGCAATGCGCTCTCGTTGCATCCAACCTTGGGCGTAATTAAAAGCATAGCGGTAGCCTCTAACCACTAAATCACCGAGGTAGTCTACAAATTCAACCCATGACACGCCGGTTAATAAAGTAAGCCCAGCAAAAAAGAAGCACAATAATAAAATAGAGGTACCGGTAAAGTTAAATGCTGGCATCATGGCCGATGCAATCACATCACCCACTACCCCGCCGGATGAAAAGTTATAAATATCATCAAAGTTAATGCTGCTGATTGCCGTTGCTGAGGTAATAAACAAAGCAAAGCCAATAACACGCAAGGCAAGTGTGGTGTAGTCGAGCTGTAAAATACGATGAGGTTGTTTAAATAATAAATAGCCAAATAGCTGAATAGCGGCCGGCACTAAATAAGCAAGCCAGCCAAATGAAAGTAATAATATATCGGCCACCCAAGCACCAGCAGTGCCTGTAATATTTTTTACGTTTCTAAATTCACCCGTTTGCGACCACGCGGGGTCTGCAGGATCAAAGCTGATTAAAGCACATAAAATGAATATTGCCGCAAAGGTGCTGATGATCAGCCCTGTTTCTAATAGTCTTTGCACACCATTTAGGCGCATAACTTCCTATCCCTCTTTATTGTTCTATTGGCACTTGCTTGCAATCAAATACCTTAGCAGGAAATGCAATTTGATGCACTTTATCTTAATGTGTATGGCCTGATTATGAACAAGTTTTTATAAATTAAAGTGTGTTTATCTTTTGCGGTTAAATTTACGCTATGTAAGGGCGAATAATTACGCCGTCTTCACCTTTTACTTCTTCCATTACTACATAGGTGCGGCTTTCACTCACGTTTGGCAGCTTTAAAAGAATGTCGCCTAGTACTCCGCGGTATTCTGACATATCGTTTACGCGTGTTTTTAATAAAAAATCAAAATTACCCGATACCAAATGACACTCTATTATCTCTTCGTGCTGTTTAACCGCCGCACTAAACTCATCAAATACGTCGGGCGATGTTTTGGTAATGGTTACCTCAACATATACAGATAAGCCTTGGCCAAGCTTTGCTGGATCTACCACCGCTTTGTAGCCAAGTATATAACCTTCACGTTCTAACTTTTTTACGCGTTCCAGAGAGGGCGTGGCGCTCAGGCCAACTCGTCGGGCCAGTTCTACATTAGAAAGGCGTCCATCGTGCTGTAATTCCATTAAAATTTTACGGTCAATTCTATCTAATAACTGATGCATACACCCAACTAGTTTAATGTTCTGTTTATTTTTATTATTTAGATAATAACACTGGTTACCCTTTTAAAAAAGGTGAGACACACTGCCTTATGATGAATATAATAGTGAAAAATGTTAATCCGTTCTTAATAAGGCAAATTTTATGATTATTGGTGTACCTAAAGAAATTAAAAACCATGAATACCGTGTAGGTATGGTTCCTGCGAGTGTTCGTGAATTAGTAAATCACGGCCACCAAGTGATTGTTGAAACAGATGCAGGTATGGGCATTGGTTTTACTAACGAAGATTACACTCAAGCTGGCGCTGAAATTTTAGCCACTGCAGCTGATGTTTTTGCAAAAGCAGACATGATCGTAAAAGTAAAAGAGCCACAAGCTGTTGAGCGTGCAATGCTACGCGAAGACCAAATTTTATTTACTTACCTTCACCTTGCACCTGATCTTCCACAAACTGAAGACCTTGTTAAAAGCAAAGCGATTTGTATTGCTTACGAAACAGTGACTGATGCGCGTGGCGGCTTACCGCTTCTTGCACCAATGAGTGAAGTAGCAGGTCGTATGTCTATTCAGGCCGGTGCACAAGCGCTTGAAAAATCTAACCACGGCCGTGGCATGCTACTTGGCGGCGTACCAGGTGTTGAAGCTGCAAAAGTTGTTGTTATTGGCGGCGGCATGGTGGGTCGTAGTGCAGCGCAAATGGCTGTTGGCATGGGCGCAGACGTTGTAGTACTTGACCGCAACATCGATGTACTTCGTGCACTAGACGCGCAATTTGGTAACAAAGTTAAAGCGATTTACTCAACTGCCGATGCACTTGAAAAACATGTACTAGAAGCAGACCTAGTAATTGGTGGCGTACTAATTCCTGGTGCAGCAGCACCTAAGCTTGTTACAGCCGAACACATTAAAGCCATGAAGCCAGGCGCTGCAATTGTGGATGTTGCTATTGACCAAGGTGGTTGTATTGCAACGTCTAAAGCGACTACACACGCTGATCCAACATACATTGTTGATGACGTTGTGCACTACTGTGTAGCTAACATGCCAGGTGCAGTACCACGCACCTCTACGTTTGCACTTAATAATGCAACATTGCCGTTTATTATTAACCTTGCAAACAAAGGTTACAAAAAGGCACTACTTGATGACGCGCACTTCTTAAAAGGCTTAAACGTAATTAAAGGCCAAGTAACTTACAAAGAAGTAGCAGAAGCGTTCAACATGGAATATGTTGATCCACGTACTGCAGTAGAAAACGCATAATTTTGCGTTTAGTTGTTAGGTGTTATTGAATAAAATAGTTACCTAACTACAAACAATAAAAAAGCAGCTAATTAGCTGCTTTTTTTTATCTAAATTTCGACTATATGAATTAATTTATATAAAACGCTTAATTATAAAATCCACTTTTACGCGTTTAGCCTGACCAAGTAGCTTTTTAACCGGCTGTGGGTAATCTTCTACTGTTTCTAAATCATTTGGACCAGTTAAACGGCGGCAGTGTTTTAAAATTTCCTGCTTTTCGTTATCTATGGCTTGCATAATACTTTGCTGTGGGTCTTCAATTAAAATACCGTTTTCAATATCAAGCCCCCACGCCCGCGGATTAAGATTGTGGCCGCTTAATAAGTGGCGTTGTCGGTCTGCGCAAATACCTTTTAAGTGAAACGAGTTACTATCGTGCTTCCATAAGTACACGTTTAAATTGCCGTTATCTATATGGCGCTTTTGCGATTTTACAAATTTATGCAAAATGGTTTCGTATAAATACGGTAATGCACCAATTTTACTAAACGGCTCATTTGGCGGCAGGTAAAAATCGTTCGCCGTTTTATCACCTACTACAATGGTTACCTGCTTACCTTGTTTTAATAATCTACGAAGCGAGCGCATAAGCGGCGCCGGAAAATTAAAATACGGTGTGTAAAGTACAAGCTCTTGCTCTGTGGTATCAAACAAATTTTTAATTAATCGGTTAAGGCTATTATTACGACGCCCTAAACCTAAAAACAAACGCACACCGAGTGGGTCGGTATTGGGCGTAGTTGGGTTTGCATAACTGGCCGACTTTAGCTCGCGCATTAATTGCTTTTGTTCAAATTTAAAGTCTATTAAGCGCTTAAGCGGGCGTGTATCAATGCGTGGTACGGCTTGGGAGCCAATGAGCTTAGACTCAATAAAATCAACCACAGAGTCACATAGCGCTGCTTGGTTAATTAAAAAGTAGCGGTCGAGCCTGTAGCGTTCGTTGTATTGTAAGTACACATTATTTAAGCTAGCACCGCTATACAAAAGCGTGTTATCGACCACAAAGCCTTTTAAATGTAATACACCAAAGAGCTCTTTTGCCTTAACGGGTACACCGTAAACTTGAACGTTTGATTTAAATTTTTCTAAATAGTCACAATATAAACTTGCGTTACCGTCTGATTTTGCTGCCCCAATAAGACCACGTTGAGCACGATGAAAATCAACCAACACTTTTATTTCAAGGTCGGGGTTCGCCAACGACACACGATGCAGCGCTTCGAGTATTTCACGCCCTGCTTCATCATCTTGTAAGTACAGTGCCGTAATGTAGATTCTTTGTTTTGCATTGCTAATTAAGCGTAGCAATTGCGTACGGTACTCTTGTGCGTTGGTTAAGACGTTAACGTCTTTTGAAGTCAACCCAAATGCGGGTTTTTCCTGCCAAAATAACATAGTTGCCTATTCACTAAGGTCACATAATCTATCAGTGACAAATAAAATTAAGTAAAACATATCAAAAAAATACTAACGGGTCATGAATTAACGAAGCTTTGTTGCTCATCTGTTTGTTTTTTAACCTCAATGCAGGCTTTTTTATCATTTACTGCAAGGTCAGTACATAATATTGCACAGCTTTTAATTTTGTCAGAAAAAAATATTCACATAATTTGTTTACTTGTGCCTTGTTTTTCTTAGAATCGAAGCCATTAAGTTCAGTATTAAACGTTTAGGAAAAGATCATGACTGAAGCAAAACACTCTAAGTTACTAATTTTAGGCTCAGGCCCTGCGGGTTACACTGCCGCGGTTTACGCAGCGCGTGCAAATTTAAACCCGGTTTTAATTACTGGTATTCAACAAGGTGGCCAATTAACGACCACAACTGAAGTTGAAAACTGGCCAGGCGATGCGCATGGTTTAACAGGCCCTGCATTAATGGATCGTATGAAAGAGCACGCTGAGCGCTTTGAAACGGAAATTGTGTTTGACCACATTAATAAAGTCGATGTGTCTAAGCGCCCTTTCACGCTTACTGGCGACCAAGGTACTTACACGTGTGATGCATTAATTATTGCCACAGGTGCATCGGCTAAATACTTAGGCTTAGAGTCTGAAACTAATTTTCAAGGTCGTGGTGTATCAGCGTGTGCTACGTGTGATGGTTTTTTCTATAAAGGGCGTAAAGTTGCCGTTGTAGGGGGTGGTAACACAGCAGTAGAAGAAGCGCTTTACTTATCTAACATTGCCGATGAAGTACACGTTATTCACCGTCGTGATAGCTTCCGCAGTGAAAAAATTCTTGCTGATCGCCTTAACGAAAAAGCGCAAAATGGTAACGTAGTATTGCATTACAACCGAACGCTAGACGAAGTTCTTGGCGATGACATGGGCGTAACTGGCGTTCGTATTAAAGATACGCAATCTGATTCAACCGAAGAGCTTGACTTAGCCGGTGTGTTTATTGCTATCGGCCATAAGCCAAATACCGACATGTTTGAAGGCCAACTAGAGATGAAAGACGGCTATTTAGTGGTTGAGTCTGGTCTTAACGGTAACGCTACACAAACAAGCGTACCTGGCGTATTTGCCGCAGGTGACGTGTCTGATCACATTTACCGTCAAGCAATTACATCTGCTGGTACCGGCTGTATGGCAGCCCTAGATGCAGAGCGTTTCTTAGATAATCTGTAATCACGCTAAATATTTTAAAAGAGGCTGATAATTCAGCCTTTTTTTATGCCTAAAATGTAGTTACACTTTTATGATAATTAATAAGTTAAGCCCTCTATGAGAAACCAGCTATACCAACTCAGTGAAACCGATATAGCATTTCCAAACCCCGAATATGCACTCACCTCCCCCGATGGCCTGCTTGCCATAGGCGGGGATTTATCTGTAAAGCGATTAAGTAACGCCTATAAAATGGGGATTTTTCCGTGGTTTAGCGATGGTGAGCCCATTATGTGGTGGTCGCCAAGTGAACGCGGCATTGTAGAGCTAAATGACTTTCATATAAGTAAAAGCTTGCGTAAACATTTAAAAAAGCACCCTGTTAAAGTAACTGTTAACAATGCCTTTGCTGAGGTGATAGAAGCGTGCTGTGAGCAACGAATAGACACCGAAGGCACGTGGATAACAAACGAGATGTTAAGCGCTTATATTGCTGCACATGACGCTAATATTGCGCATAGTGTTGAGGTATGGCAAAACGGCGAACTTGCCGGTGGGCTTTATGGCATTATGCAAAATGGCATTTTTTGTGGCGAGTCGATGTTTCATCACCAAACTAATTGCTCAAAACTCGCCATGTGGGCGTTAGTAAATTGGTTAAAACGACATAACGCACATTTTATTGACTGCCAACTAGAAAACCCCTATTTAAGCTCTTTAGGTGCAAAAGTGATCCCTCGCTCAGAATTTTTGACTAGACTTAAATTAGCAGATTCTTACAGCCTCAACCCGATGATGTGGCAGCCACAGGAGTTAATAGCAATTTATGAGTGAGCACATACCTTCTCGCGTAGGCCTTAGCCAAGAGTTTGCTTGTAGCTATTTACCTGACAGGCAAGAACAATTATTGGTAATACTTGACCCTACCTGTTACAGCACGCAAAAATTTGAGATGCTTTTATCGCTCGGCTTTAGGCGTAGCGGTAACCAAATTTACCGACCTCATTGCCCGTCGTGTAGTGCCTGTAATTCTGTACGCGTGTTAGCTCAAGAGTTTGACCCGTCAAAATCCCAAAAACGAAAACTCAATAAAGTAAAAGCACACTTTGAAGTTAAATACACTCAGGCTAAGCGCGAAGAATATTACCCGCTTTATAGTAAATACATTTCATTACGTCACAGCGATGGCACTATGTTCCCCCCTAATATAGAGCAATTTCAAAGTTTTTTATTTTGTAGCTGGCTAGAAATAACGTTTATTGAACTTTGGCACCAAGACACTTTAGTTGCAGTAGCCGTAACCGATTGTATGGATAATGCTGTTTCAGCTATTTATACGTTTTTCGATCCCGACTTTGAGCACTACAGTTTAGGCACTGTGATGATTTTACAGCAGCTCGAATTTGCCAAACAACAAAATAAAGAATTTGTGTATTTGGGCTACCAAATCGATGAATGCACCAAAATGAAATACAAAACTCAGTTTTTACCCGCGCAAAAACACGTTAATGACCAGTGGTTGGCTATTTAATTTGCAAAAATGCCCGCTGCGCCTTTACTTATTGGCGTATTTTGGGCAAAATCTGCAGCGTTTAACTATTAAAGAGGTGTTACGCTAAACATGGCGAAAGAAGACGTAATCGAAATGCAAGGGACTGTCCTTGATACTTTACCAAATACAATGTTCCGAGTTGAGCTAGAAAATGGTCACGTAGTTGTGGCTCATATTTCAGGTAAAATGCGCAAAAACTACATCCGTATTTTAACCGGCGATAAAGTAACGGTAGAAATGACGCCTTACGATTTATCGAAAGGTCGTATCGTATTCCGTGCTCGCTAAGTGCGTAAACGAGATTTAGTTTTTGGCTAGTGAATAACTAGCTTAAAGCGTTTATTAAATGTAATTGATGGTGCTGACTAGCAATTACATTTAATAAACAAAAAACCCAGCTTTTGCTGGGTTTTTTGTTGCCTAAAAAAAGCACAAAAAAGCCCACGCGTATGGCGCAGGCTAGTTTATATACCCATTCACATAATTAAGTTATCTATTTTGCGGATGGGTATTATAAGTAAATACACTGATTTAAGCGGGTGTTAAATTACTTTCATAGTCAAAGTTAATTTTCTTATCTTTAACTGACACTTTAACAGTACCGCCATCAACCAGTTCACCAAAGAGTATTTCGTTAGCCAATGGCTTTTTAAGCTCGTCTTGAATAACACGTGCCATTGGGCGCGCCCCCATTGCTTTATCGTAGCCTTTGTCTGCTAACCACTCTCGGGCCTTAGAGGTCAGCTCAAGATTAACTGACTTCTTATCTAATTGAGCTTGCAGCTCAACTACAAATTTATCGACCACTTGCAAGATAACGTCTTTTTGAAGGTGGTTAAACCAAATAATATTATCTAAGCGGTTTCTAAATTCGGGTGAAAATACCTTGTTAATTTCGCTCATTGCATCATGCGTATGATCTTGCTCGGTAAAGCCAATCGATTTACGTGTGGTTTCTTGCACACCGGCATTGGTTGTCATAACCACCACGACGTTTCTAAAGTCAGCTTTACGACCATTATTATCGGTTAACGTACCGTGATCCATTACTTGCAGTAGTATGTTGTAAATATCTGGATGAGCTTTTTCAATTTCATCCAATAATACAACTGCATGCGGGTTTTTAATAACAGCTTCGGTAAGTAAGCCGCCTTGTTCAAAACCAACATACCCAGGAGGCGCACCAATTAGACGGCTCACTGCATGGCGCTCAACGTACTCTGACATATCAAAGCGAATAAACTCTACGCCCATACACTTAGCCAGCTGTTTAGTCACCTCTGTTTTACCTACACCTGTAGGTCCAGCAAATAAGAACGAGCCTACTGGCTTGTCTTCGTTTGCAAGCCCCGAGCGAGATAAACGAATCGCAGATGTTAGCGCGTCGATAGACTGATCTTGCCCAAACACTAACATTTTAAGATTACGATCAAGATTTTTAAGCGTTTCTTTATCGGTCGATGACACGCTTTGAGCTGGGATACGCGCCATTTTAGCAATAATCGATTCAATATCTGATACACCAATGGTTTTTTTGCGCTTAGAGCTTGGCTGCAAACGTTGATTGGCACCGGCTTCGTCTATTACATCAATGGCTTTATCAGGTAAGTGACGCTCATTAATGTATTTAGCACTTAGCTCTGCAGCTGCTTTTAGTGCTTTTTGTGTGTAACGAATGCCATGGTGTTCTTCATAACGCTCTTTTAAACCATTTAAAATTTTAGTGGTATCAGCCACACTCGGTTCAAGTACATCAATTTTTTGGAAACGGCGAACTAACGCACGGTCTTTTTCAAAAATATTTTTGTACTCATTGTAAGTGGTTGAGCCCATACAACGTAACTGCCCGCTCGAAAGTAGCGGTTTAAGTAAGTTAGATGCATCCATAACACCACCCGATGCAGCACCTGCACCAATAATAGTGTGTATTTCATCAATAAATAATATTGAGTTAGGTTTAGCTTGTAACTCTTTTAACAGGCTCTTAAAGCGTTTTTCAAAGTCGCCGCGGTATTTAGTGCCAGCAAGCAATGCGCCCATATCAAGCGAGTAAACAACAGCATCGGCAATCACTTCAGGCACTTGCTCGTTAACAATACGATACGCAAGGCCCTCTGCAATGGCTGTTTTACCAACGCCGGCTTCACCAACAAGCAATGGGTTATTCTTTTTACGGCGACATAAAACCTGCACCGTACGCTCTACTTCGCTGTCGCGACCTACTAATGGGTCTATGTTGCCGTCTTTAGCTTGCGCATTTAAGTTAGTGGTAAAGCTATCTAACTTACTTGCTTCTTCGTTTTGAACCTCTTGTACTTCTTCATGAATATCGTCAGTGTCATCACCTAACTCATCATCGGATTTAGAAATACCATGAGAAATAAAATTCACTATATCTAAGCGAGAAATATCGCTTTTCTTAAGTAGATAAACTGCTTGGCTTTCCTGTTCAGAAAAAATAGCAACAAGGACGTTTACTCCCGTCACTTCGTTTTTACCTGATGATTGAACATGAAAAACTGCACGCTGAAGCACGCGCTGAAAGCCCAGTGTTGGTTGGGTTTCGCGTTCTTCTTCTAAGTCGGGAATAACCGGTGTGGTTTCGTCTATAAATTCTAATAGCTCGGTTTTTAAACCTGAAATATCCACCCCACAGGCGTTTAACGCTTCGCCTGCTGAAGGATTATCTAAAAGCGCAAGTAAAAGGTGTTCTACCGTCATAAACTCATGGCGGCGTGTACGCGCTTCACGAAACGCGGCGTTTAACGTTAGTTCTAAGTCTTTGTTTAGCATTGGCAACCCCTTACTGAGATAATTATTTTATACCACAACAATGAGATGATTGATCACCTAATTGGTATTTATTCCTGCTCACAACTACAAAGCAGTGGATGCTCGTTATCCCGTGCATAACGGTTAACTTGTTCCGCTTTGGTATGGGCTACATCGGCGCTAAATACACCGCATATCCCCTTCCCTTTTTCGTGAACTTGTAGCATCACATCAGTTGCTCTATCGCTATCCATATTGAAAAACGTCATCAGGACTTCTATTACAAAGTCCATTGGCGTGTAGTCGTCGTTATTTAAAACAACTTTGTATTTTCGCGGTGGTTGCAGCTTTTGCTTTTCACTATCGCGAACTGTGTCTATGACACCTGAATCTTTCATACCACTCATAATTAAATATAGTCTTGTCTTTAGAACTCAAGCAAACTTGAATAAAAAATAAATTAAATGTTAAAAAAATAACACAAAACACTTGACTGACTGGCCAAATAAACTACAGTCAGAAGTAGATTGATTAATCCTTAGTCAGTCTAGCAAATTATACGGTTTAGAATAACTAAATTAGTCAACTTATAGAAGGATGTAGAAGTATGGCTTGTGGTAAAGTCAAATGGTTCAACAACGCCAAAGGTTTTGGTTTCATCGTAGAAGACGGCTGCGAGAATGATATTTTCGCTCATTACTCAACGATTGTAATGGACGGTTATAAGACACTTAAAGCTGGTCAAGATGTAACATTCGAGCTAGAACAAGGCCCTAAGGGCTTACACGCTAAAAACATAGCCCCTAACGGCGACATTTTAGAGTGAACAAAATTTGTTCGACTAAAGCGAGCGACCTAATTTAGATCCTCGCTTAATTTCCCACTTACCATTCAACACTCTCCTTATTACTAAATTGCTCCTATACACACTAAATTCAACCCTTTTCCTTGATTTTATTTTATATACCCCAATGTTATAACAGTTACCTGCTAATTTAGGCTGTACAAAAGCGCAAGCCCTAGCCCTTTTTAAACAAGCTTGTTACACTCTTGTTGCTAAATTACGCGGTTACATTTTAGCTAATGCGTTTACGCTGCTAAATACGTGTACTTTGCAACCTATAAAAATCAGTTAGTCAGGTGTGACTATTCTGCCTTATGGCATATTAAGAGTACCGACACCTAACAAACTGCTTATTAACGCAGTCATGCGCTAATGAGTTTTTTTGCATTGTTGAATACGGCCACTGCGGCCTACTATCTAGGAATGATGATGACATCAAAAATTATCTACACTAAAACGGACGAAGCTCCGGCGCTAGCAACCTACTCGTTGCTACCAATTATCCAAGCCTATACAAATGCGGCAGGTGTTGAAGTTGAAACTCGCGATATCTCATTAGCAGGTCGTGTAATTGCAAACTTCGCTGATTACCTTACTGAAGAGCAACGCATTGGCGATGCGCTTGCAGAACTTGGCGAACTTGCAAAAACACCAGAAGCAAACATCATCAAATTACCAAATATCAGTGCGTCTGTACCGCAATTACGCGCTGTGATTAAAGAGCTTCAAGAAAAAGGTTACGCACTACCAGAATACCCTGCTGAGCCTAAAAATGATGAAGAAGCTAAAATTAAAGCAACTTACGACAAAATTAAAGGCAGCGCTGTAAACCCAGTATTGCGTGAAGGTAACTCAGATCGTCGTGCGCCTGGCTCTGTTAAAGAATATGCACGTAATAACCCGCATTCAATGGGTGCGTGGAGCAAAGATTCACAATCATACGTTGCGAGCATGAGCGAAGGCGATTTCTTTGGTTCTGAGCAATCAGTAACCGTTGATGCAGCAACTGATGTACGTATTGAACACGTAGCGACTAATGGCGAAGTAACTGTACTTAAGCAAAGCACTCCGCTAATCGCTGGCGAAGTAATAGATGCGTCACGCATTAGCGCAGCTAAATTACAAGCGTTTTTAGCAGCAGAAATTGATGCCGCGAAAGAAAAAGGCGTATTATTTTCGCTTCACATGAAAGCGACAATGATGAAAGTATCTGACCCTATTATTTTTGGTCACGCGGTAAAAGTTTTCTACAAAGACGTATTTGCTAAACACGGCGAGCTTTTTGAAGAGCTAGGTGTTGATGTAAATAACGGTTTAGGCGACGTTTATTCTAAAATTCAATCATTAGATGATGCTAAGCGCGAAGAAATTGAAGCAGACATTCAAGCGGTTTATGCTGATCGTCCTGCCATTGCAATGGTTGACTCTGACCGTGGTATTACTAATTTACACGTACCAAGCGATGTGATCATTGATGCATCTATGCCTGCTGCTATTCGTTCAAGCGGTCAAATGTGGAACAACGACGGTAAACTACAAGACACTAGCTTTGTGATCCCAGATCGTAGCTACTCAAGCGTTTACCAAGCGACTATTGATTTTTGTAAAGAAAATGGCGCATTTGATCCTACCACTATGGGTAGCGTTCCAAACGTAGGCTTAATGGCTCAAAAAGCAGAAGAATACGGTTCTCACGATAAAACGTTTGAAGCAAAAGCGGATGGCTCAATCCGTGTTGTTGATGCAAATGGCACTACGCTACTTGAGCACACTGTTGAGCAAGGCGATATTTGGAGAATGTGTCAGGTTAAAGACGCACCAATCCAAGATTGGGTTAAACTGGCGGTAAACCGTGCACGTGCAACGGGCGTACCTGCTGTTTTCTGGTTAGATGAAAATCGCGCTCACGATGCTCAGCTTATTAAAAAGGTAAACAAATACTTACCAGATCACGATACAGATGGTCTAGACATTCAAATTTTAGCGCCGCTTGAAGCAACTTTATTCTCATTAGCGCGTATTAAAGAAGGTAAAGACACTATTTCTGTAACAGGTAACGTATTACGTGACTACCTAACAGATTTATTCCCAATTTTAGAGCTGGGTACTAGTGCTAAAATGCTTTCAATTGTACCTCTTATGAACGGCGGTGGCTTATTTGAAACTGGTGCAGGTGGTTCAGCACCTAAGCATGTTCAACAGTTCGAAAAAGAAAACCACTTACGTTGGGATTCGTTAGGCGAGTTTTTAGCATTAGCGGCTTCGCTTGAGCACCTAAGTGTGAATACAGGCAACAAAAAAGCCCAAGTACTTGCTGACACACTAGATAAAGCAACCGGTACGTTCTTAGCTGAAAACAAGTCGCCTTCACGTAAAGTAAAAGAAATTGATAACCGTGGTTCTCACTTCTTCTTATCTCTATTCTGGGCACAAGAGCTGGCTAAGCAAGACGAAGACAGCGAGCTTAAAGCGCAATTTACGCAAATTGCCAACGATTTAGAAACGCAAAAAGAGCAAATTGTAAACGAGCTTAACGATGCGCAAGGTCCTTCAATGGATATTGGTGGTTACTTCCAACCAAATGATGAGGCAGCGTTTAAAGCAATGCGCCCAAGCGCAACCTTTAACGAAATTTTATCTAAATTAGTATAATTTTAGATTAAATTAAAAAACCGCTTACGAAAAAAGTAAGCGGTTTTTTTTGTGCCTAGCTTTTGTATAAAAAATCCGCTATTTATAAAATAGCGGCCTGTAAACAATTAAAGCTATTTTAATTACTTTGTATAAGCTCTAGGCATAGGTGACTCAGTAGTGTAGCGCTCACGTAGTTTATCTTGGCGAGACTGTGTAGATACCTCTTCACCATTAATAATCATTTTGCTTACATGACTGCTTAACTCAAACGGGTCATTGCTCCACATCACTACATCAGCGGCTTTTCCAACTTCAATACTGCCAGCATTAATATTAAACACACTTGCTACATTAGATGTAACGGCCTTTAATGCGCCTTGTTGGCTCATGCCATATGAAACAGCATTGCCTGCATCAAAACGAAGTTGGTAAATATTATGACTGGCATCGCCGCCCACGGTTAAAATAACCTTAACCCCTGCTTTTTCTAGCACGGCTGCGTTATCTAAACTGGCATGTAACGAGTCAAAGCTTGAGGGTAAGCTATCCATAGCACTCATAATTACGGGTACTTGCGCTTTAGCAATCTGCTCTTTAACAACAACCGCATCTTGTGCGCCATTGAGCACTAAATTAATACCAAATTGCGCTTTAACTTTAAGGAGTTCAATAATATCGGCCGCACGAGATACGCCAACTACCATTGGCATATCGCCGCTAAGTACTTTACGCATGACTTTATCTTCAGTGCTAGGCTTGCTGTCGTCGTCTTTTTTAGGCTTTTTAGCTGCTTTTGTTTGGTGCTCTTCAAGCTTATTAATGAGGGTTTGCAATGTAAATGCGCGCGACCCCTTGCTGCGCTCACCCAAATAAACCACTAAAGCAGCTTGCTTTTGTATATCGCTTTGTAAATCTCCGCTTAAATCAACAACACTTGCTAGGCCTGCAAAAATACTATCGCCCCCATGTGGGGTAATAACATCGCGAGTTACACCACCTTTACGTGCATAAGGGATAAGGCTTGAGTGAGCGTTGTAAGCAAGGCTTACGTCAAAATCAATACCTGCTTTTTCTTCGCCAGCATCACGTGAGCCTGCAACCGCGCTGACTTCTACTAAGCCAAGTTGGTTAATACTGGCAATAAACCCTGGCGTAACAATGCGGCCTTGAGCATCGATAACTTGGTCTGCATATACTTGTTGCGGGTTAATAGCGGTAATTTTACCGTTATCCATTATAATACTTGCGTTCTCTAGCACACCTTGCTCAGTAGCGGTATGAAGCGTTGCATTCACAATGGCAAGCGAGCGAGCATCCACTGTAGCTGAGGCTAACAATCCGGCAGCAACCAGAGATAGCGAAAACGAACGTGATAAATTTTTCATTCTGGGCTCCTTATTGTTGGCCTAACATAAAATCACTTTGTGCCTGAAATGCGCTGTCGTTTCTATCGTAAACTTTTGCGCCATCAATAAATACTTGTTCAGCTTTTGCGTAAACGCTAAATGGGTTTTGGTTCCAAATAACAACATCGCCTTGCTTACCTGCTTCAAGCGAACCCGTTTTATCTTCAATACCCAATGATTTAGCCGCGTTAGAAGTGATCCACTTAATTGCGTGCTGCTCCGAAATATCAAAACCATTTTCGTTTGCACGGTACATTACTTTACCCGCTTCTTGGTTTAAGCGCTGAATAGTGGTGTCTGAGTCAGAGTGCACAATAGCGCACGAATTTTTTACCGCATCAACAATAGCTACGTTTTCTTGAACCATGTCGTAGGCTTCCATTTTAAAGCCCCACCAATCTGGCCAAAGTGCAGCACACGAACCATTTTCAGCCAGTAAATCTGCAATTTTATAAGCTTCTACACCGTGATGGAAAGTACCTGCGTGATAGCCAAATTCTTTTGACAGATCGATCATCATTGCCATTTCTTCAGCTTTATAACAATGATTATGAATTAACACTTCACCTTCAATAACCGCTTTTAGTGTATCGTGCTTAATGTCGCGAGCCGGTGCTTGTGGGTTTAAGCCTGCTTCGTAATCAGCGTCGTACTTGTCCCATGCACGTTTGTACTCTTGTGCTTCTGCCCATGCCATTCTGTAGCCGGCCATGTTACCCATACGGGTTGAAGGTAAAGTACCTTGGCGGCCATATACGCGTTTTGGGTTTTCACCACAGGCCATTTTTAAGCCATTAGGTGCATCAGGAAATTTCATTGCTTGCATTGTATGCGCAGGAATGTTTTTGAGTGTTACGCCACGCCCGCCAAATAGGTTAGCTGAACCTGGTAAAATTTGTAGTGAAGTAATACCACCTTCGCGGGCGCGGTTAAAGCCTGGATCTTGAGGCCATACAGAATGCTCTACCCACACCTCGGCAGTATTTGGGCTGGTCATTTCGTTACCATCTTGATGAGACTCAACTGATGGGCTTGGGTAGGCACCTAAGTGAGAGTGTACATCAATAATACCTGGGGTAACCCATTTACCCTGTGCATCAATGGTTATATCTGCATTGGCCGATAAGTCTTTACCTACTTGTTGTACTTTACCATCAACAAGTAGTACATCAGCATCATTTAAACGCTCGCCTGTACCGGTAAGTACGGTTGCATTGGTAATTAAAGTGCTTTTACTTGCCAGCGGTGTGTAAGTGCTTGGGTATGGGTTTTTATTAATGGTGATTTTTGCATCTTGCGGGCCGTTTTCTTGGCAACCAACAAGCGCAGCAGCTAAACCAACTGCTAACAAAGAGGGTGCAAATTTTTGCATGTTGTTAGGTTCTCCTGTTTTTTTGCTACTTTAGCTAAAGCGGCGTAATAAAGCTAAAAAAACAGGTAAAAAAGCGATTAATTGAGTTAAACGGCTGTCATTATTTTTTTATATAATTGTTATACAACTTTTCTAGCGCGGCTTCGGTAGTAAGGGAAGGATCTTTGTTTATAAAGTGTTTAACCGTGCGTGTCACAAAGTCTGAATTTTGCTTATGTTGCTTAGCAAAATCCTTAATTAAACTATTGCCATCGCTTGCTGTTGTTACTTTATTATGGCGATGACGATACTGGCTAAGCGCCCTGTTAAAATCGCCATTATAATCCTCAACCAGTATTTTATAAAAATCACTTTTTTGAACTTTAAGCACGTTAATACAGTAATTTAATGCCTCTTTAAAGTCGGTAAAAACGGTGCCTTCTACATCAAACTCTTTGGTTTTTTCGCGTACGGTTACACGGGCTTCTTCGGTGGCATATGTAAAGCCTGTAAATGCTAAACGCTCAGATGCCTCTTTACCTAATTTCATACCCGCTTGAATGCTGTGCGCAAATTCATCGCTCATTTCGCTTAATTCGTTTTCTTCCCACATGTTATAAACACGCAGCGCTTTAGCATACTTATTAGAGAGCTTTTTTTTAAGTTTTGTAAAGCGCTCATCTATTGTCATTAGCCTTTCATTATGTAATAAGGCATGGCACTCGTAACATGCTGCAATTGATATAAAATCGGCCTCTTCGCCTAAATCAATAATGCTCTGTAACATGTGCAGGGGCGGGCAATGGTCGCGCTCTGTGGCTTCGCACCCACAATAAAAACATTGGTTAAAATGTTTGTGCTCGCAGGCATACGCTTGCTGGTAATAGCTGGCTAACGTTTTGCTCACTGGTTCTCCTAAAAATTAAGCGCGTAAATATTGGGGGCGATGATAGCAGGCTGAGAAAATATGTCAGTAGCTGTAAAATAATTTTACCTAAGTGTGTCAAAAAACACACTTATTAGGGCTTAAATTCAGTCACCTAGGTTAAATGTGTATTTTTAAACATACCTGCTTACACCTTGTTGCGTTTGGTTAACAGCTTTTTAGTTTAAATCGCTCAATAATGAAGCTGAACCACAAACAATGAGGACTAATTATGAACACGTTAAAAGCGACTTTTTGCACAACTATGGTACTAGGGGCAACTTTATTAATCGCAAAACCAGCATTAGCAACGCAGTTTATCGCGGCTGATTCTTCGCCAGGTACACAGGCTTGTATGGCTGTTGCAGCGAATAAATCGTACAGTTTGCGTAAAGCGTTACGCGATTTAAATATAAGCAAAGCGGTAATGAGCAAAAAACTGCACTGTAATAACTTATCAATGGGCGACTTTGTTAGTTTGTATAACCTTGATAAAAGCGCTAATTATTTAAATATTGATACCAGCACGCGCACATCAATTAAAGATTTAGCTAAATCGTACAACCCAGAAAAAGTCATCATCACAGGGCCAAAATAGTATGGTGTTAACACAAAACTAAGTCTGCTTTGCAAGCAGGCTTAGTTTATTAAATAATGGCCGCAATTAAGCCAAATAAACCGCCAAACACACCGCCCCACACAACTAGCCAACCTAAATGCTCACGTATCATCGTTTGAATAATGTCTTTAACCATTTTAGGGGTGAGTTCATTTAAACGCTCATCAACTAATTTAAGTACCGTAGCATGTAAGCTTTGTGCGCTATTGCCTTGCGACAACGTATCGTTTACTAGCGCTTTAAAATCGTCTGTTTGGCTAATTTGCGCAAGTGATAGCTGCATTTTTTCAATAAACTTTTCTCGCATTGGCTCTATTGCCTCTGTGCCGCCAAACATACCTAGCATGCTACCAAACTGTGATTGCTCTATCACGTGCAGTAGGTTGTCGAACGCAGGGTTTAAATCAACCTTAGTAATAATGCCTTCAAAGTCGATATTAGGTTGTGCTTTGTTAAGTAGATTATTAATTTTTTGCTCTGAGAAAAACTCAGTCAAAATTAAATTACGAATAGCCACTTTAAAACTTTCAAATTTTAGAGCAATAACGCCCGAGCCATATAACAAAGGGACCTTTTCAAATAACATATGAACAGCCAATAAGTTTGTGACAGCACCAGATAGCGCAAATAACCCCACCGATAATACAATGGCCTGGTTAAAAAAGTAGCCTATCACGACACACAAAACCGCAAGCAAATTGGTGATAAAACTTTTGTTCATTGTTACTCCATTAGCATTTTTTATATCGTTAATTTTACAACGATTAGTTTGTTTAATTAATACTTTTTTGCCATAGTTTAAGTATCTGTTTAAAAGGCGAGCAATTGATATGTGGAAAACAGTAAACGAGCACATTAGCCAAGCCATTCATTATGACTTTAAACATACTTACAAACGCCAGCTGCAAAGTACAAATACCGATAAACTCTATCAATTAACTGATGGTAAGCACAATTACCTGGTTAAAATAGCCCTTAAAAACGAGCTAGATCGTCTAGAAAGCGAAGCGATTGGGCTTAAACAGCTTACACAAAATAGTGTTTTTATGGTGCCTGACTGCATTGTAACAGGTGCTAATATTGAATTTTCGTTTATTGTACTTGAGTGGTTACTACTTGATAAACAGCCCCACACTCATTGGCACGATATGGGTAAGCAACTGGCTATGCTGCATCAAAAGCACGACCAAGCAATGTTTGGATTTGACGAAGATAACTACCTAGCCACAACCGTGCAACCAAACCAATGGCATAAAAAGTGGGATTTATTTTACGCAGAAGAGCGTATAGGCTGGCAACTTCAACTATTAGCCGAGAAAGGTATTGAGCTTGTAGAGCCTGAGCTATTAATTAACTTGGTAAAAGAGCAACTACATAGCCATGTAGTTCAGCCCTCTTTAGTACATGGTGATTTTTGGCGTGGAAATATGGGTTTTATTAAAAATGTACCCACCTTGTTTAACCCAGCATGCTATTACGGTGACCGCGAGGTCGATATCGCAATGAGTGAGCTATTTGCCCCCTTACCAGATGATTTTTATAACGCCTATAACGCGCAATACCCACTAAGCGATAACTATAATAAGCGTAAAGCGATATACCAGCTTTACCCTATTTTAAATCACGCAAATATTTTTGCAGGGCATTACCTTACTCAAGCTAAGCAACATATTGATACGCTGCTATCGCTTTAAATAATAATGCCTCTAAGGCGTAAAGTTACTGTCATAAACGTCGCTTCAGCACTATAGTTAAAAGGATGTAATTAAGGCTCAATACCTTGTTGTTTAGTTCAGTTTTGAGCCATCAAGTTGTTGCTAGGATAACCGCACAACTTAATTAATGCGTATCAACAAGTTAATTCTTACCTTGGTACTATTGGAGTGATTATGAAAGATTTTTTATCACAACGTATCACCTGCCCTCACTGTGGCAACCACATACACCTAGATATCGACGCAAGCATGGGAGATCAAGACTACATTGAAGAATGCAGTGCCTGTTGTAACCCTATTCATTTAAATATGCATATAGACCATGCTCATAAAAAATTAGAGTTACACATAGACAGCGACGATGAGCAAATTTTTTAGCCCTGGTGGCGTAAGTAATTTTCTACCGTGTTAACAATGGTATAAGTTTGTTGATCAACTTCTATATTTAGTTCATCACCCTCTTGTGCGTTACCTAAATTTGTAATGGCCAGCGTTTCGGGGATCAAGTGTAACCAAAACCCCTGCTCGTCAATTTCGCCCACGGTTAAACTTGCGCCATTTATTGCTACAAAGCCTTTGTATAAAACATACTTTTGCCATTTAGACGGTAGGCTTAACTGAATTTTACAGTTGTTTTGCTCTTTGACTATTTGCTTGATTTGGGCAGTACAGTGAATGTGCCCAGATACAATATGGCCACCTAGTTCAGTACCAAAAGTGACTGAACGCTCGTAATTGACTAAACTACCTACTGCAAGCTTGCCTAAATTGGTAAGTAATAATGTTTCATCGATTACATCAAAGTGCACTTGTGCCACTACATCATGGTTACTTAATTCTACTTTAACCACTGTTAGGCAACAGCCATTAATTGCAATACTGGCCCCTAAATCAAGGTGTTTAACGTATTCATCACCTACCGATACAACCAAGCGTAAAACCCCTTCAGTGTGTGTGGTAGATACAACAGTGGCTTGAGTTTGAACGATTCCTGTAAACATAAAATCACTTAAAATTATTACAAAGTGCTAGTTTAACGTATCAACGGGTAAAATCATTCACTACAGTGATTTTTATTTGAAACACAATCGATTACAATTGCGCCCTGTTTTATCAAATAGCTGTTTTTATGACCTTTAGTAGCTGGGAAGCCAAACGTTTAATTACCCTTGCCGTACCTGTATTTTTAGCACAAGTAACACTCGTTTTAATGTCGGTGGTCGACACTATTATGGCAGGCCAAGTAAGCCCCACAGATTTAGCTGCACTATCGATTGCAACCGGTATATGGAACCCGTTATTACTAGCGCTGCAAGGTATTTTGCTCGCGTTAACTGGGATTATTGCCCAATTTGCAGGTGCTAATGATAAAAAAGGCATTAGCCATTATTTTCAGCAAGCACTGTATTTAACCGCAATTTTAAGCACAATTGGTTTTGGTATCGCCAACCTAGCCGATATTGTTATTTTAAAACTCGATACAACCCCCGCTATTGCAAGCCTTGCGCATGACTATATTCATTTTGTGAAATGGGGCGCCTTTGGTTTTTTAATTTTTACCGTTTATCGCAATATGACCGAAGGCATGGGGATGACAAAACCGGCTTTTTATATCAGCTTGCTGGGCCTTGGCGTTAACATTCCGGCTAACTATATTTTTATAAATGGTTTATTTGGCTTACCAGCTTTAGGCGGTGCGGGGTGTGGCATTGCTACAGCATTGGTGCTAACGGTAATGGCTGCTGCACAAGTAACCTATTGCCAGTTTAGTAAAAAAATAGATGCAAAAGCCCTGCTGGCAAATTTTGAAAAGCCCAATATTAAAACCATTGGCATTATTACCAAATTAGGTATACCCATTTCGTTGGCCACCTTCTTTGAAATTACGCTATTTGCGTGCATACCTTTGTTTATTGCACACTTAGGTGCTGTTGCAGTGTCGGGCCATCAAATTGCAGGAAGCGTAACTGCATTATTATTTATGATGCCACTGAGCTTATCTATCGCCATTAGTATTCGTATTGGTAATTTATTTGGTCAAAACCATTTAAGCCAATTAAAAACTGCCATATCGACCAGCTACATATTAGCCATTGCTATAGCGTTGTTTTTAGCATTTATAACCTTTATTGGCCGCAATTTAATAAGCCAACTATACACCGACAGCCCAGCTGTTATTGCCTTAGCTAGCTCTATTATGATTTTAGCCTGTATTTATCAAATTCCTGATGCACTGCAAGTCGCTGCCAATGGCATATTAAGGGGTTTAAAGCATACTCAGCCTATATCGTATATAACGTTTATATCGTACTGGTTAATCGGTTTTGCTTTAGGTTACGTATTAGGAAGAACAGATTTAATTGTGCCCGCCATGGGGCCGCACGGTTTTTGGATAGGTATTATTTTTGGTTTAACCGTTGCTGCTGTGTGGCTTATGTTCACCGTTAATAAGCGATTAAAGCAGGCGCCATTTGTATAAAAAACCCCTTACATTATTATCTAGCAAAACATGGTTAAGCTATTTATTAGCTGTGTGTTGCGCCGTGCTTGCTGGGTGTTCAAAAGCGCCCAGCACCACGTATCAAACATACACAGAACGCTTAAGTAATACCCTTGAAATCCAGGCCCCAAGCTTAAGTAAGCCTGCTCCAATTAGCCCGCTATTACCCCCAAATACGCTTACTAAAGGCAGCACTATCAGCTTGGTCGAACTTGCCAGTCTAGGCCATTGTAAACTCAGCTTACTTATTAGCGAGCATAATAATCAGCTAGGCAAAACGGCAGGCTATGCCAGTGTTTTAAAGTATCAAATAGAGTTTGTGCAAAATGCGCAGCAGTGCTTAAGCACACTTAAGCCTGACTCAAACATTTACAAAACCCTATTAAATGCAAAAGCGCAAAAAGAGCAAACACTAAACCACTACTTTAATTTAATGCTGTATAACGAATTAGAGCTTAAAAACACGTGGCAAGCTAGCAGCGCAGAGCTTGCTGTGGCGCCGGCTGGGTATAGCGACACCGTAGCGGCCATGCAGAAGCTTGTACAGTTAAAGCGCCACATACTCAATAAACACTATTTAAAAATCAACTCCGCAGACATATTTAACGCGTTAGAGCAGCTTAACAAGTACCGTTTTAACCAATTACTTATTTACTCTGCGCGTTTGCAAATAGCATTTAATAATTCAGCAACGCAATTTATTCAGTCGCAATCAATTGATGAGATATGCCCAGCAGGAAAAAATAAAAAAGTAGCGACAATAGTTAGCAACGTCTTCCAAAAGTTTTACCTCAAAGAAATACAGCCTTATCAGGCTAATTTAGCAGGCTACCTTGAAACACTATTACCTCTGTATAGCCAACTTTGGCTTGACGAACCCATAACAAATAGCCAAATAAACATTTTGATAGCGCAGAATTCGCAAAATAATCTATTAAACCAGCTTAAAGGCTCAGCCAAAAAACACGTAACCTGGTGGCAAAACTTTTATAAAACGTGTGAAATCAGCCCAATATGAATAAAAAAACGGCAAATAAACCTAAAAGCAACAAACTTGCTTGATTCACCACTCACCACGCTATATATTAGCGGCCGCTGGTAAATTATATTCACCGCATCTTAATTAGGTAATACGACCGTAGCTCAGTTGGTTAGAGCGCTACCTTGACATGGTAGAGGTCGGTGGTTCGAATCCACTCGGTCGTACCAAATTTATTCTTCCCTATGAATAAATATAATTAAGTTATTATTTATACGACTGTAGCTCAGTTGGTTAGAGCGCTACCTTGACATGGTAGAGGTCGGTGGTTCGAATCCACTCAGTCGTACCAAAACTATTCTTCCTTTTGAATAAATATATATTTTTACGACTGTAGCTCATTTGGTTAGCACTACTTATTCTCTGTAACCCACACCGAGAACGATGGCACCAAAACTACTCCCCCTTCGAAAAAATACTTACAGTAAGTATAAAATTGTTTAAATATATATGTCGCCGTATTGCGTATGAATTAATGCAGCTTGCTCTTTAATGCCAAATAAACCAGTTACTTTAGGGTACTAATTTTGATTGATTTATATACTATTTATTAAGAGTTTGATTATAATCACTTAGCGGTTTTTTTAAGTGAGTTTAGGTATGGTGCGGATTGGTAAATTAACAGTGTTGTTCTTTTGCATTTTGTTTAGCCCGCTAGTACATGCATACCCACTAAATACTGATAAAATTACGCTAAAAGATGATGACCTGTGGCGTCCTGTCACAGCATTTAATACCACACCTTCTGCTCAACAAGTCATTACATCATATAAAAACAGTTCTGAAATAAGCACTCTGCTCGGTAAAAGTGGCGCTGTAGTGACAAAAGTGGCACTAAATAGCCCCGCCACTGGTGATTGGTATGTGCTTCCTCAGGCCAATTTTATCGATGTTGGCCTAGCCTTTTGGCAAACCGAACAGGGGGATATAGTTAAGCTTGCTGATTTTTCGCAGACTCATGTAAACCAACAGGCCATTTTAATGCATGGTCAGGCATTTAAACTGCCCTTTTTTGAACCAAGCAAGGGCTATTTGTGGATATATTTAGAAGCCAAACATTACCCTACCCCAGTTGATCTGACTATTTTAGATGAGGGTGCATTTTTACATCATCAATTTTATATAAACTCAATAAGCCTTATTGCTATTTCAGTCATGCTTACTTTAGCAATATTGGCCTTGGTAATGTTTTTAAATGTAAAACAAAAAGTGGCCTTATTTTGTGCTGGCTATGTTGGTTTACATGGCTTTGGTTGGGCGTTTGCCTCAGGTGCTGTCAATGCAGTTTACGCCAGTCCCACTTTTAATAAACATTACTTAGGTATGTATTTATTCGCCTTTGCTGTGAGTTGCGCTGGCGCATTTACCTACTACCTATTTAACTTTTATAAAGAAAAAACAAACAAGCTGACACGCGCATTAAAATACTTCTCTATTACTGCCTTTGTATGTGGCGTTTGCAGTCTATTAATGCCCTTTTATGTGGTGTTTTATACCGCGCATTTTTTAGCAGCAATATGGGTTACGCTTAGTTTAACTACCGGGTTTGCTATGCTTAGCCTGAACGATTTTAGAGCCAAGTACTTTTTATTTGGCAATGTGCTCTATAGCCTCTCATTAGTAGTCTACGTTGCGTTTCATTTTAATTTAATAAATGCAACATCAGCAGAAATCTTTGTGCTGATCGCTTTAGCAATAGATTGCGTGTGTATATTATTATCTTTATCTGAGTGGCTGAAGTTAAAGCATCAAGCGTTTAATACCTTATTGTATGAATCTCGCTTTGACCCTCTAACCCAAGTTGGCAACCGATTATTATTAGATGATGAGCTGGTTAAACTTGCACATAGTGCTTACATCATTGTGTTTATAGATTGTGATGGAATAAAAAAAATAAACGATGGGCTTGGGCACGCCAAAGGGGATGCGTTTTTAATTAATGCAGCAAAATTAATGACACACCATTTAGCGCAAGACGGCACTGTATTTAGAACCGGGGGCGATGAATTTATTTGGTTATGTAAAGTCAAAAACAAATCACACCTCCCCCAGCTTAAAACCACGCTCACCCAAAAGCTCAAAGCATTACATAACACTATACAGCGTCAATGGCCGCAATCAGGTATTAGTTATGGCATAGCATCAAGCGATGAATGCCAAAACCATACCGAGTGTTTAACCTTAGCGGATCAGCGTATGTATAACTTAAAATCAGCCCATAAACTCAAAGTATGCTGAGTTAATAGTGTGCACTTTTAGGCTTGTTACTTACCATAGTGTATTTAGATCATTAACCGTGTTAAGTACACTCGTGTATCCACCAGTAACTACGTACCATTGTGTTGGATTTAGATAATAAACATGATTTTTTTGCCAAGCGTTGGAATTTTTTATAAAAGGTGAACTAGTTAATGCTTGCTTAATATTACTTTGTTCTGCGGTTGCTAGCCCTCTGTCGAGTATAAATAACCAATCAGGTTTTTTTTCTATGTATGCTTTTGTAAGGGTTGCAGCATGTTTGGCTTTTTGTGCTTTAGTTTGCTTTTTATTTGCTTTACTGTCGGTTTGTTTATTAATTTTACCAACGCTTGGAATACCTAACAGGTCATACACCATACCAAACCTATCGCCAGGTAAATGTGCAATAAACACATCTTTTACGGTAAATAAAACTAGCCCCGCACCTTTACTTTTTGCTTTAGCCTGCAAAGTTAGGATTTTACTGTTTAGCTTTTCCCACAGTGACTTTGCTTGTTGTTTTTTATCAAAAATACTGCCCAGTAATAAAACATTTCTTTTAACGCTAGGCACAAAGCTATCGGCATTAACGGTTAAATCAATAGTTGGCGCAATACCCGATAATTTATCAAGGGCCTTACGGCTTCGGCCACCCACAATAATAAGGTCAGGTTTTATATCTTTGAGCTTTGCATAGTCGGGTTTAAATAAACTACCCGCTATTGCTTTATCAGAGGTGTTATAACCTGCCAAATAATCTGGGAACACGCCCTTAGCTACAGCGGTTACTTCAACATCAAGCGCTGTTATGGTATCGAGTACACCTAAATCAAAAACAACCACTTTTTTAGGTTTTTGTTTTATAACAACAGGCTTCTTTCCTGCATGCTCTATTGTTAAAGGGTAGTTGGCAAAACTTGCCACTGAATAAAAGCCGAACACTAAAATTATAAGTATATTTAAAAATTGACCGTACATTATTACTATTTCCTTTTGTGTAAGTATAGGTAATTGGTAGGCCATGCTATCACGCACACCCAAAAATGATAATGAGTCGTATTTGTTTTATTGGGTATAAAAGCGGTTTTTTGCGTTGCAGTTTCTAGAACACTAAGACACTTCTTCGCGTTTGTGAGGGTCTGTTGATCTTTGCGGACTAAAATTTGTTTAAACTAGGGGCTATTTAATCACAGTGCGATTTTTGTAACATGATGGATTAAGCAAAAGCCGAATTACTAAGAGTAAATAGTCCCCAGGGAGACCCTTTGGGCAGCGGCTGTTTGGCGTTAATACGACGTTAGCGCCTATTTATAGGGAATAACGAGATAGGCTCGACTTTGCCTAAATACCAAACAGACTGATGAGAAGTTAACTTAAAAGCTCAACATACTCTAATTACTATTACATACTTTGGCATATTTCAGTGTTCCAGGCTTTAGGTAAATTACCTTTAATATGATCTATAAAGGCGCGTTGCTTTTTCGCTAATTTACCAAATGGGTAACATAGCCAAATAGGCAGTGGATCCGCTACCCAGTCGTTTAAACAACGCTCAAAACACCCAGGGTGAGCATTGAGCCGCATGCTGGCTTGCCACAGTGGTAATAAACCCAGCCCATGCCCATGGCTTATTGCATCCCCCTGTAACACGAGCTGATCAGACTGAATACGTGATGAAGGTACCGGCACACTTAATGTTGTCCCACGCTGATCAGTCATCACTAGCTGCTCGCTTTTATTCCCAAGTAATTGAAGCCATTGTGTGTTTATCAAATCTTCCGGTGATTGTGGGTAGCCGTTACGGCTAAAATACTCTTTACTACCAAATACTCCTTGCCATAACATGCAGAGTTTTTCTTGGCGTTGGCTGGTCTCTGGGAGAGAGCCCATACAAAGTAAAATATGATCTCGCCACTGATTTGAATTTGCCTTTATATCTGTTTTTAAAGTCACGCTCACATCAGGAAAGCGCGTTAAAAACTGAGCAACCACATCGCCTAGCCAACCTCTTAATAAACCATTATCAACATACACAACCACCTCGCCTTGTATCTTTTCATCGAGTGTAGCTAGTTCATGTTTGGCCTCATTAGCAATGCGAAGTATTTGCTCGCAATAACTATAAAAGCGCAGCCCTGCCTCCGTAGGGACTAAGCTTTTAGGCATTCTTTTTAATAAAGTATAACCTGTATCTTGCTCTAAATTTTTTAGGTGTCGGCTAAGAGTTGATTTAGATAACTGAAGCGTTTTTGCAGAACTTGATAAACTGCCCGAACTAACAACAGACACAAAACTATGTAATTCTTTAAACTGTAACACTATAACCTCCTGCAACGTTTGAAATAAAAAACAGGCTTATACCTACAGTTAAACCTGTTTGTCATAAACAAACGAGTGCAATGTGTTGCGGCTTTTGCAACACATTGTTCCATTCAATTTTCTTTACATGATAACAATAAGAATTATCATTTGCACTTTATAAATAAAGGTCTACACGTAAAGGAGAACATTTTAATGTGCAACCGCTCATTGTTTAAGCAAGCACCATTGACCTGTAAAAAGTTGCCTTTGGCTATTTTTGTCCCTTTAGCCATGGGAGCTTCGGCCACAGAAAATAACAACGAAATGGAAACAATGGTTGTAACAGCAACCGGTTACCAACAAAAAATTATAGACGCCCCTGCTTCTATCTCGGTCATATTACAAGAAGAGTTACGTAAACAGTCTTATACCACTGTGGTGGATGCTGTTCGCGATATACCCGGCGTATACGTCAGTGGTGGCGGTAATATGCAAGATATTAGTATTCGTGGTATGGATGATCAGTACACCCTATACCTTGTTGATGGCCGCCCTATTTCAGCGGGTCGCTCTGTCAATACCAACGGTGCCGATGGAGGCAAACAAATTGGTATTCCACCGCTTGCAATGATTGAGCGTGTAGAAGTTATTCGCGGCCCTATGTCATCGCTTTATGGCTCAGAGGCAATGGGGGGTGTAATTAATATTATTACCCGTGCAGCCCCTCAACACTGGTCAGGCAGTTTGGCGGCCAGTTATACCTCATCGATGAATGATGTAAGTAATGATGAGTACAATAGTGACTTTTATCTGGGCGGCGCTTTAATAAAAGACGTATTAGGCGTTGAGCTTACAGGGTCTTTACAGCATACCGATGAAAGTGGTTATTCAGGCGGTGGAGACTCTGCTGCAAGCCGCCCTGATTCGGATACAACGCAATTAGGTGTAAAATTTAATTGGGCTGTAAATGCTAAAAACCGAATGAGCTTAGCTTACAATACATCAAACATTGATTTTAAGCATACGCCAGGTGAGTCTATTGCGGCTGATGCCGAAGGGTCTCAATACGAATATGAGAAGCAAATGTATGTAGTTACTCATAATGGTAATTATGGCAAGCTAACTACAAATACGTATCTTCAGCAAGACTTATCGGAACGTGTTCAAAATGAAGATAAAAAAGAAGAAGTGATCACGCTAAATAGTTCGGCAACTTACGCAGGCGATAAGCACATTTATACTGTTGGCGCACGCTATAAAACAGAAGAGCTCGTTGATGAAACCAACGGTTTACTTGATGCTAATGTTGCTATTGCAAGTGACACGGTAGATCGGTGGATTGGTGCTTTATTCACAGAGGTTGAGTGGAACTTTATTGACGACTTAGCCATAACAACAGGCTTAAGATACGATAACGATGAACAATTTGGCTCGCATTGGTCACCCCGCCTGTATGCCAACTGGCATACCACTAATAATTTTACTATTAAGGGCGGTGTTTCTACCGGGTATACGCAACCTTCACTCTCTCAAGCCACAGCTGGCTTTGGACGCGGTACTGGTGGCGGCGGGTCGCCTAATTTATCTGCAGATGGGACATCAATTTCACGTGCCTTGATCATAGGTAATCCTGATCTAGAGCCTGAAACCAGCGTAAACTACGAAGTAGGTTTTATTTATAACGACCCCAAAGTAGGTCTATCCACTAGCTTAACGCTTTATCAGACAAACTTTGATGATAAAATTGCAGAAGATAGATACTGTGTTAGCGAAAATATTGATAGGAATGACTTTGAAAACTACCAATGTGAATTCAGCGGCAATACCTATCAGTTTTTAAGTACGCAAAAAAATATCTCAAAAGCGCAGATGCAAGGGTTAGAAGCAACGATAAGCTACCGTATTAACCAAAGTTTACGTGTTAAAGGCGACTATTCTTACACTGATTCTGAGCAAAAAACAGGTGACTTTGCAGGCGAGCCTTTAAATAAAATACCAAAGCAAATGGCTAACATTAGCTTAAATTGGGATGCCAGTGATACTGTAAATTTATGGAGCCGTGTAAATTATCGTGGCGAAACAACCGACTACTTAAGTCGTACCAGCCTAAGTGATGGCACTCCGGGTTACACCATGATGGATATAGGTGCTCGTTATTGGATTACTGATGACTTAAAACTCATGGCTGGCTTATATAACGTAACAGACCGTGTAGTTACCAACGAGACTTATGGCGTTGTATTAGATGGTAGAAGGCTTACTCTAAGCTTTAACTATGACTTTTAATACACTCTAATTTAATAGGGGCGTTTAACACGCTCCTATCTTCCCTATTTTGCCAATTTATTTAAATAACCTTACAAATCCCTATCCACGTTGATTCATTATAAAACTTGCCATTAATGGCTTTGATAACCTACCGCCCCTTATGCAGCATTTAATTAAATTACATGAAATTTATTAAACGGCTAAACAGTACAAAAAAAATAAGAACAAAGTTATACTGGCGCTAATTTGTCTGGCGAATAAAGCTATAAGTAATACGATTAAATTACCCCAATTAGGAGTTGTACATGGAACATATTATTTCGGGCGTGGCTAAGTTTCAAAAAGAAGTTTACCCATCAAAAAAAGCAGCGTTTCAAAAACTAGCCAATGGTCAAAACCCAGAAGTGTTATTTATCACCTGTGCCGACTCACGTATCGACCCTAACTTAGTAACTCAAACCGAACCCGGTGAATTATTTATTTGCCGTAACGCGGGCAATATTATCCCGCCGCACAGTAATCAAACCGGTGGCATGACTGCCTCAATTGAATTTGCAGTGGCAGCGCTGGGCGTATCACACATTATTATTTGTGGACACTCAGACTGTGGAGCAATGAAAGGCGCTATAAATACTGAGGGGTTATCAAGCTTGCCGCACGTAAAAGAGTGGCTTGGTCACAGCCGCGTAGCAACAGAAGTTGTAAAAGAAAAATGCGGTTGCGCAGAGCTAAATAATAACGACCACCTAGGCTTGGTAATCGAAGAGAACGTAGTACAACAGTTACAGCATATAAAAACACACCCTGCTGTGGCTGCAAAAATTGCAACTGGTCAAATTAAGCTACACGGCTGGGTATATGATATTGAATCTGCAGAAATTAAAACCTACGATGAAGCAACAGGCAGCTTTAAACCTGTTGAAGATACCGATGTAGAAACCCTGGCAAAGCAAAGTAAGTAAGCCGCTTTACAGTATTAATACGCCTAGTGTTTTTTATCTCAAAATAACATTAGGCGTATTTTTTTATTCATACCCTAAACGTCTCCCCCGTTATTAGTTAACAGCACAAAATGCACTTTTTTGACTACTTAGCACGTCGTAACCTCTTTATTTGCACTTCTATAGTGCTAGCACCGCACCAAAACCACTCAAATATGTGTAAATAAAACCATTCAAAAGCAGTGTAGCTCTTAAAAAACAAACACTTATAAAATTGGTCGTATTTTTGCTTACAAGATAACCATACTGTTCGTTATTAAAACGACACACATTTAGGTTGTTATGACCACAGGCAAAGAAGCCCGCTCGCAGTTACATTAACTTGTATCTGTGGCGGGCTTTTTTGTTTTAAATTAAACCGTCATTGAGGGGATACCAATGCAAACACCAACAAAAATACTCATTATTGGTAATGGGATGGTTGGGCACCATTTTGTAGAGCAAATGCGCCAAAGCGACGCTAATGCACACATTACCGTACTGTGCGGGGAAGCAAATTTAGCATATGACCGTGTTTACTTATCCAGCGTATTTGATGGTAAAACAGCCGCCGATTTAGCCCTCACCACCTTTGATAATTACCAGCAGTTAAATATAAATGTACATACTAATCAGTGGGTTAATGAAATAGATAAAACAAACAAAGTAGTTAACACTCAAACTGGTGATACGTTTAGTTACGATAAGCTTATTTTAGCAACAGGGTCATACCCGTTTGTACCGCCTATTAAAGGGAATGACCAACCCCATTGCTTGGTTTACCGTACCCTAGAGGATTTAGAGCAAATAAAAGCAAGCGCCGCTCAAAGTAAAAGTGGCGTAGTGATAGGTGGCGGTTTATTAGGACTTGAAGCGGCCAATGCAATTAAGCAACTTGGACTTGATACACATGTTGTTGAATTTGCACCGCAACTTATGGCAGTCCAACTCGACTCTCAAGGTGGCACGCTGTTAAAAAATAAAATAGAAAAGCTGGGCGTGAGCGTGCATACCGCTAAGGTCACCAGCGAAATAGTAAAAGGCGAAACAAGCCGTTACAGACTAAATTTTTCAGATAGCACGTTTTTAGAAACCGACTTAATTTTGTTCTCGGCCGGTATTCGCCCTTACGATGAGCTAGGTAAAGTAGCCGAGCTAGAACTAGGAGAGCGCGGCGGTATTGTAATTAATAACCAATGCCAAACATCAGACCCTGATATTTATGCCATTGGTGAGTGCGCCCTTTGGGATAAAAAACTTTTTGGTTTAGTAGCACCTGGCTACAACATGGCCCGCGTTGCAGCAAGTCAACTCACAGGCGGCAACCTTGAGTTTTTAGGCGCCGATATGAGCACAAAATTAAAGCTCCTTGGTGTAGAGGTAGGTTCTATTGGCGATGCGCACGCTAAAACCCCCGATTGCAAAGTGCTCATTTATCAAGATCCTATTCGTGATTGTTATAAAAAAATTATTTTAAATGAGGCCGGCAATAAGTTATTAGGCGCAGTACTTGTTGGCGATACTAGCGATTACGACACACTGTTGCAGTACATGTTAAACGACATGGAATTACCCGCACACCCTGAGTGCCTCATTTTACCTGACAGCGAAGGCGCACCTGTTTTAGCTGGGAATGCCCTGCCCGATACCGCCACCATTTGTTCATGCCACAATGTAAGTAAAGGCGATATAGTGGGTGCCATTGATAGCGGCTCATGCGATTTATCTGCAGTTAAAGCGTGCACCAAAGCCGCCAGTGGCTGTGGCGGCTGTACCGCGTTATTAAAATCGGTAGTCGACAGTGAGCTTGAAAGCCGTGGCGTTGAAGTAAATAACCATGTGTGTGAGCATTTTGCTTATTCACGCCAAGAGCTACTGCATATAGTAAAAGTAGAAAGCATTAAAACCTTTGATGATTTACTCACTAAGCATGGCAGCGGTCATCACGGCTGTGAAATATGTAAACCCGCAGTGGCTTCTATTTTAGCCTCAACATGGAACGACTTTATTTTAGAGCCTGCTCATGTTGGCCTGCAAGACACTAACGACACTTACCTAGCTAATATGCAAAAAGATGGCTCCTACTCAGTAGTGCCTCGTATTGCTGGTGGTGAAATTACCCCCGACAAACTCATTGTTATTGGCCAAGTGGCCAAAGACTTTAATCTGTATTGTAAAGTCACCGGTGGGCAGCGTATTGATTTATTTGGTGCACGCCTTGAAGAGCTCCCTATTATTTGGGAAAGACTTATAGCCGCAGGTTTTGAAACAGGCCATGCGTATGGTAAATCGCTCAGAACGGTTAAATCGTGTGTTGGCAGTACGTGGTGTCGCTATGGTGTACAAGACAGTGTTGGCCACGCAATAGCGATTGAAGACCGCTACAAAGGATTACGCGCACCGCATAAAATTAAAATGGCCGTTTCCGGCTGTACTCGCGAATGTGCTGAGGCACAAAGCAAAGATATAGGCGTAATAGCGACCGAAAATGGCTGGAACTTATACGTGTGTGGTAATGGCGGTATGCGCCCACGCCATGCTGATTTATTTGCGACCGATTTAGATACCGACACACTCATTAAATACATTGACCGTGTGCTCATGTTTTACATTAAAACCGCCGATAAGCTACAGCGCACCTCAGTGTGGTTGGAAAATTTAGAGGGCGGGTTAGATTATTTAAAAAGCGTAGTAATAGACGACAGCTTAGGTATTTGCCACGAACTTGAAACGCAAATGACGTTTATAACTAAAACTTATGCCTGCGAATGGAAAAAAGCAGTCGAAAGTCCTGAGGCCTCAAAACGGTTCCGCCAATTTATTAATAGCCCAGATGCCGATAGCAATATTTTATTTGTACAAGAGCGCAACCAAATTCGCCCTGCTACTGAGTCTGAAAAACGTAACCAACAAAATTCAACAAACCGTATCCCCGTAATGGAAATTGAGCAGGAGCAAGCTGATGTATTGGCATAAAATTGGAACAACCGATGACCTAGTTGCTAATAGTGGCGTATGCGCATTAGTAAACAACCAGCAAGTGGCCATATTTTATGTTCCACAAAATAGTGAGCCTGTGTTAGCCATTAGCAACTACGACCCGATAGGCAAAGCCAATGTACTATCGCGCGGTATTATTGGCTCTATTGATGGCAAATTAGTAGTGGCCTCCCCTTTGTATAAGCAACATTTTTGTTTAAATACTGGCGAATGCCTAGAAGCAGAGGCAATACAGCTCCCCGTATTTGAAGCCAAAATAGACAATGGCAATGTCTTTGTTAGTGCTGAGCCAAAAGCCATTACAGCATTAGCATGAGGAGCATAAAATGAGTGTTCTTTCATATTTTTCAGGTATTGAAAGCCCATGGCTAAACAAATTTGTTAATAAGCTAACTCAAAATACAAAGCACAAAGCTGAACACCCAAAAAGCGGCCACGTGTATTTAATAGGAGCAGGCCCGGGCGATGCTGAGCTTATAACGGTTAAAGCGCAGCGCCATATTGCAGCAGCCGACGTGGTATTGTACGACAGCTTAGTAAGCGAAGCGCTTTTAAATACCATACCTAAACATGCACAGCGTGTATATGTAGGTAAACGCGCTGGTAAACATTCTATGCCCCAAGCTACCATAAGTGCCCTATTAGTAAAATATGCACAACAAGGGTGTAAAGTTGTTCGTTTAAAAGGGGGTGATCCGAGTATTTTTGCGCGCATCAATGAAGAGGCGAGCGCCCTAACAGAGCATAATATTAATTTTGCTATTATACCTGGCGTTACCACAGCCTGTGCTGCCTCAGCGTATACCGGTATCCCCCTTACCGCCCGCGATGTAGCCCGAAGTGTTACGTTTTTAACGGCACAATTTGCCGATCCTAATAAACTCCCTAATTGGCACAATTACAGCTATGTGCAAAACGCCAATAATCCTACATTAGTTGTCTATATGGGATTAGCACGATTAAGCGCATTAAGCGCGGGCTTGCTATCAGTTGGCTGGCCTAAAACAACCCCTATCGCACTAATAGAAAATGCGACAACGAATAAACAAAAGATAATAACCAGCACGCTTGAGCATATTGTCAGTGAAGGTGCAGTTCATACATTAACAGGCCCTACGCTCATTATGATAGGCGAGGTAATAAATCATAAAATGGCTGTTAGCCCAGAGCTGCTTAAGTATAGCGAGGTATAAATTCCCCCTCTGGTGTTTGCTCTGTGTAGTTTACAGAGTAAACACTTTTTTTTCTTATTTTACAAAGGACGCAATGGGGTGCATAAATCACAAATTTTGCACCAAAAAGGTTTATTACTGTATTAAATACACAACAGTTAATAGGCAAATACATAAAAACAATGGCTTTAAGAGACTGTTTTAATTTAGTTTTAAATTCAATCAATGCATTTTTAAATGTTTGGAACAGTGGTTGCACTTTAAAAACAAAAAAGTGCGGAATAAGTCCTATGTTATCGAGCAATCCTCTCACAAAACAGTTTTTATTAGCAGCAAAATACCAAGAGATTCATGCCTTAAAACAGCTTCAAAAAAGCTGTGCATCACTTACTAAACTGGGCGATTTTATACATCAGTTACAAAAAGAGCGCGGCATGAGCAATATTTATCTCGCCTCAAACCGCAAGCGTTTTACTTCGCAGCTAAAGCAACAGATTAGCTTAACAGAACAAACGCAAACACTGTTTTACCAGTCAATAAAAACGACTTTTATTACCGATAACGCCGACACAGGCCACACCCGTTTATACAATTTAATTACCCATAGTTTGCAATCGTTAGATGCGCTACCAAACCTTAGAGTGCAAATAGCAAATCAAAAAGTGAGTCCTGTGCATGCTACGCAATCATACACACAGCTTATATCGTATTTACTTAATATTATTTTAGAAGCCGCCGATGGCGCAAGCGACCCGCGCGTTACTCGCTTGCTTGTTGCCTACTTTAACTTTATGCAAGGTAAAGAATATGCTGGGCAAGAACGTGCATGTGGCGCGCAAGCGTTTGCATCAAGTAAGTTTACTGTAGAGCAAAAACAACAGCTTGCGCATTTTGTTCAACAACAGCACCACAGCTTTACGTTTTTTAACGAGTACGCCGACGACCATGTATTAAAATGCTACCGATCTTTAACTGATCACCCCGTCAATAAACAGGTAGATCAGCTGAGGGGGCTTTTACAAAATTTAGATGACGAAAACGCGCAGCCGCTCTCTCAACTTAGTGAAGTGTGGTACGAGGTGACAACAACGCGCATAGATATTATGCATAAGATTGAGCAAAACCTCAGTGACTACCTTATTGACTCTGCAGCTATGCAAATAGCTCAGGCACAGCGAACTTTAAATTCAAACAAACAGGTTATAAGCAGCCTTGAAGAGCAATACATGCCAATTACTGATGGCCAACTCGCGTTTAAGCAAAGCACACCTCAAAATACCGCCGCCAATAAACTCAATAGTAATAAAAGTATGTACGACTTAATCATGGAGCAAAGCCAGCATATTAAGCAAATAAATCAGGCTTTAGTTGATGCTAAACGAGTAATAACAGAACAAAAAATAATACATCAAGCAAAGTATATTTTAATTGAACAGTTAAGCCTTAGCGAAGAGCAAGCTCATAAAAAATTACAACAGCAAGCAATGAACTCGCACTGCTCGCTTTATAATATTGCACAAAAAATTGTAGAGCTAAGCGATTAAAATCGGGCGTGTGGTTAGCGCCCAAAACCGCCTTAAAGTAAGGGTTTTAAAAAGCGGTTTTTACGCGGTAAGTAATAATCGTCGTAATCAAGCGACACAATAATGCGCTCTGCTTTGCCAAGTAGTTCGCTGCGAGGAATTAAACCAATAACACGCGAGTCAGCACTGTGGTCGCGGTTATCACCCATTGCTAAATAATAATCATCTGGAATGGTTATTTCATTAAAACCCGATAGCTGCGAAGGCGTATGCGCAACACGAATCGTGTGCTTATGACCATTTAAGTCTTCTATTTTATCTAAAGAATCAATATTGCTTTGCAAATTATTGTAATTAACTTTAACGCCATTAATGACAAGCTCGTTATTGTAAAGCGCAACAGTATCGCCAGGTACACCAATTACGCGTTTAATTAACCGATTTTCTGCAGCTTGTGAATCAAATACAATAATATCGCCTGTTTTTGGGTCGGCTAATTTTACTAAAGGTATATGCGTAAACGGAATGCGAATATCGTAGGCCATTTTATCAGTTAATATTCTATCGCCTTCTAAAATAGTGGGTTTCATCGAGCCTGTCGGTACTTCATACCAATCGGCAACCGCGCTTCTAAACACGCTCATAAGCGCAATAAATAAAATTAACGAACGGTTATTTTTCCAAAATTTATAAAGTGCCTTCATACCTAGTCCCTACCTATCATAAGTACTGGTATGACTCGCTTAATACCAAGCAGTTCCATGAACAATGTAACAAAAAGTGTGTGGAACTTAAGGCAAGATTACCAAGGCTTATGCCTTGGTAATGAGTAACTTGTAGGGCTTATTGCTGGTTTAGCTTATCTTTCGCTTCTTTTACCTTTTCAAAGTCTAAGCCTAGCTCGTCGGTAGCCTCTTTAATTAAATGCGGTTGAGTCATTACCACCGCCATTAATTGCTGTAGTTTTTCAGGTGGGATACCAAGCTCTTGCACTAGTGCCATAGCCATCATTGGGTTTTGCGTAAAGGCTTCGAATAGTGCTTTTACTTTTTCGTCGCTTACGTTGTGCTCTTTAAGTATTGCTAGTATTGGATTCATTATTAACCTTATGTGTTTTTTATAGGGCTTAGTATATGGGCTAAACCCTAAAATTAAAGAGTTACTCTACCAGTAGTACCACTTTACCTGCATTTTCATTACGCTCTAATATTGCGTGCGCTTCGCTTGCATCGCTCCACGGTAGTGTTTTATACACGTTAAACTCGTACTTTCTAGTTGCAATATCATTGTAAAAACGCGCGACTAAATCATCGCGTAATTGGCGTTTAAACTCAATGCTCCGGTTTCTAAGTGTTGAGGCATGAAACGAAGTACGTTTGCGTAACAACGCTGCAAAATCAACCTCAGCAAAACGCCCATCTAAAAAAGCAAGCATAATAATTTGGCAATCCATGGCGGCAATAGCCGCATTTTTATTTAAATAACTGCCCGAAACAGGATCTATAATTACATTTGCTGAAAGCTCATTTGCTTGCATATATTCTACAAAGTCAGTTGTTTTGTAGTTAATGGCATGATCGGCGCCAAGCGCTTTTGCATGTTGGCATTTTTCATCTGAGCCGGCAGTAATCACCACCGTTGCACCTGCACTTTTAGCCATTTGAATAGCCGCCCCACCTACTCCACTTGCCCCTGCATGAATAAGCGCTGTTTGGCTTTGTTGTAATTTACCAAGTTCAAAAAGGGCGCCAAATGCTGTTAGGTATACTTCGCTAATGGCAGCACCTTCTACCATGGTTAGCTCATCAGGTAATGCCATTAATTGTTTGGCATCTATAGCTACGTACTCGCTGTAAGCCCCGCCTGCGCACAAGCTAAAAATACGTTTATGAAGCCAGCTTTTATCCACTTCACTGCCAAGCTCAACCACTGTGCCTGCACACTCTAAACCTAAAATGGGGCTATCCCCAGCTGGCGCTGGATATTTACCTTGGCGCTGCATGCAATCAGCGCGATTTACACCTATAGCAGATACTTTTACTAGCACTTCGTGACTTTTTAAAACCGGTTTATCGGTTTCACTAAATGCTAGGGTGCCATCCTCATGAGAAATATATTTCATTAATGCTCCGTATTTAACTTTTTAATTAGGGCCTGTTAACCTTTCAGGATTAAAATTTGTTCAATCTAGGGGCCATTTAATCGCGGCGCGAGGTTTGTAACCTAGTGGGCTAAGTAAAAACCGAGCAAAGCTTCCGCGTCCTGCTCACGCCCCTTACCTACATCCAT
>NZ_LKDW01000026.1 GCF_001401805.1 Pseudoalteromonas sp. P1-25
GACGCAAAAGGTAAAAAAGAAGGTAAGTGCGGCGAAGGCAAATGTGGCGGCGACGCAAAAGGTAAAAAAGAAGGTAAGTGCGGCGAAGGGAAATGTGGTGGCGACGCAAAAGGCAAAAAAGAAGGTAAGTGCGGTGAAGGTAAATGTGGTGGCCAATAACAGGCTGATTTAAGTACCTTACTTACGTTATGCTAAAAGGGCCAAAAGGCCCTTTTTGTTTTAGGAGATAATGATGAGAGCAACACAAAACTCAGCATTTGGGATGGTGGGCTTAGGTCTTCGTCGAGAGATGCTCGATGAACTACTTGCGCATACACCAAAGCAAATTGATTTTATGGAAGTCGCGCCTGAAAACTGGCTTAAGCTGGGAGGACGCTTTAAAAAGCAATTTAAAACCTTAACAGACGCCAATAATTTTGTTTGCCATGGTTTATCGCTTTCTATCGGGTCGCCTGAACCTCTTGATATTGAATTTGTTAAATCGCTAAAAACGTTTTTTGATCAGTACAACATTAAACTTTTCAGTGAACACCTAAGCTACTGCTCTGGAAAAGGGCATATGTACGATTTAATGCCAATCCCTTTTACTGAAGAGGCTATTGCGCACGTTGTACCTCGCATCAAACAAGTGCAAGATATTTTAGAGCGACAAATAGCCATTGAAAATGTCTCTTATTACGCGGCACCTGGCCAGCAGTTATCTGAGCTTGAATTTACCAATACGATTTTAGAGCAAGCAGATTGTAAACTACTGCTAGATGTGAACAATATTTATGTTAATTCAATTAATCATGGTTACAATGCTGAGACGTTTTTATTAGGGTTGCCTTCAAAACGTATTGCCTATGGCCACGTAGCTGGGCACTACAATGAAGCCGATGATTTAATTGTTGATACCCACGGCGCTGATGTTATTGACCCCGTATGGGATCTGCTTGATAAAGCGTACCAAGCGCATGGGGTGTTTCCTACCTTATTGGAGCGTGATTTTAATATCCCAAGTATAAATACACTTACAAAAGAGCTTGATATTATTCACGATTTACAAAATAAGCAGTTATGCGCATCGTCTTCTCAGCAATTAGCATAAAGGAAAAAACATGAGCTTTATTGACACTCAAAATGAGTTTATGGCGCACATACGAGAGCCTGAGCATAACCCAAAGCCTAAAGGTATTGAAGATAGACGTATGGCGATTTACCGCGACCTATTCTTTAATAATATTGCAGGGTTTATCTCATCTGGGTTTCCGGTGCTTAAAACGTTATACACACAACAGCAATGGCAAAAATTAGTAAGAGCATTTTTTAGTGAGCATGACTGCAAGTCACCTTATTTTTTAGACATAGCAGGAGAGTTTATTAATTACTTATCGAGCAGTTATACCCTGCAAGAATACGATTATGCATTTATGCTGGAGTTGGCACATTACGAGTGGATAGAGCTTGATGTTTCCGTGGCTAATGAAGATACCAGCGAGCAACGCTTAAAAAGTACTGAACTGACCAGCTCTGCACTTTACTTATCGAGTGTTGCACGTAATTTAAGCTACCAGTATGCGGTTCAACATATCAGCACAGAGTATATACCCAGCACGCCATCTGAGCAGCCTAATTACTTTGTTGTATACCGCGATGATAACGATGACGTGCAGTTTTTAGCTACGAATGCAATGACCGCTTTGCTACTTTCAATAATAGAATCAAATGCGGGCATTGAGTTTGAGAGTGTATGCCAGCAGGTTTTAGTTCATGCGCCTAATTTTAGTGAACAACAAATTGCGCAAGGTGCGTTAAGTACGCTTAATGCAATGTCCGAGCGCGGTATTATCGTGACAAAAAATCAACATTAAGGTCTTTATAGATTATTTTACTTCGTCTATCATGGCAGCCTTATTTGTCGTGCTTAAAAAAGGTTATACCAATGTCAGATGATAAAGACTTTAAAGATCCGTTTAACGCTACTTACTTTATTGCTTTTTTAGCAGTTTTTGTGGGTATTGGCTGTTTAAATGCGATTTTAGGCTGGATCACAAGCCTAACTTAAAGCTCCTAGCTCTATTAAGGCTGTTGTTTTTATCAGCCTTACGCTTCTTTTCTTCCTCCACTCGTATAATTTTCAAACCACCTCGGTATTAATAACAGCAAACTCGCATTTTAACGTCAGTTAAGGTTATAATCAGCTGCTTTGAAATATAAACTATTGAGCAATTAAACTTATGACTCAAGTAACACCCGCTATTATTAAAAACAGTATCGCAACCATTGCCGACTATCCTAAACCAGGCATTATGTTTCGTGATGTAACAACACTAATGGCAAATCCAGAAGCCTTTAAAGCAACAATCGATGCTTTTATAAACGAATATAAAAACCAAGGCTTTACAAAAATTATTGGAACAGAATCTCGCGGCTTTATTTTTGGTGCGCCGCTATCATACGCGTTAGGGATCCCTTTTATTCCTGTTCGTAAGCCAGGCAAGCTACCACGCGAAGTGATTCGCCAAGATTACCTACTTGAATACGGCGAAGACACATTAGAGCTTCATGTTGATGCGATTGTCCCAGGCGACAAAGTATTATTAGTGGATGATTTATTAGCTACCGGTGGCACAATTGAAGCCACAGCAAAGCTAGTTGCAAAATTAGGTGGCAAGGCCACTGATGCTGCGTTTGTTGTTTCATTACCAGAGCTTGGTGGTGAGCAGCGTGTAGAAAAAATGGGTATTAAAATCTTAAAACTTGTTGAGTTTGAAGGCGAGTAATTGATGAGTTATCAGGTTCTAGCTAGAAAGTGGCGTCCGCAAACCTTTCATGAATTGGTTGGCCAGTCCCATGTAAAGCAAGCGCTTGTTAATGCGCTTACGCAAAATAGACTGCATCACGCTTATTTATTCACTGGAACCCGTGGAGTGGGTAAAACAACCATTGCACGCATTTTTGCTAAAAGCTTAAATTGTGATGAGGGTATATCGGCATCTCCTTGTGGGCAATGTAGTAGTTGTACTGATATAGAAGCAGGGCGCTACATTGACTTACTTGAAATTGATGCCGCTTCTCGCACAAAAGTAGAAGATACTCGTGAAATTCTTGATAACGTTCAATATGCCCCCACGCGTGGACGTTATAAAGTATACCTAATAGATGAAGTACACATGCTCTCAAAGCATAGCTTTAACGCGTTATTAAAAACGTTAGAAGAGCCGCCAGAGCATGTGAAATTTTTACTGGCAACCACCGATCCGCAAAAGTTACCTGTTACCATTTTATCGCGCTGTTTACAGTTTAACTTAAATGCACTTTCGCAAAGCGAAATTAAAACTCAGCTTGAGCATGTACTTACTCAAGAGCAACTAAACTTTGATAAAGATGCGCTAAGTATTATTGCAAAAGCCGCCGATGGCAGTATGCGAGACGCCTTAAGCTTAACAGATCAAGCTATTGCGCAAACCAACGGCGACATAAACAACCAAGCCGTGCAAGCCATGCTTGGTTTAATGGACACACATTATAGCCAAAGTTTGCTTGCTGCTTTGTTAGCACAAGACGGTGGTGCACTCATGGGTGAAATAGCCCAAGTAGCGAGCCGAAACCCTAACTATATTGCACTACTTGATGATTTAATTGCATTAACTCACCTTATTCAGTTAACTCAACTGGTCCCGCAAGCAGCGCAACTTGATGATAAAAACGCCGATTATATTAGCCATGTTGCACAGCACACTCAGGCTCAACAAATACAGGTGTATTATCAGTTACTATTAAATGGTAAAAAAGACTTACAATGGGCACCAGAGCCTCGTTTAGGCTTTGAAATGATAATGCTACGTTTATTAGCATTTGAGTCCGCAGGTACAACACCTGCTCAATCGCTTCCTGGGGCAAGCAACACACAAAGTGCAGCAACGCCTGCGCCTACCAATAGTAAAGGCCGTGCCGATGCGCTGCGTGATATATTAAATAAAAATAAAACGCCATCGCAAAACGAAACCCCAGCTGCGCAACCAATGGTTGAGCATAGCCAAAGCACAGCACAAAGTCAAACAACTGATGAACCAGTAGCGCACCCGCCCACAGAGCAGCTAACACGCTCGCCAAGTGAGCAACACAGCAACAGCGTAACACCTGCGGCTCAAAGTCCCCAAAACGATATGCCGAGCCCTGTGCAGCAAAATGAACACATTGCTAAGAATGACGAGGCCGCTGAGCGTCAAAGTGAAGACGATGCATATTTGCAACACAGTAATATGGAGCAAAGCTTAGCTGCACAATTTGACGATGTTATGAGCAGTGCTGTAGATCAAGGTTATAACCCGGCACCTGTAGCGCCACATACACAATCCGCCGCTGAAAACGCCAATACTAAAGATAGCAGTGTGCGTGAACAAGAAGCTCAAGCACAATCAGCTATTGCGCGAATTTTACGTGATAGAAATATATCGGGGGCAGGCAGGCTTTCAGGGGAAAGTGTAAATACCACTGAGCATGCGCAAACACCAAAAGCGTCTGATCAAGCAGCGCCATTCATTGAAGAAACGCCACACAATACACGCTCGCAAGCGAGTGAGTCACAAAATGATTCACCGCCATGGCATGACCACGCGCAAGGTGACAGCGAAAAAAAGCCAGCGCTCCCAGTAACAGGGAGCCTAACGCCGGCTGAGCCAGTAACGCAAAGCCAACCAGTGCGTAAGGTTGATTTTAAAGAAAAGCATCAAACAATTACTGAAAACTTAGCCCCTGAGCTGCTTGAGCAAATTAACCCACAAAAAAAGCCAGAGGTAATAGAGCAAGAGCCTGCTATACCGGTTCCAGATGATTTTCAAAGTCCAATTAGCGAGATTAAATTTGCGCATCAGCAAGATGAGTGGGCTTATTTAATTAAGCGTATGGGGCTAGGTGGGCGAATGCGTCAATTTGCATTACACTCGATTTTTACCAAGCAAGGCGACAGTTTGCATATTGACGTGGATGAATCTCAAAAACACTTAGATACGCCCATGCTTAGGCAAAAGCTCGATGCAGCGTTATCAAGCATTTACGGACATAACGTATCGCTAAATATTAACTTTGCCAAAGGGGTGATTGACTCGCCTTATTTAATTCAGCAAAAAATTGATGCTGGGCGGCATCAGCAAGCTATTGATGTGATCACATCAGATGAAAACATAGTACAATTTCAGCAGCTATTTAGCGCCGAAATTGACGAAAACAGTATTCAGGCATTGTAATTAAATACAATCGCCCTTATCTTCATGACAACTAGAGTTTAAAAGAAAGAGAGAAAATTATGTTTAAAGGTGGAATGGGTAACATGATGAAGCAAGCGCAGCAAATGCAAGAGCGCATGCAAAAAGCCCAAGACGAAATCGCAACAATGGAAGTTGTTGGCGAAGCCGGCGCAGGCCTTGTAAAAGTAACCATGCTTGGTAATCATAACGTGCGTCGTGTTGAGCTTGATGATAGCCTGATGGAAGATGACAAAGACATGATTGAAGATTTACTTGCAGCAGCATGTAATGATGCTGTTCGTCGCGTTGCTGACGAAACGCAAGAGCGTATGAGTAAAGTTACTGGCGGTATGCAATTACCACCAGGTATGAAAATGCCGTTCTAATAAATATGCAACTTTCAGATAGTTTAACACAGCTTATAGAAGCGCTACGTTGCCAACCGGGTATAGGCCCTAAGTCTGCTCAGCGCATTGCATTTCATTTACTGGAACGCGACCGTAAAGGCGGGACCCAACTTGGTAACGCATTAACCAAAGCCATGTCTGCGGTTGGGCATTGTCAGTCGTGTCGCACCTTTACTGAGCAAGCTCAGTGTGATATTTGCTTAAGCACAAAACGCCAAGACAGTGGCGTGCTCTGCGTTGTTGAGTCGCCTACCGATGTGTTGGCTATAGAGCAAACAGGCCAATATCTTGGTTTGTACTTTGTATTGATGGGGCATTTATCGCCGATTGACGGGATTGGCCCCAAAGAAATTGGCTTAGATATACTTGAACAAAAGCTCTCGCATGGTGCAATTAACGAAGTGATTTTAGCTACCAACCCCACCGTTGAGGGTGAAACCACTGCACATTATATTGCCCAACTTTGCCATAAATATAAAGTTGGCGCTTCGCGTATAGCGCATGGTATCCCTGTGGGTGGCGAACTTGATTTAGTGGATGGCACAACGTTAATGCACGCATTTAGCGGCCGACGAGCGGTTGTGCAGGACTAGCATCACTATCTGAAATTGTTTTAAAAGCCTACATAGTAAAATATGTAGGCTTTTTTGTGTTTGCTCTTTTAATACCGTATAACGTGTGTGAGCTTAGCAGTAATCATATTTATTAATAAATGAGTTAAACTTGGCGTTGTTATGTTATAAATTATTGACTAACAACAACTAAATAGCGTGATTGTTGCACGGCACTTGCGCCCTAAAAGGCCACTCAAGTGGGCGAGTTGATATAAGCAAACATCAGGAATTTATCTGATTAGTAAGGAGTACTATGCAAAATAATAAACACGGGAATAAAGACGGTTTGCTCAGCAGTAAGCGTTTTTTACCGCTATTTGTAACGCAGTTTTTATCGGCTATGAATGATAATGTGTATAAGCAATCTGTGCTTATATTATTGGTGTTTCAAGCTACAACCCTAGGCGATGGTGCGCTATATTCAAACCTTGCAGCGGGCTTATTTATATTACCGTTCTTTTTATTTTCTGGGATGGCGGGGCAACTGGCCGAAAAAACAGAAAAATCAAAGCTCATACGGCTTGTTAAATTTTGCGAAATACCAATTATGGTTATTGGCGCGGCTTCTATTTTTACGCAATATGTGTGGCTAATGCTTACAACCGTGTTTTTTATGGGGCTGCAAAGTACCTTTTTTGGCCCACTCAAGTATTCTATTTTACCGCAGCACGTTGCACCCAACGAACTAACAAAAGCCAATGGCTTAGTTGAGTCTGCCACGTTTGTAGCCATTTTATTGGGCACTATTTTTGGCACCTATTTTATTACCCAAACAACAGGCCCAACGGTAATCAGCATCGCGGTATTAGTATTAGCTGTACTTGGCTTTTTAAGTAGCCGGTTTATTCCTATTAGTGAAGCGAACGATGCAAACTTGCGCTTTACCTATAATATTTTTACTTCCACTAAAGATGTATTTAAAGCGCTTAATGCTCAAACAGAATCGGTTGGTAAATCGGTGTTGGGTATAAGCTGGTTTTGGCTAATAGGTGCGGTTATTTTAACGGCATTACCTAATTACGTTAAGCATGTAATGGGTGGCGATGAGCTCGTTGTAACTAGTGCGCTGGTGGTGTTTTCGCTAAGCATTGCCGTGGGGTCTTTGTTGTGTGAAAAGCTCTCACGCTCACGTATTGAGCTGGGAATTGTACCTTTTGGCGCTATTTTAATAACGTTATTTTTGTATTTTTTAAGCCAAGAGCCGGCTATTAGTGAATATATCGCGCCCTCTGAAAATTTATTAACACTAAAGCAAGTGCTCAATACGGGCGATATGATATGGCATTTTGTTTGGATGGCAGGTATTGGTATTGCATCTGGTTTTTATACTGTGCCGCTGTATGCGCTTATTCAGCAGCGTACCGAGGAGGCAAGTCGTTCGCGAGTGATTGCTGCTAATAATGTGCTTAATGCGCTCTTTATGGTTGGCAGTGCCATATTAAGTATTGTAACGCTCTCTGTTTTACAGTGGCATATTTCGTCGTTACTATTACTTTTAGCGGGGCTTAATTTACTTATTTCTATTTATATTTACACTAAGGTGCCGGAATTTTTCTTGCGCTTTGTGATCTATATTTTAGCCATATGCATGTATCGTGTGCGCACAAAAGGACATGAAAATATTCCAAACGAAGGCGCAGCCGTTATTGTAGCTAACCATGTTAGCTTTGTAGATTGGATGTTTATTTTAGCCACTTCGCCAAGGCCTATACGCTTTATGGTGTTTGCGCCCATTTATCATTCAAAAGCACTGCATTGGTTATTTAAAATGGCAAAAGCTATTCCAATTGATAGCGAAAAAGCTAACCCAAAAGCGTTTGCAAAAGCATTTGATGAGGTTGCCGCAGCGCTTGAACGTGGTGAATTGGTGGGGATCTTTCCTGAAGGAAAACTTACCAGTAACGGTGAAATGGACATGTTTAGGCGTGGCATTGAGCGTATAATAGCGCGTACACCAGTGCCTGTTGTGCCCGTTCACTTAGGTGGCTTGTGGGGCAGTATGTTTAGCCGTAAAGCCAAATGGCAACTACCACGCCTTAAATGGTCATTAGTATCGGTGAGTGTGGGAGAGCCAATTGACGCAGAGCAGGTAAGCGCTAATTATTTACACGAACAAGTCAGCGCTTTAAAAGCCCAGTACGCTAAAAACACACCGTAATTTAACCCCAGCAGCCACATTTATATGTGGCTTTTTATTTATATAAGTGCAAATGCTGCTTTTTTAAATTTTTCCCTTGAAGTTACTCCACCTCACCCCATATTAAGTGCATAACGCAGACACTTTGCTAATTGGAGATACATAAATGACTGCAGCACAAAAAGAAACATTAGGCTTTCAAACAGAAGTAAAACAACTATTAAACTTAATGATTCATTCGTTATATTCGAATAAAGAAATATTTTTACGTGAACTTGTATCAAATGCATCAGACGCTGCCGATAAGCTACGCTTTTTAGCGCTTTCTAATGGTGACCTTTACCAAGGTGATGCCGATTTACATGTACGTATTAGCGCAGATAAAGAAGCGAACACAATTACCATTTCTGATAATGGTATTGGTATGACGCGTGAAGAAGTGATTAGCTCTTTAGGCACTATTGCTAAGTCGGGTACTGCTGAGTTTTTCAAAAACTTAACCGGTGACCAAAGCAAAGACTCTCAATTAATTGGTCAATTTGGTGTTGGTTTTTATTCAGCCTTTATTGTGGCTGATGAAGTGACAGTACGCACGCGTAAAGCAGGTGAAACACAAGCGTACGAGTGGCAGTCACAAGGTGAAGGTGAGTACACGTTACAAGAAATTGAAAAAGAAGGGCGTGGTACGGATATTATTTTACACCTGCGTGAAGAAGAAAAAGAATACGCGGATGAATACCGACTGCGTAGCATCGTTACTAAATACTCAGATCACATCTCTACACCTGTACAAATGTATAAAGCAGAAGTGCCTGAGTCTGAAGGCGAAGATGGCGAAAAAATCCCAGCCGTTCCAGGTGAGTGGGAAAGCATTAACCGTGCAACCGCTTTATGGACACGTGATAAGTCAGAGGTTTCTGATGAAGAATACAAAGAGTTTTACAAGCATGTAAGCCATGATTGGGAAGAGCCGTTAAACTGGGCGCACAATAAAGTTGAAGGTAAAACTGAGTACACAAGCTTATTGTACATCCCTAAAAAAGCGCCGTTCGATTTATGGAACCGTGAGCGCCAAAGTGGCTTAAAACTGTATGTTCAACGTGTTTTCATTATGGATGACGCTGAGCAGTTTATGCCAAGTTACCTGCGCTTTGTAAAAGGCTTACTTGATTCAAACGATTTACCGCTAAATGTATCGCGCGAAATTTTACAAGATAACAAAGTAACGCAAGCTATACGCAAAGGGTGTACGTCTCGTATTTTAAAAATGCTAGAGCGCATGGCTAAAAACAAAGCCGAAGACTATCAAACATTTTGGAACGAGTTTGGCCAAGTAATCAAAGAAGGCCCAGCAGAAGATACAGCAAATAAAGAAGCCATTGCTAAATTACTACGCTTCTCATCTACGCATACCGACTCAGAAACACAAGATGTATCGCTTGAGCAATACATTGAGCGCATGAACGATGAGCAAGATAAAATTTACTACGTAGTTGCTGATTCGTTTACTGCCGCTAAAAACTCTCCGCACTTAGAAATCTTCCGCAAAAAAGGCATCGAAGTATTATTACTAAGTGACCGTGTTGATGAGTGGATGATGAGCCACTTAACTGAATTTAACGAAAAATCGTTCCAGTCAATCACCCGTGGCGACCTTGATTTGGGTAAGCTTGACGACGAAGAAACGAAGAAAGCGCAAGAAGAGTCTGAAAAAGAAGTAGAAGGCTTAATTGAGCGCATTAAAACAGCGCTAGGCGAAGAAGTTAAGGAAGTACGCTTTACGCATCGTTTAACAGATTCTCCTGCCTGTGTTGTGAGCGATGAGAACGACATGAGCTCGCAAATGCAAAAGCTTATGGAGTCAGTAGGCCAACCTGTACCAGAGGCCAAGCCAGTGTTTGAGCTTAACCCTGAGCACCAGTTAGTTAAGCACTTAAACGATGAGCAAGACGAAGATAAGTTTGCACAGTGGTCTCATGTATTACTAGACCAAGCTTTACTTGCTGAACGTGGCACATTAAAAGACCCTACCGGTTTTGTAACACGTTTAAACAAATTAATGCTTGATTTGAATAAGTAAGGCTAACAGGCTCTTTTAAATGCTAAAATAGCTTAAAAGATAACCATAATTATAAAGGAAGCGTATGCTTCCTTTTTTTATGCGATCTAAAGTAGGTAATTAGTATAAGTTGCTTGAGTATCTGCAGCGCTTGTGGAAGAATTCAGGCTTTAAAAATAACTATCCATACTAGGGGACAATGATATGCGCATTATTCTTTTGGGCGCGCCAGGTGCTGGTAAAGGTACGCAAGCTCAGTTTTTAATGGACAAATACGGTATTCCACAAATTTCTACCGGTGACATGCTTCGTGCAGCCATTAAAGAAGGTACACCACTTGGTTTAGAAGCTAAAAAAGTAATGGATGCAGGTCAGTTAATTTCTGACGATATCATCATTGGTTTAGTTAAAGAGCGTATTGCTAAACCAGATTGTGAACAAGGCTTTTTACTTGATGGCTTCCCACGTACCATTCCACAAGCAGATGCAATGAAAGAAAATGGCGTTGTGGTTGATCACGTTATTGAGTTTGACGTTGCTGATGAAGTAATTGTTGAGCGTATGGGTGGCCGCCGTGTGCATCCTGGTTCTGGCCGTGTTTATCACGTTGTTTACAACCCACCAAAAGTGGAAGGTAAAGATGATGAAACAGGCGAAGAACTAATTATCCGTGCAGATGACACGGAAGAAACAGTTCGCAAACGTTTAGGTATTTACCATGAGCAAACTATGCCATTGGTTGATTATTACCAAGCTGAAGCAAAAGCGGGCAACACGCAGTACCATAAACTTGATGGTACGCAAGCTGTTGAAACAGTAAGCCAGCAACTAGCAGAGCTTTTAGGTTAATATAATCTAAACACAGCTTAGGTATTAAAAAACCGCCCTCAGGCGGTTTTTTTGTATTTATTAGCTTTTAACAATTTTAAATTAAACCATTTGGTAAAACTTAGTACCTACAACGCTTTTAACTTTTCTATTACTGGGTCGTAGCTTGGCTCGGTTGATAAATTAGGCACGAGTTGTTTGTATATCACTGTGTGGCTCTTATCTAAAATAAATACGGCGCGGGTAAGCAGGCCCATATCTTTTATAATTAAGCCATATTTTTGGCCAAAGTCTCGCCATACAGAGTCAGAAAGGGTTGTTACTTTGTCGATGTTTTCAGCATTACAAAAGCGTTTTTGAGCAAAAGGTAAATCGGCGCTAATTGTCAGCATCGCAACAGCAGGAAATTGCGTTGCCACTTTTTCGTTGAAATGCTTTGTTTGTAAGCTACAAATACCTGTATCTAAACTTGGTACCACGCTAATCAATACTGCTTGCCCTTTATAATCATCAAGATTTACAGGAGCAAAACCACCATCAACTACTTTAAAATTTGGCGCATTATCACCTACACTTACACCTTTACCTAACAAGGTGACAGGTTTACCCTGAGCAGAGACCTTACCTGCATCAAGCGTGTTTTCGGGGTACTGTGATGCGTGCCCAACTGAGCTTAAAGCAAGCGTGCTTAGTGCAAAAATAAGAGAGCGTACCATAGGTTATTTCCTTTTAAATTAACGCAATAGGTTTGAGTGTATTATACTGAATATCACTAACCAAGCGATTAAATATCACTGTAAAAGTAATAATAAGTTCTGTGATATATAAATTGTAAACTCGAAGAACTTTTATTAACATGTAGTTACAAAATGTATCTTTAATAAAGTCATAAGGCCTATTGACAACATTGGGTTAAATAATAGAGAGATAGTATGTCAACATCCGTATTAATATGTGACGACTCAAAATTAGCGAGGCGCCAGCTAGCTCGCTCTTTACCAGATGACTGGGATATTAAAGTAGAGTTTGCTCAAGATGGTGTTGATTGCATCAAAAAACTAAAAATAATCGAGCCCGAAATACTTTTTCTTGATTTAAACATGCCTGAAATGGACGGGTACGAAGTCCTTATGGCCATGAAAGAGCAAGGTCTTAATATCCTAACCGTGGTGGTATCTGGCGATATTCAGCCAAATGCGCACCAACGTGTTTTAGAGTTAGGGGCTATTGATTTTATCCAAAAGCCTTGCTCAGCTGAAAAGCTCGCAGATATTATTGAGCACCACGGTATTAAAGATAAAGCCATGCGCGAACGACTCGCCCACTCTTTGGGTGAGCAAGTAGACCCAGATGTGCGCGATATATACCAAGAGCTTACAAATGTTGCTATGGGTCAAGCGGGGGATTTGCTTGCACGGCTTTTAAACGTGTTTGTAGAGCTGCCGATTCCGAATGTGAATGTGCTTGAAGTTAATGAGCTAGACATGGCGTTGCAGTCTATTGACAACAACGCAGCTACCTCGGGCGTTTGCCAAGGCTTTATTGGCGGTGGCGTATCTGGCGAGGCGTTGCTTTTACTAAATGACTCAAGCTTTAAAGAAATTGCGTCATTAATGAATTACGATGGTGAGCTTAACGACAAGGTTGAACTTGAGCTGCTTATGGATATTAGTAATATTCTAATAGGCTCAATTTTAACGGGGCTCTCTAAACAGCTTGATATGTCTTTTAGTCAAGGCCACCCCATTGTACTTGGCCAGCATCGCGATGTATCAGAGTTGGTTAAATCGAATAAATCTCGTTGGCAAAGAACTTTAGCAATAGAGATAAGCTACGGCATCGAAAACCACGATATTAACTGTGACCTTATGCTGTTATTTACCGAAGATTCACTGAAGACTTTGAAATACAAAGTTGCTTACCTATTAGAAGACTAAGTTATGGCCGCTGATTTAGAAATGAATGAAATCCATTGGTTAATGGATATGTTTAACACAGTCGATGTGGGCCTGGTTGTACTGGATAGAGACTATAAAGTGTGCGTATGGAATGGCTTTATGGAAAACCATTCGGGGCTATTGCCCAGCGCTGTAAAGGACAAAGATTTATTTGATTTATTCCCCTCAATTGACGAAAAATGGTTTAGAAGTAAATCAGAGTCTGTATTTGTACTTAAAAACCGCTCGTTTACTATTTGGGAGCAGCAACCTTACATTTTCCGTTTTAAAAATTATCGGCCAATTACTGGTAAAGCGGATTACATGTACCAAAACGCGACTTTTATTCCACTTACCAACACATTGGGCGAAGTAAGCCATATTTGTATTATTATTTACGATGTTACCGATGTGGCAGTAAATAAAAAAGAATTGGAAGATTTAAACAAGCGTTTAGAACAAGTCAGCCAAACTGATAGCCTAACGCAACTGTATAATCGCGGGCATTGGGAAAGCACGCTGCACCAAGAGTTTTTGCGCGTTAAGCGCAGTGGTGGTAGCAGCACACTGTTAATGTTCGATATCGACCATTTTAAAAAAATTAATGATGAGCATGGTCATAGCTGTGGTGATGAGGCGCTTCGCCACCTTTCAGATTTGCTTCGAACGACGCTTCGCGAAACCGACATAGCAGGACGATATGGTGGGGAGGAGTTTGTTGTTACTTTACTTGATACCGACAAACAAGGCGCAGCAACATTTGCTGAGCGCTTAAGAGCACTGATAGAGGCCAACCCTTTTGTTTATAAGCATACAAAAATAGAGATGACAGTGAGTGTTGGCTTTGCAGGCAATAGCCCAGAGTTTGCAAAGCATGAACGTTGGATTGAAGCTGCGGATAAAGCGTTGTATTACTCAAAAGAGCATGGTCGTAATAGAGTAACTGATTTTGAGGATATAAAAAATGACGCATAAGCGTCATTTTTATTATGTGCTATTAAAATAATGCTACGTGAGTAATACTTAGCTCTGCGAGCTTACGCTGTTTTTATGCCCACAAATGCTAATGACTTTTGCTTTTCCACCTTACTTACTCTGAAATATGGCGTGTGTCATCAGCAGGGCATTGGCCAAGCGTAGAGACATCGCCGCTACTTGTCTCTTGCTGTAGTTGCACCTTAAATCCCCATAACCTGTAAAGGTGTTTTAGCACCTCTTTGTGGGAGTTCGCGAGGGGGATATTATTGTGGGGGACATAGCGCAACGTTAAAGAGCGATCGCCTCTAATATCAACATTATACACTTGAATGTTAGGTTCGTGATTACTCAAATTATACTGCGCTGAAAGCGCTTCGCGTACAGCCCGATAGCCGCTATCGTCATGAATTGCGCCTATTTCAAGATGTGGGTTACGGCTATGATCGACAATAGTAAATAACTTAAAGTCACGTATTAGCTTAGGTGATAAAAATTGGCTTATGAAGCTTTCATCTTTAAAATTTTCCATCGCAAAATGCAGAGTGTCAAGCCAATCAGTCCCTGCATACTCAGGAAACCAGCGTCTGTCCTCATCTGTTGGGTTTTCGCAAATACGGCGAATATCCACCATCATATTAAAGCCTAGGGCATAGGGGTTTATACCTGAATAGTAATTGCTGTTATAAGGTGGCTGATAAACCACGTTGGTATGACTTTGCAAAAACTCCATCATGAATGAGTCGGTTAACTTACCCTCATCATATAAGTGATTTAAAATAGTGTAATGCCAAAAGGTTGCCCACCCTTCGTTCATTACTTGGGTTTGTTTTTGTGGATAAAAATATTGCGATATTTTTCGAACAATACGTATTACTTCTCGCTGCCAAGACTCTAATAGTGGCGCATTTTTCTCGATGAAATATAAGATATTTTCTTGCGGCTCTTGGGGAAAGTGTCTTTCTTGCTTTTTAGCTTCCTGTTGTTGCTTAGGGATAGTACGCCATAGCTCGTTTACTTGTGATTGCATGTAATCTTCACGCTCTTTTTGACGCTTTTGCTCTTCAAAAAGGGATATTTGCTGCGGGCGTTTGTATCTATCTACACCATAATTCATCAATGCGTGACACGAATCAATCAAGTTTTCTACTTGAGTAATGCCATATTTTTCCTCACAACGGCTAATGTAATTTTTAGCAAACACTAAGTAATCTATGATGGAATCGGCGTCAGTCCATGTTTTAAATAAGTAGTTCCCTTTAAAAAATGAATTATGGCCATAACAGGCATGCGCCATAACCAAAGCCTGCATGGGAAGTGTGTTTTCTTCCATTAAATAAGCAATACAGGGATTTGAATTAATAACAATTTCGTAAGCCAGCCCCATTTGCCCACGTTTATAATTTTGTTCTGTTTGAATAAATTTTTTACCATATGACCAATGGCTGTATCCTATTGGCATGCCAACGCTTGAATACGCATCCATCATTTGTTCTGCTGTAATGACTTCGATTTGATTAGGGTAAGTGTCTAATCGGTAATGGGTGGCAACGCGGGCTATTTCAGTTTGGTATTGCTCAAGCAATTCAAAGGTCCAGTCTGGACCATCACTAATTCGTTCATTACTCATCGTAAACCTCGTTTAGGCTAAGCAGCGCCTTGTTGTTGACGATTTTTTTTAAAGAGCTCCCTAAATATAGGGTAAATATCTTCAACACTTTGTATATGTTGTATAGCAAAGTTGCTATGAGTGTGGGTTATGTTTTGGTATTCGCGCCATAAGCTTTGATGCGCACGCGTGGTAATTTCTATATAAGCAAAGTAACGAACGGCGCTAAGTAGCTTATTGCGTAATATTTCTGCGCAGTGGGGGGTATCGTCTGCCCAGTTATCGCCATCGGATGCTTGCGCCGCGTATATGTTCCACTGCTCTGAATCATAACGCTCTTTTATTATATCGTTCATTAGTTTAAGGGCACTGGAGACAATAGTGCCACCTGTTTCCTGAGAATAAAAGAACTCTTGTTCGTCGACCTCTTTAGCTTGTGTATGGTGACGTATATACACGACCTCAATGTCTTTATAACTACGGGTCAAAAATTGATACAGCAAAATATAAAAACGCTTTGCCATGTCTTTTGTGGCCTGATCCATCGAGCCTGATACATCCATAATACAAAACATAACGGCTTTGCTGGTGGGGTGGGGGCGTTTTTCATAATTACGAAAACGTAAGTCGTAGTTATCGATAAAAGGTACGGATTTTATTTGCTGTTTGAGTTGATCAATTTCCTCTTGCAATAATGCTACGATAGCTTGGTCGCTGGCGGCTTGCTCAAGTTCCATCGCGAGTTGACCTTCAAGCTCAGCTAAGCGCCTTTTTTTACCCGCACTCATAGCGACTCTCCTGGCGAGTGAGCCCTGTAATGAGCGTACTATATCAATATTACTGGGCATACCATCGCTACAAAAACCAGCCCGATGAGTTTTCATTTGTACAAGCTTATCTAGCTGGTTTTCTTGTAAGTTGGGCAGCGCTAAGTCTTCAAAGAGCAAATCAAAGTATTCATCTTTAGAAATAGAAAACACAAAGTCATCTTGGCCTTCGCCTGAATCACTTGCATCGCCATCGCCTGCACCACCACCTTGGCCGCCTTTGGGGCGCTCAATTTTGTCACCTGTAGAGAATTGATCGTTGCCAGGGTGAATTTGTTCTCTGTCGCCCCCTTTACCTTGGTGAAAAATGGGCTCGCTAATATCTCGTTGCGGGATAGATATACTCTCCCCTGAACTAGAGTCGGTAACGCTACGTTTATTAACCGCATCAGATACGGCTTCTTTTATTTGCTTTTTATAGCGCCTAATAAAGCGCTGGCGGTTAAGCGTGCTTTTATTTTTACCATTTAAACGTCTATCTATAAAATGCGCCATACTGTTCCCCCTAAACTACATGAAGGTTACTGCGATTTTCTAACCCGTAAATACCACTCAGAAAGTAAACGCACTTGTTTTTGCGTGTAGCCTTTTTCAACCATGCGGTTAACAAAGTCCTCGTGCTTTTGCTGATCCTCTGCTGAGGTTTTAGTATTAAAGGAGATAACAGGGAGAAGATCCTCAGTGTTTGAGAACATTTTTTTCTCAATAACCGTGCGCAGTTTTTCGTAGCTTGTCCATAGTGGGTTTTTACCATTATTGTGAGCGCGTGCACGTAATACAAAGTTAACTATCTCATTCCTAAAATCTTTGGGGTTAGAAATGCCGGCGGGTTTTTCTATTTTTTCAAGTTCTGCATTTAACGATGCGCGGTCAAATAGTTGTCCTGTATCTGGGTCTCTATATTCTTGATCTTGTATCCAAAAATCAGCATAAATTACATAGCGGTCAAAAATATTTTGCCCATACTCAGAGTAAGACTCTAAATAAGCGGTTTGGAGTTCTTTGCCAATAAACTCAACATATTGTGGAATTAAATAGCCTTTTAAAAAGCTTAAATAACGCTCTTCCACTTCAGCGCTAAATTGTTCACGCTCTATTTGTTGTTCCAATACATAAAATAAATGCACTGGATTGGCGGCCACTTCAGTGGTATCAAAATTAAATACGCGTGACAAAATTTTAAAAGCAAAACGGGTCGAAAGACCAGTCATACCTTCGTCAACTCCTGCGTAATCACGGTACTCTTGATAAGATTTCGCTTTAGGGTCAGTATCTTTTAGGGTTTCTCCATCGTATACGCGCATTTTTGAATAAATGCTTGAGTTCTCAGGCTCTTTTAAACGAGAAAGCGTAGTAAATTGTGCCAGTGTTTTTAACGTACCTGGTGCACAGGGGGCGCTTGCCAGTTCACTGTGCTGAATGAGTTTGTCGTATATTTTAATTTCCTCGGTAACACGCAAGCAGTAAGGAACTTTTACAATATATACCCTATCCAAAAACGCTTCGTTGTTTTTGTTATTTTTAAACGTTTGCCATTCTGACTCATTTGAGTGAGCTAAAATCATGCCGTTAAAGGGCAGGGCGCTTATGCCCTCTGTACCGTTGTAATTCCCCTCTTGCGTTGCGGTAAGGAGTGGATGCAGCACTTTAATAGGTGCTTTAAACATTTCTACAAACTCCATTAAGCCTTGGTTTGCTAAACATAATGAGCCTGAATAAGCGTAAGCGTCTGGGTCGTTTTGAGCAAAGTGCTCAAGCTGACGAATATCTACTTTGCCTACCAATGCTGAAATATCTTGATTGTTTTCATCACCAGGCTCGGTTTTGGCTATACCAATTTGATTTAAAATAGAAGGGTAGCGCTTTACAACTCTGAATTGGCTGATGTCACCATTAAATTCTTTTAGTCGTTTTGCAGCCCATGGCGACATAATGGTTTTTAAATAACGGGGCTTAATACCGTATTCTTTTTCAAGCACATTTGCATCTTCGAAGGGGTCAAACAAACAAAGCGGGTGGTCGTTTACCGGCGAGCCTTTAATTGAGTATATAGGCACCTGTTGCATTAAGTATTTTAGTTTTTCAGCGATTGAAGATTTACCTCCCCCTACGGGGCCGAGTAAATAAAGGACTTGTTTGCATTCTTCTAGTCCTTGAGCCGCATGTTTTAAATAAGAGACAATTTGCTCTATGGCATCTTCCATGCCGTAAAAGTCTTCAAATGCAGGGTAGCGTGCAACAACTCGATTAGAAAACAACCGGCTTAAACGTGCGTCGGTTGCAGTATCAACCATTTGTGGTTCACCTATTGCCATAAGTAAGCGCTCGGGTGCGCTGGCATAAGCTGATTTATCGTTTTTACAAATTTCTAAAAATTCGCTGATGCTGTATTCTTCTTCTTGTGCTGCTTCGTATCGTGCTTGGTAGTGCTCAAAAATAGTCATAATAACCTCCGAAACCCACTTTAAAAAGGTGCTTACTTTTTAAAGTCTAGTCTCAGTTTGAAATTTTTGTGCAATAAAATTAAAAATTTAAGTGAAAAAAGATCATGTGGCTAATTTATCAATTTAGCACGTATAACGGCGGCTTAAATTTTATAAAGGCATAAAAAAAGACGCCGAAGCGCCTTTTTTAATCAGCCTATAGTGGCTAATTAAGCGAAGTTAGCGTTCGCGAATTCCCAGTTAACAAGCGCCCAAAAACCTTTAAGGTAATCTGGACGCACGTTACGGTAATCAATGTAGTATGCGTGTTCCCATAAATCCACAGTTAGGATTGGTGTAACACCTTCGTCTGTAAGTGGCGTTGCTGCGTTAGATGTGTTTACGATATCTAATGAACCGTCAGCTAGTTTAACTAACCATGTCCAGCTAGAGCCAAAGTTGTTAACAGCTTTGTCGTTTAGTGCATCTTTAAACGCGTCAAATGAGCCCCATTTCGCGTTGATAGCATCAGCAATTGCGCCTGTTGGTTCACCGCCGCCATTTGGAGATAGGCAGTTCCAGTAAAAAGTGTGGTTCCAAATTTGTGCAGCATTGTTAAATACGCCACCTTCAGATGAGCAAACAATCTCTTCTAAAGATTTGTTCTCAAATTCAGTACCTGGAATTAAACCGTTTAATTTAACAACATACGTGTTGTGATGCTTACCGTGGTGATACTCAAGAGTTTCTTTTGAAATGTGAGGCTCAAGTGCATCAATTGCATATGGTAGTGACGGTAGTTCAAATGCCATTTTTTATCTCCATCTTCTTTTGGTTGATAACGCGCTTGGTAGTACGTAATGCCTGATAGAACAGACCACTTACCTATACCAAACGAGAATATAGTGTTACTATAATTGTTGAGTATTTTACTCAAGTTTAAGCAAACAGCAATGCTATTGCTAAAGACTATTTCAATTGCGGCTTTATTTGCCCATTTTAAGTTATATATTTGTGGCCACAATGATTTATTTTCAAGCCCCGGATATATCAAGCTATCGTCATTTTGAGGTTGTAGATGGAAACCATTGATAAAATTAAACAGCAGATTTCTGAAAACCCAATTATCCTTTACATGAAAGGGTCACCTAAATTACCAAATTGTGGTTTTTCTTCACAAGCGTCACAAGCTCTAATGTCATGTGGCGAACCATTTGCCTATGTTGATATTTTACTAAATCCAGATATTCGTGCTGAGCTACCAGCATACGCTAATTGGCCTACATTCCCACAGCTTTGGGTTGAGGGCGAATTGATAGGTGGTTGCGACATTATTATTGAAATGTTTCAGCGTGGTGAATTACAGCCGTTGATCACTGAAACAGCAGCTAAATATAAAGAAGCTGACGCAGAGTAATAGTTACTTTGCTAAACATAATAAAAGCCACGTTTACGTGGCTTTTTTGTGTCTATCTATAACTTTCTTGCGTTTTAATTTATTGATCAACCCATGATTATAGCCAATAATTTGTACTCAATAGTTAGCAAACTCAGGCCTCACTCCTCGTTTAGATACACCTTAGTAAGGATAAGTAAGCAACAATGCTACTTATATAAGCGCAAATTTTAATTAAAAAATTGAGTTTTATACCAAGGCGTAATAATACGTAACCAGCTATGCTGAGCTATACGTGTCGCTATCTGCGCTAAAAGGTTCTTTTTTAGCACAACCCAATATCGAGATTTTTGCCTGGCTATCAATACGTTTTTCCAGCCTCAAAATAGAACACTTAATTAAGCGAATTGGTATTAAATAAAAATTCACACCATTTGCACTAAAAACGACACAGCAATTCATAACTATACCAATGAACGCTAAAAAAGCGTGATCCTAAACCTTTAATTTATTTAAATTGCATTAAACTATCTAAATGTTAACTGAACCAATAAAGTTTTAATGAATATTTATTCATTGGGTGGAGCTTTACGTTTACGTAAAGGGTATTGGTGTGCTCCCTTTGTTTTTACAAAATGTTAAAATTGACACCAGTGTCATGAAAAAATAACGCACAAAAAAGCACTAAATGTTAAAACTTATGAGTTAAAAAGAAACCTTGCCTTGAAGTGAGAAATATTCAAGAATGTGAATATGTATTCAAAATAATATTGACTCTATTTACTATAGAGGCTAGTTTTGTGCGTCTGTTAGCAAATCGTCGAGCAGTTCATTCACGTTAACAGTGCAGCAAGGGAGGGGTCTATGTTATACGACTCAACATTAGAAAAAGATAATTGTGGCTTTGGCTTAATAGCCCAAGTAAATGGTCAAGCTAGTCATCGGCTTATTCGTACAGCTATTACTGGACTTGATCGCATGCAACACCGCGGTGGTATATCTGCCGATGGTAAAACAGGCGACGGCTGTGGTTTATTACTCCAAAAACCTGACAGTTTTTTTCGTGCCATTGCTAACGAGCATAACTGGCACTTAGGTAAAAATTACGCCGTAGGCATGGTTTTCTTAAATTCAGATCCCGTTTTAGCACAAGCTGCAAAACAGGTTTTATGTGAAGAATTAGAACAAGAAACACTTAAAATACTTGGTTGGCGTGAAGTGCCTACTGACCCTTCAATGCTAGGGCCAATTGCTACACAGCAATTACCTGGTTTTGAACAAATTTTTGTTAGTGCGCCGGAAGGTTGGCGTTCTAAAGATTTAGAGCGACGTTTATATGTAGCACGTCGCCGCGCAGAAAAGCGTTTAGCAGAGGATGAGTCGTTTTATATTGCGAGTTTATCGGGGTTAGTGACTATCTATAAAGGCCTTATGATGCCTGCAGATTTGCCTAACTTTTATTTAGACTTAGCTGATATTCGTATGACCAGCGCTATTTGTGTATTCCATCAGCGTTTTTCTACTAATACTCAGCCGCGTTGGCCTTTAGCACAACCATTTAGGTATTTAGCGCATAATGGTGAAATTAATACCATTGAAGGTAACCGCCAATGGGCTCGTGCACGTTCGTATAAGTTTTCTTCGCCACTTATTCCTGATTTACAAAGCGCAGCGCCGTTTGTAAACGAAACTGGCTCTGACTCATCAAGCCTAGACAACATGCTGGAGCTGTTTTTAGCGGGTGGCATGGATTTATTCCGTGCTATGCGTATGCTAGTGCCACCTGCATGGCAAAAAAATCGTGCTATGGATGATGACTTACGTGCATTTTACGACTTTAACTCTATGCATATGGAGCCGTGGGATGGCCCTGCGGGCATTGTTATGTCTGATGGGCGTTTTGCAGCGTGTAACCTTGATAGAAATGGCCTGCGCCCGGCGCGCTATGTTATTACTCAAGATGGCTTTATTACATTGGCCTCTGAGGTAGGGATTTGGGATTACACTGCAGATGAAGTGGTCGAAAAAGGCCGTGTAGGGCCAGGCGAGCTTTTAGTAATTGATACTAAATTAGGCAAAATCTGGCACTCAGATGAAATCGACCAAGATTTAAAATCGCGTCACCCTTATAAGTCATGGCTTGAAGAAAATGTTAAACGCCTAACTCCGTTTGAAGAGCTTACCGAACAGGATGCAGGTAATCGCTCATTTGATGACGAAACGCTTGTTAAATACCAAAAAATGTTTGGTTACACTAACGAAGAGCTCGATAGTGTAATTCGTGTAATGGGTGAAAATGGCCAAGAAGCAACAGGTTCTATGGGTGATGACACGCCATTTGCTGTGTTAAGCGAAGGGCATCGTTCACTGTATGATTACTTCCGCCAAAAGTTTGCGCAAGTAACTAACCCGCCAATCGATCCGCTGCGTGAAAACCACGTAATGTCATTGGCAACGTGTATTGGTAGTGAGCAAAACGTATTTAATGAAACCACAGGCCATGCTAAGCGTCTACAGTTTGATACGCCAATTTTAATGTATGCTGATATGCAGCAGCTACTAAATGCTGATGACGAGCATTACAGCTACTGTAAAATTGATATTACATACACAGCAGAGGAAGGTTTAGAAAAAGCGGTTGCACGTATTTGCGACGCTGCACAAGAAAAAGCAGCTGCAGGCTGTGTAATGCTTATTTTATCTGACCGTAACTTTAGCGAAACCCAATTACCAATTCCTGCTGCAATGGCGGTAGGTGCTGTACAAAAACGTCTAGTAGATAATAACTTACGTTGTGAGTCTAATATTATTATTGAAACGGGCAGCGTACGCGATGCACACCAATTTGCTGTATTACTTGGTTTTGGTGCAACCGCAATATACCCATACCTTGCATACGAGTCACTGGTTGCGATGAGCGACAGTAAAGTGATTGAAAAATCGTACTGCGAAGTGACGCTTTCGTACCGAAAAGCTATAAATAAAGGCCTTTACAAAATTATGTCTAAAATGGGCATAAGTACGATTGCATCGTACCGTTGTTCAATGCTTTTTGAAGCCGTTGGTTTATCAGATGCCATGATAGAGATGTGTTTTAAAGGCGTAGCAAGTCGTATTAAAGGCGCCTGTTTTAGCGATTTTGATAGTGATCAGCAAAAGCTACATAAACTTGCTTTTAGTAAGCGTAAGTTACTCAGCCACGGCGGTTTATTAAAATATGTTCACGGTGGTGAATACCACGCTTACAATCCTGATGTTATTCAAACGCTACAAAAGGCCGTACGTTCAGGCGATTATAAAGACTACTCAGCCTATGCTGATTTAGTTAATAACCGTCCTATTGCAACGCTACGCGATATGTTAGCGCTTAAATTACCTGAAAAAGGTATTAGCATTGATGATGTTGAGCCGGCTGAATTTTTATACCAGCGCTTTGATTCTGCAGCAATGAGTATTGGTGCACTTTCGCCAGAGGCGCATGAAGCGCTAGCCATTGCAATGAACCGCCTTGGGGGCTGTTCAAATTCTGGTGAAGGTGGAGAAGACAAACTCCGTTACAACACCGAGAAAAACTCACGAATCAAACAAGTTGCCTCGGGTCGATTTGGTGTAACGCCGCACTACCTTCGTAATGCTGATGTAATACAAATCAAAGTGGCACAGGGTGCTAAACCGGGTGAAGGCGGACAATTACCAGGCGAAAAAGTAACGCCGTATATTGCAAAGCTTCGTTATTCGGTACCCGGTGTAACATTAATTTCACCACCACCGCATCACGATATTTACTCGATTGAAGATTTAGCCCAGCTAATATTTGACTTAAAACAAGTAAATCCTGAAGCGATGATCTCGGTTAAGTTGGTATCTGAGCCAGGGGTAGGCACAATTGCTACCGGTGTAGCTAAAGCATACGCTGATTTAATTACAATTTCGGGTTACGACGGTGGCACAGGCGCAAGCCCGCTTACGTCTGTAAAGTATGCAGGTAGCCCTTGGGAGCTTGGCCTAGCAGAAACCCAGCAAGCACTTGTTGAAAATGGCCTTCGTCACCGGATTCGCCTGCAAACAGATGGTGGCTTAAAAACAGGTTTAGATATCATTAAAGCCGCTATTTTAGGTGCTGAGAGCTTTGGCTTTGGTACGGGTCCAATGGTGGCGCTAGGTTGTAAATACCTACGTATTTGTCATTTAAACAACTGTGCGACCGGTGTTGCAACGCAGGATGAAACACTTCGTCAAAAGCATTATCACGGCTTACCAGAAATGGCGATGAACTACTTTAAGTTTATCGCACAAGAAGCGCGCGAAATTATGGCAAGCTTAGGTGTTGCTAATCTAACTGACTTAATTGGCCGTTTAGATTTACTTGAAGCAATTGAAGGTAAAACAGCGAAGCAAAAGAAAATAGATTTATCGTCTGTGATTGCTCAGCCAAATAACCCAACGGGCGAAACCTTATTTTGTAGTGCGCCAAATAGCTCTCATTATTTAGGTGAACTTAACGAAACGTTACTAGGTAAAGCACAACAAGCAATTGATACTTCTTCGGGTATTTCGCTAGTAAGCCGCATATGTAATACAGACCGTTCAGTTGGCGCAATGCTGTCGGGTTACATAGCCTCAAAGCATGGCAACCAAGGTATGGCTGCAGATCCAGTATCGATTGAGCTACATGGTACTGCAGGGCAATCATTTGGTGTTTGGAATGCTGGTGGCCTTGAAATGACCCTTATTGGCGATGCAAACGACTACGTGGGTAAAGGCATGGCTGGTGGTAAGCTTGTTATACGTCCACCACTGGGTTCATCGTTTGAAAGTCATAAAGCGACCATTGTAGGTAACACATGTTTGTACGGTGCTACGGGTGGTAAGTTATTTGCCGCAGGCTGTGCTGGTGAGCGTTTTGCAGTGCGTAACTCTGGCGTGCAAGCCGTTGTTGAAGGCGTAGGTGATAACGGCTGTGAATACATGACTGGCGGCGTTGTATGTGTGCTAGGTAATGTAGGCGTTAACTTTGGTGCGGGTATGACAGGTGGTTTTGCTTATATTTTAGATGAGCGAAGTGACTTTGAAAAACGCATTAATCCAGAGCTTGTAGAAGTAGTAACACTTGATGATTTAAGCTCGCACCAAGAGCATTTGCGCGGCCTAATTGCTGAGCATTTAGAGCTTACAGCTTCATGTCGAGCAGAAACCATTTTAGCTAATTTTGAACTGTATTTACCTATGTTCAAACTAGTTAAACCAAAATCAAGTGATGTAAAAAGTTTACTCGGGCACCGCGCTCGTAGTAGCGCAGAACTTCGTGTTCAAGCGCAATAAGGGGGCAGTATGAGCGAAAATGTATATCAATTTATAGACGTGCAGCGTGTTGATCCACGCAAAAAACCAATCTCGTCGCGTAAAAAATCTTTCGTGGAAATTTACGAACCCTTTTCTGAGAATCAGGTAAATTCACAAGCTGACCGTTGTTTAGATTGTGGTAACCCTTACTGTGAATGGAAATGCCCAGTGCATAACTACATTCCTCAGTGGTTAAAATTAATTAGAACTGGCCGTATTTTAGAAGCGGCTGAGCTTTCTCATCGTACAAATAGCTTGCCTGAAGTGTGTGGACGCGTATGTCCACAAGATAGGCTGTGTGAAGGTTCATGTACGCTTGATGAAGAGTTTGGCGCAGTAACAATAGGTAATATTGAAAAATACATTACCGATACCGCATTTAAAATGGGCTGGAAGCCAGACATGTCATACGTGACATGGACGGATAAAAAAGTGGCGATTATTGGTGCGGGTCCGGCTGGGTTAGGGTGCGCAGATATTTTAGTGCGTAACGGTGTAAAACCAGTGGTTTTTGACCGTCACCCAGAAATTGGTGGATTACTGACTTTTGGTATCCCTTCTTTTAAACTTGAAAAAGAAGTAATGCAAAAGCGCCGTGAAATTTTCACCGAAATGGGTGTTGAATTTAAGCTAAACGTTGAAGTGGGTGTAGATATCACTATGGACGAAATTTTAGCTGACTACGACGCGGTATTTTTAGGTGTAGGTACATATCAGAGTATGCGCGCTGGTCTTGAAAACGAAGACGCGCCAGGCGTACACGATGCACTCCCATTTTTAATTGGTAACACAAATCGCGTTATGGGTTACGATGAGAAAAATCAAGCGTGCATTGATATGGCCAATCAAAAGGTTGTGGTACTTGGCGGTGGTGATACCGCGATGGACTGTGTGCGAACTTCTATTCGCCAAAATGCAGCTAAAGTAACGTGTGCTTATCGTCGTGATGAAGAAAATATGCCAGGCTCTAAACGTGAAGTTAAAAACGCTAAAGAAGAAGGTGTAAACTTTACTTTTAATGTACAGCCAACGGGCATTGTACTTGATGATAATGGCCATGTTGCCGGCGTTAAAATGGTTAAAACTCAACTTGGTGAGCCTGATGAAAACGGCCGTAGCCGAGCAGAAGTAGTACCAGGCTCAGAGCACGTACTTGAGGCAGACCAAGTTATTATGGCGTTTGGCTTTAAACCACACAAACTGGACTGGTTAGAAAAGTATGACGTAGAAATTAACCACTGGGGCGGCATTAACGCACCAGAGCAAGGTGAATTTACTCATCAAACAACTAATCCAAAAATATTTGCAGGTGGCGATATAGTGAGAGGCTCTGATTTAGTTGTAACAGCTATTTTTGAAGGCCGTAACGCTGCTGAAGGTATTATGGATTATTTAGAGGTTTAGTTAGCGCGTTACGTTTTTAAATGTAATAAAGGCAAGTGAACGGGCTTAATGCCGATAAACTAAGGCATATTTAATGATCCATTGACCGAGAGGCTACTGGTTAATATATAAAGGCTTCTGAATTGATTCAGGAGCCTTTTCTTTTGCAACTCACTACCGCAATTGCCCTGCCAATGGACATGCATTAAACACAGAATGACTAGGGCAACCCAGTGATTTCCTTTGTCCTGTGTTTACTAAGCAATGTGCAGGACCTGTAGGTGCAGCAACGATAAGACATAAAAGATTACCTGCCGAGATGGCATTGTGAACCGTCATTTGTATGTCACTTTATCGCGAAGACCCAAGCAGGAGTATTGTCAGTAAATTAAGTTTAGCATTGCCCAGTAAAACAAGAGCGAGCTTATCCAAGGTGTGTGCTACCTAAACCCAGTAAGTACCCCAATAAAAACGCCAGTCAGCTCTTAACTGATAGGCTCGCTTCTTTAAGTGAAAAAGTATTAAAAAATTGCCATTAACCAATAATTAACGAGTAAATCTTGCTTAAAGTGCTATTTCAGTACAAACTTGCAGCTAACTTCTTTTTTGAATCCTCGGATAATGAGTTTTTAAAGCTCACTTGCAATTAAAAATAATAATATGAATGCATACTCAGACAACAGAGAAAGAAAGCTAATTGTACGCTTTTTTTCGACTATCGGATTTATAGCTACCTTCGCTATGGCGTGTAATGCATTGTCTAATACAGATGTAATACTTGGTACTATGCTGTTAGTTTCTGCGGGGTTTTATGCGTGGGCTTTTAGCCTTTACCGTGCAGTCGAAAAATCAGCGACGACCATTTTATATAATCTTTACTGTTTAATGCTCTATTTAGTGATCACGGGCGGAGCTGAAGGAACCGGCCCCATTTGGATATTTATTGTATCACCGGTGACTTATTCAATCAGAGGCCTTAAAAAGGGAACTGTTGATATCATAGCTTTTTTATTTGCAGTGATTGCTGGGTTTATCATCACAGATAGTTTTAATATTTACGATTACCAACCTGAAGCACTGCCGCTGAGGGTAGTTATCTCCTTTATTATAGTGGCCTTATTAAGCGGTTTTTACGAGCGCTCACGCGAAAAATACAATGAAAAAATAGTTGCGCTGAGTATTAAAAATGAACGCCTCGCCACAATAGATCATTTAACTGATTTACCAAATAGACGTTTTATGATGAAAGAGCTGGCGCAGCTTAAACATCTTCATAAAAAAACTAAACAGCCTTATGTAATTTTGTTAGCTGATGTTGATAATTTCAAAAAAATTAATGACAACTACGGCCACGACTTTGGTGATGAAGCGTTAACTCAACTTGCCAATATTTTAAAAAAGAGTTTGCCAAAGCAAGCTATAGCTTCGCGTTGGGGCGGTGAAGAGTTTTTAATTGCATTACCAAACAGCGACAAAGAGCAGGGGCAGAGTATTGCAGAAAAAATTCATGCAGAATTACAAAAAAAACCAGTGCGTATGAATGGAAACTCGGTAGTATTAACTATAAGTATAGGGCTTGCGCAAAGCCAGTTAACTACAACTATAGCCCAAGACATAAAACTGGCCGACGAGCGTTTATACAAAGCAAAAGAGCAAGGTAAAAATAGAACGTGCTCTTAGCAGCAGCTATGTTAGTCAGTCCATAGAAAAGCTATCAAGGCTTGGGCGGCTTTTACTTTTTCGCCGCTGCACACTTAAATAACATATTGCACTGCACAGTATTTGTGATAGTAAAAGTAACCATTGATGATTAGTCACAATGTTGCCAATAATAAACCACTGCCATACACTCACAGTTACTTGATAAACCAATATAATTTTTAAAAAGCTAAAAAGTTTTAGTTTAAATTCTGCGTGCTTAAATTTACTAAACCCTATAAGCAAAAAGCTCAAAACTACAAGTAGCCACCCAGTAACATGGCAAAAATTTATCAGCATGTTTTGCATTTAAAACGTCTCTCCACTTTTGTAGCAAAAGTATAACTTAGGCGTGTGCCATAATAAGCTCTTTAGCATTTGCCTTAGCGGTTTTACTTATATTGTCGCCACCAAGCAAGCGCGCAATTTCGTTAATGCGTCCGTCTTTATTTAGGCTGAGCATTTGGGTAAAAGTCTCACCTTGTGCAATTTCTTTTGCTACAAAAAACTGCTGGTGCGCACTGCTTGCAACCTGCGGTAGATGAGTTACACAAATAACCTGTGTTGATTTTCCTAGTTGGCGTAGTAATTTCCCTACAGAGGAAGCGGTAGGGCCTGATATTCCAACGTCAACTTCGTCAAAAATAAGCGTTGGCGTTGTCACTTTTTGCGCAATAATCACCTGTATAGCTAAGCTTATACGCGACAACTCACCACCCGAGGCTACTTTAGCTAAAGGCTGCAATGGCTGCCCAGGATTAGTAGAGACCAAAAACGAAACACTATCAAAACCTAGCGCGTTGGGTTGGCGTTCAACTTCTTGGTTAAGCTGAATTTCAAAGACCCCATTTTCCATCGACAGGTTAGCCATGCTGTCACTAATTAGTTGGTTTAAGGTATTAGCATATTTTTGACGGCTTTCGCTTAATTGTTCGCCGGCTTTTTGGTATGCACTGAGCGCATTACTTATTTCATCGTCTAATTGTGCCAAACGTGAGCTATTGTTGCTAATTGACTCCAGCTCTTGTGTTAAACCTTGATGAAACTCAACCAGCTCTTGTGGCTTTATGTGATGCTTGCGGGCTAAGTCCATTGCGCCACTTAAGCGGGTTTCCACCTCTGTTAATCGGGTGGGGTCTAGGTCGGCTTGCTCTGCATAGTTTCTTACTTCTCTGCTTGCTTCTTCTACTTGAACTGCGGCTTCATCTAATAATGCAGCCACACCAGCTAAACTTTCATCATAATTTGCAAGCTCGGCAAATTGCTGTGCGCTGTGTTGAAGCATAGAGCAGGCATTTTGTTCATCACTTTCGTATAGGTGCTGCAGTTCGCGCTGACACGCTTCTAAAATAGTTTGGCTATTACTTAGTTTGTAGTGTTCGGCTTCTATTTTTTCAAACTCGCCGTCTTGTAAGGCAAATTCGTCTAATTCGGCAACTTGGTATTCGAGTAATTGTTTTTGCGCAGCTTGCTGTAGCTGCTGTTGCTCAAGCTGTTTAAATTCTTTTTGTAGGTTTGCATAGAGCTTATAGCTTTGACTAACCGCTTTTACAAGCTGGTTATGGCCTGCATAGGCGTCAAGCAGCTGCAGCTGGTGTTCAGCTTTTAAAAGGTGCTGATGAGCATGTTGCCCGTGAATAGAAATTAAGTATTGTCCCAGCTCTTTAAGTTGAGCGGCTGTAACAGCGCTGCCATTGATATAACTTTTACTTCGACCATTTTTACATACAACACGTCTAAGTAGGCACTCGCTGTCGTTACTGGTGAGCATGTGTTGTTCTAAAAATGCTTTGGCAAGAGGGAGAGCAGTTAAATCAAATTGTGCACACACTTCGGCTTTATCTGTACCTGGGCGAACAGCCGACGCTTCAGCGCGTTCGCCAAGGCACAGTGAAAGAGCATCAATGGCAATAGATTTACCCGCGCCGGTTTCACCCGTGATCGCCGTCATGCCGTTATGCCACTCAGTGCTTAAATTACTTACAATTGCAAAATTTTTAATTTCTAAACCAATTAACATACTGTTCATCCATCCAGTGAATTAACTGTTAATTTATACAGTGTTTAGGTTTTTTGCAAATTAATTTTTTACTTTTTAAGCAACACTGGCATTTTGAGAAAGCTGTTCATCAGTATTCGCACTTTCATCAGAAGGGCCTTCTTCAGTATTTTCAAGGGTTTCGCTTGGATTTACAGGTGTATCAGTTTTAATTTGTAGAATTAATGAAGGTAAAATTTCTTGATAAAACGCTTTATTAAAAAGTATACCTTGCTGCGGTAACTCACTCACAAAGTACTGTATATTGTCTTGCAGAGCTTGTGTATTTTCACTTTGCACTGCTTTTTGAAACTCAATCGAAAGCGTACTTACTAAACTGTCGCTAATATCTTCTAAATGCTGTAGGTTTTCCTCTGTATGAGGTTGAACCACAAAAAAGTTACTCACAATTGCCTGAATTTGCGCTACATATTTAGGTCTTATTATTTTGGCTTCTAATAAATTGTTAAGCTTAGTTTTAAGACGAGTGTTTACGTGGGCAACACGTTCGTTAAATTGTTTTTTTTTGATTTCTAGGGCTTTTTTTCTATTGTTTTCAACCCTAATGTAAGCGCCAAGCAAAGTGATAAGTAATAACAAAGCAAAGATAACAACATAAGTCATTGCTAGATATTCCTAGTTTGATTAATTTTTATTTGTTTTGTATTTTGCGCTAAAGCACTACACATGGCAATAAAATTAGTATAAACGGCTGCCCCAATTAAGTTTAGTACGTAAAACGTTGTAGTAAGAGTAGTTTTTTGGGTGAATTAAGCGCAGTTTTCTATCTGCTTTTTTAATTACGACTTCATCGCCAGGTAAAACGGCAAGCACGACATGGCTGTCGCAACTGACTTGTAAACTGTCGGTGTTATCAAGGCTTAACTTTAAACGTACCTCATTATCTGCATCAACAACTAATGGCCTGCTCGATAATGTATGCGGAAACATAGGTACGAGTGAAATAGCATTAAGCTCAGGCGTTAAAATAGGGCCTCCACCCGATAAAGAATAAGCTGTAGAGCCTGTTGGGGTTGATACAATTAAACCATCAGAGCGTTGAGAAAACACAAAGTCATTATTGATAAAAGCCTCAAACTCAATCATGTGGGCTACTTTATCGGCATGCAGCACCGCTTCGTTGACGGCTGAATTGGCGCTTTTAAGTTCATTATGACGGTATACTTCTACTTCGAGTAAAAAACGTTTCTCTTCTAAATAGTCGCCACTTAATACTTGCTCAAGGCTGCCTTCAAAGCCTTCGGGGTTTAAATCGGTTAAAAAGCCCAAATTACCCCTGTTAACCCCAATTACAGCGACATCAAAGCGTGCCAACACACGTGCAGCACCAAGCATATTGCCATCACCCCCTACAACAATAGCAAGGTCAGCTTGTTCGCCTAAGCTAACAAGGTCAACTTGATGCGTATCAGGCACATCAGATAATTGCCCGCCGGTGCGCTTTTCTACAATCACTGTAAAGCCAAGAGCCGATAAAAAAGTATGTAAACGTTGTAACGTAGCCGCAGCTTTAGGGTGGTTTGGCTTACCTATAAGGCCAATAATTTTAAACGGTGAGTGCATAATGGCAGCAATAATAGTAATAATATTTTTGTAGAGTAACTCAAAACACAAATGTTTGAAAACATAGATTTAGCTATATGATAATGATTCAATTAAGGCTTTATATTACAAAGCTGCTAAGTAATAGTTATTAGCTTAATATATTAAATTCCACTTTAACTTTGGTATTTACTGTTTAAAAATAGTGCTTGCAGCGTTTTATTGGAATACCTGCGATAGCATATTCACTTAAAGCGTGCTTTAGGCTTGAATTTGTTTTAACTGCCCCGATATATCTTTCATGCAACAAGATGTAGATAACATGAATATAAACCCACGAGATCAACAAATTTTTTCAGCAGTGATGAGCCTTTATTGTAATGGTGAAGGATTGCCCGTTCCATCAACAAAAATAGCGAAGCAAAAAGGTATGGCGGTATGCTCTGCCACTGTACGAAATGCTATGGCGCGACTTGAAAAAGTAGGCTTGTTATATTCCCCTCATACATCAGCAGGGCGTGTGCCAACAAACCAAGGGTTTGATTATTGGTTTGATGAGTTTTTTCCGTTAGCTGATATTGCAAATTATTGGCAGCCAGAGCAAACACAGTTAGTTGAGCTTGCGCATGGGCTGAGCCAAAAGTATCAAGTATGTTGCTGCGTTGGCCTACCTCAGGCAAGTTCACAACAAGTATTTAGAGTAGAAGTGCTTGAGTTTGATTCTAACAATTGGTTGGTATTACTCATAGACAGGGCAGGGCAAAGCCACAATATTTGCATCAACAAACCTGATGACTCATCAGATGCAGTGCGCTACCAATTTGCTACTTGGTTAAACACGGTTTTCAGCCAACAAACTTTAATGGAGGGTTTGTACCGCATGCAAGCTATGGCAAACACCGCACCGCGTAACTGCCATGACTCACTTACACAGTGGACACGCCAACTTAGTCAAAAGTTAGGGTCTGATAACAGCATTGTCGTCGGCGAAAACTATTTATATAAAAAAATCGACTGCGAACAAAGCTTAAATATTGGCGTTTCATTTTTAAATTTTGTCGAAGATAAACTCGCATTTAAAAATGGTGTATCAGTATTAAACACTGAAAACTTACCGTTTACTGACTGCAATGAGCTGATTGTAATTAGTGTTCCGTATTTTCAGGAACAAGAATATCAAAGCCGTTTTTGCGTAATTTGTCCTAAATCGGCGCAAATTGAACAATTAATCCAAGAATTTAAATTATTAGAGCCATCTAACTCTTGAATCTTTTTATTCAATCCCCATAATTACCGCAGTTGTAAAGAATTGGAGCACGTATTTTATGTCTGAGCAGACACAAAAACCAGAGCAAGAAGTAGAACTAAACGAAGAAGTAGCTCAAATGGAAGCTGATGTTGAAGCTGCAGTGGAAGCCGCAGAGCAGCATGAGGCAGACCAAGAGCAAAGCCCTGAAGCTGAAATTGCAATGTTATATGCAGAGCTTGAAGCTGCAAAACAAACAATTGCAGATCAAAAAGACAGTGTTGTACGCGCCGCCGCAGATGTAGATAATATTCGACGTCGTGCCGCACAAGACGTAGAAAAAGCACATAAATTTGCACTGGAAAAGTTTGCTAACGAATTACTACCGGTAATCGATAACCTAGAGCGCGCTATTGAGTTTTCTGATAAAGAAAACGAAACCTTAAAGCCAGTGCTTGAAGGTATTGATATGACAGTTAAAAGCTTCAACGATGCGGTTGCAAAGTTTGGCGTTGAAATTGTTAATCCACAAGGTGAGCAGTTTAATCCAGAATTCCATCAGGCTATGTCTATCCAGCCGAGTAACGATGTATCACCAAATACAGTACTTGCAGTAATGCAAAAAGGCTATACTTTAAATGGCCGTTTATTGCGCCCAGCAATGGTTATGGTATCTAAAGAAGCTGACGCTTAATTAGTTACTGCTTGTTATAAAAAATGCCTCATGATGAGGCATTTTTTTTGTCTATTTTATAGTGGATTAATTGCACAAGTATAGTCAGTAGCACAGCGCTAAACATTAAGCTCGAAAACGGCACAGCACTTTTAGCATGCATAACTGCCAGAAGAGGACCTACAAGTGCGCCACTGCCAAAGCGCAGCGTACCGATGACAGCTGTAGCGGTGCCGGTGTTTTTTTCAAACTTCATTAATATCAACGAATCAGCATTACTCGCTGTTACCCCTAAGCTCATCATTAATGGCGCAATAGCCGCTACAATATAATATAAAGAAAGGTGTAATAAACTAAACGTAAGCAGTGCCAGTCCTGAGCAAAAACCACATACAAGTCCAATGTAGAGCATTTTACGAGAGCCGATTTTTGGCACTATTCTGGTATTTAAAAAGTTACCAAACATTAGAGCCATGACATTAAAGGCAAATAAAATCCCGAATAATTGCTCGGAGACATCATATAAATCAAGGTATACAAAAGGCACTGAGGTTAAAAAACAAAAAAAGCCAAACGAGACAAACATCGAGCTTAAAATATCTGCACGGGCATTTTTGTTACTCAGCACAGTTTTATAACTATCAAAAAACAAGGCTAGGCCTTTTTTTTCATTTTTATGAATGGGGATATCTATTAAATATATTTGAACAAGCGCTAATATTAAAAAGCTATATCCAGCAAGCACTAAGAATATAGTTGACCATACCGAAAACCCTAAAATAAATGACCCAACAGAGGGGGCAACTAAGGGGGCTACCATCATAATCATAGAAACATACGACATGCCTTTAGCGGTGTTTTTTTGATAAATATGCCTAATTACGCCAGGCACAACCACCGTGGCGGCCGCCCCGGTGAATGCTTGCACGGCTCTAAGTACCCAAAAGGTCTGTATTTCGGTGGTAAAGGCCAGCGCAAATGAGCTTGCACCAAATAAGGTTAAGCCAATACGGGCTAGTTTTCGCCGTCCGAGTTGATCGGCAACAGGGCCAAAAAATAGCATACCTAACGAGTAGCCAGCCAAATAAATACTTAGCGAAATTTGTACATTTGGCATACTGGTTTGTAAATCGTTCGCTATAACCAACATGGCCGGTAAATACATATCAATAGCTAATGGCGTTATAGCCACAATACTGGCTAACAAAGGTAACAATATTCGGGTATTAAAAGACGAGGCCGAGGCGTCCATGTAATCACTCAACATTCACTAAAAACAGGGCCTACAGTGTAACAGGGCAAAGCAAGGGTATAAACTGAGTTTGACTAGTAAGTTAATTTATTTACATACAATAAAAAGCGAAGCAATAAAGGAGCAAAGATTCTAAACTGGCACTGTGTTTGCTATTCTACAGCTAATAAAAAATAAAGACTTGAAGGAAACACTATGAAAAAACTAGCCCTTGCCTTACTCGCAACTGCAGTTTTAGCAGGCTGTAAAACATCGCCTACGGGGCGTACGCAAATAGCACTGTATTCAGACCAACAAATGAGTGAAATGGGCTCGGCCAGTTTTGCTCAAATGAAAGAATCACAGCCAATTAATAAAGATGCTAAAACCAATGCGTATGTAAATTGTATTGCTGATAAGGTCGTGGCTGTTTTACCACAAGAATATGCTTCTCAAAACTGGGAAGTTGTTGTATTTGAAGATGAGTCGGCCAATGCTTTTGCACTACCAGGGGGCTATATTGGAGTACATACGGGCTTATTAAAAATAGCCACCAATCAAGATCAGCTTGCAACAGTACTCGGGCACGAAGTAGGCCACGTTATAGCAGAGCATTCAAATGAACGTGTATCACAAAGCTCAATATTAGATACAGGTATGCAGTTAGGCAGCGCTGCACTTGAAATGGGTAACGTGCAATACCGTAACGAAATTATGCAAGGTCTTGGACTCGGCGCACAGTATGGCGTAGTTTTACCGTTTAGCCGCTCGCACGAATCAGAGGCCGATACCATTGGCTTAGATTTAATGGCGCAGGCGGGCTTTAACCCACAAGAGTCGGTAACGCTTTGGCAAAATATGAGCGCAGCAGGCAGTGGTAGCACACCAGAGTTTTTATCTACTCACCCTGCACCGAGTAATCGTATTAAAAACTTACAATCACAAATGAGCGAAGCGCTTAGCGAGCAAAATAAGGCTAAATCGCAGGGTAAAAACCCGCAATGTACGCTGTAAATTAGTTTTTATATAAAAAGCCCCTGTAAGCAGTTTACTTACAGGGGCTTTATTTTATTAAGTATCAAGTTATTACTCATACCAATTCGCATAAATAAGTGATCTATTTTGGGGATGGATAAACATGTTGATAGCAAGGCAAAAAATTCGCTATTTAGTTGTTCTAAATGAGAATTTTTTAACGCAGATAGCGACACGTTTAGCCCCGCAAAATGATTAGATATTATTGCGGATTGGTATTACTTAGTGCTTGTTTAAACACTGCTTTAAAGCGCTCAAAATCTTCTACTTGTGGTAAGTGCCCTAAATTATCAAGTTCAAACAATTGTGCATTAGGAATAAGCGCAGCAGCGTGCTTTCCTAATTTGTCGTAACGCCCCAGCTCGTAATCAATTCCGTCTTTTTTCCAGTTTCGGCCAGGCCCCGTTCTGTCGCGTGTGCCAATAATTAATTTAACTGGCACGGATAGGTCTTTAAATTCAGTGATCACAGGTTGGGTAAAAATCATATCGTAGGTTTTAGCGTTAACCCAAGCAATTTGCTCTTTATCTGGGCCTTGTATCTGTCCTGTTATAAAGTCAGTAAGGGCAGAGTAGGTGGCATTCCACTTTCCATCGTAATAGTTTTTTTGTTGGTACTTTTTAACGCCCTCGGGTGTTTTGTTAAGCTCATTTTTATAAAAGAAGTTGGTGTCTTTGTATTTTACATAGTGTAGATAGTTTTCAAGCCCTATGGGGTTAAGTAAAATCAGTTTAGAGGTTGTATCTGGGTACATTAATGCAAAGCGGCTCGCTAGCATCCCGCCCATAGAGTGACCAACAACAATCGACTTCTGTAAATTTAGCGAGTCCATTAATGCGCGTGTATGATGAGCTAGCGCCGCAAACGAATATTGATAGTTAGTCGGCTTAGAGGATTTACCAAAGCCAATTTGATCAGGGATCAACACGCCAAAGCCAAGCGATTGTAAGTAACGTGCTGTGGGGCTCCAGTAGTCGGCATTAAAGTTTTTACCGTGCATTAGCGTAACGGTAGGCATATTTTTTTTAGTTGGCTTTAAATGAATATATGCCATTTTTAGGGAATGTTTTTGTGACTCAATATTATAGTAATTTACTTTAAAGTCGTACTGGTAATTAGTTAAAAGGGCATCATAAGCGAGGGAGTGAGCGTGTTCTGTACTACTGGCAAACGTATTATTCGTTAATGCTAACAATGTAGAAAAACATATAACTTTAAATGGCGACATTTTGTTACTCCTTTAAAAGAAGAGCCATAAGCTCAAAAGAAGTAAGACAATAACCAAGTATTACAGGCTGTTCAATTAAATAGTGTTCAAGGCATAAAAAAACGGAGCGCTTTAAAGGACTCCGTTAATGTATTTTAAACCTAAAGAGACTACTTAAAATGTCCACTCAACATGTATTTGTGGAACTGACTCAGTGACCTTGGTCCCTAGCTTGTTGTGCCAATATTGTAATTCCATACCCAGTAACAGCGTGTTTTCTTTCATTTCTAGGGCGTGGCCCATATCCCACACTAAAATAGGCTGTGCAAGTATCCATGCTTCTACGTCGTTACCAAATTCATCTTCGCGCTCTGCGATGTATTCAGCGTGTCCTTTAAAGCTAAATTTTTGCGAGCCTAGGGTAAACGGGTATTCAAAGGCAACATCAAACATCCAGCTATTAGTTTCAATAGGAGCGCCGCCTTTTGCTACGCCTTCACTGTCGTCAATATAGGCAGTGACAAGTGTTTGAAAAAAATTGAACCCGGGCACATCCCAGCTTAATTTAACACCCGGCAAGTACTTCATCATTTTAGCATCGCCAGCTACGTTAATACCGCCAGTAAGGCCTACATCTAGTAGTGCACCTGCGCCAATTTTTTCACCGCTGATAGCCGATAAGCTTAGCGTTGAATACCATTCGCCGTAAAAGTCACTATCTTGGTAGCCGTCGGTTGTATCGTCTTTACTGTAATCAATAAAGAAAAAGTTATCACCGTAATCATAGCCCGATGCATGCTGCAGCGAGTAAACAGTCGTATCTGATTCTTGCTTGGTAAATGGGTTTTTTTGATCGCCATTATTAACATGTAATGCGGTACTGCTCCAGTTAGCAGCAAGGGCAGAAGATGATAAAGCGATTGACGTAAGGGTAACGAGGGGGAGTAATTTTTTAAATTTCATAATCTGTATTTAACTATAATTTTAGTGACACGCGAAAGCGCGCATTATAGCACAAGGTCTTGATTTGTAGATTATTATTTTAACATATGTTGCAGCTTACTTATTAAGCTGCAACATCGGGTTTTGCACAAAGTTTAGGCTTTATTACGACGTAAACAAATAACGGCAATGGCAGTAAAAGCTAAAATAAAGCAGTAGTAAGATGAGGTTGATACTTCCCACGGGCTAATTTTAAACGTAGCACCTAACAGTAATGCTTGCGCACCATAGGGCAGTGAGCCTTGCGTAACACATGCAAAAATATCGAGCAAGCTTGCAGAGCGTTTACCAGTTATTTCACCATCATCAGCAAGCTTTTTAGCAATAGGACCTGCAACTATAATTGACACCGTGTTATTGGCTATACACACGTTACTGGTTAATACCAAGGCTGCTATACCAAGCTGATCAGCTACTTTGCGGTGCCACTTGGCAATCACTTTTGTAATGGCTTGAATTTTTTGTGCCAGAAAATCAAGGCCGCCGTTAATACGAATAAATTCAGATAAGCCACCAATAAACATAGAAAGTAAAAATATTTCCTGCATATCGGTAAAGCCTTTGTAAATATCTTTTACAAAGCTTGCACCTTCATAGCTGCCGGTAAAGCCCATTAGCGCAGCAAATACAATACCGCTAAATAGCACCACAAAGACGTTCATACCGGCTACAGCCAATACTAAAATAAAGGCATAGGGCAGCACTAATAATAAATCAAAATCTTTTGTTTCTACTGCTTGTGGCGCAGGGGTTAAATAAAGCAGCAAAGCAATGGTTAATACTGCCGCAGGAACCGCTATTTTTAAGTTTTCTTTAAACTTGTCTTTCATTTCACAGCCCTGCGTACGTGTTGCAGCAATGGTTGTGTCTGAAATAATAGAAAGGTTATCACCAAACATTGCGCCCGATACTATCGTACCGGCCATTAGCGCAGGGTCGATACCAGTTTTAACCGATACCGCATAAGCAATTGGCCCGATAGCGCCAATGGTACCCATAGATGTACCCATTGCGGTAGAGACAACCGCTGCAATTAAAAATAGACCAGGCAATAACAGCGACGGGGGTATAAGTGACAAGCCGGCATTTACCACTGCATCTACACCACCGGTTGCACTTGCAACGGCCGAAAATGCACCGGCAAGTAAATAAATTAAACACATGGTAATAATGTTGTTGTGTCCTGCACCTTTAATAAAGGTTTCAACACATTGGTTTACAGTGCCTTTATTTAAAATAAAGGCAAGCATAATAGCGGGTAAAATTGCAACCGGGGCAGGGAGCTGATAAAAAGCGTAATCGACCCCTTGAGATTGTAAATATAAACCTGAGCCTAAAAAAAGGGCTACAAAAGTAAGAAGGGGAAGCAAAGACAATATTGCTTTGTTTTTATTAAATGTTGGCTGCATTAGTATTCCTCATAACCAGTTAGTATAACCACAGCCAAAACTCCTCTTTTAGCTGAATTTAGTAGATCACGCTTTAGTAAAAAGGTGATGACCACAGCGCCCGCAAGCCAAAGACCAAATCGACGCGAAAGAGAAGTTTAAATGTATAGATGGCTAAAGTAAACTGGTATTGTTATTATTATTTAATTAAAGGCTTACCTGACTATTGCACGACTTTTAGATAATATCTACCGGTGTGCGATTATATGCGACTAATAATTGTTCAATGCAAGTGTAGGTCGGCAAATTAGTCAAGGTACGCAACGACAGATCCAACTAAATCAGATTAAGGCAATAACAATGAATCGAATCGGTGTTTTTGGTGCTAACGGCAGAATGGGCTTAGCCTTATTAGAAGCCGCGACAATTAAAGAGCAAACACAACTTGGTGGTGCGTATGTTCGCAGCAGCTCATCGTTATTGGGTATTAATGTAAATCAAGTAAACAGTGCAGCCGACAAAACCATTTGTTTTAGCGACGAGAATAAGGTTGTTGATGTTGATGTACTTATCGACTTTACGTTACCAGCAGGTATGCGCAATCACTTAAAAACAGCGCTCGATAAAAAACTGCCTATGGTTATAGGCACCACAGGTTTAACGAGCGAAGACATGGCATTATTAGAAAATGCTGCTAAACATATTCCTATTGTGTTTGCGCGTAACTACAGCGTTGGCGTTAATGTGCTACTCAACCTAGTGCAAACGGCGGCCACTAAATTTGGTGATGACTTAGATATAGAAGTTTTTGAAGCGCATCATCGTCATAAAATAGATGCACCATCGGGCACGGCATTGGCCATTGGTGAATCTATTGCACAGGCTAAAGGGTGGGATCACGATGAAGTAGCAGTATACGACCGCAGCCAAGTAGAAACCGCAAAATCGCAAAATGAAATTGGCTATTCGGTCTTAAGAGGCGGTGACATAGTAGGTGAACACACCGCCTATTTCGCAACTATGGGCGAAAGGCTTGAATTAACCCACAAAGCAAGCTCGCGAATGACCTTTGCGTTAGGTGCTATAAGGGCTGCGCAGTGGTTACAAAACAAACCGGCAGGACTTTATGATATGCAAGATGTGCTAGATCTGAAGTAGTTTAGTTACTTTTTTAGCTGTTTGGGTCTATTTTTGTCTAAAGCGACTTATTTTTAGTGTTTATCTAAATAACGTTAGACCTAAATAGCATCTTCATGTAGAATGCAGCCAATTTGCCAAAAATTACTAAATGCGTGTTTCCAATTATACCCAAGTGGCTAGTAAAACCAGGGGTTTCAGTGGGAATGAAAAGAGTTTTAGGCAAGAAAAATGATTGAAGGTTTAGCGTTTTATATCGGCATCATTTAAGACTGCGTAAAACAATTTAAGCTCACAAAAAATCTGGTTTTGACGATCCCTCTGGGTATTGGCGGGGTGTTAAGCATTTGCTTACTCCCGTTTTTTACTGTTAGGAGGTTTAACTTGACTAAATCCGCTCTGTTAGTCCTAGAAGACGGCACAGTGTTTCGCGGTACTGCAATCGGCGCTGACGGCATGTCAGTCGGTGAAGTAGTATTCAATACGTCTATGACTGGTTATCAAGAAATTTTGACTGATCCATCATACGCGGAACAAATCGTAACTTTGACGTACCCACATATCGGCAATACGGGTACCAACAGCGAAGACGAAGAAGCGAATCAAATTTGGGCTAAAGGCCTAGTGATCCGTGATTTGCCACTGCTAGCAAGTAACTTTCGTAACGAGCAATCGTTAGATGATTACTTAAAACAACGTAATATTTTAGGTATTGCGGACATCGACACCAGAAAGCTTACCCGTATTTTGCGCGACAAAGGCGCACAAAACGGCTGTATTATTGCCGGTGACGAGTTAGACGAAAGCAAAGCGTTACAAGCCGCGCAAACCTTCCCAGGTTTAAAAGGTATGGATTTAGCAAAAGTTGTCTCAACCAAGGAAAATTTTGAGTGGCGCGAATCAAGCTGGACATTAGGCCAAGGATTTAAAACCCTTAGCAGCGATGATGAAAAGTTTCATGTAGTAGCCTACGACTTCGGTGTTAAACGTAATATTTTACGTATGCTAGTTGATCGCGGTTGTAAATTAACCGTTGTACCAGCGCAAACCTCAGCCGCCGAGGTACTTGCTTTAAACCCAGATGGTATCTTCTTATCTAATGGCCCTGGCGATCCAGAACCCTGTACTTACGCTATTGATGCAATTAAAACCTTTTTAGAAACCGACACACCAATCTTTGGTATTTGTTTAGGGCATCAATTATTAGCACTGGCCTCAGGTGCTAAAACAGTAAAAATGAAATTTGGCCACCACGGTGGTAACCACCCAGTAAAAGACTTAGACCGCGATGTAGTAATGATCACCGCACAAAACCACGGTTTTGCTGCCGATGAAGACACACTACCAAGTAACTTACGTGCCACGCACAAATCGTTATTTGATGGAACACTACAAGGTATTCATCGTACTGATAAGCCAGCGTTTAGCTTCCAAGGTCACCCAGAAGCAAGCCCAGGCCCGCACGATGCAGCCCCATTATTTGACCACTTCATCGACCTGATGCAAGCGCGTAATAACTAATTTAACTGGAGTAATAATGCCAAAACGTACCGATTTAAAAAGCATTCTTATCTTAGGCGCAGGCCCAATTGTAATTGGTCAAGCTTGTGAATTTGATTACTCTGGTGCTCAAGCGTGTAAAGCACTTAGAGAAGAAGGCTTTAGAGTTATATTAGTTAACTCAAACCCAGCGACTATCATGACCGACCCTGAAATGGCCGATGCAACGTACATCGAACCTATTCATTGGGAAGTCGTAGAAAAAATTATTGAAAAAGAAAAGCCAGATGCAGTCCTACCAACGATGGGTGGTCAAACGGCACTAAACTGCGCACTTGATTTAGATAAGCACGGCGTACTGGCTAAACACGGCGTTGAGCTAATAGGCGCAACTGCTGATGCAATCGACAAAGCAGAGAACCGTGAACGCTTTGACGTAGCCATGAGAAATATTGGCCTTGAATGCCCGCGTGCAGAAATTGCTCACTCTATGGATGAAGCACACGACACGCTAACACGAATTGGTTTTCCGTGTATTATTCGTCCTTCTTTCACTATGGGTGGCACCGGGGGCGGTGTGGCTTACAACATGGAAGAATTTAACGAAATCTGTGAGCGCGGCTTAGATTTATCACCAACAAGTGAGTTGCTGATTGATGAATCACTGATTGGCTGGAAAGAATATGAAATGGAAGTTGTTCGTGACAAAAAAGACAACTGTATCATTGTATGTTCTATCGAAAACTTTGACCCGATGGGTGTACACACAGGTGACTCAATCACCGTGGCACCAGCACAAACCTTAACCGACAAAGAATACCAATTAATGCGTAATGCCTCTATGGCAGTACTGCGTGAAATTGGTGTAGAAACCGGTGGTTCAAACGTACAGTTTGGTGTAAACCCAGTTGACGGGCGTATGGTTATCATTGAGATGAATCCACGTGTATCTCGCTCATCTGCTCTTGCATCAAAAGCAACGGGTTTTCCTATTGCAAAAATCGCTGCTAAATTAGCGATTGGCTACACGTTAGATGAACTTCAAAACGACATTACAGGTGGCAAAACACCCGCGTCATTTGAGCCTTCAATCGACTACGTAGTAACAAAAATTCCTCGCTTTAACTTTGAAAAATTTGCCGGCGCGAACGACCGCTTAACAACGCAAATGAAATCAGTGGGCGAAGTAATGGCGATTGGTCGTAACCAGCAAGAATCGTTACACAAAGCATTACGCGGTCTTGAAGTTGGCGCAACGGGCTTTAACCCAATAGTGGCACTTGATGATCCGAAAGCCCGCGAAAAAATTATTCGCGAACTACGCGAGCCAGGCGCTGAGCGTATTTGGTACATTGCCGATGCAATGCGCCACGGTATGAGCGTAGAAGAAGTTTTTGAACTAACCAAAGTTGACCCTTGGTACTTAGTACAAATAGAAGACATTTTAAAAGACGAAGCAAAGATTGCTGAAGGTGGCATGGCCGGCTTAAATGCAGAGTTTTTACGTAAACTTAAACGTAAAGGTTTCGCCGACCCACGTATAGCTGAAATTGCGGGTGTATCTGAAGCCGAAATTCGTAAAAAGCGTCATCAATTAAACATTGTACCTGTGTACAAGCGTGTTGATACGTGTGCTGCCGAATTTAGCTCAGATACCGCTTACATGTACTCATCGTACGATGAAGAGTGTGAAGCTAACCCGTCAGATAAAGACAAAATCATGGTAATTGGTGGCGGTCCTAACCGTATCGGCCAAGGTATTGAGTTTGACTATTGTTGTGTACACGCGGCCCTTGCGCTACGTGAAGACGGCTATGAAACCATCATGGTTAACTGTAACCCTGAAACGGTTTCTACCGATTACGATACCTCTGACCGTTTATTCTTTGAACCAATTACACTTGAAGACGTATTAGAGATTGTACGTGTTGAAAAACCAAAAGGTGTGATTGTTCAGTACGGTGGCCAAACACCGCTTAAACTCGCACGTGAACTGGAAGCCAATGGTGTGCCAGTAATTGGTACTTCACCCGATGCGATTGACCGCGCAGAAGACCGTGAGCGTTTCCAACAATTAGTAGAGCGTCTTGATTTACTTCAGCCAGAAAACGCAACGGTTACATCAACGGAAGAAGCATTACTTAAATCAGTTGAAATTGGCTTCCCATTGGTTGTACGTCCATCGTACGTACTGGGTGGCCGTGCAATGGAAATTGTATACGATGAGCAAGACTTACGTCGATACATGACCGAAGCAGTACAAGCGTCAAATGAAGCGCCAGTACTACTTGATCACTTTTTAGATAACGCGATTGAAGTGGACGTGGATGCAATTTGTGACGGCGAGCAAGTCATTATCGGCGGTATAATGGAGCACATTGAGCAAGCGGGTGTTCACTCGGGTGACTCAGCATGTTCATTACCTGCACACTCTTTATCACAAGAAGTGCAGGATGTTATGCGCAAACAAGTAACCGATATGGCACTTGAGCTTGGCGTAGTGGGCTTAATGAATACACAATTTGCTGTAAAAGATGGCAAAGTGTACTTAATTGAAGTGAATCCACGTGCGGCGCGTACTGTACCGTTTGTATCAAAAGCGACCGGTATTGCACTTGCAAAAGTAGCAGCGCGTTGTATGGCGGGTCAGTCGTTAGCCAGCCAAGGTATTACAAAAGAGGTGATTCCACCTTACTACAGCGTTAAAGAAGTGGTTTTACCATTTGCTAAGTTCCAAGGTGTGGATCCTATCCGCGGCCCAGAGATGCGCTCTACAGGTGAAGTAATGGGTGTTGGCGATACTTTCGCCGAAGCGTTCGCAAAAGCACAATTAGGTGCAAGCAACACTTTACCACGCGGTGGTCGCGCGTTACTATCTGTACGTAACAGCGATAAGTCTCGTGTTGTAGAACTTGCTAAAACCATGATAGACCTAGGTTTTGAAATTGATGCAACAGGTGGCACAGCAGAGGCTTTAAAAGAGGCTGGTATTGAAGTACGCCGTGTAAACAAAGTATATGAAGGCCGCCCGCATATTCTTGATAACATCAAGAATAAAGAGTACAGCTATATCGTAAATACCACCGAAGGTCGCCAAGCGATCGAAGATTCGAAGGTGTTGCGTCGTGGTGCATTGCAAAACAAAACCAACTACACGACAACCTTGAACGCGGCATTTGCTAACTGTACTGCTAACCAAGCGGACGACCGTAGTAAAGTGACGTCAGTTCAAGAGCTACACCAGCGATTGAACTAAGGAAATGTACCAAGGCCATTAGGCCTTGGTGTTAAGTGAGAAAAGTATGCAATCAATTCCGATGACAGTTCGTGGCGCAGAGTTACTGCGCGAAGAGCTTAACGAATTAAAAACAGTTACCCGTCCTAAAATCGTAAATGACATTGCGGTGGCGCGTGAACATGGTGACTTAAAAGAAAACGCTGAATATCACGCTGCGCGTGAGCAACAAGGTTTTTGTGAAGGCCGTATTCAAGAAATTGAAGCTAAGCTTTCAAATGTGCAAATTATTGACGTAACTAAAATGCCTAATACCGGTAAAGTTATTTTTGGTACGACTGTCACTATCGTAAATGTAGAGACAGATGCTGAAGTAACCTACCGTATTGTGGGTGATGACGAAGCGGATATTAAAAATAATTTAATCTCTGTGAATTCACCAATTGCGCGCGGATTAATTGGTAAACAAACAGATGATGCTGTTACCATTAAAACGCCTAAAGGCGACGTTGAGTACGAAATCATTGACGTTGAGTACATTTAATACTTAGTTTTAACAAAAACCACACCTTAGCAATAGGGTGTGGTTTTTTTATATTTGAATTTCAGGTTAAGCAGTTCGCTTATACCAATCGTGTTACGTTATCTTAAATCAGTAGCTTATAAAGTCGCACATTTCAGGCTTTATTCTCTTAAAGTGATCACAATTCTCGCCTCGCGATAAACATTATTGCGGGAATACCTCTAACGTGACATAGAGGCTGTCATGTTTTACATCTACATTGGTTGGTTGCTCTATATCAAGTGCGGTTTCGGCGGTTAAAAAGTAAAACCCAGCTTGTTGTGGGGTAAAGGTAAACTCACCGCTTTCGTTTACTTTAATGATTTGTTCATTACGGGTGTTTCTGTGGCGAGTACCTGCTTTTATAACTTTTAACTGCGTATTTTTTGGCACCGTTTTACCGTTATACACCAGTTTAAAGTGAGCAGGCTCTTGAGCAAATAAATCATTGGGATGCGTTTTACCTGTTAACTCTAAACCTTTTCCAATAGGCTGAAAAGTGCTAAAAGAAGGCTCGTTCATGGTAATAAAAGTCTCGACGCGCGCCGCGGTTGTTCTTCGTACTATATTAGTGGCGCCTTCAGGGATAACCGGTTTGGGACCAAATACTCGCCCAGGCGCGCCATTGGCCTTTTTAAATGTGGTCATGGCCACTTCTTTTTGCACTAAGCTCACGCGATAAGTGCCTGATTGGCTAAAAGGCACATCAGCCACAGACAAGCGCTGAAATGCTTGCCATTGTATTGAGCTGTCGTTTTCACCATTAGGTAACAATACATTTGACTCCAATAAAGAGAACAAAGGCTTTAAATCACCCGCATCAATACCTTTATTATTATTGCCCAGCGGGCGGTCTGGGTGAAAAATATCGTTAGAAATACTCGAAATAATGGTTGCATATTGAACATCATCGCCTGAAAACACAGTATGAGAAGGCACCATGAAGCGCTCGTGGGCAATACTTATGTTACTCAATGTTAGTGCCAATAAGCTACAGCTTGCAACAAGCCCTTTGATCGAATGTGAAATTATTTTTTTCATTGTTTTACTCTATTGTGATGGTGATAGCGCCAAGTTCGGTTTGACCTTGCAGTTGATAATGCTGTGGTTGATTGTTATCCCAGCGTATTTTTTGTTTTAAATACTCTCGGCTGCCTTCTTCACGTACCGCTTCAAAATTAAGTGTGTATTCGCCTTGCGGCAACATCTCAGTGTCACTTAATTGGCCTTGCCAGCTGACTTGATAGCTATTTGGTTTTTTTGTAGCGCCTGACACGCCATCGTAATTTGCGCTTGCTTTGCGGCCAATTTTTCGCCACCACTGGCGTAAGTCTTTAAACCACTCTTGTTGCTCGTGCCAAAAAACTAAAGTATGTATACCTTCGCGATCGGGCGTTTCCAGCCAAATAGCCACATAAGGACGGTGGTAGGGTTCGGTATTAATTTTTGGTAAGGTAAAGTCGATGCTTAAATTGATCGGCTCTGCTTTTTTAGCGTAACTCACTGGGGCTAAAAACAAGCTTACCAATAGTGACATGGAGAATATTCTAATAGCTTTAAAGCGCATCATAGTCCTCATTAAATAATATAAACCAGTTAACAACTTAACTGGTTTATAAGGTTATGCTTAATACTTAATCATTTTGCGGGGCTAAGCGTATTGCTATTTGCGTTAAAAAATTCTCATTTATAACAACTAAATAGCGAATTTTTCCTTGCTATCAACACATTTATCCATCCTCAAAATAGATCACTTAATTATGCGGATTGGTATTAAAACTGATAGGCAAACGTTGCTTTGATATTTCTGCCTGGTTCATAATCGAGTAGATAGAGTTCGCCAAAGCGAGGGTGGAATGAAGTTCCTGTTCTTGATGATTGCGAGGCGTAATATTCATCAAACAGGTTATCCACACCAAACACGATATTTATTTGTGGTTGGCTTTGTGGTTGCCAATTTAGAGAGATATTATGTACCGTAAATCCGTCTTTCTCGTTATTAAGTGTCGCGCCGTCAAGGTCTACGCCGGCATCAACATCATCTACATTCATTAACTCCCAGTGTAGAGTTAAATCGACAGCAGAGAATACATAATCGGCACTGACTGTTAAGGTATCACCTTGTTGGCGGTCTAGTCTTGCACCGTTTAAGGCATCGTATTGATCAAAAGCATCAAGTTCACTCTCGGCTGATGAGTAAGTTATTTGACTATTGAAACCGTTTAATTTGTAGCCTAGATATGCTTCAAAGCCATCAATTTCCATGTCGCCAATATTATCTTTGAGTGAGCCACTGGCATAATCATAAATATAATCGTTGATTGACGTTTTAAATAATGTTGCCCCTAAAGAGAGCTGATCATCATCTTTAATATGTGTTTGATACGCGAATGAGAACTCGCTATTGGTACCGGTTTCGGCTTTAATATCAGGGTTAGCTTCGTCATATAAGCCTGCACCAATAAATACCTCAGCAATTTCTGGTGCCTTAAAAATTTGTGTAGAACTTAATTTAAAGATCAATTGCTCTGTAGGCGAGTATTCGGCAGCTAAGGCAAATGATGTTTCGTTAAATGTATTATCCACTAAGGTTGAGTCAATGTCGTAATGCTCATAACGGGCGCCTGGAATGATGGCAAAACTTGGACTAATTGCTATTTTATCTTGAATAAATAATGCTGTTGTTGTTGCTTCTTCTGCAGATACCGCATCATCGATTGTTGTGTAATCAGCATAATAGTGTGTTTCATGCTTAACTATATCTAGGCCGTAAGTAATATCATGCTCAACGCTGTTAGAAATTAACGTGTTGGCTAAAATATTAACCCCTGTGTTTTTGGCTTCACCGGTGATTATACCGGCTGAACTTGCAAAGCTTTCGTTTTCGGCCCAGCCTAACTCATCACGCCATAATTCACTGGTATTGGAAAATACTGAGGCTTTAAGCATTGAATAATCTGACCAATGAAGTGTGTAGTTTAGCGTTAATGTGTCGCGTGTAAACTCTGTAGGCCACAACAGCGGAATCGCCAAAGAGTTAGTTATAGCTAAATCGGTGGCTAAGCCCATATCAGGTCGGTAGCTGTAATCACCTTCATCTTTATAGCTTTCATAACTGAAAGCGAGGCGTTGATTGTTGTTTATATCCCAGCCTAGCTTAATTAACGCATCGGTAGTTGTCCCTTCTAAGCCTTTTACTTCACCATCAGTGCCCTCAATTTCAGCACCACTGGCATCTTTGATCTGATTGCCACCAACATCATAGTTTTTGCGATCTACATAATTATAGTAAGCTAAAAAATCAACGTTATCGGCCAGTAAACCATAACCTGTTAATGAGTAGTTGGTGCCCGAGTTATCACCGGCGCTCACATGGATACGTCCACCAATTTGTTCATTTGCATTAAGCAGCTCTTGAGCCTGTTTAGTTTCAAATTTGACCGCACCCCCTAAGCCGCCATTGACGACCGAGTTAGTACCAATTTCAATATCTACTGATTTTAAAATGTCGGCATGAATTTGTAAGTTACCCATATGGTGATACATATACGTATTTTGTGCTGCGCCATCGATGCTTATTTTTAAATCTTTATCATCCATACTTCGGATGGTGATTCGTTGATTTAGAGAGTGAGCTCCGCCTACATCTACCCCAGGAATGGTTCGTAATAGGTCAGAAATATGATCCGCTTGCTTATTACTAATATCACCTTCATTAAGGTACAGTGATGAAGTATTAACGGCTGTACTCCACACAGAAACACGTTCTATTTCATTATCAGCAGTATTGTTTTGCGCTTCATTTGCGTTTGCAGATATAACTGTTGCACCTAGCGCAGAGGCAACAGCGCCAGAAATAATGCGTTTAGAAAAACTAAAAGGGGCCATGCTTATCCTTAATTATTTTTAAATAGTAGAATTATTGCAAATAAGAATTGTTCGCACTATTTTACATATGTGGTAGTATTTTATGCGGAAAATAATTAAGTAAAATCGCCAATTAATTTTGATTAATCGCCATTAATAACGTGAAAGTGAAAGAGCTATGAAATTAGCATTAAACTTAAACAAAGATAACCTTCATTCGGCACTTGTTTTGCAGGGCTACGATAATCATGTTTTACAACATAATGCGGATCACAAGCCATTATTTGTAGGTGATTTAACATTTGAAAGTGTAGCGCAGGGTATCACTATGCACTGTTGTGATGGCGAAGAAAAACAAGCGGCCAGCAGTACGGTTGCCATTGATGCCGGTATAAGTATTAATATTTTATACAGGGGAACGTTGTGCTTTAGTTTAGGTAAAAGTACTTACCAGCTTAGGGCAGACCCACACAGGCCGTTATTGTTTATTAATACAATTTCAGGCAAAGAGATGTTTACCCGCCATTTAAATAAAAATCAAAAAGTAAAAAAAATTAATGTATCAATTAACAAACAATGGCTTTATTCACGATGTAAAACCGGCGACGATAGAATAAAAATAGACAGAATTTTTGCTCACCCAAGTCGTGTTTTTACATTTGACTGCGCTGATGAATTAACAGACATTGCAAATCAGTTGTTTACATTAAAGTCTAGCCTTATGTTTGAAGATCAACTCAAGGCAGAGCAACTATCAATCCAATTAATATATAAGAGTTTAATTTTACTCTTCACTGAGCCTAGCCAAGCAAAGTCAGCACCAATAATTAATCTTCACAGACAATCTTTGAAAGCACATCACAAATGTAAAATAGACAAAGCATTTGAGGATTTAGCTTTATCGCATGGTTGTTTAAGCCAAATTGCAGATTATTTGGGGGTTAGTGTCAGCACGTTACAACGGCAAGTTAAAAACAAGTACCAAGTCACGGCAATAGAGTACTTAAGAAATAAACGCTTGGATAAAGCGAAAAGCTGGCTTGTTTTGGATGGTAAATCGATAGGTGAAGTCTCTTTCTTACTGGGTTACAGCCATGTTTCTTCATTCACTACCGCATTTAAAAAGCGTTTCGGTGTCACGCCTAATAATTTTAGAAAAACCCATATTTAAGCAAGTAAAATCACTTAAACAACCCGTAGACTACACCAAATTTACTTCTTGCATTCATATTGTATAAAGAGTAAACGTGTTGATATGGGTACACATCTACAATACGTGTAGAAGGGGAAACTTTTCACGCACTGGAATTACTTTATCAAAAGGAACACTCATGGCTAATATACTTTATCCAGCGCCTTTAAAAGTAGGCTCTAAAATTGCTATTTGCTCGCTTTCGTCGGGCTTAAAAGAAAAATACCATGCACGACTAGATAGAGTGATAGACGGTTTGAAGAACCGTGGTTACGAGGTAGTAGAAGGGGAGTTTTTACGCCAAAATAAACCCCGCGATGAATTAGATGCAAAAGCCCATGCCAAGCAATTGATGGGCTTTTTGCTAGACGATGACGTTGCCGCCATTATGCCACCAATGGGTGGAGAGCTTGCAATGGAAATTTTACCACTACTTGATTTTAATGCCATTAAAGAAGCTAAGCCTAAATGGCTGGTGGGTTTTTCTGATGTGAGTACAATTGCCTGTGCACTTACAGCTAAGTGCCAATGGGCGACACTTCATAGTGCCAACTTAATGCAGCTTCATCCCGATGAAACAAATCCCTTTAGCTTACAAATTTTTGAAACCATTACCTACGAATCGGGCAGTAAATTTGAGCAAGGACCCTCTGCATATTATCAAAAAAATAAACCTAATTACGCACAAAACCCCGATGAGCTGTTAGCACCAAGCGAGCCTACTCAGTGGCAGTGCTTAAATTACACCGATGAGCGCACAATAGAGATGTCTGGGCGCTTATTTGGCGGCTGCCTTGATACGGTAGGGTTATTATTAGATTCACCTTTTTTAGCATTGCACGACTTTAAAAAACACAGTGCGAACGAAGGCCTTATTTTATACCTAGAAAACTCAGAGCTTACCCCTACCACCGTGGCACGCTTTTTACTGTCGCTCAAACTTGCCGGTGTATTTGATGATATTAACGGCCTTATTTTAGGGCGCAGTGAAATAACACAAAGTCATCACGATGCCTTTGATTACCGCCATGCGCTAGATGTGGCATTGGGTGGGTGCTTGTTTCCGGTAATAATAGATGCTGATATTGGCCATGTGCAGCCAAATTTAAACTTAGTTAATGGCGCAAAATGCTCACTCACGGCCGATATAAATCAAGGTAAAGTGCTCAATGCCTCACTGAACACTGAGCTTATTTAACGTTTATTTTTGAATAACATGGTCATACACGCGTATAATGCGCAGGCCGTGAACAGATAAGTTCACGGTACATTCTCAGGGCGGGGTGAAATTCCCCACCGGCGGTATGTTTTACTCATGACTTTATGAATAAAATGAGCCCGCGAGCGCTTTATTTAATAATCGTTTTTAATGTATTAAATAAAGGTCAAGCAGATCTGGTGAGAGGCCAGAGCCGACGGTTATAGTCCGGATGAAAGAGAATATAGCTTGTAGCGTATGCAAACACGCGGCCTGTGGCTGCGTGTTTAATACCAATTTGCAAAAATACTTAATCATTTTGAGGGGCTAAAAGTGTCGTTATCAACACGTTTTCCCGCCTCAAAATTGATCACTGAATTAAGCGGATTGGTATAAGCTGTTTAGTGGTAAAAGTGCGCAATTTAGTTTGTGTGTTTTGCCATGTCTTTCAGTGTCCTGAATCTATTTATTTTTATGTGGAATATAATAATGATTCAGTCTTTACTTACTCAATTTGGCGAAAGCCACACCCGTGTAGAAAATGCCATTGCCGCACTGCAGCAAGGCCAAGGCGTGCTTGTTGTTGATGACGAAAACCGCGAAAACGAAGGCGACTTTGTATTTTCTGCCGAGCACTTAACCACTCAACAAATGGCCGAAATGATCCGCGAAGGCAGCGGTATTGTGTGCTTGTGTATGGGCGATGAGCGTATTAAACAGCTCGACCTACCGCAAATGGTAACTAACAATACCAGTCAAAATAACACAGCCTATACAGTAACCATTGAAGCTAAACACGGTGTTACAACCGGCGTATCGGCAGCCGACAGAGTCGCAACGATTAAAGCCGCCACCGCCGATAACGCTAAACCGGGTGATTTATCGCGCCCAGGCCATGTATTTGGCTTAAAAGCACAAACAGGTGGCGTTTTAGTTCGCCGCGGCCACACCGAGGCATCTGTAGATTTAATGCAGCTGGCTGGTTTAAAACCGTTTGGGGTTATTTGCGAACTCACTAACCCTGATGGCACCATGGCGTGTTTAGCACAGGTAAGTGATTATGCTAATAAACACAGCATGACCGTGGTATCGATTGAAGACTTAGTGCAGTACATACAAATGCAAGAACTCAAGGTCAGTTAAGGTTTATTAAGCATGACCTAAGTAAAACCCAGCTTTATTGCTGGGTTTTTGTTTTTCAATAAGTAATTAATTACTCGTTTTTATTTGAAAATGTTTCTCGGCTAAGCGGCTTTTTCAAAAATTCTCAGCCTGTAAACTTTGCCTAAATAGTCAGTGCAGCCGCACACAGTTTATTATTTAGGTGAAACTATGAAAATTAACACGCTTTTATTAGCAGCTGCTTTAACAAGCACTGGCGTATGGGCAGCGCAAAGTAAACTTGCACAGCAAATAACGCCTGCACCCCAAATGGGCATAATGGATAGTTATAACCAGCACATTACCAACGCCCCTTTTTTACTTAATCTCGACAGCCAGCCCAAAGAGCAAATGGGCCCATATTTAACACGCCAATACTTTCATGGTACGCAATCTACGTTTGTAAAATGGGTGGCCAAAAAAGGGGGCAAAGTGACGCTTCATAAACACCCGAATGAACAAGTAACGTGGATTATGTCAGGCGAGGCTAAAGTGTTTTCTGGCGGTAAACAATACCTTATGAAAGCGGGTGACATGATGGTGATACCGGCCAATGTACCGCACGAATTTCACTTTACCAAAGATACGGTGGATATTGATTTTTTTGCCCCAGCTCGACAAGACTGGATAGACGGCACAGCTAATTACATTAAGCAAAAATAGGGCAAATTATGTTCTTAAATAAATCTAAATTAGGGCTAAGCGCTATAGCCTTACTAATAAGTGCCTCGGCTATTGCAAACGACACGGTACCCGCTGAGGTTTACGCACAAACCGACGGTGCTGTAGGCGGTATTACGTATACACAAAACAAGCGCTTTATTTTTAGTTATCATCCCTTTTATAACCCAAAAGTAAAAGTGGGAGAGCTCTTAAAAAGTGGTGATGTGGTGCCATTTCCTAATGCGCAAATGCAAACTCCTTATAAAAGTGATGGCAGCTTAAAAAATCCCGCTAACTATTTAAATTGGGTATTAGGGGTAAGGGCTGATGACAGAGGTAACGTTTGGATACTCGACTCAGGCCAGGCGCAGCCGCGTATTACGCCAAAGCTGGTAGCATGGGATGCGATAAACAATAAGGTTAACAAAATTATTTATTTACCTAGCCCTATATCGGTTGCTCAATCTCAACTTAATGATTTAGCTATATCGAGTAAATACAATACATTAGTGATTGCCGATGAAGGTATTGCAGATGGCGGAAATGGCAAGCAAGCCGCCCTTATTATCGTTAATACTAAAACAGGCAAGAGCTGGCGAGTATTGCAAGGTCACGAAAGCACTTTGCCCGATTACACCATGCCAATAATGATTGATGAAGGGACTGATAATCAAAAGCAACTTAATGCCTTTATTGGTGCCGATGGCATTGTGCTTGATAACGCGCAGCAATGGCTTTACTTTGCTCCGCTTAATAAAAAGTATGTTTACCGTATTAAAATGGCCGACATTGCTAACGAGCAATTAACCGATAAACAACTAGGTGAACGAGTAGAGCAATACGCACAAAAACCAGTAAACGGTGGTTTAAGTATTGATGCTGATGATAATTTATATTTAACCATAGTGGGTGAGCGTACGGTGGGCGTTATTGATGCCAAAACACGTACGTACCGTGATTATGCGTACGATAAAAACATGATTTGGCCAGATGGCGTAAGCATTGGACCAGAGGGTTACATGTACACCGGCGCTGCGCAATTGCCGCTTTCGGCACAACTTAATAACGGTCATGCTGAAAACAAAGCACCTTATTACATATTTAGATTTAAACCTTTAGCTGAAGGCGTAATAGGGCGCTAACTATAATGTGTAAATTGAGTACATTTTTAAACACGCCTTTATGGCGTGTTTTTTATGATATTTGCTTTTAAGCGCGTGATTATCAATTTTTACAAGATAAAGTTTCAACCTAAATGCGGTTTTTCTGTGCTGAGTATTTGGGTATCTTACGGGCATAGGTATTTAACCGCTTTCGGCTTTAATTAATTATGAAACTATACAGTTACTCTCATTGTCCTTTTTGTGCGCGTGTTAAATATGTAGCAGGTAAAACGTCATTAAGTTTGCTTGATAGCGCAATTTATTACTCTATTTTACGCGGCTTATATTGCGAGCCAACCATTACTTGACCAGAGCAATTAAACCAGTGGATGCATAATCAGGCACTTGAGTCAGGTGTGCCATTAGTTGAGTAAACAGCAGTTTTTACAACCAATGCGACTCCCTTCGTATTGTTTTTTAGGCCAGTGATCCCGTCACTGGTCTTTTTTTATTTAATCTTGTTACGTATTTACTCCCCATGTTATTCGTGGAATTATTAAGCAACTAAAGCGTATTTTATACATGCTTGTGTAAACAAATTTAGCTCAGGAGAAATTATATGGGATGAACGCTATAACACTCAGCAATACGCTTATGGCAAACAGCCAAACGATTTTTTAGCCGATCACTATAAGCAATTACCTAAAGGAAATGTTATAAGCTTAGCCGAAGGCGAGGGCCGAAATGCGGTATTTTTAGCAAAAATGGGTTATCGCGTTACCGCTGTTGATGGCTCTAAAGTAGGGCTTGAAAAAGCGGCAAAGCTTGCCAAAGAGCACAACGTAACCATTGAGCTAGTACACGCCGATTTAGCTAAGTTTGATTTTGGAAAAGAAAAATGGGATGCGGTAGTGTCTATTTATTGCCCTTTACCGAGCGCGGTACGCTCAGCAGTATATAAGCGCGCTGTTAAAGGTTTAAAGCCTGGTGGGGTGTTTTTACTTGAGGCCTATACGCCTGAGCAAGTAAATTATAATACCGGAGGCGGCCCAAGTGTCGATACTAAAACCTCAAAAAGCGATTTACAAGATGACTTAATCGAGCTTAGCTTTTTGCATTTAGAAGAATTAAAGCGAGAAGTGCTGGAGGGTACATATCACACGGGTTTAGCATCGGTAGTGCAGGCTATTGCTAAAAAATAACGTGTGTATAAAAGCTTAGCACTCTTTAGCGCTAAGCTTTTTTAATGGGTTTTATAAAACCTGAATAACTTGCTCTTTTGCTAAGCGAGATTTAGGTAACTTAGCGTTATAATCTTCAGTATCATCATGGTAGCCAAGTACTAACGCTACATCACAAATATAGCCATCCAGCTCGTGTTCAAACACTTCACCAATAAGCTGTGCATCTACACCTTCCATAGGCGTTGAATCAATACCTAAGCGTGCTGCGGCGTGCATTGTGTTGCCCAGGGCAATGTAAGTTTGCGCTTTGGTCCACATCGCATTGTTGCCTTGCTCATCGGTATTCATATCAACAAAGGCAAACGCACCAAATGCTTGTTCGCGGTTTTCACTTTGGGTACGGCCATTTTTAATATCTGCATCAATGACTTGTGCGTAATCATCACGTTTATATTTAGGGTTGTAAGCAAATAAAATAACGTGCGATGCAGTTTTAATATGCGGCTGATTAAATTGAAATTTATTTTCAAACGTAGAGTGCATACGCTCTTTAGCTTCGTCTGATTCAATAACAATAAATTTCCACGGCTGCGAGTTAATAGATGAAGGAGAAAGACGCATAGCTTCGTAAATTACATCTAAGTCATCTTGAGGAATACGCTGGGTTGTATAGCGTTTAGTTGTATAACGTTTTTCTAAATCATTAATAATTGGATGGGTCATGGTTATCTCCGTTAAGTGGCAATTTTAGCCAAGTAGTGTCTATATTGAGCCTTTTTAAAAAAAACAAAGCACAAACTACTATTTAAATGGATTGTGATTAAGCCAATTACGCGTTACGTCATCGAGGGGCTGTAAGTTCTTGCATACTTTATAGTCGAGCTCGGCAATGATCTCATTGGAAAAGCGTAATTTATCAAGAGTGTTTATCTGTGCTTGATTAAACAGCACTTGTTTATCTTCTCGTAGGAGTAAAACAGCTCTATCAACAACGCCTAGTAAGCCTTTTGGTTCTATAAGCGCTCGTATTGTGTGCTTGTAATGCAAAAATTGTGGCTTCCATAATGGCACTACGCACCAAGTTTGGGTGGCTACTGCGTTTTCAAACGCGCTAAAACAATCATGCTCTGTGCCGGTTATAAACTCATATCCTGCGCTCGTCAGCCCATATTCTTTCATCATATTAATAGAAAAACGGGTAATACCAGCACCGGCATTAATGCCCTGAATTGTTTTTTCCATTTTTATAAGCACATTTGGTTTAAGCAAATCACTAACTTCATTCACTGCACTTTGCGGTACGTAATCTGGTACGCCCCAATGCGCATAAGGCTCATAATGCAAGCCAAGTTCAATGAGTGGTGTAGCTTGCTCAACATCGGACTTATAAATACCGTGGCTTGAAGGCAGCCACGCTGAGGCGAGTAAATCTACTTCACCCGATTTGAGGTTTTTAAAGTTATTTTCATGCGGCGCATAAATACGCTCAACATTAAAGCCCATATCAGCTAAAACATGGCTCACTAAAGAAGCCGTAACATGGTGAAACGATAAATCGGTTACGCCCAATTTTAAAATTGGTTTACGCATAGGGTCAGCCTTATTTGAATACCAGTAATTAAGTTGAACTAGAGCAAATATGTTTAAAAATTTCGTTGATAAAACCTTTTAACGGGCCAGTACAAAAACTGGCTCCTAGGCACTTTTTTACTGATTAAAACGAAAGCGTGTTAATACGTAGGGTGGTTTTGCATTACCAAAGCCTTGGCTAAATGCAGGGTGTTGATGGAGCTGATCTTGTGTTACATAAACCCAACCATTGCTTAGCGCTAGGCTATCTGGCCATGATAATCGTTTATCTTGAACAATTATTTCGTAGTGGCCTTTAGTGGTTAAGCCAATGGCATTGTTTTCAAGGTCGGTTACTAAAATACCGACACCTGGCGCGTAGGTCATGCCATCGCTTGGGTTTTTAGGGCCAAACAGTTCAATGCTTTTTGCTTTTTTAGCATCTGAATACGTGCTATTGGCGAGCGTTTTTGCCGGAATACGGTAGACGCGTGTGCCGGTAAATGCGCCAAAGTAGACCCACTCATTTTTATCATCAATGGTAATTGGGTTTAAACCAAAGCGAAGGTTTGTCGTTTCACCTTCTGCTGATTTAGAGGCAACGGGAGAGGCTTCGATGACAATATCGCGCTCCTCTGGCATTAGCTTAGCATTGCCTTCAAGTACGCGAGTGGATTCACCCGTTTTTAAATCAACCACTACAAAAGCAGGTTTGGTTGCACCCATAAAGTTACCGAATGACATATCGGCAATGTAAATTTTGTCGTTACGCTCATCAATGACAAAGTCTTGTAAAAATGAGTTAGCAAGCACGGCGTCTTTATTTAATTCAATGGTATTAACTAAGGTATTGGCAACGCTGTCCCAGGCTATAAGTTTTGGGGCTATTCGCTCGCTGCCCATATCTAAAATCCACACCACACCTTTACTATCGCTATGTACACCAATTACAGCTGCAAGGCCTACTTTGCCAAGCTCAGGGCCGTCTGCCCAATCGACGGTAGGGAAAGGTTGTTGAGCACCATTTGCCATAATTTCAATTACTCGCGTTTTTGGTGCGTCAAGCGGATGCATGCTTACAATCATTCGCCCTGCAGGTGTTATAGCTATACCTGCACCGCGATATTTATTAAACGTGGTCACCGTTTCAAGGGCGCCAACCTCTGCTGCATAGGCGCCTGAAGCAGCAGTTACTGCTAGTGAAAGTGATGCTATCGCTAGGGTGGTTTTTAATCGTTTCATACATTGATACCCGTTATGCTAAAAAATAGAATAAAGCGATTTAAATAGCCTAAATGGCTTCGCTTGCGTTGAGGTGAATAATAGGTGAGTGTTTTTAATTAATAAACAGGGTAATAATTGAATCTTTATCAAAAAATATTGTTTAATAGCTGGCTGAGCTTTTTATGAATGTATTTTAAAGCGTGCGGTTAATACCTAGTGTCGTTATACACATACTTAAAAGCGTTTAATAAATGTATTTTTTCTGAACAGTATTGAGAGTTATTAAACTAACATAGGGTTACTAAAGATTGTCCTAATTTAATAAATAGTGGTTAGTGACTAGGTAGTGGGTACAGTGTAATATTAGCCTTTATATTGATAAATCACGCAATACCTAAGCATTGTCAAATATAAATAGACAATAAATCACTTTTTGATTGCTCAACACGCATGTAAGCAAACCTAAAGCGCTTAATTTTGCCAAAAATAATAATTAAAAGTTGATAACGGATTAATACACAATGCTTTTAGAAGACTTACAGGTAATTTTAAAAGTAGCAGAGTTTAAAAGTATTACTGCTGCCGCATCCAATTTAGATATGCGCACCGCTACAGCAAGTGCTGCTGTTAAAAGGGTAGAGCAGGCTTTAGGCTTTGAACTATTCATACGTACTACTCGTCATTTAAGGCTTTCTGCTGCCGGTGAGCGTTATATTCCGCAGTGCCAACAAGCAGTGACGATGCTTGAACAAGCTAAAAATACACTAAAAAGCGATGATGATATAATTGATGGCGAGCTGCGTATTGCACTTTCTTCTGATTTAGGGCGCAATATTGTGATCCCATGGCTTGACGAGTTCATGCAAACTCACACTCAGTTAAGCCTTCGCGCCAATATTAGCGACAGTAATATCGACTTTTATCGTGACTCGGTCGACATTGCGCTGCGTTATGGTAAACCTAACGATGCCAGCATGTACGGTTTTAAAATTTGCGACGTACCGCGTATTTTATGCGCAGCGCAAAGCTACCTTGATACACACGGTACGCCTGCTCATCCACATGATTTAACATCACATAAAGGGCTGTTTTATCAACTTCAAGATATAATTAAAGATGTGTGGCTGTTTAGTAATGGTAGCGAAGAGTTTAAAGTAAAGCTCAACGGTGGCCACGCAACTAACGATGGCGATTTAGTAAGGCGTTGGTGTGTATCGGGCAAGGGGCTGGCGGTTAAATCCTGCTTAGATATGTCTAATGAATTATTGGCTGGTAATGTTGTAAGTGTTATGCCAAGTTTTAAACCCACGCCTACAGAGCTTTGGTTGGTGTGCCCAAGTAGGCAGTCAATCACTCCGGCAGTGCGCTTACTTCGCGATGCATTTAGAGAAAAAAGCGCCGGTATTTTAAAAGCCCTTATTGCAAAAGGAATTATTGATAAAAGCGTGCTTGGCTAATGAAGGACTGAGAATGCAAGTTCATGACATTAGAATGTTTGTGCCGTGTAAAAATTATCAGCAATCGTGCGACTTTTATCAGGCGCTTGGCTTTAATGTTGAGCAAGCATCAGCTGATTTAAGTATTGCAACATCAGGTGAATGTAGTTTTTTTTATACCAATCGTGTTAAGTTATTAGGCATTTATAGCGGCAGTTAAATAGCGTGATAACAAGGCATAAATATCGCCATGCAGTTGTTCTACATAAGAAATTTATAACGCTGTTAGCGCTCTATTTAGCACGCTAGAATGATTAAATATTTAAGTCGATTGGTATTAAACATTACTACAACAAAGAATTTGCTGAAAATTTAATGCTGCAAGTGTGCGTATTAAACATAAACGAAGCCTTTAACACTATTAGTAAGTTAACTCACTTTGATATTCGCTTTGAAGGAATAAAACAAGAACCGTGGGGAAAGTGATTTATTTATGGGGACCTTCGGGCAAGCTTTTACATGTTACAGAGCTTAATTAACCAAAGCTTAGTTAATCAGGGCTTTGGCTAATTAACTTAAATAACGCCACCCATTTTAAGCTGGTGGCATTACCTTATTATTAACTTAGTTTTTCATTAAAAAACGCTAAGGTACGCTGCCAAGCGAGTTCAGCTTTTTGCTCATCATAACGCCCCGTAGAGTCGTTATGAAAACCATGATTAGCGCCTTCGTACATGTGCATAATGTACTCAACATTGTTAGCTTTTAAGCTTTTTTCATAATCAGGCCATGTAGCGTTAACGCGTTTATCAAGCTCACCTAATTGAATCATTAAAGGTGCTTTTATATTTTTGTGCAGTGACTCACTTGCAGGAGTGCCATAAAAGGGCACGCCCGCGCTGAGTAAATCACTCTCAACCGCCGCTAAGTAATTAACAATATAACCCCCAAAACAAAAGCCCACAGCCCCTAATTTGCCGTTACTATTTGAATGACTTTTTAAAAAGTGCGCAGCGGCTACAAAGTCATTTTGGATTTTAGCTCTGTCCATGGTTTTTTGCATGGCACGGCCTTCATCGTCATTACCCGGGTAGCCACCAAGCGCAAAGAGTGCATCGGGTGCAAAGGCAATAAAACCTTTTTTGGCTAAGCGCCTTGCTACATCTTTAATATATGGGTTTAAACCACGGTTTTCGTGAATAACTAATACAACCGGCAGTTTACCTTCAATTTTGCTCGGCACAGCTAAGTAGCCTTTGCCTTTACCATGCCCGTTTGGCGAATCAAATTCTTCGTAGGTGGCTTTAATATCGTCATCGTTAAACGACACTTGCTCTGCAAACGCATAATTAGGTAACAGGGCACTGGTTAGTACGCTCATTGAAAAGCCAAGTGCAGCTAACCCACCTAGTTTTTTCATAAATGTACGTCGGTCCATTAAACCGTGGGCGTATTCGTCATACCAATCGAAGGCTTCTTGCGGGATATGATTTGATTGCGGGGTATTCATGGCTGCTCCTTCCATTATTATTAGTTATGTATTTCTATTTATTACCATAACGTATTAGGGATAAAAAACGAGCAATATTTTTCTCAATTATTAGGAATGTTGGCAAAGTTATCCGTCAAGCAAGCAAAGGAGCACATTCCTTTGCTGTGTGGAAATTAAAGAAACCATTTCAATGTGGTTTAAATCTTTTACCTCATAAATGCTCACTTTTGGGTTGTTAAGAGTAAGCATCCTATTATATGGACTCACTTTATCTGTATTACTTGAAAAGATGTAAGTGTGCCTAGCATGCGGGGTCTTATTTAGATTATTTAATAAGTTGAGTTTGTTAAGAGGTACTTCACTTTTTTCTATTATTTTAGCCGCGACTTCGTTTAAATAATCATCGCCTAATAGTTTGCTATAAATAGGGTGTGATAAGTTAGCAATTGTGCTTAGTGCGGCCTCAAAATTAATCATTGGGGCATAAAGTATATGCTTACTAATGTTCAGCTTAGATGCCAACTCAACTCCCGCAATTGCGCCCATTGAGTAGCTAATTAAGGAAATATCAGTGTAGTTTTCTTTATTTACATAATTGACTAGCACATCAAGCGAGTTTAAACCAAATCTAAATTTCTCGTATTGATTACTTGCAGGCATCACTATCACATTTTTTCCAGTGACATGGCTAAGCCATCTTGCTTGCATGGTGTAAATCAAGCTGTCTACGCCATACCCCGGAAAGATGATTAAAAGCCCGCTATTTTGGCTGTTTGGTATATCATCTGAAGTAAGTTGGTATTCAAAAACATCATCTTCAGTGCTTCCTTTAACAATCAAACTTAACGAAAGTGTATTACCATCGAGTAGGTAGCTTTCGATATCCTTAGGTGAGATAAATCTAAAATCAAGACAATCTACTTCGCTACTACAGTAATGGGTTTGTACTCCAGATAAAGCGATAGAGCTCTCAAATTCTTTAGGGAGAACTTTCTGCGGAGGTTTAGTTATTTGATAAGCAATATAGCTCTGACACCCACTTAAAAAAATAACTAAAGAAATAATCAGTATGTATATGCGCATTAAAGTCCCTTTAATTTTCAAGCTAAAATTTTTTGATTAATTAATGCCAGATAACCCTTCACCTACGCCTGTTAAAAATCAAGTACCACAAATGCGAACGATATAGCAATAGCGCCTAATATCATTAGTTTACGGCTGTTTTTTTGTAACTAGGTTAAGACGGAAAAAGTAATAAATAGAATAAGTTGTACACGTAGCATTGTTACACCCTTTTATGTGCGTGAGTCCATATAAGTGTCTAACTTATCAGCTGAAAATAATTTAAACAATTGATTTAAAATAAAAAGCTCGGAAAACGCCGAGCTTTTTGAGTAAGTTACCTAATTGGCTGTTACGCCATAGCGTCGTTGGCTACAGGGTATTTAGGGTCTTCAACAATGTTAACTTCAACTAAATCACCGGCTTTTTGTAATAACTGGGCAGACTCAGGGCTTAAGTGGCGTAAATACAACGTTTTACCTAATGCTTTATAACGCTCACTTAAACCATGTATGGCCTCAATACTTGATTGGTCGCATACTTTAGCATTGGCAAAATCAATACACACTTTTTGTGGGTCGTGATGTGGGTTAAACCCTTCTTTAAACGAGGTTATAGAGCCAAAAAATAAGTTGCCTGCCACTTGGTAGGTTTTTTCGTTTTGCGATTCATCGCTGCATTGAATACGAATTTCTTTTGCAGAATTCCACGCATAAACTAAGGCTGAAATAACAATACCTATGCCTACTGCAACGGCTAAATCAAGCAATACGGTAACGGTTGATACCACAATAATGATAAATATTTCAGACTTTGGAACGCGGCCAAATAAGCGTAAAGAGGACCATTCAAAGGTTGCAATAACCACCATAAACATAACGCCAATTAAAGATGCCACCGGTATGATTTCAATTAAGCTTGGGAAAAACAAAATAAATACCAACATAAATAAAGCGGTAGCAATACCTGCAGCACGGCCTCGGCCGCCTGAATTTAAACAGACCATGCTTTGGCCAATCATTGCGCAGCCGCACATGCCACCAAATAAACCGCTTAAAATATTGCCCGAACCTTGTGCCACAGACTCGCGATTACCTTGCCCGCGGGTTTGTGTTATTTCATCAATAAGCGAAAGCGTCATAAGGGTTTCTATTAACCCCACTGATGACAAAATAAGCGCAAGCATGAGCACGGTAATAAGTGCATCGAGCGAGTCGCTATTGGTTAAATCCCAACTAATTTGCGGAAAGTGAAAACTCGGTAATGCACCTTTTAAACTGCCATCAAGTGGGTCTATGGTGTCTTTTAAGCCCTCAGCTACTTTTTGCGCTTCGTTTTCTTGCCATTTAGCCGTAATTTGCGCATCGGTTGGGCGCTCAAGTGCAATATTTTGTGCCACTTCGCTGTATTGCCCATGAGGTACTTGATTTTTTATAGCTGCAAAGTTTTCAGTAATGATCTCTTTTTCAATCATTGAGGTACGCTGCGTGTGCACAACGTCACTAACAAGTTTTGACTCAAGCGGCGTAAATGTAACTAGGGCTGTACATACGGCAATAGCAACAAGGGGCGCAGGAATTGCTTTGGTATAGCGTGGTAAAAAATACACAATGGCCATAGTTAACGCTATTAGCCCCATCATGGTAAGCATGGCTGGGCTGGTTAATTGCATCCAATCGCCTGCGTAGGTAAACATATCGTGTTGCTTATCGTAGACTACACGCACGTTTTCTTTAAATTGGCCAAATTGCGCCATACCAATCACAATAGCTAAGCCATTTACAAAGCCAAGCATTACAGGGTGAGGTAACAGCCTAATAAATTTACCCATTTTAAACGCGCCAAACACAACTTGCAGTACACCGGTTAATACCACGGCGGCCAACAAGTACTCCAGCCCAAACATAATAATAAAGGCGGTAGTGACTACAGCCATAGAGCCCGCCGCACCCGAGATCATACCAGGGCGGCCGCCAAACACAGCGGTAATAAAACCAACAAAAAACGAGCCATAAAGACCCATCATTGGGTCAATTCCTGCTACAAATGTAAACGCAACGGCTTCGGGAATGAGCGTAAGCACAGCGGTTAAGCCGGCTAGTACGTCATTTTTTAAATTAGCGCTGCGTTTGCTTATTAAATCAAACATAGGGTTCCTTAGGGTACATAAATAAACTACATGCCATAGCGCTTTTTCGCGAATAGCAGTATGTTTAGGTGTTTTAAATTTACGTGTATAGGGCGTGTTGATCTTTGCGGATTGAAATTTGTTCAATCTAGGGGCGATCAAATCACGGCGCGCGGTTTGTAACCTAGTGGGCTCGATAACTGCTCCTGCGTTATTCTAATGACTTACATCCATGTAAGAATAAGTAAAAACCGAGCAAAGCT
>NZ_LKDW01000027.1 GCF_001401805.1 Pseudoalteromonas sp. P1-25
CAGATGATTGCTTTATATTGTTAAAGAACGTTGCGACGTTGTCGCTAGGGATGCGTATAATACATCCTTTATTTTTCGAGTCAACACTTTGTTTTAAATTTTCTTGCGATGATTTAAAACCTAAGTTTTACTTAACTCTCTGAGCCGTTGTGCCTCGCCATGCGTTGTCCGCTGCGCGTCGCCGTACCCCGTCTCAGTGGGGTCGCATTATAGGGAGAACAGATTTTTACGCAAGCACTTTTTTAAAGAAAAACTAAAAAAAAGCACTGTTCGGTCAATATATAAACTAAACCTTCTATAACAGGTAGTTTTATAACCAAAACAGGCCTTTTCTGGCCACTATTTAAGTGTTGCTGTTACACTCAAACAACTATAACTGGTATTTAAAAGGTATATATATGGCTATCCGTTCTTATAAAGGTATAACTCCCTCTTTCAATTCATCTGTTTATGTTGATGAATCGTCTGTTTTGGTAGGCGATATTACTATTGGTGACAACTCTAGTGTGTGGCCTCTAGTAGCAGCACGAGGTGATGTTAACTATATACGTATTGGTGAACGTACCAATATACAAGATGGTAGTGTTCTTCATTTATCGCGCGCCACTAAAAACAACCCAGATGGTTACCCACTTATTATTGGTGATGATGTGACAGTAGGGCACAAGGTTATGCTGCACGGATGTACACTTGGAAACCGTATACTTGTCGGTATGGGTGCTATTGTAATGGATAATGTAATAGTAGAGGACGACGTTATCATTGGTGGGGGTTCATTAGTACCGCCAAATAAACGATTGGAGTCTGGTTATTTATATGTTGGTAGTCCAGTTAAACAAGCTCGCCCATTAACAGAGCAAGAGCTTGCTTTTTTAAAAGTATCGGCAGATAACTATGTGCAATTAAAAGACGAGTATCTAGCTGAGATCGGCTAGATTCACTTCTATTTGCCCTGCCGAGTTATAACTTTCATCTTCTATAAGTTGCTCGGCACATTCTTCATAATCAAATCGGTACTTATCAAAATGCTGCGTTGCGTGGCTTTCATCTTTTAAATCTAAGTTACGTAGATCAATAACACACTCCACCAGCATCCCTGTTACTTGTGCATAAAAGACTAATTGGTGGTAAGGTTCTCTAAACTCGAGTCTATCTATAAACTGTATGGCTTGATTCATTTAAGCATGCCTTGTTTAAGTGCTTTAACAACAGGAAGTATGGCTGGCATTTTATTACGCCATACAAAAAATGCCTGTGCGGCTTGACCTACCAACATACCACTACCATCTAACAGCTTAGCGTGGTTATTATGCTCTGCAACCCAGTTCATAAACACGGTATTTTGCTGGGAGTAAAACATATCGTAAGCTACATCACAGCGAGTTAAGTGTTTTTTATCAAGCGCCGGAAGTTCGTTATTCATACTGCTTGATGTAGAGTTTACGATTAGTGAGTAATCGCTTACTGGCAAATCATCAAATCCATAGCCTGAAACTTTTCCATATTCAGCAAATAGCAAAGCTAAGTCTTGCGCTTTTTTTGCCGTACGATTAACAATAATGATTTCTGAAGGGTTGTGTTCAAGTAAAGGTAATATTACCCCTCTTGCTGCGCCACCCGCACCAATAATCAAAATACGCTTATTAGTAATTATCGCTTCATTGGCAAGTAAATCGTTTACAAAGCCTACGCCATCGGTGTTATCGCCTAATAACGTGCCATCTTTGCGTTTTTTAAGTGTATTAACGGCACCAACAATTTTAGCAAGCGGGGTGAGTTCATCAGCCATGGCATACGCTTGCTCTTTAAATGGCATAGTTACATTTGCGCCTACCCCGCCTTGCTCAAAAAAGGCAGTTACTGTTTTTTCAAAATCATCGATAGGTGCTAATATTGCGCGGTAGTCGATTTGCTCACCCAAAGATACAGCAAATTGTTTATGTATCGCGGGGGATTTTGAATGTTTGATTGGATTTCCAAAAACCGCATATTTGTCCATTTTAAAACAACCTCTTTGCAGCTATATACTGCCTATTAACGATGATAAGTAATATGATTAAACGACTTTTTTCAAAATCTAAACCAGCCCCTGAGCAACCAGCGCCCACTCCTGAGAAAACACCGTATGAAATAATTGGTGGAGAAGCAGGTACCCGTGCTATTGCTAATAGATTCTACGACATAATGGCCAGCGATGAATACGCCAAACCATTATATGATATGCATCCTCTGCCATTAGATAGAATTCGCCAAGTGTTTTTTGAATTTTTATCAGGCTGGTTAGGCGGGCCTAACCTATTTACTGAAAAGCATGGCCAACCTATGCTACGCAAGCGCCATATGCCGTTTAATATAAATAAAGACCTGCGCGATCAGTGGATGTATTGTATGAATAAAACCCTCGATATAGAAGTAGACAACCCCCTACTGCGTGAAGGGTTAAAGCAATCTTTTGGACAACTTGCCACGCATATGATTAATGAGCACTAATTATTAACTACTTAGCAAAAAGGCGCTGATATGCGCCTTTTTTAACTCATTTTATTATTTACAATTGCCACTCTCTGGCTATTAAATCAGCCTGTTTAGTACTTAGCCACTCTTGTGGACGTAAATAGTATTGATACAAATTAGCCTCTGCGCTGTCGGGCGCGGGCTTATAGTTGTATTCCCAGCGCGCCAGTGGCGGCATCGACATCAATATAGACTCTGTGCGCCCACCGCTTTGCAAGCCAAATAAAGTGCCTCTATCCCACACAAGGTTAAACTCTACGTAACGACCGCGGCGATACAATTGAAAGTCACGTTGTTGCTGTGTAAATTCATCATTTTTACGGCGCTCAATAATAGGTAAGTAAGCATCTAAAAAGCCATTACCAACCGACTGCATAAATGCAAAGCTCTGCTCAAATCCTAACTCGTTTAAGTCATCAAAAAATAAGCCACCCACACCGCGTGTTTCGTCGCGGTGTTTTAGATAAAAATATTCATCGCACCAGGTTTTGTACTTTGGATACACTTGTTCACCAAAAGGTGCACAAATGTCGTGTGCGACTTGGTGCCAGTGTTGTACATCTTCAAAAACGGGGTAAAACGGCGTTAAGTCAAACCCGCCGCCAAACCACCAAATAGGCTCTTCGCCTTCTTTTTCGGCTATAAAAAAGCGTACATTGGCATGACTTGTAGGAACATGTGGGTTTTTTGGATGAATAACTAATGAAACACCACATGCATGAAAGCTTCGCCCTGCAAGCTCTGGCCTATGAGCGGTCGCAGAGCCCGGCATAGATGCACCAAACACATGCGAGTAGTTTACGCCGCCTTGCTCTATTACATTGCCGTTAGTGGTCACTCGGGTACGACCACCGCCACCTTCAGCGCGCTGCCAACTGTCTTCTACAAACTTTGCACTGCCATCAGCCTTCTCTAAGCCTTGGCAAATAGTGTCTTGCAAAGCCATAAAGTAGGCTTTTACTTGTTCTAATAATTCGCTTTGCATATTAACCTCTAAACACTTTGCCGGTCATGGCATCTTTTATTGTACTGGGTTGCGTGTTCCCGCCTAACGGCTCGTCAACATAAAAGCCAACTTGCTCTGCAAATTGCTGCTTCGCCTGTTCAATACTAGTTACCGTGGGCTGACCAGTTAAATTAGCACTAGTAGAAACCAGCGGCTTACCTAATTTCTGGCATAAGCGCTTAACACTTGGATGATTTGTTACTCGTACAGCAATAGTATCAAACTGGCCTGTTAACCATTTAGGCGTATTTTTAGCAGCAGGCATGACCCAAGTAATAGCACCAGGCCAACTAGAAAAAATATCAGCACGCTTATCCATTGGTAGCTTTACATCGTCAACATACTTTAATAACTGACCGTAGTTATCAGCGATTAGAATAAGGCCCTTTTCAACGGGACGCTGTTTTATTTCTAGCAATTTCTCAACAGCTTGCTGATTATCTGGATCACACCCTAAGCCATAAACGGCTTCAGTAGGATATAAAATAACGTCGCCTTGCTCTAAGCAAGATATAGCCGTAGGCAATGTAGAAAGGTCTGACAAAATATGCTCCAGAAATTTGTATTAATCAGTAGTGGTAAGTTTTTGCAGGCAACTTTTTTGTGGGCACTGTAGCACAATACCATTGGCCATTTTTTTCTCAATAACAAGCGGCCAATCGCACTTAGGGCATGGCTTGGCTATGGGTTTGTTATTTAGAGTGTATTTACAACTCGGGTAACAGTCGCATGAGTAAAACGTTTTACCAAATTTATTGCTGCGTGCAACAAGCTGCCCTTTTTTGCATTTAGGGCAGCTAGGTAATACTTCATCGTTATTATTCGGCTCATCATCGTGGGCGATGTAATGACACTCAGGGTACCCTGTACAACCAATAAACATGCCATAACGGCCGTTTTTAACCACCAGCGGTTTTGTGCACTGTGGGCAGGCTGAATCTTCAAGAACTTTAATTTCGTTGCTGTCGTGATGCGCTAATGGACGAATAAAATCGCATTTAGGGTAACTAGCACAACCCAAAAACGGGCCTGTTTTAGAGTTACGGATAACTAATTCAGAACCACATTGTGGGCAGACTTCGTATTCTTTTTCTAAGGCGTGTTTATCCGCCGAGAAAAGCGAATGGTCGATTTTACTCATGAGGTTCCTAATGGGTTGATGAATTTTCGCCTAATATACCCAAACCACTTAAAGATACAAGCTGTGCATATATGTTTAAGTGGTTTGGCATACAATTTTAATGTAGGAGTTCGGTGGGTTCGTCAAATATGAGGTCTTCCATTTGCTCGTAGGCCTCTTCTGAGCCTGGTACGTTAAATAACACCATAAGCACCACCCACTTTAAGTCGTCGAGCGAAATATAAAGTTTATCTAATGCGGCAAGCCGGTCCATGACCATTTCACGGGTTACACTGTTAACCACCCTTATTTGTTCTAAAAACATTAAAAAACCACGGCATTCAACGTTTAACATTTTGCATTCGCTATCGGTAAATATGCGCATTGCTTGGTGTGGCTTTGTAATTAGGTAAGGCGACTCATCGCTGCGTTGCAAATCAGCCAATTGCTCAAGCCAATTTAACGCTTTATAAATTTCGGTCTTATTAAAACCCGCGCGAAGTAATTCATCGGTAAGCTCGTTTTCTTCAATATAAATATCAGCTTCACTGTGAATGTAGTTTTCAAAAAGATACATGAGAATATCAAACATATTACCTTCCTGTGCTTAGCTTTATATACCCGTCTAATACTCGCTCTATTTCATCGTCTAATTCTAAATCGAGTAACCTTGCCAACACTTTATCGATTGGCCACTTAGTGCGATTTACAATTTCATCAACACTCGTCACCTCATACCCTATACTATTTAACACCTCACATTGCGGCTGTTTACTTACAGGTTCCTCTTTATTATATAGACCGCTTTGGTAAGAAAAGCTCACCTCATCTAAAATATCTGTTACATTTTCGACTAACTTAGCGCCCTGCTTTATTAAAAAATGACTCGCTTGCGATAAAGGGTTTTTAATAGAGCCCGGCACAGCAAAGACCTCTTTATTTTGCTCAATAGCGTAACGCACCGTAATTAATGAACCGCTTTTGATTTCAGCCTCTACAATAACCACGCCTAAAGACAACCCCGATATAATACGGTTTCTGCGCGGAAAGTTATGCGCATTAGCAGCGGTCCCCGGTAAAAACTCACTGATTAATAAGCCATGCTCTAATACTTGGTCTGTTAATAATTTATGGCGTTTGGGGTAGTAAATATCAACCCCAGTCCCTAATACACCAATTGTATTGCCATTATTGGCTAATGCCCCTTTGTGCGCGGCACCATCAATTCCCCGCGCCATGCCCGAGGTAACAGTAATACCGGCTAAAGTAAGCTGATATGCAAGCTCCGAAGCTATTTCAAGCCCCGTAGGTGTTGCGTTTCTACTACCAACTATGGCCACTTGAGGACTAGATAATAGCGCTATATCGCCTTTGCAAAATAGTAATAAAGGGGCACTGGCTATGTGTTTTAATTCAGCGGGGTAAAGCGCATCAAAAATACATACTACCGTAATGTTCAGCTGCTGAATTTGTTGCTCGTAATGGTTTACTTGCTGCCAGTTTGTATTGAGTAAGTTGCAGGCTTGGTTTTGGGTTAGGCCAAGCTGTTGTAATTCACTTTGGTTTAAATCAAATAATGATTCGAGGGGGTGAGTATGTGATAAGGCTAGCAGTGTTTTAATACCTAAGCCTTTACACATATAAAAGGCAAGCCAATGGGCTAGCTTGCCAGATGACTGATCCATGCTCTCTCCTAGAGCACCGACTCGCTACAACTTAATGAATTACTACACTATCTCCAACGCGAATTGGGTGCTGATTTTTTGTTATTAATGCATAACTTACTTTGTCATACACTTTAAATACTATTAACTCACCCACTTTTTCGTATGGCATTGTCCATGTTGTGGTGTCTTCATTTGGCTCGCTACCAAAAAATTCACCCGCATCAGATAAAAGCTTTTCAAACTTGCTCGAATCCTCTGGATAACGCGGTCCTCGCGGGCCATCAATAACAGTGGGTGATTGGCGTTCTAAATCGAGGATATGACCAACTTCTATTTGTTGCTCAGCACCTAAGTTTAGCACCACTACATCCATTGTGCTGAATTCTCTTACTTGGCGTGGAGATGCAATAACACGCCCTGATACACTTTGCTGTGGACGATGCATATTAAAGTACGCTGGTAACATTTGTCCTTGCATTGCGGGAAGTAAAAAATCACCTTGTTGAATCTCTTGCTTTACTGACTCAACACGTAAAGAGGACGGAACCCCATTGCTTTCATCACCCGTTCTAAATGCACGAGCCATGCCTACATACGTAGCACGAATAGCTAGCTCTTCACCAGTTTGGGTATCGATGTAAGGTTCGCCTTTGTGATAAATAGCATACGCTTTATGCACTTTTAAATCGCCCTTGGCGTATAAAATATGACCTAACGTTTGCGTTTTAGTATTTTCGTTTGCCCCTAAAATATACGGCTTATCATCTATGTCATCGCTGTTAATCGCTTGCTCATAACTTAAATAAGGTTTAATTATTTCAAGTGGCAAAGTGGTAATGGCGTTGTTACCTTTTGGTGTAATACGCCCCTGTGGCGATAATTTTCTGTACGCTTTATTAATGACTAAACGCGGGTTACCGTCGGCGTCATACACTAACGCGAGTGCATCGCCTGGATAAATCAGGTGCGGGTTATCTATTTGCGGGTTCATTTGCCAAAGCTCTGGCCACAGCCATGGCTCTTCTAGATAAATGCCGGAAATATCCCAAAGGGTATCGCCTTTTTTTACAACATATTGTTTTGGAGCATCTTTTTTTATTTGTAAAACATCAGCAACTGCTGGAAAGGCAGTGCTTAGTGCAAACATAATTGCAGCCAATTGGGATTTCATTGGGCTTCCTTGTATTGTTTTTTCATTATTATTGACCAAAACCTGTTAAAGGGGAACGCGAATGGCTAAAATAAGAGCATACAATACCCTAAATTAAGCACAAGTGTAAAAAGGTAACTATGGCTAGGTTAGAAGTTTTAAGATTTCCAGATGAGCGTTTACGTACGGTAGCAAAAGAAGTTGCACAGGTTGATGACAACGTTCGCCAAATAGTAAAAGACATGCTAGAGACAATGTACGATGAAAACGGCATTGGGCTAGCTGCTACACAGGTTGATATTCATCAACGTATTGTGGTGATCGACGTATCAGAAGAACGCGACGAACCACTGGTTTTAATTAACCCACAAATTATTAAAAAAGATGGTTCAACAATTAGCGAAGAAGGCTGTTTATCAGTGCCTAACTCTTACGCAAAAGTAGACCGTGCTGAAACCGTAACCGTTGCTGCTCTTAACGAAAACGGTGAAGAATTTGTACTAGATGCAGATGAGTTATTAGCTATTTGTATTCAACACGAACTCGATCACTTACAAGGTAAACTATTTATTGATTACCTATCGCCATTAAAGCGTCAACGTATTCGCAAAAAGCTTGAAAAAGAAGCTAAATTTGCCGCGAAGTAATAAGCACCTTAGGAAAACTCAGTGACAAAACCACTACGCATTATATTTGCCGGTACGCCGGACTTTGCCGCTCGTCACCTACAAGCGTTAATTCAAAGCGAACACCAAATTGTTGGTGTTTACAGCCAACCAGACCGTCCTGCTGGGCGGGGTAGAAAGCTAAAAGCCAGTGAAGTAAAAGCGCTTGCGCTTGAACATGAACTACCTGTTTTTCAGCCACAATCATTAAAAAATGAAGAGGCCCTAACAGAGCTTAAAAGCTTAAATGCCGATATCATGATTGTGGTGGCTTATGGCTTAATTTTACCCAAAGCCATTTTGGAGGCGCCACGCTTAGGGTGTTTAAATGTGCATGGCTCTATTTTACCGCGCTGGCGCGGTGCTGCGCCAATACAGCGGGCAATTTGGGCTGGCGATGAAGAAACCGGTGTAACCATAATGCAAATGGATGAAGGGCTTGATACCGGCGACATGTTACATATTAGCCGCTGCCCTATTGCTGCAGATGAAACCAGTGCCAGCTTATACACTAAACTAGCTGAACTTGGTCCCGGAGCGCTTATTCAAACCGTTAATAAGTTAGCCAATGGCGAACTTACTGCTGAGCCACAAAACGACGAGCAGGCAAATTACGCTAAAAAGCTTTCAAAAGAGGAAGCAAATATTGATTGGACAATGGATGCCGTTCAAATTGAGCGTAATATTCGTGCGTTCAATCCATGGCCTGTGTGCTTTACTCAAATGGGTGAGCAAAGCGTAAAAATTTACCAAGCTTCAGTCGTTGAACAAACAGGCAGTGCCGGCGAAGTTTTATCAAGCGATAAAAACGGCATTATAGTGGCATGTGGTAAGCAGGCATTGTGTATTACACAGCTGCAACCACAAGGAAAAAAACCAATGGCAATTAGCGACTTTTTAAATGGTCGTAGTGACTGGGTAACACCAGGCACCGTATTAGGCGAAAACAATGAGTAATGTTCAAAACGTACGTGCGCTTGCCGCAGAAACTTTATATAACGTGGTTGATAAAGGCGCATCGCTAAATCAAGAACTGCCATTTGCCAGTCAAGGGCTGCCCCCGAAAGACAAAGCACTATTACAGCAAATTTGTTATGGCGTATTACGCTACCTACCTAGCCTTGAAAACTACTGCCAACATTTAGTAGAGCAGCCACTTAAGGGTAAACGCCGTATTTTTCAGTTTTTGTTGTATGTAGGTATTTATCAGCTGCAGCATATGCGCGTGCCACCGCATGCCGCTATTTCAGAAACCGTTAATGCACTAGGCCAAATGCGTGCATTAGGTTTAAAAGGCTTAATCAACGCTATTTTGCGAAGTTTTCAGCGCCAACAAAGCGAGCTGGAAGAAAAAGCCAAGCAAATACCAGTGTGTTTATATAACCATCCAAACTGGTTTATTAAGCAAGTGCAAGCTGCCTACCCAGACAACTGGGAAGCGCTTCTTGAAGAAAACCAACAACAAGCTCCTATGTGGTTACGTGTTAATCAAGCCCAATACAGCACGCAACAATACAGCGAAATGTTAACGGCTAACGATATTGAACACACATTAAATCCAGAGTTTGTTGATGGTATTAAACTAGCTAAGCCACGTGATGTATTCTCACTGCCAGAATTTGATGTGGGCGCCTGCTCGGTGCAAGATGCTGCAGCGCAATTAGCCGCACGTTTTTTGGCTCCTCAAGCTGATGAATACATTTTAGATGCCTGTGCAGCACCTGGCGGTAAAACATGTCATATATTAGAGCTTGCCGATGCAGAAGTATTAGCACTTGATAGTGACGCCACTCGTCTAGAGCGTGTTAAACAAAATTTGACCCGTATCGGCTTAGGCGCAGACCTACAATGTGCAGACGCCTCGCAGCCGCACACATGGTGGGACGATCAACAGTTTGACCGTATTTTATTGGATGTGCCGTGTTCGGCAACCGGTGTTATACGCCGCCACCCAGATATAAAATGGCTTCGCCGCGCATCAGACATTGAAGATTTAGCTAAACTACAAAGCGATATACTCAATAGCATTTGGCCGCTACTCAAGCCAGGTGGCACTATGATATACGCAACCTGTTCGGTACTGCCGCAAGAGAACCAACAGCAAGTCGCTAAATTTTTAGCTAATAATAGTGACGTTGAGCATATACCACTGCACGACAACGACACGGTTATCAACCCTGGTTTACAATTACTACCAGGTGAAAGCGACGGATTTTATTACGCTAAGCTAGTTAAAAAAGCCTAATAGCCGTACACTCAATAGCCATTTATTAAACAGTAAATGGCTATTTTTTAATTAAACAGTAATTCGGGTAAATAATGAAAATAATCATACTCGGTGCCGGACAAGTCGGTGGTACGCTTGCTGAAAACTTAGTTGGCGAACAAAACGAAATAACCGTTGTTGATATAGATGGCAACCGCTTACGAGAGCTGCAAGATAAGTACGACTTACAAGGGGTTGCTGGTCACAGTGCCCATCCAGACGTACTCAGACGTGCGGGTGCTGAAGACGCCGACATGATTATTGCAGTAACCAGCTCAGATGAAGTCAATATGGTGGCGTGCCAAGTTGCGTATAGTATTTTTAATACGCCAACTAAAATAGCCCGTATCCGATCAGAGCAATATTTAAAATACCGCGAAAAACTATTTCATAACGACGACCTTCCGGTTGATCATTATATTGCCCCCGAAGCGCTTGTTACCAAATATATTCGCCGTTTAATAGATTACCCAGGCGCACTGCAAGTACTGCAATTTGCCGATGGTATGCTCTCACTTGTAGCAGTAAAAGCCTACTATGGCGGCTTATTAGTCGGTTATGCGCTTTCTGCTTTAAAAGAACATATTCCGAATGTAGAAACTCGCGTAGCAGCGATTTACCGCCAAGGTAAAGCCATAAAACCACAAGGGACCACAGTAATCGAAGCGGACGATGAGGTATTTTTCATTGCTGCCACTAAACATATTCGCGCCGTTATGAATGAGCTGCAAAAGCTTGAACGTTCCTACAAAAAAATTATGATAGCTGGTGGCGGTAACATTGGTGCAGGCCTTGCTCGTTCACTCGAAAAAAACCACAGCGTTAAGTTACTAGAGCGTAGTAAAGAGCGTGCAGAACAACTTTCTGAAATGCTCGATAACACCGTTGTGTTTTGTGGTGACGCCTCAGACCAAGAGTTACTTTCAGAAGAGCACATAGAGCAAGTTGATGTATTTATTGCCGTAACCAACGACGATGAAGCAAATATAATGTCGGCCATGCTTGCAAAACGCATGGGCGCACAAAAAACCATGGTGCTTATACAGCGTGGGGCATATGTTGATTTAGTGCAAGGAGGTGAAATAGATATTGCTATATCACCACAACAAGCAACTATTTCAGCGCTGCTAACGCACGTGCGCCGTGGCGATATTGTTAACGTGTACTCGTTACGTAAAGGGGCAGCAGAGGCTATTGAAGCCGTGGCCCATGGCGATGAAAACACATCAAAAGTAGTTGGTCGTGCTATCGCCGATATCAAGCTACCTGCAGGTACAACAATTGGCGCTATTGTACGCAATGACGACGTACTAATAGCCCACGACGACACTGTTATTATGTCTGGCGATCACGTTATTATGTTTTTAATTGATAAAAAGCACATCAATGTAGTCGAAAAGCTATTCCAAGTGAGTGCTATATTTTTATAGTTAAACACAAAAAAGCCGCTGACTAAGGCGGCTTTAGTGGAGTATGTTTTTTTGCTTACTAAGCTTCCTTGCTCAGCAACTAAGACTTACTGTACTTTTGAAAATTCTTGCTCAGAAATTTCACCATTACCGTCAGTGTCTAACTGGTCAAAAATTTTCACTAGCTGTGAATTTACCTGCGCTTCTTGCTTTGAAATTGCACCATCACCGTCGGCATCAAACGAGGCAAAATCGACTGCAGCATACGCCACTGATGAAGAAGCTAATGCGATAACGGCAAGGGCTGTATTGAATGTTTTCATAATTGTGTCCTAATTAAGAGGAAATCCTTTTCTGAGATCCATGAGTTTAAAAAATTAACTAAAAGTGCTTTTGACAATTTACATTATCAAGTATTTATACAAATTAAAGATTAGTACTTAGAGAACTCTTGTTTTGAAAGCTCACCATTTCCATCGGTATCTAGTTCAACAAATTCAGCCATTAAATCCGCATCAACCGATGCTTCAGCTTGGCTGATTGCACCATTGCCATCTACGTCTAACGTATCAAAATCTGTTGCTGCAATTGCAGCTGAAGAAGAGGCAATTGCTATTAGTGCCAGCGCTTTATTTAAATGCTTCATAATTTAATCCTTCAATATACAAGTTACTTAAGTTTAATAAGTCATATTTTTAAATTAATGATTTTCACATCCTTGTTATCCTTTTTCGTAAGCTCCCTTGCCTACTTAGGTTGTCATTGGCAACTCAGGATTGTTATCACATATTAAGCTTTTGAAAATTCTTCTTTTGATAACTCACCATTTTGGTCAGTATCTAATTCTGAGAACATACTCATCAGTTTTGCATCAATAGATGCTTCTGATTTGCTGATTGTGCCGCTGCCATCTACATCTAACGTATCAAAATCGGTTGCTGCAAATGCTGCTGATGATGAAGCTAGGGCGATAAGTGCTAAAGTTTTATTAATGCTTTTCATAATATAATTCCTTCAAGTATATGTGTGCGATTAAGTGGTTTACTTTAAATCACGTTTGTTCAGTACAACCAGACTATTACAACTTAAATGCCAGTTTTTAAAACATTATATTTTTCATATAGTTAAAATAGGTTTTAGCGATTTTTAATAAATTGAGGCGATTTTTTTGTTGCAAACTAGCAACAAGAAGAATTACTTATTTTATAAGTGCAATTAATTCAATAACTTACACATAATAAAAAAGCTACAATTTTTAGCTTAAATTGCAACAGTGATAAGTTTTCAAGAAAGGAGGCTAAAATTTAGGTGTAAGGGGAGCTAAAATATAAAATTAGCTTACTAGTAAAAGACAGCTATATGATTGATTTTATAGTAATAAAAAATTAATTTTTGTGTTTTTTAAAAAATTTTATGGTCATTAAAGTAAAAAACGACCATTTGTTGCTATTAAGCGAAACCGCTTAATCTAATGGCAGCTCGAGTATAGCGGGATCAATAAAATGCTCTTTCATAAACGCCTTCATTTCCTCTTCACTGGCTAAAAGCTTAATACCGCAATTAACCCCCGCGGCGTGCGGTTTTACACTGCATATTTCGCCAGTAAATGCTTTATTGTTGGTATCAACCGTCACCGTACATTGCATATCTTTTATATTTTCGTCGCTTTGATCGCCGCGTACATCAAACATCACCCCGGTAAGCGAAATATCTTTAATCACCCCTTCAAGTACTCTATCGTCACTGAGCGTTAATTTTGCAGGTAATAAGGTCGGTATGCGTGTTTGCGCGCGCAAAGCAAATAACTGAACTTGTGTAGGGTAATTAATAAAAATGAGCCTAGTAGGATGTGAAGCTATCGACATCACCTGCTGCCTAAATGCTATTACTTGCCCGCCACTGCCTTCAATAACCGCTCTTACTACGACCATTACACCGTCACGCAAATAATCATTAGCAGCAGGTAATCGTTTTGAACTTGGGTAATTTAAAATAATAAACTTGTTTTCTAGCAAACCAATAAACTCTGTTTTTACACGTTTACTACTAGTAGGCGTAACAATTTCCAAGTCGACTACTTGCCCTGTTGTTAACTGGTGTAATTTATCTAAATTAGAATGTGGCATGCCTGTTCCTAAGCATCATTTATATATTATTACCCACGCCAAAAGGTCGGCGTAAATAGCACGAGTAAGGTAAATATTTCTAAGCGACCAAATACCATGGCAATCGTTAATAGCCATTTAGCACCATCGCTCACTGCCCCATAGTGCGATGCAACATCACCTAAGCCCGGGCCTAAATTATTTAAACACGCCGCTGTAGCCGAGAACGCGGTAATGTTGTCCATACCGGTTCCCATTAGCGCCAGCATTATAATAATAAACACCAATGCATACGCTGAGAAAAACCCCCATACGGCTTCGACTACTTTATCGGGTAAGGCTTTACGACCCAGCTTAATAGAGTATATAGCGCGTGGGTGCACTAAGCGGTTAAGCTCACGTATGCCTTGTAGGTATAGTAAAAACACGCGTACGACTTTCATACCACCACCGGTTGAACCTGCACAGCCACCTATAAAGCTCGAAAAAATAAGTAATATAGGCAAAAACAACGGCCATGTGGAAAAGTTGTCGGTAGCAAAGCCGGCTGTGGTACTCATAGAAACAGCCTGAAACAAGGCTTGGTCGAGTGTTTCATCGCCATCGGCAAATATTTCGTGAGATGAAAGCACGGTAAAACAAATAACCACCAGCGCTAACTGTATCAGTAAAAACACTTTAAATTCGGGGTCGCGTATATACACCTGAATATTACGACTTGCTACTGCCGCGTAGTGCAACGAAAAGTTAACCGCAGCAATAATTAAAAAGAATACACAAATAAAATTAATCACAGGGCTGTCGAAGTGCCCTATTGAGGCATCGTAAGTAGAAAACCCGCCAATCGCCACGGTAGAAAACGCATGGCATATGGCATCAAACCACTCCATTCCTGCCGCCCAATAGGCCAACATGCACGAAATAGTTAGTGACACATAAATGTACCAAAGGTGCTTTGCGGTATCGGCAATGCGGGGGGTCATTTTTGAATCTTTTACAGGACCTGGGATCTCAGCTCGGTATAACTGCATACCACCGACCCCAAGCATAGGCAGTATAGCAACAGCAAGTACAATGATACCCATACCGCCAAACCACTGTAATTGCTGGCGATAAAACAAAACAGACTTAGGCAGGTATTCAATACCGGTAAGTACAGTGGCACCAGTTGTTGTAAGGCCAGAAAAGGCCTCAAACACCGCATCGGCCATAGATAAGTTAGGCTCTTGTAAAAAAATCAGCGGTAACGATGCAAACGCCCCTAGTACCAGCCAAAACAGGACAACGATTAAAAAGCCTTCGCGCGCTTTTAAGTCGCCGTTTTCATGCCTGTTTGGGTAATAGGCTGTTAAACCAATTACCACACTAAATATAAACGCTAATACAAAAGGAACACCACCACCATCTTTATAAAATAAAGACACCACCGCAGGTGGCACCATGGTAATACTAAACAGCGCAACTAGTTGGCCAAGGATTTTTATGATGGTACGAAATTGCATGTAGCTTATCGCTTTTATTATTAGTAAATATAAGTGTGTAATACCAATCCGCAATAATATTTAATCATTTTCAGGGGCTAAACGTGTCGCTATCTGCGTTAAAAAATTCTCATTTAGAATAACTAAATAGCGAATTTTTTGCCTTGCTATCAACACGTTTATCCATCCTCAAAATAGATCACTTAATTATGCGGATTGCTATAAGTTATTGTCTTACTCTTTGATAGTTAACTCAACTGCGCCATGGCTTAAATCAAAAATATCTTTAATGGCCTGATTAGCTTGGCGACTATCAATAGTAATAACCCATTCAATATTAGCAGTAAATTGTTTTTCTATATTAAGTACTTGATAGTTGGTTTTTAACAACTGCTCTATAGCGCCCTGCATGCTGTATTCACTTTGGCCAACAATCTCGATACTTGGTACTTTTGTTACCGTTTTTAGCTGCGAAAGTGCGTTATTTAGCGATCCGCCATAGGCACGCACTAACCCTCCAGTACCAAGCTTTATACCACCAAAATAACGGGTAACTACTGCAGTAATTTCGCCAAGCCCAGAGCCCACCAGCACATTAAGCATGGGTTTTCCTGCAGTGCCATTTGGCTCGCCATCATCAGAAAAACCATAAACATGGCTGCCACCTGGGTTACCCGCTACGTGGGCCCAACAATTATGACGTGCATCGGGGTACTTTTCTTCAATACTTTTAATAAAGGCTTTAGCTGCATTAAGGTCTGGTGTGTGGGCAATATGCACAATAAAGGTGCTCTTTTTAATTTCTTCTTGATGAAACACATCAGCAGCCGGGTATTTATATTCAGACATAATTAAAGCTCAATTAAAAATGGGGCCAAAAGGCCCCTTTGTATTCGCGTATTTTAGCGCGTATTAGCGAACTCGTCTTTATTAGCTTAGTCGAGCGCTAAATCTCGAGTCATATTTTCTAGGCTGTCTTCGTGAACAATAATATTGTCTTCAATACGAATACCGCCATATGGTTTTAACGTCTCGATTTTATCCCAGTTAATAAACTGTTTACTGTCGGTTTGCGCTAAATCACCTAATAACGAGTCTATAAAGTAAAGCCCTGGTTCAATAGTAAACACTTGGTTTTTCTCTATTAAGCGCGTGCAGCGTAAAAATGGGTGCCCTTCAGGCGATGGCTGGTGCGTGCCTTTATCATCACGCATAAAACCGCCCATATCATGCACCTGTAAACCCAGGTGATGGCCCAAACCATGAGGAAAAAACGTTGAAGTAATTTTACGCTCAACAATTTCTGTGGCAGGTAAGTTTACAATATTGAAGTCACTCAGTACTTGGGCAATACGGTTATGACAATCAACGTGTAAATCGCCATACAACATGCCTGGCTTTAAGGCGTTGCCTAGCTCAATTTGTATTTGCGTCATTGTTTGTACTAGCTCAGCAAATTCACCCTGCTTTTTAAAATCGTACGTACGGGTTATATCTGCGGCATAACCATTAAAGTTTGCGCCAGCATCGATTAAAAACGAATTATGAGTAAGTGGTGCTGTTGGCTCAAAATGCGTGTAATGCAAAATAGCGCAATTTTCGTTAAGCGCAACTATATTGCCATACGGCATTTCGTTTTCGCTTTGGCGTGTAGCCATAAGGTACGCTTGTTGAATATCAAATTCGCTACCACCATTGTAAAAGGCATCGCGTGCAGCTTTGTGCCCATCTACCGCAATACGGTTAGCTTGGCGTAAACATTCAAGCTCGTACTGTGTTTTATAGGCGCGGTTATAGTGAAAATAATTAAGTACTGGCTCTGGATTCATAATACTAAAACCTAGCGCTTGTGCTACCTCTAGGTATTCGCCCATGTAAGCATACTTAGCCTTATCGTAAGGTAATAGTTTTTCAACTTGATCAGGCTGTAGCAATAATTCTATATCAAAGTACTCAGCCCAAAAATCGCGTGGCTCATCGGGCACTTTGTGCCAAAAATCAACGGGGCGGTAAAAAATAAGCTTAGGTTTATCGCTCCCATTTACCACAATCCAACAATGTGGATTATCAATAACAGGAAGCCATGCTTTAAAGTGTGGATTAACTTTAAATGGGTAATACATGTCGTCTAAAAACTGGCGCTTAGCTTGGCCTGAGTGAATAACTAAACCCTCGAGCCCTTCACGGTCACAAATTGTACGCGTACGTTGTTGTAATGTGGCAATATGCTCTGCATATAAAACGGCTAATTTATCCATTGTTAATCCATCTGTTAAATTTAACTTGCTTTGAGTCTACCACTTAAACGTAAAGCGCTCAAAAAAGGGGGATATTTAACATGTAAATATCCCCCTAATACTTATACCCATCGTGTTAAGTTATTAGCCCTTTATTTAGCACGCTCGAATTGCTAAATATTTAAGGCTATTAGTATTACATAATTTACCCACCCATTTTCATATTGAGTAACGGCGCGAGCACGTTTCCTTCTCGGCCCATTCGGGTGTGGTAAACTTGGCGATAAGCAAACACGTTTTTTACGTAATCTCGTGTTTCTCTATAGGGGATCAGCTCAACCCATAGCTCTGCGGGTATAGCTTCGTCAGGTAACCAACGTTTAATACGATGATACCCTGCGTTATAAGATGCCGTAGCGAGTATTTCATTACCTTTGTTTTTCTTTTTCAAGTACTGCAAGTAACTAGTACCTAAGCGTATATTGGTTTTAGGTTGATACAAACGCGTACTCGATACCGTCGCTTTGTTAACGTATTCTGCCGTGCTAGGTAGCAGCTGCATTAAACCGCGTGCATTAGCGTGGGATCGTGCATCGGGTGCAAACGAGCTTTCACGCCGCGCAATGGCAATACTCCACGCGGGATCTATTTTGTTACGCTTGCTATAACGTTCAAAAATATCTTGAAATGCAAACGGAAAACGCAGTTCGACATAATCCCACGCTTTTATTTTAGCTAACGTAAATATAACGTTATCGTGCCAATTGTTTTGCGCTGCTACTTTTGAGGCCGCCAGTTTTTCTTCGTCGGTAGAGGTATTGGTTAAGTAATTCCACTCTCGGCGTGCTGAGGTGAAACGCTCTAGTTCGTAAAGTGCTTTTGCGCGTTTAAAGCCCGGCGCATTCATCACTTTATCCACCAGTTTTTGGTCAACCTCTAAAGGGTGATTGTTTAAATCGACCGGCAGCCCTAAACGTGCCGCCGCTAAAAAACCATAGTAATCGCGATTTGTGGCTACTTTAGCCCAAATTTCTTCTGCTCTTTGTTGCTCCCCTCGCTTAGCATAGCTATAAGCCAGCCAATACTGCTGGCCTAAACTTAAATTATCTTTACCCGTAAAAAAAGCTGCTATGCCTTCCCAGTCTTGGGTTTTGAGCATATTACCAAGTTGCCACTGAATTAACTTTTTGTCTTGCCGCGCTTTTGGCACTTTATTAAGCCAAAAGCTGGCTTGCTTGTGCCCACTTGAAGCAAGCGATAAAGCAAACGTGTAATATAAATCTGCTTTTTCTTCGTCGCTGTAGTTAAACATTTTTTCTAGCTTTTGCCAGGCCCTTAAAGCCAGCGCTTTATCGCGCCAAATTAGACGCTTAACTCCGTAAATGGCTATTTCGCCTTCTTTTGCCGACTTATTTTTATACCGATATAACCCCGCTGCAGCACTTGGGTCACGGCGTACTTTTAAATATAAATCGGCTAAGTAACGCTCGTTTTTAGGTAACAACGTTTTTAAATAAGGCAGTAAACTTTGGGTACCGCCCTGCGCTGCAAGCGTTATGCGCTTCCATACACGCTCATTATTTAAATAGCCTTTTTTGCGCCATTGTGAAAATAGCGAGTCGCATTCATTTGGTTGCGACTTACCCACCGTCCATAAATCGGTAACTTGATTAAAAATGGCTTTTTCTGGCGCCCCTAAATCAAGTTGAAAATCTAAAAACGTGCATGTTAGCGCTACGTTAGACGTTTCTCGGTAGTTTTTTATATAAGCGGCTTTTTTATTATTTTTTTCAAGATACTCCAACCATGCTTTGCGTACCGGCCACTCAAGCGGGGTATGTTCATAAATGGTTAGGTAATTTTCTATTTCGCTTTGATACTTAATATTAGGATGGCGTTGCCAATATGTTTTTTCGACATACGGCTTTAGCGGATGATCTAACCCGTTTATTGCTTCTTTAAAGTCTTGGTAACTTCCATAGCGCACTTTCTTTTCTGCATCTAAAAACGCGTCATTATCGATACTCGCTTGGGCAGAACTAAAAGGAAGAATAAAGGCAGCTGCCACAGCGCTTAATAAAATTTTTTTCATAATATCCTTTAGGTTTAATGACCTGTCAGGGTTAATAATTTCCAGATTGGGACACTAAAACAATAATGAGAGTGCCTTTAATAAAATATGAACATCATTTAATTTACGCACTCATGATAATTAATGAGTACCTTTCGCACATTCCAGTACACCTTAGCACCAAACCAGCTATATTTTAACCAGCCGTTTGTAACCGAGTTAAATTTTTCGTTGCATTTTAATTTTAAAGCAAGCACACTGGTCGAAATGCAAACTCATCGTACCAGTCTTAGTTCGTCAACTAGGGAGAATAATAATGTTATATAAAAGCGATTCCTTTGAAGTTAGCTTCCTAAAGGAAAACATCGCCGAGTTTAAGTTTTGTGTTGCAGGCTCTGTAAACACACTATCTCAGCAAACTCTTTCAGATTGTGCAGCAGCATTAAAAGAATTAGCGTCTAATTCTGATATCAAAGGCATGATTTTTACCAGTGATAAAGACCACTTTATAATTGGCGCAGATATCTTCGAATTTTTACCAACATTTACTAAACCAGAAGAAGAATTAGTAACGTGGATTAAAAACGCAACCGACGTTTTTGACGCAATCGAAGACTTACCATACCCAACTCTTAGCGCTATAAACGGCTTGGCACTTGGTGGCGGGTGTGAGTGGGCACTTGCTACCGATTATCGTGTTGCAAGTGAAACTGCAAAAATGGGCTTACCAGAAGTTAAACTTGGCATAATGCCTGGTTTTGGTGGCACAGTGCGCTTACCACGCATTATTGGCGCTGATAACGCCATGCTTTGGATTACCTCAGGTAAAGAAAATCGCGCCGCTGATGCACTAAAAGTAGGTGCGTTTGACGCGGTAGTTAGTGCTGACAAACTACTAGAGTCAAGCCTAGCAACACTTGAATTAGCAATTGCAGGCAAGTTAGATTGGCAAGCAAAACGTAACGTAAAACTTCAGCCACTTAAATTAAACCGTGTTGAGCAAGGCATGAGCTTTGCGATGGCAGAAGGTATGGTAATGGGTAAAACCAAAGGCCACTATCCTGCACCGGTTATGGCAGTTCGCACTATTAAAGCAGCGGCCAACTGTGATCGCACCGAAGCAATGGCAATCGAAAATGCTAACTTTGCAAAACTTGCACGTACTAACGAAGCTGCTGCACAAACGGGCATTTTCTTAAATGACCAGTTTATTAAAGGTAAAGCACGCAAGCTTGCTAAACACAGCGATGTAGAAATTAAACAAGCGGCTGTATTAGGCGCGGGTATTATGGGCGGCGGTATTGCATACCAGTCTGCTTATAAAGGTACACCAATTGTAATGAAAGACATCCAACAGGATGCGCTTGATTTAGGTATGGGTGAAGCATCTAAACTACTTGGTGCAAAAGTTAAACGCGGCCACATGCCAATGGAAAAAATGCTGGCAACGCTTAGCAAAATTAAGCCAACGCTTAATGATGCAGACCTTCAAAACGCCAACATTATTGTTGAAGCCGTTGTAGAAAACCCTAAAGTTAAGCAAGCAGTACTAGCCGACCTTGAAAAGAACCTGCCAGAAGGTACGGTACTTACGTCAAACACATCGACTATCTGTATTGATTTACTCGCAGAAGCACTCGATAAGCCAGAAAACTTCTGTGGTATGCACTTTTTCAACCCAGTGCCAAAAATGCCATTAGTAGAAATTATCCGTGGTACAAAAACCTCTGATAAAACAATTAACGCTGTTGTTGATTACGCCCTTAAACTTGGCAAGTCACCAATTGTTGTAAACGATTGCCCAGGCTTTTTTGTAAACCGTGTTTTATTCCCTTACTTTGCAGGCTTTAGCAAACTCGTTGTTGAAGGCGCTAACTTTGCAAAAGTAGATAAAGTAATGGAAAACGTATTTGGCTGGCCAATGGGCCCAGCTTACCTACTTGATGTTGTAGGTATTGATACAGCTTACCACTGTACTGGTGTAATGGCAGACGGTTTCCCTGAGCGTATGGCACGTGCAGAAAAAGATCCGGTGACTGTTTTTGCTAACGAAAAACGTTTTGGTCAAAAGAACAAAGCAGGTTTTTACAAGTACGAAACAGACCGTCGTGGTCGTCTTAAAAAATCAAGCGATGCAACAGCAGTTGAGCTACTAGCACCAATTACTGATGCACCGAAAGAATTTGATAAACAAGAAATCATTGACCGTTGTATGATTCCAATGATCAACGAAGTGCTTCTTTGTTTACAAGAAGGCATTGTTGCTTCTCCTCAAGAAGCTGATATGGCCCTTGTATACGGCGTTGGTTTCCCTCCATTTAGAGGCGGCGCGTTCCGTTACTTAGATCAAACAGGTTTAGCTAACTTTGTTGCAGCAGCAGACAAATATGCTCACCTAGGTGCGATTTACCAAGTATCAGAGCAAACTCGCAAATGGGCCGAAGAAGGTCGTGTTTTCTATAAGGTGGAAGGTTAATATCATGAATAATCCAGTAATTGTAGATTGTATCCGCACACCAATGGGTCGCTCAAAAGGCGGCGTATTTAAAAACAAGCGTGCGGAAGATTTAAGTGCTCACCTTATGAAAGGGTTATTAGAGCGCAACCCAGCAGTTGACCCTGCATCAATTGACGATATTTATTGGGGCTGTGTACAGCAAACACTAGAGCAAGGCTTTAACGTTGCACGTAACGCCTCGTTACTTGCGGGTATTCCACACTCTGTACCTGCTACAACCGTTAACCGTTTATGTGGCTCGTCAATGCAAGCATTGCATGACGCAGCACGCGCTATTATGACAGGCGCTGGCGACACTTACCTAATTGGTGGTGTTGAGCACATGGGTCATGTTCCTATGACTCACGGTAACGACTTTCACCCTGGCTTAGCAACTTCAATTGCACAAGCATCTGGCTCTATGGGTTTAACTGCAGAATACCTTGCGACTATCCACGGTATTAGCCGCCAGCAGCAAGACGAATTTGCATACCGCTCACATCAACGTGCACATGCTGCAACAGTTGAAGGCCGTTTCCGCCGCGAAATTTTAGCAATGGAAGGTCACGCAGCTGATGGTTCTTTAATTTTAGTTGAAGATGATGAAGTAATTCGTCCTGAAACAACGGTAGAAGGTTTATCTCAGCTTCGCCCAGTATTTAACCCGGCTTCTGGCTCGGTTACTGCGGGTACGTCTTCTGCACTTTCTGATGGCGCATCAGCGATGTTAGTAATGAGCGAAGAAAAAGCTAAAGAGCTTGGTTTACCAATTCGTGCACGCGTTAAAGCAATGGCTGTTGCAGGTTGCGATCCATCAATTATGGGTTACGGCCCAGTACCAGCAAGTAAAAAAGCACTTGCACAAGCAGGTCTTACTATTGATGACATTGACGTAGCAGAGCTTAACGAAGCCTTTGCGGCACAATCACTGCCTGTACTTAAAGACTTAGGTTTAGCAGACGTGGTTGATGAAAAAGTGAATTTAAACGGCGGCGCAATCGCACTTGGTCATCCACTAGGTTGTTCGGGTTCGCGTATTAGCACCTCGCTTATCCACTTAATGGAAGATAAAAATGCAAAATACGGTTTAGCCACTATGTGTATTGGTTTAGGCCAAGGCATCGCGACTGTATTTGAACGTGTTCAAGACTAACTATTAGCTTAAACATGTAAAACCATCTTGGTGATTAAAAAGGCGAGCTAGCGCAAGTTAGTTCGCCTTTTTTTATGCCACCAGCTTATTGCTGATATGAATAATGTGATCGGGTGTATTAAACCAGATTATTTTTTACTGTTTTACCCTTACCCGTTATATGCAAAACAGTTAACCAAACAGATTAATTGCGCTAAACTACCCGACCTAACCAAGCCGCGACTATTTTTACAGGTAACTTTTTATGAGCTTTGATAACCCCGATCACCAATTAGACGCCATAGGCCTACGCTGCCCAGAACCTGTAATGATGATTCGCGCTGCTATTCGCAAAATTAATGAGGGTGAAACACTACTTATTATTGCCGACGACCCTTCAACCACTCGCGATATTCCAAGCTTTTGTACGTTCATGGATCACACGCTGGTTGCTAAAGATGTTGAAGAAGCACCGTATAGGTATGTGGTGAAGAAAGGGCTTTAAGGTTTGAAAGTTAGTTTAGTAAGTTGGTTTTTTAATATTTAACGCATCGTCAAGAGCATAAGCCAAATGTAGGTTGGGTTGAGTTTTACGAAACCCAACTTGTTTTATCCCACCGAAATATTATTCATCATACAAAGTGCACGAATCACTATTGCAATCCCAATATTGGCTTAGTTTAGAATTTTTGACGTATTGATGAAAACTTGAAAATGGCCAATCATTCACTTTAATAACATGGTTATGTTTCACCGGGTTGTAGTGAATATAATTAATATGGTTGTTTAAGTCTTCTTCATCCCTAATTTTATGTTCCCAATAGCGACGCTGCCAAATCCCGCGCTCACCTTTGGCTATTCGACTTTTATTACAAAACTCTGTTGATGGCAGCTCTCGAGAAAAGCCTGATTTAATAAGTCGCCAACGCATTGCGTAATTACTATCACCTTTAGGTAATTGCCAAATAGCATGAAGGTGATCGGGCATGATAACAATTGCAATCGTCTTTATTGGATGCTTTTTTGCCACCTTTGAATATACACGGCGTAATAACTCTATATTTTCCACAAGCAAAGACTGAGATCTATCTTCTAAATTTACCGTAAAAAAATAACATGCGCCCGCCTCTAACATACGCTTATAACGCATATTTTTATCCATAAAATAAACAGATAAATAAGAGTATAGATTAGTTTTGTTAATTGTAATCAAGACAAGTTTACGTAACTCAACGAATTTGATAACCACCAGCACAGTTCTATTCGCCGCATATGTTGGGTTTCGTTTCACTCTACCCAACCTACTTAAAATCTACTTATCTTTTATCACGCTTTTGATTTACGACTGTAGTTAGACTAACTAAGCTCATAAACATACAATCAATAAAAATTATTATTGATGTAGGTTGGGTTGAGTTTTACGAAACCCAACGAATTTGATAACCACCAGCATAGTTCTATTCACCGCATATGTTGGATTTCGTTTCACTCTACCCAACCTACTTAAAATCTACTTATCTTTTATAACGCTTTTGATTTACGACTGTAATTAGACTAACTAAGCTCATAAATTGATTGTATGTTTATAGCAATCAATAAAAATTATTATTGATGTAGGTTGGTTTGAGTTTTACGAAACCCAACGTATTTGATAACCAGTAGCCCAGTTTTACTCGACGCACATTTTGGGTTTCGTTTCACTCTAACCAACCTACGACATCCTTGTCACAAATCTATATGCCCACTCGGGCAGCTAAAAGCTGACAGCTCCCAACTATTAGCTATTTCTTCGTTATCGTCACTTTTGGCTCATCATAATCACTGTAATCAATGCTTACTATATACGTGCCTTTTATTGCGGGCGAGTAGCTAAAGTAATTATAAATAGTATTACAGTCTGCAAGTACAGATTGGCCGAGCGTTAGTTTTTGCCCTGCCGGTTGGGCATCGCTGTAGCCGCAGTTGTAGCCTTCACTAAAATCGGCGTCGGCTATTTTAAATTCGTACACTTTACCCGGGGTACTAAATTTAACTTCTGCTTGGTAAAGCGCGCCGCCCACAGGCATAAATTGGTACTGAGGTTCTGCGTCCCAAAGTGTAAAGTCGCCTCTAAGGTAAATTGTTTTATCCAACTCTTGTTGTGGCAGCACATCGTTAATAGACACCTGGCTAGTACATGCGGTTAGTAAGCTGGCAATAGCAAGCGTTAAAATTCGTTTCATTGGCATCATTAATTGAAGTCCTTTGTTCTGTTAAAACTAAAAAGCCAGCAAAACGCTGGCTTTCTATTGGCTTAAGCGAGGTTATTTTTGTAGTACAGATATATCTGCAATATCTAAAAATAAGCGGCTTAACTGGCTTAATAGCGCAAGGCGATTTTGCTTTACAGCTTCATCGTCGGCCATAACCATGACGTTGTCAAAAAAGTTATCAACACTTTGACGGATACCGGCTAATTGGCTCAATGCCTCTTGGTAGTTTCCATCAGCGTAAAGTGGTGCAAGTTCAGTGGCAAATTTAGCAACTTGTGAAGCAAGTGCTATTTCTGCGTCATCACTTAACAAACTCTCATTCACATCGCCTGCCGCAGTAATATTATTTTTAGCTAGGATATTACCTACACGCTTATTAGCTGCTGCAAGCGCTTCTGCGGCGTCTAATGTACGGAAGTGGCTTACTGCTTTAACTCGGCGATCAAAATCAACAGGCTTAGTTGGACGGCGTGCAAGCACAGCTTGAATTACGTCGACTTCAATACCCTCATCTTGATACCATGCACGAAAGCGCCCTAGCATAAAATCAAATACGTCGGTTGATACATTTAGATTAGTTAGCTTATCACCAAACAGTGTTTGTGCTTTTGCTACTAAGTCTAAAATATCCAGTGGTAGTTCTTTTTCTACCATGATACGCAGTGCACCAATGGCAGCACGACGAAGCGCAAATGGGTCTTTGTCGCCTTTTGGTGCTTGGCCTATACCAAAAATACCCACCAGCGTATCAAACTTATCAGCAATAGCGACTGCACAGCTAATTAGGTTTGTAGGTAGGTTATCACCTGCAAAGCGAGGCATGTATTGCTCGTTTTGTGCAATAGCTACATCTTCTGCTTCACCATCAAAGCGTGCATAGTGCATACCCATCACACCTTGCACGTCGGTAAATTCCATCACCATTTCGGTCATTAAGTCAGTTTTACTTAATAGGCCGGCACGTTTTGCAAGGTCTTTGTCGGCACCTAGTTGCTCTGCAATGTAGCCAGCAAGTTCGCTAATACGTACAGATTTATCTTTAAGCGTACCTAACTGCTTTTGGAATAAAACAGTATCAAGTGACTCTAGTCGGCTTTCTAAGGTTTTCTTTTTATCAGTCTCAAAGAAGAACTGCGCATCAGCTAAACGTGGGCGCACTACTTTTTCGTTACCTGAAATTACCACGCTTGGATCTTTACTTTCGATGTTAGATACAAACAAAAACTTATTTAAAAGTTTGCCGTCTTGATCTAATAGCGGGAAGTATTTTTGATCATCCTTCATGGTGTAAATTAGTGCTTCGGCAGGTACATCTAAAAATGCCTCTTCAAATGTTGCCGTTAACGTTACTGGCCACTCTACCAGTGATGTTACTTCTTCTAATAAGTCTTCATCCATTGCAACAACCGCATTCACTGCGCTTGCAGCGTCTTCTATTTGTGTACGAATTAGCGCTTTACGTTGTTCGTAATCAGCAATAACGTAGGCAGATTTTAATACGTCGAACACGTCATCTGCGTGGTTAATGGTGATTTTTTCTGGGTGGTGAAAACGGTGGCCTTGTAACTGGTTAGTTACTTGCTTACCTAAAATTTCGCCTTCAATAAGTTCATCACCAAACAAAATAGTGACGGTATGAACTGGACGAATAAATTGTGTTTTATTCGCGCCCCAACGCATCGGCTTAGGAATTGGTAGCTTTGCTAATGACTTTGCAATGGCATCGCTCATTAGGGTTTTGGTTTCTTGTCCTGCTACTTTAGCAATATGTAAAAGCCAAGCGCCTTTATCGGTCTCGAGAGTTTGTGCTTCACTTACCTCAATACCACAACCACGTGCCCAACCCATTGCTGCTTTCGTTGGGTTACCTTCGCTATCGAACGCTGCTTTCGTTGCAGGGCCGCGCTTTTCAACTTCTTTATCTTGCTGCTTAGCTTCAAGCGCTTTTACTTGTAAACCTAAACGACGAGGCGATGCATACCAGCTTACACCTTCATGCCCAAGCTCTAGTGTTTCAAGCTCAGCTGTTAGGTTTGCGGCAAAGGCTTCTGCTAATTTACGCAGTGCTTTTGGTGGCAGCTCTTCGGTGCCAATTTCTACTAATAAATTTTGTGCTGACATGCTTACTTATCCTTACACAGCGGGAAACCAAGCGCTTCACGTGCATCGTAATAACTTTGTGCACATGCTTTTGATAACGCTCTTACACGTAAAATATAACGTTGACGCTCAGTAACCGAAATTGCATGGCGCGCATCTAATAAGTTAAATGCATGCGATGCTTTCATTACTTGCTCGTATGCAGGTAGTGGTAAATTTGCTTCAATTAGCTTTTGGCTTTCTGCTTCACATTTATCAAACTGTGCAAATAAGTCATCTACGTTGGCGTGTTCAAAGTTGTAAGTAGATTGTTCTACTTCATTTTGATGGAATACATCGCCGTAAGTTACACGCCCTAATGGACCATCTGCCCATACTAGGTCGTAAATACTGTCTACACCTTGAATGTACATTGCTAAACGCTCTAGGCCGTAAGTAATTTCACCGGTTACAGGAGAACACTCTAATCCCCCTACCTGCTGAAAGTAAGTAAACTGCGTTACTTCCATACCATTTAGCCAAATCTCCCAACCTAAGCCCCATGCGCCTAGCGTTGGTGATTCCCAGTTATCTTCTACGAAGCGCACTTCGTGCTTTAGGGTATCAATACCCATTGCTTCTAGTGAGCCTAGGTAAAGCTCTTGAATGTTATCTGGTGATGGCTTTAAAACTACCTGAAATTGGTAGTAATGTTGTAAGCGGTTTGGGTTTTCACCGTAGCGGCCATCGGTAGGACGACGACACGGTTGCACGTATGCGCTCGACATTGGCTCAGGGCCAATAGATTTTAAGAATGTTTGCGGGTGAAATGTCCCTGCGCCCACTTCCATATCAAGTGGTTGAATAATGACACAGCCTTGCTGTGCCCAATAATCCTGTAAAGCCAGGATCAAACCTTGAAAGGTTTTAACGTCATATTTTTGCATATTTGGCTTTTTACTATCTGAAAGTAGCGTGAAAATTACCCTCAGTATACCTTGTGCACACGCAGGTTTTAAGCAGTTTGTGCGGTTGTTAAAATAAAAAAGGAGCCATTAGGCTCCTTTTAAGATATGAGTATAATTTTTTATACGTCTAGGTTAACTACGCGAAGAGCGTTCGTTTCAATAAAGTCACGGCGTGGCTCTACTTGATCGCCCATTAAGGTTGCAAACAATTGATCCGCCGCTACAGCATCTTCAATTGTAACCTGTAGCATGCGTCGCGCTGAAGGATCCATGGTTGTTTCCCAAAGCTGATCAGGGTTCATTTCACCTAACCCTTTATAGCGCTGAATGTAGATCCCGCGCTTAGATTCTGCGATCAACCACTCTAAAGCATCCACAAAGTTATCAACAGGTTTTGTTTTCTCACCACGTTGAATATATGCGCCTTCACCAAGGATGTTAGCAATGTTAGTACCAGTCACAGCAATGCGTTGGTAGTCGCGCGAGGCAATAAAGTCGTAGTGTAATACATGGGCTTTATCAACACCGTGCTGACGAATATTCACAACCGGGAAGTACAAGTTACGCTCTGCATCGTGCTCTGTGCCAGCATGGAAAATTGTTGCATCTTCATCACGTGCTATTAAGTCATCAACAAGCTCTTTAGTCCACTCAATTACTTTAGCTTCGTTAGATAAGTCTTCTACTTTTAACTCGCTTTGGTAAATCAAACGTTCCATTACCGTGTTAGGGTATTTACGTTTTAAGCGTTCAATGACTTTAACTGTGTTTTGGTAATCTTGTACTATTTTCTCAAGCGCTTCGCCTTCAATCGCACTTGCATTTTCGCTTGTGTAAAGCGCTGCATTATTTAGTGCAAGTGATGTTAGGTAGTCTACAAGCGCAGGATCGTCTTTAATATAACGCTCTTGCTTACCTTTTTTCACTTTATAAAGTGGCGGTTGTGCAATGTAAATGTATCCACGCTCAACAATTTCTGGCATCTGGCGATAGAAGAACGTTAATAGCAATGTACGAATGTGAGAGCCATCCACGTCTGCATCGGTCATGATTATGATACTGTGATAACGCAGCTTTTCTGGGTCATATTCATCACGGCCAATACCACAACCTAGTGCTGTAATTAGCGTTGCTACTTCTTGTGAAGAAAGCATTTTGTCAAAGCGTGCTTTCTCTACGTTCAAGATTTTACCTTTAAGTGGCAAAATTGCTTGGTTTTTACGATTACGACCCTGCTTAGCTGAACCGCCAGCTGAGTCACCCTCCACTATATATAGTTCAGATAATGAAGGGTCTTTTTCTTGGCAGTCTGCTAATTTACCAGGTAAGCCTGCTAAATCCATAGCGCCTTTACGACGAGTCATTTCACGGGCTTTACGCGCGGCTTCACGTGCTCGTGCTGCATCAATAATTTTACCAACAACAATTTTGGCATCCATTGGGTTTTCTAATAAGAAATCAGAAAACTTTTCAGCCATTGCTTGCTCAACCGCAGATTTAACTTCGCTTGATACTAGTTTGTCTTTAGTTTGTGATGAGAACTTAGGATCAGGTACTTTAACACTTACAACCGCTGTTAAGCCTTCACGCGCATCATCGCCCGTTGCGTTACTGGTTGTTTTAGCTTTTTTGTTAAAGCCTTCTTTTTCCATGTAGTTATTAAGTGTACGTGTAAGCGCAGATCTAAAGCCGGCTAAGTGAGTACCACCATCACGTTGTGGAATATTATTAGTAAAACAGTAAATGTTTTCCTGGAAGCCATCGTTCCACTGCATTGAAACTTCTACGCTAATACCATCTTCTTCACGCTCGTGAGTAAAGTGGAATACACCTTTATGTACTGGTGTTTTATTGCGGTTTAAGTATTCAACAAACGCTTGGATACCGCCATCATATTTAAAGTGGTCGGTTTTATTTTCTTCGCGTTCATCAGTTAAAATGATACTTACACCTGAATTCAAAAACGATAGCTCGCGTAAACGCTTAGCTAAAATATCGTAATGAAAATCTAGGTTTGTAAATGTCTCAGCACTCGGCCAAAAACGTAGTTCTGTACCTGTTGTGTCAGCGTCGCCAATAATAGCTAATGGTGCGTTTGGTACGCCCATGCTGTAAGTTTGCTCGTGTAGTTTGCCTTCACGACGAATAGTAAGTGTTAGTTTTTCTGATAATGCATTTACTACTGATACACCAACACCGTGTAAGCCACCTGATACTTTATAAGAGTTATCATCAAACTTACCACCAGCATGAAGTACCGTCATGATAACTTCGGCAGCAGACACACCTTCTTCTTCATGGATAGAAGTTGGGATACCACGGCCATTATCTCTTACCGAGACTGAACCGTCTAAGTGAATCGTTACATAAATATCATCACAATGACCTGCTAAGGCTTCATCGATAGAGTTATCAACGACCTCAAACACCATGTGGTGTAAGCCTGTGCCATCATCGGTGTCCCCTATATACATTCCAGGACGCTTTCTAACTGCGTCTAATCCTTTAAGTACTTTAATACTCGACGAATCGTAATTCTCAGACATGGTTAATCCCACTTATCTTGTTATTAGGTTGCCATGTTTCACGTGGAACATTTGTAGTTCTCGTTGCATGGGTTCCACCACAGCAGAAATACTTTCAGACAAAATTGAAGAGATAAAAATTTGAGAACTGCAATGAGCCAATAATTGCCCCACTTTCTCTTTTGTATCTTCGCCTAACTCTGAAGGTAGATCATCTATTAGCAATATAGATTGCTTATCTGTCTCTGACTCAATTAAACTATTTTGCGTTACTTTTAACGCATAAAGCAATAACTTCAATTGACCGCGCGAAAACGTATTTTCTACACTGTTGCCAGCGACACTAAAACTAAAATCGGCCTTATGAGGGCCTTTACTAGTAAAACCTTGGCGAGCGTCTCGCTCAAAGTTTTGCTCTAATGCATCACTTAAAGACTCGCTGTCTTTCCAGCCTGCATTAAAGTTGATTTCTAAATCGCGTATAAGCGTTAATTCTGCACACATTTTATCAAAAAACTGCTGCTTAAACCTACTTATATACGCCATTCTTAATTTATTTATTTGTTCTGCCAGTCTAACAAATTCTTTGTCCCAAAACCTAATTTGGTCAAAATAATTCTTTGGCTTACTTTTTAAAAGTGCATTGCGTTGTTTAAGTACTTTATTAAACGATTGCCATAAATAAAAAAACTCATGTTCCACGTGGAACAAACCCAAATCTAAAAATTTACGTCGCTCTTTTGGGCCACCAAAAAACAATGAATAGCTTTCGGGTGTAATAATTTGCACAGGCATTAACTGTGCAAGCTCAGAGATTTTTCTACTGGCTTTGCCTTGTATTTTTAAATTAGTTTCACCGCTTTGGGTTTTACTAATCCCAATAGGAATAGACAAGTCGTGTAGCGCTTTGCGGCCATGTATTACAAACTGATCTTGTTGATGTTGAATAATACTTTTATGTTTAGGTGTTCGAAAAGATTTGCCATGAGAAAGGTAATAAATAGCCTCTAAAAGGCTGGTTTTTCCGCTGCCGTTTTCACCATAAATTATATTAACGCCGTTGACTGGTTCTAGCGTCAGTGCCTCAATATTACGAAAATACTTGAGGCTCAAGTGACTTAAACTCATTTATAATGGGTATCTTATAATCGCATAGGCATAACCACGTACATTGCCTCTTCATCGCCCGCACCTTCAATAAGTGCACTGCTGTTTGAATCAGCTAATGTAAATAGTACATCTTCTGTTTTTAATGTATTTAGTACATCTAATACATACGACACATTAAAACCAATTTCTAGCTCATCACCCTCGTACATTACTTCTACTATTTCCTCAGCCTCTTCTTGCTCAGGATTATTAGCCGTAATTTTAAGTAAGCCGTTAGCTAAGTTTAGGCGTACACCTCTAAACTTTTCGTTTGATAAAATAGACACACGTTGAAACGCATTACGTAACCACTCGCGGTTAGCAGTAATCACTTTATCTCCACCACGTGGTAATACACGGCGGTAATCCGGGAAACGGCCATCCACTAACTTACTTGTAAAAGTAAATTCCACATCGATAATACGAATATGGTTAGCGCCAAATTGAATAGTAACTAATTCTTCATCAGCCACCATAAGGCGCATAATTTCTTGCACACCTTTGCGTGGTATGATTAATTGGCGCTGCGTATTTAACGATTGACCTAATTCTTTTTGCGCTATTGCCAAACGGTGGCCATCGGTCGCCACTGTTTTAATGTCAGTATTATCAACTTCAAACGACATGCCATTTAAATAGTAACGCACATCTTGATTTGCCATCGAAAAATGCGTGCTTTCAAGCAACTTGCGTAGCTCTAAACGCGTTAGTTGAAACTCTACCTCGCCATCCCACTGCTCTAAATTAGGAAAGTCTTCCGCGGCAAGTGTAGTCAATGAAAAGCGGCTTTTACCACTGGTTAATAGCAGTTGGTGCTCTTGTAAGCTCAATGTGAGCTCAGAGCCATCTGGTAGGCTTTTACAAATATCGAGTAATTTTTTAGCAGGTAGTGTTAATTTTGTATCAGCAATATCATCGCCAACAAAAACACCTGCAACGAGTTCAATTTCAAGGTCTGTACCTGTCATTGAAAGTTGCCCGTTTTCTACCACTAACAATACATTAGATAATATAGGTAACGTATGTTTACGTTCAATCGCACCCGATACTTGCACTAATGGCTTTAAAAATTGTTCTCTTGAAATGGTTATTTGCATAATAAAGTCAGCCCTAAGATGACAACGTTCTTATTAAATTTTGATAATCTTCTTTTATTTCGTGGCTTTCATCACGTAGTGATTTAACCTTACGACACGCATGTAATACGGTGGTGTGGTCACGCCCACCAAATGCGTCACCAATCTCAGGTAAGCTGTGATTAGTTAATTCTTTAGATAATGCCATAGCTACCTGACGCGGCCTTGCGATAGAGCGGCTGCGGCGCTTAGATAACAAGTCAGACACACGTATTCTGTAATACTCAGCCACGGTGCGTTGTATGTTGTCTATAGTGACAAGTTTGTCTTGTAGTGCCAACAAATCGCGCAATGCTTCTTTTACAAAGTCGATAGAAATTGGGCGTCCGGTAAAATTAGCATTAGCTATTACACGATTAAGTGCGCCCTCTAGTTCGCGTACGTTTGAACGTAATTTTTTAGCGATAAAAAAGGCAACTTCGTGCGGTAAGTTAATTTTACTCTGCTGCGCTTTTTTCATTAAAATAGCAACGCGCGTTTCAAGTTCTGGCGGCTCTATCGCAATCGTTAAACCCCAACCAAAACGTGATTTAAGCCTGTCTTCTACGCCCTCAATTTCTTTTGGGTAGCGATCAGAGGTTAAAATAATTTGCTGATTACCCTCTAATAATGCGTTAAAGGTATGAAAAAACTCTTCTTGCGAGCGCTCTTTGTTAGCAAAAAATTGAATATCATCAATCATTAGCGCATCTACACTACGGTAATAACGTTTAAATTCTTCGATGGCGTTATTTTGTAGTGCTTTTACCATGTCTTGCACAAAACGCTCAGAATGCATGTAAACAATTTTAGCATCGGGCTTGTTTGCCATAATGCCATTACCTACTGCATGTAATAAGTGAGTTTTACCTAAGCCTGTACCACCGTAAATAAATACTGGGTTAAAGGCAGAGCCAGGGTTATCTGCAACTTGTGTTGCAGCCGCTTTTGCTAGCTGGTTAGATTTACCCTCAACAAAACTGTCAAAGGTATAGTTTTCTTTTATATTAGATTTATAGCCCGATTTAGGCGCAGGCTCTACTGGTGCTTTTTGCTCTACAGGTTGCTGTTTAGCAGGTGTCTGTGCACTAGGTGATGCAGGGGCTTCAACACTTGGCGCCGCCGCTTGAGTATTGAGTAGTGGTTTACTACCTACATCAAAACGTAATTCGGGCGCTTCATCACCACAAATTTCTACCAGTAACTCATTAATACGGTTTAAATACTTTTCTCTTACCCAATCAAGAACAAAGCGATTAGGTGCGTAAATCGTTAAGGTATCTTCGGTACTTTCTGCTTGTAGCGGTCTTACCCACATACTGAATTGTTGCGAAGGCAACTCATCTTGCAATACATATAAACAACTTTGCCAAACCGACAGATACACAGTTAAACTCCCAGAGGTATAATTTTTATTCCCGCACATCAATAATGATTAAAAATCATGCATTTATTGCGTTTAATTGGCCAGCTACGCGACCCAAGACCGCGTATTATGAAGGCACTTTATCCACAAGTAAAAGATTGATTTTTATAAAATTGTTGATATCAGTGTATAAATATCTTAATAGACTGATTTATATCGACTTTTATTTTAAAGCCAGATAACAGATCATAACAAAAACACAGGCAGATCGCGAACCAATTTTACGATCTAAATGAGTTTTCCCATGCTTTTATTCACTTTTTAAACATCAGCTGTGGAAAACTTCTTTATTATGATGATCCTAGTTGATCACCCTACTTTATTACGATCCACATTCTTTTAGTCGCTCCAGGCTATTAATTCGCCTTTTTGCATAAAAGCAGACCATTTTGCTTTAAATTTAATCCATAAATATCAAGCCAGCGCACAAAAAATGTAATAAACACGGTGTTTACAGCGCAATTATGATTGACTTTAAAGTGCTTAATCTATAATATCTCGCGCTCGCAATGGCACCTGTGCCAGGATCGCGACCTGCATAGGATGTTTTAACTTTAACCGATCGGATGAGATTGTTATGAAAAGAACTTTTCAACCTAGCGTTTTAAAACGCAAACGTGCTCACGGCTTCCGTGCTCGCATGGCAACTGTAAATGGCCGTAAAGTATTAGCACGTCGCCGCGCTAAAGGCCGCAAAGTACTTTCTGCTTAATATATAAGTGGAAGACTTTAGCTTTGGCAGGGAGTTACGTCTGTTAACTCCCTCGCATTACTCTCGCATATTTAATGAACCCGCTCGGGCTGCAACTCCTTTATTTACTCTTTTAGCTAAACCTAATGACCAAGATAAACCTAGGTTAGGACTTACTGTTGCTAAAAAACGTGTAAAAAAGGCATGCCAACGTAACCGTATTAAACGACTCGCTCGCGAAAGTTTTCGTTTAAATCAACACACCATCGATAATATTGATATTGTGCTTATGGTAAAAAATGGTATTGATGAGCAGTCTAACGAAGAAATAACCAAACAACTTACAAAATTGTGGCGCAAAATTAATGAACGCTGCAAACCGGGTGCACCTAAGCCACCACCCTTTAAAAAACGCCCAAACAAATCAGCTAAATCTAATAAACAAACCCGATAGCAATAGAATTGCAGGGTTAATTAGGGTATCTTTAGCTCACCTTTTAATCATGCGTTTAAAATCTTTAATTGAGCTTTTAAATACATGGTATCTATTCACTAAATATTCGCAGGGGCATAAACACCATGAGGTTACTTAAACCACTTGTTGCTATACCAAAGCGTTGTTTAGTGTTATTTATCCGCGGTTATCAAATGTGGATAAGCCCACTACTAGGCCCGCATTGTCGTTTTAATCCAAGCTGCTCCCATTATGCTATTCAAGCAATTAATTTGCATGGATTTGTAAAAGGGAGTTGGTTAGCACTTAAACGCATATTAAAATGCCATCCTTTACATTCAGGCGGAGAAGACCCCGTTCCTGAAAAATTAACCCGTATTAACCACCAACACGAGAAATAAGAGCTGTTATGGAATCGCAACGCACGTTTTTATTAATCGGTTTAATGTTAGTGTCGTTTTTATTATTTCAAGAATGGAATAACGATTACAACACGCCTAAAGCCGATCCAAGTGCCACTACACAAACACTAAACACAACGTCACCAGAGTCTGATGATTATATACCGTCATCGTCAGATTCAGGTTTACCTGCTTCGGCTACTGCTGCTAAGCGCTCAGTTATAGAAATAACAACTGACGTTTTCACAGTAAAAATCGACACCAAAGGCGGTGACATTGTTGAAACAGACTTACTCCAGTACGAAGATACTAAAGGCAGCGATATACCTTATATGCTACTTGGTGAGTTTGAGGGCAAACAATACTTTTCACAAAGCGGTCTAATTGGTTTAAATGGCCCAGATGCATCAGCAAATGGTCGTCCTACTTACCAAGCCACGCAACAAGCTTACACGCTAAATGGTGATGAGTTACGTGTACCGCTTACCTATGTTGATAGTAACGGCGTAAGTTTTACTAAAACATATGTATTCAAAAAAGGTCAGTACGATGTAGACCTAGAGTACACAGTAAACAACACGACAAGTGCGCCAGTACAAGTACAGCTATACACGCAAATTAAGCGTACCGTACAAGAAAAAGGCAGTTTAGTAGATCAAAACTACTTAGGTGCTGCTTACGGTACTGATGAAGAGTCGTACGAAAAATACAGCTTTTCAGATATGGCTGACAAAAACCTAAATAAAAATACCCAAGGCGGTTACGTAGCATTTATTCAGCATTACTTTGTAAGTGCATGGGTACCTAAGCAAGACGAAACACACACGCTTTACAGTTTAATTACTAAAAGTAATGCTGCGATTATTGGTACAAAAGCAGCGCCTGTAAATGTACAAGCCGGCAGTGAGCAAACACTCAGTGCGACCTACTACATGGGCCCTAAAGAGTCTGACTTATTAGAAGCGCTTCATCCAGATTTAGACCTTACTGTAGATTACGGTTGGTTATGGTTTATTTCGCAGCCTTTATTTGTACTTCTTAAATGGTTACACAGCATTTTAGGTAACTGGGGTGTTGCTATTATTGCCATCACAATTATCGTCAAAACGTTAATGTACCCGCTTACTAAAGCGCAATATACATCAATGGCTAAAATGCGTGCCCTTCAGCCTAAAATGGCTGCCCTTAAAGAAAAATATGGTGATGACCGTCAAAAGTTCGGCCAAGCTACTATGGAAATGTACCGCAAAGAAAAAGTTAACCCTATGGGTGGCTGTTTCCCTATTTTGCTACAAATGCCTATTTTCTTAGCGCTATTTTACGTATTCTTAGAATCGACAGAACTACGTCATGCTGAATTTGTACTTTGGCTAACTGACCTTTCAACAAAAGACCCATACTACGTGTTACCAATATTGTTTGGTGCAAGTATGTTTGTAACGCAAAAGCTACAACCAATGACGGTTACCGATCCAATGCAGCAAAAAATGATGACCTTTATGCCGGTTATCTTCTCTGTATTCTTCTTATGGTTCCCATCTGGTTTAGTACTTTACTGGTTAGTGTCTAACTTAATTTCTATTGTCCAGATGCTTATCATCTACCGTGGCATGGAAAAGAAAGGAATAAAAGTAAGAGGCTAATTGCCTATACCCAAGCCACATCAAGATGGTTTGGGTATATTACTTATATAAAGGCGACTTAGGTCGCCTTTTTTATTGCCTGTTTTTTATAACTGCGATTCGCTACAAATAAATGCATAGGTTACAATAGCGCCATTAAAGTTACTCTCGTTGGCAAATTAATAGCATGATCAATCAAGACACAATTGCAGCACAAGCTACCGCTCCTGGGCGTGGTGGCGTAGGTATAATTCGAGTTTCTGGCAGCCTTGCTAAAAGCGTAGCCGAAAAAATAATAGGTAAAGTACCTAAGCTTCGCTATGCCGACTACGTTCCTTTTAAAAGTTTAAGTGGTGAGCAACTTGACCAAGGTATTGCTATTTATTTTGCAGGGCCAAATTCGTTTACCGGCGAAGACGTACTTGAACTGCAAGGTCACGGCGGCCCCGTTGTACTGGACATGCTATTAAAAGAAATTAGCCAAATAGAGGGCGTTCGTTTAGCAAAGCCTGGTGAGTTTTCTGAGCGCGCTTTTATGAACGACAAGCTTGATTTAACTCAAGCAGAGGCTATAAGCGATTTAATTAATGCAACCTCTGAGCAAGCTGCTAAAAGTGCCCTACAATCGCTACAAGGTGAGTTTTCTAAACATATAGAAACCCTAGTAGAGAAAGTTATTCATTTACGTATGTATGTAGAGGCTGCCATTGACTTCCCTGACGAGGAAATTGACTTTTTATCCGATGGCAAAGTATCGGGTGATTTAGATGCCATCATCAGTCAATTAAACACAGTAACAAGCCAGGCTAAGCAAGGCAGTATTATGCGCGAAGGTATGCGTGTTGTTATTGCTGGGCGCCCTAATGCAGGTAAATCAAGCCTACTTAATGCCCTAGCAGGACGCGAAGCCGCCATAGTAACCGAAATAGCTGGTACTACTCGCGACGTACTACGGGAGCACATCCATATTGATGGCATGCCACTGCATATTATCGATACCGCAGGCCTACGTGAAAGCCCAGACCGTGTTGAACAAATAGGTATAGAGCGCGCGTGGGATGAAATAAACCAAGCTGACCGCGTGTTGTTTATGCTTGATGGCACCGACACCACCGACACCGATCCACACGCTATATGGCCTGAATTTATGGCAAAATTACCGCAAGGTATGGGTGTTACTGTTATCAGAAATAAAGCCGATTTATCGGGCGATGCAGTAGGTATGGATGAAAACCAACAATACCCTGTAATTAGTTTAAGCGCTAAAAATGCACAAGGTATTGAACTTGTTCGCGACCACTTAAAAGCCTGTATTGGCTTTCAGGGCGCAACAGAGGGTGGATTTATGGCACGCCGTCGCCACTTAGATGCACTCGAACATGCGGCCTATCACTTAGATACTGGTAAAACACAGTTAGAAATGCACGTAGCCGGCGAAATATTAGCTGAAGAGCTACGCCTAACGCAGCAGTACTTAAATGAAATAACCGGCGAATTTACCTCAGACGACCTACTAGGCAAAATATTTAGCTCGTTCTGTATTGGTAAATAAGCTCTTAAAGGGGTATGTATAATTTACCCCTTTAGTTAAATAGCTCATAATATTCAGATAAATAGAGAGTCATTATTTCTTTAAATTCATCTAAGCTTGGCTCACCTTGCCCATTTTTTTTCAATAACCACTTCTTTATCTTGTAGCTTATTACAACACCTTCTTCATCACAAAACTGCTCATCATAAACATAAAAGTCTGATGATATCCCCGGTGAGTAAGAAGTACATTCAACAAACCCTTTTTCATGTAAATAATCTGTCATATATATACTGGAAAATATACTGGTAGGTATAGCTATAAAAATACAAAATACAGCCACTTTCACTACTAAGCCTATTATTATTTTCGTTGGCCGTCTATTACACACACCATGCGCAAACATATATGCAAGTATAAGTAAAAGTGGAATAAAGCAAATAAACCCAAAAACTCTTCCTTTTTGTTTCAGAAAATAAACTTTGCCTTCACTTATATCATTTATAGTTTGCTTCATCTTTAAAGCTTCACTAAAAAATAAGTATGCGAGAAAAAGAAATAGTAATGTGAGACTTATAAAAAGAGTAATATAAGTTACTTTTTTTATTAAACTATCTTCTGGTTTAAAAACAGTTTCATACGCTCTCAAAACATGTCTCCAATACTAGGAATTCCAAGTAACCGCTTTATATTGTTAACTTTTTCAATTGGTTGCTTTTCAGGAGAAATAAATGTTCTTCTGCTAATTTTTTTCAATAACTCGCTTTCATGCTTAACTAAATACTGTGCAATTTCCTCAACTAAATAATTAAGCTCTTCTTCTAAGAAAAATGTAGCAGTGATACCTATGACTCCCCCGACAAATACTACAATCAGCAGAGGAACGGCAGCTATAGTAGTACCAACTAAAACTGCACCAGCCGCCAATGTTAAAACAGAAGCTAAAGCTATAGTCAAGTCGACAGCAACTCCACCTACAAAGTGATGCCATGTTAAACGGTCTTCTAACATTTGGTCTATAGAACGAAATAACGGAGAAGCCAATAGGGTAAACACAACCCCCCCTTTCAAAGCACTTTTAGCCGCTTGGTAACCCAAACCGATCGTAAATATCTTTGGATTCTTGGCTAAGTATAAAGTACCTGTTAAATGACTTTTAAGTGATGGCGTAACTTCCATTATTACAGTCGGGGTGCCGGAATAAACTTTAACTTTGTACTTTGATAAAATCCCACTTTTAGCACTTAAATCTCTAGCTAAAATCGATAAGTTTTTAATGTCACCTATAAGTGGAGTTTGAAAAGTTATTTTTTTTACCCAATCGTATATTTCTGTCCAGTTTATAGGCAAATTATTGTTCGCTTCAAATAAATGGCGCATATAATCGGCAATTTCTTGTCTCGTTTTCCCTTTTTTAAGCTTAGAATGTACGTAAAGATCCAAAAAGTCATCACTATTCATCTGTAAATAAGTATAATGCCCTGCATTTTTACCTCACGCTTGGTACTTTCTAAGCGTGCTTTTTGATTTAAAGCTCTATTCGCATAAGCTGACATAATTTCATCTCCATATATATTATTTAAATCCGTTTATAGGAAAAAGTTAAGATCGTTTGTAATCTATAAACCGTATAATAAAACACAAATAAGTTAAAGTAATATAACAATAATAGGCATAACTTATATAATAGCCATACCTAATTACCCTAGAACTCAATTTTGTAATACCCCACCATCAAATTATGCTTCAACGTAGTTTTTACCTAGACAATCTCTGTGTGTAATAATACTCACCGACCCACACGCAGTTTGGCCTGAATTTATGGAAAAATTACCGCAGGTATGGGTGAGACCGTTATCAGAAATAAAGCCAATTTATCGGGCGATGCGGTAGGTATGGATGAAAACCAGCCATCTGCTACGCTAGCATTTGAAGGCCTGTATCGGTAAATAAGTCGCTAAACCAGCATAAAATAACACATGATTTAGGGCACATTGGTGCCCTTTTTTATGCCCGATATAAAAAATTTGAAAGGCTAAAATTAAATAAAAACGCGCCTAATTTTAGCGTTTACAACTCACCTATTTAATCTCTCATAATATAAAAAACACCAGGTAAAGCGTATAATTGGCGCTCTATATAACTAAAAAAAAGTGCTGATATGGCGCTAAACGCTAAGCTTAAGTAGATCATTTTAGCTAAAGTTAGTGAGTTTATTAGTAAAAGTAACCGCTACTATTAACGCCCACGATCCCATTTTTAATTGATTCACCAGCCAAACTCCCTGCCTAACATAAAAAATTAACGGAACTAATTAAAAATATTATCCACAATCGCCTACTTTATGGCTTATAAAACAAAAATAGCGGCGCATTTATACGCTTAAACAGTCACGATCTATATTAAAGTGTGGTTTATTACACTCAATTTCACTTTTTTTAAGGCTGATCAGCTTAAAGAGATCGTTTTTAAAAATAATTTTTTGATCGCTTTTTGAGTTATCAACAAGATTACTATCCACATTATGATCAATCATAGGCTAGCTATATAAATTCATGCGCTGGTGGACTCACGTATAATAAAAAATCAATAACTTAGCTATATTTAGATCGTCTAAAAGCAGTAGTTAAGCAGAACTTTCCCCAACCTTATCAACAACTTGATCAGAAGATTACATTTAAATAGTTTTTGTTAACTCATTTAAATTCAATAGCTTATATATTGAATTTCAACAAAGAGTAAAAACAACTCAAAAATAGTTATACAAAATTACAAAGGTTTTCTTTACTGCAAGCCTAACTCAGTTATCATAGCGGGCAAATAAGTAATGTGTGATCAGTTTAAATATGAGTTCTGTAAATATAATCGTGGGTAGTCAAATGGGATCTGCAGAATATGTAGCAGAACAACTATGTGATGAGTTAAATAACCAAGGTATAAGTGCTGAACTACATGATCAACCTAATTTATCTGATATTGATCAACACAATACAATATGGCTCATATGCACATCGACCTATGGCGCGGGCGATTACCCCGACAACCTTTTACCCTTTATTGAGCAGCTAAATCAGCAAAGTGACTTATCTGCAATTAAATACTCAGTCATTGGCTTAGGTGATACTAGCTACGACACCTATAACCTTGCTGGGCGCAATATAAATAGTTTAATGGCCAGCAAAGGCGCAAAATGCATAGCGCCAAGGCTTGAATTAAATATTCTTGATGAGGCATTACCCGAAGATACCGCGCTTGAGTGGTTAGACTCATGGATAGAGAAAACACAATTAAAGTAATGTGATCGGTTAAAATGAATAAACAAAGTTACCCACAATTTACTAATAATTTAATAGATTTTGTGGATAACCGCTGATCAAACTGCATTTTTAAGCATGCTTATCCATGGGATAAGATCCAATCGATATTGGGCTGTGTATAAATCCCCTTTTTGATCAGAGCTTATTTGCCTGATGATCCGATCATATTAACACCTTTAGATCTGATCTAATTTTATGTTTTAAATGAATAAATAGAGCTTATCAACAGAAAACCCGATCACTAGTAGTAATAGTATTAAAAGATCTCTTTAAAAGATCCTTTATATTATAAGTGATCAGTGACTTAGATCTTGGCCACTGTTTAATCATTTATCTTCTGCTAATTTCTAGGTAGAATACGCTCCCTTTTGAAGTTTACTGGTTTGATTAAGTAGGATCCCATTAATGATTTTTCACGAAAAGTTTGACGTTATCGTAGTAGGTGGTGGACATGCAGGCACTGAAGCCTCATTGGCTGCTGCACGTATGGGGATGAATACCCTGCTGCTAACTCATAATATGGATACACTTGGTCAAATGTCTTGCAACCCTGCAATTGGTGGCATAGGCAAAGGCCATTTGGTTAAAGAAATTGATGCCCTTGGCGGTGCTATGGCACAAGCTATTGATAAAGGCGGTATTCAATTTCGTACCTTAAATTCTTCAAAAGGACCTGCTGTTCGCGCAACTCGAGCACAAGCTGATCGTGCTTTATACAAAGCAGCAATTCAAAACACCTTACAAAACCAAGAAAACCTAAAAATATTTCAGCAATCGTGTGATGATCTTATTGTTGAAAATAACAAAGTTATTGGTGTAGTAACCCAAATGGGATTACGTTTTAGCGCACCAAGCGTTGTATTAACTGTAGGTACTTTCCTTGGTGGACAAATACATATTGGTTTGGAGAATTTTAAAGGTGGACGTGCAGGCGATCCTCCTTCAATTGCACTTGCTGATCGTTTACGTGAATTACCGTTTAGAGTAGACCGTTTAAAAACCGGTACTCCACCACGTATTGATGCCCGTACAGTTGATTTTAGCAAGATGCAAGAACAACCTGGTGATGCACCTACACCGGTATTTTCGTTTATTGGTAAACAAAGCGATCACCCACAGCAAATACCGTGTTATATCACCTACACTAATGAAAAGACCCATGAGGTTATTCGTAACAATTTACATCGCTCGCCTATGTACTCTGGCGTAATTGAAGGCATTGGACCACGTTACTGCCCTTCAATAGAAGATAAAATTGTGCGCTTTGCTGATAAAGACAAACATCAAATATTTGTAGAGCCAGAAGGATTAACTTCTTATGAGCTTTACCCTAACGGTATTTCAACCAGCTTACCGTTTGATGTGCAGTTACAAATTGTGCAGTCGATAGATGGTTTTGAAAACGCACATATTTGTCGTCCTGGTTATGCTATTGAATACGACTTCTTTGACCCACGTGATTTAAAGCAGTCACTAGAAACTAAATTTATAGACGGATTATTCTTTGCAGGCCAAATAAATGGCACTACTGGTTATGAAGAAGCCGGTGCACAAGGTTTAATTGCCGGCATGAACGCCGCTTTACAAGTGCAAGGCAAAGACGCGTGGACTCCACGTCGTGATGAAGCCTATGTAGGCGTACTTATTGACGACTTAGCAACGCTTGGTACAAAAGAACCGTACCGCATGTTTACTAGCCGTGCAGAATACCGTTTATTACTGCGTGAAGATAACGCTGATATTCGCTTAACAGAAAAAGGCCGTGAACTTGGTTTAGTTAACGATGAACGCTGGCAGGCATTTAATGAAAAAATGGAAGTGATCGAAAAAGAGAAACAGCGTATTAAAGAAACCTGGATCCATAAAGATCATGCTGTAGTTGATCAAGTAAACGCCTTATTAAAAACACCGCTTACTCGTGAAGCAAGTTTAGAGGATCTACTTCGCCGTCCAGAAATTCGTTACGACGATTTAATGGCTATTGATGGATTAGGATCTGAGTTTACAAACCAAGCTGCACTTGAACAAGTTGAGATCCACACTAAATACGCAGGTTACATTGCGCGCCAGCAAGATGAGATCAATAAACAACTTCGTCATGAAGAAACCATTTTGCCTAAAGAGTTCGATTACTCAACGGTATCGGGTTTATCAAACGAGGTTGTTGCTAAGTTAACAGATGCGCGTCCAGACACTATTGGCCAAGCTTCTCGTATTTCTGGTATCACCCCAGCGGCGATTTCGCTATTATTAGTGTATCTGAAGAAGCAAGGCTTATTACGCAAAACTGCGTAATGGTAAAGGTAAACTGTGTTACAGCAACAATTAACAACATTGTTAGCGCAAACTGATATTGCGCTAACCGAAAAACAACAACAGCAATTAGTTAAATACGTTGAGTTACTAAACAAATGGAACAAAGCGTATAATTTAACGTCTGTGCGCTTACCAGAAGAAATGATGATTAAGCACATTATGGACAGCTTAGTTGTTGCACCTCATTTACCCGGTCATCATTATATTGATGTAGGCACAGGTCCTGGCTTACCGGGTATTGTGTTAGCTATTGCACTACCTGATACGCAATTTGTGTTGCTTGATAGTTTAGGCAAGCGTGTTCGCTTTTTAATGCAAGTTCAACATGAGCTTGGGCTAAATAATGTCACCCCAGTGCAGTCAAGAGTTGAAGAATATCAACCAAGTGTTAAATTAGATGGCGTACTCAGTCGTGCGTTTGCTTCACTGCAAGATATGGTTGATTGGTGTTCACACTTAATTGATCACTCAGGCAAATTTATTGCACTAAAAGGTGTGTTCCCTAGTGAAGAGCTAGAGTCGCTACCTGAGGGTGTAAAATTTGAAGAGAAAATCTCACTAGTAGTGCCTGAGCTTGATGCACAACGACATTTAATTATTCTTTCTAAAGACTAGGGATCAGAGACATAGTGGCAAAAGTCATCGCATTAGCAAATCAAAAAGGCGGCGTTGGTAAAACAACAACGGCTGTTAATCTCGCTGCATCTATGGCTGCAACGAAGCGTAAAGTGCTGTTAATAGATCTCGACCCCCAAGGTAACGCTACAATGGGTAGCGGTGTAGACAAGTATGGCGATGTAGCCACCATTTACGATTTACTCATTGAAGAAAAGCCAATGGATGAAGTGATAATCACTGAAACCTCGGGTGAGTATCATATGATAGCGGCCAACGGCGATGTGACCGCAGCCGAAGTAAAATTAATGGAATTGTTTGCACGCGAAGTTCGCCTTCGTAATGCGCTTGAAAAAATACAAGATAAATACGAATTTATTTTTATCGACTGCCCGCCTTCACTAAATATGTTAACAGTAAACGCCATGGCTGCTGCTGATTCTATTTTAGTACCAATGCAATGTGAATATTACGCGCTTGAAGGGTTAACCGCATTAATGGACACTATTACGCAACTTGCTAAGTTAGTTAACCCTAACTTACAAATCGAAGGCATTCTTCGTACTATGTACGATCCGCGTAATCGATTAGCAAATGACGTATCAGAACAATTAAAACAACATTTTGGCGATAAAGTATACCGCACCGTAATCCCACGTAATGTGCGTCTTGCCGAGGCACCGAGTTTTGGTGCACCAGCAATGTACTACGACCGCGCATCAAGTGGTGCAAAAGCCTACTTAGCACTTGCGGGCGAAATGCTACGCAGAAAAGAAAAAACAGCGCCGGTAGTCGCCTAACTTTAAGGTAAAAAAATAACATGTCTGCTAAAAAACGAGGTTTAGGCCGAGGACTCGATGCCCTTTTAAGTTCATCAAAACCAGCGCCAAGCTCAAGCAAGGAACAAGACACAGTCAATGTGACTGAAACTGTACAAGCTGTTGCTCAGCCTATTACGAATGAATTGCAAAATTTGCCTATCGAGTTTTTGCATTCAGGAAAATACCAGCCTCGTAAAGATATGTCTGAAGAAGCGCTAGAGGAGCTCGCAAGCTCTATTCGCTCACAAGGCATTATTCAACCAATTGTTGTACGCCCTGTTGCAGAAAATAGCTTTGAAATCATTGCTGGTGAGCGTCGTTGGCGTGCTGCGCAAATAGCAAAACTTGAAAGCGTACCTTGTATTGTAAAAGAAGTGCCAGATGAAGCTGCCGTTGCCATTGCGCTAATAGAAAACATTCAGCGTGAAGATTTAAACGCAATGGAAGAAGCGATTGCGTTAAACCGATTATTAAATGAATTTGAATTAACGCATCAGCAAGTTGCCGATGCAGTGGGTAAATCGCGCACTACCGTGACTAATTTACTACGATTAAACAATTTAAATAGCGATGTTAAAATTTTGTTAGAGCATGGCGACATAGAAATGGGTCACGCACGTTGTTTATTAGCACTTGAAGGTGAAGCGCAATCTGACGCTGCACGATTAGCTGTTGCTAAAGCGCTGACTGTTCGCGAAACAGAAAAATTAGTACGCTCAATTTTAGAGCCGGTAGTCGCGAAAGAGGCACCTGAAAAAGACCCAGATGTTAAGCGTTTAGAGCAAAAATTAGCCGACAACTTAGGGGCTAAAGTAGAAATAAATTACAATGCGAAAGGTAAAGGTAAATTGGTTATTTCTTACACCAACTTAGATGAGCTTGATGGCATTTTAAATCGTATAAATCACAGCAATACCGACCATTAAAATTTTACATGTCCAATAAGAGACATTTGTAGCTATTTTGTGTTACAAAGCGTCTACTCAAGTTGCAAAACTGGTAGGATTAAGTATAATTTCGCCAGTTTTCACACCCTAACAATTAGAACGCCATAAAGGTTAACTAAACGTGACTAATAAGTTAGCAAGACCTTATAGGCTTGCCGCATTTAAATTAATTTGTCTTCAGGGTATCGTAGCACTTGTAGCTGCAGTAATTATTTTTGTTGGTTGGGGAGTTAACGCCAGTACATCAGCACTTGCTGGTAGCAGCGTTGCAATACTTCCTCACCTAGTATTTGCGCTTTATGCATTCAGATATATGGGTGCAAGCAAAGCAAATCAAGCGTATACCTCGTTAAAACGCGGTAACGGATTAAAATTTATGCTAACAATCGTATTGTTTGCACTGATACTCAAGTCAACCACGGTCGTTTTAGTGCCGTTTTTTTGTGTTTATGTATTGGTGCTCTTTAGTGGATTGTTCGCGCCCGTTTTTTTTAAACATTAACTTTGGGATATAACATGGCTGCAGAAGAAGTTACTATATCAAGCCATATCCAGCATCACTTAACAAACGCTAAGATGTGTATGACCGACTCAGGTCTTGCCTTCAACAAAGCGTGTGCAGACAGTGGTTTCTGGACATGGAATATAGATACCCTCGCATGGTCAATCGGACTAGGTCTAATATTTTTATGGATCTTCCGTAGCGCCGCAAAAAAAGCACACACAGGAGTACCTGGTAAATTTCAATGTTTTATTGAAATGATTGTTGAGTTCGTTGGTGACAACGTACGTGACACTTACCATGGTAAAAGCAAATTAATTGCTCCATTAGCCTTAACAATTTTTGTTTGGGTGTTCTTAATGAACTTAATGGATTTAATCCCAGTTGATTTCTTACCTGCATTTGCCGGTTTTGTTGGTGAGCAAGCCTTTGGCATGGACTCACACGACGTTTACATGAAAATTGTACCAACCACAGACATAAACTTAACCGCTGCATTAGCATTGGGTGTGTTTATTCTGATGATTGGTTACTCTATTAAAATTAAAGGGGTTGGTGGCTTCATTAAAGAGCTTACACTTCACCCGTTTAGCTCTAATAGCAAAGTAGCTATGATTTTCTTAATTCCTTGTAATCTATTACTAGAAACAATCGCTTTAGTGTCTAAGCCTTTCTCGTTAGCACTGCGTTTATTTGGTAACTTATACGCTGGTGAATTGATATTCATACTTATCGGCGCAGTTGGTTTAATGCAACTTCCGTTGCACTTTGTTTGGGCTGTATTCCATATCTTAGTAATCGTGTTACAAGCATTCGTATTTATGATGCTAACAATTGTTTACCTAAGCATGGCAAGCTCTGACAATCACTAATTTATACACTTTTTATATTTAACTTTAACAATTGAAACTTTGGAGAAAAAAATGGAACTAGTATTAGGTCTTAAGTACATCGCAGTTGCTTTACTTATCGGCTTCGGTGCAATCGGTACTGCTATCGGCTTCGGTAACATGGGTGGTAAATTCCTAGAAGCATGTGCGCGTCAGCCTGAACTTGCACCTTCATTACAAGTTAAGATGTTCATCCTAGCTGGTCTAATCGATGCGGTAGCAATGATCGGTGTTGGTATCGCAATGGTAATCCTGTTCGTACTTTAATTTTATTTTTTGAACAGCTTACTATTTTAAGGAGGAGCGGTCGTGAACATAACAGCCACTCTTATCGGTGAATTAATTGCGTTTACGGTGTTTGTACTATTTTGTATGAAATATGTATGGCCACCACTTAATGATGCAATTGAGTCTCGCCAGAAGAAAATTGAAGATGGTTTAGCTGCCTCTGATAGAGCCGAAAAAGACTTAGAACTTGCGCAACAAAAAGCTGCTGAGCAGCTTAAAGATGCAAAAGCTCAAGCGGCTGATATCATTGAACAAGCTAAAAAGCGTGCCGTGCTTATTGTTGACGAAGAAACTGTTCGTGGACAAGAAGAGCGTGAAAAAATTATTGCTCAAGGGCACTCTGAAATCGAATCAGAGCGTAACCGTGTAACAGAAGAGCTACGTAAGCAAGTAGCAACTCTGGCAGTGGTTGGCGCAGAAAGAATTTTAGAGCGTGAAATCAATCAAGCCGCACATAGTGACATCGTTGAAAAACTTGTCGCTGAGCTGTAATTAGGAGGGTATGAGCATGTCTGAATTGACTACTATCGCTCGCCCATACGCTAAAGCGGCTTTTGAACTTGCCGTTGAAAAAGGCACGATTGAAAGCTGGAATGACATGTTGTTTTTTGCAGGCGAAGTTGCCAGCAATGAACAAGCATCAGCCATTCTAGCTGGATTGCCTACTGCTACTGCACAAGCTGAGTTATTTATTAACTTATGTGCTGAGCAGCTCAACGAACAAGGTCAGAACCTAGTTAAGGTGATGGCTGAAAATGGACGTTTGATTGCACTGCCTGAGGTTGCTCAGTTATTCGCTGCGTTTAAAGCAGAGTATGACAAAGAAATCGATGTAGATGTGATTTCGGCAACCCCTCTTACTGCAGAGCAGCAAGAGTCATTGGTAGCGACACTTGAAAAACGTTTCGCACGCAAAGTTAAGCTGAATTGTAGTGAAGACGCTACAGTAGTTGGTGGCCTTATTATTAAGGCGGGTGACACTGTAATCGACGGCTCAGTACGCGGTAAATTAAACCGCTTAGCCACAACACTACAATCGTAATTGGGAAAAAGAGCATGCAACTTAATTCCACTGAAATTTCAGATCTGATCAAACAACGTATTGAGCAGTTCGAAGTTGTAAGTGAAGCTCGTAACGAAGGTACTATCGTATCTGTTACTGACGGTATCATCCGCATCCACGGTCTAGCTGACTGTATGCAAGGTGAGATGATTGAGCTTCCAGGCAACCGTTATGCTATCGCACTAAACCTTGAGCGTGACTCAATTGGTGCAGTAGTTATGGGTCCATACGCTGACCTTACTGAAGGCGTAAAAGTATACACAACTGGTCGTATCCTAGAAGTTCCTGTTGGTGCTGGCTTACTTGGCCGTGTTGTAAACACACTAGGTGCTCCTATCGACGGTAAAGGCGCTTTAGATAACGACGGTTTTGAACCTGTAGAAAAAATTGCACCAGGTGTAATCGAGCGTCAATCTGTAGATGAGCCAGTTCAAACTGGTTACAAATCTATCGATGCGATGATTCCAGTTGGTCGTGGTCAGCGTGAGCTTGTAATCGGTGACCGCCAAACAGGTAAAACTGCACTAGCAATCGATGCAATCATCAACCAAAAGAACACAGGCGTTAAGTGTGTGTACGTAGCGGTTGGCCAAAAAGCATCTACTATTGCTAACGTAGTACGTAAATTAGAAGAGCACGGTGCACTTGCAAATACTATCGTAGTTGTAGCATCTGCTTCTGAGTCTGCGGCACTTCAGTACTTAGCACCGTTCTCGGGCTGTACTATGGGTGAATACTTCCGTGACCGTGGTGAAAACGCATTAATCGTATATGATGATTTATCTAAGCAAGCTGTTGCTTACCGTCAAATCTCATTACTACTTAAGCGTCCACCAGGTCGTGAAGCATACCCAGGTGACGTATTCTACCTTCACTCGCGTCTTTTAGAGCGTGCATCGCGTGTAAACGCTGATTACGTTGAAAAGTTCACTAATGGTGAAGTGAAAGGACAAACTGGTTCATTGACGGCATTGCCAATCATTGAAACTCAAGGCGGCGACGTTTCTGCGTTCGTACCGACAAACGTTATCTCTATCACCGATGGTCAGATCTTCTTAGAAACTGACTTATTCAACTCAGGTATCCGTCCGGCAGTAAATGCTGGTATCTCGGTATCGCGTGTTGGTGGTGCTGCACAAACTAAAATCGTTAAGAAACTAGGTGGCGGTATCCGTCTAGCCCTAGCTCAGTACCGTGAATTAGCTGCGTTTTCGCAGTTCGCGTCTGACCTTGATGATGCTACTCGTGCTCAACTTGAGCATGGTGAGCGTGTAACAGAGCTAATGAAGCAGAAACAGTACGCACCAATGTCTGTTGCTGAAATGTCTTTGTCGTTATTTGCAGCTGAGAAAGGTTACTTACAAGACATCGAAATCTCTAAGATTATGGATTTCGAAGCGGCTTTACTTTCTTATGCAAGTAGCACATACGCAGAGCTTGTGGCTCAAATCAATGAAACTGGTAACTACAACGCCGAGATCGAAGCGCAACTTAAAGAACTTCTTGAGAAGTTCAAGTCTACGCAAACTTGGTAATTTAGTTATTAATGGTGCGCTTTAGTTTACTAAAGCACACCTTGATTCGGAGAGAGAGTCATGGCCAGCGGAAAAGAGATTAAAAGCAAGATCGGGAGTATTAAAAATACTCAAAAGATCACTAGCGCAATGGAAATGGTTGCTGCGTCTAAAATGAAAAAGGCGCAAGAACGAGTGGCTTCAAGCCGTCCATACGCTGACAAATTACGCAAAGTAATTGGTCGTGTTGCTCAAGCAAATCTTGATTTTACTCACCCGTTCTTAGAAGAGCGTGAAGTAAAACGAGTTGGTTATATTGTTATCTCTACTGACCGTGGTCTATGTGGCGGCTTAAACTCAAACGAGTTTAAAAAAGTTGCATTAGACATTAAAGCGTGGAAAGAAAAAGGCGTAGACGCTGATTTTGCAACTTTAGGTAGCAAAGCGGCTAGCTTCTTTCAACGTTTTGGCGGTCAAGTGCTTGCTAAAAAAGCAGGCCTTGGAGATAAGCCTTCAGTACAAGACGTAATTGGTCCTGTAAAAATTATGCTAGATGCATTTTCTGAAGGTAAAATTGACCGTTTATTCCTGGTATATAACAACTTTGTTAATACCATGAAGCAAGAGCCAACAGTAGATCAGTTACTCCCTTTGCCAAAAGCTGAAGAAGAAGTATCTGCCCACACATGGGATTACTTATACGAGCCAGGCCCAGACGCTATATTAGAGTCTTTGCTTGTACGCTTTGTTGAGTCTCAAGTGTACCAAGGTGTGGTTGAGAACGCTGCCTCTGAACAGGCTGCCCGTATGGTTGCAATGAAAGCTGCAACAGATAATGCCGGCGACCTTATGGATGAGTTACAGCTTGTTTATAACAAGGCCCGCCAAGCAGCAATCACACAAGAAATTAGTGAGATTGTTTCTGGTTCAGCCGCAGTTTAATGCTTCAGGCAAAGATTAACGAGAGGAATAGACATGAGTTTAGGTAAGGTCGTCCAAATTATCGGTGCCGTTGTAGATATTGAGTTTTCTCAAGACAACGTGCCAGCCGTATATGACGCACTAAAAGTAACAGATGGCGATTTAGCTGGTTTGACTTTAGAAGTTCAACAACAGCTAGGTGGCGGTGTTGTTCGTACTATCGCACTAGGTACTACTGACGGTTTACGTCGTGGCGCAGCGGTAGAAAATACAGGTGAAGCGATTCAAGTTCCAGTTGGTAAAGCAACGCTTGGTCGTATCATGAACGTACTTGGTGAGCCAATTGATGAAGCTGGCCCAATCGGCGAAGAAGACCGTATGTCTATTCACCGGGCAGCGCCTTCATACGAAGAGCAATCAAGTTCAGTAGAACTTTTAGAAACTGGTATCAAGGTAATCGACCTTGTATGTCCATTCGCTAAAGGTGGTAAAGTTGGTTTATTCGGTGGTGCCGGTGTAGGTAAAACCGTAAACATGATGGAACTTATCCGTAACATCGCAATCGAGCACAGCGGCTACTCAGTATTCGCAGGTGTTGGTGAGCGTACTCGTGAGGGTAACGATTTCTACCATGAGATGAACGATTCAAACGTACTTGATAAAGTATCGCTTGTATACGGTCAGATGAACGAGCCTCCAGGTAACCGTTTACGCGTAGCGTTAACAGGTCTTACTATGGCTGAAAAGTTCCGTGACGAAGGTCGCGACGTACTTTTCTTCGTAGATAACATCTACCGTTACACGCTTGCTGGTACAGAAGTATCTGCACTACTTGGTCGTATGCCATCAGCGGTAGGTTACCAGCCTACACTAGCTGAAGAGATGGGTGTGCTTCAAGAGCGTATCGCTTCAACGAAGACAGGTTCAATTACATCAATCCAAGCGGTATACGTACCTGCGGATGATTTAACGGATCCATCTCCAGCAACTACCTTTGCTCACTTAGATGCAACAGTAGTACTTTCACGTGATATCGCATCACTTGGTATTTACCCAGCGGTAGACCCACTTGATTCATCTTCACGTCAACTTGACCCATTAGTAATTGGTCAAGATCACTACGATACAGCACGTGGCGTTCAAACAGTTCTTCAGCGTTACAAAGAACTTAAAGACATCATTGCAATCTTAGGTATGGACGAGCTTTCTGACGAAGATAAGCAACTTGTATCTCGTGCACGTAAAATCCAGCGTTTCCTATCTCAGCCGTTCTTCGTGGCAGAGGTATTTACAGGTGCGCCAGGTAAATACGTATCACTAAAAGACACAATTGCTGGCTTTAAAGGTATTCTAAGCGGTGAATTTGATGACCTTCCAGAACAAGCGTTCTACATGGTTGGTTCTATCGAAGAAGCTCAAGAAAAAGCTAAAAGCATGTAATTAGGAGGGTAGTATGGCAGCTATGACTGTACACCTTGACGTAGTAAGCGCAGAGCAGAGCTTGTTCTCTGGTCTAGTTGAATCGATTCAAGTATCTGGTAGTGAAGGTGAGCTAGGTGTTAATGCCGGTCACGCCCCACTACTAACTGCCCTTAAACCTGGTATGGTACGTTTAGTTAAGCAACATGGTGAAGAAGAACTGATCTATATTGCTGGCGGTACACTAGAAGTTCAACCGAACATAGTAACCGTACTTGCAGATACAGCTGTTCGTGGTGAAGACCTTGACGAACAAGCGGCAGAGCAAGCTAAACGTGACGCAGAAAGCCAAATGGCTAATGCGTCAGCTGCTGAGTTTGATTATCAACAAGCAGCGATGCAATTAGCAGAAGCTATTGCACAACTTCGCGTAATTCAGCAATTACGTAAAAAGTAAGCCTATCCGGTTTTAAAAAGCCCACATTATGTGGGCTTTTTTGTGCCTGTAATTTGGCTTTACACTTATATCGGTTGGCAAAGCTGGTTACAATAAGTGTAATTATTATGAACAGTTTGTTTATCATAGATTCAGTCATTATTTTTTATTATATGACTGAGTATGTATACATGGAGTGACATGCGTAATCTGACAAACTCACTTTCATTAACTCATCAATAAAACAACGGAAAAAGGAAATTGTTTTAATGGCTCTAACAACAGTAATTCTTGCTGCGGGTAAAGGTACTCGTATGCGCTCTGCTTTACCAAAAGTACTGCACAAAGTGGCAGGTAAACCTATGGTGCAGCATGTAATAGATAATACAAAAGCACTGGGTGCAACCACCACTAATTTAGTTTACGGACACGGCGGCGAACTATTACAACAACAACTTGCCGATAACGATGTAAATTGGGTACTGCAAGCAGAACAACTTGGTACCGGCCATGCCGTTGCACAAGCAAACCCTCATATTAACGATGACGATACCGTATTAGTTTTATACGGTGATGTTCCGCTAACAAAGCAATCAACGCTTGAGCGCTTATTAGCTGCAACACCTAATAATGGTTTAGCGGTATTAACCGTTAATTTGGTTAACCCAAATGGCTATGGCCGTATGCTGCGCGAAAATGGCAAGCTTGTTGGTATTGTTGAGCAAAAAGACGCAAGTGCAGAACAGTTACTTATTAGCGAAGTAAATACCGGCATTATGGCAGTTAACGGCAAGCTTTTAAAAACATGGTTAGGCAATCTATCTAATAACAATGCACAAGGCGAGTACTACCTTACCGATATCGTTGCGATGGCACACAGTGAAGGTGTAGAAATTACTTCGGCGCAGCCAGATCATGCAATGGAAGTTGAAGGCGCAAACAACCGCGTACAACTTGCAGGCCTTGAGCGAGCTTATCAAGCGTGGCAAGCAGAAGAGCTAATGTTAAATGGTGCCACCCTCGCCGACCCAGCCCGTATAGATGTTCGTGGCAACGTTAAAACAGGCGAAGACGTATTAATTGATATAAACGTTATTTTTGAAGGCAATGTTATTCTTGGTAATAATGTACAAATTGGCCCTAACTGCGTACTTAAAAACTGTACCATAGGCGACAACGTTGTAATAAAAGCAAATACCCTAATTGAAAATGCAAGCGTAGCTGCTCAATGTACGCTAGGCCCATACGCCCGCTTACGCCCAGGTGCGGTAATGGAAGAAGACTCGCACATTGGTAACTTTGTAGAGATGAAAAAAACCCGCTTAGGTAAGGGTTCTAAAGCAAACCACTTAAGTTACTTAGGCGATGCTGAAATTGGCGAAAAAGTGAATATAGGCGCAGGTACAATTACCTGTAACTACGATGGAGTTAATAAAGCAAAAACCATTATTGGTGATAACGCCTTTATTGGTTCAAATTCATCACTTGTTGCTCCTGTAAATATTGGTGCAACAGCAACAATAGGTGCAGGCTCTGTGATCACCAGTACCGTTGAAGATGAACAGCTTGCAATAGCACGCTCTAAACAGCGTAATTTAACCGGCTGGAAACGACCAGTTAAAAAATAGTAACGATCATTACTTATTAAATATTTAAAGCGAGTTTAACACTCGCTTTTTTATCGCCGAAATCTAATGAAAATAAAAGTGCCATAACTTTGTCATACCGGTGTGTTGATATTTACCAAATACCACACTAAGGAAAATAACAATGTTAAAAAGGTCACTTATAGCACTTTCACTCATATCAATATTAACAGGTTGCTCACTAGATGGAGATGACGGCCAAGACGGCACGCAAGGTATCCAAGGGGAGCAAGGTACTGCGGGTCAAAATGGGACTAACGGCACCAATGCAAACTCTGCGTTAAATATAAGTTTAATAGGCCGCGCTGTACTTAATGCCCAAAGCCCTGAAGGCGCGGCTGAAATAGTTGCATATCAAGCATCTAAAAAGTGGATTTACGCTATTAATAGCTCTGGTGATGAAGCTGTAGTGAACATTATACCCGCCGACACCTTTGATACTGCTGCACTCGTTCAAGATAACGAAGGAACAGTGAATGCAACTAACCTTACATCAACCATTACCCTTACTTTAAATGACAACACCCCAGGCGATGCCAACAGCATAGCAATAGATGAAAATAACCAATTATTGGCTGTTGCAATGGCTGCTAAAACCGTGGGCGAAGCAGGTCAAATAGCGTTTTATAATATTAGCGGCGATACACCGGTGTTTATTAAAAATGTAACGGCCGGTTTTTTACCTGACATGGTGACCTTTAGTCATAATGGGGGAAAAGTCGTTGTTGCTAATGAAGGCGAACCTAATGGCGATTACAGTATCGACCCTGAGGGCTCTATCAGTGTTATTAATATTGAAAATGGCGTAATTGCCGATACGGCCACCAATATTGATTTTACTGCATATAACAATCAACAAACCGAGCTTGAAGACAAAGGGCTAGTTTTTGCCAACCCCACAGGGCGAACAATTAATGGAAATGAAATAAATACAACAGTTGCTATGGACCTAGAGCCTGAGTACGTCAGCATTTCTAAAGATAACAAATATGCCTATATATCAATTCAAGAAAATAACGCACTAGCTATCGTTAATTTAGAAGATAACTCTCTTGAACTAAAAGGGTTAGGATTTAAAGATTGGTCAGATTTACAAATAGACGCATCAGATAAAGACGGCGGTGTTAATTTTAAATCGTACCCAGGGCTTTATGGTATGTATCAGCCAGATACAATCTCAAGCTTTAGCTGGAAAGGCGCAAACTTTATAGTGTCGGCAAATGAAGGTGATGCACGTGAATATTTCTTTGATACAGCAGGCGAGGCAGACTGCATAGCAAAAGGTGGTCTAGATTACGATGAAGATGATGGCTGTCTTGCCTATATAGATGAAAGCCGTGTTGAAGGTTTAACGCTTGCAGCTAATTTTGATTACTTAAATAACGACGATGACGATATAGGCCGCTTGAAGGTAAGCACTGTAAAAGGTGATACGAATGACGACGGTCAATACGAATCGCTTTATGCCTATGGTGCACGCTCATTTACTATTTGGGACAGTAATGGGCTGGTGGTATTTGACTCAGGCGACGACATAGGCCGTATAACTGCATCTGTACATGGCGAAGCCTTTAATAACAATGAAGATGAAAACGAAGGTGACACACGCTCAGATGATAAAGGCGCAGAACCGGAAGCGCTAACAATAGGTACGATAGACGAACGCACTTTTGCCTTTATAGGTCTTGAGCGCATGGGCGGGATTATGGTTTACGATATTACCAACCCTCACGATGTGCAATTTGAAGATTACTTTTATAACCGTGGTGTAATAGAAGGGGCAGATATAACCGGCGACCTTGCACCCGAAGGCATGGTGTTTGTAACTGCCGAACAAAGTGCGACAGGCGAGCCACTGCTTATAATCGGTAATGAGATCTCAGGTTCTATAGCTGTATGGCAAATTGCAGCAAATTAAAACCAACAAAGCAGTACAGCGATTACTAAATGTACTGCTTTTTCTAACGCGCAAATATTAGCTGTAAAATAGCGACTTAACATGCGCGTTTTTTAATCTAAAATCAGCCCGTAGGCCTTTATTTGTATGCGTTTCATACTAAATTCATTTATTTGTCAAAAAGCTGAAATAAAACATTGACCCCCGCTCGAATCTCCCTATAATGCGACCCCACTGAGACGGGAAACGCTGAAGCATAGCAAGGCACAACGGCTCAGAGAGTTAAGTAAAACTTAGGTTTTAAATCATCGCAAGAAAGTTTAAAATTAAGTGTTGACTCGAAAAATAAAGGATGTATTATACGCATCCCTAGCGACAACGTCGCAACGTTCTTTAACAATATAAAGCAATCATCTG
>NZ_LKDW01000028.1 GCF_001401805.1 Pseudoalteromonas sp. P1-25
TGGAGGGGTTCCCGAGCGGCCAAAGGGATCAGACTGTAAATCTGACGGCTCAGCCTTCGCTGGTTCGAATCCAGCTCCCTCCACCACTTCTTATCTTAAGTATCTTTTTCTATCTCTTTTTCATCACTATTTAAATTTCATTTTTAGACTAATTATCAAATACCCACTGTAATGTTGCCCCATGGTTTTTAAGCCATGCTGATGCCAATTTATAATCGGGATAGAATTTAGCTACGCGCTTCCAAAAAGCGCTGCTGTGGTTTAAATGCGTTAAATGAGCCAATTCGTGCACAATAACATAATCAATTATATGATGCGGTGCCCCAACAAGGTTTAGGTTAAAGGTTAGTTCTCGTCGAGAATTACAACTCCCCCACTTACGTTTATAACTTCCAATCGTCAATTTAGTCGGTAATGCTTCTGACATCTGTTGGCAATAATAAGCTAAACGCATTTCAATGTAGTTTGTTAGCATTTCTTCAAGAGCAAGGCAAAGTAGCTGCTTACGTTTTTCGAGCTGTTTTTTTACTCGCTTAGAAGTGTAAATAATAAACTCGCTGTCGGACTGCTGAACATATGCGCGTGTCCCTTTAGCGAAAGTAATAGTATATGGTTTATCAAACACCGTAACTTTCTGACTTTTAAATGGGTGTTGCTGAACATCAATAGCATTAAGTTGTTTATGTAATTGCGCAGCTACCCACTCTTTTTTACTGAGCAGCCATTGTTCTATATGTATTTTTGATACGTGCGTAGGTGCATAAACAGTAACTAATTGTTGGCTCACTTTTATTGCCACTGTTTTACGCCTTGTACTTCGCTTTAACTGATACTCAAACAAGGTGTATGCTCAAAATCTAAAAAAGCCTATTATAAAGCCTTATCTATTCAATGTAGTTATTTAACGATAAATAAATAGGTTCAGTATTTTTTACTAACTCAAAATAACGTTTTATTAATGAAGTGCACTGCGTATGTTAATATTTTTACAAGAAAAAGTAACTTCACAGATTTATAGTATAAATTATTAGATTAACAGTTTATTTATATAATAAATCTATTAAACTAGTTTAATAAAGATACTAATTTGAGTCGTTATGCTCTCTGCATTTTTTATAACCGATCAAGATCCGAGCCTTATTATCAATGGTGCATATAACCCTATACTGGTTAGTTTATCGGTCGTTACCGCTATTTTTGCAGCCTTTTTTACCGTATGGTTAGTTGATGTAGCTAAGCAAACACAGTTCGAAAGCTATAAACGCCTAGCCAATATAACCGGAGCCACTGTTTTATCGGCCGGCATATGGAGCATGCACTTTATAGGTATGTTGGCTTTTTCGCTATGCACAGATATAAGTTATGATCCGCTGATAACCCTTTTATCTTTTTTACCTGCATTTATTGCATGCCAATATGCCTTTTCGATTTTAGTAAAATCGCAAGGCTCTTTCAAACACCTTATTATTTGCTCTATTTTACTTGGCTCAGGTATTGGCACAATGCATTACAGTGGCATGGCTGCTATGGAGCTGGCACCGTTACTACGTTACGACCCTGCCATGTTTGCTTTATCGATTGTAGTCGCTGTTGGTTTATCGTTTATAGCACTTTTTACCCGTTATTATTTAACGCGTTTGCTACCTAATTTATCACAGATACAAGCGCGTGCTATTACCGCTATTATTTTAGGTTCAGCAGTGGCAGGCATGCACTACATGGGTATGGCCGCTACCCGATTTGTTGCAACCACACCGCTTTTACCTGATTATCAAGAGTCAACCACTGAGCTTGCTTTTGTGGCTATTGCCGTAGCTACCGCGACGGTTGCTATAACTTGTGTTATTGCAGTTATAAATGGCATGGTTAGATACCGCTTATTGCTTGAGGAGAAATCGGCGGATGAATCGCGCTTAAATGCTATTTTAGGCACTGCTATTGATGGCATTGTAACTATAGATCACACCGGCATTATATTGAGCTTTAACGAAGCGGCCAGCAAAATTTTTGGTTGGCGAGAAAGTGACGTTCAGGGGCAAAATGTAAAAATGCTGATGGCCGATGAAATCGCTCGCCACCACGATGGCTATTTGTCTAACGCCAAAAATGTAGATCTTGGTAAGGTAATTGGTATAAATAGAGATGTCTCTGCTAAGCACAAAGATGGCCACCTCTTCCCAATACGCTTAGGCATAGGAGAAGTTAACCAGCCCGACCAGATGCCATTATATGTTGGTTTTATTACAGATTTAACCGAACAACGCGCCTTGCAACAAAGCCTTATTGAAAAAGAGCAAAAGTACCGCTCTTTGATGGATAATATGCCTGGCGCTGCTTTTCGTTGTAAATACGATGAAAACTGGAGCATGTTATTTATCAGCCCGACCATAACTGAGCTCACTGGCTACACGCCAGAAGAGTTCACAGAAAGCTGCATTGAATTTAATGATCTCATTTTAAAAACAGATCAACCAACGGTTAACGAAGCCGTAGCACAAGCCATGACCTCAAGCTTAAAATACTCGGTAGAATACCGTATACGCCACCGCAACGGTAAAGTCGCCTGGGTACTCGATAAAGGCAGTATAACCCTTGATAAAGAGAATAACCCGCAGTGGATAGATGGGGTATTAGTAGATATTACAGAGCAAAAAGAATACGAAGACAAACTAGAACAAGCTAAATTGCAAGCTGAAGAAGCTGCGCACGCTAAGCAATCGTTTATGGCTAATATGAGCCACGAAATTCGCACACCAATGAATTCTATTATCGGTTTTAGCGACCTACTCATGGACACACCGCTAAACCAAGAACAGCAAAAACATTTGGTTACAGTCAATAATGCGGCGCGTTCATTATTGAGACTCCTTAATGAAGTGCTTGATACCGCAAAGCTCGAGCGCGGAAAGTTAACGATTGAACCAGTACACTTTAGTTTGAAACAGGTACTCGATAGCATTATTTCGACATTTTGGCTTGAAGCAAAAAAGAAAGACCTACGCTTAAAGTTAAACATTAAAGACTCTGTTGCCAGCACCTACTATGGCGACCCAGATAGATTAAGGCAAATTTTAACCAACCTAATCGGTAACGCTATTAAATTTACCGAGCAAGGATCGGTTGAGCTCACTGTAAGCACCACACAAACCGAGCAACTCTTTTTTGAAGTGCAAGATACCGGTATAGGTATTGCTAAAGACCGTGTTAAAGCTATTTTTCAGCCGTTTGTTCAGGCCGATGGCACCACAACTCGTCGCTTTGGTGGTACAGGACTTGGCACAACCATTAGTAAACAATTAGTAGAGCTGATGGGCGGCACCATAAACCTAGTCAGTGAAGAAAATAAAGGTACCTGCTTTTATTTCTCTTTACCTCTTAAACAAGGCGATGCAGAGAAAATAGATCATTTCGATGGCCTACACACCCAGCTACCCTCACTAAGAGTGCTGGTGGTGGATGATATCGAGCAAAACACCGAGTTACTCTCTTTGTTACTTTCTAAAGATCAGCATTTAGTTACCAAGGCAAGCACCGGTTTAGACGCTGTGGAAATATTCGAAAAGCAAAGCTTTGATGTCATCCTGATGGATATTCATATGCCTGAGTGTGATGGCATAGAAGCAACCACAAAAATTAGAGCCATAGAAAAACAAAGACAGTTGAAATTCACCCCTATTATTGCCCTAACGGCCAGCGTCCTACAACAGGATAAACTTACAGCTAAACGAGCTGGCATGAACGGCTTTGCTAATAAGCCTATAGATATAAATCAGCTTAACCAAGAAATTGCGCAGGTGCTTGGCTTAGGTATTGCAAAAGATATGGTGATTCGCCAATCAGACCCAGAGTCTAAGCACATCGACTTTGAAAAAGGTGTGATGCTTTGGGGTAATAAATGCAAGCAGTTAACCGAAATTGCCAAATTTATAAATGACAGTAATAAACGATTTGATATTTTATTTAATACTAAATTATCGCAGATTAAAAACGAGCATAGCCTGATACACACCCTTAAAGGAGTCGCAGGTAATTTAGGCCTTACAACATTAATGACTTTATTAGCCAACTTAGAGCACGAACAGACATCTGAACAATCTACAACGTTAGTAACTCAAATAAAAGACGAGTTAGAGACAATAACCCAATTAATATCAGGCGATGAATGTGCACCAATCACGCGTGTTGAGAGTGAAGATACTGAGCAAAAAAGCTCGCTAAGCGCGGCTGAATTAAAGTCACTATGTGAAACGTTGCACCATGAAGCACAAAGTGCTGAGCTCAACGATGATTTACTTGCACAGCTTGAAAATAACGCCCCTGCACACTTACAAACTCAAATAAATGAGGTTGTAAACGCGTTTGATGAATTTGACTTTGATCAGGCGCAACATGTGCTAAACGATTTAATTAAAGAGTTTACCCAAGAATGAGAATAGTGAATGGATTTTAGCAACGACAAACCACGTATATTAATCGTTGACGATGAACCTGCGAACTTAAAAGTTATGCGAGAAGTATTAGGTAATCAATACCGTATGTCTTTTGCTAAATCGGGAGATGCAGCACTTACACTGCTTGAAAAAGAACAGCCTAAACTTATTTTACTCGATATCATGATGCCCGATATGAATGGCTTTGAGGTATGCGAAATAGTTAAAAGTACACCCGCTCTTTCGCATATCCCAATTATTTTTGTAACGGCTCTGGGCGATGAAAGCGATGAGTTTAAGGGGTTTGAACTTGGCGCTGTTGATTACATAACTAAACCCATTAGCCCTGCGATTGTGCGCGCCCGAGTTAAAACACATTTGTCGCTTGTGCAGGCCGAGCAATTAAAGCAAGCCCATGTTGATTTAGTACATCGCTTAGGTCGCGCTGCAGAGTACAAAGACACAGACACTGGCGAGCACATTGCTAGGATGAGCCAGTACAGTAAATTATTAGCATTAGAGTTTGGTATGGATGAACACCAAGCCGAGCTACTTCGCCAAGCAGCCCCCATGCACGATGTAGGTAAAATAGGTATTCCGGATGCTATTTTATTAAAGCCTGGGCGATTAACCTCTGAAGAATTTGACCACATGAAACAGCACGCGGTTATTGGTGCACAAATTTTAGCAAATTCTTCATCTCCGCTATTACAACTTGCCCATAAACTAGCTATAGAACACCACGAAAAGTGGGATGGCAGTGGCTACCCTCATGGTTTAAAAGGCGAACAAATATCGGTTGAAGGGCGTATTGTAGCTATTGCTGATGTATTTGATGCCCTTACCTCAAAACGCCCGTATAAAGAGGCTTGGAGTGTAGAAGAAGCACTTGAGCATATGCAAGCACAAGCGGGTAAACACTTTGACCCCCACCTTATCAATTTATTTGTAAATAAGCTCGATGCTATAATCGCAATTAAAAATACATATCAAGAGCAAGACTAAGTATTGCGCTTGTGCGAGCCTTGTTTTACATCGCCATATACCGCTTTTATGTGCGGGTAGTCACGAGAGGTTATTTCGTGGCTATTCCCACTGTTATCTTTAAAATAAAGTGAAAACGTAACACCGTGATCGGCCAGTACTGTTTTTATATTTAAGCCATTTAAATAATCAACCCAGCAAATAAACTGTGCGCCGGTGGCAGCAAACGCAATCCCTTTACTCCGACCTTGTGCTTCAAACAACGCTAAACGCGTTGTTTTTGCGGTATCTTCAAGTGTGAGTGGCCCTTTGCCATTTTCATCCCAAAAGGCAAGCTCTTCAACTACGCTAAAGCCTAGTACCCGCTTATACCATTTTAGCGCTTCTTGGATGTTTTCAACATTTAGGTGGCAGTGATCTATGCCCGATAATAATGGAGCGCTCATACTATTGGCCAATTTCTGATTTTAACTGCTCTAAAAACGCATACATATACGCTGTGCGTCGCTCTGCCTCAGCTTTAGCTGAGGGCGTATTCATGCTCTTAGCAATATGAAGCAATTTAATAAAAAAATGATCAAGGGTATAGGTTTTATCATCTGCTTCGCGGTTAACACAAAACGGATCATCAGGGTTGTACAGTAAGCGACTGATAGAACCCCCTACTTTCATACAACGGCTGACACCTATTGCACCGAGTGCGTCCATCCTATCGGCATCTTGCACGATTTGAGCTTCTAAAGTTTTAACCGCTATATTGGCGCTAAAGCTATGGGCGGCAATAGCATGATGAATATCATCAAACAAACTCGCGTCATAGTTAATTGACTTTAAAAACGCAATGGCTTTATCTGCCGCCATGGTTGACGCTTTTGCTCTGTCAGGATGGTTTTTTGCCACTGCAACACAGTCATGCATCCATGCAGCGGGCAAAACAATATTCATATTGGCTTGCTCGGCGTGACACAATTGAATAGCAACACGTACTACGCGCTCTATATGTGTTATGTCGTGGGCTACATCAGCATGTATTAGCGAAGTAATAAATGTACGACATTGAGAGTCTAGTTGTTGTAACTCAGGGGTTAAAACAGAGTTGGCCACAGTTATGTTCCAAAAACAAATTAATATAAAAATTGTTCATACTTTACCGTGCTTTACACCTCCCTTGCAAAACATTCATTGTATGTTGCCCTATGCTTGACTAAAATACAGCGCTTATTTATTACTACTGAGAAGCCTTATGTCATCTGCCGTTTACCTCCAAGCTGGTCGCGAAAAATCATTAAAAAGAAAACACCCATGGTTATTTTCTAAAGCCATCAAAAAAATTAAAGGTAAACCAGGCCTAGGTGATACGGTAACAATACACGACAGTGAAGGTAAATTTCTTGCCACCGCAGCTTATAGCCCTCATTCACAAATAAGAGCGCGTGTGTGGAGTTTTGATGAAAAAGAATTAATAGACCAAGAATTTTTTGAGCGTCGCTTACGCCGTGCTTTACACGCGCGCGAGCATGCAATCGCCGAAGGCGGTTTAACTGGATTTAGATTATGTGCTGCTGAGTCTGACTATTTACCTGGTGTTACTATTGATAAGTTTGATAACACCTTAGTATGTCAACTATTAAGTGCTGGTGCTGAGCGCCATAAAGGTGAAATTGTAGGCGCATTAATGGCTATTTTTCCTGGTGCAAATATCTATGAGCGCTCTGATGTAGACGTGCGCACCAAAGAAGGTTTAGAGCCCATCAAAGGCGTTTTGTGGGGAAACGAGCCTTCAGCACCTGTGCTTATTGAAGAAAATGGCCTAAAGCTTGAAGTGGATATTTTAGAAGGTCACAAAACAGGCTTTTACCTTGACCAGCGTGATAGCCGCGCAGCACTTGAGCGTTTTTCAAAAGATAAAACCGTATTAAATTGCTTTAGCTACACAGGTACATTTTCATTGTATGCCTTACGCGGTGGTTGTAAACACGTTACTAATGTTGATGTATCGCAACCAGCGTTAGATACCGCTAAGCGTAATGTAGAGCACAATAACTTAGATTTAAATAAAGTCGATTTTGTAAAACAAGATGTGTTTAAACTATTGCGCCAGTATAGAGATGAAGGCAAACAGTTTGACACTATTGTGATGGACCCACCAAAGTTTGCAGATAACAAAGCACAGTTAACTGGAGCGTGTCGTGGGTATAAAGATATAAACATGATTGCTATGCAAATTTTAAAGCCAGGCGGTACATTACTTACCTTTTCGTGCTCTGGATTAATGGAGCAAAATTTGTTTCAAAAAGTGGTAGCAGACGCTGCGCTAGATGCGGGTAAAGAGCTATTGATTATGGAACGTTTAAATCAAGCGGCCGATCACCCTATTGCGGGCAGTTACCCTGAAGGCTTTTACTTAAAGGGCTTAATTTGTAAGGTTTACTAAAAATTATTGTAATTACCTACAAGGACGTAGGTAATAAAAATCGAACGTAATTTAACTCCCGCAATAGCAAAAGCCACCAGCTAGGTGCTTATTTAATTTAGTTAAACTGGACTATTTCTAATCCTGCTGTAATAGTGCCATCGTCCTCTTTGCTAGCACGTATAACCTTGGCCGTTGCGTTTAAAGAGGCAATACTTGGGTGAGTTGACTCTATATTAACCTGTAGCAAAGTATCGAGTTCAAGTAAATCATCTAAATGAAGTGATAAACCAGTGGCACTTAAATCCACACATTCTGCGGTATAATTTAGCCCTGCAATAGGCTCTATTGTTGTTAATTGCGCAGGCGTATTAACCTGCATACGTCTAAAATTGCGCTTATCTTCAGTAAACATGCATCACCTTTAAACAACCGTGTTTATTTGCTCAAATAAAGTACCCATCGAAAACGGTTTTACCACATAGGCATCACACCCTGCATCAAACCCCGCCTGCTTTTCCGAAGGCGACTCTAATCCCGATACCATAACAACGGGTATATTTTTAGTCTCAGGCGTGTGCTTAAGCATCCGACATGTATCATACCCATCTAGGCCTGGCATACATACATCAAGCAAAATAATATCCGGCGGGTTAGCAATGGCAGACGCCAAACAGCTTTTGCCTGAGTCGGCATAACTAACTTCAAATTTTGAAGTCAGCGCAGATTTAAGCATTTCATAATTAAAATACTCGTCATCTACAACTAACAACCGCTTAATCTTATGTTCAACCGATGAGGACATAGGTATGTCGCTTCCTTCTCAACCAAAAATAAATCCTTCTATTAAGGTACTAAGCTTAATAGAAAATGCAAGTTTTATTCTATCTCTTTTATCGCATTCATAACGCGTTTTGCAGAAATAGGATATGGGGTACCTAAGGTTTGCGCAAACAGTGATACTCTAAGCTCCTGCTGCATCCAAAAAATAGCCTCTACCTCTTGCGGGATAGGTAAGCCTTTTGGAATTTTATTTACGAGCTTTTTGTACTCTTGCGCTACTTTTTCAAGCTCTAAAACACACAGTCTATCGCGGTTAGGATCAACAGGCAGTTTTTCTAAACGTTTCTGAATCGCTTTTAAATAACGAATTAGGTCAGGCATTTTATTTGCACCGTGAGCACTCACAAACCCTTTGAAGATAAGAGACTCAAGCTGCAATTTTATATCGCCATGGGCAGTTATCATAGTTAAATCGACGCGCCCTTTCATTTTTTTATGTAACGCGTGAGCAATGCTTAAAACTTGTTCAACCTGTGTGGCAATTTCTACCACAGCATCGCCTAGTTCGCCCCTAATATGCTCTTTAACTTTATCAAAAGCCTCTTCATCGCGTATATCACCATGCTTTAATAATAAGCTGTCTACACCGGCTGCAATACAATCGTCAATTAAATCTGCAATTTTACCAAACGGATTAAAGTACAAGCCCAGCTTAGCTTTATTGGGCAAGTTTTGCTGAAGGTACTTTATTGGTGAGGGTACATTTAATAATACTAAACGACGTAAACCTTGCTGATGTGCTTGCTGTGCTTTTTCTTCGCTATCAAAGAGCTCAATTGCCGCAGTGGATTTTTTATCTACCAGCGCTGGGTAAGCTTTTATTTCGTATTGGCCTTGCTTTTTAACGTATGAGGCAGGCAAAGCGCCAAAATCCCAGTGTGTTAAATCGGCTTTTTCAATGCCTTTATCGGCCACTTTTGACAGCGTATCGGTTACTTTGCCTTGCAGCTGTGCTTTTAGTTTTGCTAAATCGAGACCGCGTGCAAGCAATTTATCGTGCTCGTCACGTACCTCAAACTGTAAGCGTAAATGAGGCGCCAGTGCGTTTAAATCCCACGCTTCTATCTCTACTTTTACGCCTGTCATTCTTAGTAAGCGTGTAGTAAGTGCATCGAGTAAGCTGCCTTGCATAGGCTCAATGGCTGCCAGTACAGCATCAGCGTAATTAGGAGCAGGTACAAAGTTACGACGTAACGACTTAGGCAGCGATTTTATTAAACCACTTATTAGCTCATGCCTAAAGGCGGGTATGTGCCAATCAAACCCAGTTTCTTGCACTTGGTTTAAAAGTGCGACCGGTATTTGTACAGCCACCCCATCAACGGCTTGTCCAGGGTCAAAATGATAGCTCAGCGGTAAAATAATATTATCTTGCTGCCATGTATCAGGGTAATCAAACTCAGTTATATTACTTGCACCGTGTTGCATAAGCTGTTCACGGGTCATGTATAGGTAGCGTTTGTCTTTTTGTTTTTGCGTTTTATACCACTTTATAAAGGCTGCACGGTTGTTGATTTCTTTAGGTATTTTTTTATCGTAAAATTCAAATAACGTTTGCTCATCAACCAAAATATCGCGACGTCGCGATTTATGCTCAAGCACCTGAATATCTTCTATTAGCTCGCGGTTGTACGCTAAAAACTGCTCATTTAAGCCAAGCTCTTGCTCTACCAAGGCGGTGCGTACAAACAGCTCACGGCTAATTTTAGGGTCTATATTGCTATACACACAGCGGCGTTTATTAACCACTAATAGGCCGTATAAAGTTTGTTGCTCGAACGCGATAACAGCGCCTGGTTTTTTCTCCCAATGCGGCTCAGAATAACTTCGTTTTACTAAATGCTGTGCAAGGGGCTCTACCCAATTAATATCTATTTTGGCATTAATACGTGCGTATAGTTTACTGGTCTCTACCAGCTCTGCCGACATAATCCATTTGGGGCTCTTTTTAAATAATCCAGACCCCGGAAAGATATGAAATTGGCTATTACGAGCGCCTTTATATATTTGCTTTTCGTCTTTAAAGCCAATATGACTTAACATGCCGCTCAGTAGCGCTTTGTGAATTAGCTCAGAGTCAGCCACTTGGGTGGTGGCTTTAATTTTCATTTCGCTGCACACAGTGCTTATTTGATAAACAATGTCTTGCCACTCACGAATACGCATATAAGCCAAAAAGTCTTTTTGGCACAACTTTCTAAATTGGCTATTGGTCAGCTCACTTTGCTGCTCTTCTAGGTAATTCCAAAGGTTTAAAAAAGCAATAAAATCCGAGTCAGGGTCGTCAAAGCGGCTGTGTTTTTCGTTCGCAGCGGCACGTTTTTCTTGCGGGCGCTCTCTAGGGTCTTGAATCGACAGCGCAGCCACAATAATAATAACTTCTCGCAGTGCACCGAGCTTATTAGCCGTGAGCACCATTTTAGCTAGGCGCGGGTCGACCGGTAAGCGGCTAAGCTCACGACCTGATTGCGTTAAACTCGTTTGATGGCGTTTTTTACTCGGCTTAATCGCCTGTAGTTCTTCAAGTAGAGTTAAACCATCGTTAATATTGCGACTATCTGGCGCTTGTACAAACGGAAACTCGCTCATATCGCCAAGCCCTAATGCCAACATTTGCAAAATAACAGAGGCTAAATTGGTACGCAGTATTTCTGGGTCTGTAAATTCTGGGCGAGATATAAAGTCATCTTGCGAGTATAAACGTATACAAATACCCGCTTCAACACGGCCACAACGCCCCATACGCTGGTTGGCACTTGCCTGAGAAATTGGCTCAATAGGTAAACGCTGTACTTTAGTACGATAGCTGTAACGGCTAATACGCGCTGTACCTGGGTCTATTACATAACGAATACCTGGCACCGTTAATGAGGTTTCGGCCACGTTGGTTGATAAAATGATATGGCGGCGCGAATGCGGGGCAAATATACGGTTTTGCTCTGCGTTAGATAAGCGCGAGTAAAGTGGTAGTACGTCGGTATGTTTTAAATTACGTTTAGAGAGCGCCTCTGCGGTATCGCGTATTTCGCGCTCGCCATTTAAAAATATAAGGATATCCCCAGGCCCTTCAGCGCACAGTTCATCTACCGCATCAAAAATACCTTGCAATTGGTCGCCTTCGGCTTCCATAGCGTCTTTATTTATATCGCTTATTGGGTTATAGCGCACCTCAACGGGGAATGTACGTCCCGATACTTCAATAATGGGCGCATCATCAAAGTGCTTTGAAAAACGTTCAGGATCAATGGTCGCCGAGGTAATAATAACTTTTAAGTCGGGGCGCTTTGGCAGTAAGTTTTTTAAATACCCTAAAATAAAATCGATATTTAAGCTGCGCTCATGGGCTTCATCAATAATGATGGTGTCGTACTGATTTAAAAAACGGTCTTGTTGTATTTCGGCGAGCAAAATACCGTCGGTCATTAGTTTTACATACGTATTATTAGAAACCTGATCGCTAAAACGTATTTTAAAACCAATTTGTTGGCCGAGCTCACATTTCATTTCCTCAGCAATGCGATTAGCTACACTGCGCGCGGCTAAACGCCTTGGCTGAGTATGGCCAATAAAGCCATCAACCCCACGGCCAAGCTCTAAACACATTTTTGGTATTTGCGTGGTTTTACCTGAGCCTGTTTCACCAGCAATAATCACCACTTGATTATTCGCAATGGCGTCTTTAATGACGTCCTTTTTTTGACTTACCGGTAATTGTTCAGGGTACGTTACAGCGGGCAGCTCAGCTAAACGTTTTTCACGTAGCTGCTGGCTGCGGGTAATATCAGCCGCTATTTTTTCAAGGACATTGGCCTGCTTAGTCTCGTCTTGTATTTTTTTTACGCCATGTAAGCGTTTTTTAAATATAAACTGATCTTTTTTTAAGCACGTTTTAAGCTCGCCAAACAACTGACCTAGGTTTACCACCCGCACACCTTATAAATTTAATAAATGAGGGCTAATAGTATCAAAATAAACGCGCAGCGTTAATCCTACAATCCCTATAAGGCTTATATATCGCTATTGGTTTTTAAAAATTCCTACAAAGGTTGCTTGCGTGTTCGATTTGCTCGCTCGGTACATACCCGAGGTATTAAATGGCATACTAATATGACCTTTAGCATTCACAATAATAACACCACCTGTACCACCTATAGGCGCAAGCACTTGGTTAATAACCTCATCCCCTGCCTGCTCAATGGTTTTATTTTGATATTTAACACGTGCACAAATATCACTGGCAACACTGTAGCGAATAAAATACTCACCGTGACCGGTGGCCGACACCGCACACGTCTCGTTTTCAGCAAAGGTACCCGCACCAATCACAGGGGCATCGCCAATACGGCCAAAGCGTTTTGCGGTCATGCCACCTGTAGATGTACCTGCCGCTAAATTACCATTTTTATCCAGAGCCACGGCCCCTACTGTGCCCATTTTATAACTTGTTGGCAGGGCTTTATGTGCAGCTTGGTAGTTTTTGCTGGTTGCTTGCTCTTTTTCTAATTTTTGCTTCGCTTTTAAAAGCGCTTCATAACGATGTTTAGTATCAAATATATTGTTTTCTATCAGTTCAACGCCCTGCTCTTTGGCAAATTCTTCAGCCCCTTGGCCACTAAGCATTACGTGTACTGAGTTATCCATTACTAAGCGAGCCAATTCAATTGGGCTTTCTATGTGTTTTACACCAGCAACTGCACCTGCTTGACGGTTTCGTCCATCCATTATTGAGGCATCTAGTTCATGGCTGCCATCATAAGTGTACACGGCACCGCGCCCGGCATTAAAATAAGGTGACTGTTCTAATACTTTAATGGCAGTGGTTATTGCATCTAAACTTTCGCCGCCTTTTTCAAGCACACTGTAACCAGCCTCTACTGCTTCGGCTAGTTTAGCTCGGTAGGCTTTTTCTTTCTCTGGGGTAAACTTGGCTTTTTCAATTGTGCCTGCGCCACCATGAATCGCAATGGCAAACGGGGCTTGTTCACTTAACGCTAGTGTACTGAATGTTAAGCAACTGCTGGCTAAAACCGATAATAAGACTGTTTTTTTCATCGTGGGCTCTTTTTACATATAGGTTAAAAACAATGTGAATAGTCACAACAAAAATTTCAACTAAAGCAAGGTTAATGGCATAAAAAAAGCGCCATTAGGCGCTTTTTATTAAACGTGTATGTAATTACGCGCTTTGCTTTGCTTTTAAACGTGCTAAACGTGCTACTTGGTGAGTAGATGTTAAGAACGAATAAATAGGTGCTAAGTAACCGCGCTTACGAAGCTCTAAAAAGTCTTCATCGCTTAGTGAGTTTAGTTTTTTCTCATCGATAAGGTAAATACCGTTAATGTCTTTTTTCTCACCTTTAATATCTACAGTTAGCGTTTGCGCTACTAGTAGCTCTTTATCAGCTAAGTATTTAGTGAATGCTTCTGTTACTTGAGAAAACTCAATGAAAGACACTAAAGACTCTTTACGGCGCTTTAAGTACTCTGTCTCTTCACCGTTTTCAAATAATGCGTTGCCTTCCTCTTCACCCACAAGCGAGCTTGCTTCATCAATAACAATACCGTACTGATCTTGCTCAGGGTGCTTTACTAGACCTAATGGGTAACGTGTAGATGCCATAGGTGCAAAAGCTGCTGTCCATTTACCATCTTCTACAAACAGGTTTTCACCTGGCTCTAGGCCAAACATTGCAACTGCTTGAAAAGTACCGCTTTCGTTGTTTTTAACAAAAGACATTGGGAATTCATTTGCTACGCGTGCAAACTCATGTGCAACGACTGGCACTAAATGTTGAGTTTTCATAAATTCAACGTTGATGCCGTTTTGAATTTTAGTGTTGGCATGCTTTTCGTTGTGTAAAGGCTGTACTTGTTGCTCCGCCATGTTACTGCTCCGTTTATTTTTAATATATATGTTTCATTGTTAATGCCTTTAGGCTAATGCTTTTGAACGAAAAAAGGAAGGGAAAGTTTTATGACAACCGTCATGAAAAAATAAAGTTTAACTAAATCTGTGCGTTGCTAAAAAACAGACAATAAAAACTTAGAAAATACGCTCAAAAACAGTACAAATAACGAGTGATTTTAATACAGCCCCATAAAGCCCGTTAACATTGGTTAACAGTTTAACCGTATTTTTTGAATAGCTTTAGTACGTTATTTAAGCAAATAAAAAGGCAGCTTAATTAAGCTGCCTTTTTAAACTGTAAACAAGCGGCTAAATTAAGGCGCCCAATACACTTCAATATTTATGCTTGGATGGTTTAGCACAGCGCGAAGTGGCATGTCGTTTACATCGCCCCCCGCTTTAGCTTGCTTGTAAACCGCTAGCTTTTCTTCACCACTGATCAGGAGTTTAACCACTTTAGAGTTAGCTATTGCATTTAACGTAAGTGTCATACGCTCTGTGATGCTACCCGTTACTTCACTTTCAATTGCATTAATAGCGCACACAGTTTGCTGTGTTGTTAAACCGTGCTCAAGGCCCTGTGCATGCGGAAATAAAGACGCTGTATGGCCATCTGGGCCCATGCCTAAAATTGTTACATCGTACGGTGCTTTTAAAGCGCTATAAGCGGCTTCACATACTTGTGTGCCCTGCTCGGCCGTTGCTGCATCATTTTTCATGGTAATGAAATGTGCGGCCCTGCCATGATTTTGTAACAAGGTGCTTTTTATAAACGCTTCGTTACTTTTTTCGTGGCTTGGCTCAACCCAACGCTCATCAACCATGGCTACATCTATATTTTGCCAATCTAAATCAAGCGTTGATAAGTGCTTGTACGCCGGCGCCGGAGACGAACCGCCCGATACCATAAGCACGGCTCGGCCATCACTTTTTATGCCATCGCGTAAAGACTGCTCAAGCGTCTGAGATAGCTCAGCGGTTAACTCATCTTTTGAGTCAAAAAATTTTTCAACAAGTGTTGCCATACTTTACGCCTTATCGCCTGTGTTAAACCACACGTGATTGTTTTCAGCTAGTAATTCATCAGCATCATCTGGCCCCCAGCTACCAGCACGGTAAAGTGCAGGTTTGCCTTTGGTTTGCCAGCGCTCAATAATTGGATCTATCCACTTCCACGCTTGACGAACTTCGTCACGGTGTATAAATAACGATGGGTTATTAGCGGCAGCATCAAGCATCAAGCGTTTGTACGCATCAGAATGGAAACCATTACTATATGCTTGAGAAAGCTCAATATTCATCGTTACCGGCTCTAATTGCATTTCCAAGTTATCAAGGCGCTTAGACATAAGCGTTAATTGAATTGTCTCTTCAGGTTGCAAGCGAATAACAAGGCGGTTTGGCTCAATATTACCCACGTTTTCTTCATAAATATTGTGCGATACTTTTTTGTATTCAACCACAATTTCTGCACAACGTTTAGCCATACGCTTACCAGTACGAAGGTAAAAGGGTACCCCTGCCCAGCGCCAGTTATCAATGTGTGCACGAATAGCCACAAAGGTTTCTGTTTTGCTTGAACCTTCGTTAAGCTCTTCTAAGTAACCCGGTACAATTTTACCGTTTAAATCCCCTGGTACGTATTGACCGCGAACGATATTTTCATCTACGTCACCTTCAAGTAGCGGACGAAGAGCTTCTAATACTTTAAGTTTTTCAGTACGGATGCTATTTGCGTTTAGTTTATTAGGTGATTCCATGGCCACTAAGCACAATAGCTGTAAAAGGTGGTTTTGCACCATGTCACGCAATGCACCGGCTTTATCGTAAAAACCAGCACGGCTTTCAAGACCTACTGTTTCAGATAAACTAATTTGAATATTATCAATAGATTTAGCATCCCACATGTTTTCAAACAGTGAATTTGAAAAACGCAGCGCCATTAAGTTTTGTACTGTCTCTTTACCTAAGTAGTGGTCAATACGGAAAATTTGCTCTTCGTCAAAAAACTCTGCAATTTTACCATTGATAGCTTCTGCTGATTCGCCGCAGTAACCAATTGGCTTTTCAACAACCACACGTGAAGTGGGTGTGATTAAACCTTTCGTTGATAAAATTTCACAACATGTGCCGTAAACAGCAGGCGGAAGTGATAAATAAAATACGCGAGATTTATTGCTGTCGTGCTCATCTAAAATGCCTTTAAGTACATCCCAGTTGTCGTCAGCTTCAGTTACGTTGCTTACTACAGGCACTAAGTAAGTAGAAAATGCTTTCCAATCTTTAGCGTTATATTCGCCTTTACTTAAAAATTCTTTCAGTGCGTTGTGGGCTGTTTCTATGTAGTCAGCGCGCTTACTTTCTTCACGCACTGTAGGCAATATGCGCGAGCCTTCTGGTAAGTTGCCTTCTTGATATGCTCTGTACATTGCAGGTAGCAATTTGCGTAACGCAAGATCACCACCGCCCCCAAAAATTATAATATCAAAAGGATTAAGCATAGTTACTCTCTACGTTTGTAATACCTAAAAGCGACTTCCATAAGCCACTTGGTATGCAGGTTTAGTGCTTGAATGACAGTGGCTCTTAGTGTTAATAAAAGCCTATTGAATGTTTTACGCTAAGTTGTTGTGTTTATTATTTGACTCTTTGCACAATTAAATGAGTCTTAGGAGTCCTGTAAATCCTCTCACAAAAATACAGGCCCTAAGAACTCCAGCGCTACCCGTTCAAAGGTACTCGGTTTGCTTATTACATAAGCGAATATATTACTGCGTACGGTGCTGCTTGTAGTACGCAATTAAGCCATTTGTTGAACTATCGTGCGCATGTTTTACGCTGTCATCGGTTAGTTCGCTTTCAATTTTAGAGGCAAGCCCTTTACCAAGCTCTACACCCCATTGATCAAAAGAGCAAATTTCTAAAATTATGCCTTGGCAGAAAATTTTATGTTCGTACAGCGCAATTAAGCGTCCTACTGTTTTTGCATCAACTGTATCTAGCAGTATAGATGTAGTAGGACGATTACCCTGATGAATTTTATGATTTAGTAACTCATCAATTTGTGCTTGTGTTTTACCTTTAGCGGCTAAATCTTCTGTAACTTGCTGTGCATCTACACCGCTCATCATTGCTTCTGTTTGCGCTAAAAAGTTAGATAATAAAATATCGTGATGTTTATCTACGGCTACCTGCGGCTTAACTGAGGCAATAAAATCAGCTGGTACAATTACATTACCTTGGTGTAAACACTGATAAAACGCATGTTGGCCGTTAATACCGGTCATACCCCAAATAATAGGTACCGTTGTATAAGGTACCGTTTCGCCTGCAAAATTGACGTGTTTGCCGTTACTTTCCATCTCACCTTGTTGTAAATACGCAGGTAACATATGAAGCGCTTGGTCGTACGGTAAAATAGCTTGCGACGTAAAGCCTAAAAAGCTGGTATTCCAAACACTTAATAGTGCCATAATCAGCGGAATATTTTGCTCAAATGCCGCTGATTTAAAGTGCTCATCTACTTCAAATGCGCCTTCTAAAATAGCTTCAAACGCGTCATAACCTAGGTATAACGCAATAGGTAAGCCTATCGCACTCCACAGTGAAAAGCGACCCCCTACCCAATCCCACATAGTGAATACGTTTTCATCGCTAATGCCAAAGGCTGCAGTTTTTTCTAAGTTTGTGCTCACAGCAACAAAATGCTTGGCAATGGCGCTGTCATCTTTTGCTGTTTGTAAAAACCAATCAACGGCCGTTTTGGCGTTGGTCATGGTTTCTGATGTGGTAAATGTTTTCGATGAAATAACAAACAATGTTGTTTCTGGGTCAATTGCTTTTAATACAGAGGCAATTTGAACACCGTCAGCATTAGATACGTAATGAACATTTAAAGTGTCATCAGCAAGTGCTTTTAGCGCTTCGGTAGCCATTTGTGGACCTAAGTTTGAACCACCTACACCAATGCTTACCACATCTTTTACTGTTTTACCTGTGTAACCAAGCCACTGACCACTGCGTACTTTTTCTACAAAGGTTTTAATTTTTGCTAATTCATTATCAACCGCTTTGGTCACATCTTCGCCGTCAACAACTAAAGGTGTATGGGCGCGATTACGTAAAGCAGTATGAAGAACAGAACGCTCTTCTGTAATATTAATTTTTTCACCGCTGAACATTTTGTCGCGCCAAGAGGCGATATCGCACTCTTTAGCAAGCTCGATCAGTTGTGCAAAAATAGTTTTATCGATACGTTGCTTTGAATAATCAAACAACACACCTGGAATTTGAGTAGAGAATGCATCAAATCGTGTATCATCTTGTGCAAATAACGTTTTTAGATGGGTGTGTTTCATCTGCGCGGCACTATTTTGTAGTGCTTGCCAACTTGCTAATTGCGAACGATTAGACATGTAAATATCCTCTAAAATATTTAAACTAATGATTTAAAAACAGTTTTAGGTAAAAAGACTTCGCTTATTGCGCGTAGTGCTAGTAAAAAAGCAAGCGCCTAGTATAACGAAAAAAGCAATAAAAATGCTGTTTTTATAATTTATGATGCAGATAATAACGCAATTTTTTACTTTTGACACCGGTATCATAAAAATTTTATGAATTAATTACCCACAAATTTTAACCATTTAACAGTTTAATCAACATTTATTAAATATTCATGAATTACGCATAAAATGCATCAGCTACACTCGCCTCGCTTTATAGGTGGTTAAAACACCCACAAAACTAGGCCAATAATTAGCTTACCAACGCCAAGCCACCCGCTACGTTATAAATATTCGCAAAGCCTAATTGCTGTAAATTTGCCGCTGCAATTTTAGAACGATTGCCACTTCTGCACAGTAATATATAGGTGTGCTGCGGGTTTAATTGATTTTGGACTATAGCGTTAGCCATACGACTCAGTGAAATATTAAGCGTATTAGCTAAAGGCGCAGCAAAAAGCTCCGCTACATTAATAACACCATGTTCATAAGGCTCACGGGTGTCAATTAAATACACATTTTTTTGCGTTAGCAACATTTTAGCATGCGCAAAGTCTAGCTGCTTAATGTCAGATTGAACCGCCGCTTGAACATAGCCACACAATTGGTTACTGGTTTGCACATGCACCTGATCGTGTTGCGCTTTTAGCTGTGCAAATTGCGTCGTACTTATTTCTTTATTTAATAATGGACTAAGTAAAGGCGTTTGTGCACGTACAGTTTGCCAGTTAATGGCAAAGCATTGCTGATAGTCATGCCCCGAACAAATAACCGTATCGTCACTTATTTGCTCGCCAAGGCTAATAAGTGAGTGTGCCATTTGCGTTGCACTGCCCCCTTCAAGCGAAGTATTGCCAAGCCCTGCAGGTAAAATTAAATCTCCGCAAAAACAATAATCGATATGATCTGTGGAGCGCTCTTTTAATAAATAACTCACGCTGTCTTTACTGTGCCCTGGGGTTGGCACTGTAATTAATGTTTTTGTGCCCAGGTCAATGCTATTTTGCATCACATGCGTTGTGCCCAGTACTTCATTTAATAAAGCCACTGCGCTTGGACGGTCTTGGTGCTTATGCGTATCTAAAATTGCTTTTACATTGAGCTGTTGTGTGCTCACTATTTTTTCAAAGCGCGGTATAAGCTCTAATACGGGGTCAATAATAACGGCGCTATTGTCGTTACTTACATACAACCAGCTACACGCTCCTTTATGCCTAAATTGTGTTAATCCCAGCGCGCACACTTCTTGCTTTGGCGACGCACTGTCAGAAACAATTAAGCAGTTAGCCTCTAGCACGGCTTTTAAAGAGCTAATACGTGCACACGCTTGATCTATTTGTGCTTGAGTAGCGGCTGGGCCAAACGAAAGTCTAATCGCATTTTCGCTTTGCCAATCGGTTGCGCCCATTGTATCAAGCACAAAACTGCGTGTTGCGCCTGTGCTACACGCTGAACCACCACTGACTCTAATGCCAGCTGCGTCAAATAAATCAATCACCTCTTTAGAGGTAAGCGTATCGACAGCAAAATTAAGGGTGGTAGGGACAGACTGAGAAAAGTCATGATTAAAAGTAATACCCCCAAAGGTACTTTGCAGCGCATTAAGCAGTTGCGCTCTGTAGTTATTTAATACCTCCATCGATTTAAACGTGTCGTCGTTTTTATCTAGCAGCAAATCAAACAGTTTATTAAGCCCTGCTATGCCTGGTAGGTTTTCGGTACCAGAGCGCATGCCGCTTTCTTGCCCGCCCCCTGCAATAAATGGTGTGTAGGCACTGCCATTTTTAATGTATAAAAAACCAATACCTTTAGGTGCATACAGCTTATGGCCCGAAAATGGGGCATAGTCTATACTGGTACTACTAAGTTTAAGTGCTTGTTTACCTAAAGCTTGTACACAATCAACCATCCACGAAACCGATTTATTACGACTACGAATAGCATGCTCAATAGCGTTTAGGTCTTGATAAACTCCGGTTTCGTTATTAACCGCCATAGTGCAAATCATCAGCGCGTTATTAATGTGCTTACTAATAAACGCTAAATCTAAAATCCCTTTGCTATCCACAGGGATAGCTAATAATTGGGCGTTAATGCCTAAAACGCTATTCCAATGTTTTAACGTGTTAGGTACCGCTTTGTGCTCTGTGGCTCCGTACAATAATACTGGGTTTTGGATAGTATGATTTTTAGCATGAATGAGCGTTGAAACAATGGCTGTTTGTATGCCTTCTGTCGCGCCTGAAGTAAAAAGAATATCCCCCTTAGGCGCTCCAATAACATTTCGTGCATTTTGTCTTGTCTGTTCCAATAAATACTTAGCTTGTATTCCGCTTATATGGGGGCTTGAGGGGTTACCAAAACAAATTTGCATGGTGTGCGACACCACGTCGGCAATACAGGGTAAAACAGGTGTTGTAGCGTTTGCATCAAGATAAACCTGGGCTGCTTGTTCATCGTGCAATAAAAACTTAGACATTAAAAACGCACCTTTATTACTAAAAAATATATCTTATACCCAATAGTACATAAGTTTGTTCACATTGGGTAATAATCAATTAGTAACTTAGGTGCGTTTACTATGCTTTTTTAAACTAAAAATACGTTACTCTGGCAGCTCTTTTGTTATTTCTCCATGGGTGGATGACCATGCATTTATTAGCGCTTTTACGAGCGATGCGAGCGGAATGGCAAAAAACACGCCCCAAAACCCCCATAAACCGCCAAAAAATAGCACTGCAACAATAATAAACACGGGGTTCAAATCAACGGCCTCAGAAAACAACAAAGGCACTAATACATTGCCATCGAGCGCCTGAATGATCCCATAAATTACTAATACGGTCCAAAACTGTGTTTCGATACCAAATTGAAATAATGCCACCGCTGCAACAGGTATGGTAACCAACGCCGCCCCCACAAACGGAATTAACACCGAAAACCCAACCAGCACGCCAAGCAATGCTGCATAACGTAAATCAAGTACGGTAAAGGCAATAAACGAGGTGCCACCGACAATTAAAATCTCGAATACTTTGCCTCGAATATAATTCATTATTTGCTGATTCATTTCGTGCCACACTTGCAAAATTAACCGTCTCTGTCGCGGAATAAGCGTAGCGGCACTGCTGGTAAGCTCAAGCTTGTCTTTAAGCATAAAAAATACCAGTAAAGGGACAAGTACCAAATAAATAAGCCAAGCCACAACATCTTTTAACGAAGTGAGTGAAAACGAGACAATAACTTGGCCAAATTCGAGCGCCTTGGCCTCTACACTGGCTACAATAGCTTGAACCTGCTCGGCATTAATTAAACTGGGGTATTGCTGTGGTAGGGCCATTAAAAATGACTTACCTTGCTCTACCATGTGCGGGGTTTCTTGTACTAAATTACTGGTTTGCTTCCAAAGCACAGGGCCAATAACCAAAATAAGGGTAAGCATAACCCCGGTAAATATCAGCATAACAATGACCGTGGCGCCAAAGCGTTTTAACCCAAAGCGCTCTAAGTGTACAACCGGCCAATCAAGTAAATAAGCAATTACCAATGCCACTAATACAGGAACAATTAACGCGCCAAAAAAGTACAGCAATGCCACTGAGGCAATAAGTAAAAAAAGTAAGGTGACTGAATGAGGATCTGAGAACTTCCTTTCGTACCATGTTTTAACGTATTCAAACATGCAATGGCTCCACTCGTAATAGTCCTAGGTGTTGGTCAAATTTATATGTATATGCATTTTTGCTTAAAAAACGCGTAATATCATCAGCGCTCTCATTGTTATTAATACTAAACGTTATTGCCTGATTTGATGCCTGCGCATTTCGAAGCGCTAATTTAAATTGTACAAACTGTTGTGGGCATTTAAATTTTTTTAAGTCGCACTCTAACATAACTACTTTACTCGCCAAGTAAAATGAATAATAAGTCGTATACTGTCGGTCATTCTATTTATAAAATGTGAACAGCAGTAACTTTTTCTTAAAACCATTCCAGCAATGGTTTATCCTTATAACATAATTAGCAGTAAGGATAAGTTAATGCCTGGCACGCATAATAAAGCGCAACTACCGAGTAATCCAACTCTCAAAGAGATTAATTGGTATAAAAAGCAGATAAACTGGGGAGAGCTTCCGCCTTTTTATCACCTCGTTGCTTCTTCGGTCAGCGAAGCTGAGGGAATATTGGAGCACGGGTTTGATAACGCTGTAAAAAGCCTGCTCAATAGACGCAATTGGAACTTAGACTTACTTGAAGGCTATGAAGATAACTTTGGCGAAATACATACCAAACATAAGCCCCGTATTGCACTACACCAAGTATTTACTGACCGCGGGTTTGAGCTGTGGGCGCAACCCTATGCTAAAGATATTATTATTGATCAATACGTTAAAGATAACCGCTTTATGGAGTTTAAAGTATGGGATCCGCATTCAATGAAAAATCTGATCCGCATAAATCAGCTCCATAAGTTTATTGGCTTTTATTTTGAGCGCGGTGACAAGGCCGATAAAGCCATTATTTTACATGCACATAAGGTAGTACATAAAATTATTAAATTTTTGCAGCAGGAATTGAACGTTGTAAAGCTTGATGGAGTCACAATAAAAGAACTCTACCAATTGTGCGAAAAAGACAGCCGTGCAAGCAGCGACGAAATTGACATAGCAAAAATTGCCATTGGTGAACAAATAAACAAGGAATAAAATGCAGCTAAAATCAGCCTTTATCACTTTATGCAGTGCCGCGCTTACCTTTAGCCTACTGGTTAGTGAGCCGTTAAAGGCACAAACAAACTTTACGCTACCCGATTTAGGCACGTCTGCGCTACAAGTTTTGCCACTTGAAAAAGAACAAGCCATTGGCGAAGTGATGATGATGCAAATAAGAGGCTCATCACCGGTAGTAAACGACCCTGTTTTAGACGAATACTTAACCACACTTGGCCGAAAACTAGTCGCTAATGCAAACGACGTGCGTTTTCCTTTTTCGTTTTTTTGGGTCAATAACAACGAAATTAATGCCTTTGCTTTTTACGGCGGACATGTAGGTGTTCATACTGGGCTTATTGCGCAGTCAGACAACGAAAGCCAGTTTGCCTCTGTACTTGGGCACGAAATAGCGCACGTAACTCAGCGCCATTTAGCGCGTCGTATTCAGCAACAACAAGACAACAGTGCACTGACTATTGCAGGTATGATAGCCGGTATATTAGCAACAGTGGTGGCCCCTGATGCGGGCATTGCTATTATTTCGGCTAACCAAACCCAAGCTGCGTTTAGCCAACTCACACACAGCCGTGCCGCCGAGCAAGAAGCCGACAGAATTGGTATGCAAACCCTTAATAACGCTGGTTTTGATGCGCGTGCTTCGAGTGAGTTTTTAACTAAACTTGCAGCGCAAATAAGGTATAAGTACAAGCCACCCGCTTTTTTACTGACCCACCCATTGCCAGAGAGCCGTGTGTCTGATGTACGCTTACGTGCAGAGCAATACCCTGTGCGTCACTTAAACCCAAGCCTTGAGTTTAATTTAGCAAAAAGCCGTGTACTCGCCCGTTATGCCAATAAGCCTGAAAACGCCGAGGCGCTATTTAGAAAGTTAATGCGTGAAAACACTTATAACAACACCGCGCTTAAATATGGCTTGGGTATAAGCTTGCTTGACCAAGACAAACTCGATGAAGCCGCAGAAATATTAGAGCCACTGCTTGCGCAAAACCCTAAAAATTTATTTTATATTGATACCCATACCGATTTACTCATAGCGCAAAAAAAAGCCGACGAAGCTGTAACGTTTTTGGCTGAACTAAACGACTATCGCCCTAACAACCAAGTTATTACTTTAAACTATGCAAATGCGGCATTAGAGGCTGAGCAGTTTGAATTAGCGGAAAACATTTTAAAAAGTTTTTTACTTGAAAAGCCCGACCATAACTTAGGCAAACAGCTTTTAGCCGACGCCTACAAAAAACAAGACAAGCTCGCTGCTTATCACGAAGCCAATGCAGATGTGCTTGCCCAATATGGTGCTTACATTAAAGCCGCAGACGAAATCCAAAAAGCGCTTAACTTCGTAGAACCCACAGAGCTGGTTAAACAGCAACGTTTAAAAGCCTTGCTTACTCAGTATCGCCGTTTACAAAAAGAGCTTGCAAGACTTTAAGTCTGCAAGCGCTTGCCCTAAAATAGTGGCAAATTACATTTTGGAATTAATTGTATGTCAGTGACTATTTATCATAACCCGCGTTGTTCAAAGTCGCGTGAAACCTTAGCATTACTTGAGCAAAATAATGTAACTCCCAGCGTAGTAGAGTATTTAAAAACACCGCTTAACCATGAACAAATTACAGAGCTTTTAGGACAACTAGGCTTTAGCTCAGCACGCCAGCTGATGCGCACAAAAGAAGATGCATACAAAGCGCTTAACTTAAAAGAAGAAAACAGCGAGTCTGCATTAATCGCTGCAATGGTAGAAAACCCAAAATTAATTGAACGCCCAATTGTTGTAAACAACAATAAAGCCGCGCTGGGTCGCCCACCTGAAAACGTATTAAGCGTATTATAATGAGCACCCAAATTGTGGTGCTATACCACTCAAGCCATGGGTCGGTTGAAGCCATGGCCCATGAAATAGCAGAGTCAATAGAGCAACAAGGTGCAACCGCTTTGCTGCGCACTTTTGTAGCTAAAAACCCGCACGATATTGTTATCACCAAAGATGATTTAATAAATTGTGACGGCCTTGCTTTTGGCACCCCTACCCGCTTTGGCATGATGGCATCGCAGGCAAAAACCTTTTGGGAAACCACCAGCGATCTGTGGCTAAAAGGTCAATTAATAGATAAGCCAGCCTGTGTATTTTCGTCCTCAAGCAGTATGCATGGCGGAAATGAAGCCACCTTACTTAACTTATCATTACCACTACTACACCACGGCATGATGTTATTAGGGGTACCTTACGAAGTACCTGAGTTACTAGCCACGCAAACCGGTGGTACTCCTTATGGAGCAAGCCATGTCGCTGGCAGCAGTAATACAAATACATTAAGTAAAGATGAAATTAAAATATGCCAAAGCGTTGGTAAACGCCTTACTCACATTGCGAGCAAACTTCAATGAATACTGCAAACACCCCAGCTAAAAAGCCAATTACTGTAAAGTTTCAGCGTACTGCTATTTTTGGCTATGTGGGTTTATTACTTTTATTACCTTTGTGGATGTACTTTGTCCCGCCACTAAACGGCAACGCAAGTTTTGTATCGTTGTTTGTGCCTATTATACCTTTACTATTACCCCTTAGAGGCTTTATTAAAGACAATACTTACACTTACGCTTGGGCCAACTTTGTTGTTATGCTGTACTTTATACACGGTTTAACCATGCTATGGGCTGCGCCTGATGAGCTAATATGGGTGTTATTAGAGCTTATGTTTGCCTCAGCGATGTTTGTAGGCTGCACCTATTACGCAAGGCACCGTGGACAAGAACAAGGCTTAAAAATACGTAAGCTTAAAGAAGAGCTCGCAGAAGAAAAAGCCGCCAACGAATATACTAAATAATACTAATTTCGCAAAATAAATTATTTAAGCTGAAATAACAGCTTATACCTACAAAAAACGCGCTTAACATAACAATGTAAGCGCGTTTTTTTAAGCTTTTAGTTTGCTAAGCCTTATACCAATTCGCTCAGCGCAGCAAGTGCAACGATACTGGCTAATCCAAGCTGAGCTATTAAGCTCAATAACGAAAAAACACGCAGAACAAATAATCCCCACGGGTGCTTTATATGAGGATAAAGCGCACAGCGTTTTAAGCTTGCCGCAAAGAAAAAACACACCGATGCAATCAGTGTAAAAATTAAAGTCAGCTCACTTTTAATAGCAATGCTTTCATCAAAAAAGAAATAGAGCTGAAGTGGGAATAAAATAGTCACAATGGCGTGTAAGGCATGCACCTTTTTAATGCGGTTAAACTGCCCTTCAGGCGAAAGCTCTTTTATACCAAAGTCGCGCTCAAGGCATTTAACTAAATTGGTTGCTTTAACACTTACCGCAAACCGATAACAACTTAGGCCCTCGTTATTTCGTGCTCTAAAGTCGTAACCTGCTTTTAGTAATAGCACCATAAGGGTTTCATTTTTGGCTAACACCGCATAGTGCAAGGCTGTATTGCCTAACGTATCTTGCGCTTTTAGATCCTGTTTTGCCAGCAGGGTTTCTATTACGTTTACATAGCCTTTTTCGGCCGCCCACATAAAGGCTGTTTTATTGTTTTCATCGGCCAAGGTACCGGTAGCGCCTTGCTCGATAAAACGCATAGCCATGGTTTGCTTAGCACCTTTTTGGCTTAAATGAGCTAGTAATGCTTTTTCAAGCAATACTATAGAATCAACCTCAGGCGACACTTGCGTTAACAGCGTAAAATAGTCTTTACCGTTTGCTACTTTTTGGCTGGCAAGTTCTGTAAGCTCATTTAAATCCGCGACCGATTCGGGTAAAAAAGCGCTTAAACGGTCTCTAAAATCGACCTCTTGCCACAGTGCCAGTGTGTCGTGTGCACTTAATTTACTGCCACTGTTTAGGGCATGTTCAATTAATGAAAAATAACGTTTACTAAATAATAAGCTAAACAAAGAAAGCGGCGTATCAAGAGCATTTTGCGCCGCCACACTGGCGTATTTTTCTAAGCGCTGGCACAGCATTAACGCCATGGATTCGTTGGTGTATTCGTTATCTAAATAATGATTTTTAACAGCAGCAATGTAAGCATGCGCATCTTCATCATATTCACTAATATGCTGAAAATAACACTCTTCAAAGGGTTCAAGCGGGGTTAACCATATCAAATAGTAAATGGGTGGTAGCACAGTGGTGCATACACCGTCATCTTCAATAGTAGAACGACATGCAGGCCAAGCTTCTAAAGCATCTAAAATAAAGGCACCGTTTTGTTCTACAAGTCCTTTAATAAGTAATGGGTATTCCTTTGGCCAAATCAGTACATTTTCCATTAAAACAGCACAACTCCAGTGTAGCTTGATGAGGGGTCAGTTATAGCAGTTTTTAGCTGACACCACGCTTAATCGACGTGGTGATATTCTATCACACCTTTTTTTTGCTGTGAGCTTAAAGTAGATGAATATTAAGAAAATATAAAAGCAGCCAATACACTCAAGTGCGGCTGCTTTTGTGGTTGGAGGGGGTCTTAATCAGCGAGGAACTATTTATTTTTTAGTTCAGTAATTACTTGCTCTAAACCGACATCAGAAATACGTTGAATGATCTCTTTTTGCTTAGCACTTAATAGCGAAATACCTTCGGCAACAATGTCGTATACTTTCCATTGCTGGTCCTTACCTTGGCGCAGCTTAAAATGCAGATCAATCACGGGCGCATTTGGCTCAATAATTTGCGTTTTAACCGTGGCGTACTCAGAGTCGCTTTTAGCGGTATCTTGTTCAAAGACTACTTGTTGTCCGGTGTACTTCATAAGCGCACCTGCGTAAGTACCTGTTAAATAATGCTCTACTGCATCAATAAAGCGTACAGCTTGCTCACGCTCAATGCCTTTTATGTGTTTTCCAAGCAATTTAAACGACACAAACTTAATATCTATGTTTGGCATTAAACGCGTCTCTACAATGCGCGCCATATCGGCTTTGCTTGCATCACCTTGTGCATTTACTTTTGCAATATCGCTAAAAAGCGTATCGGCAACACCCTCAAGCATATGTTGAGGTGACTGCGCAGTTTGCGCAAATAACGCGCTGCTAAAAAAAGCAGCAGCAATAAAAATAGTGTTAAAAAGTTTCATGAGCGTGACCATGTGTGTGATTAAGATGTGGCTAAATTACGCGATTTTAACTCACAAAAAAAGGCACAAAAATGCACCTTATTAATGCCAAAACAGCACCAATAAAATAAACTATTTAATTTCAGTCAGTTAAGCATCCCTTGTTAACACCCCATAAACAAGCGGTATTTTGTCCTCATTGAAAATGTAAATACCCCGCCCTTATCATTTAATTACTCATTCGACTCACACACCAATTTGGCAGTTATGAAAACGGTATATAAAACTTTCACTATTACTTTATTTTTAATTATTTCTGTATGGGGTAACTCTGTATTTGCGCAGTCTAATCATGGTTACGCCGTAGATATGCTCAAAGGCGAAGGCAACGTAAATGGTATTAAGCTAGCTTATCAATATCACGCTCCTAGTTTGCAAAACTTAGTGGGCGATGCGCGCTTTTATTTTGAAACCAGCGTTAATATGTGGCAGTACCGCCATGGTGACAACTCGCAATCTAATCTTGTGCTGGCTATGTCGCCTGTGCTGCAGTTTCCTGCTTTTAGTTTTCACAATACCCCGTTTTATATTGAAGCAGGTATTGGTGTATCGCTTATTGATGAAACTAAATTTGCGGGCAAAAACATTAGTACTCACTACCAATTTGAAGACCGCATAGGCCTAGTTGCAGACTTTGGCCACACTAACGTAGCGCTTCGGGTTATTCATTACTCAAACGCCGGATTTAAAGCCCCTAACCCGGGTTTAAACTTTTTAACTCTTTCGGTGGCAAGGCGTTTTTAACCTTCATTCGCATCTAGTATCAATTTGCCACTTAATCATGTTAAGTATTAAGCTAAATTGAAATAACTAGCCACAAAAAAGCCCCGATAAATCAGGGCTTTTTTTGATTAAAATACGCTACTAGCCAACTAACCAATGCGCCATTAAGGCAATAACCGGCAGTGTAATAAGCGTACGCAAAATAAATATAACGAACAGCTCAACAATGTTTACCGGTATTTTACTACCCAGTAAAAGTGCGCCAACCTCAGACATGTAAATTAGCTGAGTTACGCTCATTGCAGCAATAATAAAGCGCGTTACATCACTTTCAATGGTGCCTGCTGCCAAAATTGACGGAATAAACATATCGGCAAATCCCACCATAATCGTTTGTGCCGCGGCCTGTGCCTCGGGGACGTGTAACCATTCTAAAAATGGCACAAACGGCATACCTAAGTACTGAAATACCGGCGTGTACTCTGCAATAATAAGTGCAAATGTACCCACCGCCATAACTACAGGCAGTACACCAAACACCATATCAAGGGCATTATGTACGCCCTCTTTCAAGGTACCTTTAAAACCTGATGAGTTATTGGCTTTAGCTAATGCAACATCGAGCGAGTGCCCTACTAAGCTTTTACCCGTTGGGATAGTCTCAGCATCGCGATTTGGCTCACTGCCATCAATAAGCAAATCTTTTTTAAAGCAAAGTGGTGGTAAGCGCGGCACAATAATAGCGGCAACCACACCCGCTAAACATACGGTGGCATAAAATGGGGCAAATAAGTGCTCTAATTTAACTTGGCCTAAAACCACTAAGCTAAAGGTAATTGAAACTGCCGAAAACGTAGTACCAATAATAGCGGCTTCGCGTTGCGTGTAGTGCTTTTGGTCGTACTGCCTTGCGGTCATTAAAATACCGACACTGCCATCACCTAACCATGACGCAGTACAGTCAACCGCACTTCGCCCAGGTACACCAAATACAGGGCGCATTACCTTGGTAAGCATGGTGCCAGCAAGTTCTAATAACCCAAAGTTTATTAGTAAAGGCAGTAATAAACCGGCCAGTATAAATACCGAAAACAAAACAGGTAATAAGTCGTTTAATACTAAAGCGCCTGTGTTTGCTGAGGTAATAGCCTCGCTACCTAACCCTAAATGGGTCATTAGCACAAACGCCATACCAAATAAACGCACCACTAACCACACGACACTTACATCAAATAAATGTTTTAACAGGGGTGATTGGCAAATAGCGGCGGGTTTAAATACTTTAGTGATCACCGACATAACGCCAGTAATACAAATAATTAAGGTAATAATTGCTTGCGCTGAACCAGACATCAACGCTTGCACGCCTTTAGCCATTAACGCAATAGGAATGGTCATTCCGTCGGCGGTAGGAATGGGTGTCATAAATAAAAACACACCAATTAACGACGGTACTAAAAAAGTAAACCAAGTGCGCCACGTATAGTGCCCGCGAGGAGGTAACTGAGACATATTTTTTAATCCATAAAAACTACAAAAAGAGCAAAGCGCTCTTTTTGTAGTAAAAACTTATAATTAATTATTAAATTTTGATGCCGCGCTGAATAAGTGCTGCTTCTAACGCTTGTTGTAAGCCATTCATGGTGCCAGGTTCGAGTGTTTCGCCTTTATCATCCATCCAGGTTAAGCTTGTACCGCCTTCTTTGGTTTTGCTGACTAAAATTTGGTATTGGCCTTCTTCAATAGGAAGCTGCGCAACGTCATCGCCCCAAATAGAATCCCATACGCTGCTCTCTGGCTTGTTGTAGTCGGCAGTTATTAAGCCGGTATCGGTTTTAATCTCAACAATAGTAAACGATAGGCGCTCTAAAAAGCCTGAGAAGCGATCGAATACTGCATCGTATGATTGCTCAGTAACAAGTGCAGCATTGCCCTTATTATCAAAGCCCATTTCTAAAGAAATAATACCTTGGCGCTTACGGTTTTCTACTTCTAGTTGACGATAGCGATAGTCAAACTCAGCCACAACTTGGTTAAGTGCGCGTACTTCTAATTGCTGCTTAAGTAAATCAGTTAATGTGTCATCACCTTTAAAATCAATAAGTTCAGCACGTAGCGAAGCAGTACGCTGATGCGATTTTTCTTCAATTGTGAACCTAAAGCGCTCCAGGTTTTCGCTTACCTCATCATCCCACAACCAGCTTTCTTCCGCTTTAATTATGGCGTACCAATCGGTTTCGATAATACCTAGTAGCTTATCTTCTTTTGTGGTCGTTGCATTATTTTCGGCAATAACCGCTTTAATTGAATCCCATACAAATTCATCTAAATCAACAATGCCATCGTTTTTATCAAAATAAATACGCGCTTGTTTGTCGCCTTCTTCTACCCAGCTACCTTTAGCAACAGTTAAAACCTGTGCTGGTGGACGATAGTTTGTTGCCTCTGGGTTGTTATCGTATTGGCCCACATCCATTTTATAAACAGGATCTTGCGCTGGTTGAGATAACGATGGCGGGGTTTTAACACCTTCATGGGTGCGATAATTGCGTTCGTTGTGCGCTTCATTAATAAAAACATTACACCCTGATAAACTTACCAATACACTCACTGCAAGTGCTTTTGGGATCCAATACTGCACAGATATTTCTCCTTAGCATACCCTTTAATTGTTTTACACGTATATGAGTGGGTAATACCGAATTTGGTTCAGTGTAAAATCAACATTAACTTTACATTTATTATTTGGCTGTCTAATTGCAATAAAGTTCACACCTAGGTGTTATAAAATCAATCACAGCAAAAAGACAAATTTAAGCTATGGTACTTTCCTGTGCCAGTAAAAACAAGGAACACAACGTTTTAAAGCGCCTTTAATTAAGCACCTATGTAGTTTAGGCTGTTTTTTGTGTTAAACTTCGCCGCCGTGCATCGTATTGTAGGTGTAACGGGCTATATCAACTCGGTTGTTATAATTCAAAAAACGTAGGTATTAAACTTCATGACTACATTTTCAAATCATCAAATTGTTTTAACCGCTATTGGCGAAGATAGACCGGGAATTGTAAGTGAACTTACACAACTTGTAAGTGATTGTCATTGCAATATTATAGATAGCCGAATAGCCATTTTAGGCAGCGAATTTACCTTCACCATGTTGCTAAGCGGCGATATGTCGGCCATTAGCCGCATAGAGCATACCTTGCCCACTAAAGGCATGGAGCTCGGCCTACTCACCATGATGAAGCGCAGCACCACTCGCCACACCGAGAGTGAATTTTGCGCAGGCTACACCCTTGAATACACAGGGATAGACACACCTGGCACACTGAGTAAAGTAACGCGTTTTTTTGCCGATCACCACATTAGCATTTGCTCATTAAAGTCAGACACCTACGATGAAGAAACCGACACAAAAATGCGCTGCGAAATTGAGTTTAATATCCCTGTTGAAGTTGATATAGACCAATTTAAAGTGACCTTTGAAAACCTTTCGCACACTCTTAACGTAGATTATATTTTTAAACGTATTCGCTAAGGAGCACAGCATGAACAAAATTAGCCCTCTACAAGCCGGTGATACTGCACCCGCTTTTAGCTTACAAAATCAAAACGACGAAACAGTCACATTAAGCGAGCTGCTAAAAGAGCAACAGGTACTGGTGTACTTTTACCCAAAAGCCTCTACACCGGGCTGTACGGTACAAGCCGAGAACTTACGTGACCAACAGAACGAACTTGCTAAATTTAACACCCGTGTTGTCGGTATTAGCCCAGATCCAATTAAGCGCCTTAAAAACTTTGAAACTAAAAAAGAGCTTAATTTTGATTTATTAGCCGATGAAGATCACGCCATTGCTGAAGCATTTGGTGTATGGGGCTACAAAAAGTTTATGGGTAAAGAATACGATGGTATTCACCGCCTAACATTTTTAGTAGGCCAAGACGGTAAAATTAAACACTTATTTGATAAGTTTAAAACTAAAGATCACCATCAAGTGGTTTTAGATTACTTAGCAGCAGAATAAGTAAGCTGTAAGCTGTAAGCTGTAAAAAAGCGTTGCTCTTGAGCAACGCTTTTTTATTGACGTTTTTTAAGTACGGTTGCACGTTACATAATTAATTAACCATAAGCGCCACTCGAATATATAAGCTCGTAACTGTGGCTATAAATTTCTAAAATATTGCCAAACGGGTCTTCCATGTAAATCATGCGGTATGGTTTTTCCCCTGGGTAATAATAACGCGGCGCTTTCATACGCTTTTTACCGCCCGCCGCCACTATTTTATCAGCGAGTCCTTCTACATCAGGGCCTTGTACGCATAAATGAAATATCCCCGTTTTCCAATACTCAAAATTATTTTTTGGGTTTTGCTGATTTTTAAATTCAAATAGCTCAACCCCCACCCTATCCCCTGTTGATAAATGGGCTATTTTAAAACTGCCCCACCCAGCACCAAATACATCAGTACACATTTCACCAATCGGTGATTTATCTTCTGTTATTTTTGTAGGCTTCATAATTAAATACCAGCCTAGCACCTCAGTGTAAAACTTAACGGCTTGTTCTAAGTTTGGCACTGAGACACCTATATGCGAGAACGTGCGCGGGTAAGGCATTGGCGAATCGGCTAAGCCATTAGCTTGCTCACCCTTGCCACTCATTAGCGAATTTGCATTAGCATTTAAACTAGTAAACAGCATAGGCAGCGCGGCAGCACCCAACCCAGCAGCCGATAACTTCATAAAATCTCTACGGTTTAGCTCTTTTTTATTCATGGCATGTTCCTTAACGGCAAGGGCGTTGAAAGTAATTAAAGGAATTAATTAGCCATAATAAATGAATATAGTGAGGACAAAAAATTATCAAATATGATACTTATGATTACGTTTTGTGATGATGGTTGGAACATATTTATTATTTTACTGCGGCTCTATAAATATTCAGGTTTTGCCATACATCATCCGCAACTAAAAAATTAGGTATAACATCTACAAGCAGAGCGCCTGATTTCAACGCAACCTTTATACTTGCCGCATTTTTCTCTAGGCACCTAAATTCGATAAATTTAACATGAGTGCTCGTGAGTAGCTGCGGAGCTTTTGAAATGATTTGACTAATAATCCCGTTACCATGAGCGTTTTGAGCTAACCAATAGCCTAATTCAGCAACTGCCGAATCGGGACATATTGATTTAATAGCAAATACACCACAAAACTTACCTTTAAAGTTTATTTTGAACCATCGTGGACCACTTTTTCCGCTATTTACTCGTTCAAAAATATATTTATGGGCCGACGCTATGTCTGATACACCTTTAACCCAGTAAAGATATTTTGCTAAATTAATACGGTTTTCATTAACTAATCTTAAAACATCGGGAGCATCACTTTCTAATAAAGGAGAGAGCTTTATGTCTTTTGACATTTTTATATGTAAGTACTTTTCCATTTAACTTTTGATATCCGTATATCCTTAATTACACTTTAAAATACCCAAAATAAACTTTAAGTGGCTAAATACCAATCTATTTGATAAAAAGATAAAAAAGGAGAATTTAATTTTGAGTAAGGCAATCAAGTTTAGAGTGTATTTAGCCGCATTGATTATATGTATTATTGGCTTTATGTTTTCACCAGTGAGTAGCCAGTTTTATACAAACCCGTTTTATATAGGAAGCTTTATTTTTACAATCGCGCTAATTGTGAATGTTATTAATTACTTTTGCCCAAATTGCAAGAAAAACCAGGTAATGCAATCAGCTACTAACTATCGTCTACCAAAAAATAAATGCTATCACTGTGGGGAAGAAATTAACTAGCCTTTTCGGATGGCGCTTCGCTTATCCGATCTACGTGTTTAATAAGCTAATGTGTTGCTTAATATAAAGAGTGAGTAAAGGTATATAGTGTTGGGTTTCGTTACACTCAACCCAACCTACTAATACTGAGTCAATAATCAGAACCGTAAAGATCAAAACAAAAAGAGCTGAATGATTTTATGAATGAGTTAGTTAATCCGTGGTAAAAACTTTAAAACAACGATTTAGTAATATCGACGCTACTTTTTTATTTGCTGTTGTGTTTACAATTCTATTAAGTGTTGGTGTTATTTGGCTAATGGTTTCTTACCTTTTTGGGGAAATAATCCAAGGAATTTTATACCCATATAGTAACTATCCAGTAATAATATCGTCTACCGCTGATATTTTAATGATTCCCGGCAGTATAGTTTTATGGCTGGGGTCATTTATCGGTGTTTTAGATATTTTATCAACATTATTTAAGAAACCTATTTATGAAAAAGTAAAAAAGAAATTAGGGTTAGCTGTTGGTGTAATGCTAGTAGCTTCAATAGTTATGCTTATTACGAATTATGTTACTTGGCAAATTGCAGCTCGCGCTAATGGTTATACCCAATGCGCAAGTGGCAGTAAGCTTTTAGTTGGAAGCAAAACGTCTTCAGTGTGGAGTAAAGAAGAGTACTTATGCTACGACTACAATGTAGACAGACTTTTACCAACAGGAACCCATGAACAAGTGCTTGCGGTAGCTGAATATCTAAAGAGAGATTAAATTAAAAGCCTTGCTACCCTTGCTGAGCTTTTAGCAGAAACCAATTTATTTTTACGGTATTCAATTTTTTGTGTCGGATGGCGCTTCGCTTATCCGACCTACGTGTTTAAATAAGCTGGTGTGGTGGTTTATATAAAGAGTGAGTAATGGAGTTGTGGTGTTGGGTTTCGTTTCACTCAACCCAACCTTGTATCTACGTAATATAACTTAACGCCGAGCAGCTTATCGCTTACAGCTAAGCACTTACAGCTGCTCTTTAAGTTTAGCTAATTCCTAAATATTTATGTACTTGTATTGATAGGCGCCAGTTTTTGGCAATACAGGTGTCGATGGCTAATTTGGTTGCTGATACTTTTTGGCTTATTGGCTGTAAATAAACAAGCTTCGGGTTAACACCTGTTTTAGTAAATAGTTCTTCTAGCTCTTCTACGTGCTTTTGCATGGCAACGGGGTGTTTAATTTCGTTTGCGCGCTTCATGGCGCTGGTAAGTACTTCGTAGCCGCCGCGCATGTTAATTTTAGGTGATACGGTCACCCACGTTTGCTCAGGGGCGAGTATTTCAAAAGTGCCGCTGGTTTCTATTTGCGTAGTAAAGCCTTGTGCATGTAATAAGTTACACACTGGGTTTAAATCGTACATGCATGGCTCGCCGCCGGTAATGACAACATGCTTTGCCGTATAACCACGCGATTTAAATAGCTCAAGCACTTGCTCAGCGCTGGCATCGGCCCAATGATCTGAATCGGCTTTTTTTTCTACAGTTTCATCAAGTGATACTTTGTACACGTTATCGACTTCCCAAGTTTGTTTAGTATCACACCATGCACAGCCCACTGGGCAGCCTTGCAAACGCAAAAATATTGAGGGTGTACCGGTAAAACTTGCTTCACCTTGGATGGTTTCAAACACTTCATTAATTTTGTACAAAAGAGATCTCACTTACTGCCTAGCTGCAACATTGCTACTATAAAAGACGAAAAAGCGCTGCCCAAAAATTGTTATTTAAGCTGCGGCCGTGTAGTATATCGCGCCCTGATATAAACCTCTATTAAAACTAAAGAGCAATCCAGATATGACGCAAAAAGTAGTTGTTATTTATTCCGGCGGTATGGATTCGTTTACCGTATTAAATAAAGCCTTGCAGCAAGGCCATGATGTTTATGCCCTTTCATTTGACTATGGTCAGCGTCATGTTAAAGAGCTTGAAGTAGCTGCACAAGTGTGTGAAAAGCTTAATGTGCCGCATAAAATTGTAGATATATCAGCAATTAATCAGCTTATTGGAGGTTCATCCCTCACTGATGATATAGATGTACCTGAAGGCCATTACGAAGAAGAAAGCATGAAAAGCACCATTGTGCCGAATCGTAATATGATTTTGCTTTCGCTTGCGGTTGGTTACGCAGTATCACTTAAAGCAAGCCAAGTATATTACGGTGCTCACTCGGGCGATCATGCTATTTACCCTGACTGCCGCCCTGAGTTTGTGAAAAAAATGGATGATGTATGTCGTATTGCAAACTACGATGCAGTAGAAATTTTTAGCCCGTATTTAAATAACACCAAAATTGATATTTTAACCGACGGTATAAAAATGGGCTTAGATTACAGCCAAACGTGGACCTGTTATAACGGCCGTGAAAAAGCCTGTGGAAAATGTGGCGCCTGCCAAGAGCGTTTAGAAGCATTTAAGCTTAATAACGTTACTGACCCGTTAGAATACGAATAACCTACACTAACACATGCGTAAAACGCAAAAAGGCTATCATTTCGATAGCCTTTTTTGTTATTGCTTAAAGTTAAAGCCAGCGTTTTACTTTGTTTTTATACTCAGTGAATTCTTGGCCAAATAATTTAGTTAACGCCCGTTCTTCAGGAATTATTTGAAAAAGCGTTAAATACACAATAAAACCAATGATGCATAAAAGTGCCCACAGCGAACTCAGCCATATACCCCACCCTGCTAAAATAAATGCAAACCCAACATACATAGGATTGCGCGAAATTTTATAAATGCCACTGGTTACCAACTTTGATGCCTGCTCGGGCTTATTAGGGTTTACTGTGGTTCGGGCAAGCTTAAAGCTAACAACGCCGGCAATACAAAACACGCAGCCAATGATTACTAAGCTTGCCGCTAAATAGGTAATAAACGCTGTAAAATCAATAACACTATAATGCGCGATTAAAGCCATAACGCCTGCAAAAAACAGGACCACTATAACCGGTGGAATTTTATTATTTAACATAGCAACTCACTGTATTAATTATAAAATACGTACTTTATGTTTTATCAGTATTAAACAATAAACCGTATGTATCAATGATGAACACCGCTTCATACAGCCACAATCGAAAAATAAAGTTACAATTGTCAGGTTTAACCACTTTAAAATACGGTTATACTTTACACAACTAAAGCGATGAATATAAAAGGAAGTGGTTATGTCAGGCACTACAATGATAGTACTTATTGTGCTTATTTCGGTTGGCTCTGGGGTTATTTACGATATGTACAAAAAGCACCTTGAGTTTAAACACAAAATGCAAGATAGCAACCAAGATGCGAATAAACAGCTTGCCGAGGTAAGTACGCAAGTGGTTGCTTTAAAAGAGCGCGTGCAAACGCTTGAGGCCATAGTGACAGATTCAAGCTACACCACAAAAGAAGAAATTAACCGCCTTTAAAAACGATATAAATGAGCGTTTTCTGGCTGCTCTATGCCATGAGCAGCTAAAAACCCATCAATAGCTTGGCCGCAGCCCTGCGGCGCACGAGAGCTGTCTATTTCAAAATTAAGTTTATTAGCATGTTGTTTGCCAAGCGAACACAAGCCCAATACTTTAGGCGAGCGCATTGCGACACTAAGCTCCCCTATTTTTTCTACACAGTTGTGTTTACTAAATCGGGCAAACCCTTGGTATTTAAATTGCTCACTCACATACTCATTACTTATATCAACCAGCGCACTGATAAGACTATGTAAAAAGCTATTTTCGCTGCTATCACTGGTTAAAAATGCAAAAGTTTTGTTATTAAATTCAGCAAGCTGGCAAGTGTTGCAGTGTAATTTTAAGGTGTATAAACACTGCTGCGAGCTTATTTGCTGCATAGCACTTAGCGATACCTTAGCACTTGCAAATACCACCCGTTTTAATAACTGTTCAATAGTATGTCTTTGCCCGGTGCCCGGCGGTGCATGCGCAGTAACGAGCTCTGCATTTTGTGCCATAACCGGTAAATCATGATGATTATTAAACGGGGTGCTGGTTGTATTATCGCTGTGTGTAAGTTGAAACAACTCTCTTACTTCGTGCTCTCGCGCTATTTTAAGCGCTAAAAACGCTGTTTGAATAAGTTCTGAGGTCGGTAAGTTATCCTCTACTATCCAGCGCCTACCAAACAGGAGCTTTTTGTCGGTGCCCTCGCCCGCATAACTACTGGTTTTGTAGTTATCGGGGCTAAGTACGGCAACTTGCAAATAAAGTTGTTCATTTTTTTGCGCAGCAAGCACCCTAAAGTGCGCCGAAAAATCAATATCTTCAAGCACCTGATTAACGCTTGATAAGGTGTGTTTATAGCGTAAAAAATGCTGTGGAACTATCCAGCTTTTATTCGCAAGTTGCACTAATGGCGCATACGAAATTGGTTGCTCGTAACTGTTTTGCCACTTTTGCTCTGCACTGAGTAACGGCTCAATGCGACTTTTTTTATCTGACATACGTAAACCAAATAAACTCGCGCAAGGCGATATAATCTATGTTGATATTACGTTTTAGCGCCTTAAATTAGATCACACAATTAGCCCTAAATAAGTCATTTTTAAGCGCCGCTGAGGTTTTTATAATCTGTTATAACTTTTTGATAATAAAGCTCATCTTTATTAAGCATATTATTATAATGAGTGAGTAACTGTTTAAGGTATTGTCTGTGCAATGCATTGTTTAAATCCCACATGCTGTTGCCAGTAGATGTAAGCAATGTGGCGCTACGTTGACTTATCTCTATAAGCTCATAATAGCGGTTGTTTTCAGTGATCAATTGCTCGCTTTCAAGGCCAAAGCCTAATTTGGCTAAGCCACTGCGCAAATGATAAGTATGGTGTATAGGACAAACTATAAAGCGGGTGCTTGCCACTGATGCAGCGCAATTGTTTTTAATAATGCCGGCGACAAGTTTTAGCATTAATTCGCCGCCAACTCCGGCGATAACCACGGTATTTAATTCATTAGGAACCAGTTTTATTTCCCTAACATCTTGGCAAAATACTTTGTATTGCACATCACTTGGCAGTGTTTGGCTAATATTTACTAGGTGCTCGCTCAGCTCTGCCATTATTTTATCTACCACATCAACAAAATTAACCTGTTTTGCAGCGCGGCGCTTTAATAGTGCAATGCCTAAGTAACCATGGTCACAGCAGCAATCCCAAATAACATCTACTGGGTTAGTAATTAACGCATTAATTGCGTTTAAACGCTTACTCAGTTTCATTTAAGTTAAAGTGTGCGCCGTTTTATACACTAACGCTTTTAGGCTTTTATTACTGTCTACTTCTACAAAACGGGCTGTGGGTGCAAGGCGCTCAACAAATTCTATTGCGCCTTGGGTGTGCTCGTTGATTAAAGCCTTAAACGCATCTTCGCTAAGCTCTGGGCTATTAGCGCATAATAAAAGCTGTGTGGTTTCGCATAAAAGTTCTGGTAATCTGCGCAGTACCTTTTGATAATCTTTAGTTAGAATAAAGCTGCCCTTTTGAAAGCTTGGCGGGTCTACAATAATTAAATCAAACGGCGCTGCTTTTTTTAATTTACCAAACGACTTTAAAATATCATGAGGTAAAAAACTCACTCCACGCTCAAAACCGTTGAGTTGATGGTTTTGCTTACCAACTTTAAGTACGCCTTTGCTCATATCCATGTTCATTACATGATCAGCCCCGCCTTGCATTGCCGCAAGAGAAAAACCACAGGTGTATGAAAACAAATTAAGTACTTTTGCATGTTTACTATTGGCAGAAACAAACTCACGGCCGCTGCGCATATCGGGGAAAATTCCGGTATTTTGGCGGCTTGTTAAATCCACTAAAAAACTGATGCCGTTTTCTTTTACCACATGTGGCGAGGGAAGATTGCCATGCACTAAACGATTATTGCTTTGTACACCCGCGCGCTGTTGATACACAAGCCCAGTAATAAGCTCGGGGTGATGCTGCTGCGCCCATGTCCAAAGGGTATTGGTCAGTGTATTTAACGTGGCGTCGTCAATTTCATCATACGAAATTAAAAATAAGCTCGGCGGGTAAAAATCTAAATTAATATGGCTTAGCGATGCCACGCTATGCCCGCGGCCATGGAATACGCGGCATAGTTCGTTTTGTAGTAATGGCGCATCTTCAAGCGCACTTATTAGAGGCGAAAAATCGGGTGTCATTTAGTTAATCAACTGTTGTTGTAGTTCGTGTATTTCGTCGCGTACCGACGCGGCTTTTTCAAATTCAAGATCGCTGGCATAAGCATGCATTTTGCTTTCAAGTTGCTTAATTTGTGTGGCAATTTCTTTAGCACTGAGTATTTTTTTAGACTCTTTACGCACTAGTTTAAGATTATCTTGTGGTGCAGCTTCTTCACCCACATCCATAATATCGGTGATCGTTTTAACCAAGGCTTGTGGCTCAATGCCGTGCTCTATGTTGTAGGCATGCTGTTTTTCACGACGGCGCTGCGTTTCGCTAATCGCTTTTTCCATCGATTTAGTTACTTTGTCGGCGTATAAAATGGCGCGCCCATCAAGGTGACGTGCAGCACGGCCAATAGTTTGAATAAGCGAACGTGCCGAGCGTAAAAAGCCTTCTTTATCGGCATCTAAAATGGCCACTAGTGCCACTTCAGGCATATCTAGGCCTTCTCTTAATAAGTTAATACCTACTAACACATCAAACACACCGGCGCGTAAATCACGAATTATTTCAACGCGCTCTACGGTGTCTATGTCTGAGTGCAGGTAACGCACTTTTACGTTATGCTCGCTTAAGTAATCAGTTAAATCCTCAGACATGCGTTTAGTAAGCGTAGTTACCAGTACTCGCTCACCTTTTTCTACACATTTATAAATTTCTGAGAGTAAATCATCTACTTGGGTGCTTACAGGGCGTATTTCTATTTCTGGGTCTAACAGGCCGGTTGGGCGTATAACTTGTTCAGCTACTTCGCCTGCGCTGCGCTCAAGTTCAAAGTCGCCGGGCGTTGCCGATACATAAATAGTTTGCGGTGCTATGGCTTCAAATTCTTCAAACCTAAGTGGGCGGTTATCCATTGCCGATGGCATTCTAAAGCCATATTCAACTAGGTTTTCTTTACGGCTTCTGTCGCCTTTATACATGGCACCAATTTGCGACACAGTGACGTGCGATTCATCAATTATCATTAATGCATCGTCAGGGAGGTAATCAAGCAATGTGGGTGGTGGATCGCCCGGGGTACGCCCCGATAAATAACGGCTGTAGTTTTCTATGCCCGAACAATAACCAAGCTCGGTCATCATTTCTATGTCGTATTGAGTGCGTTGCGCTATGCGCTGCTCTTCTACCAATTTATTGGCACTTAGTAGTTGTGCTCTGCGTTCTTTAAGCTCAGCTTTTATTTTTTCTATGGCATCAAGAATTTTTTCGCGAGGCGTTACGTAGTGCGTTTTAGGGTAAATAGTGGCACGAACTATGTGTTTTTCAACCGCACCGGTAAGGGGGTCAAAAATACTGAGGCGCTCTATTTCGTCATCAAACATTTCTACACGCACTGCATAGGTGTCTGACTCGGCCGGGAATATATCTATTACTTCGCCACGTACACGGTAAGTACCACGGCTAAAGTCAATGTCGTTACGAGTATATTGCAGCTCAGCTAAGCGGCGTAGCATATCCCGTTGGTCGACCTGCTCGCCTACTTTTAAAAGCAGCATCATTTTCATGTATGAGTCGGGGTCGCCCAAACCATAAATAGCCGACACAGACGCCACTATTATGGTATCGCGGCGCTCAAGCAGTGCTTTGGTAGCACTTAGGCGCATTTGCTCTATGTGCTCATTAATAGAGGCGTCTTTTTCTATAAATGTATCGCTGGCAACCACGTAGGCTTCTGGCTGGTAGTAATCGTAGTAAGATACAAAATACTCAACTGCATTATTAGGAAAAAACTCTTTCATTTCTCCATACAACTGCGCGGCTAGTGTTTTATTATGCGCCATTATTATTGTTGGGCGATTTAAATCGCTAATAATATTGGCCATGGTAAATGTTTTACCTGTACCTGTGGCACCGAGTAAGGTTTGATGCGCAAGCCCGGCTTCTAAGCCTTCTTCAAGCTGTTTAATCGCTGTGGGTTGATCGCCCGCGGGTTTAAATTGTGACTTTAGCTCAAAGTGATCACTCATTTATTTACTCCGTTACCGTGTTACTGCATATTGCATCTAGCTCTTTTACAAACCATTTGTACGCGACTAACCCTGTGAATACATTACCGATTGCGGCGCCTATAAATAAACCAATTAAGCCACCTAGCATACTGCCTATATAAGCAAAAGGCAGGTAAAAAACAAACAAACGAATAATACTTAAAAACAATGCATTCATCGGTTTGTGTAAAGCATTAAACGATGAATTTGATAAAATGATCACCCCTTGAAAACCATAACTTAGCGGTATGGTGTATATAAAGAGTTTAATAACATCAATTACAGCTTGCTCTTTACCAAATAATTGGCTTATTACCCCTGAAAGCGCAATGAGTAAAATATAATTAGCAAATTGCCATATCATCACAAATTTTAACGTACCAATGTACGCCTCTTTTACGCGACCTAATTTACCCGCCCCAAAGTTTTGGCTAACAAAAGGAGGCAACGTCATCGATAAGGCCAGCACTAAAATACAGGTAATTGATTCAATACGGCTGCCCACACCAAAAGCGGCAACCGCTTCGGGTCCATGATTAGCAACGAGTGCGGTCATTACAGCCATTGCCACTGGGGTAAGCATGTTAGCCCCCGCTGCGGGTAAGCCGATTTTAAGCACTTTTGTTATTGCACTTAGCGCTGTTTGATTACCCGCTTTTAAGCTCAATAGTCGTTTTTTTATCCCCAACACGTATAGAATAATAACAACAGCAACGCCCCAAGCGATAACACTGGCAATAGCGGCACCTTGAATGCCTAAAGCCGGTACTGGGCCCCAGCCAAATATTAAAATAGGATCGAGTATGGCATTAATAAGCCCTGCCCCACCCATTACTATACTAGGGGTTTTAGTATCGCCACTGGCTCGTAATACCGAATTACCTATCATGGGGGTAATTAAAAATACGCTGCCAATAAACCAAATATTCATATACTCATGAATAAGTGGCAGCACTAATTGTCCGGCCCCTAATAAAGTGAATATTGGGTCGATTAGTAAATATCCAACAAACGAAAGTAAAATAACTAATAGTAACGCCACAATAAGCGACACACTGGCATCAAAACGCGCCTCTTCTATTTTATTACTGCCCAAAGCTTTAGCTATCACCGCTGATGTGCCAATACCTAAGCCTATGGCCAGGCTTATTACCGTAAAGGTTACCGGAAACGTAAAGCTTACCGCCGCAAGCGGCTCTGTGCCCAACATACTAATAAAAAATGTATCAACAATGTTGAACATCATTAGTGTGATCATGCCAAAGATCATCGGAATGGTCATTTTCTTTAATGTAGGCAAGATGGGATCGTTAAGTAAATCTGGGCGTGACTGAGAATGTGAAGTTTCGCGCATGGAATAAATAAGCCTCTTTTACTGAGCTTGCCATTTTAAAGCATCATAGCAATTCAAGCCACGGATTTATCAATGGATTTTGTACTATTAATAAAGCAGCAATATAGAAATTAGGTAAAGTCGAACTTTTAAGCATTTGTAGATAAATACACTCTTAGAGCGCTAAAAAACAATAAGTGAACATTTTTATCACTTTTTTAACATTACCCCCTGCTAATTCGCTGAATTTTTACACAGCACAGTATTAATCATTATTGCAATAAATTAATTTACTCATCACCGCATGGTAATTCAGTATGTATTTATAAGCCTATGTTTTTAAATGTAATAAAAAAATTGATTTAAAAGCTTGAAATCGTTGTAGTGCCCATAAACTCTGGTCGGAACACTGTTCTTAAAGTTTCATAAACAGAGTTATCCACAGAAACCGTGGATAACTCAGTCCAGCCCGCATTTATAAAGGCTTGCACGCTGACTATAATTTAGCTTTAGCTTACCTTTTGCTAAATGCTAAAGTTAAAAACTTATCAATGCTTGCAAACAAAAAATTAAGATAAGCAAAATTTTGCCTCGGATGCTTCCATATATCACTTATTTATCTTAGCTAATTGTTTATCAACTTATTGATAATTTTGTTTTTGTGTAGCTTTTCAAAATAAACTACTGAGAAACGTGTTTACTCGATTGGCTATGTTAAAACACTGCAGTAGAAGAAAAACCCATTACTGGATTTCTAAAAAACTTCTGCTAGCTAAATTTATACTTGGTTTTATGACAATAGGATTAAATACAAATTTACTAATTAGCTGCGATAACTTTTACTTCACTGGCATTTTTTACACATAAATTAAACAATGACTAATTCATGAGCGCTGTTTTTTCGTATTGATGTAAGTTTAAATAAAGATTTATCTCTATGATTTGCATAAATAGAGTTATAAAATGCGCAGATCGAACATAAAAACAACGAATAAACCACTTTTTTAAATTTATGACTTTTATATGTTGACACTTTGCGGCTCCATCATTAATATTTCGCCCCGTTGAAAGGCATGACGCTTCCCCCTTAGCTCAGTTGGTTAGAGCGACGGACTGTTAATCCGCAGGTCCCCCGTTCGAGTCGGGGAGGGGGAGCCAAGTTTTTCAATCATAAACGTTTCCCCCTTAGCTCAGTTGGTTAGAGCGACGGACTGTTAATCCGCAGGTCCCCCGTTCGAGTCGGGGAGGGGGAGCCAAGTTTATGTTTATGATGTAGTTCCCCCTTAGCTCAGTTGGTTAGAGCGACGGACTGTTAATCCGCAGGTCCCCCGTTCGAGTCGGGGAGGGGGAGCCAAATCATAAAATTACATCTCTATTTGTTCCCCCTTAGCTCAGTTGGTTAGAGCGACGGACTGTTAATCCGCAGGTCCCCCGTTCGAGTCGGGGAGGGGGAGCCAATCATAAGAATTTCATAGACATTTCAGTAATTTTCCACTACTCTTCTGCTTTATAACTAAAACATAATCTCTATTCTAATGTGTTGCTATTAGTTGAATGATCAAGGACTTGATTCCTTTCCTTTTGAACTATTAAAAGATTGATAACATGGCTGGCTTTAAAAAACTTATTTTTATACAAATCCTGTCTTGGCTTGTATGTGTTGCGGCTGGAAGCTACTTCATATCTGTAAGCTTTAATAATGCAGTAAGTGAAGCACAAACTTCGGCACAAACCAGTGTAACACACTACATTAACAGCTTAACAAGCGACGAGATTTCGCCTGAAAGTATAAAAAAAGCGATTGCCGATGGTAAAACGTTTTCAAACTTTATACTAAGAGACTACCAAGGGGCTGAAGTATTTTCAGTTAACTCCCCTACCCAACTTCCCATGTTTGCTGAGTTTATTCAATCTAGCTTTAATTCAGTTCGCCCGCAATTTGCAGTTAACGACGCCGCAGACATAAAAGTAGAATTTACTCTCAACATAGAGCGTTTAGCACAGCAACTTCAAACTTCACTGTTTATTGTTATTTTTATCTCAGCGTTGTTAGTGATTATTCCTATCATATTAATGAAGTCTATTTTTCATAGCTTAAATAAAAATATCAGCATGACCGTTGCCGATGTAATAGACATTTACATTAACCAAAATCAAATTGGTGACGACTTAAACACCGCGCTCGATGCCAGTAAAATGAAAAAGCTAGGTAAAGATTTAGTCCCTAGCTTTAATCGCCTTTCGCATTTTTTAAAAAATAAAAATGATGATATTCAAAACGCTGCCCTAAGCATTAAGCAAGAAGCCTACAAAGATGTGATTACCGAATTAGGCAACCGTAATATGTTTGTTGAATATTACGAAAAGCACATCGAAAACAGTGAGCGCAGTACCTTTGGCTCGCTAGCGCTTGTGCGCTGTAGTGAGCTGCAATCGATAAACCAAAGCCGTGGCTATCAAAAAGGTGATGACTACGTTAAAGGTGTGGCCGATATAATTAAACATATAAGTGGTACCTACACAGGTAGCCAAGTATTTAGGCTAAATAGCTCAGACTTTGCCGTAGTATTACCTAATACCCCACTTAAAGAAGCAGAGCGTTTTGGTGAAAACCTGCAATCGCGCTTTACCCAATACCAGCAAAATCAAGAGCTCAGCTCTGTGGCTAATACGGGCATTGTGGGCTACGAAAAAGGCAAACCGCTGGGCGAGCTATTATCGGTTGTAGATAACGCAATGAGCATGGCGCAATCTAAGCAGGTAAATGCTTGGCATGTGCAGCGCGAAACCGATTTAGTCAATAATGTAAGTGCTGGGTTTGGTAACCAAAACTGGCGCAAAGTGATTAACGAAGTAATTGAATCAAAACGTGTTCACTTAGTAATGCAAAATATTATGCCGCTGGGTAAAAGCATTAAGGCTTATGCAGAGATACAAGTACGTTTTAAAACCGAAGATAACCAAGTGCTTCCTACGGCCTCATTTTTAGCCATGGCTGAAAAGCTCGACATGGCCATAGAAATTGACCGCTTAATTATTGACTCGTCACTTGAAAAAATTAAAAGCCGCAACCTGTCTGAAAAGTTTTTTGGCCTGAACGTGACCGCCTCAAGCGCACATAACGACCAATTTGTTATTTGGTTAGAACGCCGCTTATTAAAAGATACGCATATAGCCTCTAAATTAGTATTTGAAGTAAGTGAGTTTGGCCTACAGCAAAATATTAAAGCCAGTAAACGCTTTATTGATATGGTACACCGCGTAGGGGCCCGCGTAACGGTTGAACGCTTTGGTGTAGGATTAACCTCGTTTAAGTTTTTCCGTGATTTAAAACCCGACTTTATTAAAATGGATGCTAGTTACACGCGCGGCCTAGAAGATGATAAAAACAATCAATACTTTATGCGCCTAATGGTTGATTTAGCTCACCGTATTGGTGTGAGTGTGTTTGCAGAGGGCGTTGAAAGCCAAGAAGAAAAACACATAGTAGAAACCTTATGCCTAGATGGCGTGCAAGGTTATTACATAGAAAAACCAAAAGACATTTAAGCCCTGCTTAAAAAACATAAAAAGAGCACATGTTGCTCTTTTTGTGTTTTAACTGTTTAATTTTTCACTTACTTTAAAATCACATAAATTTTACAGCTTTGTGATCGCTTAATTATTTTACCGTGTTTATTTAACTGATAACGACTCGCATATGTTGTTTATCGGGGCAGAAAAAAGGATAATACACGGGATTTTAATAGCGCGAGGCACACATGACAGAATATGTCTTGTTATTGATTGGAACCGTTCTAGTTAATAACTTTGTATTAGTACAATTTTTAGGCTTATGTCCATTTATGGGTGTATCAGGCAAGCTTGATACCGCAATTGGCATGTCTTTAGCAACCACGTTTGTGCTTACTCTTGCCTCTGTTACAAGCTATTTAGTTAATCAATATATTTTAGCGCCGCTAGACATCGAATTTTTACGTACCATGAGCTTTATTTTAGTGATTGCCGTTGTGGTACAATTTACCGAAATGGTTGTGCGTAAAACTAGCCCTACTTTATACCGTTTATTAGGTATATTTTTGCCGCTGATCACCACTAACTGTGCGGTATTAGGTGTTGCGCTTCTTAACATAAAAGAAGATCACACCTTTTTACAATCCGCGGTGTATGGTTTTGGCGCAGCCGTTGGCTTTTCATTAGTACTTGTATTATTTGCAGCGCTGCGCGAACGCCTTGCTGCTGCAGATGTTCCCACCCCGTTTAAAGGCGCCTCAATAGCCATGATAACCGCCGGCTTAATGTCAATGGCGTTTATGGGTTTTACCGGATTAGTGAAGTTTTAATATGACCTTAATGTATGCCTTGATAGCGCTTGGCTCGCTAGCGCTTGTTTTTGGACTTATTTTAGGCTTTGCAGCTATTCGCTTTCGCGTAGAAGGCGACCCAATTGTTGAGCAAATAGATACCATTTTACCACAAACTCAGTGTGGCCAGTGTGGCTATCCGGGCTGTCGCCCTTATGCTGAGGCAATTGCCAACGGAGATGAAATTAATAAATGCCCGCCAGGCGGTGAAGCAACGGTTAAAAAGCTGGCCGATTTAATGGGCGTTGAGCCTAAACCGCTTGCCGGTGGTGAGCAAGCAGAGCCGATCAAAACAGTGGCCTATATTCGCGAAGACGAGTGCATAGGCTGTACTAAGTGTATCCAGGCATGCCCTGTTGATGCCATTGTTGGTGCAACACGCCAAATGCACACTGTATTAATTGAAGAGTGTACCGGCTGCGATTTGTGTGTAGAGCCCTGCCCTGTAGATTGCATTGATATGCTGCCTGTAGCCGAAACAAAACAAAACTGGAAATGGCAACTTGATGCTATTCCTGTCACGCAAATAGATTAGAGGTTTGAGTGGAAAAGTTACTTGAACAAATTAAAAAAGGCACCGTTTGGGCATTCCCGGGCGGCGTGCATCCACCACAACAAAAAACACTCTCTAACAGTGCGCGTATTGCTAGGCTCCCTCTGCCAGATAAGTTAGTTGTACCAATTAAACAGCACATAGGTGCTAACGGTAAGTTAATTGTAGAAAAAGGCCAACAGGTATTAAAAGGTCAAGCACTTACCGTGCCTGTTGCGAATTGGTCTGTGCCTGTACATGCGCCCAGCTCTGGCACTATAACAGATATTAGCCCTGTGCCTTCGGCGCATCCATCGGCTCTACCTGAGCTAAGTATTATTATTGAGCCTGATGGCAAGGATCAATGGTGCGAACTGACTCCTACCCCTAACCCAAGTGAGCTTAGCCACGATGAATTAGTCGATATTATTCATCAAGCAGGTATAAGTGGTATGGGTGGAGCAGGCTTTCCTACTTATGTAAAAGCCGATATAAAGCAACCTATTGAGTTTTTAATTGTTAATGCGGTTGAGTGTGAACCTTACATAACGGCCGACGATGTATTAATGCGTGAACATGCCAAGCAAGTAGTGCAAGGCATTGAGCTAATGCAACAAATTCTAAACCCGACACTGTGTATTGTTGGTATAGAAGATAACAAACCCGAAGCCATTGCAGCTATGAAAAGTGCCGCAGAGCACAACGCCAATATTGTCATTCAAACAGTGCCTACTGTTTACCCTTCGGGTGGCGAAAAACAATTAATTAAATTACTCACAAACCGTGAAGTACCTAGCGGCGGTATTCCGGCCGATATTGGTATTTTAGTGCACAATACCGGTACTTTGTTTGCTGTACAACAAGCCGTATACGAAGGTAAACCGCTTATTGAACGCGTTGTTACAGTAACAGGTAACACCATTCATAATGCAGGTAATGTATGGGCATTACTAGGCACCGAAGTTAAGCACCTGCTAGATTGCCAAGGTTTTTCACCCGTACCCCAGCAGCGCGTTGTAATGGGCGGGCCAATGATGGGCTTTACCTTACCGACTGTGCGTATTGGGGTAATTAAAACCACCAACTGTATTTTAGCGCCCGATCATAAAGAGCTGGCAGAGCCTGGCCCTGAAAAAGCCTGTATACGTTGTAGTGCCTGTGCAGATGCCTGCCCTGCTTCGTTATTACCACAGCAATTACAATGGTTTGCAAAATCAAAAGAATACGACAAATTACAAGAACACAACCTATTTGATTGTATTGAATGTGGCGCGTGTGCGTATGTATGCCCAAGCGAAATTCCATTGGTGCAATATTACCGCGTAGCAAAAGTAGAAATAAAAGAGCAGCAAGCCGAAAAAATTAAAGCCGATAGAGCAAAAGAGCGCTTTGACGCCCGTAAAGAGCGCCTAGAGCGCGAGCAACAAGAACGTCAAAATCGCCATAAACGTAAACCAGCGGCCAAAACACCAGATGAAAAACAAAAAGTAGCAGATGCTCTTGCCCGCGTTAAGAGCAAATCATCCGATGGCGATGAAAAATCAGCTGTAGCCGCTGCAATAGCCCGCGCCAAAGCGAAAAAACAGCAAGGTGAAGAGCTAGAGCCAGATAACAGTGAAGTAGCTAAAGAGCGCGCACTGCGTAAAGAAAAAGCGCGTAAATATAAAGAACAAAAAGCTGCCGAGGGCGAGTCATCATCAGCACCTGATGATAAAAAATCAGCCGTAGCTGCTGCTATTGCCCGTGCTAAAGCGAAAAAAGCGGCGCAAGCTAAGCAAAGCGCTGAGCCACAAAACGATGAAGCAATCGCCCCAGCTGATGACAAAAAGGCTGCGGTAGCTGCTGCTATTGCCCGTGCTAAAGCGAAAAAAGCGGCGCAAGCAGAGCAAAGCGCTGAGCCAAAAAACGATGAAGCAATCGCCCCAGCTGATGA
>NZ_LKDW01000029.1 GCF_001401805.1 Pseudoalteromonas sp. P1-25
ACTGCTCCTGCGTTATTCTAATGACTTACATCCATGTAAGAATAAGTAAAAACCGAGTAAAGCTTCCGCGTCCTGCTCACGCCCCTTACACATCCATGTAGGCAACAAAGAGTTTATCGCCCCTAGGCAGAACCCGAAGGGCAGCGCATGTTTGGCATTTATGCTGCGTTATCGCCTATTTATGTGGAATAACCACACTTCATAGGCTCTGTCTTGCCTAAAAACCAAACATGCTGCTGCAAATTCAACCATCAAAGTTCAACACGCCCTCGAAACATAAATACTAAAAACCCAAGCAAAGGCTTGGGTTTTTTATAATTACGAGCTTGCTTTATCTGCGCTGCTAAGTATTTAGCTTTAAACAATTGCTACGCACAAATTCAGAGGGTAGCTCAGTGATCACCGCTGCGCGCTGCCTGAAGCAAAAAAAAGTATAAACTTCATTTTCAAAGTCATCATTAATTGCACTACCAACTTGGTAAAGCGCTGAAGTAAAACTGCTATCAACCCTAAAATGATCTTTTACCACATAGTCTTTACTCAAATACCAATATAATTGAATACCTTCGTTTTTAGCGTATTGGTTAAGTACGTCTTTTAACGTTGAGCCGTTTTCAAAGCGTCTGGGTGCACTGGTTCCTGTCCAGCTAGCTGGCATAGGATCAACGGTTCTACCGCGCTCTGCTAAAACACGTTCAAGCGTTTGCTCCGGCTTTTTAAGTTGCAGTACAAACTTGTCGCGCTCCCTATCGGATTTAACTTGATTACGGATAGACGAATAAAAGCGAGAAAGCCCCTCGGCGGCTGCGTTCTTACTCTCTTTTATATCAAACAGGGGCCCTGTACCTACTAACACGTAAACTGCTAATAAAATTAACGCAACAGCTAGTATTAAGTGCTTAATCCAAAACCACATAACTCATGCTCATTTAGTATCATTATTTATTTATACCACTACTTTTTATAAAAAGAAGGGGTATTTTTATCAGGGCGTGTTTTAAAGCGGCGGTGCAGCCACATATATTGCTCAGGTGCGGCATTAATTGCTTGTTCAACACGTTGATTTACGCGTATTACATCCGCTCTATCATCGCCGCTTGGGAAGTTTTCAAGCTCAGGTACAATTTCTAAATGGTATTTACCTTGCTCATCTCTGCGGCTAATTAAGCTCATTGTTTCGCAGTGCTTGCTTGCTGCAAATAATAACGTGCCTGTGGTTGTTGCTGCATCTGGCACTGCGTAAAAAGGCACAAATTCACAGCGGTTTCGGCCGTAGTCTTGATCCGGTAGATAATAGCAAACTTTTTTATTTTTAAGCGATTTTAACAAGCCTTTTACGTCTTTTCGTCCAATTAAATACTCGTTAGAACGAAGGCGTCCATTGGTCGTAAAGTATTCCATGAGCGCATTATTGTGCGGGCGGTAAAACCCAAGCCCTTGGCATTTGGTGCCCATAACACGACTTGCCATTTCTAAATGCAAAATATGTGGCACTAATAGCAAAACGCCTTTACCTTGTGCCTGTACACGCTCAAAGTGCTCTAAGCCTTTGATAGAACCATAAGCTTTTTTAACGCGCCATTGCGGCCACCACCAAGCCATGCCCGTCTCAACCATGGCAATACCGGTATTTTCCATGTTTTTAAGTACAAGCTGTTGCTGCTCGGCTTCGCTCATATCAGGAAAACACAGTTTTATATTAACCTCGGCAATATGGCGGCGACGCTTCATAAACCTGTGTACCAAGCGCCCAAGCAACTTACCTAAGCTAAGTTGAAACTTTTGTGGTAACCACGAAATCAAATATAAAAAGAAAACGCCAATCCAAGTTAGCCAATAGCGAGGACCTAAAAATGAGGCTTTAAAAGGAGATGAGGTGACCACAAAATACTCTCTAAAATAAAAACGCTAGTTTAACGCTTCACATAATAAAATACAAAAAGCCAGCAATGGCTGGCTTTAAGCGTTACTAATTAACTTATTAGGCTTTTTTTAAACCTTGGTTTATGCTGCGTAAATCGGCGCTTGTTAGTGTACCAGCCGCTTGCTTTAAGCGAAGCGTAGATAACACGTAACGATAGCGCACATCAGCTAAATTACGTTTAGCATTATATAAATTTTGTGTGCTTACAAGCACATCAACGATAGTACGGGTACCTACTTCAAAGCCCGCTTCAGTGGCTTTAAGTGCACTTTGCGCTGATACCACAGCTTGCTCTAAGGCTTTGTAAGTTGCGATGTCTGATACAACTTGGTTGTATGAAGTAATTACGGTACGCGTTACGGCGCGGTAGTTAGTTTCGTAATCTTGACTTGCAGAAACATAAAACGCACGGGCTTGTTTAGTTGCCGCAACGGTTGCGCCACCTGTGTACAGCGGTACACTCAAATTAACCGCAACCGATGTTGAATCGGCACGTGGTTGGTCGTTAAAGCTTAAACCATTTATATTTTGATCAGTTAACGAGTCACCGTAGCTGGCATCAAGTGTTAACTTAGGGTAGTGACCCGCTTTAGCTAGCGTAATTTGATCTTTAGCAATATCAAGTGTCACTTTTGATACTTGTAAGCTGATATTGTTGTTTTCAGCGACTTTCACAAAGTCAGTCGGTTTTTTAATCGGTTTTACCGTTGAAAATGTGTCGGTGTTTAAAAAATCAAGCTTTGCATGGTATTTACCGGTGATTTCACGAAGTTGCTCGCGTGCTGTTTCAACAGCATTGCTAGCAATAATTTCTTGCGCTACTGAGTTATCATATTGTGCTTGCGCCTCATGCACGTCTGTAATCGCTGTAAGACCAACTGCGTAGCGCTGTTTTGTTTGCTCTAACTGACGTTCTATGGCGCGCTTTTCGGCTTGCACAAATTCAAGGTTATCAATGGCGCTTAATACGTTAAAATAGCCCTCAGCCACGCGCACAATTAAGTTTTGTTTGGCGTTATCGTATTGTGCATTGGCTTGCAGTGCTTGTTTTTCTGCAATATCAAGTGTGTTCCAAGCACCTAGGTCAAATAAGGTTTGGCTTAAACTAACACCGCGAGTGAATTGGTCGGTTTCGCTATTGATTTTAACTTGGTCAGCTAAGTTACCAACGCTCTGAAAAGAGGTAGAATCGCTTTTTTCATAGCCCATGCTTACGCCAATTTGCGGCAGTAATGCACTCATTGCTAAGTCGCTTTCGTAAGATTGCGCATCAGCTTGCGCTTTTGCTTTTAAAACAGTGGGATCGTTAGCAGTAGCAATTTCAAAAACTTGCATTAAATCTTCAGCACTTGCTGTGGTTGTGCCTAATGCGCACGACAAACTAACGAGCGCTGCAAGGATGTTTTTTTTCATGTTAGGTTCAGTCCTTAGACAAATTTTGTACTAAAAGCATGGTAACGTGTTTTGACCAATAACTAAAAAAGAAATTGGTAAAACAGTATGTTCAAATGTAACAGAATATATTAACAAACTTTAATCGTTCAAATAAGCGGGATGTATAATATGGCAGATAAAAGCCTGGTGCAATTTACACATAAAGATGTGAGCTTAAAAGCAGTTAAAAGTCTGTATAATGGCTTTTTTAAGGTGGATATGTATGAGTTTGAGCATAGCCTGTTTAATGGTGGTACATCGCAACTTATAAAGCGTGAAATATTAGAGCGGGGCGATGCAATCGCTGTTCTACCTTATGATGTAACTACGCAAAGTGTCCTTTTAATAGAGCAAATACGTATTGGTGCTATTAACAGCAAACACTCGCCCTGGCTGCTAGAATGTATTGCCGGTATGACCGATGGCAGCACCGATTATGAGAGTGTGGTAAAAAAAGAAGCCTATGAAGAGGCTGGGCTTGAGCTTACAGAACTTGAATTTATGCTTTCTTACCTTTCAAGTCCGGGTGGGACCACTGAGCGCTTACATTTATACTTAGCACGAGCAGATTTAAGCCAAGTACAAAGTGGTGTTTACGGCCTAGAAAGCGAAGGTGAAGATATTAAAACCCATATTTTAACCCTTGATGATGCGCTTTCGCGCCTCAATAACGGGGAAATAGATAACGCGGCAACGGTAATCTGTTTACAGTGGTTGGCGTTAAATCGAGAAAAAATAAGCAGTAAGTGGACATAATTTAACTTTTTAATACGGCGGTACTTTGACAGCACTTTTAGCAACCCAACGATATATTCAGAGCCTCCCAAAGTACATGACACTTTGCGAGCATAATTACGTGCGTCTTTCAAAACTATTACCTAAAGAGCGTAGCGCAAATAGCGTGCGTGAAATTAAATTAGGTCATAGTGAATTTGCCATTATCATTGACGATAGTGCTAAGTACACACTGGATATTTCTATCAAACAGCTAACAGGGATGGTTAAAGGCGTTTCTCCTTTGTATTTAACAGTCAGGCTTTATCAAGATGCAAAAGTGGCTGAAATTATTCATCACGATTACCATCAACGGATAAAACCCTCCTATGGTTATCCAAACCCCAAAATGCACCAAAAAGATGAAAAGTATCAACTTAATGCATTTTTATATGACTGGTTAGTAGCCTGTGTAGAGCATGGCCAAGCAGTACTAAATTGGGATATAAACAATGGCTTGGTTTGATGAGCATTATCACTTTAATACCTCATCGCTGCGTGTTGCGCACATAACCGATAGCCATTTATTTGCCGACCCTAACGCAGAGTACTTTAACGTAAACACCGCCGCGCATTTTGCACAAGCATTAGCGCACATGGCCACGCAGTCATTAGATGCGGTTATATTTGGTGGTGATTTAACACAAGATCATAGTTTTGAATCTTATTTATTATTTGCTGAGCTTATTAATAACGCTGATTTGACCTGTCCAGTATTTTGGGTACCAGGCAATCATGATGAGATTGTCATGCTTAATCGCATCAGTGGTGGGCAAATAGTGTCAGCTAAACGCATTCTCGCACAAGGGTTTGAGCTGTTACTCATTAATTCAAAAGGGCCTACACCTGCAGGGTGGGTATCTAGCGAGCACTTAAATGAAATCACGGAGTATTTAGCAAGTTCGCAATCGCAGCATGTGGTGTTTTGTCATCACAACCCGCTTGCTATTAATGGCTACCTAGATAAACACATGCTCGAAAACGGCCCGCAATTATTAAACGTATTAGTGAATAGTGGCAATGTTGGCGGACTATTTCATGGCCATGTACACAATCAATACATGCAAACTTTTAGAGGGCTGAGTATTTATGCAACCCCAGCCAGCTCGGTGCAATTTACAAAAAATAGCCCGCAATGGCACCAAGAAAACCTCGGCCCCGCTTATCGAATGTTGCATTTAACTAAACAGGACAATGCTTTAACAGTTAAAACGGATGTTGTATGGTTAAACGCGTAATTTATATTCATGGTTTTAATAGTTCTGAAAAATCATATAAAGCTGTGCGCTTTGGCGAGCTTATGGCAAACTATGACGTTGACTATTGTGTACCACGTTTAAATCACGAGCCCTTACAAGCTATTTTGCAGCTTGAGCATTTATTAACGCCAGATACCGCGTTACTTGGGAGCTCATTAGGTGGGTTTTATGCCACCTATTTGTCGCAGCGTTATAACCTGCGAGCAGCACTAATAAACCCAGCAGTAGCACCGTTTAACTTATTAGCGCCGCTTATTGGCCACAATTATAATCCGTATCAAGATTATCATTATGAGTTAAATAGAAGCCACATGGATGCATTAAAAGCATTGTATGTGCCTAAATTAACATCGCCCAAACTGCTTTATTTGTTACAGCAAACGGGAGATGAAGTGTTAAATTATCAACACGCAGTAAATTATTTTTCACAATGCAAACAGTTAGTTGAGTTTGGTGGCGATCACAGCTTTGTAGGTTTTGAACGCACCTTAGATAGTATTGTAGAGTTTCTTAAATTACCTAAAACAAATTAGCCTAAGCGCATAAAAAGATAAAAATTATGAGTCAGCAAAATTATAATGCCGAAGCCATTGAGGTTCTCAATGGATTAGAGCCGGTAAAACGCCGCCCAGGTATGTACACCGATACGGTACGTCCGAATCATTTAGGCCAAGAAGTTATTGATAACAGTGTCGATGAGGCCATGGCGGGGCATGCCACTAAAATTGATGTGATTTTACACGAAGATAACTCACTTGAAGTTATAGACGATGGCCGAGGTATGCCGATAGATATTCACCCAGAAGAAGGCATTCCGGGGGTGGAGCTGATTTTTACCAAGCTACATGCAGGTGGTAAATTCTCAAATAAAAACTACCAGTTTTCGGGCGGTTTACATGGCGTAGGTATTTCGGTTGTAAATGCGTTATCTACACGTGTAGAGGTTACCGTAAGGCGCGATGCACAACAGTACAGAATGGCCTTTGAAAACGGTGATAAAGTTGAAGACTTAAATGTCATAGGCACCGTGGGTAAGCGCAATACGGGTACAACGGTTCGATTTTGGCCTGATGCGAGTTACTTCGACTCAGCTAACTTTTCTATTACTAAATTAAACCATTTATTAAAAGCAAAAGCGGTTTTATGCCCAGGTTTGCGCATTAAGTTTGTCAATAAACAAACAAAAGAAACGCAAGAATGGTTTTACGAAACAGGCTTAAAAGATTATTTAATTGAGGCTGTTAAAGGCTTTGAAGTACTGCCAAAAGACCCATTTGTAGGTGAGTTTTCAAGCTCGATTGAAGGAGCCGATTGGGCTGTTGTATGGCAGCCTGAAGGCGGCGAGTCGATTGCCGAGAGCTATGTAAACCTAATTCCTACCGCACAAGGTGGTACTCACGTAAATGGTTTGCGACAAGGCTTACTTGAAGCAATGCGCGAATTTTGTGAATTTAGAAACTTATTACCGCGTGGCGTAAAGCTTACCCCTGATGACATATGGGAGCGCTGTAGCTATGTGTTATCGGTAAAAATGCAAGACCCACAATTTGCTGGCCAAACCAAAGAAAAGCTTTCTTCTCGCTCATGTGCAGCGTTTGTAGCTGGCGTGGTTAAGGATTCTTTTAGCCTATGGTTAAACGAGCACACAGATACCGCTGAACTGCTTGCCGAATTGTGTATTTCAAATGCACAGCGTCGTTTACGTGCAGCAAAAAAAGTGGTGCGTAAACGCGTTACCTCAGGCCCTGCACTGCCTGGTAAGTTGACAGACTGTAGTGCAGCCGATAACGACCGTACCGAACTATTTTTGGTAGAGGGGGACTCAGCTGGCGGCTCGGCTAAGCAGGCTCGCGATCGTGAGTTTCAGGCAATAATGCCGCTGCGTGGTAAAATCTTGAATACGTGGGAAGTAGAGTCAGGGCAAATATTAGCCTCGCAAGAGGTGCACGATATTTCGGTGGCGCTGGGTATTGACCCAGACTCAAGTGATTTAACCGGCCTGCGTTATAATAAAATTTGTATATTGGCCGATGCTGACTCTGATGGTTTGCACATTGCTACTTTATTGTGTGCATTGTTCGTACGTCACTTTCCGCAGCTGGTTAAAGCAGGGCATGTTTATGTAGCGATGCCTCCGCTGTTTAGAATCGATATTGGTAAAGAGGTTTATTACGCCCTCGATGAAGACGAAAAAACAGGTATTTTAGCCCGCATAGAGGCTGAGAAAAAACGCGGCAAGGTTAATGTGCAACGATTTAAAGGGCTGGGCGAAATGAACCCGCTACAGCTGCGCGAAACCACAATGGATCCAAACACGCGCCGCTTAGTGCAACTTACACTTGATGAAGAAGAGCAAACATTAGAAATGATGGATATGCTACTTGCTAAAAAACGCTCATCAGACAGACGCCAGTGGCTAGAAGATCATGGTAATAAAGCACAAGTTTAATAGGCTTGTGTTTAACACTTGGAGAGGCAAATGAATAAAATACTAGGAAGTTTATTGTTGCTTGGCTTAACAACAGCCCCAGCAATGGCAAAAGACATACTAGACAAACTCACCGTAGCACCTGGGTTTGAAGTAAGCTTATTTGCTGATAATGTTGAAAACGCGCGCCAAATAGCAGTATCAAAAAAAGGCATTGTTTACGCAGGTTCTCGTAAAGCCGGAAATGTATATGCGTTAATTGATCATAACAGCGATGGTGTAGCCGATAAAAAAATGGTAATTGCTGAAGGGTTAAACATGCCCTCTGGGCTAGCAATTAAAGATGGCGATTTATACGTAGGAGAAGTACACCGTATTATTCGCTTTAAAAACGTCGATACACAGCTAAAAGACCCTAAATTTGATGTTGTTTACAATGCGTTGCCATCGGATCGTCACCACGGGTGGAAGTTTTTACGTTTTGCGCCCACCGGCGAGCTTATTATTCCGGTTGGTGTACCGTGTAATATATGCGCCGAAGATGAGCGCTACGGACGTATTTTTGCATTAGATGTAGAAACTAAACAAATTAAAACAATAGCCCAAGGGGTACGTAACTCGGTAGGCTTTGATTTTCACCCCAGCACGCAAGCGCTTTGGTTTAGTGATAATGGCCGCGATATGATGGGTGATGACATCCCACCGGATGAAATTAACCGCGTAAGTAAAGAAAACGAGCACTTTGGTTTCCCTTACGTTCACGCCGGTGCCATTTTAGACCCTGAGTTTGGTAAAGGTAAAAACATGAGCGACTACAGTGCGCCAGCGCTTGCACTAGGTGCTCACGTTGCGCCTTTAGGTATTCATTTTTACACCGGCAAACAGTTCCCAGCTAATTACAAAGAGCAGTTATTTGTAGCGGAACACGGCTCATGGAATCGAACAAAAAAGTCTGGTTATAAAGTGGCTTTAGCCAATGTAGAACAAGGGCGTATTACTAAATACACACCGTTTATTACCGGCTTTATGCATAACGAAACAACATTTGGACGCCCAGTTGCATTTGCACAATTAAATGACGGCAGTCTGCTGATAAGCGACGATTACGCAAACGTGATCTACCGCGTAAGCTATAAGAAAAACTAGGTAAGCTTTAATGAGTGATACAGATACCTTGCTGATGCAAGGAATTGAACAACAAACAATGGGGCGCTTTACCGAAGACGCCTACTTAAATTACTCTATGTACGTAATTATGGACCGTGCATTACCGCATGTTGGTGATGGTTTAAAACCGGTTCAACGTCGTATTATTTATGCTATGAGCGAGCTGGGATTATCGGCCGCGGCTAAATATAAAAAATCGGCTCGTACGGTAGGTGATGTATTAGGTAAATACCACCCGCATGGCGACAGTGCCTGTTACGAGGCTATGGTATTAATGGCGCAGCCGTTTTCTTACCGCTACCCGCTGGTGGATGGCCAAGGTAACTGGGGTGCAGCAGATGACCCTAAATCGTTTGCGGCCATGCGTTATACCGAAGCGCGCTTATCAAAGTTCTCTGAGGTATTACTTAAAGAGCTAGGCCAAGGCACCGTTGATTGGACGCCAAACTTTGACGGCACCATGGATGAGCCATTAGTACTACCTGCACGTTTACCGCATATTTTATTAAATGGCGTAACCGGTATTGCGGTAGGTATGGCAACTGATATTCCACCACATAATGTGCGCGAAGTGGCCAGTGCGTGTTGTTTATTACTTGATAAGCCTAAAACTGAGCTTGATGAATTACTTGAGCTTGTACACGCGCCTGATTACCCAACCGACGCTGAAATAATTACCCCAAAAGCCGATATTCATAAAATATACAAAACCGGCCGAGGCTCAATTAAAATGCGCGCGGTGTATACTGAAGAGCACGGCGATATCGTGATTACTGCGCTGCCACATCAATGTTCTGGGGCTAAGGTGCTTGAGCAAATAGCGGCGCAAATGAATGCTAAAAAGCTGCCAATGGTTGCCGACTTACGTGATGAGTCTGATCACGAAAATCCAACCCGCATCGTGATAGTACCGCGTTCAAACCGCATTAAAGCTGAGCCGTTAATGGCGCACTTATTTGCCACTACCGACCTTGAAAAAAACTACCGTGTAAATTTAAACATGCTAGGCCTTGATGGCCGCCCACAAGTGAAAGACTTACGCAGTATTTTATCTGAGTGGTTAACGTTTAGACGTGAAACAGTACGTAGGCGTTTACAGCACCGTTTAGATAAGGTGCTGGCGCGGTTGCATATTTTAGAAGGTTTACTCGCTGCCTTTTTAAATATTGACGAAGTGATTGAAATTATACGCACAGAGGATAAACCAAAACCTGTGTTAATGGAGCGCTTTGAGTTAACCGAAATCCAAGCCGAAGCTATTTTAGAGTTAAAACTTCGTCATTTAGCAAAACTAGAAGAGTTTAAAATACGTGGCGAGCAGGATGAGTTGGCCAAAGAGCGCGACAAGTTAGAGCTTACCTTAGGCTCAGACCGTCGTATGTCAACGCTCCTTAAAAAAGAAATTCAAGAAGCGGCCGACATGTACGGCGACGAACGTCGCTCACCGGTTATTGAGCGTGTAGAAGCTAAAGCACTTAGTGAAAAAGATTTAATACCGTCAGAGTCGGTAACCGTTGTGCTTTCTGATAAAGGGTGGGCACGTGTTGGTAAAGGCCATGACATCGACGTAGAGGGGCTAAATTACCGGGCGGGTGATGAATACAAAGCCTCAGCTAAAGGGAAGAGTAATCAGCCAGCGGTATTTTTAGACTCTGCGGGGCGTGCATTTGCAACGGATGCGCACAGCTTGCCATCGGCACGAAGCCAAGGTGAGCCCATGACAGGGCGCTTTAACCTCACCACAGGCGCTAATTTTGAGCATGTGGTAATGGGTGAAGACAATCAAGTACTACTTATGGCGTCGGATGCAGGTTATGGCTTTATAACCGAGTTTAAAGATTTAGTAAGTAAAAATAAAAACGGTAAAGCCTTGGTAAGCGTGCCAAAGGGCGGCATTTTACTATCACCCATAAGAGTGAACGATGTAGCGACCGATTACTGCATGGCTATTTCGAACGAAGGACGAATGCTGTTATTTCCATTGCGCGATTTACCAAAACTGGGTAAAGGTAAAGGCAATAAAATCATCTCTATTCCGGGTGCTAAAGTACAAGCACGTGAAGAGTTTGTAAAAGTACTTGCTGTAGTACCGCAAGGCAGTAGCGTTACACTCCATGCTGGTAAACGAAAGCTAACGCTCAAACCGGGTGACTTGGAGCATTATCATGGCGAGCGTGGACGCAGAGGTAATAAGTTACCTCGAGGCTTACAACGTGTTGATGAAGCTGTTGTCGAGTTTACGCCGGCTGATGAGCAAAGTGATGACACGTTAGCTGAGGAATAAACCCGTAATAGATACCTCTAACGGCCTGCTTTTGCAGGCCGTTTTTGTTTACCCTGTGTTTTTCAGCTTACAGCTGTTCGCTATTGTCTCGAGTTCGTCATAAAATCACGTTATAATAGTGAAATATGCGCGGCTTATAGCGCATTGCACACACATTTTGGAGAAAAGTTTGTTAGCTGTTATACGTATTTTAATTATGGTGCTGTTTATATTTTTCAGCTGCGTGTTTGGGTTGTTACTGTCAATTGTGAGGCCGTTTCATCCTAACAATGTGCATGTGATTGCGGGTTGGTTTGCTTCGATGGCTAAAATGCTTGGAGTTAAACTTGTATTAAAACGCCACCCTGATGCAAAAAATATTGGCCCTGCAGTGTATATATCTAACCATCAAAACAATTATGACTTATTTACCGTACCTGCCATGGTGCCTAAAAATTGCGTAAGTTTAGGCAAAAAAAGTTTAAAGTGGATCCCATTTTTTGGCCAGCTTTATTGGTTGTCGGGAAACATATTAATAGATAGAGCAAATCGCTCTAAAGCAGCAGGTACAATTTCAAAAGCCGCTGAAAAAATTAAACAAAATGGTTTATCTGTTTGGGTTTTCCCTGAAGGCACTCGAAGCTACGGTCGTGGTTTGTTGCCTTTCAAAACGGGGGCATTTCATACCGCTTTAAGCGCAGATGTACCCATAGTACCGGTATGTATGAGCACAACAGATAAAACTATTAAGCTAAACCGCTGGGATAATGGTACAATTTACATTGAAATGTTAGCGCCTATATCACTTGATAAAGAAGTGAGTGCCCGTGAACAGGCCACTCAAGTGCATAGTATTATGGCTGCTAAAATAACTGAATTAGATGCTCAAGTGAGAGATAAATAATGGAAAACTGGCGTGAAATAAGTGAAGACATCGTAAGTTCACTACTTGAAGATGGCTCTGATCCTGAAATACTTTATGAAGTTGAGCATCATTTTGTATGCGAAGATTTTAGCAAATTAGAGCAAGCTGCGCTGGCTGCTTTTAAATTAGGCTACGATGTTGAAGAGCCGGCAGAGCTTGAGCTAGAAGATGGCAGCAAAATTTGGAGCTTTGATATTGTCGTCGAAGCTGAGCTAGACGTTGAAGTTATAATGGAAGACGTTGAGAAACTTGCAGCCCTAGCTGTTGAGTGTGACGTTGAGTACGACGGTTGGGGCACTTACTTTCAAGAGTAAGGCGTTAGCTAGTTGATAAAAGCGAGCATTTATATGCTCGCTTTTTTGTGTTTAGGGCAACATGATTCTTTAAACTCTTGCCTATTTTAGATATTAATGCACATTTTTTAGTGTAATGGCGCACTAATCCCCGCCTTTATTTTGCCTTATTTAACGGCAAAAAATATAAGTTTTTTAGTATTACCAATTTTATTTTTGTTATAACCAATTATTATTTTTCATGTAAAAAATTTAATTTATCTAAATTTATTCATTAAAAGTTAAGCTTGCTATATTTTTATTGGTAATAGAGCTTTTTCCGGCGTACTACTTATTTATTAAATAGAAAAAATATTTTTATTTATCGCTAATCTGTCCCCAATATATAACCTATTGAATAGTTAATACTATTTAAAATTTTTTAATACAATTCTTAATAAAACTAATACTTATTTGCTATTAGATTTACTGTTGACATATTGGTAACAAAAAATATAGCCTTTACCTCGCCATTTGGCATTAATATTGGTAAGGTCGCTTTTGGGTTTTATATTGGTTTTTGTAACCTGGGTTGTCTTGCCAAATCGATTCATACACAAAAGTAGAAACCTGTTTATACAGTGTGATCTAAGTTTTAGTGTCTACCACAAAACTAAGTAGTTAGGTTATTTTTATGTTCAGGTTTAAAGGAATAAAGATAATGATTAACCATAAAAAACTGTTTTTTTACAGCGCGATTGCGACAAGCTCAGCACTATCACATGCTGCAACAATTAATAATGCAGGCTTTGAAAGTGGCTTTAGTAACTGGAACGAAACTGACCCAGCCGCTATTTCCTCAGATGCTTACAGTGGCTCAAAATCGCTAAAAATTCAGGGTAGCCCAGCACGCGTTTATCAAGTAGTCGATGTGCAGCCTAACACTGAATACACCCTAAGCGCTTATGTGCTCGGTAAAGGGCAAATTGGTGTAAACGACTTAAATGGTTTATTTAAAAACCAAACCTTTAATGTTTCTTCGTGGACTAAAGTAACAAAAACATTTACTACGGCTAATACCAATTCACTGCAGGTTTTCGCTAAACACTACAATAACACCAGCGATGTACGATTTGATAATTTTGCCTTGGTTGAGGGTAGTGGCAGCAATGATGGCGGCAGCGATAACTCAAATGGTTCAACAATTCCTAGCAGCATTACCAGTGGCAGCATTTTTGATTTAGAAGGGGATAACCCCAATCCTTTAGTTAACGATAGTACTTTGGTGTTTGTCCCGTTAGAGGCGCAACATATTACGCCTAATGGTAATGGCTGGCGTCATGAGTATAAGGTAAAAGAAAGCCTGCGCGTTGCTATGACTCAAACCTATGAAGTGTTCGAAGCTACGGTAAAGGTGGAAATGTCTGACGGTGGAAAAACGATTGTATCGCAGCACCATGCAAGCGATACCGGCACTATATCTAAAGTGTATGTATCAGATACTGATGAATCGGGCTTTAATGATAGCGTAGCGAACAACGGAATTTTTGATGTGTACGTACGTTTACGTAATACCAGCGGTAATGAAGAAAAGTTTGCTCTAGGTACTATTACCAGTGGTGAGTCATTCAACTTACGAGTGGTTAATAACTACGGTGATGTTGAGGTGACGGCTTTTGGTAATTCGTTTGGTATACCGGTAGAGGATGATTCGCAGTCATACTTTAAGTTTGGTAACTACTTGCAATCACAAGACCCATACACATTAGATAAATGTGGTGAGGCCGGTAACTCTAACTCGTTTAAAAACTGTTTTGAGGATTTAGGCATTACAGAATCAAAAGTGACGATGACCAATGTGAGTTATACGCGCCAAACTAATTAATCAGCGACTCAATCACGGCCACTCACCTGAGTGGCCGCATTAAAAATTTTTTTATAACCACTTTTTATTTTTAAAATACAGCCCTATACCACCTGTAAGCACAATCAAAAAAATCACAAATGTACTAAATGCATAGGGGTTTTCGGTCCCAGGTATACCGCCTACATTTACCCCTAAAAGGCCTGTTAAAAAGCCCAGCGGTAAAAAAAGCGCCGCCACAACTGACATAACGTACATGCGTTGATTTAGTTGCTCAGACACTTGGTTGGTAATGGTTTGCTGAATAATTTGTGCGCGCTCTATAGCGCTATCTAGCTCTTCTAAATAGCGAATAAGTAAGTTAGTGGTTTCGTTTAGTTTTGCTTTATCTTCATCTTTAAGCCAAAGGTAGTGGTTATTTATCAGTAAACTTAGCGCTTCTTTTTGTGGTTTTAAGTAACGTTTCAAGGCAATAGTTTGACGCCGTAGTTGTGATAAACCTTGGTTATCAAATTTTTTGCTTGGCTCGTCTATTTCCTCTTCAAATTCATCCAAGGTTTCATCGAGCTTATTAATGACACTTTGCATCCGTGATGTCAGCTTTTGGGTTATACAGCAAACCAGCTCAGAAATAGAGCATGGGCCTTGGCCAGCATTAAGCTCTGCTAATATATCTTGGATTGAAAGTAAGCGACGCTTGCGCGTAGTAATAACTATTGATTCGTTAATAAATAATCGAATTGAAACCATGTCCTCAGGGCTTTGTGCAGGATTTAAATTTACACCACGTAAAAACAGCATATGGCCATTGGTACTGGGTGTTAAGCGTGGGCGAGTTTCATCAGCAATAAGCGAATCAAGCTCAAAGTCACTAAGATGTTCTTGGTTTTTTAACCACGTTACTGCCTCGCTTTGGCTGTAGTCCATATGTATCCACAGTTTACCTTGTTTAGGGTGCCAGTTATTTAAATCGCGAGTGTTTTCTATGGCGTGCGCACCACCTTTTTCGTCAAGCACCAATGCATGCAGTAAACCATTAATCATATTTAAGGCCTATATAATAGTGTGTTTTTAATACAAATAACTATAGCGTATCTGCAAAGTGCTTTTTAAAGCTACCTTAATTTTTTAGTCAGTTAGCTTTAAGGCTTAACCCCATATGCAGCCTTTAATTGCTAAATAAAACGCTAAGCAACAAGGTGTGCATTGTGTGGTCAGTTTCTATAAAAGATCAATTTAATTTACTCATCGACTAGATAAATTTATTTCGCTGGTGTTTTTTTCGCCTTAGCGTATAAGTCACTTTTTTATTAAGGGCACATTTATGACAGCAAAGTTGACCGTGGGTTGGCGTGAGTGGTTGAGTTTACCGGAGCTTGGTATCGAGAAGATTAAAGCAAAGGTGGATACTGGCGCCCGCACCTCATGTATTCATGCAGTTAATATTGAAGAGTACCAAAAAAATGGCGAAAAATGGGTGAAATTTATAGCGCAACCATTACAAGGTGATGAACAAACACAGGTTAAATGCTCCGCGAAGGTTAAAAAAATTAAAGCTGTAACCAGTTCAAGTGGGCAAAAAGAAATGCGCTATTTTATAGAGACCACACTACATGCAGGCCAACATAGCTGGCCTATTGAAGTGACGCTAACAAATAGAGCAACAATGAAATTTAGGATGTTACTTGGCCGTACAGCCATGGAAAACCATTTAGTCGTTAACCCGGCTTTATCACATTTATTAGATAGTTAAGGTTTTAACTATGAAAATTGGTATTTTATCTCGCAGCAGTAGTTTGTATTCAACGCGACGCCTAATAGAAGCGGCAGAAGCCCGCGGGCATGAAGTAAAAGTAATTGATGCGCTACGTTGTTATATGAACATAAACTCACAGCAGCCAGAAATTCACTATCGTGGTGAAAACTTAAAAGATTTTGACGCCATTGTTCCACGTATTGGGGCATCGGTAACGTTTTATGGCTGCTCAGTGTTGCGACAGTTTGAAATGATGGGGGTTTACCCGGTTAATGAATCAGTGGCTATTTCTCGTTCGCGCGACAAATTACGCTCACTTCAGCTGTTATCACGTAAAGGTGTAGGCATGCCGGTAACAGGTTTTGCCAGTAAGCCAGATGATGTAAAAGACCTACTAGAAATGGTAGGGGGGACACCTGTGGTTATTAAGCTACTTGAAGGCACACAAGGCATTGGTGTTGTACTGGCCGAAACGCGTAAAGCAGCTGAAAGTGTGATTGAAGCGTTTATGGGCTTAAAAGCCAATATTATGGTTCAAGAATACATTAAGGAAGCTGGCGGTGCCGACATTCGGTGTTTTGTATTAGGGGATAAAGTAATAGCGGCCATGAAGCGCCAAGCGCAAGAAGGCGAGTTTCGCTCAAACCTTCACCGTGGTGGTAGCGCAACATTAGTACGCATTACCCCAGAAGAGCGTAAAACAGCTGTTGCTGCAGCAAAAGCAATGGGCTTAAATGTAGCGGGTGTTGATTTACTTCGCTCATCACGTGGGCCACTGGTTATGGAAGTGAATTCTTCTCCAGGGCTTGAAGGGATTGAAGTAGCAACAGGTAAAGATATTGCTGGTATGGTCATCGAATTTATCGAAAAAAACGCTGCTATTAAAGGAACCGCAACCCGTGGCAAAGGTTAAAATTAATCGCCCTTTTACTTTATTAGAGGAAAGTATTGGGGTGGGCGAGCGCAAAACTCTCGCGTTGGAGGCCGCTAAACTTTACACCCATTCACCACTTAATATTCCTATTGAGGTGGTTAATGGTGTGATGGAAGGCCCTGTTTTAATGATATGTGCAGCTATTCATGGTGATGAGCTAAATGGTGTAGAAGTTGTGCGCCAGCTGCTATCTAAAATAGATGTAAGCCAATTACGCGGAACCATAATTGCCGTGCCAATTGTTAATGTGTTTGGCTTTATTCATAAGTCGCGTTATTTACCCGATAGACGCGATATGAACCGCAGCTTTCCGGGCTCTGAACGAGGATCGCTGGCGGGGCGTATGGCGCATATGTTTTTTAATCAGGTGGCGGTACATTGTACCCACATTATTGATTTACATACCGGCGCTATCCATCGTACTAACTTACCGCAAATACGCGCTAACTTAGATGATGAAGCAACCGCTGAGATGGCTAAAGCATTCGGCACACCCGCGGTTATAAATGCTTCACTTCGTAATGGCTCATTACGAAGTGAAGCCGCTAATTTAGGTATACCGGTTATTACTTACGAAGCGGGTGAGGCCTTACGCTTTGACCCTATAGCCATTGCAGCTGGAGTACAGGGTGTGGACTATGTGATGCGGCATTTAAAAATGGTCCGTGGCAAGCGCCCTAAAAAACTGCCCGATCCTATTATTGCCGGTTCTACAAGTTGGATACGCGCTGAGGTAGATGGCATTGTACGCGCGCAGGTATCGCTGGGTGAACACGTAGAAAAAGGCCAAGTGCTGGCATATATAAGTAGCCCATTAGGTGATGCTGAGCTTGAGCTTTTAGCGCCTAAAGGCGGTATTGTAATAGGTCAGCAAACTATGCCACTGGTAAACGAGGGGGATGCGGTGTTTCACCTTGCTTATTTTGCAAATGCAAATAGCCTAGTAGAGCAGCAGTTAGAGCATTTTATTGACGAAATAAATGATTTAGATGAAGAGCTTAAAACAGCGGAGCTAAATAATTAGCATTGTGTTAGCTAGTAAAAAGCCGCAGTAGGTAATTTATCTACTGCGGCTTTTTTGTGAACATGACTTTTTAAACTATGTTTTTTTAGAGCCAATTATGCGTTTTATTACCGGCGCTTTAGTAGGCTTTGGCTCCTTATTTAACACCATTACAGGGCGGGTAACAAACAGGTTATTAGGATAAACAACTCTATGCCCATCTACATGTTCAAGGAGTACGTTCATTAAACCTAATTCGACTATGCGTCCTTCTATGTGGTTTGCGCCATCAACAATACGTACCCAATTACCTACATGAAAACCGTTTTGGATAAACATGAGTAAAAAAGCGGTAAGGTTACTAAGCAGCGACCAAGCGGCAAATAAAGCGACTCCAAGCATTGCAAATAATGATGAGCCAAGTACTAATAACCCGCGCAGCTCAATGCCCCAAAATATCAGCACTAAACACAGTACAACAAACGCTAAAATGATTTTTAATAAAAGCTCAGCCCTAAATTTACGATGAACATCTACTTTTCCTTTAATGGCTTTTTCGAGCAGTTTTTTTGTTGCTTTTAATAACAGTGGAAAAAGTAAAACGGCAATAAGGGTAACAATTAATTTATATTGTGTACCCATTAGCTCTAAAAGCGTAAACAATTCCAAAGTGAGATCCCGTACTGTTTTTAGGAAAATTTAAAACGCGAGTGTAACGCTTTCGTTTATTACCCGCTATTTAAAAAGTGTTTTTTACACTCACAAGCCATTGCACCGAATCAACATCATCGTAGCCATCTAGTGGAGCGGCAATATCAAGGTGGATCATGGTGCCAGAGTTTGCTCTGCTTGGCGCTAAGCGCAAACCCACCCCAACATTTTTTAAAACATGATCGTTCTCGCCGTTATCTTCATCGTTAAACCAAGCGCGGCCAACATCAACAAAGCCCGCTGCACCTACTTTAAATAACTGCAGTAAATCGTACTCCCAGTAATAGCGTTTTTCTAGGCTGACTAAAAAGCTTCGGTCGCCGTGCTGGTAATCCATGGGATAGCCACGAAGGCCTGTTTCGCCGCCAAGTGTTAGCTGCTTATCGGCAGTTAGGTTTTTAGCGTACTGGGCGCGGGCTTTAACAAACCAGGATTGGTTTTCGCTGGTATTTAAGTAGTACTGCACTTCGCTGGTGGCCAAAAAGTTTTCAAGCTGTTTTTGCTCTTTATTCCAATAACCATCCACTTGTGCACTAAAACGCCACAGCGTTCTGTCGGTAGTAAAGTGCGCTTTTTTAGCTTTTAACGAATACACGGCTCTGCTGTCATCATTACTAAGAGACTCATCGGAGTAACCTAAAAGCGCTTTAATGTTCCAGCCTAAATTTAAATCTTCTGTTCGCGAAATACTGTCAAAATTACGTACTTTTATATAACTGTCTTCAAACCAATGACCGCTAACATAGGGGTAACTTAGCTGCCTATCTTTGGCTAAGGGAGCAAAGGTTGTTTCTATTTCTGCAAAGCTGTCTTCTTGGTTTACATAGCCAAGTGTCAATCGCTGCGTCCAGCTATCAGATAATGCTTTAGAGTGACCTAAAAAAGCGCTAAAAAAATTGGTTGTTTGATCAAACTCGCTGTATTCGTCACCCCGGCGATACAGCGCCTCTTCTCTTTGTTCAGAAAAGCTTTTAATACCATAGCTATAGGGCGTATCTATGGCATAAAACGGGTAAGTTAACTCTAATAAGTGGCGTTTACCATCGCTGTTATCGGCATATTCTAAGCGCCCGCGATACCGGCTTGATAATATATTAGGATCGTCATAAACAAATAAATAACCATTGCGATCGCTGTCGGTGGTGCGTGAAAACGATAAACGCTTACCCCAACCTAGTAAGTTCGACTCGCGAAAACCTATGCTCGATTTATTTTCGCCACCGCTGCGGCTAAAGCTTATTTCGGGTAGTAAGGTCCATAAATCGCGAGTTACTACGGTTACATCTACGTTGCCGTCGCAGTTTTCAATCGCGCTTATTTGCGCATCGTATAAATAGTTTTGTTGGCGTAATAAACGCTCTGACTCAGCGAGTTTTCTGGCATTGTAATTATCGCCTTGTTTAAATAACAAAATATTACTAATTACATCTGGCTCTGTTTGGATATGCGCACGGTTAGCAAAACGAAAAAGCGCGTTATTTTCCTCTTCCCGTTCGGTATTAAACACATTGAGTTGTTTAAGGGTAATTGACGCTATTTGAGCATCGCTGCGGCTATTAACGAGCGTGGTTGTATCTTCAACTTCGCGGCGTAAATTATTGCTTTTATTTGAGTGCGATTGCACTGTGGGGCAGCTGCTAGTTTTATTGCTTGGTTGTTGTGCAAAGGCCTTAGGCGCACTAAAGCTTACGAGAGCTAAGCTTATACAACAGTGTGCAATCCATTTTTTATTCACCATTGAACCTCTTCAATACTACTGCCAATATGAGTCGTAATATCAGCTTACATCATTGTTATTACAATGTAAGTAAAAGGTATGGATTTTGAAACTAATTAATTGTTATCGTTACGCACCTTTGTTAATTAACCTCAACGCTGCTTGTTTAGAGCATAGGGATGCGTTTTAGCTTAAGTAAAAGGCCAGGGCTGCTAATAAGTGCTCGGCTTCATGGCCTTCGCCATTAATCCAAATACTTTCGCTGTAGTGTTCAAAATTTAAATTAAAGGTTTGCTGTTGATAGCTAAAACGTAATTGATGACGATCAGCCCCTTGTGCGTAATCAATAATGGTTATCTCATCAGCGTGTAAAAACAGCGTGCTCCACAGCTCAAAGTCTTCATCATGAGGTGCCTCTACGGGGCTGATAACAATGCATTTATGGGCGTGATTGTATTCAATTTTGGTCATGATTTACTTAATTATTAGCAAGGTAGTTACGAATGGCCGTTAAAAATTCGCCGCCATATTTATTGAGTTTGGTAAAGCCAACGCCCGACACCTTTAAAAACTCGCTGTCGTTGGTGGGCATTAATTGCGCCATTTCGGCTAAGGTTTTATCGTTAAATACAACGTACGGCGGTACATCGTCTGCATCAGCAAGTTCTTTGCGTAGCGCGCGTAAGCGGGCAAATAGTTTTTTGTCGTAATTAAACTGCGCCAGTTTATCTTGGTATACGTGTTTAGCTTGTAAGCGCGGCTCGGCAAGCTGTAGGGCATATTCGCTTTTAAGTACTGCGCGTGCAGCTTCGGTTAAGCGCAGTGAAGCACCTTGGGTAATATCTTGGCTTAACAGGCCTTGGTGTATAAGTTGGCGTAATATACTAAGCCAAAACTCACTGCTTTTGTCTTTGCCTATCCCATAGGTGCTGAGTTCGTGGTGGTTATTATCGCGAATGCGGCTGGTATTAGCCCCGCGTAATAGTTCTACAATATAGCCTAAGCCAAAACGCTGCCCAGCTCGGTACACACACGAAAGCGCTTGTTGCGCTACTAACGTGCCATCAAAGCTTTTTGGTGGGTTTATGCAAATGTCGCAGTTACCACATTGCTCGCGTTTATACTCGCTAAAGTAGTTTAAAAGTATTTGGCGACGACATGTCTGCGCCTCGGCAAAACTGGCCATGGCATTAAAACGCTGCTCTTCTACGCGGCGGCGTTGTTCATCGTCTATGTCTTCAAAAAAGCGCCTAACGCGGCCAATATCGGCGGGATCAAAATACATAATGGCTTCTGCGGCTAAGCCATCACGCCCAGCGCGGCCGGTTTCTTGATAGTAGGCTTCAATACTTTTTGGAATATCGTAATGCAGTACAAAACGCACATTTGGTTTATTTATGCCCATACCAAAAGCAACGGTTGCAACCACAATTTGAATGTCATCGCGGGCAAATCCGGTTTGCACGAATTGGCGTTGCTCGTTACTCATACCAGCATGATAGGCGGCGGCATTTAGCCCTGCATCAGCGAGCTTTTCGGCAATGTCATCAACGCGTTTACGGCTAGTGCAGTAAATAATACCACTTTGATTTTTTTGCTCTTTTAAATAGCGCAGTAGTTGCGCCATCGGTTTAAATTTTTCTTCGATGGTGTAACGAATATTAGGCCTATCGAAGCTGCCGGTATGTATATAGGGCTGTTGTAATTTTAATTGCTCAACGATATCAAAGCGGGTTGCTTTATCGGCCGTGGCGGTCAGGGCCATCATAGGGACATAGGGAAAACGCTGTTTAAGCTCGTTTAATCTAAAGTAGTGCGGTCTAAAGTCATGCCCCCAATGCGATACACAATGTGCTTCGTCTATGGCAAATAGGCTTATATTTAAGTGGCTGAGCCGTTCGGTAAATTCATGCTGAAGCACTTTTTCAGGGGCAACATACAGTAATTTTATTAGCCCTTGGTGCAATTGTTGGTACACTAATTGTTGCTCTTCGCGAGCAAGGCTATTATTAATGTAAGCGGCTTTAACACCTAACGCTTGCAGTTGCGTTACTTGGTCTTGCATGAGTGAAATAAGCGGCGAAATGACCACAGTAACCCCTTCTAGCACTAACGCTGGTACTTGGTAACACACTGATTTACCACCGCCTGTAGGCAGCAGTACCAAAGAGTCTTGGCCATTAATAGCCGCATCGATAACCGCTTTTTGGCCATCACGAAACTCGCTGTAGCCAAACACTTGTTTAAGAACGGTGTCGGGCTTGCGGACCAATGTGCTAGGAGTAGGGGTTAGAGTATTCATCGCGGCTATTTTAGTGTTTTTTTTATAGGATGTCTTTAGCTTAGCGGTAAATGATTTAATTAGTGCCTCGTGGTTTTGCTTCAGGTATGCTTAACTCATCGTACCAGTCTTAATTTAAACATAGAGAATAACAATGAATAAAGAAATGTTAATTGAACAAGTGGGCGCACTGTTTGTAAATGGCATGCCATTTAACCAGTTTTTAAATATCTCGGTAGAGTCACTCAGCCCTGAGCAAGCTAAAATTACGTTCCCGTGGCAAGATGTATTTATAGGTAATCCTGCGCAAAAAATTCTTCACGGCGGTATTATATCGGCGGTGCTTGATAATGTGGGCGGCATGCTTGCAGCAGCCAGTGTTATCGATAAATTAACCGACTTAGATATTCCAAGCGTACAGCAAAAGCTGGCTACCTTAGGCACTATAGATTTACGTACAGATTATTTACGCCCTGGCAAAGGGGAGGTATTTACAGCCAGTGCCACTTTGATACGCTCTGGAAATAAAGTATGTGTATGCAGAATGGAGCTGCACAACGAAAAGGCAATACAAATCGCTTTTGGTACAGGTACGTATTTAGTCGGATAATGATGTTAAAATAAACTGTCTTGGGTTTAGGTTTACTCGCCTCAAAATAAGTCACTTAATAGCGCGAATTGGTATAAACTGTCGGCCTTTTAATACGGATAAGTAGTATGTATGTCGATTGCAAACGAGCAGCGTAAAGGCGGGATTTTTGCCTGTTTAGCTTTTTTAATGTGGGGCTTAGCGCCTATTTATTTCAAACAAATACAACATGTTTCTGCCTTTGAAATTTTAACTCACCGTGTTCTCTGGTCTGTGGTTTTTTTAATACTTGTGGTCAGTGTGCTCAAATACTGGGATAGGGTTAAACGTATCATTGTCCAGCCCAAAATTGTTTTAATGTTAGTGCTTACATCCTCTATATTAGGCTTTAATTGGGGGTTGTTTATTTGGGCGGTCAATAATAACCATATGCTCGATGCCAGTTTAGGCTATTATATAAACCCATTACTGAATGTGCTGTTGGGCATGCTATTTTTGGGCGAGCGACTGCGTAAGTTGCAAGGGGTTGCAGTGTTTTTAGCCTTTGCTGGTGTGGTACTGCAGTTGGTCAGTTTTGGCTCGTTTCCGGTGGTGGCGTTTTCGCTTGCCACGTCTTTTGCTATTTATGGCTTACTGCGTAAAAAGTTACCGGTTGAAGCGCTGCCGGGCATTTTACTTGAAGCGCTAATTTTATTGCCTGTTGCATTAATTTACTGGTGGGTGATGGCCCCAACGCCTACCTCTGATTTAGCCGTTAACGATTGGCTGACCAATGCGCTGTTAATTAGTGCTGGTATTATTACGACCTTGCCGCTGTTGTGTTTTACCGGCGCAGCTAAGCGTTTGCAGTACACAACTTTGGGCTTTTTTCAGTACATAGGACCCAGTTTAATGTTTATGCTTGCTGTGGTGTTTTACGATGAAGTGTTTGATGCCGAGCGAGTGATCACGTTTGCGTGTATTTGGAGTGCTTTAGCTATATTTACGTGGGATTCTTATCATCAATCACGTAAGCGTAAAAAAGCGGCGGTAACCGCCGCTGAAGTCTAATCCCAATGCGCAATAATAGTTTAAGTAAGTAGCTATAAAGCAGCGTTAAGGTTTAGCTTATTACTTTATTACGGCCGGTTTCTTTTGCATCATATAGCTTTAAATCGGCCTGTTTTAACAGTTCATCTATCTGGTAAATTGGGCCGCTTGCAAAACCAATAGAAATTGTAAATTTAATTTTTTCTTGGCTAAACTCTTGGCTATTTAGCTCTATAAACTGCCTAAAGCCTTCTAAGCGTTTTAGTGCTTGTGCTGTGGTTGCATCAGTAAAGTAAACGGCAAATTCTTCCCCACCTAAACGAGCAACTAACTGCTTTTCAAAGTACTTTTTAAAACACACTGCCAACCCTTTGAGCACTTCATCTCCGGCATCGTGGCCGTATGTATCGTTAATCGATTTAAAATGGTCTATATCAAGCATAGCGAGTGCGCCATCTTGATTCGATTTTTTTAAATACTTGAGTGACTTGCTCGACTCTTCAAAAAAGTAGCGGCGATTAGGTAGCTTTGTTAAGTAGTCTGTATTTGCCTGGCGTTTAATTGTGGCTATTTGCTCAAGCATGTCGACGTTTTGACTTAGGCGGCAGTAAAACTCTTCGCTGTTAAAGGGTTTATGGAGGTAGTCATTAGCACCATTTTTTAAAAATAGGCTCGATAATGCTGATGAGTCAGCCCCAGAAATGCCGATAATGGCTTTTTCATCATTACTGTAAAGTCGGCGAATTTCAGCGCATAACTCATCACCATTCATGTTTGGCATTTCGTTATCGGTAATAATAACAGACACGTCTTTTTGGCTTTCGAGCACCTCTAGCGCGTCTTTTCCGTCCTTTGCTTCGAGTATTTGATACTTATGGCGCTTTAGTAAGCTGCAAATGTATCTACGGGTAGACGTTGAGTCGTCGACAACCAGCACTTTTACGTTTTCGTTACGGGGTAAACGGCTCAGTTGTTTTTCTAGGTATTGGTAAGCTTGTTTGTTTTCTTTGATTATGTAATCAATGATTGGGTACTTTTCTACTGTGTCGCGAGTTTGCTTATCTATGTTGCCTGTCATTACGATGGTAGGAATGTCAGCATTAATAGTATACGGAATCGCCTCACCCGCAGGCGCATCAGGAAGGATAAAATCTACAACAGCACAAAAGTAGCTATTGTTTTTTATTAGCTCTTTTGTTGCCGCCAAAGACTCGGCTATATCAACTTCATAACCCACTTTGAGCGCGATATGCTTTTGCACACGCGCTATAGTAGGCGTATCTTCAATTATAAGTATTTTTCGCGTCACGTAACAACCTTGTTTGATATTTTGCAAAAGTGTTTGCTTATACAAGTTGTAACTGCTAAAACGCAAAAAAGCAAATAACTTAGAGGGTTATACGCTATCTGACTCGCCATAATCGTCTTGGCTTATTGGCATTGACCCTGACATTTTTGAGCGACCAAAAAGTGTATGAAACTTGGTTTTACTAGTTGTTAGTTTTAAATATTTAACCCAGGCTTTTTCGATTGGGTTTGTAGGTTCTTTATTGCCACAAACTACATCAACAAATTGCGCTTGTAAGGTATTTTGTGGCGCTAACGTTTTATTATAAAGCCCTTTTAGTATTACGCCATGTTGCTCTAATATACTGGCTTCTAATAAGGTAAAGTTTCCGCTGCGGCTAAACCCGCGAGGAAAGTTTTGATCATCATAAAATTGACGCTGGCTAACAAACGCTTGGCGAAGTAGTGAAATATCGTTGCTCATAACTGTATCCTCATACCCTGTTTATTGCTGGAGTATGATGCAAGTTTGACAATTTATTAAACAAGTTATTTTTATCGTGAGGATAAAAAATTGGATATAGATTTATTAAAAACATTTGTAGAGGTTGTGCGCACGCGTCATTTTGGTAAAGCGGCTGAAAACCTATACATCACTCAATCGGCAGTCAGCTTCCGCATTCGTCAATTAGAGCAGGGGCTGGGTGTAAACTTGTTTATTCGTCAGCGGAACAATATTCAATTAACGGCGCCAGGAGAGAGATTGCTTCCGCATGCTAAAATGATCATCACCGGCATGCAGCGTGCCAAAGTGGATGTGGCATTGGCCGATAACATGCATAAGCAAATAAGCTTAGCAGGGACACCCAATATATGGGATGCCTTTTTACAATTTGGCATTACTAATATAGTGTCGGCTATGCCTGGGGTGTCGCTAGTTGCAGAGGTTAAAGCCCAGCAAGAAAGCACACGGTTATTATTAGAGCGGACGCTTGATTTAGCCATTTTATTTGACCCACCTAAAGTGGATGAGCTTGTGGTTGAGCGAATTTGCGAGCTACCAATTATTCCTGTCAGTGGCTATGACACAGCAACTAACGAAAACTTTTTTGATAACCAATATGTATATGTTGATTGGGGCACTACTTTTTCGCTGTGGCATGCGCGTCAATTTACGGGTAAAACGCCTCCTTATTTTAGAACCAGTACGGGGCGTATCGCGCTTGATTTAATTATTCAGTGTGGTGGCAGTGCGTTTATACCCGAGGTGCTTGTTGAATCTCATTTAGAAAAGGGTGAGCTGTTCCATGTAAAAGATGTTGAACATACCTCGCGTGATATTTTTGTGGCCTACCACAGAGACAACGAACAAAAAGAGTTAATAGAAACCTTGATTAACTTATTACCTAAAATAAATGCTCATCAGCCTATTGATGAACACTAAATACCGACTATTATTTTTAGTGAGATTGAGTGGGTACAATTTTGTTTATTAAATATTCATGTCAGTTTGTTTTCAGGATTTAGACACTTTTATTAAAATAAAAAGACAAAAATGTTTCCTTTGTAATATATCTGTCATTTAACGATGACAAACTGCAGCTGTTTTAAAAAATTAGTTTTGTGATTATCGAGGAAATAACATGAATTTTGTAAAATCGAGCTTATGTATTGCTCTAGTAAGTGGTTTATCTTTTAGTGCGTTTGCAGATGTTGATGTTTACGGTAAAGCGAATGTTACTGTGCAATCATCTGATGACGGTGAAGGGTCTTTCACTGAAATTAAAAGTAATGCATCTCGCTTTGGCCTAAAGGGATCTGAAAAGATCACAGATGGATTAGAAGCGGTTTATAAGTTTGAGTTTCAAGTTGATGTATCTGACGCTGACTCTAAAGGTGATAACGACGACAATATTTCTGCACGCAACCAATACGTAGGTTTAAAAGGTGCTTATGGTCAAGTTGTTGTGGGTCGTAACGATACGGCACTTAAGCAATCACAAGGCAAATTAGATTTATTTAATGATCTTGAAGGCGATATTAAAAACGTCTTTAAAGGTGAAAACCGCTTGGGTGATTCAATCACTTATACATCTAAAAGCTACGAAGGTTTTAAAGTACTTGCTACATTTATTGCCGAAGATGACGTAGATGCAGATAACGGTTATTCAATGGCGGTTACCTACGGTGACGCTGCACTTAAAAAGAGTGCGGTTTACGCCTCGGTTGCAGCCGATAGCGAAGTAAATGGCTACGATGTAGTGCGTGCGTCAATCCAAGGTAAAGTAGAGAGCTTTAAATTAGGCGCTATGTACCAAACTCAAGAAAAAGTAGACGGTAGCGCAGAAGCGGATGGCTACTTATTAAACGCAGCCTACAGCATGGGTAAAAACACGTTTAAAGTGCAGTACCAAGCAATGGACTTTGATGATAGTGATGACAAAACGGCAGTTTCTGTAGGTGTTGATCATAAGTTTAATAAAAACATTAAAGTATTTGGTTTTTACTCAAGCTTTGATATGGACAACAATGTTGACCAAGATTACGTTGGCTTAGGTATGGAATACAAGTTTTAACTATTCGCTAAATTAGTTAAAACGCTCCCTTTTTAACCGCGCTCCTTTGAGCGCGGTTTTTTTGCTTTAAATTATTTACTTACCCGCCCATAATAGACGCTCATTTGGAATGGGGTGAAATTCCTCAACTATTCCCGTAACTGTAATGAGCACCGTGCTTTAAGTCAGATACAAATGAATAAAATATTTTAACGAGCGGGTAAACTCATTTTATTAGTGCACTATTTTTTTAGTGGTGTCTTAGTGAGTGCGCGTTTTTAAAGGACTCACTTTGCAAACTACATTAGCGCCAAACACGCCTTTATTAGACATTCAAAATGTGTCGTGGGAAGTTGATAATCACGCCATTTTAAACACTATTAATTTGCCTATAACAAAGGGTAAATTTATTGGCTTAATAGGCCCAAATGGGGCGGGTAAGTCGAGCTTACTGCGCTGTTTGTATCGCTTTAATAAACCCACCACAGGCAAAATTACTTTTAATCAGCAGGATATTTGGCAGCTTAAAAGTGAAGATTACGCAAAATATGTTGCTGTCGTTCTGCAAGAAACGCCTGCTCAATTTAACCTAACGTTATTTGATGTGGTTGCCCTTGGGCTTACGCCTCATAAACCACTATTTAGCGCCACCACCCACAGCGACAAACAAAAAATTACACAGGCAATAAAAACCGTAGGGCTTGAGCAGCAGTGTAAGCAAAATTTTGAATCACTTTCGGGGGGCGAAAAGCAACGAGCATTAATTGCCCGCGCCATAGTGCAACAACCGCAATTACTCATTATGGATGAGCCAACCAGCCATTTGGATGTTAAATACCAAATACAAGTGATGGAATTAGCAAAATCGCTAGGGGTCACTGTGTTTGCCTCATTTCATGATTTAAATTTAGCAGCTGCTATGTGCGATGAACTGGTGGTTATTAATAAAGGGAAAATAACACATACAGGCTCGCCTGAGCAGGTACTTAGTGAAGAGATGCTAGCAGATGTTTTTGGGGTATGTGCGCACGTAACCAGCCACCCGCAGCGCACAGAAAATGGCCAAACTATTCCTCATATTACTTACTTTTATGGCTATTAATTAAATGGATATAACAAACATAAACCCGTGGACTATTTTTATAGCTGCCTCATTAATTGCACTGGGCAGCCTTTTTAGTGCACTGAGCTTTGGCGCAGCAGATACACCGTTAAGTGATGTGTTCACCGGAGTTTTATCGGCAGGGGAGGGCTCGCTTAACGCACGTATTATTTATGAGCTTAGGTTGCCCCGTACTTTACTTGCCTTTATGGCGGGCGCAGGTTTGGCTATTGCTGGGCTTATTTTGCAAACGGTTACTCGTAACCCGCTCGCCGATCCATACTTATTTGGTATATCGTCAGGTGCGTCGTTTGGGGTTGTACTGCTTATGGCTGTGACAGGTATAAGTGCTGGGTTTATGTTATCGACTGCTGCCTTATTAGGGAGCTTTTTAGCTATGGGCTTATTGATACTTATTGCTGGGCGGCAAAAAAATACGCACGTAGAGTCTATGTTGTTAGCAGGTGTGGCGCTGTCGTTTTTATTTAGCGCATTTACCAGTTTATTGTTGTATTGGAGCGACCCGCAAGCAGTGGCTGGTATTTTATTTTGGACGTTAGGTAGCTTTGCCCGCGCACAATGGGCCACGTTATGGTTGCCATGTATGGTTATAGTGGTGTGTATTGGCTTTATGCTGAGCTTTAAAAGACAGTTAAATGCGCTGCTTCTTGGCGATGAAAGCGCCATAACGCTTGGGGTGCGTGTGCACCGGTTTAGAATTTTTATGCTGGTATTGAGCTCCATAATAACGGCCGTGCTGGTGGCCTTATGTGGCGGTATTGGTTTTGTAGGTTTAATGGTGCCGCACATAGTGCGCTTTTTTATATCTCAAGGCAGTACTGCTGGCTTACTCATCACAAGCTTAGTGGGTGGCACGTTTATGGTGTGGGTCGATGTGCTTTCGCGCTCATTACTTAAAAACCAAGAGCTCCCTGTAGGGGTGATTACAGCAGCTATGGGTAGCGTATTTTTTCTAAGCTTGCTCTTTTTTAGAAAAACAAAGGCATAGGGCGGATGAAAACCTTAATGATTCAAGGCACTACGTCAGATGCCGGAAAAAGCACCTTAGTCGCTGCGCTTTGCAGAGTATTTGCAAAGCGAGGTGTAACGGTTGCGCCTTTTAAACCGCAAAATATGGCGCTTAATAGCGCGGTTACGAAAGAAGGCGGCGAAATAGGCCGAGCGCAAGCTTTGCAAGCAATAGCGGCTAATGTAGAGCCTCAAAACGACTTTAATCCTATATTACTTAAACCAAATAGCGATACGGGCGCACAAGTTATTATTCATGGCAAAGCCATTAGTAATATGGAAGCGAGCAACTATCACGACTACAAAAAAGTGGCGATGGATGCGGTGCTTGCCTCGCATAAACGCCTAGCTAAACAGTTCGATTTATTATTGGTTGAGGGCGCAGGCAGCCCCGCAGAAATAAACCTTCGCGAAAACGACATTGCCAATATGGGGTACGCAGAAGCGGTAGATTGCCCTGTCATTATTATTGCCGATATAGACAAAGGCGGTGTGTTTGCGCATTTAGTGGGCACACTTGCGCTGCTAAGCGAATCTGAGCAAGCGCGCGTAAAAGGCTTTGTTATAAACCGCTTTAGAGGCGATATCAGCTTATTGCAAAGTGGGCTAGATTGGCTTGAGCGCTATACGAAAAAACCTGTGCTTGGGGTGCTGCCCTACTTGCATGACCTAGCCCTTGATGCCGAAGATGCCGTTGCAATAGATAATAAAGTGACACACGCCACCATTAATATAGCTGTACTTTTATTGCCGCATATTAGTAACCATACCGATTTTGATGCATTGCGACTGCACCCAAATATTAATATAAATTATGTGCGCCATACTCAAGCAATTCCGCCGGTCGATCTGGTTATTATTCCAGGTAGTAAAAACGTGCTGGGTGATTTAAGTTTTGTAAAAAATGAAGGTTGGGATACGCAAATAAAGCGCCACATACGCTATGGCGGTAAAGTGTTAGGGGTGTGCGGCGGTATGCAAATGTTAGGGAATAGCATTACTGATCCCATGGGGGTTGAGTCGTCATTAAAGCGTGTTAAAGGCCTTGCATTAAGTGACTTTGATACCACTCTTAGCACCCAAAAAGTACTCACTAAAGTAACCGCAACTATGCAGTTAAATAATAATAAAACCCCCTGTAGTGGCTACGAAATTCATGCGGGTATTAGTGAAGGTGCAGCACTTAATAGGCCATTTTTAACGTTTAACTCGCACCCTAAAGGATTTGTAAGTGATGGCTTTATTAGTGATGATAATGCCCTTGCTGGTACTTATTTACACGGTTTATTTGATGAGCCAGCTGCCACATCGCAAATTTTAAAGTGGGTAAAACCAGAGGCCGCAATAACGCCAATTAGTATTGCTAAGCACCGTGAACAGCAGTTAGAACGTTTAGCAACTATGTGCGAGGAACACTTAAACATACAACACATTATATCGATTTACGAAGGACATAATAATGACAGATAAAAGCAACGATAAGCATAAGCAGCGTCAACAAAAAGTAAAAGAGCAAGTAGATGCACGCGTTGCTGCAGCGCAAGATGTTAAAGGCATATTTCAGGTAATTACGGGTAATGGTAAGGGTAAATCAACCTCTGGGTTTGGTGTGGTTGCACGTTGTGTAGGGCATGGTAAAAAAGCCGCTGTTTGTCAGTTTATTAAAGGCACATGGGAGTGTGGAGAGCGTAACCTACTACAAAGCGCAGGGGTTGAATTTGCGGTGATGAATACCGGCTTTACGTGGGATACGCAAAACAAAGAAGCCGACACTGCCGCAGCGCAAGCAACGTGGCAAGAAGCCAAGCGCATGCTTGCCGATAGCAGTATAGATTTAGTATTACTTGATGAGCTTACCTATATGGTGACTTATGGCTACATTGATCTTGATGAAGTAGTAAGCGCGTTAAATAACCGTCCTCCTATGCAGTCGGTTATTATTACAGGTCGTGCAGCGCACCGCACGTTAACAGAACTTGCCGATACAGTAAGCGAAGTACGTAATGTTAAACATGCATTCGATTCAGGCATTAAAGCACTTGAAGGGTTCGACTACTAATGTACAGGGCATTTATAGTTGGCCTTGGGCTATGTAGTTTAATAGCCAGTGCTGTTGCAAACGAAACAACGCCCCCAAAAAAGCTGCGTGTAGTTGCACTTGCGCCGCATATAGTAGAAAACCTATTTGCTATAGGTGCGGGGGATAATATTGTTGGCACTGTTGATTATGCCGACTACCCTGCTGAGGCTAAAAATATTGAGCGCATAGGTGGCTACTATGGTATTTCACTTGAAAAACTACTAGCGCTAAAACCCGACTTAGTGATTGGTTGGAAAGGCGGAAATCAAAGTGGAGACTTAGAACAAATTAAGCGCCTTGGTATAAAAATACATTTAAGTGATCCAAAAAAGATAGAAGAAGTAGCAAATGAGCTGATCACTTTTGGTAAATTTACTGGGCGTATTGAGCAAAGTAAGCAAATAGCAAACGCGTTTAATACCAAACTTAAAAACATAAAAAAACAGCAGCAAGGTAAAAAAGTATTAACTGGTTTTTATCAATTATGGCCAGAGCCAATGATGACGGTAAGTGAAAATACATGGATAAACCAGCTTATTGAAACATGTCATGTAAGCAATGTATTTGCACAAAGCGATACCGACTACCCACAAATAAGTATTGAAAACGTGGTAATGGCTAAACCGCAAATTATTATAACCCCTGATGAAAAATCAAAAACACCACAACCGGTAGTTAATTGGCAAAAATGGCCTGAAGTACCCGCGGTTAAAAATAATCATTTTATACGTGTAAACGCCGATTTATTACACCGTTTTTCACCACGCATGTTAGAAGGGCTTGCCGATATGTGTGATAAAATAGATGCATCACGCAAACAAATTAAGAGTACACAATGAGCGATTGGCCAGCCTTTTTAGAAGATGAATTACAGCACCCTTATATGCAGCAAACATTAGATTATGTAGCAAAACGCCGCGCAGAAGGGATTGCTGTGTACCCACCCAAAGAGCAAGTATTTAGCGCCTTTGAAGCCACAGCCCTTAACGATATTCGCGTGGTTATTTTAGGCCAAGACCCATACCACGGAGAAGGCCAAGCCCATGGTTTATGTTTTTCAGTATTGCCAGAGGTTAAAAAGTTACCGCCGTCGCTAAAAAATATGTACAAAGAATTGGCAACCGATATACCTGGTTTTGCAATACCCGAGCATGGCTACTTACAAAGCTGGGCTGAGCAGGGCGTATTTTTACTCAATACGGTACTTACTGTAGAGCAAGGGCAAGCGCACTCGCATAAACACTTAGGGTGGGAGCAATTTACCGATAACGTCATTGCGCATATAAACGAGCACTGCCGAGGCGTGGTATTTATTTTATGGGGCGCTCATGCGCAAAAAAAAGGAAAAAATATTAACAGCACTCGCCATCATATTTTAAAAGGGCCGCATCCGTCTCCGCTTTCTGCGCACCGAGGTTTTTTTGGCTGTAAGCATTTTTCACAAACTAATGAATTGTTACAAGCCCAAGGGGACAGCCCCATAAATTGGCAAGTTTAATGGATATATTAAAAAGGCTTTCATACACTGAAAGCCTTTTGTTTATGAGCGTTTATAGGATTAAAAATCTAGCTCATCAATTTCAATACTGTCTGTAAAAAAGTCCAACTCCTGTAGTTCTTTACGTAACCGTTGCTTGTCTTTTATGGCCTCAATCTCGCGCCACTTTCTTTTTTTATTCTTTTGAGAGGTTTTTCTTGTTGTATCAGGACCTTCTAATATCTCTAATATATCGTTTAGGCTATCCATGACTATCTCCTATTGATTTTAGTGAACCTCGAGAATACCTATACCACAGGCCTAGCTAAAATAGAATAAAAAAGTGACAATAATGTTGCAAGTATGTGATGCCTTAATGAATGTTAACTTAGTTCAGCAAATAACGTAGGCATAAAAAAACGCCGCAAGTGCGGCGTTTAATATAGCGTAATTAGCGTGTATTACATTGCTTTAAAGCGTGCTTCTAGCTGCTCTTGTGCATCTGCGAATGAGCGAATGCCTTCAGCTAGCTTTTCAGTGGCCATTGCATCTTGGTTATGTAACCAACGGAACTGCGACTCAGTAAGTGGAGCAGGCTTTGGCTCTTTAGGAATATCACTTTGTAGTAAGTACTCTTCTGCGCCTTCTAAATTGCCTAAGTCTTCTAGTAGATTAGGGCTAATTGTTAGCTTGTCACACCCTGTAAGCGCAATAATTTCGCCGGTATTACGGAAGCTCGCGCCCATAACAACGGTTTTGTAATCATGGCGTTTATAAAACTCAAAAATGCTACGTACTGATTGAACACCTGGATCTTGTAGCGGATCGGTTGGTTTTTCCATACCATTTGCTACGTGCCAATCTAAAATACGGCCAACAAATGGCGATATTAAAAATACGTTTGCATCAGCACATGCACGTGCTTGAGCATCGCTAAATAATAAAGTTAGGTTACATTTAGTGCCTTCTTTTTCTAGTTGCTCAGCAGCTTTAATACCTTCCCATGTAGACGCAACTTTAATTAAAATTTTGTCTTTGCTTACACCTTCTTTCTCATAAAGGCTAAGCAGGGTGTGTGCTTTATCAATAGTTGCTTGGGTGTCGAATGATAAACGAGCATCTACTTCAGTAGAAATATAGCCAGGTACAATTTCGCTAATTTCTTTACCAATTAATACGGCAAAGTAGTCACATGCAAGTTCAAGCTGTTTAGCTGCATCTTGCTCTGTTTCTTTTGCATAGCTCCAAGCTTTATCTAGATAAGGCTTGTATGCTTCAATCTCGCTTGCTTTTAATAAAAGCGACGGGTTTGTGGTTGCATCTTCTGGTTGATGCTTTTTGATCGCTTCAATATCGCCAGTGTCGGCTACGATAGATGAATGTTGTTTTAGCCTTTGTAGAGCGCTAGTCATTTGCCTTCCTCATTCCAAGCAAGTTAAAAGAAAATCTAAACTACCTTAATATAAGTATTCAATACTGCAACAGTGTGACAATGCTTGATAGGTCTTATGTCCTTATCAATAGAAAAACGACGATGCATGATTTATTAAGGTAGGATTTAGGCCATTGCGATTAATTTTCAATGGTATTTTATAAACAAAACGTGCTTTTCGTCTCATTTAATGTTGAAATTGACATTAAATAAATTACAAGTCAATAGCTAACTATGATCACTGTTATTTCACCAGCAAAAAATCTTGATTACGAAACGCCACCCGCAACAGATAAGTTCACTCAGCCTGAATTACTAGAGCACAGCGAAGAGCTCATGAAAGTATGCCGTGAACTAACGCCTGCGCAAATTGGCAGTCTAATGAAAATTAGCGATAAGCTTGCAGGGCTTAACGCTGCACGCTTTAGTGAATGGTCACAACCGTTTACGCAAAGCAATGCTAAACAGGCGGTACTAGCTTTTAACGGCGATGTGTACGGTGGTTTAGATGCCGCAACACTCACTGCAGCTAACCTTGATTATGCGCAAAGTCACTTACGTATACTTTCAGGTTTATACGGCTTATTAAAGCCGCTTGATTTAATGCAAGCCTACCGCCTAGAAATGGGCACTAAGCTTGATAACCCTCGCGGGAAAAATTTGTATGAGTTTTGGGGCAGCATTATTGCGAATAAATTAAACGAGGAATTAAAAGCGCAAGACGCACAATACCTCGTTAACCTTGCTTCAAATGAGTACTTTAAAGCGGTAGATAAAAAAGCGCTTAATGCGCAAATAATTACGCCGCATTTTAAAGACTGCAAAAATGGTCAATATAAAGTAATTAGCTTTTACGCTAAAAAAGCACGCGGCATGATGGCCCGTTACATCATAGAAAACCAAGTAACGCAGTTGAGCCAATTAAAAGAGTTTAGTGTGGCGGGTTATTACTTTAGCCCTGAAGCAACCACTAAAGATCTTGAGCCTGTATTTATGCGCGACGAGCAAAACTAGCGTTTATACCCAGCAAACAATGAGTTAAAAAGCCATGCAATGCATGGCTTTTTTTATGCTGGCGCTAAACTTGCTAACTTCACCTACTATTAATGAAATAAAAAACAGATAGGTGTAAAAATATGATCAGTATTCCCTCAGTTGGCGAAGCCGAAAAGCTTATAGAAGAAAAACTTGGCGGTTGGTTTGATGTTGTAATTAGCCATATCCCAAACTTTATTGTAGCTGTTGTAATCGCTATTTTGTTTTCAATAATAGCGCGCTTTGCCGGCCAGCTAATGAAAAACCTATTAAGGCGCTCACTCGACTCTAAGCAAATAGCTGATTTAATGGCCTCTATTTTTAAAGTGATTGTGTTATGCGTAGGTTTATTTATAGCACTTGATTTTATGGGGCTAAAAGGCACTGTAACATCGTTACTAGCGGGTGCAGGTATTGTGGGTTTAGCCATAGGTTTCGCATTTCAAGACATGACCGAAAACCTAATTGCCGGTATTGCTATGGGAATACGCAAACCATTTAAAGCGGGTGATGTAATTGAAACCGACGACGTATTTGGTTCAGTGCATTCAATAAACCTGCGTAACACGCTAATAGAGAGCTTTTACGGGCAGTTAATACTGGTACCTAACAAAGTATTATTTAGAAACGTGCTAAAAAATTACACCACGTTAGGCGTTAGACGCATAGAGGTACCGGTGGGTATTTCATATGGCGACGACATAGAAAAAGCCAAAGAAGTGATAGTAGATAAAATTAACGAATTTGACTTTGTAATACGTAAAGATGAAACCGCTGTATACGCAGAAGGCTTTGGCGACAGCAGTATTAATTTACTGGTATGGTTTTGGATTAAATACCCAGGTGAGCCAGACTTTATGACAGTACGTCACAAGGGCGTAGTAGCCGTTAAACAAGCACTTGATGACGCTGATATTAGTATTCCATTCCCGATACGTACGTTAGATTTTGGCATTAAAGGCGGTGAAAAGCTCGATGCCATGATAAGCGATAAAATAAGCCAGCAATCAGCAAATAAAAAGGGTGATAATAATACTGATGCAAGCCAAGGTGAGTAAATAATTTAAAACTCACAACGCAAAAGCATTGGGAAATAGTTACCGACTATCAGCGCGTTTTTACAAAGTAAAAGCGCGCTTTTTGTATTAAAAAGGAATTGGTAAGCAAAAATACTTTAAGTTTTGCTACTCCCTTAAATACCCCGCGGGTATATGCACACTTTTTTACCTGATAGAGTCTTTCAGGCTCTAGCGCTTTCACATTGTTGCCAGTTTAAGCTAAGTAAAGCTAACCACCTACGCTGTTAATATTTCCAGCCTGCAATAGTACCAGCCCATAATAATGCTTAACTAATTTAAGAGCTCACACATGTGCTAGCTGCGTTAAAACCGCTGCAACTATAACAACTGCATCAGCGAGGTTACGCTATATTAAAATAGATTAATTAAATTACTACTGACGTTGGTTAAAGCTCTACAGAGTTTGTCGCTTCTTAAAGAACGTTTATATGAGTAGGGCACTGTGTGTTTTTTGTGTGAAGGGAGTAAGCTAAAAGGCATTTACTAAGCTATTTAAACTGGTTTATGAATAGGTTTGCCGCCGTTGAGATTATGTAGGCCATAAAAAGCGCCGCTTGTGTTGGAGTAACAAGCAGCGCTGAGGAATAAGTTAGGAAGAAGGTATTTTAAATAACACTAATTTTATTACGGATAATTTTAACGCCATCCATGTTTTCTAAAAACTTTTGTGCAAGTGCACGCTGAAAACCTGTTTGCGCTTCACCGTATAAATCTACTTCACCGTCTTCAACCTGCACGCGAATATCGTTTAATGCTAAATTTGGGTTAGTGCGTAACGTGTTGGTGATTGTTTGTTGTAAGTTAGGTTGAGTAGCCACACTGCTTACTACGGCTAAGTTAGTTGCTGCACTTACTTTTGTAGCGCAAGCTAATAAAAATAAACAACAAAATGATACTAAAGCGATAGTTAACTTAAAGCGGTTCATAACTTTATCCTTACATTACGGTTAATTGTGCAGCTGTTCTTAGCTGAGTTACTATCTCAGTTACAATTTCGATGCCAATTTTAATGCTTTGAAATATAAGGGTATTTTATTAATAAAGAATTCAGGTGGGCAATAATTACATTTTAATGGGAATGAGTTACATGCTTGGGTTACATTTGTAACGGGTACAAATAAGCCGGCAATGGCCGGCTTATTTAGGGGGTTATTTCTTTTTGTTTTTAGCTTTGGCTTTTTTCTTGGCCTTCATTTTAACAGGGTCTTTACGCTTTTTAGCGGGTGGCTTAGCTTCTTTATGCTGTGGCTCAAGCCCTTTAATTATACGACGCTTAAGCTTTTGCTCAGTGTAGCGTTCAACCTTGTATAAAATACCAATGTCGTGTGCTTCAACTAATGAGATAGCAATCCCTTTTTTACCAGCACGGCCAGTACGGCCAATACGATGTACATAAACATCGGCTGTGCGTGGCATGTCAAAGTTAATGACGTGGCTAATATCAGAAACATCAATACCGCGGGCCGCGACATCGGTGGCTATTAATATGCGCGTTTTGCCACTGTGGAAATTTTCCATCGCTTTCATGCGCTTATCTTGCGGCATTTCGCCACGCAGCCACGCGGCTTTTACGCCATTGTTAGTTAGCTCACCAATTAGGGTTTCTAGGCGCTCACGGGTTTTTACAAACACAATGGCTTTACTTACATCTGGGCCGTTTAGGGTATTAACCAACAGCTCAAGCTTGTGGTGGTAGTCATCAGCAAGGTGCACCCATTGATGAATTTTTGCTTTTTCTTTACGCGACGATTCGGCTTCAAGTAAAGCTGGGTCGTTTAAAATACGCTCTGCAAATAACTCAACGCTATCGCCTTCTAAAGTCGCAGAGAATAAAAAGCACTGACGACGATTTTTAGCTTCGTCACATATGCGTAGCATTTCTTTTCTAAAGCCCATATCTAACATGCGGTCGGCTTCATCAAGAATAAGCATTTCTACGTTTTCGGCATGGAAATTTTCGGTTTCAAGGTATTCCATTAAACGCCCAGGTGTGGCGATTAAAATATCGTTATTGTTTTCAAAAATTTCTTTGTGGGTACCGTAGTTTATACCGCCTGTTACTACACCAATTTTAAGGTGAGTGCCTTTAGCAAGCAGTTCACATTGCTCATGAATTTGATAAGCCAGTTCACGGGTTGGGGTCATTATTAACACACGTGCAAAACCTGGGTCGCGACGTGGAAAATCCATTAAGTATTGAATAGCCGGAATTAAAAATGCCGCCGTTTTACCTGTGCCAGTAGGTGCTGATGCTAAAATATCGCGACCTTGCAGCGCTTCAGGTATAGCTTGTTGTTGAATGCTGGTTGGTGTCTCGTAGCCCATTTTATCAATGGCGTTGAGGAGTTTAGTATCAAGATCAAATTCAGAAAATTGCATAGAGTGTCTAAAATAAGGGACAATTACTTGCAATTATACGCGCTATACGCCAGTTGGTGAATGAAAAGGTGAAAAAATGTCAGGGTTTACGTTTAAACAATTTAAGGTTGAGCACGATAAGTGCGCCATGAAGGTCTCAACCGATGGCATTTTACTTGGTGCATGGGCGTATTTAAAAGGGGCCAACACATTACTCGATATAGGCACAGGCACCGGTCTGCTGGCGCTTATGTGTAAACAGCGCCAACCGGCACTTAGCATAACCGCAGTTGAAGTTGATGAAGCGGCTTACAATCAGGCACAACAAAATATAGCCTCTAGCCCGTGGCCCAATATCACAGTAAAGCACACCACTATACAAGCGTTTAAACAAGCGGCGCCATTTGATGTGGTGATTTCTAACCCCCCTTATTTTAACCACAGCTTAAAAGGGCTAAGCGATGCCCGTAACACCGCACGCCATACCGATGGTTTAAGTTTTGACGAGCTAATAAATGCCTATATGCGTTTAAGTCATAAGCATTCGTGCTTTAACGTAATTTTACCCACCACAGAAGCGAGCCTATTTATTGAATTAGCAAAACAAAGCGGGCTTTATTTAAACGCGCATTGCCAAGTAAAAACCACACCAGGTAAAGCATTTAGCCGCAGCTTAATGCGCTTTAGCTTAATAAATACTTCGCCTGAGCTTACTTCCCTATGCATAAAAAATGAAAACAATTGCTACAGCGATGATTATATTGCGTTATGTAAAGCGTTTTACTTGAAGATGTAATTTTAAGGCAGGTAATTATCTAGTAATAAAGGATAGTTTACCCATTATGCATACGTATTCAGTTTTTATTTGAGCAACTCTCAAACTAGTGTTAACCACTTGTAAATAACGTCGAGTATGTTGTTTAACTCGCCCAACACTGGAAACACACACTATGAAACTGAATAAAATGATCACCACTGCAGGTTTTAGTTTAGGTTTAACCTTACCAAGTTTAGTATCTGCTGCGCCTACAACATTTGTGCATTTATTTGAATGGAATTGGCAAGATGTAGCCCAAGAATGTGAGCAGTTTTTAGGACCAAAAGGGTACGCTGCTGTACAGGTGTCTCCGCCTAACGAGCATATTACAGGTAGCCAATGGTGGACTCGCTATCAACCGGTGAGCTACCAACTACAAAGCCGAGGCGGTAACCGTTCGCAATTTATAGATATGGTTAATCGCTGTAACGCCGCAGGCGTCGATATATATGTTGATACATTAATAAACCATATGGCAGCCGGCAGTGGTACGGGCACTGCTGGTAACACTTTTGGTAATAAACAATACCCTATTTATAGCCCACAAGATTTTCACGAAAGTTGCTCTATTAACCCAGAAGATTACGGTAATAACCGTTATCGCGTGCAAAATTGTGAGCTAGTAGGGCTGGCTGATTTAAACACTTCTTCAAATTATGTGCAAAATACATTAGCGGCATATATTAATGACCTTCAAGCTATGGGTGTTAAAGGTTTTAGGTTTGATGCTGCTAAGCATGTTGCTGCAAGTGATATTCAAAGTTTAATGGCAAAAATAAATGGCTCGCCTGTGGTGTTTCATGAGGTGATAGATCAAGGTACTGAAGCGGTTGCTGCCTCAGAGTATTTAAGTATAGGACTAGTTACCGAGTTTAAATACAGTACGCAGCTTGGTAATACCTTTAGAAATGGCTCGCTTGCATGGTTAAGTAATTTTGGTGAAGGCTGGGGCTTTATGCCAAGTTCATCAGCTGTGGTATTTGTAGATAACCACGACAATCAGCGCGGCCATGGTGGTGCAGGTAATGTAATTACCTTTGAAGATGGCCGTTTATACGACCTAGCTAACGTATTTATGTTGGCGTATCCGTATGGGTATCCAAAAGTAATGTCGAGTTATGATTTTCACGGCGATACAGATGCGGGTGGGCCAAGTGTACCGGTGCACAATAATGGTAATTTAGAATGTTTTGCAAGTAACTGGAAGTGTGAGCATCGTTGGTCTTATATTGCTGGTGGTGTCGATTTTAGAAATAACACAGCCGACAACTGGGTAGTAACAAATTGGTGGGATAACACCCATAACCAGATTGCATTTGGACGTGGTAGCTCTGGTCATATGGCAATTAATAAAGAAGACTCAACGCTTAATGCAACAATTCAAACAGGTATGGCGCCTGGACAGTACTGCAATGTGTTAAAAGGCGAGCTTTTGGGTAATGCTACTAGCTGTAGCGGTGAAGTAATAACAGTTAATAGCAACGGCACCATAAATTTAAATGTAGCGCCATGGGATGCAATAGCAATTCATAAAAATGCTAAGTTAACCCAAGGGACAGCGCCTAATAATAGCGACTGGCAAAGAACCGTTGTTTTTATTAATGCTCAAACACAAAGCGGACAAGACATGTTTGTACGCGGTGGTATAGACCACAACTATGCAAATACAAACCTTGCTAGAAACTGCCAAATAACAAATGTTGAATGTGCTATGCCAATTCGCCATAACAATCTAAAAAACAACACCACAACACCTTGGAAAGCAAACGATAACTACCTAGATTGGTATGGAATTGAACAAGGCCAAAGCAGAGAAGCGCAAGGTACTGCCATGGATTGGACTACAAATGTTTGGCCAAGTGAATATGGCGCCTACAAATCGGTAACAGTAGATGGCTTTGGTGTTACACCCCTTAATATATGGGGCGAACACTATTGGATGCTTGATGTTGATATGGATTGCAGTAAAGCTGTGAACGGATGGTTTGAATTAAAAGCATTTATAAAAAATGGCCAAGAGTGGGAGGGCGATATAAGCCAAGCAAATACCCCCTATACAAGTACTAACCATATGGCACAGTGTGGCAAAATTAATATGTTTGAATTTAACAGCTCAAGTGTAGAGGTACGTGACTTTTAAATACGTACTTTAAAACGCGTACATTAAAAAACTATCAGCCAATTTAAAAACCAAGTGGGTTAACGCGCACTTGGTTTTTTACTTTTATATGTACCTAAATAGCAGTTTAATTTAATAGTGAGTTTATAAATCAGCTGGTATTATCGTTTTATTCGCCATTTTTAATTTAGGCAACACAATGAAAAAGTTAAACAAATTACCGTTACTAACAACACTCGCTGCGGCTTTATTTATAAGCCAAGGTGCGCTTGCAAACATGACTCCTGTTGGGCTTTGGAAAACCATAGATGAAGACACCAACGAGGCTAAATCGTATGTACGCATTACTCAAAATGATAAGGTGCTCAGTGGTAAAGTTGAGACTATTTTAGACCCAGCTAAACAAGACGGTATTTGTAAAGAGTGTGATGGGGCATTAAAAAATCAACCTATTTTAGGGATGACCATTATTACTGATGTAAAGCCAGAAGATGGTGGCGTGTGGGGCGATGGTGAAATACTTGACCCTACAAATGGTAAAACTTATACCGTGCAACTAACGCCGCAAAACGACGGTAAGACGTTAGAAGTGCGTGGTTATATTGGCTTTTTTTACCGTAACCAATATTGGCAACGCGTAGAGTAAGCTTTTTAAAAAGCGCCGCAAACGCAGCGCTTTTAATCCTGTTATAGCGTTTCGCTATACTCTGTCATTATTTGTTCGACCCAAGTGGCTATGCGCTCATCGCTTAGCTCGTATTGGCTATCTTCATCAAGGGCGAGGCCAACAAAGTGTTTGCCATCGGGGGTAAGTGCTTTTGACGCTTCAAACTCGTAGTTTTCATCGTTTGGCCAAAAACCAAGTTGCGTAAACGACTGGGTATTTATTTCATCGTGAAGCATACCAAGGGCGTCTTGAAACCATTGTCCGTAACCTTGTTGGTCGCCCATGCCAAATAAAGCAATGGTTTTACCATTTAGGTTTACATCTTTAATGTCGTCCCACTTAGACTCCCAGTCTTCTTGTATTTCTCCAAAATCCCATGTTGAAATACCAAAGATGATAAAGTCGTACTGCTCTGCATTTTTTAGTGGTTCGTCTTTAATATTGTGTAAGGTCACTACATCGGCGCCAATAAGGTCGCGAATTTTTTCTGCTGCCATCTCTGTGTAGCATGTAGTAGAGCCAAAAAATAAACCAATCTGCATCGTATTTATCACTGTGTAATTGCCTGTTATGATAGGGCGCAGTTTACCGTAAGGTATTTTTAATTGATACCTTCTACCGTGGGTATTACCAACATGAGATCACAACGTGACAACGCTACCTGACGATTTACCTGAACCAAATACTGAGCTAACAAGCAATAGCGACTTTTTAGAAACCTTTTTAGATAGCTTGTACTTAGAGCAAGGTGTAAGCGAAAACACCCTTAGCGCGTATCGCAGTGACCTAGATAAGTTTTGTCAGTTTTTAAAAGGCGAAAGCTTAATGACGGTAACCAGCTTAGATATAGAAAGCTATCTAGCGTATCGCGTAGATTTAGGGTTAAAACCACGTAGCACGGCTCGCAGCATAAGTGCGTTAAAGCGGTTTTATCAGTATTTTGTACGTGAAAAACGTATCACAAGCTCACCGCTTGAAAACATTGCGCAACCAAAAGCGGGTCAATCGTTACCTAAAACGCTCTCAGAGGCCGAAGTAGAGGCATTATTAAGTGCGCCCAATATTGAAGAGCCAATGGGGCTGCGCGATAAAGCCATGCTAGAGCTACTTTATGCAACAGGCTTACGTGTAACCGAACTTGTAGGGCTGCGTATGGAGCAAATTAACTTGCGCCAGTCGGTTGTGTTTGTAAAAGGTAAAGGCAACAAAGAGCGCTTAGTACCTTTAGGTGAAGAGGCGATGTACTGGCTTGAGCAGTTTTTAAAAAGGGGGCGTGCGCAAATGATAAAACATGCCACCGATTTTGTGTTTCCTTCAAAACGCGGTGTAGGTATGACCCGACAAACCTTTTGGCATCGTATTAAACACTATGCTATTTTGGCGTCTATTGAGTCAGATTTATCGCCGCATACATTGCGTCATGCCTTTGCAACACATTTACTTAATCATGGTGCCGACTTAAGAGTAGTGCAGATGATGTTAGGGCACAGTGATTTGTCAACCACACAAATTTATACCCATGTTGCCAATGAGCGATTAAAATCGGTACACTCAGAGCATCATCCGCGCGCTTAATATGAAATTTATTATCAGCTTAGCGGTCAATTTAGTATGTATTATTAGATAGAGAAAATTATGAAAAAATTAATGTTAGCAAGTGCAATGTTGTGCACAAGTATGAGTGCATTTGCAAATGGCGAAGCCACAACGCCAGATGCTAATGATCCTATAGTTACTAAATTTGCCACGTTAGGTGTAACCGTTAAGCAAATAAATCCAAGCCCTGTTGCTGGTTTAAAAGAGCTTATTACAAATAAAGGTGTACTTTACGCCAGCCCAGATGGCCAGTTCTTAATGCAAGGCACATTGATTGATCTAAACAACCGTAGCAACTTAACCGAGCAAGCGCTAAATGGTGTACGTGTTGAAGGCATTAAAGAATATGAAGACTCAATGATTGTTTATAAAGCGCCAAACGAAAAACACCAAATTACTGTATTTACAGATATTAGCTGTGGCTATTGCCGTAAATTACATCGCGAACTAGACGACTTGCTTGATGCAGGCATTACTGTTCGTTATTTAGCGTTTCCGCGTGGAGGGCTGCAAGGTTCGGGTTACGCCGATTTAATGAATGTATGGTGTGCACGCGACCAACAAGAAGCCCTAACAGAAGCTAAATCGGGCGAAGACACAACAGTTGTTGCCGGTTGTAGCGCACCAGTAGCTGAGCATTACCAGCTAGGCCAAAGCTTTGGTATTAGCGGTACGCCAGCCATTATTTTAGAAGATGGTACAATGATCCCAGGCTATCAGCCAGCAGCCGCATTAAGCGCAGCGCTTGAGGCAAACAAAGCGTCTTAATAAGGCGCTTGCGTTTATTAAAAGGCCGTAATGGCCTTTTTTTGTTTTTATTTTGAATTTATAAGTAAACCTCAGCATGAAAAAACTGATCATTGCGCGCGAAAATGTAGACGATTCTTATCTGCCAAGCGATCTGCACCCTGTTATTAAACAAATTTATGCCACGCGTAACGTGCAAAATGCACACGAGCTAAATAATAGTGCAGCCACGCTAATCGACTTTAAACTGTTTAAAGACATCGACAAAGCCACCGAGCTATTAATTGATGCGCTGAATGCGCAAAGTCGCATTTTAATTGTTGGCGACTTTGATGCCGATGGCGCAACCAGTACTGCCACCTTAATGCAAGGCTTAGCCATGTTTGGCTTTAACAACTTAGACTACCTAGTACCAGACAGGTTTAGCTTAGGTTATGGCTTAAGCCCAGCGCTTGCTGAGCAAATTGTTGATATAAAACCAGAGCTGGTTATTACGGTAGATAACGGTATTTCGTGTATTGCAGGCATAGACATATTAAAAAAAGTGGGCATTAAAGTACTGGTTACTGATCACCACTTGCAAGGGGAACAGCTCCCTAGTGCCGATGCCATTGTTAACCCAAACCGCCATGATTGTAGTTTTCCTTCAAAATCGATTGCCGGTGTAGGCGTTGCCTTTTACTTGCTTATAGCCCTTAGAAGCACGCTACGTGAGCAAGGCTACTTTGAAAACCACGCTATGCCAAACTTGGCCGACCTACTTGATATAGTTGCCCTAGGTACTGTGGCCGATGTCGTTGCGCTTGATGCAAACAACCGCACCTTGGTACACCAAGGTTTAGCGCGTATTCGCAGCGGCAAAACACGCCCAGGTATAACGGCACTTATTGAAGTAGCTAATCGCAATGCCGCACGATTAAGCGCCAGTGACTTTGGTTTTTCGCTTGCGCCGCGTTTAAATGCTGCAGGGCGATTAGACGACATGAGTTTGGGCATAGCGTGCCTATTAAGCACCGATATAAACCAAGCAAGGCGTATTGCCGGTGAGCTCGATAGCTTAAACCATGCACGGCGCGAAATAGAGCAGGGCATGCAAGCCGAGGCGCAAGCTGTGCTTGATAGGCTCGCGTTTAGTGACGACACCATTCCCGATGCCATTTGTTTATACCAAGAAGATTGGCACCAAGGTGTTATTGGTATTTTGGCGGGGCGCTTAAAAGAAAAATACCACCGCCCAACCGTTATTTTTGCCGGTGGCGAAAACGGCGAAATAAAAGGCTCATGCCGCTCTATTGAAGGGCTGCACATGCGCGACCTACTCGAGGGGTTAAATACCACCGACCCGCACTTAATTAATAAATTTGGCGGCCACGCCATGGCGGCAGGCTTGAGTATTAATGAGCAAAATTTTAATGACTTTAAAAATGCGTTTGATGCCGCTGTAAGTGCGCAGCTGAGCGAAGAAAGTAAACGCTGTATTGTATTTACCGACGGCGAGCTGCCAAACGAGTGCTTTACAATGGACTTTGCCCAACTATTAAAGCAATCAGGCCCGTGGGGGCAGCAATTTCCTGAGCCGGTATTTGAGCACACCTTTGAAGTTATTCAACAGCGTATAGTCGGCGAAAAACACTTAAAGCTGGTGCTTAAACATCAATCAGGGCGATTAGTTGACGCCATTGCATTTGGAATAGATGTAAAAGCATGGCCCGACACCGAGGCTCGTTTTGTTAAAGTGGCGTATCAGCTCGACATAAATGAATTTAGAGGCAAGTTTAGCTTGCAATTAATAGTAAGAGAGCTTGAAAAAGTGCATTAAAAAATATGCACAATGCATGCATAAAAGGCTAATAAAGCGCGCGGTTTTTTGTTAAAATCGGGCGTTTTTATCATTTGACGATAATTTATTGCGTTTAGTGCTAATTTTAGCGCGCAATAATCTAGCCATTTTGGAGTAATGTACATGTTTGAAGTGAATCCTGTGATTAATCAAATCAAGGAAATTCGCGAACGTACTGAACTGCTTCGGGGGTACCTTTGACTACGCTCATAAACAAGAGCGCCTAGAAGAAGTAAACGCCGAACTTGAAGATTCAGCCGTATGGAATGAACCTGAGCGCGCACAAGCACTTGGCCGTGAAAAATCAGCCTTAGAGGCCGTTGTTGAGACAATCGACAACCTAGTAGCCGGTGCTGACGACGTAGAAGGTTTATTAGAGCTTGCAGTAGAAGCAGAAGACGAAGACACGTTTGTTGAAGCGCAAACCGAACTAGAAGGCTTAAATAAACAGCTTGAGGGTTTAGAGTTTCGTCGTATGTTTTCGGGCTCTCACGATGCAAACGACGCTTACCTTGATTTACAGTCGGGGTCGGGCGGTACTGAAGCGCAAGACTGGTGTAACATGTTATTACGCATGTATTTACGCTGGGGCGAAGCTAAAGGCTTTAAAGTTGAGCTAGTAGAAGCAACTGACGGCGATGTAGCCGGCATTAAAGGTGCAACAGTACGCTTTGTGGGCGAATACGCATACGGTTGGCTGCGCACAGAAACAGGGGTACACCGTTTAGTACGTAAAAGCCCATTTGACTCAAGTGGTCGTCGTCATACCTCGTTTGCCTCTGCCTTTGTTTACCCAGAAGTAGATGACAATATTGAAATTGATATTAATCCGGCTGACTTACGTATAGATGTTTACCGTGCATCGGGCGCGGGTGGTCAGCACGTTAATACCACCGAGTCGGCAGTACGTATTACTCACGTACCGACCAACACGGTTGTACAGTGTCAAAATGAGCGCTCGCAACATAAAAATAAAGCCCAAGCAATGAAGCAGTTAAAAGCAAAATTATTTGAGCTTGAACTTCAGCAGCAAAATGCTGAAAAGCAATCGCAAGAAGACGCAAAATCGGATATTGGCTGGGGAAGCCAAATTCGTTCTTATGTACTTGATGATGCACGTATTAAAGACTTACGAACTGGCGTTGAAAACCGTAATACGCAATCGGTACTTGACGGCAACCTAGACAAATTTATTGAAGCCAGCCTAAAATCTGGCCTATAACCACCAAGCTAAAAAAGAGCTAAAAAATGACTGATCAAATCCAAGACGAAAATAAGTTAATCGCTGAGCGTCGCGGCAAATTAGACGCTATTCGCGAAAATTGCCCAGCCAACGGTCATCCTAATCAGTTCCGTCGTGAACATTACACGGCTGATTTACAGGCTGAGTTTGGTGATAAGACTAAAGAAGAATTAGTAGAGCTTCAGCACGTTGTATCAATTGCTGGCCGTATTTTAGCTAAGCGTGGTCCTTTTATGGCCATTCAAGACATGAAAGGCCGCGTGCAAGCTTACGCATCTAAAGATGTACAAAAAGACTTAAAAGCAAAATATGGCCAACTAGATATTGGCGATATTATTGGTGTTAAAGGTGCGCTTAATAAATCAGGTAAAGGCGATTTATACGTAGAAATGACCGAGTACGAGCTACTTACAAAGTCATTACGCCCATTACCAGAGAAGTTTCATGGTTTATCAGATCAAGAAACCAAGTACCGTCAACGTTATGTTGATTTAATTACTAACGAAGCAACGCGCGAAACATTCCGCATTCGCTCACAAGTAGTTGAAGGTATTCGTCGCTTTTTAGCAGAGCGCGACTTTATGGAAGTAGAAACGCCAATGCTACAGGTTATTCCTGGCGGCGCATCTGCGCGTCCGTTTGTAACTCACCATAACGCACTTGATATAGACATGTACTTACGTATAGCGCCAGAGCTTTACCTTAAGCGTTTAGTGGTAGGTGGTTTTGACCGCGTATTTGAAATTAATCGTAACTTCCGTAACGAAGGGTTATCAACGCGCCACAACCCAGAATTCACTATGATTGAATTTTACCAAGCGTATGCTGATTACATCGATTTAATGAACATCACCGAAGACATGTTACGTACAGTTGCAACAAACGTTTTAGGTAGCCCAATTGTTGTTAATACAACTAAAGATGAAAACGGCGACGTTATCGACTCAGTAGAGTACGACTTTGGCAAACCGTTTGAGCGCCTAAGCATGGCTGATGCTATCTTAAAATATAACCCTGAGTTTGATGCTGCGGTATTTAAAGACCCAGAAAACCACTTTGAAGAATTAAAAGCGTACGCTAAACAAGTGCACGTTAAAATTCCTGAAAATTGTGTATGGGGCCCAGGTAAGTTTTTATGTGAAATATTTGAAGAGACGGCTGAGCACATGCTTATCCAACCTACATTTATTACAGGCTACCCGTGGGAAGTATCGCCACTTGCGCGCCGTAACGACGAAAACCCATTTGTTACCGACCGCTTTGAGTTTTTTGTGGGTGGGCGTGAACTTGCAAATGGCTTCTCGGAGCTTAACGATGCACAAGACCAAGCAGAGCGCTTTATTCGCCAAGTTGAAGAAAAAGACGCCGGCGATGATGAAGCAATGCACTACGATGAAGACTACATACGCGCACTAGAGTACGGCTTACCGCCTACTGCCGGTGAAGGTATTGGTATTGACCGCTTAGTCATGTTATTTACTGATTCACCAACCATTAAAGATGTTATTTTGTTCCCGCATATGCGCCCACAAGCTGACTAAGTTTAAATTAACAAAATAAACACTAAAAACGCCGCTAAATTTTAGCGGCGTTTTTGTATGAGTATAAAAATAAGCGCCAATGCAGTAAAAGTTGGAGAGTAAACTGCTTTATAAAACAGACGAAAGAGAGGATAAGATTGTTCTCTTTTTAATTAATTAGTACTAAACTAAATTTTAAAGCTAGTTATTAGTGCTTATTAATAGTTAATTCAGATTAGGTTATTTAATGTAGCTTTGTTTTAAATAATCTTAATGACAGTGCTACAACGTAATTTATGACTGTTTTTTAAACATTATGTTGTATTTATGTAAAAAACTTAGCTAGAATACGCCAAAATTTTGAGCTGGGTCAAAATAGCACGCTAAATATGAATTCTCAAATGGACTTAGAATATAATATGAAAGACAACCGAGTTGAAGAATCGCCAGAAACCGACACAACAGAGCAAAAGCGACAAGCCTATTACAGAGCCTGTATTGCTGAGTTTCAGCAGTTAGGTTACCAAGAGCAATATCTAGCGCAGCTAAAAGATGATTTAGTGCCTTTAATGGGCGTTAACCCGCAAGACAAAAATATTTAAATCGTTTACTTTTCAAACCAATTATACAATTAAAGCTGACTTATGTGCGTTATGTAATCAGATAGTCATTTTTGACATAAAAGTGTTTGACATATTTTCTGAAATCTTTATTATACGCCCCACAAGACGGAGAGGTGTCCGAGTGGCCGAAGGAGCTCCCCTGCTAAGGGAGTATAGAGTTTGTAGCTCTATCGAGGGTTCGAATCCCTCCTTCTCC
>NZ_LKDW01000030.1 GCF_001401805.1 Pseudoalteromonas sp. P1-25
CTAACTATAAAGCGGCACTAGCTCAGTTGGTAGAGCGCGACCTTGCCAAGGTCGAGGTCACGAGTTCGAGCCTCGTGTGCCGCTCCAATCTCTCTAAATACCCCACTAAAACAAAAACGTCTTAAAACAATATTTTTATCTTACCTACGCAATTTATTCATAATGGTTATATTGCATTGAGCTTTTAATCTAGCAGTACAAAAAATAATTAAAGAATGACAATGAGCAATAATACTTAATCATTTTGCGGTGCTAAACGTGCCACTACCAAAGTTAAAAAGACCTCATTTACGGCTGCATGGATGCAGAAGGTAGAGCAATGCAGGAACAATTGCCGAGAACGACTAAATAGCAAATTTTAGCCTAGCTATAGATATACTTTTTACCTAAAAATAGCTTAGTTGTTTTACGTAAGGTCCTATGAAGCCATTAAATATGCGTGGCAACATGCCGCCGCGCGGTATAAAGAATTTTAAATAATGCGAAGTGACGCGGGTAAAAGTAAGGGAGGGGAGGTCAATACAAGGTTAAAAGGTTTCGCCTTGCAAGGTCGCTATAATACGTCTTGCACCGCCAGCGTCACGATGCTCGCCTAAGTAAATACCTTGCCATGTACCTAGCGCTAAACGTCCGTTGCTGATAGGGATACTTAGCTCGCACCCTAGCGTGCTGGTTTTTATATGGGCTGGCATGTCATCGTCGCCTTCGTAATCATGGCGGTAATAAGACTGGCGCTCAGGTACAAAATGGTTGAAGTGGCTTTCCATATCCATGCGCACTGTTGGATCGGCGTTTTCGTTTATGGTTAAACTTGCCGAGGTGTGTTGAATAAATAAATGCAATAGGCCTACTTTATAGTTAGTAAGCTCATTTAATTGGGCAAGAATTTCATCGTCAATTAGATGAAATCCTCGGGCGCGCGGTTTTAAGGTTATTTGAGTTTGTTGCCAGCTCATAATTTATCAAAGCTAACTTCTATATTCGCATCACCCGCATCGCAGCTAAATGGCATAATTATTTTTTTGCCTTTACTTTTATGTGTGATGATGTGGCCTTTACCAGCGACAACAATCGGAGTTGCCATATCGAAATCATAGCCTTTTTCGCCGAGTAAATTTTTAGCGCCGCCAGTTACCATATTAGTAATTTCCCCAACCATATCAGTTACTTCATCATCAATACCGTCAGGGCGCTCACCAAGCATGCGTTCCATAATGGTTAGGGCTAAGTTTTCATCAAAGGTAATTGAAAATGAGCCACGTGTTTGCGCGCCCACCATGCCAATTAAACCTGAAACATCTCCACAGGCGACTTCGTCTGTTTTGATACGCGGTTTACCTGGTTTTAACTCGGTTTGTGCCATTGTAGATAACACATTGATCAAAGAAGATAAAAATGGATTAATGAACTCAACATTCATGTTAGGTACTCTTAAAATTGGTGCTAAAGTGGCTATCTGTATATGAGTATAGCTTTAAAACAAACTTTGGGTTTAGCTTCTACAAGACTCACACTTACCATGTGCTTCAATAGTTTGTCCTGATACAACAAAACCGCTTTCTGCTGCTAAGTTGTTCAGTTCGTGAGAAATAACGGTAGAGTGCAGCTCTTTTACAAAACCACAAGTGTCACAAATTAATAGCTGCACAGGATGAATATGATCAAAGTGATGACAAAGCATAAATGCATTGGTGCTTTCTATTTTGTGAATAAACCCCAGCTCTGATAAAAAGTCTAGTGCACGATAAATCGTTGCAGGTTTTGCGCCTGACTCTGTCATTTTTAATTGCTCGAGTAAATCGTATGCACCTACGCCACCTTGCGCGCTGGCTAACAAACGAAAAACTTTTTCGCGGATTGGCGTAAAACGCGCGCCGCGGTTGTCACAAACTTGTTTTGCTTTACTTACGAGTGATTCTATATTCATCATTCTCTTATCCTTACGCTACCGTGATATACTAACATACTGTGTTGTACTTGCAGCGTTTTTATTAAACACTTTTTATCTAGGAAGCCCATTAATGCATGAATTAATAGCTATATTTATTTTCTTTTTTGCGGTGATAGACCCGATAGGTACAGTGCCTGTATTTATTGCTGTGACACGCGGGGAGGATGAAAAGTTTAAACGAAAAGTTGTTTTCAAAGCGGTAGGCGTATCTGCAGTGGTTTTACTGTTTTTTGTTATAGCTGGCGAGCAACTGTTAAATGCAATTGAAATACCGCTCTCGGCGTTTCAAATAGCCGGTGGCATTGTATTGCTTATTTTTGCGCTTTCAATGATTTTTGGCGAAAGTAAGCCCGAGTCTGAAATTAAAAGTGTACGTGACAGCACAGAAACCGCTATTTTTCCGTTAGCAATTCCCTCTATAGCTAGTCCTGGTGCTATGCTAGGCGCTGTACTGATGACGCGCAACGAAGAATATACGTGGGTTGAGCAAGTTACTACATCGTCGATGATGCTGGCTGTACTTGTTGTTGTACTTGTACTTTTGTTACTCGCAAATCACGTGCATAAGTTAATCGGCGACAGTGGCGCAAGCATTATAAGTAGAATCATGGGGTTAATTTTAAGCTCCGTGGCTGTGACAAATATACTCAATGGTATTGCGCATTATTTTGGTTTACAAATATACAGCTAACATTGATGCTAATTAGGCTTTTGTGTAGAATACAGCGCCTTTTTATGGGCGCATTTACTTATAATCCCCGAGGCTTTTACATTGCAAAAACGCACATCAGGTAACCCTACGTTAAACAGGCGCTTTTCAGTTGCCCCCATGTTAGATTGGACAGATCGTCATTGCCGTACTTTTCATCGTAAGATGACTAAGCACGCTGTTTTATACACTGAGATGATCACCACAGGGGCTATTTTATTTGGGCGTGGCGATTACTTACACTTTAATCAACACGAAGGGCCGGTTGCTTTGCAACTGGGTGGCTCAGACCCCGATGCGCTTGCTAAATGTGCAAAACTTGCGGGTGAGCGTGGCTACGATGAAATTAACCTAAATGTAGGCTGCCCATCAGATAGGGTACAAAACGGGCGCTTTGGTGCTTGCTTAATGGCTGAGCCTGATCTGGTTGCACAATGTGTTGCAGCAATGAAAAGCGAAGTAGATATTCCGGTTACGGTAAAAACGCGCATTGGTATTGATGAACAAGACTCGTATGAGTTTTTATGCGCGTTAATTGAAGCTAGCCATAAAGTTGGCTGTGATGACTTTATTATTCATGCCCGTAAAGCGTGGTTGAATGGCTTAAGTCCTAAAGAAAACCGTGAAGTCCCGCCGCTTGATTACCCACGTGTTTATCAGCTAAAAAAAGACTACCCACAGCTCGATTTAAGTATTAACGGCGGTGTTAAAACGATTGAAGAAAGCCTTGCGCATTTAGCGCACATAGACGGCGTTATGATTGGCCGCGAAGCATATAGCAACCCATTTATGCTTAATGAAGTGGATGAAAAAATTTACGGTGAGGTGGCTAATACCCAAACGCGTCACGATGTGGTGCGTGCTATGTACGATTACATCGAAGAAGAAATGCGTTTAGGTGCTAATTTTTGGCATATAGCACGTCATATGTTGGGGATTTTTCAGGGGCAGCCTGGGGCGCGCGGATTTAGACGTCACCTTTCAGAAAATGGCCATGGTAAACAGGCTGATTTGTCGGTTATGGATAAAGCATTGAGTTTTGTACCCGAATAAACTTAAGCCGTATAAATTTTAAATTAAGCCACTTTTTAGTGGCTTTTTTGATCCTAAAATTTAGTCAAAAGATCAAAATATTAGTTAATTACACTTTTCTATGTTCAGCTTATGGTCACTTGCAATGACACCTTTTAAATTTTAAGTGTATGTTTTGAAAGTATAATATTTATTTTTTAAGAGTTTGGCATAACTCTTGGAATCGTCTTGTTGTTATCAATTAAAACAATGGGACAAAACAATGAGTGTATTTAATCGCGTAAATGACGTTATCAAATCAAATATAGCAGCCATGCTAGATAAAGCTGAAGACCCTGAAAAGCTTCTCAACCTTATGTTAAGTGAAATGCAAGAGGCATTAAATGAGTGCAGAAGCACTGCTGCTGCCTTACTGTGTGAAGAAAAAACGCTTAAACGCCAAATCGCACAAAAACAAAAAGATTTAACCTCATGGCAAACAAAGGCAGAGCTTGCCGTTGCTAAAAACCGTGATGATTTAGCCAAGTCTGCCTTGTTAGAAAAACAACAAGTACACGACAAAATTGCTGAAAAAAGCACGCAGCTAGATGAGCTTAAAGAGTCGATAAAGAAAATTACAGCGGATTGTGAACGTTTACAACAAAAAATGGCGCACGCTAAAACTAAACAAGCGCAATTAATAAAACGCCACGATATTGTTGTTGCACGTGAAAAAGTGAATATGCAATTACACAGCGACAATGTTGCCAATGCCTTGTCTCGCTTTGAAATGATAGAGCAAAAAGTGGAAGGCATAGAGGCACAAGTTGATGCTTATGAACTTACACATACGGCACGTTCAACCGCTGAGCAAATAGCGTCTTTAGAAAAAAATGAAAAAATAGATGCAGAGCTGGCTCGTTTAAAAGCCAGTGTTAAACATAATAATATCAATACAACAGTGCCAAACGCCTAGGGAGTTGAGTATGAATAACTTTAAAACACAGCGTGGTTGGTACAAAGACTCGCTTAATAAAAAAATATCGGGCGTTTGTAGTGGTTTAGCGCGTCGCCTTGATTTTCCGGTGTGGTCAACACGCTTAGTGACTATTTTATTATTTATAAGTTTTCCGTTTGCAGTGGCGCTTGGTTACTTTATAGCTCATTGTTGCCTTGAAGAGCGGGCGTATTAGGAGAGGGATATGAAAACCTTAGCAATATGTGTTGTTGTTTATGTATTACTTTTTACTGATGCGGTGTCGTTAATACATTTTGATTCATGGCAGTTCCCGTTGTGGATTGCAGATATGAGCTGGGTAGGACTAGAGTTGGCCGGCGTATTAGTTGCCATTATTGCTGTAGTAGCTGTTATGGCTTTAATAACCATGGGGTTAATTGGCGCAGGGGTTGTTGCATTAGTTGGCACCATTTTGGCGCTGTTATTTGGCTCGGTAATGATAGCGTGGCCTTTATTATTTGTAGCTGTACTGTGTTGGTTGGTGCTCGATAACAAAAAAGTAACCTCTTGAGCCTTAATTTAACTGACTATTATTAGTTAACTATGTTAAATTTAAAGTGAAATTTATGCTTTCACAAGGAACAAAGCGATGATGAAGCAGTGCTTTTTTATGGCCTCGGCGTTAATGTTTAATGTGTTTTCGTCATCGGTTGCTGCACATGCTGGGCACAGCCACGATACAGACGAAGTTAAACTTGAAGTAAGCCATGCGCAAGTAAGAGCGTTTTTGCCTGGCAGTAAATCGAGTGTTGGCTATTTAACAATTTCTAACCACGGTGGCGGTGTTGCTAAATTAACCAAAGCAACCATTGAAGGTTTAGGCAGAGTGGAGATTCATGAGCATACACATGTCAATGGTATGATGAAAATGCAACAAGTTAACGCTGTTACCATTAAGGGCCATGAAAGCTTAAGCTTTCAGCCTGGTGGTTACCATTTAATGGTATTTGATCCACAAGAACCACTAAAAGTAGGGCAAGAACGTAAACTCACGCTATATTTTAGTGACGGTAATCGCTTGTTTACTAATGCTCAGGTGGTCTCACTTGAAGCGCAAGCCGCGAATTCTAAGCCATCTAAAAAACAACACGCTCATCACTAGGAGGATAAATGTCGCAACACAAAGGAAAAATAGCTGGTGCATTGATTGCGCTGCTTATTATTTTTTACGCTATTGCTGTTTATTGGAGTATTGAGCCGGCACGCTTTAACGTGGTTACTCATGCAAAAGAGACGGCACAAGCGCGTAGTGAAAAAATGGTAACGGGCTACACAACAACCACAACACTCATTACTGTTGCTAGCACTTTACTTGATAAGCAAGGTGGCTATTTATCAAACGATGTAATGCCCCCAAGTGTGATAATGGATGATATGCCTGCATGGGAATATGGCGCGCTTGAAATGGTGCGTGATTTAGCCCTATCTATGCGTAAAGATTTTAGCCGTTCGCAGTCGCAATCAACCGAACATGAAGCGCTTAAAAAAGCGCAGCCGCAGTTTAATATTAGCTCTGAGGCATGGGCTTGGCCAAGTGCCGAGGGAGAGTACCAAAAGGGAATTGACTATTTAGTAGTATACCGCTCACAAATTGCTAACGAGCATGAGCGAGATAGTCAATTTTACTCACGTGCAGATAACCTACGTAGCTGGTTAAAAGAAGCCGAAAAGCGTTTAGGTAGTTTAAGCCAGCGTTTAAGTGCAAGTGTTGGCCAAGACAAGGTAAATACTGATTTAGCAGGTAACTCATCTAACACGCAGGCAACCTATTCACCACTTCAGCAACAAGTAAGGACGTCGTGGTGGGAAATAGACGATGTATTTTACGAGTCGCGTGGTGCAACGTGGGCGTTATTACACTTTTTACAAGCGGTTGAATACGACTTTGCAGATGTACTTGAAAAGAAAAACGCCCGTGTAAGCTTACAGCAAATTATACGTGAGCTTGAGGCAACACAAGAAACCGTGTGGAGCCCAATGATTTTAAATGGGAATGGCTTTGGCTTTGTAGCAAATCATTCTTTAGTAATGGCAAATTATATTTCAAGAGCCAATGCGGCTTTAATCGAACTTAGCGAACTACTAGCTCAAGGATAAAAAATGAAAAAGTATTGTTTAGCAGCTGCCCTTTCCATGGCATGTTTAGCCCCTGCAGCACAGGCAGACACTTTATTAGGTTTATATGTAGGTGTTGATGGCTGGCAGTCAGATAATGACGGTCAGTTTTCTTACAAAGATAACGCACCACAAGATTTTAATTTTGAAGACGAAACTTTTATTAGCTACTATGCGGCGCTAGAACACCCAGTGCCATTAGTTCCTAACCTAAAGCTTAAATATACAGAGCTTGAACTTAATGGTTCTGCAACCCTTACTGATACGTTTAGCTTTAATGGCTCAGATTATGTGGTTGGTACAACGGCAAACACATTAAGTGATTTAACTCATATTGATTACATTCTTTATTACGAAATTTTTGATAACGATTTAATTTCAATTGATTTAGGCTTAAACGCAAAGCAGTTTGACGGTGACGTTGTTGTCACTGGTACTACTCAGCAAGGTGGTACTAACTTCTCTGAAACTGTTGATTTTTCAGGCTTTGTACCACTTGCGTACGGCCGCGCTGAAGCAGGCTTACCCTTTACAGGTTTAAGTGTGTTTTTTGAAGGCAGCTTTTTAGCTATCGACGATAGCAAAGTACAAGACTATCAAGTAGGCGTAGCGTATGAACTTATTGATAACCTGGCTGTAGATGTTGCAGTTAAAGCGGGTTACCGTTCAATGACGCTTGAGCTTGATGATGTTGACGATATTAATACCGATATTGACGCATCAGGCCCATTTGCGGGTATTCAGGTTCACTTTTAATTAGTGAGCTTATAACGTGGTGTGCTATTTATTAGCATGCCACGTTAAATCAAACTCACCCTCCAGTGCATTATTAATTAATTGCTTATACACCTTATTTATAGGGTAGTTTATGAGTTTAGAAAGCTCATCGCCAGTTTGCGTAAACTTATAATAGCTTAATACCAAGTCACTGCTTTTAGCTTTTAATGTCACTTTTTGCGATAAAAACGACAGGGTGAGTTCTTGGCCTGCTTTTAATACGGCCGATTCTATCTCTTTTCTGTAGAGTAAATTAAGATCCATAAGCGTTAGAATATCAGGAAAGCTGATCCCCGTTTTTCCTAAATTAAGCGACACCTTATTACCTTTTCGTAACAAGTCAAAAAGCGATGGTTTTTTATAAAACCCTAATAAAATAAAGTGGCTGTCATCTTTTGCGTTGTAGCTGCTCAGCGATACACATTTTTGTAATGCATCTGCTTCACGTTGGGTCATGTGTTTGAGTGTTTGTAAGCTTTTTATAGAAAAAGTACCTGGGTTGAGTGTCTCACCAGTTAAAATTTTAGCCCACAATGTTTGCATTGACTCGTTAGAGGTGTCTTCACATAGGGCAATAAAGCGCTCAATCCAGTCGGCATCGGGTTGCTTATTACTTGCCACGTCGGGGCAAAATTCCATGGCTTTAGCTAAAATGGTTTCTATGTTTTGTTGCTGTTTTATAAGCAGTAAATCTTGGCGCTTTTGGGCGCGCGCTAAAATAGGGTTATCACTATTTATGTGATAAAGCGGGTTTAGATCGCCTTTCGAACCGTAACTTTGATTTGTACTTGGTTGCCCGGTATTGCTGGTTATTTTTTTTACAGGGTAGCCAAGTAAAGACTCAATTATATTAGCAAGATTAATTCTCGCTTGGGCTGATTTTACTGTCATTTGTATCCAGCTGAGTTTTTTGGTCGCGTAATTGCGCCACTGTTTGTAAGTTATTTAAGCCAAGCGACACCGTATTGTTTAATACGTACTCGCTTAAAATCGATAGATAACCTGAGATTAGCGGGGCGTTTGTTTGGCCATTAATTTTACAAGTTACATTTACCCTATCTTCTACTTCGTTAAAGGTAATTTCACCTTCAATAATATGTTCATTTTTTAAAAGCGCATTAAAGGTCATTCTATTTTTTGAAAGCGAAGTAATGGTCATTTCACCGTATCCCCAATCGCTTTGCCACGATTGATGCGCGCCTATACCTCTGATGGGCTCGCCGAGCGCAAAACGAATGCTTGGGTCTACTTTGCCCCAAGGTGACCATGTATGCCATAGGCTAAAGTCTGACACGAGCGATTTAACAGTTTCTACTTTGGCATTTATTTGTATGCTTTTATTGACGCTGTAATTTTGCGGAAGCGTTAAACCAATCAAAATAGCCGCTAAAATTAACAATGAGAGCGTTTTTATTAGGGTTTTAAAAAATTTAATATGCACACCTTTCACGAGTTTTTTAGTTTGAAATATAACAACTTTTTATTAATCGACTATAGTATGAATTAGCCTATAAACCAAAAAATATATTTTTAGTACATAGGTATGAGGTTATTTAAGCATTAAAACTGATAAAGGGAAGATAATGTCGTCAGAACAAAGCGATTTTTTATTTTTAGCGCCAGACAGCGAAGAAGAAATAACCCCAGAGGTATCTGACTTTTGGGATGTTTTGATCGTTGATGACGATCCTGAAATACATTCAGTGACTAAGCTCGCGTTGTCGGGCGTAGAGTTTTGGGGAGCAGGGCTACGTTTTCATGATGCATATTCCGGCAGCGAAGCCATCGAAATACTCAAAAACAATAATACAATATCTGTCATTTTTTTAGATGTAGTGATGGAATCTGATGATGCGGGTTTACAAGTTGTTAAGCGTGTACGCGAAGAGCTTAATAATCAACATGTACGAATTATTTTACGTACAGGCCAAGCGGGTAACACCCCAGAAGAAAAAGTAATTCGCGAATACGACATTAACGACTATAAAACAAAAACCGAGCTGACCCGTTCAAAGCTTGTGACATCGCTCATTACAGCGATACGCTCGTACGAGCAAGTATGCAAGCTTGAGTATCAAAGTGATGCGATGAACACTATTGTTTCGGCATCAAAGTCTATTTTAGGTCTCACCGATATTAAAGTACTGTGCAAAGAAATTATTAAACACTTAGGCATTATTTTAGAGTCCCAGCAGGTTGGGCTAGTGTGCAGTAAACTTGATGGCGAAAACCATATACAGGTGCTTGGAGGAAGCGGTCATTATGAAAGCTACTTTGGTGAAAAGCTTATTAATGTAGACAGTATGGCCTTAGAGCAAGTTGAGCAATGTTTTGAAACTGCAAAGCATACACAAAGCGACTCAAGCATGACCTTTATTGTAAAAAGTAAGCATCGTCAGGCTGCCATTTATTTAGCGTGTGAGCATAAACCAAGTGAAGCACAGCTACAATTTGCAGAGATTTTTCTTACTAATGTGAGTGTAGCCCTTGATAACGTTAGGCTGTTTGTAAAGCTTAGGGATGCAGCCTACAAAGATGTACTTACAGGTATTTCTAACCGTACTAATTTTATAGAGCGGGTGGAGCGTTATCAAAAACCACATGTGAATGACTATGTTTTTGTATTAATTGATATAATTGGTTTTGCAGATATCAATAATGGCTTAGGGCAAGAAATTGGCAACCATTTACTCATTGAAATCGTAAAAAGGCTTAAAGACGCTTACCCCGACGCAAAGCTACTATCACGTATTGGTGCGGATGTTTTCGGCTTTATTATTCGCCAAACAGAATTTAATCTCGAACAATTTAACGATGTACTGAATGTACCTTTTAAAGCTGGTGAGCATATTTTGCCCATCGATTTTAGAATTGGTTTATGTCAGCAGCAAGACTTTCAAAGCACAGGTTTAGACACACTCAAAGTTGCTTATATTGCGCTTAATCAAGCTAAAAAGCTTAAATGCAAAGAAGGGGTTTACTACGAAGTTGATATGCAAGATAAAATGGCCTGGCGCTTAGGTATTATTAGGCAGTTACGCCATGACTTTGCCAGAGAAAAGTTACAGGTTTGGTATCAGCCGCAACTTTCCCTCGATAATTTATCGTTAATTGGTTGCGAAGCCTTACTGCGTTGGCCATCAGAAGATGGCTCGTTTATATCGCCAGCTGTGTTTGTGCCATTAGCAGAGGACGCCGGTTTAATTGTTGATATTGGCCAATGGGTGTTAGAGCAAGCATGTCAGCAGCAAAAACGTTTAGAAGCGTTGGGTGAAGAAATTTGCATTGCTGTAAACGTATCTGTGCCGCAATTTAAGGTAAAGGGCTACGCGACAACAGTAAAAAACACTTTACAAAAGTATGACGTTAAACCTTGTAATATCGAATTAGAAGTCACTGAAAGTGTGGTGATGGATGAACTAGAAACCGTGATCAATACCTTAAAAGAGTTAAAAGAGTTAGGCGTTGAAGTAGCGATTGATGACTTTGGAACGGGCTTTTCTTCGTTGAGTTACTTACAAAGCTTACCGCTTGATAGACTTAAAATTGACCGCGCTTTTGTAAAAGACTTGCCCGATAACGACACCGGCGCTATTGCTGCTTTGGTGGTGTCGCTTGGCGCTAAATTAGGTCTGAAAACAATTGCTGAAGGTGTAGAAACACAGCAACAGGCAGAGTTTTTAAAAAACTTAGGGTGCGATGAAGTACAAGGTTTTATGTATGCTAAGCCCATGCCCGAGCAAGAACTGTTAGAGTTTATAAAAGAGCGAAATAAAAAAGACTAATATAAACAGATCACATACTAACAAGGCGCGATATACGCAGGTAATGTTGTATAAATAAGCAATGTATTAGGATATAATTCGCGCCTTTTGTTATTCAATGGCCAAAATTATGAGCTCTCTTAAAGCTGAACGCGCGCTATTCTCATACCCAAAATATTGGGCAGAGTGTTATGGCACTGCACCATTTTTACCTACAACTCGCGAAGAAATGGACGCACTCGGCTGGGATAGCTGCGATATTATTATAATCAGCGGTGATGCTTATGTGGATCATCCTAGTTTTGGTATGGCAGTGATTGGCCGTGTACTTGAAGCACAAGGCTTTAGAGTCGGTATTATTGCTCAGCCAGACTGGCAATCAAAAGATGCCTTTATGGCACTTGGTAAGCCGAATCTATTTTTTGGTGTAACCGCCGGTAATATGGATTCGATGATCAACCGTTACACGGCTGAAAAACGCATGCGCCATGACGATGCCTACACGCCAGGTAATGTAGGTGGCAAGCGCCCTGACCGTGCGGTGATGATTTACTCTCAGCGTTTACGCGAAGCATACAAAGGCGTGCCCATTGTGATTGGTGGTATTGAAGCAAGCCTGCGTCGTATTGCTCATTACGACTATTGGCAAGAAAAAGTGCGTCGTAGTATTTTATTTGACTCTAAAGCCGATATCCTTATTTATGGTAATGCAGAGCGCCCGCTTGTAGAAGTGGCCCACCGTATAGCCGCTGGCGAAACTATGGATACAATTCAGGATATTCGTGGCACAGCCGTTATTCGTAAAGAGCCAATACCGGGTTGGCGTGGCAGTGATTCAACTGCGATTGATAAAATAGGCAAAATAGATCCAATCCCTAATCCTTATGGCGCAGATGATGTAGGGTGTAGTAAATCAGAGTTTAAACAAGCCGGTATTGATTTAAAAGCTGAGGCTGCTAAACCTATTACTATTCAGCCAGCGCGCCCTAAACCGTGGGAAAAAACCTACGTTAAACTGCCTGCATTTGAGCAAGTCAGTGTTAATAAGCCTTTGTATGCCCACGCATCACGAATTTTGCACCAAGAGACAAACCCAGGCTGTGCCCGGGCATTATTTCAGCGCCATGGCGATCGCTATATTTGGGTAAACCCGCCTGCATTTCCGCTCGAAACCCATGAAATGGATGATGTATTTGGCTTACCTTATCAGCGTATACCGCACCCAAGTTATGGGGATGCAAAAATACCCGCTTACGATATGATTAAAACGTCAGTTAATATTATGCGTGGTTGTTTTGGCGGTTGTTCGTTCTGCTCTATCACCGAGCATGAAGGGCGTATTATTCAAAGTCGTTCGCAAGAGTCGATTATTGATGAAATAGAACAGATTCGAGATAAAGTGCCTGGTTTTACCGGGGTTATTTCTGACTTAGGCGGCCCAACAGCAAATATGTATAAGCTGCGCTGTACGAGTAAAAAAGCAGAAAGCACTTGTAGGCGGCTTTCATGTGTTTATCCTGATATTTGTAAACACATGGATACAGACCATACACCTACTATCGATTTGTATAAAAAAGCCCGTGAAGTGAAAGGTATTAAAAAGATTTTAATAGCCTCAGGCGTTCGTTACGATTTAGCCGTACAAGATCCGCGCTACGTTAAAGAGTTGGTGACACATCATGTGGGGGGCTATTTAAAAATTGCGCCAGAACATACGGAGGATGGTCCTTTATCTAAAATGATGAAGCCGGGCATGGGGGCTTACGATCAATTTAAAGAACTATTTGATAAGTACTCAAAAGAGGCTGGTAAAAAGCAGTATTTAATCCCGTATTTTATTTCTGCTCACCCAGGTACAAAAGACGAAGACATGGTTAACATGGCACTGTGGCTTAAATCTAATGACTTTAAGTTAGACCAAGTGCAAAACTTTTATCCATCACCTATGGCTAATGCGACCACTATTTATCATACAGAAATGAACTCACTGCGTAATATTAAAAATAACAAAGAGCAAGTGCCTGTACCAAAGGGAGCTCGTCAGCGTCGCTTACATAAAGCAATACTGCGCTATCACGATCCATCGGGTTGGCCAATGATCCGCGAGGCATTGCGTAGTATGGGGAAAGCCAATTTAATTGGTAAAGGCCCAAATTGCTTGGTGCCAGAAGAAGGCCGCGATGAAAAAGCACACAAAGGTGCAGGTAAAGGTAGAGGAGGGCGCCCAGCCTTAACGCGCCATACTGGCTTTAGCCAATTTAAAAAGGCTAACACTAAACCTAAAGTGGGCGGGAATCGCCAACGTGCTGCTAGGTAAGCGTTAAAATAAAAAACCCGATACTGTTACTCAGTATCGGGTTTTTTATTGCTCTGATTTTGGCGTAATACGATTGGTATTACACCTTAAAGTTTTCTACCGAGATTCTTAACTCTTCAGCGAGTTTAGCCACTTCTGAGCTTGAAATGTTGGTTTGGTTTGCGCCTTCTGCAGTTTGCTCTGCAATAGCAACAATTGATTCTAAACGTTCACTAATTTCTTGTGATACTTGTTGCTGCTCTTGCGCTGCGGTCGATATTTCTTCGCTTACGTCGTGCGCTTGCGATACGGCAAGTGTAATAGAGTCTAATGCGCTGCTTGCTAAATCGCTCTGCTCAACACACGATACCGCTTGCTGCTTACCTTTATCCATTGCTGTTACAGCCGCTTCTGCGCCACTTTGAAGCGATTCAATCATCGACTGTATCTCTTGGGTCGACTCTTGCGTTTTGCTTGCCAGTGAGCGTACTTCATCCGCTACTACCGCAAAACCTCGGCCATATTCACCGGCACGTGCCGCTTCAATTGCAGCGTTAAGTGCTAATAGGTTGGTTTGCTCAGCAATACCGCGTATAACATCTAAAATACTGCCTATAGAGGCGCTATCTTGATGAAGTTTATTAATAACACCGGCTGCATCGTCAACCTCGCGAGCAAGTTGCTCAATAGTCGCTTTGTTTTGATGAGAAATACCTTTTACGCGCTCAGCTTCTTTGTCAGCATTTTTAATTTCATCAAGGGCTTGTTGTGCGCTATTACTAACTGTTTGTGACGTGCTGCTCATTTCTGTTGTGGCAGTTGCCGCTTGTTCTACTTGGGCTTGTTGATTTCGGATAGCTTGGCTTGATTCACCGGTAATAGCCGATGTTTGCTCAGAGGCTGCTGCTAATTGAGTTGAGCGTGAAATAATACCCTTAATTAAGCTTCGTAGGCTATCTATTAAGGTGTTGCAGCTTCTTGATAGCTCGCCGAATTCATCTTTGGCAGAGTCATCTAAGCGTTGGGTCATATCACCGCTGGCCACAATATCTAAAATTCGATTCACTTCAGCCAGTGGCTTGGTAATTCTATTAACGGTAAGAATCGCTATTGCAATTGCAATCAACGTCGCGATGATCATTCCTGCCCACGTCCACAAAGTAGCTGAATCAACATCCTCACGGACGCCTTCTTGTAATTTGTAAGCGACAGCACTTGTCTGCGTGACTAAATCGTCAATTTGCGACAGGGCCATTGTGGTTGCCTGCTCTGACTGCGCAAGTTCTTTTTCGGTTAGTGCAATGGCGTCAATAAGACGTTGCTTGTTAGCTGCTAGGCTATTATTTCCACTTATATTTTCTACTAACGTATCAACGTACTCTTGTAAATCACTATATAAATCGTTGTTGTCTTGCTCTATAGCAGGCTTTATTAAAGCTAAGGTACGAATGACCTCTTCCAGATAGTAAGCCTGTTCATTTTTAACAATATCTAAGGTGTTCGTTGTTTTTACAGTAAGCATATCGGTACTGTTGCTAACTACCGACATAAAGTTGTTTTCTAGGTTATTAGCAGCTTGATAAGCGCGGGGGTGATTTTGCTCAAAGTTATCAATGTCAGTAATATCGAGCACAACTGAATTAGCATCTTCCGCAGCAATCTCTATTGTTTCTAGTTGTGCTATAAGGGTTTTATTTAGTGCTAGCTGCTTGTCTTTATCAGCCAATAAGTTTTCTACTGTACTTAAAAAGCTTAGGTAGGTTTTTTCTACTGCTTGGCTTTTTTGGCTCAGTGATGCATCGTTTTTTACTACGCGTTGCAGTTCAGCATGAAGTGAATCAAATTTGTCTTTTTGCTCAAGTACTTTTTGTTTTATAGGGGTGAGCTGTGCGCTTGAGGTGGTATAAAAACTGGCTTGAGCTGCTTTACTCATTAAAATAAATTCAGCTTGTAGCTCTGAGCTTTTATTTAGTGCAGGAAGTGATAACTGGTTTACCTGCTGAGTAGAGCGGTCAATGCTCGCAATTTTTATTAAAGAGTTACCACCAATGATTATGAGTAATAAGGTGATAAATATAAAACCACACCAAATACGTTGGCTTACTGTCAGATTCATACGGATTTCCAATTAAAGTACTTCAATCACATCTTATCGGCTTTTTAACCAATAAGTTAAGCAATTAATTTCTATTAATTTAAATTTAACATATGTAGTGGGTTTTTACAGTTTATTTAGGTAAATGCGCAGGTTTTTCTACTATTTTTTGCTTAGTTTGTAAGTCCATCATTGTTAAAGCCCCGCCCCATACGCATCCAGTATCAAGCGCGTGCACATGACTCAGCTGAGTAACCCCTTCAAGAGCGGCCCAATGGCCAAAAATCAAGTTTTTTTCTAATGCTTTTATATTAGGATGTTCAAACCAAGCTGTTAACGATTTATTGTCGTTAATTGCACCTTTCGCATTAAGCTCTAACGTGTTGTTACTGGTTAAAAAGCGCATACGGGTAAAATAGTTAACTATGTACCTAAACTTATCAAAGTCGTTTAAATCGTCATCCCACAGAGCAGGGTGTGGCTGATACATTTTTTTAAAAAAGTGGGCAGCATTAGCTGATTGATAACAACGCTTAGCAAACTGTGCATGCTTAAGTGCGGTTTTTATAGACCAGTCAGGGTTTAATCCTGCATGCGATATAAAGCTGCGGTGCTGCGCTAAATAAAGTGCAAGCGGTTGGGTTTGCAAATAGGCGATATAGTGAGGCAGTTTTTTACTATTAAAAATAGCATCGAGTTTGTCTTTTGGATTTATCGGCTTATTAAGGTAATGGCAGGCAATCATGTGTAAATCATGATTGCCTAACGTTACACTCATACTGTCTTGATGGCGGTAAATGTAATCTAGGCAAGCCAGCGAGTCAGGGCCACGTGCGACTATGTCGCCAACTAAATAAAGGTGATCTTTACTTGGGTTAAAATCAACCCGTTTTAGTAAGCGACTAAACTCTTCAAAGCAGCCTTGTAAATCACCAATTGCGTAATCAGCCATTGTGCTTTTTACTAATGTAAAATATTAGGACACGCTAAACGGAATACGTTTATAGGTGCCTCAAACTCAGAGCCAAACTCATTGCGCAATGTGTAGTGCCCCTGCATTGTACCTACGGGGGTGTCTAATATTGCGCCACTGGTGTATTTATAAGTTTCGCCAGGACCTATCACAGGGGTTTCGCCCACAACGCCTTCGCCCTCCACTTCAACTTCTTTGCCGTTGGCATCGGTAATTAACCAATAGCGACTTAAAAGCGTGGCACTGCAAAGGCTGTGGTTTTTAATTGTCACTGAGTAGGCAAAAACATATTTATCTAGCTCAGGCTGAGATTGCCCTTCAACATAAAAAGTCTCTACAGAGACCTTTACAGGAGAGCCAATATTACTGCTTGTTGTCATAAATCCAATTAGCTATATCAATAAATTGTTGTAATGTTAGGCTTTCAGCGCGCAAGGTAATATCTATACCAATGCTAGTAAGCTCATCAGCGGTGAGTAAATTGCCTAAGCTGTTACGCAGTGTTTTACGGCGCTGATTAAACGCTTCTAAACACACGGTGTTTAAAATTTTCACGCTTTTAGCGGTTCGTTGTTCGGCTTTTTTGGGAATAAGACGAATAACTGCTGAGTCTACTTTAGGAGCTGGTTTAAAACATTCTGGTGGAACTTCAACCACAGGCATTGCGTGGCAGTAATATTGTGTCATCACACTTAAGCGGCCAAATGTTTTGCTGCCTGGACCTGCAACCATACGTTTTACAACTTCTTTTTGCAGCATAAAGTGCATGTGCTCAATATGATCAGCAAACTCAAAAAGATGAAACAGTAATGGCGTAGAAATATTGTAAGGCAGGTTACCAAACACTTTTAATTTTTTGTCATCGCGTACAAGGCTTGCAAAGTCAAACTTCATTGCATCGCCTTGGTTTACGTTTAATTTAGGCCCTAAAAATGGGTGCTCAATTAAGCGCTGGGCTAAGTCTTTATCTAGCTCTACAACGGTAAGTTGGCCGCTTAAATCGGCAACAGGCTCTGTAATAGCGCCTAAACCTGGGCCAATCTCTACTAGGTTGTCTTGTGGCTTAGGATCGATTGCAGTGACTATTTTATCAATGATAGATTCATCAAATAAAAAGTTTTGCCCAAAACGTTTACGGGCGCGGTGTCCTAAATGTACTTTATCGGTCATTGATTTTGTGCTTTTTCATGGGCGAGCTTAATTGCTTCGCGGATCGCTAATTCAAAACTGCCAACTTCAGCGTCACCAGTGCCTGCTAAATCAAGCGCAGTACCGTGATCAACCGAAGTGCGGATAAATGGTAAACCTAAGGTTATATTTACCGAGTTACCAAATCCCTTGTATTTTAGCACAGGTAAACCCTGATCGTGATACATAGCAAGCACGGCATCGGCTTGAGAAAGGTATTTATCTTGAAACAGGGTATCGGCAGGAAGCGGTCCAATTAAATTCATACCTTGGCTGTTTAAAAGCGCAAGCGTAGGTGAAATCGTTTCTATTTCTTCTGTACCTAAATGGCCGTCTTCGCCAGCATGGGGGTTTAATCCACAGACCAAAATTTTTGGTTGTTCAATACCAAATTTCGTTTGTAAGTCATGATTTAAAATACTAATCACTTTGGTTAGGCGCTCTTGGGTAATCGCACGCGATACATAAGCCAGCGGTATATGTGTTGTTACAAGGGCAACACGTAAACCTTCGGTCGCTAGCATCATGACAACATCTGAGGTGCCAGATTGCTGAGCAAAGTACTCAGTGTGACCACTAAACGAAATACCGGCTTTATTAATAATCCCTTTGTGAACAGGGCCGGTGACAACGGCATCAAATGTACCGTCCATGTTTTTTTCGCTAGCAATACGTAAGGTATCAAGTACGTATTGGCCGTTTAAGTCGTCTAATTTACCTAGCTTAACCTCAGTGCCTAAATCAACTTGGTGAATATAAATGCTACCTGCAGGCGCAATGGCTGCAGGGGCATTTTCATCAAAATCAATTAGTTCAATATTAAGGCCTAAGTGTTGGGCGCGTTCTTTTAATAACTGTTTGTCGGCGATAGCGACCAGTTGAGCTTGCCATGGTTGCTGCGCTAATCGCAGCAGTAAGTCAGGGCCAATCCCCGCAGGTTCCCCCGGGGTAATTGCAATTCGTAATGTCATAATTACTCGTCTATAGGGAAAATTTCAACATGGGCTTGTTCGCGCATTTCTTGCTGCCAGTTAAAACTTTCTTCTTTAAATTTACGATTAAACAACATGCCGTGCGCACGGTTACGTTTAGCTAGCTCAGTTTTATCTGCTACACGTTTATCTAAAAGTTGTACTATGTGCCAACCAAATTGTGTTCTAAATGGTTCACTAATTTGATTTTTATCAAGTGATAACAAAGTATCTTTAAACGCGGGTACATACGTTGTAGGGTCAGTCCAATCATACTCACCGCCTTTAAGGGCAGAGCCTGGATCTTCTGAGTATTCTTTGGCAAGTTCTGCAAAGTCAGCTTTTCCTGCGCGTAAATCTTTGGCAAACCCTGCAAGCATGCTGCGCGCTTTTTCTTCACTTAAAATAATTGAAGGTTTGATAAGAATATGACGAGAGCGAACCTCAGTGGTTTCTACTAATTGACGACCACGTACATCTTGCACTTTAATTATATGAAAGCCAGCACCTGAGCGAAGAGGGCCAACAATCGCGCCTTTCTTTTGACCTTTTACAGCCTCAGCAAATAATGAAGGCATTTCGTTGATACCCATGTACCCTAGTTGTCCGCCTTCGAGTGCTTTTGAACCGCCAGATGAAGAAATTGCAATACGTTTAAACTCTTGGCCATCGTTTAATAGCTCAATAACTTTGTCTGCACGGGTTTTTGCGCTGGTGATTTCATCGGGCGTTGCATCGTTTGGAATATCAATAAGGATATGACCAATATCGTACTCTTCAGCATTTTGACCTTGGCTTTCCATTATTTTTAACAGGTTATCTACTTCTTGTTGGCTAATATAGATACGGCGGTCTACATTGGCGCGAGTCACTTGCTGTGTGGTGATCTCTTTACGAATTTCTTCTCGGTAAGCCTGAAAACTCTCGCCTGCGGCTTCAATTGTACGACGAAGATCGGCAATCGTGCCGCCTTGATCTTTTGCCATATTAGCTAAAGTTTGGTCTAACTGGCTGTCTGAAATTTCAAGGCCCATACGCTCAGCCATTTGCATCATAAGCGTTTGGTTAACTAAACGTTCTACTGCTTGTATGCGAAGCGTTTCGTCTTTAGGAAGTTGCTGGCCTTGTTCTGCGGCTTGGTTTTTAACACGATTGATTATGGTGTCTACTTCACTTTTTAAAATAACGCCTTGGTTTACAACGCCAATTACTCTGTCGATTTCCTGTGGGGCGGCAAATGCGCCATGGCATAAGCTTAAGCTTAAAATAGCTGTTGATAATAGTTTTTTTAAATTCATATTCTTTTTACTACTCTTCTAATAGTACTGCTTTAAAACAGGGCGTACTGCATTTTAGGGCTTTAAAGTATCACCTTAATTGCTCGTTTGCCTTAATTATTAAGAAAATACGGTCTACGGTAGCCAAAAATACCTTGTTGCAATAATTTTTGTGCATCGTAACGGCTCTTACTGCCCAGCCCTTTTAATACAAAGTTTAAACTAATACCTGAATCAAAAGTGGCTTGTTGCTGCCCAATAGATTGATTTAAATCGGTTTCAATCTGACGGTGGCCAGTAATTTGGATTGCCCAACAGCACGACTCATACTGTAATCCGCTTAAAAATTCGATGCTTCGATTATTTTCAAGGTCCCGATGATAGCTTGCAATAAATTGCCACTGTTCACTAATTGGGATACTTGTAAATACACCCGTTTGCTCGATTGTATTTCCTGAGACATCATTTGCATAGCGATGGTTCAACTGAACTAGCTCATTATTGTCACCTTTGTAATCAAGAGTGACATTTGACTGAATCATTTGCTTGCCATCAGAGTCGTATTGCATACCCGCAGATAAATACCAACGGCGATGCCAATGTAACATTGTTTGTGCGGCAAACAGCGCGTTGTAGTTAGTTTGCGAGTCTAAACCTTGCTCAGTAGGTTTAGCCGAATCATTTAGGTAAAAGATTTGACCCGCGCTAAAGTTAAATACTTCTTCTTGTTTGCTATCAAATAATCGGGTTGTTGCACCTAGCGTAAATTGGTTAGCTGCAGCTATACGGTCCACGCCTGAAAATCGTGTATCTCTAAATAGGCCAAAAAAGTCATCTTGTAAGCGAGTCGTATCAAACAGACCAATTTCTGATTGATCCTTATTCGGTGTGTATAAATATTGTATTTGTGGCTCAAGGGTTTGAATGCCATCTTCAAAAAAGTATGAGGTGTCGCGTTCAAAGTTAAGCTGCGAATACAAACGTACTTTTGGTAAAGTACGCGAAACGCTATCACTGTATTGCGTACCCGTTAAATCACCGCTTTGTTTGTAATTTGTTTGCAATAAACTCACTTCTGAGAGAAACGACCACGCATGCGTTGCGTAATTAAATCGCGCTTTTGGCTCTACATGTACGCGGGTAGCACTGTCTATGGCAATTTCTGAAGAGTCGTTAGTAAAGTGGCTTACTTCACCAGACAAACTAAAGTCAAAGTGATCAAAGCGCCAAGGTGCGGTCTGCGTAAAGCTAATTTGTGGAACTGCGGCATATGACTCTAAGTGATCACCCAGTACTTCGAAGTTTTGAAACTTAATATCGGTACGCCATGTGTCACCAAGGTGAGTCACCGACCCGGTACGATAAAGTTGGGTATCGGTTTTATTGGCGTAGTTAGAGCTTAAATCGGTGATGTAGTTATCATCACTGACGTTGGTGACGTCCACATTGGCTCGCCAGTCTTCACTTAAATAGCTTTGTTGTTGCCAATGAAACATGTAGCGCTCATCAAGGCTTGGCTCCGAATCATCACTATCTAAATATTCAATACCGACTAACCCTTCATGCTGCTCGCTCAGGTATCTAAACTCAGTTTGCAACTGTAAGCCTTTGCGCGACATATAACGTGGCGTAATGGTGGCGTCAAAATTAGGCGCAATGTTCCAATAATAGGGGGTAACAGTTTCAAGGCCATAACGGTCGGAGCTTGAAATACTCGGTGTTAATAAGCCCGACTTGCGTCGCTCATCCAGCGGAAATGTGAAATAAGGCAAATATAAAACAGGGGTATCAAGGATACGTAACACGGCGTTATAGGTTTCGCCCCAGCCTTCTTCGCGAGAGAGGTTAATTTCATCGGCTTCTATTTCCCAAACCGGTTTATCACTAGGGCAGGTAGTAAAGCTTGCATTCATTAACAATAAGCCAGACTCATCAACAGTGAGTTTTTCAGCGCCACCTTTGCCTTGTTGCGCGGTTAAACTGTAATCGGCACCGAGTAGACTTATTTGAGAATTATTTAAATCGGCATTTAAACCTGAGCTGTTTACTTGGCTTACGCGGTCTTGGTATGTAATTGGGCCTGTTGCATTGAGTAAACCGCGCTGTTTGTCTATAAGCGCAGTTTGTGCGGACAAACTCATATCAAGGGTGTTAATATCAACATTGCCGGTAAATTCAGCGCTTTGAGTGCCTAGGAGCTCTACATCGTCAGCTTGTATATCAACCGATCCTACCGCTAAATTTGGTAGAGGTTGCCAAGCTCTGGTTTGCATTGAAATGCCACATAAGTTGTGTGCCAGTTCAGTTTCGGCAAGCGATGGTGCGCTAATTACGCCTAGCATCAATATGCCCCAGGTTTTGCTCATTTATCGACCTTAATGCTCTTTGGTTTATTATAAGCTAGACATAATAAAGGAAAACAATGGCAAATACAGTAATTGACCTATAAAAATAGACATCTTATATAATGACACGCTTTGATAATTTACAACTATTTATAAATACGCACTTTGATGCTAAACCACACTCCTTAGTAGCCATTACTGGGGATGCCAGCTTTCGCCGTTATTATCGTTTAAGCTGTGCTGGAAAAGCGTTTATAGTGATGGACTCCGACCCACAAAAAGTAAATAACGCGCCGTATATCTCTTTAAATAAAGTATTCACCGACAACGGCTTTTTACTACCCGAAATAATAGCAAGCGATGAAGAGCAAGGCTTTTTTGTGTTAAGTGACTTAGGAAATACCCACTTAGCCGATAAGCTTGATGAGCCAAATAGAGATGAATATTACAAGCAATTAATTTGTTTAGCGGCAAGCTGGGCCAACACGCCTGAATCAGCAGCTATGCAAAATTATAATAAAGAATTTATACATCTTGAGCTGAATATTTTTAGCCAATGGCTGGTGACAGATTTTATTGGCTTAACACTCAGTGCAGAGCAGCAAGCAATTTGGCAGCAAAGCTGTGAGCTATTAACGAACGCTATGCTAGCACAGCCTACGGTCACGGTTCATCGCGATTACCATAGCCGTAATATTATGTATAGCAATGAGCAGTGGGCAATTATAGATTACCAAGATGCCGTGCGCGGCCCGTTGTGTTATGACTTAGTGTCGCTGTTACGCGATTGCTATTTTAAGTTGCCACAAGCACAGCTTGATCAGCTGCTTGAGTACGGGTATGAAGAATTTACAGCGCAAAAATTAATAACAGATACTTCTTTTGAGCAGTTTAAACAGTGGTTTGATTTAACGGGTATTCAGCGTCATTTAAAGGCGGCGGGAATATTTTGCCGCCTCTATTTACGCGATGGAAAAACCGGTTACCTTGATAATATTTTACCTACGTTGGATTACATTGTTGATGTTGCCAAGTGCTACCCTGAGCTTGCAGCATTAAGTGAATGGGTAAGTAGCACTGTAATACCAAAGGTGACATTAAAACTTGCAAAGGAGCGCACATGAAAGCCATGATTTTAGCTGCCGGGCGAGGCCAGCGAATGATGCCGCTTACTCAAGCTATGCCTAAACCTATGCTAAAAGTGGCGGGTAAACCGCTGATTGAGCATCATATTAATAACCTCAAAGCCGCTGGCATTACTGACATTGTTATAAACCTAGCTTGGCAAGGGGATAAAATAAAAAGCTACTTTAGAAATGGCGCTGAGTTTGGTGTGAGCATTGAATATAGCCAAGAGGCTGAGGGCGGACTTGAAACCGCAGGAGGGATCATTCAGGCGCTGCCACTGCTTGGCGAGCAATTTATTGTAATTAATGGTGATGTATACACAGATTACGATGTGAATGCGCTTACACAATTGCACCTGCAAGATGGCGAGGCCCACATTGTGTTAGTCGAAAACCCTCCTCACAATGAAAAAGGGGATTTTGCGTTAAGCCACTTATCGGCTGAAAGTCAAAAGTATACATTTTCGGGAATCAGCCGTTACCAGGCAGATTTTTTCAAAGGGCTAGCGCCAGGTGTGCGCCCACTTGGACCAATATTGCGAGAAAAACTCGCTCAACATGTTATCTCAACTGAGCTTTATATAGGTCAATGGGACGATATCGGCACACCACAGCGACTCGCGCAGCTCAACGAGCGCATACAAAGCACACTTTAATAGAGGCAGTTAATTAGATGTGGGGAAAAATACTCGGTTTTTGTTTTGGCTTTATGTTTGGCAAGATTTTTGGTGCCATTTTAGGTTTATACCTCGGCCATTTATTTGATAAAAGCTTAAAAAACGATTTTGATAAAGCCGGGGGCTTTTCAGGTTTGTTTAAAGGTGATGATGTGAATGAGCGTCAGGCGTTGTTTTTTTCGAGCTGTTTTGCAGTTATGGGGCATATAGCAAAGTCGAACGGTCGCGTAAGCGAAGTGCACATAAAAGCGGCAAGTATGTTTATGGACGAAATGGGGCTAAAAGGCGACGAACGTCGCGAAGCTCAACATGCATTTCAATCTGGTAAAGACAGCGACTTTTCGATTAAAGAAACGGTACATGACTTTAAAGAACGTTTTGCAAAACGTTACGACTTACTGCAATTGTTCTTAGAAATTCAAATTCAAATGGCATTTTCAGATGGCGTACTCGCAGAGCAAGAAAAACAGCTGTTACAAGAGGTAAGTAAACAATTGGGTATTTCTAAAACCCATTTTGCTTTTATTCTTAAGCGCTACCAAGCTGAATTTAGTTTTAGACAGCAACAACAACAGTATAAGCAACAGCAGCAAGGTCAAAGTAGCAGTTACCGTGAAGGAACTGGCCATCATGTGCCCCCTAATAACAGCATGAACCGCTCCCAGGCCTTGGCTTTATTAGGGTTAAGTAGCGACGCGACGCAACGAGATATTAAAGTCGCGTATCGTAAATTAATGGCGCAGCATCATCCTGATAAATTAGTCTCTCAAGGGCTGCCTAAGCACATGATGGAAGTAGCTGTTAAAAAAAGCCAAGATATTCAAGCGGCTTACGAGTATTTAAAAAAGGCGGCGTAAAAAGCCGTCTATTATTTTGCTTAAGCGAGCATGCTGCTCTGGCGCATCGCGTAGGCCAAACAGTTGGCGCTGACGGTAATCAAATTTAGCATTACGATTTACCCAGCGCTGACGGTTTTTAAGGCTCATAAGTATATCGGTATTATCATTTGCATAGTAAATATCAAGCAAAGCGGGGGTCACTAGGGATGACGTTTGCGCTAAACCCTTATTGCGCTGTGTATTGGGTAAATAACTACTTAAACTTATAAACGCATCTATTCGCGAGTCAGGAAAGTTTGCATAGTATTCTAGCAATACTCCCGCACTGGTACCTTGTGCTATAACGACAATATTATTTGGCTCGCTCATCGCGTTTTGATAGAGCGCCTCATAACGCATTATTAAATTAGTTTTGTAGTTACTTAGTACCTCATCACTCACCAAATCAATGGCATTAACAAAATGTGGCTCTTGGGCTGCTGTGGCTGCATCGTCGCTGTTATTTTGCGCCGTTTCTGTAGGGGCTTCATTTTGCGCGGGCTTAGTTGATTGGGTCGCTGATTGTGCAGGCGCAGCCATGTTACTTGCTTGCCAATCTATATCGGGTACTGTCATGGCGTAGGTTGTGTAACCTAAATTAGTAAGCGCTTTTCGCAGGTAACTCATGCCAGCATTGCTGGTGGGGGTCGAGTTCCAATCAGGAATGAGTAATACAATGCCTCTAAACTCGCGGCTCATGTATTCGCTATACAAGCTTAAAAACTCTGTATCACCAGCAAGTATGGGTTTAATTTCATCATTGGGTAGTAGGCGTTTTATATCGCTATTTTCGATACTTGATAAAGCAGGCGGTGATATATGCTCTGCAGCACTGGCATAGGCGCTTAAGCATAACGCCGAGCAACAACATACACTGTGTAGTGTTTTTTTGATTAGCCGCGCAAATATCATAGTAAGCCCAAAACATAAGTAATAACTAAGTATCGGCGCGCTAAGGTAAAAGTTTAGTACTAACTTTGTGAGCTTTACCTATTAAAAATCGGGCTCTACCTCAAAGGTCATTACTTGCTCGGTCACGGGGTGTTTTAGTTGCAACATTTGTGCATGCAGTTGTAAACGTGGTGCCGCGGCTAGGGCCTCTTTATGGGCATAAAGTCTATCGCCCAGTATTGGGTGGCCAAGGCTTAGCATGTGCACGCGTAATTGGTGTGAGCGCCCTGTAATTGGCGTGAGCTCTACACGTGTTGCGTGCGCTTCTTTTGCCAGTATTTTAAAGTGAGTGAGCGAGGGCTTACCGTTTTCATGATCAACCATTTGCTTAGGGCGATTAGGCCAATCACATATAAGGGGTAAATCAACCGACCCAGTATCTTGCTCAAGTTGGCCGTAAACACGTGCAATATAGCGTTTTGCCGTTTCACGCTCTTGAAACTGCATACTTAAATGCCGATGCGCAGCCTTATTCATAGCAAGGCAAAGTATGCCTGAGGTTGCCATATCTAGGCGGTGCACTATTTTAGCTGTAGGAAAAACACGGTTAACGCGATTAATTAAGCTATCGGCATGTTTTGGATCTTTACCTGGGACGGTTAAAAGTTCGCTGGGTTTATTAACGATGAGCAAGTCGTCATCTTGGTGCAGTATTGTTAAATACGGACTCATTGGGGGATTGTAATTAACTAACACGGCCGACCTCAGTAATTTTGCAGGGCGCTATTTTAGTGGAGCGAGCGCAAAGCCTCAAGGGAAAAGGTAAAAGTTTAATTGCATGCTTTTTAATCTGGTGTAAAATTACACCAACCTAAAGTTATGGGAACATATTATGGCAAGGCAAAGTATTTCACTTACTGAACAAAATGATTTATGGCTACGTAATCACGTTGAAAACATAGGTGATTATGCTAATAAAAGTGAATTGGTGAACGATTTAATTCGCCGTGCAAGAAGGGCTGAAGCTATAAACAGTAAGCTTGCTAACGCAGAAAAAAGCGATTTTAACGCTCAATCTGCCGATCAAATGTTAGTAGAATTTAAAGCAAGCATTAAGTAGTGCGCACATTTAAACTTTCAAACGATGCCAAAGAGGATTTACGTCGCATTTATCAATATGACTGTCACGCATTTTCACAACAGCAAGCGGATAATTATTTTTATAGTTTCTTCTCTATGTTTGAAAAACTAGCAGCAAATCCTTATTCATACCAATCAGTTGATCATATACGCACAGGCTATCGACGTGCCGTTTGTGGCTCAGATAGCATTTATTACAGAATTACAGAAACTGATGTTGAAATAATGGCTATATTAGGTGGCCAAGATACTGATGAGTGGTTCTAGAGGTGAATGTAAAAAGCACGGCCTGTAAACCGTGCTTTTAAAATTGTAGTTTAGCTACACCTGATCTAACGACTGACAGCTATAAACTGAAAGCTCAAAAAAACCTTAGTGCGAAACCACAATTAAACGTATTGCATCAAGCTTTAACTGGGCTTTTTGAATATGCGTTGTCAGCTCGCTGCGCTGCTTATCGAAGAAGGTAATTTCTTCTTGGCGAATATTAGGGTTAATTTGCTTAAGCGCTTCAAGGCGGGCTTGTTCTTCGCCTAGGGTGCTTTGCATTTTTTCAAGAGATGCACTGCGTATAACCTCAAGCTGCTGCTGCGCCATGTCTTTTGCGGTGTTGATCATTGGATGAACCGCACCTTGTAAAGCACCTGCTAATTTACTTGCTGTTTGGCGACCAACGGCTGAAAGCTGCTGGTTAAAGCTATCAAACGCTACATTTTCACCTAGGTTATTACTGGCTTTATCAAGCAATATGCGAATAGGCGTTGGTGGTAAAAAGCGTCCTACTTGCAGGGCTTTTGGTGCCATAGCTTCGGCTACAAAAATCAGCTCAACAAAAAAGGTGCCTGGCGGCAATTTTTTGTTTTTAAGCAAAGCAACCGATGCGCTACCAAAGTCATCATCACAAATCATATCCATGGTGCCCTGCACCATAGGGTGATCCCAGCTAATAAAGTGGACATCTTCTTGCGAAAGGGCGGTGTCGCGGTCAAATGTCACCGTCATGCCATCATCTTTTAAGCTTGGGAACGATGCACTTAGCATATGCTCTGTTGGCTTTAAAATAATGGTGTTTTCGCCTTTGTCTTCTTGGCTTACGCCAAATGTGTCGAATACGTTGATCATGTAACTTGGTAACTCAAATTGGTTATCAAGTGCTTCAATTTCTTCTACCAATGAATCAGCTGCACCTTGGCCAGATGAATGTAGCTCTAATAGGCGGTCACGGCCACTTTCCATTTGCTTGCGTAGCACGGCATTTTGTTTGGCTACTTGCTCAAGTAGGGGGTCGAGCTCTTCTTCATCACAATTATGAGCAGCAATGTAGTCAAGTAGGTCTTCACTAAATTCTTTATACAATAACTGGACAGTGGTTGATGTGCTTTCAAATGCATCAAGGCCTTCGTTGTACCAACGCAGTAATACTTCTTGCGCTGTATTTTCAAAATACGGCACATGAATATTAACATCTTTTGTTTGCCCAATACGGTCTAATCGACCGATACGTTGTTCAAGTAAGTCAGGGTTTAGTGGTAAATCAAATAACACTAAGTGATGTGAAAACTGGAAGTTACGTCCTTCTGAGCCAATCTCTGAACAAAGCAGTATTTGTGCGTTGTCGTATTCATCAGCAAAAAAGGCTGCCGCGCGGTCGCGCTCTATAATCGACATGCCCTCATGGAACACAGAGGCTTTTATTGCTTCACGCTCACGCAAAATTTGCTCAAGGCTGATAGCGGTTTCGGCTTTGGCACAAATAAGCAGTACTTTTTCGTGCTTTAGGGTCTTAAGTGTGTCGATTAACCAATCTACACGTGGATCAAATGCACCCCAGCTAGCACTTTCACCTTCAAACTCTTGAAATATTTTTTCAGGGAATAGCGCGCGTTGTGCGCTTAGCTCTGCACTTTGTATACCGCTCATGCTGCCAAGTACTGACATGGCTGTTTTATATTGCTTTGGCAGTGCCATTGGATAAGCATGTAATTTACGGCTAGGGTAGCCATCAATTCCGCTGCGGCTGTTTCTAAATAAAATACGACCTGTGCCGTGACGGTCAAGCAGCATGTTAAGTATTTCTTTACGCGCCGGTAAATCACCTTGCTGCGCTTTTTCAAGCACATCGGTAATATCGGTTTCTTTTAATAGCTCAATGAGTGTGGCTTTGGCTGCATCATCAAGGGCCTGCGCTTGCAGTAGCTGATTAGCCGCTTCGGCAACGTCTTTATAGTTTGCTTCTTCTTCTTTGAATACGTCGTAGTCGTAAAATCTATCTGGGTCGAGTAATTGTAAGCGGGCAAAGTGGCTACGGTGGCCAAGTTGGTCAGGCGTTGCTGTTAATAAAATAAGCCCCGGAATATCTTGGCTAAGTTCAGCCATGCGTTGATATTCGGTGCTTGGTTTTCCGTTATTAATGCTTAAGTGGTGCGCTTCATCAACAACGAGTAAATCCCAATCAGCCAATGTGGCTTGTTCAAACCAGCGTTTTTTCTTGGTTAAAAACTCAAGGCTGGTAAGGACTAACTGCTCGGTATCAAATACGTTTGGTGAGTCGGCAAAGGCTTCATCGCAACGCTCTTCATCAAAAATAGAAAAACGTAAATTAAAGCGGCGTAGCATTTCTACTAACCATTGGTGTTGCAGGTTTTCTGGCACCACAATAAGTACACGGCTTGCTCTGCCGCTAATGATTTGTTGGTGTAGTATCATGCCTGCTTCAATGGTTTTACCAAGACCTACTTCATCTGAGAGAAGTACACGTGGGGCAAAACGTTTACCTACTTCTTGTGCAATATAAAGCTGATGCGGAATAAGGTTAGCACGCTGGCCAATTAAGCCCTTTATAGGCGATTGCTGGCGTTCAAATTGGTGTTGCCAAGTTTGGTAACGTAAGGTGTAGCGATCAAAACGATCTACTTGGCCTGCGAATAAACGATCTTGTGGCTTATTAAACTTAATAAAATGATCTAAAAAGGTCTCTTTTAGCTTTGCTTCTTCGCCGGTATCAACGCGCGTACCCACGTAACAAAGTAGTTCACCTTGCACTTCAATAGACTCTACTTCTAATTCCCATTCTTCAACGCTTTTGATCACATCACCTGGATTAAATGCCACACGGGTAACCGGTGCTTCTGCTGTAGAATAAACACGGTTTTCACCACTGGCAGGAAATAAAATGCTGACCTGGCGGCCTTCAATGGCAACTACTGTGCCTAATCCTAAATCTGACTCTGTATCACTGATCCAACGCTGACCTAAGGAAAAATTCATGTATGTCTCGTCTATGAAGAAAAAGGCGGCTATGTTACCTGTTACATAACACCACTGCAAGGCGCTATTTGGCTCACTTTTAATTAATTTTATAAGTGCGAATTAATCCCATTAACAGTGCTAACAAATGGCTCTTTTTTAGGTAAATAAAAACTATATTGTGTTTGTAATAAAACGGACTTTTATGACAAATAGACTAAACTTAGATTATGCCTTAGCAATTAAGTATTGCAGGTTTGAATTAAGGCCCGTTTTACTTAGTTATTTTGGTATAGCATAAAAATCATAAAACGTAAGGAAAGTGCTATGGAAAAAGCTTCGAACCTTGAAAGTAAAATGTATGTGCTAGACACCAATGTATTACTCCACGAACCCCTCGCTTATTTGTCTTTCCAAGAACATAACGTTGTTATTCCCATGACTGTCTTAGAAGAGCTTGATCACATTAAAGACAGAAAACACGACGTAAGCCGCGATGCACGAGTGGCTATTCGTGGTTTAGATGAGGTATTAAAAAATGCCACACCAGAGCAAATGTTGCAGGGTGTTGCGTTGCCTAGTAATAAAAAGGCAAAGGCTGATTCAACCGGCACGCTCATTATTGTAAATGACCACCTTTTTGCAGATTCTATTTCTGGTTTACCGGGGGATGAAAACGACCACCGCATTATTAACTGTGCCGTGTATTTACAAAAGCAGCACAGCGATTCAAAAATTGTATTGGTGACAAAAGATATAAATATGCGCCTTAAAGCCAAGGGGGCAGGCCTTAAATATGTTGAAGATTACCGTACCGACCAGCTCATTGATGATATTGCTTTATTAACCAGTGGCTATAAAAAAATAGAAGGAGACTTTTGGCAGCATGTAGGGCAATGCGAAACTCTGCAGCATGGCCGTGATACTTTTCATTATGTGGCTAAAAACTTAATCCCAGATGTGTTTTGCAATGAGTATATACTTGATGGCAGTGAGCACTTTGCTGCGCGGGTCAAATCGTACGATAACGAACGTATTAAATTAAAAGATATTAGTGTTGAGCGTTTAATGCACCAGCAAGCGTGGGGAGTTAAACCTAAAAATATTTACCAAGGTATGGCACTCGACGCCTTATTAGACCCCAGCATTGAGCTGGTTATTTTAACCGGCCCAGCAGGGTGCGGTAAAACATTACTGGCACTGGCCAGTGCGCTTGAAATGGTGATTGAACGTGGGATTTATGACAAGGTTATCGTTACGCGAAATACCCCAGAAATAGCGGAGTCTATCGGTTTTTTACCAGGAACCGAAGAAGAGAAAATGGCGCCATGGTTAGCGGCAATTACCGATACGCTTGAGGTGTTACACAAAGGCGATGAAAACCCAATTTCTAGCCGTAACTACATAATGGAAAAAGCTAATGTGCAGTTTAAGTCGGTTAACTTTATGCGTGGCCGTAGTATTCAAAACGCGGTGGTAATTTTGGATGAAAGCCAAAATTTAACTGCATCTCAGCTTAAAACCATTATTACCCGTTGTGGTGAAGGAACAAAACTAATCTGTAGCGGTAATTTAGCACAAATAGACAGCAATTATTTAACCCCTGTGACCTCCGGTCTTACTTATATTGTGGAACGCTTTAAAGACTTTGAAGGCAGTGCGACGGTGAATTTAAATGGCGTAGTGCGCAGCCGTTTGGCCTCCTTTGCAGAAGAAAATTTATAACTTGCGCAGAACAATTTGGCCCGATAGTCTAGTGGCTGACTATCGGGCCAAAACTTAGGCAAAACGTTGAAATTTTTACCTCTAAAAGACTATTACCGCTCTTTATCTGTAGCGTTGTTTGTTCCCTTATTTGTGGCATTTTTATTGTGCTTGCATTTGTATAATATAAAAGTTGATCGCGCCATAGAAAAACGTCAAGCCGATTTTGAGCAAGTGTCAGCTCAAGTTAGTCATATCATGAGCTCGGTAAATGACTTTTTCGACAATGCCTTTATATCGTATCAACAACTGGGTGTTGAGCAATTTAATCGAAACTTACTTGAAGGTATAAATCAATACGACAATTACTACTACCGCCATTTTAGCGAACGCCGAGGTGAAATAGTGGGTAAAGGGCAGTTTGCTTTTTCTAACCGTGCGTTGATTCAGTGGCAGCAAGCTACAACCCTTAGTCCGACTTTTAATACTGCCTTATCGCTTATGCAATCCTTATCAGCCGTTGCCTATGTCGATGAAGCGGGGTTTGCGTATGTTGTGAGGCGTAACAAAAGCCAAAGCACCATGCTTAATAAAATTTTAAATGGGAGTTTTAAGCCCGCATTTTCACCTGATCAGCTTACCTCCAGCCCCATAGTAAAAATACGCGATAGCGCCTACTTTGCTATTGGCCGTAAAAAGCAGCCTAACTCGTCCAGCTACATCATTTTAATTTATGATTTAGAAGCTATGTCTGACTGGCTTAAAAAAGTAGCACCAAGCGAAGGCGAATATGTATTTATGAACCAGTCGCATCAAGTTATAGCCAGCTCAGTAAAACAATTAAACGAAGCCGCAGCATTAAAAGACTATTGGCCTGAGCTTGCTCATGATAATGAAAAAATAAACCTAGCCAATAACACACACGCACAGTTTTTTATGCAAGCAATGGGGAATTTGCCCATTCATGCCGCCTTTTATGAGCCGCAAATAAACGTCATCACGCCAATTAAGTATGAGGTACTTTTGGAGTTTGTATTTTTAACGTTATTTTTAAGCTTAATGTTTGCTGTGTTTTTTTGGCTAAGCCAGCGTATTTTTGTAAGGCCAATGACGCATTTAATGCAATATTTTGAGCAAAATGATGCCCCCAAAGCCGCCCTTTCTAATTATCCCATTCCTTTAAATTGGCAGCCTTGGTTTTCTCGGGTTAAATATGTATTTGATAAAAATGCACAGTTAGTCGAGTCGTTACAAGAGGCTAATAAAGAGCTCGATGAGCAATTACAGCTGCAATCACAAAAGCTAAAACGCAGTTATGAAGCAAAAGAGCGGCATTTGGCATTATTAAATACCATGCTAAATAGTGTGCCTGATCTTATTTACTTTAAAAATATTGATGGTTCTTTTTTAGGCTGTAATAAAGCTTTTGAAGCTTATGTAGGAAAAGAGCAAGCAATTTTAGTCGGTAAACGTATTGAAGATTTAGACAGCGACGATTTACAGTTAAGCCTACTTGAAAAGCAAGTTTTGCAAACAAAAAGTAGCATTGAACAACGCATAGATAGCACCGACAAATCTTATCAATTAACGATTGCGCCATTTTATAATGAGCACCAACATTTATTGGGCACTATGGGGATTGGGCGAGACATTACTGAACAGCAACAAACTTTATCGGCTTTAAAAGCCTCAGAATCTAAGTTTAGAAGCGCGATAGAATTTGCAGCAAACAGCGTGGTGCTGCTCTCGCTTGAACACACCATATTGCAGGTTAATAAAGCGGCTCGTAAGTTGTTTTCACAGCAAGATATTTTAACTGGTGAGCCACTAAAAATGTTATTTGATGAAGCGCAGTGGCAAGAAATAAAAAATGCGCTTTGCCATTTATTAGATGATAAAAAGCGGGTCTACCATTTAACGCTCTCGCAAGGAAAACTAACAAATTGGCTGCAGCTAAGTGTGTCGTTGGTGTGGGATGAAAATCGGGACCCTTCTTATTACGTTATTCATATTCAAGATGTCAGTGCGCTGACTAAAGCAAAGCATGATGCAGAGCGTGCAACAATAGCCAAAAGCCGCTTTATCGCTAACTTAAGCCATGAGATACGCACGCCTCTAAACGCTGTGTTAGGGCTATTAGATATGATAGTGGAACAGGGATTAACAAATAAGCAATTGCAACAAACTAAGCAAGCTAAAAACGCGGCGCAAAGCTTATTGTTAATGCTAAACCGGATGCTTGATTTTGCCCGTGTTGAGAGTTCGCAAGCACAAATTAAACCGGTGCCTTTTTGTTTAGTTGAACTGATTGATATTTGTGAGAGCTTAACAGCGCCCCTGTGTGAAAATAAAGGGTTAAGCTTTAATATTGAAGTAGACCCACTCATAACTCCCGCGCTCGTTGGTGACTCGATCCGTTTACAGCAAATATTAGGTAACTTACTCACTAATGCCGTTAAGTTTACTAATAAAGGCAGTATTACCTTAAAATTGGTACTTGAAGAAGATGATGCTTTAGATAGGCAGCGTATATCTTTTCATGTCATAGACAGTGGGGTGGGGATTGCCAAAGCAGACCAACTGCGACTGTTTGATGCGTTTACTCAAGGGGATGAATCATCTACACGTATCCACCAAGGAGTAGGGCTTGGTTTGGCCATAGTAAAGCATGGCGTTGCATTGATGGGCGGCGAAATTGCTATTAATAGTGATAAAGGCCATGGCTGTGAGTTTTACTTTACTTTATCGCTTGCAGTAGATACGGCTAAAAATAGTGTATTTATGCCTGATACATTAGCTGTTGTGAGCGATGAGACAGCACAACTAAACGAGGTTGTTAATGCTTATTCGCAAGTGGCTGCTATTCACTTAGAAGAGGCAATACGCTACCCAATAAAGCTTGCTGACGCCCAGCAACTGATTATTGATGAAAGTACGTTGAACGATTTATTAAATGTTGAATCTATAAACGAAACGCTCAGCGCCAACGCATACCCTGTGGTTGTCGTTAATCATGAGCACACATTAGCATTGCCTTGTACTACCCAAATCAACGCACAGCATGTTAAAGCCTCAGCGTTAGCACAACGATTAATGAGCTTAAACGCGAATGCGGGGGATGAACACGTTGCATCAGCCAGCAATCATGAAGCGCTAAAAAAAGATATATCGGGTTTACTTATCATGGCGGTTGATGATAACCCACTTAACTTAGACATTATTAGCAGTGTATTAAAGCAAGCCCAAGTTAATGTAGTTACAGTCACCAATGCCCCCGAGGCAATAGAGCTGCTACAAATATTAAAGCCGGATTTAATTTTGATGGATGTGCAAATGCCGCATATTGACGGTTGCCAAGCAACACAATTAATTCGCCAACAGTTTGACGCACGCCAACTGCCTATTTTTGCTTTAACAGCACATTGTGAGCCTGCAGATGTTGAGCGTTCTCTTAATAGTGGTATGAATAAGCATTTAACAAAACCTGTGGTAGCTAAGGTTTTGATAGATGCAATTAGGGACGTAGACTTTACAAAACCTAAGTTTTACGACCAAAACTTTGCGCTTACCCAGTTTAATTTTGATGAAACTTTACTGGCAACTATGGTCGGGAAGTTTGCAAAGTTATGTGACACCCAATTACAGCAAATTGAGGAAAATACCCAGCGGGATGAAGTGGTACGCTTAGTGCATAGCATAAAAGGGGTTGCGGGTAACTTAGGGTTTATTAGGCTTTCACTGTGTGCAAAACAATGTGAAGCGCATCTTAAAACAACTAACGAGCCTGTTCAGCAAAGTTTAAAAGAGCTGATCACACAGCTAAAACAAGTGATTATATTTATTGAAACCTTAGGGGGACGGGATGCCGAAAAAAGCTAAAATACTGATTGTGGATGATGATCCTCTTAATCGGCTTGTGCTTGAAAAAACACTGGGCACGGAGCATGACGTATTTTTAGTCGAAAGCGGCGAAAAAGCGCTCACCTTTATTAAATTAAATCAGGTCGATTTAATTATTTTAGATGTGGTAATGCCAGGCATTGATGGTTACGAAGTGCTTGTGCAGCTTAAAGAAAACCCTATTACGCAATCTATCCCTATCGTGTTTATATCGGCTAATAATAGCCACACCGATGAAGCCAAAGGGCTTGAGTTAGGTGCAATGGATTACATCACTAAGCCCTTTAATGCATCTATAGTAAAAGTGAGAGTTCGTAATCAATTACTTATTAAGCAAAAAAATGATTTGCTTGAGATGCTTGCCTCCATTGATGGCTTAACAGAAATACCCAACAGGCGTTATTTAGACGAAAACCTCTCTCGCGAATGGCGCAGAAGCAAACGTAATGGCTCATGCTTATCTGTTTTATTAATGGATATCGATCACTTTAAACGCTATAACGACTGCTATGGACATCGTGCTGGTGATGAGTGTTTAAAGCAGGTTGCGCAAGCCTTAGCAGCGCAATGTGAGCGTAGTACTGACTTTATAGCGCGTTACGGGGGGGAAGAGTTTGCAGCGGTCTTACCCGATGTTAATAAACAACAGGCATTAGCCTTTGCACAAAAGCTAAGAAAAGCGGTAAACAATTTAAATATAGAGCACAAAGCATCTTTAAATGCAGATCATATTACAATTAGTATTGGTATTGCGAGTATGGAAAACGGCAACGCCAGTGCCGAGCAGGCTTTACTTGAACAAGCTGACCTAGGGCTATATGCCGCAAAAGATGCAGGTCGTGATCAGGTGGTTGCGCTTAACTTGTAATATGGCTGTGTTTTCACAAAGCCTTGTTTAAATCGGCCCCACACATTATGTTATTACCGAGCGGGGCAACTATATTTTACTAGCACGTTGTTATTTGGTGATCATACCCAGCGCGCTTTCACCAATACCCACCAATTTATCATTTTTAAACACCAACGGTGTGCACTCATCTTTTGTTGTTTTTCCATCAGAGTGAATACTATGCGTCATGTAATAAAGTACCTGATACACATCACCGTCTTTTTTTAACAGTTCGGTAAAGCTTGGCGTTTTTAATTGTGCTAAAACAGATTGGTAGCTGCTATCCATTTTTAGATCGGCAATTGCTTCGCGGTTTTTTTTATGATGCTGTTGCCAACTTGATGAGTCATTCCCTGCCCAGTGCGTTTCTGCTTCGCCATCTGATACGGCAATAACACAACCGGTTAGAAACGGGGCAATAAGTGCTGCAGCTAAAAGTGATTTTTTCATTGTTATAGTCCTTGATGAGTTTTAATTTAATTATTTACTCATTCAAGGCAAGTAATAGGCCAATATAACAAAGAGTTAAAATTCAATAGCTTATGATTTTGTGACTATTTTTAAATGATGAATTATAAAAATCATTAGTAAAAACAGCCACTTTTTAGTTTTTTTAACGATTAGGCTAATTTAGGTCAATTAAATATAGTATAGCCAAAATACGTTACACTAAACGATTACGAGATTCACCGTTAGTAAAGGCTGCTATGTTTAAGCTCACCTCATTAATTAAGCGTACGATTGACTCTGTGCTTGCCCAGGCTATGTGAGGGGTAAGCAGCAAGTTTTCGCCGGTGTAATTTGCTAGTGGGTTGGTGAGCTCTGCTGGCTCTTTTGTTAGTACATCAACGCCTGCTCCAGCAATTAAATTTTGCTCAAGCGCTGTTACTAGGTCGGCTTCGTTTATAATGCCACCGCGGGCGGTATTAATAATAATACTGCTGGGTTTCATCATTTTTAGCTCATCTAACGAAATTAAATCGCGTGTCTCATCAGTTAGCGGGCAGTGCACGCTAATTATATCAGCGGTTTTTAATACTTCTTCGAAAGGTGTGCGGTCTTTCCTACAAGGCGCACCATTACGCTCTGCCACCACTACATTTGCGCCAAATGCTTGTGCTACTGTGGCTACACCTTTACCCAGCGTGCCGCCACCTATAATGGCAAATGTTTTACCTTGTAAATCATTAAAGCTGTAGTCTAATCTGCAAAACATCTCGCTTTTTTGCCATGCACCTTGCTGACAATCGCGTTGATAGCGATGCGTATTACCTAATAAATTAGTTACCAACGAAAACGTGTGCTGTACAACCGAAGGGGTTGAGTAGCCTGCTACGTTGGTAACGGCAATACCAAATTCTTCAGCGGCGTTTAAATCAACATTATTAGTGCCTGTTGCACTTACGCATATAAGCTTAAGTGTTTTAAGTTGGCTTATCGTATCGCGATTTAGCACAACCTTGTTGGTAATAAGGACGTCCGCGCCTTGGCTGTGAGCAACAACTTGCTCAGGTGAGGTAAGTTCGTAAGTCGTTAGCTCACCTAGTTCTTCAATGCAAGTTAACGAGGTTTTAGCTAAAGTAGCGTTATCGAGAATGGTGATTTTCATTGTGTGTCCTATCTAAATGCGTACCGTAAAATGACAAGAGTGTTTAAGGTACTACGAATACACACTTATGTTAATGCTATTACTACCAAATGCTTAGTACAAAAAGTCAGGCTATTGATAAAAGTCTAAATTGGCTGGTCTGCCCACTCAAATATAAATAACATGATATTTTAGCGGGCTATATCGCTGGGGCCTGTTTTTCTTTTGAGGTTGAACTTACTTACCCATGAAAGGTCAGCAAGCCTTATTAAAGTTGATAAGACTAAAAAACAATGCACCAACTTCTTTTTGCGTGGTCATAAACTGAAATGGCTCGCAAATAAGCATAACCAATTGGCTATTTCTTATTTAAGAGTGGCTGAGTTATAATCAAAATTATATATAAACGGTACGTTTTGCGTGCCGTTTTTTAACATTGTAGATGCAGTAATGAGTGAATTAGAAGATAAGTACGCAGACATAAGACCTTACAACGACGACGAAGTTGCGGCCTCGCTAGCGCGTTTAATTAACGATAATGCGTTTATTGATGTAATAGCAAAGTACAACTTGCCGCGCTTTATATCGGCTATACCTTTTATTGCTCGCGCACTGGTGAGAAGCCAGTTACGAAAAAAATGGGGTAAATTTACGAGCGTTGAAGATGTGCAAAACGAAGTTGCAGAGTATTTAGATAAACTTATAAAACGCACTACCTCAAAAGTCACCTTTTCGGGTTTAGATAAATTAGACCCACAGCAGGCGTATTTATTTATATCAAACCATCGCGACATAGTGCTGGACCCTGCACTAGTGAACTGGGGGTTGTATCAGCACAATATGAAGACGGTGCGCATAGCAATTGGCGATAATTTATTGCAAATACCCTATATCACCGAGCTGATGCGTTTAAATAAAAGCTTTATCGTTAAGCGCTCAGCCAAAGCACCTAAAGAGATGCTTAAGGCGCTTACGCAGTTATCATCATATATTTATGACTCGTTAGCGGCAGGAAACTCTATTTGGATTGCCCAAAAAGAAGGCCGTGCAAAAGATGGATTTGATCAAACAGATCCTGCGCTTCTAAAAATGCTGCAACTGAATGGCCGTAAACAAAAGAAAGAGTTTGGTGAGTACATTAAAGAGTTAAAAATTGTTCCGGTGTCTATTTCTTACCAGTATGAGCCTTGTGCAATTTCTAAAGCAAAAGAGCTTTACCATAAACAGCAACATGGTGAATACGTAAAATCAGCTGGCGAAGACATTGCAAGTATTGTTGAAGGGTTTAGCTCTGCCAAAGGGCATGTACACTTAGCTTTTGGAGAGCCAGTGCAAAGCGGCTGCGATGATGCCGATGAGCTAGCGCAAACAATTGATAAGCACATTGTTGAGTCTTTTTACTTACACCCAGGTAATTACATTGCCGGTGGTTGCAAGCAAGCAGTAATTAATGAGCCGGATACCGCCACCTTTGAGCAGCGTTTAGCCTTGGTGCCTGAAGAGCTAAAGCCACTTGTTTTAGCCATGTATGCAAAGCCATTTCAACGTAAAGCTGAAATCACAAACAAAGCATGTGAGGAAAGCCATTAGGCAGCTTTGTTGGCGTAAAAAAAGCAGCGTAAACGCTGCTTTTTTTTTGTACATAAATAACGCTATACTCGTACAAAGTAATTAATCTACTTAGGGGGCACAATGCAACAAATTGAAATATTTGATATTCCAAGCCCCTGTAAAAGTATTTGCCAAGTAAATAACCGAGGCTATTGTAAAGGTTGCTACCGAAGCCGGGATGAGCGCTTTAATTGGAACACATTAACCAACGCGCAAAAAAAGAAAGTACTTAGCTTATGCCAGCAGCGCTACAAACGGTATTTGCAAAAGCGCCAAGCAGCCCAATCTCAAACTACTTTGGACAAACAACAAGGCTTTGAATTTTAAACCTAGTGTGACTTATTAATATTTTAAATTATACTTTGCACGCAACGCGCGAGCAGTACCGTTATTGTGCAATTTATTTAAAGCATTCAATAATTTACTTACCAAAGCCGCGTGCTTTTTATGTACATAATGATAGAGCGAAAACGTACTTAGCAGCTGGGTTTGCATGCACGTCTCAGGCAGGGCAAAGTTATCGGCTTTAAGTACAAAATCGAGCATAATTACCCCCTCAACTTTATGTTGGGCTAGTAGGTTAAGTTGGGTTGTAATATTTTTTACTTCAATAATATTGCCGTTAAATTTTTGCTCTTTCAAATAATGGTGTTGAACCGGATAACCCGACAAAACCGCAATACTATCGAGCTTATCGAGAGTATTGGGTTGGCAGTTTTTAAATAGCAAAAGCTTATAGTCAAACAGCGGATAGTTAATTCTAATTAGGTTTTGATTATCTGCTTCTATGCTTATGTCACGCCCAAGTTGGCCGTCTAACACCCCATTATTGGCTGCTAATAATGCATTTTGGCGATTAAAATCAATTATGTGTACTTCGTAGTTAAGTTCTTTATAGGCTAATGTGAGTAAAGCGAGCGCATAGCTTGCTTGAGCTGAGTCGGCGGGGCGGTTAAATATAACGCTATTGTGATTGGCGAGTGTGATTTTACTAAAAAATAAAACGACTAATAAAAACAAAGCATTGGGTTGTATCTGCAAGATTACTTCCGTTTAAAATGGGGATAGGGACAAATGATCGTCGCAAATAATAACAAAATAGTCTGCTTTTTGCCCATGTTTGTTGCTTTTTAAACAGTAAATAGTATCAAATATACGTATAATAAATGCGGATAATTAACCGTACTTAGGAGTGGTTGTGAGTTTTAACTTATGTGCTTTACCTCGAGAGCAAAAATACCAGATTCAATTAGATTACGAGGCATCATTTTGGGCTTATCAAATTAAACGTAATAAAAAAACACGTGAACAAGTTTACAACACCATTCATAGCCGCCCGGTGGCTGAGCAAGCATTTTTAAAGCAACAGTTTGAGCAGTATTTGGCGTTAATGCTAAGCTAGTATGTACACAGTACAAATATTAGACGCACTTAAAACTCCATTAGTTAATAAGTTTTATGCACAGTATAGCGTAAGAGGGCGTGCCAATAAGCAAGATCAGGTTTGGGTTGTTTACAAAGGAATGCACATAGTTGCGGCGTGTCGGATTCAAAATAAACACGACTTCTTATTTTTATCGACCGTATTTGTTGCCCCTCAGCATCGTAGTAAAGGGCTGGCAACACAACTTGTAAGTGCTGCAGTAAAACACCAGCCCCTACCACTTTACACCTTTGCTTATAAAAGTATTACAGCTTTATATATGGGCCTTGGTTTTAACCAGGTATTAACATATACTCCTGGTTTAAAAGCACTTTTTGATATTTATGCTCATCGAAATATAGTTGCTCTCGAATACCTATAACAAAAACAACGGACCAAGCCATGAGTAAAGGCGTTAACGGGATCATTAGTTGCTTTATAGCTTTAATTGCTATATTTAGTTGCCAAGTGGGCGCACAAGTAAAGCGTTTATCTCCCAGCGAGGGCCTTTCGCAAAGCTATGTGAATACTATGCTGCTTGATAATAACGGTTATTTATGGCTCTCTACGGAAGGGGGGTTAAATCGTTACGATGGCTACCAAGTTGTTTCAATTAACGGCCCTAATGGCGAGCTTGAAGAAGCTATTATTGATTGTGTTTATCAAGACCCCGCGGGCAATATTTGGATAGCTTCTTTACTCGCTGGTTTATTCAAATATGACCCCACTACTGATACCTACCAGCAGTTTATTTCCCAGCCTACCAGCGAAAAACAAATTTTAAGCCAATCGGTATTTAGTATGGTCGCTGTTGATGACAAGACTTTGTGGATTGGGCGTGGACGCGATTTTGCTAAATTAGATATCGAAACAGGTAAAATAACGAGCTTATTTGAGTTGCCTAAAGAATACGAAAACACCTTAGTAAGAGAGCTTTTTCATCATAATGGGTATATTTTTATAGGTACTAGCCATGGCGCGTTTGTATTTGATATTGCTTCTGAGCAAATTAGAGCGTTGCAGCATTTAAAAAGCAAAGCTGAACATATTTACCAAAACAACGTAAAGTCGTTTTCTGTAATAGAAAACAACCAGTTGCTAGTTGGTACCGTCAAGGGGTTATATCAAGTTGATATTAGCGATTTGCCGGGCATGTTTGAACGCCCCGACTTAGCATTTAAAAACAAAGCCATTATTGCCGATTTAAATGTATGGCGCATTATTAACGAAGGCGAAGAGCTAGATCTAGCGACCAATAAAGGGCTTTTTAGATTTAATTTAAATACGAAAGAGTTAGTAAAAAACACCCGTATAACGCAAAGTAAATACAGCCTATCTGATACCAGTATGATAGACATGGTTAAAGATAAATCGGGTGGCTATTGGCTAGCTACAAAAACCGATGGTGCATTTTATCTGTCTAATAATACCTACCACTTTAGCAATATAGATGGTAGCCAACTGGGGGGGGATGGCCTTTCTCATCCTTCGGTTTGGGGCATTACGGAGTACGATAACAGTCTGTGGCTTGCAACACACAATGGCTTAACTGAAATTGACTTGAGTACTCACACCAGCAAGGTTTACTTAAAAGACTATAAAGTCGACTTATTGACTACTGAATTTAGCATTTATGAAGCTATTCCCTACAAAGATAAGTTATGGTTACATACAAACAGAGGGTTATTTGAATTTGACCCTGTAACCCATCAAATTAACGAGCCAACCTTAAGTAATCCTAGCAATAGAGACTTTATACAGGGTTGGGTGCATGGTGTTACTTTAATGCCAAACGGTGATTTATACTATGTGCACTCAGATCATGGCATGTTTAGATACAATATCGACACCCAGAAAGTCACCCGATTAGAAGGGGCTTTTAGCAAAATAGAACCGTTTTTGGCGCATGGTTTTTCGCCAGCGCTGGCAACCAAGCCCGATATGCCACTGTTTTTTAATGCGGGTATTTTGTACCAAGTAAATCCAACCACATTAACGTTAAACACCATTTATAAAGTGCCAAAACAACACGACAATGTGGCTATTAATGTGCTTTCTTACGTGGTAGATAACAATGGTATTTTATGGATTTCGCTTTCTAACTTTGGCTTGATAGGACTTGATGCTAAAAGCTATGAGTTAGTGCACACCGTTGATTTAGAAAAAAACAAGCTAGGTACCTTACTTTACGACATGGTACTGGATGATGATGGTATGATTTGGATGAGTAGTCATAAAGGTATATGGCGACTAAACCCAGAAACACTTCATTTTCAGCAGTTTTCTACATCAGAAGGACTGCTTTCAGCTGAGTTTAACAGCAGTGCTATGGCGCACCTAAAAGATGGCCGAATTGCCTATGGTAGCTTAAAGGGCATTACGTATTTTCATCCAATGGAAAATCAAAATTACCATTCATTAATTGACCACGTAAATATCACTCGGGTTGATTTAATGTCGCGTGATTTATCTATCGATTTAAAACAGCCACTCAATGAAATAGTACTCAATCATGATGATATCGGTTTAGAAGTGGCGTTTTCAGCAATGGCGTTTAGCTATCAAGAGCGCATAATTTATGAGTATCAGCTTGATGATGGGCAAAAAACGTACACGCGTAATAATAATCGGGTGTTATTTCCAAAATTAAACCCAGGTAATTACCAATTAAAGGTATGGGCTAAAGACCCGCTTACAGGCGAGTATACTCCGCCTGCAGTATTAAAAATTCGTGTTAAGTATCCACTGTGGCGAGCACCGTATTTTATAGTGCTTTATGCTATTTTGTTTATAGCATTTATTGCTTTTTGGGTAATGCGCCGCAACAAAGTTCAGCGCATCTTATTAGCGGCAAATAAAGAAAGTAAAGAAAGTGAAGCGCGCTTAAAATTAGCCTTAGAGGGAAGTGAATCAGGTATGTGGGATTGGCAGTCAACATCCAGTAGTATTTACCAACCTCGCTTATGTAATGAACTTGGGTATGATCAAGAAAGTGTAAGCCTAGATGATTACCTCGCTAAAATTCACCCGCAAGATAAAGCGCTTTTTAGATTAGAATGGTTAGAGTTTCTATCAACCGACAAAGGCTACTTTAATTGCACCTATCGCTTACGCCACGCTAAAGGCTATTGGCGTTGGTATAAAGATTTTGGCAAAGTGGTGGAGTGGAGCGGTCAGGCTCCTAAAAAAGTAGCGGGTACTTACACCAATATGACCCGCGAGATGGTGTTTGAAGAGCATGCGCGTTTGTTTACCGCAGCATTTGAGCAAACACGTGATTGGGTGTTTATTCTTGATAAAAACTTTACGGTTCGCGCCTCAAACAAATCATTGCAAACGGCCTTTAACTTTCCGAGTGAGCCACGCTCTAGCCGTGCCCTTAATTTAGGTATATCGCGAAGCAACCGCTTTGACTACCTGCGGATAATGCAAAAACTTAATGTAGGTGAGCACTTTTCGTGTGAAGACTTAGTTACCCTCGCCAGTGGCGAGCAGCGCCATGTATTAGTAAAAATCAGTGCAGTGGCCGACACAGAACATCGCTTAAGCAGTTACGTTATTATTTTAACCGATATTCATGCACAAAAATTGGCCGAAAATGAGCTACATATTTTAGCTAATTACGATTCCTTAACCGGTTTACCTAATCGCATGCTGTTTAACGACAGGGTTGAGCATGCTATTGAGCAAGCACAAAATCATCAATGCAAAGTCGCTATGCTGCATGTAAATATTAAGCGGTTTAAATACTTTAATGATTCATTTGGACGTGAAGCGGCGGATGAGCTAATAAAGCAAGTGGCTAAGCGCATTAAACGCGCATTACGCCCATCAGCCAGTGTGGCCCGCTTTGGCGGCGATGAATTTGTTGTGCTGGTGGAAGATGTGCAACAAATTGAAGAAGTGCTACTTATTTGCTCTAAATTGATAGACTCTGTCAGCCAAAATATGGAATTTAATGGCCAGGTGGTAAACGTTAATTTAAGCATAGGTGTTGCAATAGCACCTGATGACGCTCTCGATCACGCAGCGCTTTTAAAAGCTGCGAGTATCGCGCTGTATCATGCAAAAGAGTCCCTCGAAAGTAGTTATAAGTTTTACAAGCAGGAGATGAACCAACATGTACAAAAAGCACTGCATTTAGAGTCGTTGCTCACTAAAGCATACCAAGAAGAACAGTTTTGTAATTATTATCAGCCCATAGTGAATTCGCGCACTCAGCAAACCGAAGGCTTTGAAGTGTTATTACGCTGGCCTGAAAACACGCTAGTGCCAACGCAAGAATTTTCTTTAGCGGCTGAGAGCATTGGCTTAATAACAAAAATAATGCTGCAGACCTTTACCCGTGCGTTACAAGCGCTTAAACAATGGCGAGAAATATCGCCACAATTGTACTTGTCGATTAACCTCTCTGCGCTTGATTTTGAATACGAAGAGCTGGTAACTGAAATCCATAAGGCACTTACAAAGGCTGATGTACCTTCAGACGCGATAGTGTTTGAAATCACTGAGTCTATTTTAATGCGCGACTCAAAACGAGCACTACATAGCATGGAAATGCTGAAAAAACTTGGCTGTAAACTCTACATGGATGACTTTGGTACAGGCTATGCCTCACTCACGTATTTAAAACGTTTTCCTATTGATGTATTGAAAATAGATAGAAGCTTTGTGCAAGATATTGGTGTGGACTCTGATGATGAAGCGATTATTCAATCAACGCTCACCTTAGCGCATAGCCTAGGTAAAGAGTGTGTGGCTGAAGGCATTGAAAACACACAACAACTACAGTTTTTAAATCAGTTAGGCTGTAGGCATTTTCAGGGCTATTTATTTAGTAAGCCAGTACCAAAAGAAGCTGTTCCCGCACTGATCAAACAAGATTGGAGTAACATATTTAATTAGGGCGTGTTGAACTTTGGTGGTTGAATTTTCAGCAGTTGTTTGGTTTTTAGGCAAGCCAGAGCCTATGAAGTGTGGTTACTCCCCATAAATAGGCGATAACGCAGCATAAATGCCAAACATGCGCTGCCCTTCGGGTTCTGCCTAGGGTCGATAAACTCTTTGTTGCCTACATGGATGTAGGTAAGGGGCGTGAGCAGGACGCGGAAGCTTTACTCGGTTTTTACTTATTCTTACATGGATGTAAGTC
>NZ_LKDW01000031.1 GCF_001401805.1 Pseudoalteromonas sp. P1-25
TGGGCTCGATAACTGCTCCTGCGTTATTCTAATGACTTACATCCATGTAAGAATAAGTAAAAACCGAGCAAAGCTTCCGCGTCCTGCTCCCGGCCCTTACCAACATCCATGTAGGCAACAAAGAGTTTATCGCCCCTAGGCAGAACCCAAAGGGCAGCGTATGTTTGGCATTTATGCTACGTTATCGCCTATTTATGGGGAGTAACCGCACTTCATAGGCTCTGCCTTGCCTAAAAACCAAACATACTGCTGTAAATTCAAACGCCAAAGGTCAACACGCCCTCGTTATTAGAGCTAAGTGGAGGGCACTTAACTGACAAGCTGCTCAAAGCCATTGCGGTGTGAGCGTAATGCTAAGCAATAACATTTTAATGCGTTAGCTGTGCTTTAAATGAGGGCGCATAATACGCTGATATTATTAAAATAATTACCTATAATTTATTTGAAACACTTTATAAAAACTATTAATAATGCAGGGCTAATAAAAAGCTCGGCGTATTAGGCCGAGCTTTAATGGTTGGGAGAGAAACTTTAATTATTTGGTAGTGGGTGTTGGTTGAATACTTATAGGTTGCGATTTACCAAATAGTTTACGGGTAAGGCGCTTGGCGTCTTCTAGTGCTACGTACTGGCAAGGTATAAGTATCAAGGTAATTACCGTGGCAAAAAGCACACCAAAGGCCAGCGATACCGCCATAGGAATAACTATTTTAGCTTGTAAGCTTGTTTCCATAATAATTGGCATTACCCCAATAAATGTAGTGATTGAGGTAAGCAATATAGCTCTAAAGCGCTTTGCACCGGCTTGCATAACAGCTTGTTTAATAGCCATACCTTCCGCGCGTGCTTTATTTACAAAATCAACCATAACGAGGGAGTCGTTTACTACAATACCCGCTACCGCAATAATGCCAAACATAGACAGTCCGCTCATGGTCATACCTAATATTACGTGACCAAACATTGCACCTACTACACCAAATGGAATAACCGACATGATAATAAGCGGCTGCGAGTAAGAGCGAAGCGGTATAGCTAATAACGCAAATATAATCATCAGCGATATAGCAAAGTCGCGTAACTGCTCATCGGCGCTGTCCATCTCTTCTTGTACGCGTCCAGCCACATTACTTTTAACGCCTGGGTAGCTTTTAAGCAGCGAAGGTAAATAGGCATCGCGAATTTCTTGTGCAATGGCAAACGGCTCAACTTGATCAGTATTGACCGCTGCCCACACATTAACTGTACGGTTTGAGTTTTCACGGCGAATACGGTTTACGCCATCAACAAGCTTAACTTCGGCTACTTCGCTTAACGGCACTTCTGCACCAGTTGGCGTAATAATGCGCGCATTTTGAATGTTGCTAATTGAGTTACGCTCGCTTTCTGGGTAGCGGATCATTACTTTAATTTCTTCGCCTTCGCGTAAAATACGCTGTGCTTCTAATCCGTAGTAACTAAAGCTTACTTGCGATGCAACATCGGCAAGTGTAAGTCCCATGCTGTAGGCCAGTGGTTTTAAATCAAGCTGTACTTCGTCTGTGGCACTTTGCAATGAGTCGTTTACATCGCCTACACCTTCCATGCTTTGTAATTTAGCTTTTAATTTACCGGCTACTTCTTTTAACTCATCGGCATTTTTGCCTTGTAGTCTAAAACTTACGTCGCCGTCATCACGCCCGCCACTAAAAATATTATCTTGAATATTAAGCGTTTTAACACCTGGTAGCGGTGGCATTTGTTCGCGCCAAAGGGTGCTTAATTCAAAGGTATCGATAGGGCGCAAGTGTGGCTCTACTAAAATAGCCATAATGTTTGCCTCTGTACGCCCGCGTAGGCTTACCGATAAATCGCGGATCATGCTTTGTCCGTATTGCTCTTCAAGTTCTTTATCTACTTTGAGTAATACATCTTCAATTTTACGGGCAGTTTCAAGGGTTGCCTGCTCCGAAGAGGCTAGGTTCATTTCTAACGTAATACGCGGAAAGTCATGCGGTATTTTAGGATTAGGCACAAACTTAACCAACCCGCCTGCAAACATACCTGCACTGACTATTAAAATACATAAAAAGCCAATAATTACGGTATAACGATAATGTATACAATGGCCTATAAAAGGCGTGTAGTAGTTTTGTACAAAGTGTTTTAAACCGTTATCAACTACATTACGCAGTTTGTGTAATGGATTTTTAGGGTTAGGTTTACGTGGGTTCATGGCTGCAATATGCGCAGGTAATATTAGCTTTGATTCAATTAACGAGAAAATCAAACACAGTATAATAACCACACCAATGGCCTTAGAAAACGCAGCACCTGGGCCTGATGCCATAGCTTGGGGTAAAAACGCTGCAATAGTGGTTAGCACGCCAAATGTAGCGGGCATAGCAACGCGCTTAACACCGCGAATAACATTATCAAGGCTATGACCATGTTTTTCTATTTCGGCACTGGCAGATTCGCCCACAACTATGGCGTCGTCGACCACAATCCCGAGTACTATAATGAAGGCAAATAACGACACCATGTTTATGGTGATGTCTAAAAAGCCCACAGGCATAAATAAAAAGGCACCTAAAAAAGACACTGGTAAGCCCATCATTACCCAAAACGCTAAACGCAGCGGTAAAAATAGTGCCAATACAATCATTACTAAAATACCGCCCCATACCATGTTGTCGATCATCATATCGAGTCGACCTTCAAGGTAGTAGGTTAAATCAACAATAGGTGAGAGCTTTACACCTTGTGGAAGTTTTGACTGTTTTTCTGCCATGTAGCCTTTAAGAACTTTAGCTACATCGGTTATGTCTTGATCTTTTGAGGCATCTACTTCAAACGAAAGTGAGTTTTTACCGTTATATTTAGAGTAAAGCAGGCCTTCTTCAAAGCCGTCGTTAATCGTCGCTACATCGCCTAAATTAATTTGTGCACCATCGGCAAGCGTTATAAGCGGAAGCTTTGCAAATTCTCCGCCACGGTAGGCCTGCTTTTCAACACGCATAGAGATATAGCCTGTGTCGGAGCGAATTTGTCCTGCCGACATATTAGTAGAAAAGCTTTGCACCGCGCTTGAAACATCTCTAAATGTAAGGCCATATTCACGTAGTTTATCGGGGCTTATTTCTATGCCTATTTCGTAATCTAGGCCACTGTAAAAATCGACTAAGTTAACGCCAGGCAGGGCAAGCAGTTCATCTTTTATGTCGTTACCTAACTCTTTAAGCTGGTAGTAACTCATGTCGCCGTAAAGCGCGAGGATCATGACCTCTTGCTGAAATTTTTCACGTTGAATAACGGGGCGTTCCATCCCCGCAGGAAAGGTATTAATAGAGTCTACTTGCGCTTTTATTTCGTCTAGGGCTTCTTGTAGGTCGTATTTTTCTTCTATTTCTACCCACGCTTGCGCATAACCTCGGTTAGAGTAGGTTATTAAACGTTTTATACCCTCGGTACCTTCAAGGTTTTCTTCAATTTTTATGGTTATGCCTTCTTCAACCTCTTGCGGGGCGGCGCCTGGGTATATCGCTTGAATACTCACCCAGTTACTTTCAAACTGCGGAAATGCCTGTTTGCGAATGGTCAGCGCTGTTAAAAGCCCACCAATGAGAATAAAAATCATGATGAGGTTTGCCGCCACTGGGTTACGTGCAAACCATGCAATTAAGCCTTTTTCTGAGGTACTCATGGTGTATCCTCTTTAAGTGCTAATTGAGTAACATCGCTTTTAGGTTCAATGCCCTCAAGCTTAACCGCCATGCCTTCTGTTGGGTATTCCAGGGCAGAGGTAATAAGTTGTTCGCCACTGCTTAACCCTTGGTCGGCTATGACCATGCCGTTTTGTTCACGTACAATATTAAGCGTTTTAAAGCTAAGGGTGTGATTGTCGTTTAAGATAGCAATTTTGTTATTTTTAACTAAATGGTGCGGCACTATAATGGCGTTATCAAGCGCTCGCCCTTCAATAGTAGCGTTAATGTAAGAGCCAAAACGCAGTGGCTTAGTGTTATCAGCGTACGGGGTAGGTAACTGCGCAACTAAGTAGCTCATACGGCTGGTTTGATCAACAACACCTTCGCTACGTACAACCTTGGCTTGCCAGGTAGTTTGCTTACCGGCAAATTCGGCATTAAGTGCAACCTGTGCGCCAATACCGCCGTTATTTAAGTATTGCAGCTCTTTATCTGCAACCGGTAAACGTACCTCTGCAACCGAGGTCGCGCTTAGCTCACCAAATTTACTGCCAGCACTCACTACAGAGCCTAAGCTAATTGTGCGCTCGTTAATAATGGCATCATAGGGGGCTCTAATGTAGGTGCGTTCTAAGTTACGTTTAGTGCGTTTTACACGCGCTTGAGCAGATTTAAAATTTGCCATTTTTTCGGCAAGTTGTGGTTTACGTAAATAAAGTTCAGATGCAATTGCATCGCTTGAGTCTGATTTAATACGTTCCCATTCGGCTTTAGCAACATGGGCTTGTGCGCGTTCAATTTCAAGTGCTGAACTTGCTTGTGCAAGGCCTGCTTGGGCTTCAATTAAGTCGGCTTCGTAATCATTTGGATCAATTCGTGCTAAAATATCGCCTTGCTTAACAAACGCGCCTTCAACAAATTGTTCGGCTACTGAAATAACTTGCCCGCTTACTTGCGCAACAAGTTCAGTACGGTCTTTAGGTTTTACAACGCCGTACGATTTAACATCAAGCGTTATCGCATCAATGTTTACGTTTTGCGCAGCAACAAGTGGGCGAGTGTCTTGCTCTGGTTTTTCTTCTGGTGGCGCTTTCATTGCTGAAAGGCCAATTGCCAGTGCAATTCCGGCAGCTAAAACTGCGACAGGTAATAAAATTTGTTTTTTAGTAGCCACAAGGCATTCCTTCATATATTTGGTGACAAGGCAATAATACGCAATAAAGTGTTTACAAGGCGTTTGAAGATGTAACAAAGCATTACATATGTGTATTACAGATAAATAATGAGCTAGGTAGGGTGTTAATTTAAATACAAAGGCCTGGCTTTTACTAACAGAGGTGTTTATGAAAACAGAGCCTATGGCATGTCGTTTAGGCTGCGGTGCTTGCTGCATTGCCCCCAGTATTAGCTCGCCAATCCCGGGAATGCCAAACGGTAAAAAAGCCGGAGAGCGTTGTATTCAGCTAGATGAACGTAATTTATGTAAATTATTTGGCGATGAAAGCCGTCCTAAAGTATGTAGTGATTTTAGCGCCACATTTGATGTGTGTGGGTCAACTAATGCAGAGGCTCTAGCACTTATAACCGAGCTTGAGCAATTAACCTAGCTCACGATGCTAATACACATATATTTACATTTATCTATTATCGAGTAATTTTTTAAGTAATTAAAAGCTGCGCTTTTAACGCGAGCAAGCTCAGCGTCTACCGCAAATGTGTAGATATACGCTTACTTTGTAGACGTAAAGCTTGCTTAGGTGACAGGCAAAGCCTGTAAAAGTGATTTATTCACAAAGAGGGGAAGAGGCGCTGCGCTTTTAGAGGAAGAGATTAACTTTAAGTAATAGTTGGTTTGTGTTTTCTCATTTACTTCTCATTAGCTTCTCTTTGTGCAATATTTTTTGTCTAAAATAGCGCTGTTATAAAAAACACAGCGTTTACAAATCAAAGTATAAATTGAGTTTGTAAACGCCACTTTAATTTTTACCAACTATACGTTGCGCTTAACGTATATTGCTCACCGCGTCCTGGTGTACCTGGTATTTCTTCAAACGACTCATCCCATAAGTTATCAGCCGCTAAAGTAATAAATAAATTGCTTAACTGAGGCGGGGTTATTTTAAGCGTTAGCTGGGTAAATAACGCGTTGTCGTGGCCGTTTCTAAGCGCGTTTTTGTGTTGTGTACGCCATTCGTTATCTATTCTAAATTCTAAAATATCTGTTGGGTTGTACACAGCGCCGAGTGTTAAACGGTGATCAGGAAAGTTTAACGCGTAAAAGCTAGCATCAATATCGGCTGCGCCGTAGTTTTCTGATTTATGCAAATAGGTGTAGCTAGCAATAAGTTTTGCAGAATCAAAGTGTTTAGTCGCTAAAAATTCAACCCCTGCAGTATCAATATCAACTGGGTTAGCAAAGCGCGCAGAGGTGGAGTCAAAATTAAAGGTCCAGTCGGTTAAGTTATTATCTTTTCGATAAAAAATAGCCGAGTTTAACTGCCAGCTTTGCTCTTCAAGTAATAAGCCTAGCTCTAAGTTTGACGTTGTTTCGCGCTCAAGGTTGTAGTTACTTCTAAATAACCCGCCAGAATCGCTGCCGCCAATGGCTGTGTAGCCTGCGACTTGGCTCGCTTGCGCGTACGATAAATAAAGAGTGTGTGCTGTGCCGTCACTATTTTGCGTATTTAAGGTTATATCACCAATGGCAGAAACTTTAGCATCATCACGATTGGTATCATCATACGCAGCCCCTAAGCGAAAGGTAAGTTGTTCGTTTTTTAGCGCTATTGTGTATTCAGGCAATATACTCAGCTTGTAATACTTTCGTGAGGTAAAGTTGTTTTCAAGTGTGGTTGATTCAATCGAGTCATCAATAAATTGTGCCGAGTAATTGATTGCCAGTGCATCGCTTTGTGCATGGCGGCCCGAAAGAGCAAGTGATTTAATTTCACTTTTATGAAAAGCTTCAAATGCACTTGGGTTTTCGCGCGAATAAATATAGTGATCGTCATGGGTACGGTAATATGCCGATACTTCAAAATTGCTGTTTTCAGCGTAATTTTGTTTGTGATTAAGCATCCAAAGGCGGGTTTCTAAATCTTCTGTTTCGTTAACGCCAAAAGGGGTATATAAGTTAGGCCAGCCAAAAAACTTATCTTGCGAGCCATAAAATAAATCGGTTTGGCTATGCTCGCTTACTAATTGCAGGCGAGCTGAGGCGCGCGAAAAGTCATGATCGCCATTATCAATAGTGCCATCACTTTGCGAGTGAGAGTACTCACCTTCAAAGCCCAGGGTATAGTTAGCTAAGCTATCAAGTTGTGTGTTTTTAGCAGCGTGAATACTTTGCAGGTTAAAGTCGTTCGTACCAGTGCCAAGCGATACACTACCGCCAGTAATAATTGGTTTCCAACCAAACGAAACTGTACCTACAGAGCTGTTCATACCGTACAGTGCGTTATCGGCACCGGTTAAAACTGCGGGGCCGCTTAGCATTTGCGGTGCAATAGGTATTTCAGCAAAATAATGACCAGATTGCGGGTCAAGTAGGGTAGCACTGCCGACTCTAAAACCGGTATTTTCAAAAATTCCACCACGAATAGTTACATCAGCTTGCGCCTCAGCCATATTACGCGACTGTAAATCAACACGCGGGTCATACTCTAAATTAGAAATAGGCGAGTCAAATGTACCGACAGGCAGTTTATTCGCAGTAGGCGAAGCTTCAACCGTTATTTGCTCTATTGAAGACTCATCAGGTAGCGTATTAGCATCAACAAATGGGGTAACGCTGCATAATAGTGCAGGTAATATAATGTGTGGTGTGCGGCTCATGTGTTTCTCGTCGTTTTTTATTTGTAGCGGCGGTTACAATTAATTTCAAAGCATATATTTGAGCATGATAAAATAACTAAATGTAACAGCAGACATTTTGTGCGCGATTGTACATTAATTTGTTAATAACTGCATTTGATAACCATTCACACTTTTCTCATTAGGTAACATTTATAATGGATACTAAAGAACATAATACTATTTACTTTGCTGGTGGCTGCCTGTGGGGTGTACAAGAGTTTATGAAACACTTACCAGGTGTAATAAGTACTGAAGCAGGGCGCGCTAATGGTACAAATAAAACGACAGGTGGCGAATACGATGGTTATGCAGAATGCGTAAAGGTCATTTTTGACCCAAACGCCGTTACCCTAAATAAGCTGTTTGACTACTTTTTTGAAATTATTGACCCATACAGCATTAATAAACAAGGAGATGACGTAGGCCCTAAATACCGCACTGCTATTTACAGTAAACACCAAAACCATTTAGACGCAGCAAGCAATTATATAAATAAGCGCAGTGATGCCGAAAAAGTTGTAGTAGGCGTTGAGAAGCTTACTAATTACGTACCAAGCGATGCAGAGCACCAAGACCGATTAACTAACCACCCTGATGACTATTGCCATATACCCCTTGAGTTATTGTATAAGTATAAATCGTAAATTTAACGCAGTGTCTATGTAGACGTGCAGCTTGCTGACGTGGCGAGCGAAGCTCGTAATTACTTCAATCTAAAGTCCCAAAACAAACAGCCATAAAAAAGCTCACATATTGTGAGCTTTTAAAAGTTACTTAACGCCAATTTTAACTTACTGCTGCTTTTGCGGCGGGAAGTTACTTAAAATATTAGCGACGGTTTCTTTAATTGATGCTTCGCGCTGCTCAGGCGATTGTTTTTTCTTTAAACGGCCCTCTTTAGCACCGCGCCATATCAGCTGGTTTGATTCGCGGTCAATAATATCAATTACTAACGTACCTACTTCGTACTCGCGGGCGCTAATATCGCGTTGAAAGCCCGTACCCCAGTACCCCCAACGTGCGCCGTAGCCTACGTTAAAGCTGTCTACTTCGAGCTCTTTATCTACCGATGCATGGTAGTTAACTAATACGTCAGCTTGTGCGGCGTCAACTAGGGTCATACCTAATGTTTGGCTAAGTTCTTTATTAACAGCGGTACGTACGCGTTTTTCCATTAAACCGTTAATTTGGTAGTTTGTGGTGTCTTTGGTTAGGCTCGCGTTTTCTACCCAAGCAAATGTTTTAAAATTACTAAAGTTGGCTGATTTGTCGTAATCCCAGTCTGGGGTTTGCGTACAGGCTGTAAGTAATGCCAGCGCTGCAACAATAAGTATATTTTTCATTACCTTTGCTCCAATAAAATGCGTTAATTTAAAATAACACACATCGTTTAAATGTGTATTAGTTTAACGTCCTATATTTTAGTTTAGTTGGTTTGCCTTAACGGCCAATTAACTGTGTTCAACTTCTATCCAGTCTTTTTCGTCTACCCAGTTTTGGGCGCCATCCTTTACTGAACGAATAGGTACAATGTAATCACAGCTTACCTGTGGCTTAACTGAGGCAAATATAGGCACAAAGCCAAAGCTCAATGCGGTTTCTATGATTGCTTTTTGGTTTTGCGGGTCGATATCGGCCGCTTCATCTATATAAATAGGTATACGGTAAAGGTTTTGTTCTTGATCGCTTAATAAGTAACGAATAAACAACATGCCACATAATAACTTAATGGTGATACGTGTGCCGTTTGAACCGGCTGAATCGATTTTTTCAAAGTGTTCGGTTTCACCTGCGCGGTTTACCACTTCAAAACGAATGTCGAACAAATCAGTTAATGTAAGGCCAGCTTTGTCTGAGGCAAGTTTTATTAGGTGATCTTTTGCTTCGTTTACTGCGCTTTCGCTGTAAGGTTCTTGGCTTAATAAATCAAGGGTGTCGCCTTGCTCAAACTGATGCGACGTGCTGATAATGGTATCAATACTATCAACCAGCATCTTGCGCGGTATTACGTTAATTTTAAACGCTTGCAGGTTAGAAATACGGTGCTGGCTTATGCCTTTATTAAAGCTGTTCATTTCGCGACGAAGGCGATCTAAATCTTCACGCAAGCCTTTAATGGTTGCGGCTACTTCGGTTAGGGCTACGCGACCTTGGCGCTCAACGGCATCGCGTTCGTTATCAAGGTTATGAAATGCACTAATCAACTTTTGGTATTTAGTAAATTCGTCGTTTTCGTTATCGAACTTAGTAATACCCGCGTTATATACATGCAAATAGGTATTACGTACGTTTATGTCAAAGTTGCGCAGCTCTTGGCAGTCTTTATTAAAGTGATGTACTAGGTCGCTTAAGTTATCAAAATCGACTGTTATATCAATCATATATGGGGTTACTTTCCCGCTGTATAAATCAAGCGTGTGGTCAATTCGCTCGCTTTTAACTTGGCGAAGGCGCTCGGTTTGGCGATTAATTTGCTCTTGCTTAGATTTAATTAACGAACGTCTGTCTGCAATTGAGCCACTATTTTTTTGAATATCTTGCAGGTAGTCGTCAACTTGTTCGCGCTCTGCTAATAATTGCTCTTTTAGCATGGCTTGCGCTTCTACCGACTGCTGCATTACCTCAAATTGCTCTAAGCGTTTAAGTGCGCTCTCTGCGCTCAATAGCTCATCATAAAGTGCATCTTTTTCTTTTTGTTTCTCTGCCACGTTAGCGGCTACTTCGCGCTGTTGTTTAAACTCTTTTAAGGAGCGTTCAAGCGCGTCTAATTGAGCGCTAAGCTGGGCTTTGTTTTCGCCGCTTTGCATTTGTACAGGCGAGAGTTTTTTAAGCTTAATGCTTGCCCCTGGAAGGGTTAGCACACCGCCTTTAACGTTTTCACTTAATAGCGATAAAAATTCCCCAAAGGCGTCTTCGTCATCAATGGTTATATCGCCCTGGCTGGTGGTTGCGAACGAGAGTAGGTCGGGATTTAAAATGCGCGATATTTCTTCTACTTCTTTGAGTGATAGGTCTTCGCGCATACGAGTAAACAAATTAAACTCAAGGTTTTTAAGCTGTAGTTTTAAACTTTTTATTTGTTTTTGGGTTTCGCTAATGCGGTAATCAAGCGTATGTAGGCTTTGCCCTTGTGCGCTGGTAATAGAGTGCGAAAGCGACTCGTAATCTTGCTTTAGTTGCGCAAGGTTTGCTTTAAGGGTGGCTTTATTTACCAGTTCAAACTCGCTTTTTAGAGCGCTGTAATCTAAAAACCATTGCTCAATTTGGGTTTGTTTGCGCTCTATATCGCGCGATTGCTGCACGTATAAGCTTTGCTTTTGTTCAAACTCGTGTTTTTCGTGCTCTATATCTTCAAGGGCAATGGCGAGTTCGCTTAGTTGCTCTTCTTGGTAGGTGTCAAAGTCTATTAGTGCTTGGTCAATTTTAGGTGCGTAAGCTGCTAACTTACCTTTAAGCACGGTTTGGTTTTCAAGCATTGATTCAAGCGCACTTATTGGCTCTTGCATTGATTCAAGGGCTTTTAATTCGCGTTTAGCGCGGTTTACTTTATCAAACGAGCGACGCCATACTTCATAAAAGTCCACTTTAGAGTTTGACATATGGCGCTCAAACACACGTAACATAAAGCGTTTAACATCGCTTGCGCCTAATTTGTGTAAGTTAAGAATACGCCTAAATATTTCTTTATAAATGGCGGAGTCTTGCACGTTATTAAGCGGGATCATTTTTAAATTAATGTCGCCGTCAAAGGGCGTTGCGCCACCGGTAAGCAGGGCGTTTAGCTCTTGTGCTTTTAGCTCTATTGGGTTGTAACCTTGCGTTTTTAAATGATTAAACAGCTTGGTAAACTTAATTATGGTATTACCTTGCGTGTACTGCGCTAAATCAAGTGTGCCTTGATAACAAAAGTACTGATGCGCGTAACCGGCTATTTTACCAAGGCCTGCAACCCCAATTACGACCGAGCCATGAGGGAGGTTAGCTTCGAGTAAAATGTACGATTGATCCGATGAAAAATAAAATTTACGGGTTTCATCTAAATCATGGCCGTCCCACTCGGTTAGGCGCAAATCATTTATTAGCGGAAACTGCAGGGCGTTAATAACCGAGCTTTTACCGGTATTGTTTGGCGCACAAATAGAGCTGCTTTTATCAAGTGGGATCACACACTTTGCATAACCTGCGGTATTAAGTAGGGCGAGTTTACTTAGTCCGTATAAGTTTTTCATTGCTCGTCCTCCGTAATGTAGGTTTCTTCGTTTACTTCCATAAGTGCATCAATGTAACGGTGAATAGGCGCTTGTAGCATAAAGCCGCCTTCTACTTCGCGGGCAAGGCCTAAACGTACCATGCGCAGGTAAACGTCTTTTCGTAAATCTGAGCCCGAAAAGATCTCAAGCTGATCAAACAAATGTTTGTTAATTTGCACTAAGGTTTGCATCAGTTCTAAATCGTTTACTTCATCAAATAGGGCGCGCATTGGGTCTTTACCTGTATTGGCAAAGTGCTCAATTAAAATGTAAATAGTTAGCGCAATAGCACGGGAGATTTTACCCATATTCGGTGTACTTTCGTCGCTGGCAAAATAGTAAAAGCCACGGCTGTCGTGTTTTAAATCGTGGCCCAGGGCGCTAAATAAGGCACTGTAAGATTCTATGTGTTGGTCAAGCTCTTGCCACATTACGTTGTCTTGTTCGCAAATATGATAACCCGCGCCTAATTTTTTATTAATGGCTTGCAGGTGTGTTAGCTCGTCTAGGTTTATATGTGTCATGTGTTACTCGTCTGCCTGTGTATCTGGCTGAGGCGCTGAATTAAATGGGTATAACGAAAAATGCTGGCCGGCAATTTTTATGCGCGCTTTTTCATCGCTTTGGCTAATGTGAATTTCACTGTCGCTGACTAATTTTTGATATAAAAATAGCATTTCGTCGGCCTCTAACTCGGGGTAGCTTTCGTCTAAAAATTGCAGCAATGGCTGAGGCTTTTTGCGTTTTTTATTAAAGCGTTTTGCAAAGGTTTTTTTAACATCGTGGTAATCAGGAATGTTAGGCGTTACAAATGCCGGTACGTCTTGTTGCTCTGGAAGCTGGTATTCTTCGTGTTCAAATTCTACCAAGCTTGCCATGTAGGCTACTATATGGCGCTGTTGCCCAAGCGAGTAACGTTGGGCATCACTGACAAAGTTTGGTTGCACCGCGCTTAGCATGTTGTCTACGCCATTTTTACGTACCAGGCCAAGCACTTTTGCCGCTTGGCGGGTAATTAAGTTATTACGGCGCAGCTCTTCGCGCAGTGGCATAAGCATATCGGCACTTTTACGTAAGCTTTCTCGGCCAATCAAATGCATTTCGAGTATACGGGTGCGTAATTGCTCAAGCATGCGTTTGTCACTGTACGCTTTACCTGAGCGTTCAATGTGCTCTATTTGCTTACTTATTTGCTGCTCAATACGGGTAAAGCAAGCATGAAAGTCGCCTCTAATATCGACCATTTCAAGCATGGGCTCTATGTATTCGTCAAAGGCCTCTATTACGGCTTTGTATCGCTTTTGCAAAGATTGCACAGCGTGATCAGATTTAGCCTGCTCAACTATATTTAATATGGCGTTTTCGTTGTGTGCGTAAAGCTTCATTATTTTACGCACCCGATCATCCATAATGCGGCTAAAACGGCGTAAATCGTCAAAGTCTTCCATTTCGCCTGCGTTATCTAGTCGGTTTCCTAGACGGGCTAAATCATCAACCAAAACGCTAATTTCTTGTGCTAAACCTAGGTGTTCTTCTTGTAATAAAAAGGTCGCAAAATCGGCAATGGCACGGTTAATTTCAAGCTGCGAAGACTTAGCCAATGGAATAAGTATATCTTGATTGAGCAAACGATTTGTTTCTTTGTATATGCGCTCGTTTGTCCACGTAGGCTGTTTTTGTTTAATAGCGTTTTGTACGTCTTTTAGGCTAAAGTCGGCCATTTTAAAACGTTTAAATAATAGCTCTAAAACACCCCAATGTTCGCTAAGGGTATTTAGCAGCTTTTTAGCTGGGATCATAAGAGGTTACAACATCCTAGTATTTTATTATTGAGTTCTTAAAGTTGACTCATTATTACGTATTCTACCAGTAAATAGTATTCGTTTTTAAGACCATTTAATAATAGTTTTTGCATGAGGGCGGTGCTAAAATTCGCACCGAAATTGGGCACGCACAAAGGAGTGATTTTTGTGTGTTCTTTAAAACTATATCAAAGGTTATTTAACTACCATGGTCCCCTCGATAATTTTAACCCTAATAGCGATTGCCTTCTTACTGATCGTTATAGAAGATATAATTCACGTAAATAAAGCTAAAACAACGCTATTTTTTGGCACGCTTTGTTGGATTATACTTTTTGTTAACCCTCTTCATGGGCAAAGCCCCACCGAAATTCAGCACCTTTTAAACGAAAACATACTAGAAATAGCCTCACTCTGGTTGTTTTTAATGGCCGCCATGACCTTTGTTGCGTATTTAAATTCTAAAGGGTTTATAGAAAACATAGTGCATCGGGTAATGCCTAAAAGCATTAGCGAGCGACAACTTATGTTTTTAGTGGGCGGGTTTGCTTTTTTGTTTTCGTCTATTTCTGACAACGTAACCGCTACCCTTATATCACTTGCTGTGGTTATGTCGTTACAGCTTGAAGCTAAAAAGCTGATTAAATACGCCACACTTATTGTGTTTGGGGTTAACTCTGGCGGTGTATCGTTAATAACCGGTGATGTAACCACCTTAATGATATTTTTAGATGGCAAAGTGTCTATTGCCAACTTATTACTGCTTATAGCGCCTGCGTTTATAAGTGTGATGTTACTCGCGCTTTTGCTTTCTATTGGTATGAAAGGGAAAATAGAGTTCCAAGGCTCGCAAAAAAAACGCATAGAAAAAACCGACATTACTATTGCCATTATATTTTTATCAACCGTGGTAAGTACGTTAACACTTAGCGTAATTTACAGCGTACCGCCGCTACTTACATTTTTATTTGGTTTGTCGGTTATGTTTTTAGTGGCGCAATTTTTAATGCGCAAAAAAGATATAAACAAAGACATAATAGACTTTGTGCGCGACATAGAATACGACACGCTACTGTTTTTCGTTGGGGTTTTATTATTGGTAGGGGCATTAAAAGAGATTGGCATTTTAAGTAAATTTACCGATTTATACGCAATAATGTCACCTGAGTACGCTAACTACTTAATGGGCATATTATCAGCTGGGGTTGATAATGTACCGCTTACCGCTGCGCTATTAAAAGCAGATATAGTAATGAGCCAACAGCATTGGTTGTCGTTTACCTATGCAACAGGGGTAGGTGGGTCAATGCTAATAATTGGTTCAGCAGCGGGTATAATTGCAATGAGCAAACTTAAAGCACTTACTTTTACTAGTTATTTTAAATTATCACTGCAATTATTAATTTGTTATACCGTAGGTTATACAGGCGCTTATTTTATGGGTAGCTTTGTTTAATTTTACTATAAATGCTTGACACCTAGACGTCTAAACGATAACTTTCAAAGCCCCGCTAATTAGCGGGGCTTTGTTTTATTTAGCCAATGGTTAATAAAGCATTCAGAAGAGGTGCGATACTTAGGTATTTAATGGTAGGTGACGAACGCCCATAACCATTAAAGAGGGAAGTACTCGCCGAGGAAAACAAAGTTACGTCGACAATGTTTTTCGGTTTATGGGGCTGAATCCCCAAAACTGTCACCAACTTAGGTGGAGAGCTTCTGGCAGCGGACACATCAAATATATTCCTTTGCCAAGTTCTTCTTGTTTTTCAGCGGTCTGGATACCGCGAAAGGAGACGAAATGACTACCCAATCAGTGCCACAAACAGTATCAGGCGCAAAATCAGATTACATCGTTGCCAAATTTGGCGGAACCAGTGTTGCAAACTTTGAAGCGATGAATCGTTGCAGCGAAATTATTGTTGAAGATAAAAGCGTACGTATTGTTGTTGTGAGCGCCAGTGCTGGCGTAACTAACCACTTAGTTGCATTGTGTAAACCCGACCTTAGTAAAGAACAACGCCAAGAGCACATTGATGGCGTATTGGCTATTCAGCAGGCTATTTTAGATGAGTTGTCGCTTGATGCCGATTTAGCCGTAGGCTTTAACGAAACATTAAAAGCATTCCAAACACTAGCCCTTGAAACACTTACTACAGATCAACAACACGATGAATTACTTAGCTTTGGTGAGCGCTTGTCGTCTTACTTATTTGCGCAAGTGCTGCGTTTAAAAGGCTTAAATGCTGACCGTTTTGATGTACGAAAAGTACTGAAAACCGACAGCCAATTTGGTAAAGCAACACCTAATGTTAAAGCCACAGCGCAAGCGGCTAAAGAAGTATTAATTCCGCTACTAGATGAGCAAGTAATTGTGACTCAAGGTTTTGTGGGCAGCGATGAGTTTGGCCAAACAACCACGCTTGGACGTGGTGGCTCAGATTACAGCGCAGCATTACTTGCAGAGGCAATTAACGCTAAAAGCGTACATATTTGGACCGATGTAGTGGGTATATTTAGCACCGACCCTCGTTTGTGTGCAAAAGCAACACCAATTGCCCGTTTAAGCTTTGACGAAGCCGCAGAAATGGCTACATTTGGCGCAAAAGTGTTGCACCCAGCCACTATTTTACCAGCCAGCCGTAGCCACATTAATGTATTTGTCGGCTCAAGCCGCGAGCCAGAGCGCGGTGGCACGTGGATTGAGCGCGAAAAATCTCAGCAGCCGGGTATACGCGCTGTAACGCAACGTAAAAACCAAATATTGCTTACTCTTAAAAGCCCAGAAATGCTATTAGCAAGTGGCTTTTTAGCCCGTGTATTTACCATTTTAAGTGAGTTTAATATATCGGTCGATTTAGTGACAACGTCAGAAATAAGCGTAGCGATTACCCTTGATAACGCGCCCAATGCCTCGCGCCCCGAGCTTGAGCAAGCGTGTTTAGATAAGCTTGCTGAATTTTGCCATGTATCGGTTGAAAATAACTTAACGTTAGTAGCGCTTATAGGCTCTGAAATACAGCTACGCCAGCACGAAATGAATTTAATGAATGTTCTAAAAGAGTTTAATATTCGTTTAATTTGCCACGGTGCAAGTAAGCACAACCTTTGCTTTTTAGTAGAGCAGGGCGAATCTGATACTGTAGTACAAGCAATACATAGCCGCTTATTAGAAAGCGCTGCCTAAGCTTATAAAGCCAAGTCATTAAGTATCTAAGTTATTAAGCACATAGCACCGCCAGTCGGTGCTTTTTTTATATGCCACGCTTACATCAAATAGCGCATTGCCACACGCTATATTGTTGCTCGCTGCTACAAGGTTTTGCTGTGAGAACTCACTAAATACATTTGGGCTAAGCAATTGCGCTATAGGGCGGTTAGTTGCTTTAGCGAGCGCCTCTTTTAAAGTCCAAATTCTAAAGAATGTGTACGCTTGATCCACAATAGCAGTAGGTGCGGTAATTAAGTCAATTTCAGCTTTATTGTAAAAATGTTTAGCGAGCTTTTCGAATGGGCGTTTTAAGCTTATTTTTTCAATATCAAACCCAAACTCTGTATTAGTAACATTAAGAGCTACACCCACTAAGCCATGTGAGTGCGAAATACACGTATTAATAACGCTGCGGTTTACATGGAGCTGAAGTTTTGAGCATTTTTCATTAAAGTGGGTGCTCATTTTATTAAGCGGTACGTGCGCGTATTGGGGCTGAGTATGCTTTGCGAGTTGCTTTAGTAATAAGCGCGATGCAAGGTACTCTTGCTTTGCTTGCATACGTTTACGGCGATTTATAACGCTTAGTTCAAATGGGCTTAGGTACTGGCTTAAATCAAGGTGTTCTACATTAAGTATGTTGGCATTAAACACTAAAATAGTATTGTTGCTACGGGGTAAATAGCTATAAAAAGAGGGAGCAATACTTAGGGTGTTTTTAAAAAAATGGTTAGTCATACACGCTTAAATTAAGAGAGTGCTGTAATAATGAGCGGTTAACAGCGCTTATTTATGCCAACAGCAATTTTATTACTCAGTTGGCATTAAATATGGTTTAATTCACAATAATCAAAGAATAACAGAATTTGTAGATGTATGGCACAAGTGCGTGATGGATTTCAAAGCCGTTTTGGTTTTGTTTTAGCCGCTGCAGGCGCAGCAGTGGGTTTAGGTAATATATGGGGTTTTCCTACGCAAGCGGCCAACCATGGTGGCGGTGCATTTTTATTGGTTTACTTTGTTGTTATATTTTTACTTGCGCTACCTGCGCTTTATACCGAGCTTTATTTAGGGCACCAAGCACAAGCAAACCCAGTAAAAGCATTAGGGAATGCGTGGCAAAATACCAACAAAAAAGTTGGGGCTGCGGCGGGGTATATAGGCCTTGCAGGCGCTGTGGTTATGCTTAGCTTTTATTCTATTGTAGCCGGGTGGATGCTTTCATACGCTATTGAACCCATAACGTCATTTTTAGGCTTTGATGGCGTAAGCGAGTTTTTACATAGCGACTCGGTACTGCGCAATTTTATATTTACCCCGCTTATGCTTATTTTAACCGCCAGCATTATTTTAAAAGGGGTTAAATCGGGTATTGAAACCTGGTCGCGCCGCTTAATGCCGTTACTATTAGTTTTATTGGTTGGTTTAATTGTTTATATAGCCAGCCTTGAGGGGGCAAGCGAAGGCTTTGCCGCGTATTTAATACCTGACTTTAGCCAAGTGCTCGACCCTAATTTAATTATTGCAGCTATGGGGCAGGCGTTTTTCTCGCTCTCATTAGGTGTAGGTTGTATGATGATTTACGGCTCGTACTTACAGCCCAATGCTAACCTGCCAAAACTAACCGCAAGCGTTGCACTGCTTGATACCAGCGTGGCATTTTTAGCAGGCTTACTTATTGTGCCAGCAATTTACGTTGCACAACACAATGGGGTTGAGGTGTTTAGTGGCGGTAAACTAATTGGCGAAGGGCAGCTTATATTTGCTATTTTGCCAGAGCTATTTAGCACGATGGGTGAAATAGGTTTACTAATAGGCTTGTTGTTTTTTGTACTAATGTCGATTGCCTCGGTTACATCAACTATTTCAACCACCGAAATACCCGTTGCCTTTTTAGTCGAAAACCACCGCGTAGATCGTACTAAAGCCACGTGGGCTGTCAGTTTAATTGTGCTTGTATGCGCAAGTGCCATTATATTAAATTTTGAGTGGTTATTTGGTTTAGTTATTATGTTGTTTACCCAATACCAATTACCGCTTATGGGCTTGTTTTACTTTGTTACCGCAGGATGGATGTGGCAGCGTGGTAATAAATTGCGCCAAGCAACCACAGGGGCGCATTATTGGTTTGCACAGTATATTCGCTTTGTGTGCCCAATATTAATGACCCTTGTTTTTGCAAACGTTGCGTTTGGTTAATTATCATCAGGCCATAAAGTAACTGATAAATAAAATAAAAAAGCGAAGTAAGTTTAAAGCTTACTTCGCTTTTTTGTGCCTACTAATTAAAGGTAAATAATTTATAAAACCTCATTAGTGAGCTGCTTACCTTGGTTTATTTCCTGCGCATTTTGTAAGGTGGTATTAGCAATTTCGGTAAGTGCTTCTTGTGTAAAAAAGCCTTGATGGCCAGTAACTAATACATTTTTAAAGCTCACTAAGCGCGAGAATATATCGTCTTGGTTTATTTCATCGCTATGGTTTTTAAAAAACAGCTCAGACTCCTGCTCGTATACGTCAAGCCCTAAATACCCAAGCTTTTTAGTTTTAAGCGCGTTTATACAGGCTTTGCTATTAAGTAGCGCGCCACGCGAGGTATTAATAAGCATAACGCCGGGTTTCATTTTATTAAACGCGTCATCGTTTATTAAGTGGTGTGTGTGCTCGTTCAATGGGCAGTGCAGTGAAATTATATCGCTTTGCGTAAGCAGCGAATCTAAATCGGTAATAGTGTAATCGTCAGGTGTTGCATAAGGGTCGCACACTAAAATATGCGCGCCAAAGCCATTTAATATTTTACAAAGTGCAAGGCCAATTTTACCACAGCCTATAATTCCAACTGTTTTGCCATGTAAGTTAAAACCTAATAAACCGTTTAAATCAAAGTTGTCTTCGCGTACGCGGTTATAGGCTTTATGTGTTTTACGACTAAGGGTAAGCATAAGTGCCACACAGTGCTCAGCTACGGCTTCTGGGCTGTACGCGGGTACTCGTAATACCTTAATGTTATGTGCTTTAGCGGCAACTAAATCAACATTATTAAACCCCGCACAGCGAAGTAAAATAGTGCCCACACCAAGCTCTGCCAATTGCTCTATTACGACTGCATTAACCGTGTCGTTTACAAATACACACACCGCATCAAACCCTTTAGCAAGCAGTGCTGTTTGCTCGTTAAGCGCTTGCTCAAAGTAACAAACCTCTATTTGAGGGTGTTTACTAAAACTGCGCTCAAAAAATGGCTGCTCGTATTTTTGCGTACTAAAAAAAGCAATGTTCATGTTATTTACTCCAAAGCCGAGCTGTTATAGCAATCCGCATAATCAAGTGAGCTATTTTGAGGATGGAAGAACGTGTTGATAGCAAGGCAAAAAATTCGCTATTTAGTTGTTCTCGGCAATTGCTCCTGCATTGCTCTACCTTCTGCATTCAAGCAGTCGTAAATGAGAGTTTTATAACGCAGATAGCAACACGTTTAGCCCCAAAAATAATTAAGTATTATTGTGGTTGGTACTATACATAACCTTAAACTAGTTTAATAAAGCATGCTTGAGTAACCACCGGTTTATTGATTTAGAATAATTAAGCACCTTTTAGTGCATTAAAGTTGGGTATTATTTTAGCGTTATTTAAATTATTAGCGCTCACCGCGCTAGGTAAGTTTGCCTCAATGACCTGTTTTAGTGTTTCGGGCTTGGTACGTGGAGCGTAACGTGCAACCAGCTGCCCATCACAATTAATTAAAAATTTAGTAAAGTTCCACTTTACGGCGCGGTTTTGTGAAATACCACGTGTGTGCGACTTTAAATAATTAAAAAGCGGGTGCGCTTCAGGACCGTTGACCATCACTTTTCCAAACACCTCAAACGAGACGTTAAATTGCGCTTGGTAAAAGTCTTTAATGGCTAAATTATCAAGCGGTTCATTTTGACCAAATTGATTGCACGGAAACGCCAATATTGTAAATCCGCTTTTTTTGTATTCTTGATAAAGTTTTTCAAGAGCACTTAACTGCATAGAAAAGTTACACTTACTGGCTGTATTTACAATAAGTATGGTTTTACCTTTTAATTGGCTAAGGGGGAAACTTTCACTGTTATAAAGTGGTGCGTTAAATTGATAAATGCTATCCATAGGTTACCTACTTAATTTCCAGTTTATGGAAATTTTATAAAGACTTTCATTCGCTTTTTCACCATCCGATTGACATAATCGGAGCCTAGTTTCTAAGTTATCAGGAAAATAAGGCACTTTTATGTCAATCAATGTTGCATTTATAGGTTTAGGGGTAATGGGTTACCCAATGGCAGGGCATTTAGCAAAATCTGGTTTTAATGTGTGTGTATATAACCGTACTACAGCTAAGGCTCAAACGTGGACAGAACAATACACAGGTTGCTTTGCGCCCACTCCACGTGAAGCGGTAAGTGAAGCCGATATAGTGTTTATGTGTGTTGGGAACGATAACGATTTACGCTCTGTAGTATATGGCGACGACGGTGTTTTAGCCGGCATGTTACCACACACGGTATTAGTTGATCATACAACAACCTCAGCTGAAGTAGCGCGTGAAGTAGCAGCAAAAGCAGCTTTGCAAAATATCGACTTTATAGACGCACCCGTATCAGGCGGGCAAGCTGGTGCTGAAAACGGCGTGCTTACAGTTATGGCAGGCGGAAACGAAGCTGTTTTTACTAAAGTGCAACCCGTAATGGCAGCCTATAGCCGTTTTAGCCAGTTATTAGGCGATGTGGGCGCAGGGCAGTTATGTAAAATGGTTAATCAAATTTGTATTGCCGGCGTAGTGCAAGGCCTATCAGAAGGCCTACATTTTGCCAAGCAAGCAGGCCTTGATGGTGAAAAAGTAATTGAAACCATTTCAAAAGGGGCTGCGGGGTCGTGGCAAATGGAAAACCGCTACAAAACAATGTGGGCAGGAGAGTACGAGTTTGGTTTTGCGGTAGATTGGATGCGTAAAGATTTAGGCATCGCGCTTGATGAAGCTAAAAACAACGGTGCGACGTTACCGATGACCGCAACGGTTGATCAGTACTACGCTGATGTACAAGCACTTGGTGGCGGCCGATACGATACATCAAGCTTACTTGCACGAATAGAAGCGCTGCATAAAAAATAACGTTTCACATTTTAAAGATTAAAAGCTGCGCTTTTCACGTGAGCAAGCTCTTCGCCTACCACCAAGGTGTAGGTATGGGTTTTACTTGTAGACGCCAAGCTTGCTTGCGTGACGGGCAAAGCCCGTAAAATGATTAATTCACAAAGAGGATATGAGGCGCTGCGCTTTTTGAGAAAGAGATTAATTAAACACGATTAATGGCTTATGTCTTCTCATTTGCTCCTCATTTGTTTCTCTTTGTGGATTATTTTTTAATTTAAAAAGCTGCGCTTTTCACGTGAGCAAGCTCTACGCCTACCACCAAGGTGTAGGTATGGGTTTTACTTTTAGACGCCAAGCTTGCTTGCGTGACGGGCAAAGCCCGTAAAGTGATTTATTCACAAAGAGGGTAAGAGACGCTGCGCTTTCAGAGGAATTGTTAAAGCTAAAAAGATTATTGCTTTTATGTCTTCTCATTCGCCTCTCTTTGTGCAGAATTTTTGGCTTTTCTATAGTAATGAAGTTATATAAAACAAAAAACGCGATACTTTATTGCTAAAGCATCGCGTTTTAAAAGTGCTCTACACAAATTTAAATTACATGCTTTGTGCGTAATTATATAAAGCCTTTAAAATGGTCAGGTTCTTTTCGCTGTCGTCGTGCTCATGGGCCAAGTTTTCAAGGGTGATCATAAAATCTTGTGCACTGATAGAAGGTTGATCTTCTCCGTGCATTAGCTTGTTTTGACAATACTGACGCCATTGGTCAAGTTCTTGTTGGTTTAGTGTTTCTGGCCAGTTTCGTGCACGGTATCTAAATAGTAATGTATTGAACTTTTTATCTTCAAAATCTAAATTTAAGCCAGCGAGTTCCTCTGGTTTAGCATCACGTATAATCGCAAATTTAGCTTTGTCGGCATGGCTGGTAAAGCCATCGTAAAGTAGGTAATCAACGTTAGTGGTGGCACTGTAATCGCCTTTTTCGTTAAACACTTCAGTTACTTTATCGCGAAGTTCAGTATTGGCTTTTAAAATAGCTAAATTAGCGAGGCATTGCTCGCGGTCAATGCCTAAACGGGCGGCGTTTTCAGGCAATAATGTTTTAGCAGGCGCTAAAATAGGGCACTTGTTTAAATGCACCAGTTTTAAACCAACAGGTAAATCACCCTCGGCTAAATCAATACGTTTTGTATATAAACGGGTGCGTAACTCTTCTACATTTAAATCAATGAGTACTTGCGGGCTTTGGGTTAAATCAAAACAAATAACCGCGTTTTTATTTACCGGGTGAAAGCTCATAGGCGCAACCCATGTGGTACAGCCTTGTGTGGCTGGAATGCGTGACGAGGTATGTACCAGCGGCGTCATATTAAATACATCTACTAACTCACCGAGCGCTTTTTTATTACGCAGCCCAAAAAAGAAGTTATAAAGCTTTGGCTGTTTTTCTTTTATTAGTTTAGCCAGTGCAATAGTGGCGGTTACATCGCTTAGCGCATCGTGCGCAGCAGCGTGTTCAATACCATTCGCTACCGTTAAATGCTCAAGCTTAAAGCTTGGGCTACCGTCTTCTTTTAGTGGCCATTCAATACCCTCAGGGCGAAGCGCATAGCAAGCACGTACTAAATCAATAATATCCCAGCGGCTATTATTGTTTTTATATTCACGCTCGTACGGGTCGTAAAAGTTGCGATAAAAGCTATAACGGCTAACTTCGTCGTCAAAGCGAATACTGTTATAACCAGCCACACAGGTGTTTGGCACACTAAATTCGGCATGAATTTTTGCAATAAACTCAGCCTCAACTAAGCCTTTTTTCATCGCCACTTGTGGTGTGATACCCGTAATTAAACACGCCTCAGGGTGGGGCAAGTAATCCGCTTGCGGCTTACAATATTCAATAAGCGGCTCGCCAATTATATTTAAATCAAGATCGGTACGAATACCCGCAAACTGGCTCGGCTTATCCTTTTGAGGGCTCGCCCCCCATGTCTCATAATCGTGCCAGTAGATTGTTGCTTGATTTTGTTCTTGATATGCCATGCTAAAAACCCTGAGTAGTTAACTTAAATGCGTCTAAATACGCGCCAAGTTACTAAAATAATGAATTATTTAGATTATGGCATATGGGCGAGGGAGTTTATAGGTTTGCGCTTGATAAGGGAGTTAAATTAGGTGGTGTTTACTAATTATAGTTAATGCACTTGCTATGAATTGCTTACTAGTTTGGCATTAGACTAAAGTCTATAAGTTAATTTTCTTCACTTATTGGTTTTGTTTTAATCGTTTGTCGTTTTTATTGTAATTCTCTAAAGTTCAGTTGTCGGCAACAAGCACGACTAACTCAACAGGAATATAATCATGAAAAGCTCACTTATCAAAACCATCGCTCTTGGCTCTTTATTAACTTGCTCAGCTGCTGTAATGGCTGATACAAGTGACTACAAATTAATGGTTATCGAACAAGCCACTGCACCACAGCCACTTGAGCAGTCATTTAACAGCTGTGCTCTTAATGTTAAATCTAAGAATTATGCTGAGGCTGAAGCAATTTGTACAAAAGCAATTGCACTATTAAAAGATGCAGATGGCCCTAAATTTAAAGTACGCCAACTTACGTCATTCGCGTTAAGTAACCGAGGGGTTGCGCGCTTAAAATCAAATAATGACACAGCAGCTATTGCTGATTTGTACGAGGCAGCGCAAATGTCTAACAGTACAATGGTATCTCATAATTTAACACTTGCTAAAGAAGAGCTTGCACTATAAAAAAGTGCTAAACATGCTTTAATTAAGCCAGTGTATAAAAAGCCCATGTTAAGTTTGTACTTAACATGGGCTTTTTACGTTACGGGGCTTAAAAGGGCAATGTAAAAAGTGAACACTAGTTGGTTTATACATATAAGAGAGTAAGACTATGGATGTCACGAGTACGTTGAGTATATTTGAAATCAGCGCGATTTTTTTAACAATAACCGCATTACTTGCTTATATTAATAACCGGTTTATTGGCTTGCCAACCACCATTGGAGTGATGGTTATCTCGCTTTTGGTATCTATTGCTGCGATATTTTTGGGCTTTTTAGGGTTTGATAAACTTATTGATTACGAAGTAAGCCTACTTGATCAACTCAATTTTACTCACGTTTTGCTCGATGGCATGCTCTCCATGCTGCTTTTTGCAGGGGCGCTGCACGTAAATGTAAGTGACTTAAGGCGTTATAAATTACCCATAGGTATTTTAGCGTGTGCCGGTACGCTAATTTCGACAGTTATTATTGCTGCTGCGTTATACCTTGTGGTGCCTTTATTAGGGTTTAACCTATCGTTTATATGGTGTTTATTATTTGGTGCGTTGATTTCGCCAACTGATCCCATCGCAGTAATGGGAATTTTACGCTCTGCGGGCGCCCCTAAAAGTATTGAAACTGTTATAGCGGGGGAGTCGTTATTTAATGATGGTATAGGCGTGGTCGTGTTTGCGCTTTTATTAGGCATTTTAACCAGTGGTGAAATACCTACTACTTATTCTGTTGCTCATACGCTCGCTGTTGAGGCAGGCGGCGGTATTGCATTTGGTTTAGTATTAGGGGGCGCTTTAAATTATTTATTAAAGGCGATAGATAGCTATCAAGAAGAAGTATTACTTACGCTCGCGGGTGTTATAGGCGGTTATGCATTGGCGAGCCACTGGCACTTATCGGGGCCACTTGCAATGGTTATGGTGGGGTTAATGGTGGGTAATCACGGCCGTAATTTAGCAATGAGTGATAAAACCCGTCACTATGTTGATTTGTTTTGGGAACTTATTGATGAAATTTTAAATGCCATTTTATTTGTGCTAATTGGCCTTGAGGTGGTGATGATTATGTACTCCGCTAATCTGCTGGTGGCGGGCGTTTTAACTATTTTTATTGCGCTAGGCGCACGCTTAATTGTGGTTGGCTTAACAACAAGTGTTTTTAATAAACAGCTTGAACTGCCCTGCGGTGCATGGAAAGTGTTAACCTGGGGAGGTTTACGTGGCGGGATTTCAGTGGCGCTAGTATTGCAGTTACCTGATGGAGCGCAGCGTAATATATTACTTGCTTTAACATATGCAGTAGTGGTTTTTTCAATTTTAGTGCAAGGCTTAAGCGTAGGAAAAGTCGCAACAAGCATAAAAGCTAAATAATTTTAACGCTTTATTTTTGTACAGTTTAGTGGCGTGTGTGCATAGCCACTGCATACCACTTGTTTTAAAACTTTTTTCAAAACAAGCAGTAACTACACTAGTTTACATGCTGTTAAACATTTAAGTTTGTACGTATATTAGACTAAAGTCTATAGGTTAAATTTCTTCACTTATTGAGTTTGTTTTTCTCGTTTGTCGGCGCTGAGCTATTACTCTAAAGTTCAGTTGTCGGCAACAAGCGCGACTAACTTAATTAGGAAAGATAAACCATGAAACGTACACTTTTAAAAACCATCGCTCTTGGCTCATTACTAACTTGCTCAGCAGCTGTAATGGCTGATTCAAGTGACTACAAACTAATGGTTATTAAAACCGAAACTGCTCCGCAGCCTCTTGAACAGTCATTCAATAGCTGTGCACTTAATGTTAAATCAAAAAACTACGCTCAAGCTGAAGAAATTTGTACTAAAGCCATTGCACTGTTAAAAGATGCACAAGGCCCTAAATTTAAGGTGCGCCAGCTTACATCGTATGCGTTAAGTAATCGTGGTGTTGCACGCTTAAAAGCACATAACGATACCGCAGCATTAGCTGATTTATATGAAGCAGTACAAATTTCTGAAAACACATTGGTGTCTCATAACTTAACTCGTGCTAAAGAAGAGCTTGCCTTATAAAGCAATTTAATTAGCGAGAGTCACAAAAAAGCCTCTACCTATTTATATTAGGTAGGGGCTTTTTTGTGTGTGTTATTACGCCCTTAAATGGCCTTTATTTTTAAATTATTAGTATTAAGTGTGAAAAATTTATAAAAATGCTGACTGATATAAACCAACGTTTTGATTAAGTGTATTTTGCTATTGTATTATTCTGATAAGCTTAGCTTGTAAAAGCAGGTTAGTTTAATTTCAAAATTAAAGAGTGAGTAGTATTTATGGGCTCTAGCAAAAATCAGCTTAACTTAGACTTAGGACAAGAGCATATTACTATCCAACGCCGTTATGAAGCATTGGGCGCAGTTAACGATTTTTTAATTGCGGTGTGGTTTTTAATTGGTAGTTTTTTCTTTTTAAATGAGTCATTAATTGAAAGCGGTACCTGGCTTTTTATAGCGGGCAGTGCGCAATTAATTATAAAGCCTGTATTAAAATTAATGAGTTTAGTGCACGTTAAAAAAGTGTTTCATTCTAATAATACTCACTAGGCGTTAAGGTATTGTCATTAATAATTTAATGACTATTTGCAACGAAGGGAATGTAATGAGAGTCTTAAAGTGGACTTTGGGCGCAGTTTTAATTTTATTAATAGCGGGTTTACTCATTCCTGAGAAGCTAGTAATTCCTGTGCAAGGCGCTACAAGTAAGGATTGGAATCACAATACATTTTGGTATGCGCCATGGGGGCGCTCAGGTGTGCATAAAGGCATTGATATTTTTGGCGCTAAAAATACGCCTGTGGTTGCTGCAACAAGCGGTATTGTTATTTTTTCAGGTGAACTAAACCGAGGTGGCAAAGTGGTTGCGGTATTAGGTGCAAAATGGCGAGTGCATTATTTTGCACATTTAAATGACTACAATGTAAATGCAGGGGATGTAGTTAGCATAAACAGCCAAATTGGCTTACTAGGTGATACAGGTAATGCTGCAGGAAAACAACCTCATGTGCATTATTCTATACTATCGCTTGTGCCTATACCGTGGCTTTATACAACACAAAGCCAAGGGTGGAGACAAATGTTTTTTTTAAACCCGCATAAAAAATTGACTGCTCACTAACCCAGTTTTATGCATAGATGGCTTTTACTAATTAACTGCCATAGTAGCTAAATCGTTTGTTTTTACAGTATTTTTTAAAAGTGAAAGAAACGCTATTTACAGTAGGTATTAGACTAAAGTCTATAAGTTAGATTTTCTCACTTATTAGGTTTGTTTTTATCGTTTGTCGCTGTAACCAAAATTATCTAAAGTTAAGTTGTCGGCAACAAGTACGACTAACCAAACAGGAAGATAATCATGAAACGTACACTTTTAAAAACCATCGCTCTTGGCTCATTCTTAACTTGCTCAGCTGCTGCAATGGCTGATCAAAGTGACTACAAATTAATGGTTATTGAAGATTCTGTAGCCGCAGCGCCGGAGTTTGAACAGCCATTTAATAGCTGTGCACTTAATGTAGAGTCTAAAAACTACACAGAAGCGGAAGCCATTTGTACACAAGCAATAGCCTTATTAAAAGAAAGCCGCGGCCCACGTTTAAAAGTACGCGAACTAACATCGTTTGCATTAAGTAACCGTGGAGTAGCTCGCATGATGGCCAAAAAAGATACCGCAGGCCTTTCAGATTTATACGAAGCGTACCAAATCTCTAAAAACTCACTGGTATCTCATAATTTAACGCGTGCTAAAGAAGATTTATCTTTATAAAAACCGTTATAGCGCGATAAAAAAGCCGATGAAAGGATAACCCTGCATCGGCTTTTTTGTATTCAATTAAAAGTGTTATAGCGTGTTTTTATCGAATAGGCCAAAACTGTTATAAATCGATTTTTGTTTGGGAAATTGGCTTGTTTGAGTTGTTGAGCAACTATTATTAGTTAATAGGTATAGCGCCTCGCTTAGAAGAGGGTCTTTGGTATCGCCCCAATCAGAATTAATTGTATCTTCGGCGTAACAATCTGCAGGTAAACCATCAAAGTAATCACCATAACCAGCTGAGTTAGTCATTTTAAAGTTTATTGCAAACACAACGTGGTCACAAAGTTGATTAATATCCATGCCAACAGGCTTTCCTCCTGTGCTTGTGCCAACTACCTGAACATCAATGTAAGGTTCTAGCGCATTTATTACCACTTCGCTAGCAGACAATGTTTGTTCAGTGGTAAGTATTACTACACGAGGTAAATTAAGGCGTGGTTGGTTATTATTCAACTCAAAATCTACGCTGTTAGTTTCACGGTTTTTATTATATTCGTAATTAAACATAGGCTTGCCAAGCACGTTCTCAGCAGCAATTTGGCTTGCTAGCTGTTTAGCTACATTAAGGTAACCGCCGCCGTTGTAGCGTAAATCAAGTACTAGCTCTGAAACGTCCTCTTGTTCGAATAACGAAAATGCGTCATCTAAGTCTTGTGCACTGCGTTCAATAAAGCTATTAAAGGCCAAGTAGCCAACCTTACCTGTGTTAGATTCTAAAATGCGGGCATCTAGTACAGTGTTTGTGGTAACTGTGGCGCGTGCCATACTGCCGGTTTGTTCTTCGCCGTTTAAATCTATCCATGTTACGTCTACTGTATAGCCTTCTTCTTCAGGCCCCAATAAGGCATCGTAGTCAAACGTATTGTTGGTTATTGCTTCTTCAATATTTATACCATTCATTATGGTAATTAATGAGCCTCTGGTTAACCCCATAGCTGCTGCGTTACCATTGTCAAATACATACTTTACAAGAAGACCGTTAGATTCTATTTTGTTTGCTAAACCATAACCAAAATAACTCGCGTTAAGGTATCGGTCTTCATATTCTTGCGCGGTGACTACATAACTGTATTTATCTAATTCTACTTGCGATTTAACTTCGGTCATTAAATCGCTTAATGAATCAAATGTAGATGGGTTTGTTGAGGTATTTAGCTGCTCACTCCAAAGGTAATCTGTTTGAAGGTAGTCCCAAAGGGCTTCGTTTTGTGCGGTTTGACTAGCGCATACTGCAGGGTCGGAACTTATAGCATTGCCTTCGTTTTCTGAGGAACCCCCACATGCACAGAGTAATAAAATTGAGCTAGATAAAATTATATTTTTTGTTTTTTTAATCATGACAATCCTTGTAAGTTTTGGGTTAATTAACAAAGCTACAACACTAATGCTTTTATGGCAACAGGTAACTATTGTGTAAATTATTGAGTTTATTATCGCTTTTATAAGATTAATTTTTTAAAAAACGAGAGGTTTTACTAAAGGCTGTGCATATATAAATATGCTAAGAGTATTAAATTTCTTTATATTTGCGGCTATTTTCATTAAAGTACCTAAAATAACAAATTCAGTTAATATTAATTTTTGTAAACAAGCTTATGTTTAATGACATTTAGCTGTTTTGTGCATTTTTCTAATTAAAACTAAAGATAAATAAGTAATTGCACTTTGAATGGAACTGCGTGATTTTAGCGCAGATAAAAGGATTTAAAATGAAACTCAACTTCAATCGCATTGTTGCCTCTTTTGTTGCAGCAACTGTTAGCCTCTCTGTAACTGCTGAAGATATAGAGCTGTACGTTAACCATAACGTAGAAACCGATGAAAACCCCCGCGTAGTGATTATTTTTGATACCTCAGGAAGTATGGGAAGTAAACTTCCTAACAACGGGCCTAAAAAAATAGATGCGGCTAAAGATGCCATGACCCAACTAGTCAACGATAATAACACCATCGACTTTGGATTAATGCGCTTTAATGGTGACCACGGGGGCTATGTTATGGCTGGCTTGGGTTCATCACATGACACTATTTTATGGCAGATAAATAAGCTTCCTGCCAGTGGTAATACCCCAGTTACAGAAACCCTCTGGGAAGCCTACCTATACATGACAGGGCAAACCGTTTGGTATGGACAAAATACTAATCAACGAGACTTTAGCGTAGAGACCAATGATAACCCCTTAACGCCACCGGACTATATATCACCTTTTAAACAAAAGTATGGAGCAGCGGAGCGCTGTGATAACTCTATAAATTTAATTTTAATGACCGACGGCGACCCGACTCAGGATAATAACCGTAATAAAGATATTAAAGATTTATACAAACAAAAATTTGGTTACAACCCCAGTAAAACAAGTAGTAGTTATTTAGCGGCTCTAGCCCAAATTATTCATGGTACAAAAGATGTTGAAATAGATCTTTACGAAAACACACCCGAGGTGGCAGACACAGGACGCGTATTTACTATAGGCTTTGGTAGTGGCATGAGCAGTAAAGGTAAAACGCTACTTGAAAAAACCGCTGAACTTGGTGGAGGCGAGTATCTTCACGCAGATACCTCAGCAGAGCTCTCCGAAGCATTAAATAATACCATTTCTAGAATACGTGAAGTAAACGATAGCTTTTCATCGCCTACGGTTGCCAGTAATAACGTTGACCAAACCCGCAGCCGAGACGCAATTTATTTTGCAATGTTTTATCCTGAAACAGGCGCTCGTTGGGGCGGGAATTTAAAAAAACTAGCTATGTCGGGCTCTACCATTGTTGACTCAACAGGTAATGAGGCAATAGGTGACGATGGCTTAATTAAAGAAGACGCTCGCACGTTTTGGCTACCCTCAAATAAACCGGCCGATGGTAATTTAGTCGCACAAGGGGGCGTAAACTACTTACTTTCAAGTTTAGATTCACAAAGCCGTAAGCTGTATATAGATTCAGGCGGCAAAATTGTTGATTTTACCTTTGATAGAGTAAAAGAAATTTTAAATATAGTGTCAGATGCCATCGGGGGCATCATACCAGGTACTGATATTGCTATCTCGAGCACTGATATTAGCTGGGCAAGAGGCATGGATGTAGATAACGAAGATGGTGATGCCTCATCAGTAGATCAGCGTGCTAATATTTTTGGTGATCCTTTGCACTCTAAGCCGGTATCTATTGATTATGGTGATGGCAACATACGTATTTTAGTGGGTACTAATGCTGGCTTTTTACACATGTTTAACGATAAAGGTGACAGCATTGAAGAGGAGTGGGCGTTTATACCTGCTGAGCTTTTAAAAAATATACCTGCACTTCGTACCAATCAAGCCAATACCAAAGTGTATGGTATGGATGGGCCCATTAGTGTGTTTTTTAACAATAAAAGTTTAAACAGTGACGGCTTAAATGACGGCGTAATAGATGCCACTAAAGGTGATGAAGTATGGGCGTTTGCTGGCATGCGCCGCGGGGGTAAAAACTATTACGCACTTGATATTAGCTCACCAGATAAACCAAAACAGTTATGGAATAAACCTATTGTTGGTGGCTCGCAAGGGTTTGAATACTTAGCTCAAACCTGGTCTAAACCGCAAATAGCCTATATTAAGGCGTTTGGCGATGAGCCTTTACTGGTATTTGGTGGCGGATACGATACAAACAAAGACAACGCAATTCGAAGTGAGGATAACTCTGGTACAGCCATTTACATTGTTAAAGCTAAAACCGGTGAAAGAGTATGGGCACTAACACCCGATGATAACAATTTTCAAGGTAAGCACAGTATAGCTGCCGATATAGCAACGCTTGACTCCGATTACGATGGCTATATTGACCGTTTATATGCCACTGATACTGGGGGGAACATTTGGCGTGTTGATATGCCAGGTGCTGACAAAAATAGTTTTTCTCATTACAAATTAGCAGAGCTTGGCAGTTCATTAGCAACGCAAGACCGACGCTTTTTTTACAAGCCATTAGTCGCACGAACTATGTTTAGTAAAGTAAGTAAAACGAGCTATGGTGGTGAGGAAATAACCACACGGTTAGACACACCTTACGATGCAATTGTGATAGGCAGTGGTAATCGATCAAACCCGCTTGCAACCAATGAGCAAGATCACCTTTACATGATTCGTGATGAGCATACCGTGACTCAAACCTTCGATTCACAAAATACACCAGAGCCCATACTGCCAGGTGATTTAATGCTTATGAATGACGACCCATTTGGTAATGCACTAGATAATGTTGATGAGTTTGTAGAACTTGAAGCCGATTTAGCTGGCTTTAAAGGGTGGCGATATGAGCTAAGTAATGGCGAAAAATCATTGGCTGCAGCCACCGTGGTAGGAGGCGTAGCTTATTATACATCGTTTACACCTGCTCTGGAGTCTGATAAAAATCAGTGCTCTTTAACGGGGGGCGGAGGTGCAATGTACGCTTTTCATTTACACTATGGCACAAAAGTGTACGACCAACTTAAATTTACTACCAGCTACGATGTACCCGATACCGCTCAGTTGTATTTTGGTGAAGGCGACTCATGTATAGATGCTAACAATAATGGATTATGTGATGTGCCAACACCTGATGATGGTATCCCAGGTGATGGCTACGAGTACGAAGAAACAGTACCTGTTAGCCAAGTGAGCCAGTTTTATTTAATTGGCCCAAGCCTAACTGGTGAAGGCGCCGTAAACCCAATCAAACCGCCTGAAATTAACGGCCCAGGGCTAACTGTTGTTGATGGTAAAGTGAAACTTGTAAATGACAGCGATACACTGGGTTTTGGCTTCAAAACACAGCAAACTTACATCTACAAGCGTGAAGAAAACGACTCGTCGTCTGATTAGGTTATCTTAAGCTTTAAGATTACGTGTTGTTATTATTTACTGCGCATGCCTTTAAAAGGCATGCGCTAACTTACTCGCTAATACGACTGGAGCCCAAAATAAACCTTGCTACGTTAAAGTGTTCTGATTAAGAAAGATCACTGCAGCGCCTTCTATCTCAAATAAATTACCTACCACAGCCTGTGGCTATAAATAAAAGCTCAGCTCTTAGCCGCTACTAAATTGCGTTAGCGCATAAAAAAAGCGCATTATCCTAATATTAAAAATAGATATACGTATATCGGCTTGTTTATGAATTGAACGTAAATAAACCAGTTTATGTGTAAATGAATATTAAATAAGTCACTAAATAGTAAAGCAATATTTGCATAACATGACTAAAAAAATGTTTTATAAAACTTACCAATTTTAATGGTTGCTAGTGCTTAATTTTGCCGCTATTTTAAGGTTAAGTTGTATTAGATGGAATTAGTATGAGTTTCAAATTGATCTCTTTTTGCTATTGTATTCCCGTACTCTTTTTAAATGGTTGCGATGAGGAAGTGGGTTTATTTAGTAGCAGTAAAACACCGTTAGTGGCTAAAAAAGAAAACGCTAATTTACCGGTGGCTGCTGTAGAAAAACAGCGACTTGCTGTAGAAGGCCTAATAGAGGGAGTTGTACCAAGTCATTGTAAACGCGGGGAAACAGCCTATATAAATGCTAAAATGCAAAAGGTGATACGAAACCCAACCGCAAAAGTGACTTATACACTAAAACCCACTGACAATATTTTGTCTGTGTGTGTGGCTAATGATAACTCGGCTATTACTTATCGTTATGGCACGGAGCAAAAAATTGGCCTAGAGTACACTGCCACAGCAGCGCAGCCATTTGGTAGCTACTATCGCCAAATAGGAAAAATAGGCGAAAGCATTTTGTTTTTTAACAAAGGCAATTACTATTACTACATTATTAATGCTGGTGGTATGGGCAGTGGTGTTACAGTGAATGTATATAAAAATAAAACGCTTATAGGGGAGTTTTTCTCCGGTAATGAAGCCTATAACGATTTTGTTATTGCCAGCAATTTAGACCTACCAAAGTCGTTAGCTAAAGAGCTAAAACCACATATAAACACAATGCAATGAAAGAAATTAGCAAAGCACAGTGTCACATTATTGAACAAGGGCAGTGGTTTTCTGGCCGAGATACACACTTAAAGCAGTTTTTACTAAGCCACGCAAAATGTTTGAGCCTTAGCGCGCACCAATCCCTTTTTTTACGAGGTGATAAACACGACGGTATTTATGCTGTATTAAGTGGTGTGGTGCGTATTAGTGGGGTAAGTAATAATGGTAAAGAAGCTGTTTTAAGCTTTGTTGACGCCTCGCTGTGGTTTGGCGAAGTCACTTTATTTGACCGCGGAATGCGCACCCACGATGTTTATGCGCAAACCGATGTAACACTGTGTTTTGTTCCTCATCGTGCACTTGAGCAACTGTTAAAACAATATCCGCATTATTGGCAAGACTTTGGGTTACTCCTTGCCCAAAAATTGCGGGTTATGTTTACTAGCATGGAAGATCACGCACTATTAAGCGCCGAGCAACGTGTAGCAAAACGCTTACTCATATTGTGTGCACACTTAGCGCAAAGTAATGGCCATACGTTTACTCTGTCGCAGCAACAATTGGCTGATATGACATACCTTACACGGCAAACCGCCAATCAAATCCTCAAAAAATTAGCAAAGCAGCAACTCATCGAACTTGGCTATAACAAAGTAACCATTTTAAACCAATCAGCTTTAGAGCAACTTTGTAGCCAGTAAATGTCGGCAACCCGACAGAGTCATATTTTAAAAGCCTGATATAGTGTAAAAAAACACAATAAAAGGCACACATATGAAAACCCTACAGCAACAACTTGGTACATATGGTTTGTACCATCGCTCTAAACGCAACGTCTTAACTCATTTTTTTGGCATTCCGCTTATTGTATTTGCCGTGCTGTGCTTGTTAGCACGTATTCAAATACCCATTGGCAGCTTACTTATTGATGGCGCGCAGCTTTTTGTTTTTGCAAGCGTGGTGTATTACTTAATGCTGAGCGTGTCGCTTGGTTTAATAATGGGCGTACTGTTTACATTATTACTTTTAGCGGCGCAGCCAATCGCGGCAATGACTTTTTGGCCTTGGTTAAGTATTGGCGCTGGCGTATTTGTATTTGGTTGGGTATTACAGTTTATTGGCCATTATTATGAAGGTAAAAAGCCCGCGTTTGTGGATGATTTAATCGGTTTAATTATTGGCCCTTTATATGTAACCGTTGAACTTTTATTCTTAATGGGTTTTTATAAAACCTTAGAAGATGAAGTTAACGCCATAGCAGGCCCAACTAAAGCATAATAATAAGCGACCTAATACGATAAGTATTAGCACCAGAGAACATAAAGGTAAATAACGCATGGATTATATAAATAAAACCGTATGGATCACAGGTGCATCATCAGGTATTGGTAAAGAGCTCGCAACTCAGTTTGCCCAGCTTGGGGCTAATGTTATTTTATCCGCCAGAAGCGTTGATAAACTTAACAAACTAAAGCAAAGCTTACACGGCGATGGCCACATTGTACTGCCACTTGATTTGTCAGCACCGGAGGCTGTTTTGGATCAGGTTACTAATTTACTCGAGATATTACCTGCAATCGATATTTTAATTAATAACGGCGGGGTGTCACAGCGCAGCCTATTTTTAGAAAACGACTTTAATGTTTACCGCCAATTAATGGAGGTTAACTACTTTGGCCTAATAGCACTTACCAAAGCGGTAGCGCCTAGTATGGTAGCAAGGCGCAGCGGCTCTATTGTTTCTATTAGTAGCGTTGCGGGTAAAGTAGGCTCTAAATTTAGAACGGGCTATTCAGGCTCTAAATACGCGGTAGTAGGCTTTATGGATTGCCTGCGTGCAGAGCTTGCAGAGCATAACATTCATTGCTTAACTATTTGCCCTGGCTCTATTAAAACCGCCATTGCACATAATTCGTTAAACGAGCAAGGCATAGCGCAAAACAAGCCAGAGCACTCAATAGAAAATGGCATGGATGTAAGCGTAGCCGCTAAAAAAATGATCCTCGCAATTGGTAATAAAAAAGACGAAGTAATTGTTGGTAAAGGCTTAAGTGGCTGGGCCCCGACCATTAAACGGTTTTTCCCTCGCTTATTTAATCGATTAACCGCTAAAACAAACTATAGGTAGCATCGGGCGATTTAGATATATAAAATGCTGTAAATTCAATCAATTTAGACAAGGATTCTAAATGAAGTATTTATGGCTTGGCCTGTTTTTTATTGTATTAATTTGGTCCGGAATTAACCCAAAAGATCAGTTTACTTGGCTGCTTGAAGTTATCCCCGCAATCATTGGTTTAGTACTTATGGCAAGCAGCTATAAGCATTTTAAACTCACCCCCATTTTATATGGCTTTATATTAGCGCATTGCATTGTGCTAATGGTTGGCGGGCATTACACCTACGCCGAAGTCCCTTGGTTTGATAACTTATTTGGCAGTGAGCGTAACAACTACGACAAAGTAGGGCACTTTTTTCAAGGGTTTGTGCCTGCATTATTAGCGCGTGAAATATTACTACGCAAAAACGTAGTAAATGGTAAAGGCTGGCTAAATGTGTTCGTTGTATCGATATGTTTAGCGTTTAGTGCTTTTTACGAACTAATAGAGTGGTGGGTTGCAGTATTAAGCGGTGAAAACGCATAAGCATTTTTAGGTACGCAAGGGTACGTATGGGATACTCAATCTGATATGGGAATTGCGTTACTTGGGACTATTTGCTCGCTGTTAGTGCTTTCAAAAGTACACGATAAACAGTTAAAAAATGTTAAAGATTACTGATTCAAATTTTATGATAAAAAGACAATAAGCTATGACTGTAAATACCCGCAATTTCACAATAAGCACAGATAAAAGCAAGCTTAACATGAGCGTTATTTATAACTTTATTGCTAATAGCTATTGGGCTAAAGGAATACCCAAAAGCGTGATGCAAAAAGCGATTGATAACTCAATGTGTTTTGGTGTTTACAGCGCACATAACGAGCAAGTTGGTTTTGCCCGTGTAGTAACCGACAACGCCACTTTTGCCTATTTGGCTGATGTATTTATTATTCCAAATTTGCAAGGTAATGGTCTGAGCAAGTTACTTGTTAAAACGATAGTAGAGCACCCTGAGCTGCAAGGGCTCAGGCGCTTTTTATTAGCCACTTATGATGCCCATGGCCTGTATGCGCAATATGGGTTTAAACCGATAGATAATCCAGCACTGCTAATGCAAATTAATACTGAAAATGTGTATAGTAAAAATAATAGTGAGATCTAATAAATGGGGTGGAGAGTTTAAGAAGTTTTCTGTGTGCCTAATTTACCAAGACTATATTGTTCTATACTACCAGCGGAAAAACAAATACCAACATAAAGCCAAACAGTACTCGCTACAATTTGCCAAGTATCTAAACCTGAAGGCGTTACAAATGTAGGAACAGCAATTAATCCCCGCAATAAGCAGATCATTGCAATGGTAATTAAAGCTGATTTGAGCAGAGGAACTTTGCGAATTAAACCAACTGCTGAAAAAGCAAAAATAGTACAAGCAAACATTAAGCTTGCAACGATTATTGTGCCAATTGGAGCAAGTAAAGTTCCTTGAATCGAAGAGTCGATTATTTGTTGAGGTGCCCGAGCAAATGCAAACCAACTAGGACCGCCCAAAATACAGAGTAGGTGCCAGATCGCAGAAGCGGAAGCTATAACACCTGCACTAATTAATAATTTGGATTGGATATTAAGACTCAATGCCAACTCCATTTTGCACTGGCTTGTTAGGTGCTTTTTGGTGTAAGAAGCACAAAATCATGCTTACTCTCCCAGCCAATAACATTTCTCTCCGCCATTCTCAGCAAATAGGAGGTTCTATGTGTGCCTTCTATAAGATGAATAGGCCTTCCATAAACTCGCCAACCATTAACCTTTAAGTTAGAAGAATCGAGAATGATTGGAGGAAATGGTGGCGTCTTATTTTTAGACATTTCCTGATAGATAGGATATGGATAGTCCCTTTTCTCGAAATCATCGTATTGAAGGCCCCACATCTCAGACAAATCAGGGCTGGGAAAAAACCGAACCTTTTCTCTAACTTCGGAAACGCTTAGTTGAATTAACGAATATTCATAATCTTCGATTTCGAAATCTGGATAATGATTATTATGGTGCTCAAAGTGGTCATAGACTACTTGCCGGAAAAATTGCCGCTTAGCTTCATCATCAGGCAAACCTAAACGAAGAAAGTACTCATCCCATCTTTCCTGATTCCATTCGTGATAATTTTGTGCTTTATATTCGATCGGTAACACGACAACCCTTTACGAACGCCTTACTAAGAGGCGAAAAATTGTTGGCTAAAATAAGCGACGAAGGAGCAAAAAGCCAACTGTTTTTTGTCCTTTTGAGTAACTTGTTAGCCGTTTTTATTCGGGTATAGCCACTTAATTGATTCTTCAACAACTTCGAGCATCCTAAGATTAAGTGTACTCTTATATTCAAGGATTGGATTATCTTCAGTGTTTTTATCTACTAAATGCTGCTTATCAATTTCTACTTTAGGATTTTCGCCATAATTCTCAGCCAACAGCCTAATTTTATCAATTACGACTAGCCACTGCATCGTATGCATAGGAGACAAAGAGACAGCTAGCGGTAACACATGCCTAAAATCTTCTAGTCGAGTATAAGAAGTTTGCATTGCAAATAAGAGTGGTAAGTACTTTGAATTGTTTTTTTTAAATATAGCTCTAGCATCCTCAAGCCAATCTTTTTGAAGAACAGATTTATCTACATGAGGTAAAGCTGTTTCGTGTCCATAAATACGACACCGACTATAAGAATCAAGTGTGGCTGCAATTAAGGAATTGAGAACCTCCATAGTTTCTCTTTCTTTACGTGTGCGAGGTAAGAAATCTATAAACACATAAAATATATAAGCAGAAATAAGGCCAATCAACAAACCAGAGAAGATACTTTGAGTCCCATCAGCGGTTAATACGCTTTCCATTGGGCTATTGATAAAAATTGAAAATACTGGAAATCTAATTTCAACTAAACATAATAATATAAATGAAAAAAAAGTTAAGATTAATAAAGGTCTTTCCCTACGGTCCTTTAACAAATTTAAGATAATCAAACTCCAAAGTTACGAAACGGCTAACGCCTCATCAAGAGGCAATAAAATTGTTGGCTAAAATAGTGAGGCACGAACAAAAGCCAACTGTTTTTTGTCCTGCTTTAATGACTTGTTATATTTTACCTATTCTCATTGTAATAACTTGGTAATTTGGGACAATCAAAGTCGCCTTCACCAAACATATTGTCAATGTGCTCAGGAAACATATCACGCATTTTTTCATAAACTGATTCATTAAGAATATGAAAACCAGCAGGCTTATCCGCGGTACCAAGAAAATTATGAATATCACTTAAGTTTTGATAATGGGCAGGCTGATGAAAGAAGCGCATGTATTCTTGCAGTGTACGATAAACGTAAGTTAAGTCTTTTAAATTAACTTCAACGGTTTCATTGGCATCTATTTTTTCAAGGCCGTACTCAACAATTTCTTCTTGATTATCGGTAAAAACTCTATCCATTTGACTCCAGACTCTCCGTAAAATATAACGCCCAAATCAGGTGCGCCGTAGGCGTCACCTGGATTTTCTTGTTATGTTTTCTTTGTGATTCTGTGCCAAATATATGAAGGCTTCTTCTTGTTACTTTGGAGCGAGCTAATTGCTGGCAGAGATTCTGATAAAGCACTAGCTGACGAATACATTAAAGCAGGAATTAATGGTACTACTGACCCTGAAGCAATTCCAAGTGCAACCCCACCGATAGAGACTAATGCACCTTTTACAGCACCAGACTGGACTTGGCGAATAGAATCACGATATTCATCTACTTGAGGGAGGATTTCACTATGTAATAGTCTTTGTGACTTTACTTGGAATTCATTGGAGCTAATGTTTTGCAGCTCATCAGATGCAGCTAACAATGAAGCATTGAACCGCTCAAATGCAATTCCATATTTACTCCTTAGTTCAAGTATTGTGTTAGTAGATTCAATCTCTACGAATGAGTCATTAATAGATAAAAATTTTACTGCTGGGGATATATTTTTTGCATTATCTGATTCAGAATAAGAAAGTATCTTCGATTCAAAATCTGATTCTGTGATGTAGGTATTACCCAGTTTTTCAGCTAGAAAAGATTGATCGTAAATAGCTTTCAATCTTGCGAGCATTGCTTGATTGATAGCTTGATATGACCATTGATTAAACTTTTTTTCTGATAGTATTTGATCTTTATCCCAGCGTGGCTTAACACTTAGCGACCCATCATCATTTTCATGATACCCATTAATTGTCTGGTATAAATATAGGCTTACACCTGAATATAATGAATCATTCTTAAATCCTACATGAATAGCAGATCTGCGATTTATAGCAGCATCCTCGCTTAAAATAAGCATTTCACCTTTATCATTAGGAATTACAGATTTTAATATCGCATTGTTGTGCGCATAGTCATGCAGCTCTTTAGGAATGCTTGACCTAAAAGAGTCATCAGACTGAAAGAATGGAATTTCTTTACTTGGTTTGTTGTAGAAGTTGATAGGAAATAATGAAACAAAGCCCGCTCTAATTAATGGATGAAGCCAGCTATAAAAGCTAACACCCTCAACAAGTCTCTCTAAGGAAATATGATCATCTGACGAAATCAATGGATCATTTAAAACCACTTTATTGTATACAAGAAGTGATGATAGTATTTTTTCCTTCGTTACTTTACTCGACCATGTGCTGAATTGAGCATTCAAACAAGGTGATGATTCATAGCTATCTATTTCAGAAAAGAGAAGAGTCTTTCTTGCTTCCACGTAACATGAATATCTTCTCGAAAGCTCATCTCTTGGCAATGAACTCAAATCGATAGGACTGCCATTTGATCTAAGCAATTCATATTCTATCAGCAGGTTTATTGCTTGATTGCTCACTCTGAACTCTCCTGAAAACATAACTTTTAAATAAGGGGCGCAGACATGTGGGCTAAAATTCGAACGAAGTGAGCAGCCCACATGTTTGCGTCCCAGCCCGCGCAGCGGGCGAACTTGATTTTTTTGTTATACACGTGCCGATTAAACCTTGTTACTGGATACAAGCAGCATAACCACTGGCGAATACATTGCAATAGCCGCAAAAGCTAAAAGCGGATTCCATAAAACGAAGAACGGCATGTACACGTGATAAAGCGGAAAGTTTAAAGCGAAAGAAAAGAACTCAGACGCTGGTATCCCAACACATTTAAACCCTACAAGCATTGCGTCATAGGCGTAACAACCTACAAAATTAGACGGTTTATGACCGTAGTCCACGAAGGTGAATACGAATATTTCAATTAAAAGTAAAGCTGCAACTGCTGCGACATAAGCAATTGATAGCTTTCTCATTAACTTCCAATGTTTAGGTTTCATCAAAGTGTATAACGCCCAAATAATGGGCAAATATCAGTTGGTTAAAATAAGTGACGCAGGAGCAAAAACCAACTGTTATTTGTCCTGATTAATTTGCTTGTTAGCTGTATTTAGCACCTTATCTAAGAAGACAACCGTTGTTTTGCCCAAAGTTTCTTCTTTGATACGCCTATATCCACGGCGCTCATACATGTTTAGGTTAGCTTTACTATTAATACCCGTAAATAATTCAACTCTGTCTGCTTCAGGGTATGCCAACTCTAAAGCGCTAAGTAGCTTAGAGCCTATACCCAAACCTTTATAGTTACCTTTTATAGCCATACGACCTATATGAGAAGTTGAGCCATTTAATTTTACTTGCCCACTACCAACAATTTTACCGTTCAAAACAACTTTTAAAATACACTTATTATTAAACTCACACTCAAGTTCAGCTAAGCTTTGGGTTAACGGAGGGATATTAAAATCATTGTGCAATTCAGCTTCTGAAACATACGCTTCCTTTTGAATCTGAAGAATAATAGCCGCATCTTCAATTTTTGCTTCACAAATTTCCATTTACAAACCTATATTTATACAGCTAACGCCCGCTTAAGCGGACAAAAATTGTTGGTTATAATGTGTAGCGAAGCGGAACGTAGCCAACTGTTTTTGTTCCGTTTAAAGCGTTTGTTAAGTTTTAAATGCGTATTTTTTCGCTATCCTCGTAACAAACGAATGCTATTTTGCTTTTAGATTTATGAGCTTTCTTTTTATAAAAATCGAGTGCGATAGCTTGATTCGGTTTTAAAAATTCACCATTTATAATACAACTATCACTTTTACATTTTTCAAGTGTATCTGGAACCTTTGCAGGATAAACAATAACCGTTTCGCCTTTATCATTAGTAGAAAGTTTTTTATTCGGCAATGCAGACTCTTGATATTGAACAATTTGCTCGACAGAATCAAAATGGTTTGGATATTTTATTTTAAAACCTGCACATGGTCCGTCCCCACCGTTGTATATTACAACTCTAGTTTTATTTTGAATTTTCTCTGAAGATACAACTAAATCAGGTTCTTTAGGGTTACTCAAAAGCGCGAGTGATGAAAAAAAAATGGCGACTATCACACCAATAGAACTTATATGGTCTTTGTATTTAACGAAAAAACTCAAATTTACATCCTTAAAACTTAACGCCTCGTTAAGAGGCAAAAAATTGTTGGCTAAAATTAGCGACGAAGGAGCAAAAGCCAACTGTTTTTTGTCCTTTTAAACGACTTGTTAGCTGTACTTTTTATTTAGAATACAGACTTAATAATGCTATTTACACCGTCAATTAACTCTTTAACTTGATCTATTGTTGGCTCTTCATTTTTTTGATGACTACATAAATTTCTAAGATCGCCGAGTAATTGAATTTTTCTCCATGTTGGTACGCCGTATACATTGGCTTGTTTTAAAGGATCATTTAAATCAGAAATAGTTGGAAATTTTTTGCGGATAGTTATTCCATGATTTTCAGCTGTTCGCTGTAAATGCCGTTCGAGTACAACACCTGATAATGCTCCTGCTGCTCTCGGGCTAATCTTGATTAACTGCCCTGCGGCAGTTAATTCTTTATCTTGGAGATCAGCAAATAAGTGCCCTGTGACGTCTTGTAATACAGAGTCTATTCTACTAGCTAAGGATGAAATTATATGTATTTGGTTCATAACTCTAATTTGAATTACGTTATTCACATCCCATAAAGCCCCTTTGTGATAGTCGGATCTTGCGCCAATGCCCTTAATATAATCTTGAATAACGTAATTGCTTGCGTTACTCATTTTTCTTTTAGGATCAATGAGGTAGTAATCACAAAATTCTTTAAGTCTTTCAGGTGCCAGAGCCTCAACAAGTTTAATTGCTCTTGAGTACCAATCTTGATACTTTTCAGCAAAGTTCATTGTTTTGCTAGTGTCCGTTGCAAGATTTATTAGATCACTTTTAGAATCAACTAAATCCTGAAGTTCTTTTTTGATTTCATCCGACGTACTCAAATTCAACTCCTTGTACAGCTAACAACTTTATCAGAGGACACTTTCCTCTTTTTATGAGCAAAGTATGTCCTCTTTATTATTTTTAATATTAATAACAAATACTGTAACACATTGCGAGTATTAAACTTTAAGTTAGGCTGTTCTTTTAATAATATGCAGAAAAGAGGAAAGAGTCCTCATTTTCTGGCTTAGGGGGAAAAACGCCAGCGCAGTAAGCAAATACAGCAGCTAAAGATTTAAAATGAAAACTAAACTCCTTTTTTAAATCATTTACTATTCACTAAAAACACGGTGGCGGTAACGTAAGTAACCCTTTAAGTACATTTGTTTATGCAAGCTTATTATAAAAGGTGGTTTTTGGCTGGTGGGGGCTATAAAACGAGGTGATGAGTTATTTACTAAACGCGTCTTTCTGCTTTTAAACAGTACAGACACGATATTTATACCAATCGACTTAAATATTTAGCCTCTCTCGCGTGCTAAATAAAGCGTTAACTGCGTTATAAATTTCTCATGTAGAACAACTACATGTCGAAATTTATGCCTTGTTATCACTCTATTTATCCGTCGCTATAAATGTCTAATTACTTAACACGATTGGTATTATCTGGCTTTTTTGCTTCAAGCGCTTCTATTTCACTCCAGATTTTTTCGGCTTCTGCGCTTAACATGGCGTAGCTTTTAATGTCGCCTTTACGCTGTGCTTGCATGCCTTGCTCAAGTTTTGCGTCGTACTCTTTGCGTAGTTTTTTTGTCGGGTCTGATTTAAATAGTGAAAACATGTGGCTCGCTTAGTTTTATAAAAGTATTAGGGCGTGTTGATCTTTGCGGATTGAAATTTGTTCAATCTAGGGGCGATTAAATCGCGGCGCGAGGTTTGTAACCTAGTGGGCTCGATAACTGCTCCTGCGTTATTCTAATGACTTACATCCA
>NZ_LKDW01000032.1 GCF_001401805.1 Pseudoalteromonas sp. P1-25
AATAGTAAACGACTCGAGTAAATAGAGCCTGCTTTTTTCATATAAAAGGTGGAGTATGACCGTCAAGAAAAAAATAAACAGGCAACCCATCCCAAAACAAAACAATCAGCATGACACCGATCCAAATTACCAATACAATAAACGCTTATACTTATAAATTAACTGTCGGATGGCATGGCTCCGCCACTTATCCGACCTACGTCAATGTTGTATATATCCTAAAATTACGCTTTATTTAGCTAATGTGTAACAAATAGAGCAGTGGATGTGTAATGCGATATCGTCTTAATTATGTTAAAGGTGGGGCGTACTTTTTTACCGTTAATTTGCTCGATAGGAATAAATCGTTGTTGGTTGAGCATATCGATTTATTAAGAGAGTCTATCCGTATTGTTAAATTCCAAAGGCCATTTTATATAGATGCATGGGTTGTGCTACCCGAACACCTTCATGCGGTTTTAACCTTACCAGATGGTGATATGGATTATTCGAGTCGCTGGCGAGAAATTAAAAAGCGATTTTCAAAATCTCTCCCAAAAACAGAGTTTTTAACTCAAACACGAAAACGTAAAAATGAGCGCGGAATTTGGCAGCGCCGGTTTTGGGAGCACACCATTAAAAATAATGATGATTATTGGCATCATATTAACTACGTTCACTTTAATCCGTTAAAGCACGGTTTAGTTAGTCGAGTAGTTGATTGGCCTTATTCAAGTTTTCACAGAGCCGTGAAACAAGGTGTTTATACAAATAATTGGTGCGGCGAAATAATATAAATTATTCGTAGGTCGGATAAGCGAAGCGCCATCCGACGAAGCCATAGCTACATAATACATTTTAGCCTTGTATAAAACTCTATTGTTGAATGATATAAACTCGGCTTTATGGCGTGTCGGATGGCATGGCTTCGCCACTTATCCGACCTACGAGTTAGCCTTTTTCACAAACTTCGCTGTTACCATCATTTCGCCAATACCATCTACTTTACAATCTAGCTCGTGATCTTTTTTATTAAGCACACGTCTAACGACCGCTTTGGTACCAATTTTAATCACTTGTGAGCTGCCTTTTATTTTTAAATCTTTGGCTACGGTTACTTTATCGCCATCATTAAGTAGAGTGCCGTTGGCATCTTTAACTAAAATTGCGTCTTCATCGCTTGTACTATTTGGGTTCCATTCATAGGCACATTCAGGGCAAATAAGTAGTTGCTGGTCTTCGTAAACATATTCAGATTGGCACTGTGGGCAGGCAGGATGTGACATTTTTAACGCTCATAAAATAGTAATTTTGCGTATTTTAATCTGCATTAAGAGGAAAATATAGTTAATCAATATTTTTTATCTTTACGCTAAAAATATCTCGTTTGTGTGGTTTTTAAAAAGGGCATATAAAGCAGATGTCGCTTAAGCAATTTAAGCGCTAACACTTACAGTAGGTATTTGTTAAAGCACCCATCGTATTAAGTGATACGCGCAATGCCCACTTAGTACGCTGGGTGTTTCTATTTATAGTGCTGAGTATTTTATTAGGCATGCTTTAATAACGATAAATTGAGCCCGCGTAGCTTAAAGCGCTGGTTAAGTGCTAAACACTGTATTTTGCTAATTGCAGAAAGTGGCGAGCAAGTATGCGGCTATGGGCTGGTGTGGTGCCATAAAGGCACACGTTTGGCACGTTTATATTCGCTTGCTGTAAAACACACAATGCAAGGTAAAGGCATTGCCAAAATGCTATTAGCTGCGCTTGAAAAGCAAACCAGCGAGCGTGGGCGAATTTACCTTCGTTTAGAAGTGGCCGTAAATAACAAAAATGCTATTGGGCTTTATAAAAGTTTGGGTTACAGAGTATTTGGCCAATACAGCGATTATTATCACGATCATAGTGATGCATTGCGAATGCAAAAAAATATTCGCCAAACGAGTGAGCTAAAAGTAGCGCGATTAACGCCATGGTATCAGCAAACTACCGAGTTTACCTGTGGGCCTGCGGCGTTATTAATGGCAATGGGAGCACTAAAGCCAGCAACGGAGCTTAGCCAAACACACGAGCTGGCACTGTGGCGCGAAGGCACCACCATTTTTATGACCTCGGGGCATGGTGGTTGCCATCCGTTTGGTCTAGCACTTGCCGCTAACAAACGCGGCTTTAAAAGCGAGGTAATAGTTAATACCACAGAGCCTTTGTTTCTAGATGGCGTACGCAATGAGAACAAAAAAGTGGTACTTACAACAGTACACCAACAATTTGTTGATGGTATTGCACAGGCTAATATACCGCTTAGCTATAAAGATGTTGAACTTGAGCATATTGAACAGTGGTTAAGCCAAGGCTTTAGCGTACTCTTATTGATTAGCACATACAGTTTTGTTGGTAAAAAATCACCGCATTGGGTGTGCGTTACCCACCTTGATGAGCACTGCGTGTATGTTCACGATCCATTTTGCGAGCCAGGAAGCGACAAACAACTTGCTATAGATTGCCAGTACGTACCTATAGCGCGCAGTGATTTTAGTAAAATGTCAGCATTTGGTGGCCAACGGCTAAGAACCGCAGTGGCCATTGCTAATAATTAATAGGTATTAATTAAAGAGTGACTTTTTTAGATTTAATTGATGTAGCCCCTTATTCGTGGGCAGCCATTGGCACCGCCGCTTTTTGCGGTGCCATAATTGGGTTAGAGCGCCAGTTACGCGGTAAACCTGTGGGTATTCGTACCTCAGCCTTAATAACGCTGGGCACGTATTTGTTTTTATCGACTGCGTTTAACTTACAAGGGGATGTGATTGATCATTCTCGTGTAGTGGGGCAAATAATTACAGGTATAGGCTTTTTAGGCGCTGGCGTTATGCTTGCAAAAGACGGCGCCGTAGTAGGGGTTACCTCAGCTGCAACAATATGGGTGCTTGCCTCAATTGGCGTAATGATAGCCACTGACAATCTAGCTGCTGCTATTAAACTTTCAGTGCTGGTGGTCGGTATTTTATACGGCGTAGATGTACTAGAGGTAAAATTTAAAAGCTTAAGTAAAGGCGTGCACACTAAAGTAAAAAATTATCAAAAACGTTACTACCGAAAAGAGTTTAACGACACAGAACGCCACTAATTAAGTGGCGTACTACGTTAAAATGTATTAGGGCGTGTTGATCTTTGATGGTTGAATTTGCAGCAGTATGTTTGGTTTTTAGGCAAGGCAGAGCTATGAAGTGTGGTTATTCCACATAAATAGGCGATAACGCAGCATAAATGCTAAACATGTGCTGCCCTTCGGGTTCTTCCTAGGGGCGATAAACTCTTTGTTGCTCGATTTTTACTTAGCCCACTAGGTTACAAACCTCGCGCCGCGATTTAATCGCCCCTAGATTGAACAAATTTCAATCCGCATAGGTCAACACGCCCTAGTTAAAGCGTGACTGCTTGATACTCTATTGCCTCTTCAATTGGTGCGGGGCGACCAATAAAATAACCTTGTACGTTATCTACATTTAGTTTTCTGAGTGTAAAAAGCTCATCTTCATTTTCTATGCCTTCAGCTACAATTGAGCAGTTAATTGCTTTTGCAAAACCACATAGCGCCTTTGCTAATAAAAACTTTCTTCGGTCGTTATTTATATTTTTGGTAAGGCTAATATCAAGTTTTATAATATCGGCTTCTAACTCTAATATATGCTGAAAAGACGAAAACCCAGCCCCTACATCGTCTATTGCCAGCTTTACGCCTTTTGCCCTTAATGGCTCAAGTGCAGCACGCATAGCTTGGTAGTTTGTAATAGGCGAGTGCTCAGTCACTTCTAATATTATTCTGGTGCAATCTACATTTTTTAATACATTATTAATCGCGCCCGATAATATATGTGCTGGCGATGTATTAATGGTTACGTAGGTATGTGGGGCAAGTTCATCCATGCAGTGCAAGGTGTTTTGTATAGCAAGTATTTCTAGCGCTTCACCTAACCCTAAGTTGTCGGCTTCTTTAAACCATACATCGGGTGTTTTGTAAGGTTCAGTAAAAAATCGAGAAAGCGACTCATAACCCGATAGCCGGTTAGTCGCTAGGTTAAAAATGGGCTGATAATAAATAGTGATGGCATTTGTTTTTATAATATTTTCTATGAGAATTTTTGTATCATTACTTATGGTATCTGATTGTGCTTTTTGCTCTATAAGTTCGCTAGCAAGCTCTGAAATCAGTTTTAAAAAAGCCAGATCTTTATTATTTAAGTTCTCATCATAGGTTGTTTTGTAGCAGCAAAAGGTGCCATAGGTTTTACCTGATGCTAAAACTATAGGCACACCGATATATGAGCCTATATTTAACTTATTGGTAACTGGCATAGCCTTAGTAATTGGGTGTTTTTGCGTGTTGGGTATGATAGGTTCAAGGTCGTTATCTGAGATTTTTTTACAATATGTTTGGCAAATTGGATCAGAATTTCCAACTGATACACAGGTGTTGTTAGTTTGGTTATCAACCACCTTAAAAACCCGATCTGTTTTTGTAAACTCCGATATAAACGCGACATCCATTTTTAGGTGTTTGCGCACAAGCGAAAGCAGGCGCAATAATTTTCCGTCGATAGAGTCATCACTTTGTTGCTCAAAAAGCTGTTTTTTTATTTCATCACTCATACAATAGCCAGAACCACATTTTAGGTAATAGTGTAATTTATATAACAATAAAAGCCACTTAATAGCACAGAAGTGTTAGCCAAATAATTTTTTTCTCACTACTTTTCTGTACTCGCTTGGCGTTTGGCTTAGGACTTTTTTAAATACGCGTGTTAAATGCCCTTGGTCGTTATAGCCAACCTCAAGCGCCACTTCCTGAATCGTTAAATTAGACGATGCTAATAACTCTTTAGCGCCTTCTACCCGTAATTGTTGCCAATATTCTATCGGACTTTGGTTAGTGGCAATTTTAAAGCGCCGTGTAAAGGTACGGTAGCTTAAACTAAATTGGGCGGCGACTTCTTGTAAGCTTAACTCGCTGGCTAAATTGGTTTTAAGCCAAAACTGAATTTGCGCGATAAGTTCATCTGGATGGCGGTCAACTGCGCCTTCAAGGTAGCGCTGATCTTCGTAGGGTTTTCGTACTTCATGCGAGAAGTTACGCTCTACGTGTTGCGCAGCTGCTTTGCCATAATATTGGCTAATAATATGAACGATTACATCCGCAAGCGCATTTAAACTTGCCACCGTATACATGCGCTCAGATTGGGTGATAAAAAAGTCGGGCTTTAAATCTACCAATGGGTAGTCGTGGCTAAATTGTTTTGCATAATGCCAGTGGGTTGTAGCAGGGTGACCATTAAGTAAGCCTGCTTCTGCAACTAGGCAATTACCTGTACCTACGCCAATTATGTGGCTGCCTGTTTCAAAGCTTTCTTGTAGCCATTCAACCACTTCTTTATTAGTACGAACGACAGGGCGAGGATTTCGCCATATGCCGGGTACTATAATTAAATCGTTGTAGGGCGCGTTGTGTGTAGTGCAGTCGGGCACTATGGCAAGGCCTGTACGGTTTTGTATTGGCTCATTATTTTTAGCAATTAAATTTATACTAAGCGGTCTAAAATCAGCCTGGTTTAAGTGGCCTTTAGCATAGGCTTCACCGGCTCTAAGCATTTCTATAGGCAGTGTTAAGCTGGTAATGAGTAAGTGCGGGTACACAGCTATCGCTATATTTAATGCTGGATTGACAGTTTTGTTTTGCATGCAAATGCTCCGACCAGTAGTTTTTGGCCTTTAATGCTGAACATTTGGCTATTAAAGCACAAAGGGCGGGGGGTAATCCATTTAAACTGTTTGCTTCTCAAATAACACGCTTTAAAGGTTAATTATGACAGCATTACCTGTAATTGTAGGCATGGGCGGTATTAACGCTGCAGGCCGAACTTCTTTTCATCAAGGTTACCGCCGTATCGTGTTAGATGCATTAAACGCACAAGCCCGTAGTGAAACATTTTTAGGCCTCGCCACATTAATGAACTTGGTACGCGTTGTTGATGGTCAATTACAAGACACAAACGGTAATAATGTTGAGCAAAGCGACATAGAAGCACGCTTTGGTGAGCAAATTATAGCTGGCACGCTTATTCGTAAAATTGAAAAAGAGCATTTTGACGCAGATGCCACCCCTTGGCAGCAAAAAATGACGTTAAAGTCGTCTGACGAAAACGCAATAGTATTTGAAACTCGCGCGCGCGACTTACCAACCCCAGTGCCTGCAAGCTGGGAAGTACAAGCGCTTGAAGGCAAAAAAGTAAAAGTAACAATAGCCGCAGATTTAGACGTAAAGCTTGATTCTACACGTGATAATCCGATTAAATCGGCAGGTCAGTTTCCTACTGGGTTTGATCCATCAATTATGTATAACAGCCGTTACCAGCCGCGTGGTTTGCAAGCGACTATATTTGCAGCAAATGATGCCATTAAATCAACGGGCCTTGACTGGCAACGCATAATGAATAGCGTAGAGCCAGATAAAATTGGTACCTATTCAGCCTCTGTTATTGGTCAAATGGACGATAAGGGATTAGGTGGTTTAGTTAAAGCGCGCCAGCAGGGCGATCGTGTTAGTACTAAGCAATTAGCACTTGGCTTAAATACGATGTCGACCGATTTTATAAACGCGTACGTTACAGGTAATGTAGGGACTACGTTTTCTACCTCGGGCGCATGTGCGACATTTTTATATAACTTACGCGCTGCAGTAAACGATATTCAAGCAGGACGCACCCGTGTTGCGGTGGTAGCAAGTGTTGAATGCGCTATTACGCCAGAAGTGGTCGAAGGTTTTGGCAATATGAGCGCCCTTGCCAATGTTGAAGGCCTGCGCCGTTTAGATAATTTAAGCAGTGAACAAGAGCCCGATTACCGTAAAAGTAGCCGCCCATTTGGTGAAAACTGCGGCTTTACATTAGGTGAAGGTGCACAAGTGGCTATTTTAATGGACGATGCGTTAGCACTAGAACTAGGCGCAGACATTATGGGCTCTGTACCTGATGTATTTGTAAATGCTGATGGCATTAAAAAATCAATCACCTCTCCTGGCCCTGGTAATTACATTACCATGGCTAAATCTGTAGCGCTTGCAAAAAGCATATTAGGTAAAGAGGCGCTGCAAAAGCGCAGCTTTATTTTAGCGCATGGATCAAGCACACCGCAAAATAGAGTCACAGAGTCACTTATTTACCATAAAGTAGCGGAAACCTTTGCCATTGATAGCTGGAAAGTAACGGCGCCTAAAGCCTATGTAGGGCATACAATTGCCCCTGCCAGTGGCGATCAGCTTGCGATTGCGCTGGGTGTATTTAGCCATAATATTATGCCGGGTATTACTACCATAAATAAAGTTGCTGACGATGTTTATGCAGATCATTTAGATATACGTAACAGCCACTACGACTGTGGCGATATGGACATAGCCTTTATAAACTCAAAAGGTTTTGGCGGAAATAATGCCACAGCCACTGTACTGAGCGCTAAAGTAACACTGCAAATGCTTGCTAAACGCCATGGTGAAAAAGTGATGAGTGATTACGCTGATAAAAACACTAACGTTATTGCCGCGCAAAATACCTATAAAGCGCAAGCTGACCTTGGTAAGTACGAATTAGTCTATCGTTTTGGTGATGGCGCCATTGACGATAACGACATTGTAATTGGCGAAGCAGGGATAGAGCTTCCTGGCTTTGATAAAGCTATTTCGTTTAATACAACCCACTCCTATCAAGATATGTCCTAAGCACACATACTTGAATCCAAAGGCGCTATGAAAGGCGCCTTTTTTTATGCTTGAGTTTTATAATACCCACTCGCCATACTCAATCATTTTTCGTGCCTAAACGACCCATTATCGGCGTTAAAATATTATTTAGAACAACTAAATAAGATTATTTTGCTGGTTAGCAACACATTTTTCCAACCTCACAATAGAGAAATTAATTAAACGGATTGGTATAAAATTGATTAAAAAATGACGTGTTTTTATGGATTTATTTGGATTTATGGAGTACCTTTGTTTTTATATTAGAAACATAATCTAGGATGGATAACTCGATGAAAAAACGTTTACTCGCACTTTCTTTAGTTTCAACCTTTACTCTACCACCAGTATCAGCGGATGACTTTGTACCTGCACAGGTAATAAATAAAAATTACGATCAACTTACTAATACCTCATCACGCGCATCAAGGTTAGAAGGCATTAACTTAAGCAGCTACGTGGTTGATGAAAACGGGCAGGTAAGTGATATTGAAATTGTGGCCACGGCAGGACAAAAAAAATATCAAAGAGAAGCCATCGATTACGTTTCCAAACTCAATTATAAAAGCGCGCGCATAAATGGTAATGCTGTACCTACAGCTAAAACAATTAAGGTAAGCTCACAAAATGTGCACGCTAGTTTTTCTAATGATCAAGCATCTTCTGGCTTTTTTGACGATTATAAAAAAGCCAGCCAGCTTATTGATGATAAAAAATACGATGAGGCTAAAACATATATTACAGAACTTGAAAACGAGCATACTAAAAACACCGTTGAAATAGTTTTATTGGCGTGGCTAAAAAGCCAACATAGCTACTTTGTAAAAGACTGGGAAAAATTTGATAAGCATATTTATGAAGCTTTTTTGTTTAGAGATAACTTACCAGATCAAATAAAAAAGCGTGTAATTAAAAATGCACTGCAATGGTTTATATCAAAACAAGATTTTGTGCGCGCTTACGATGCGATTGATGCACTAGATAATATAGATTCAATAACCTTTTCAGAGCAAAATAAAGCACAGTTATTAGCGCAAGTGAACGATATATATAAAAATTCGGGTGAAATAAGTCAGCAAATTTCACTTGAATCTGAGCAGGCTGTTTTACCGCTATTGTCTAAAAGTGAAGTAGAACTCAAATCAGACAAGCCGTTATCTAAAGTACAGCTTAGGTGTGAAAACAAAGTAGTTAATTATGATTTAAGCACTATTGATAAAATTGAAATTTCTAAAAATGATGTGCGATGCGGTTTATTAATTAAAAGTACTATCGCTCAAACTGTGACTCTTAAACAAAGCGGTAAAAGCTTTTTATAGATTATTACTGAGTATGCTTACCAACTAAAACCCCGCAGTATTGAGCGGGGTTTTTTGTTTTTTTAAATGTATTTAGCAATTAAGCTGTGTTTGTTATTCCGTTTCCAAGTAATGTAGCGCTTAGCAAGTAAAGTGGTAAGCCCAATAACAACAGCTATAAAAGTAAGTGTAGCTACGTAGCTCATTCCATATCCTGGCGGTAAACCAACAAGGGTTTCACCGTAGGTCATATCGCTATAATTAAGCCCTAAAATAGGGATAAGCAACCACGCTAGTGCATGCAATAAATACAGATGTACAAGGTATGAAAACATACTGGTTTTGCCAAGTACCTGTAAAAAACCACGTGAAAAATCGGTTTTTAGACGGCTTAAAAATTTAAGTGCGATAAGCCCAAGGCCTACTGTTAGCAACATAAACTGTAACGACAGCGGATATTTGGTTGGGTTTAAAAACGACATAATGGTATCAAGAGTATTACTGTGAATAGTAAATGTTGATGTATCACCATATAAATTAAAACCGCGTAGTATTGTATATAAAGCTAAGCAACTAACACCCAGTAAAGCTGCATGGTTTATTGCTTTTGCACTGTACTTTTTTGCTTTGTAATAAACGCCAGCGCAATAAGCCATTGCCATTAAGCCTATAATGGGAGCTACAGGGTAGGTTGTTCTTATTTTAAAACCGAAAGGCAGTTCGAGTACATTTTTTTGATGTGCTATAGACCACAGTGTATTTGCCAGCGTATTTGGCTCAAAACTTACCCCGTCAAATAAATTGTGGCCGAACACTAATAGCAAACCTGCTATAAATACAGCATATAAGCCAATTAAACGAAGTAACCCAAGCATAACAAAGCTCCAGCCAATTGCCCAAATAACCTGCGCGTATAGCATCGGGAAAGCGGGGTTGAAACTCCACGACCATGAGACGATAGTAAATTCAAACAAAATAAGTACTAAACCACGAATAATTAAGCTTTGTGAAAATGCTTTAGTGGAAGTGTATTTATGCTCAGTTATGGCTGCCGAAAGCCCCGCTAAAAAAACAAATAAAGGAGCGCAAAAGTGCGAAACAAAACGGGTAAAAAAGGTGAGGGGATCAGTACCAGGAACCGTCATCGGATCGGTGACTGAATAATTTAGGCAGTAATACATGCCGTGGTCTATGACCATAAAAATAATGATAATACCTCGAAGTAAATCAATATGATGTAATCGAGGAGGCGTAGCTGGGATTGACATAACTAAGCTCAAAAGGGAGATAAAATATGTCGGTATTATATGTTATAAAATAACGTCACGCGAGAGTGAGCGTCTGAAATTTAGGAAATGACAATCTGTGGTTTATTAGCACCGCTTAAGCGTAACTCCCCAAATATGTATTACTTGAACTTTTTAACGTATCTGAGTGTTATAAAATTAATGACAGCTAGTACTATGGCGATTTCATAACGGTTATATGCCACAGCTATACCAATTAAACCCATATTCCAAATACTTGCTGCTGTTGCTGTGCCCGACGTAGATTTATTATTTTTTAAAATTGCGCCGCCACCAATAAAACCTATGCCTGTTATTATTCCTTGTAACATTTTAGATTGCGCCTCAGCACCTTCTAGCACCGACATTGCAATAACAGCATAGCCACACGAGGCTACAGCAACTAGAGGAAATGTTCTTAAGCCTGCTCCGTCATTACTTCGCTCTCTGTCATAAGCCATAGGTAGGGCAAGCAAATAGGCTATACCAAGGTGAATTAAATTATCGATGATCTCATTCCACTGTAAATCAATTTCCATAATGGTCTCTAATGGTAAAAGGTGTATATTGATAGCAAACGACAGGCCAATGATTTTATTGTTGATATTCAGTGAATTAAATATTTTATAGGTGGGCGCTTATTATTTAATTGGTAATATTTACATGATTAGTTAACGCTTTTACAAGTAAATCCTACCTATGCGTTTAATTAATTTTGCAAAGTGCGTATTATTTTATTATTAAAGACTAGGGCCTGTTTATCTTTCGAGGTTAAATTTACAGCAGTTTGTTTGGTATTTAGCCAAGGCAGAGCCTGTGTAGTATGGTTACTCCCCGTAAATAGGCGATAACGTCGTATAAATGCCAAACAGGTTCTGTCTAGGGGCCATTTACTCTTTTTTACTCGGTTTTGACTTAGCCCACTAGGTTACAAACCTCGCACCACGATTAAATAAGCCCCTAGATTGAACAAATTTTAATCCTGAAAGGTCAACAGGCCTCAATAGAGTGTATTTTAATTGCATTTACATATAACCAAGCTTGAAAAAACTGCATTATTAGTGTGCTTTACTCTTAGTGCTATTGCATTTTTGGCTCCTCAACTACTTACTGATCATTTGCAACCGCTCATCAATAGCGCCTTAAGCTTTTTAGGGGCGCCGTTTTTTTTGTTAGTCAATTTTTTACTACTTGCCGTCATTGTTATTGCCATAAGCCCGCTTGGTAGGCGAAAAGTTGGCGGGGACGCTGCCCGTGTTGAATTTGGCTTATTTGGTTGGCTGTCTATGCTTTTTGCGGCAGGAATGGGATCGGGGCTCATTTTTTGGGGCGTAGCAGAACCTGCACTTCACTCAGTTAATCCTGTACTAAAACAAAGTTTATATGCAAACACTCAAACGAGTGGCTTGGCGCTTACCCTTGTAAATTGGGGAGCACATGCATGGGCGCTATATGCGGTGTTTGGCTTAGTTTTAGGAGGGCTTAGTACTAAAAGTGGTGAGGCTGGCGATATAGCCGCGCCCGTTATTAATGTAACCAAAGGGGTTATAAATAGCGGTTGGCAATTTAAGTTGAGCTTTAGTATTAAACTTATAGCCATATTCGCAATATTTTTTGGCGTCGTAGGGACTATTGCAAACTCTACGCTATTACTTCGTAAGGGGTTGGAATTAAAGCTAGGCATTGAGTCAGTATTGCTTTCGGGTTTAATTATAATTAGTTTAATCGTGGTTTTGTATACGGTTTCAGCAAAGCTAGGCCTGAAAAAGGGGGTGCAAGCGCTGAGTAAGTTTAATGTGCTCTTAGCTTTTGGCATGATTATATGGTTAATGTTTTATGTGCCATTAAAACCAATCATTGATATAGCGATAGGGGGGACTTGGGATTACATTCAGCTCATTACTACTGGTACTTGGCAATTAGAAAGCGTACTTAAAGACCCTGAGTGGGCTAATGGTTGGACATATAATTACTATTTTTGGTGGTTAGCTTGGGGGCCATTCGTGGGTGTGTTTTTAGCTAAAATAAGCCAAGGTAGGCCTGTGTGGCAATACATTATAGGTGTAGTGTTTGTGCCTACCTTAGTAACCATAATATGGTTTAGTGTTTTTTCGGGGTCGGCCATAGCGTGGGATCAAACGCATAATGCAGGTATTTTAGCGGCTATTAAAGCTGATTACACCCAAGGGTTATTTGTATTTTTTGAACAATTAGGGTGGCAAGGAAGTATTTTAATTTGGTCAAGCTTGCTGCTTTTGCTCATTTTTGTAGCAACATCGGCAGACTCAGCAATACTTATAATAAAGGAATTAAGCTCTTCCAATAAAAACGCGCATACTAATAACACCGTAAATTTATATAGTTGGTCATTTGCTTTAGGCTTATGTGCCTTTATATTACTTGCTCAAAATAACGAGCCACTCAATAGAAGTGTTGCCATTATTGGTGCGCTCCCCTTTTTGGTTATTTTTATCTTGCAGCTGTTGGGTTTTATTAAAGAGTTTTTAAGTGAATTTAAGCACTAGCGCTTACATATTTTTACAATGCTATTTTTAAAATTGTATATTATTTAAGTAATATTTTTGTTCAGGATACATCATGAGAACGCTAACTGTATTTTTATGTGTTATTTATCTAAGTGGCTGCACAGTCGCTGGTGTTATAATTGATGAACAGGCACAATTAAATGCACGTGATAATAAATATAGTAATAGTCCTGCTCGTTCAGAGCCTTATAAAAATCTACTCGAACCTATACCTAAAAACAAAAACGGGTTCAGTTTTACCGATTTAGGATTGAAAATAGATTCATTGCTAATCAATTTAGTAAAAGGTGAGGGAAATACGGTACAAGTTTGCAGGCAAGTGAGTAAAGTATTAAAAGAGTGTGTAGAAGTAGAGAAATCTGATCTACACACTAATGAGGTTACGCAGTTAAAAACTGACTATGAAATGATAAGTGTTGGTCAATAAAGCTGCTTATAAAAAAGTAACTATGATCATAACCTGCTTGCATTTCAATACTAAGCGGATAGCCTTTATTTTTAGCAACAGCCGCTAAGTTTTGCGGCTTAAGTTGCTCCTCTAAAAACCCATCGGCATCGCCCTGTGTTACAAGCATAGGGAGAAAATCAGCCTGCTGCGCTTTTTTCATCAACTCGCACGAATCGTATTGAGCCCAAAGCGCTTTGTCGGTGCCTAAGTAACCCGTAAATGCTTTCACGCCCCACGGGCAGTCAATTGGATTAACAATAGGGCTAAAGGCCGATGCGCTAACATACGCTTTAGGGTTTTTAAGTGCCACCATTAAAGCGCCGTGGCCGCCCATAGAGTGACCACTAATAGCTTTAGTGCTTGTTACCGGGAAGTGTTGCTCAATAAGCATAGGTAGTTCATCAACTACATAGTCATACATATTAAAATGTGTATTGAACGGTGCTTGCGTTGCGTTTACGTAAAAACCCGCGCCTTGGCCAAAGTCGTAGTTATCGTCATCAGGAACACTATCACCACGTGGGCTTGTATCAGGCGCTACAATAGCAATACCCAGCTCAGCTGCTTTTTTAAATGCGCCGGCTTTTTGCATAAAGTTTTCGTCTGTACAGGTTAAACCCGATAGCCAATAAAGCACTGGCACTTTATTAGTCTCGCTTGCGCCTGGTGGTAAAAATACTGCAAAACGCATTGTGCAATGGGTACTGGTTGCAGTGTGGGTATATTGTTTGTGCCAACCACCTGCTACTTTTGTACTTGAGATATTTTCTAACATAAAAATCCTTAAAAGCCGCAAACAATTAAGTAATACGGCTTTTTAATACATAAGTTACCAATAGCGTATTAGTAGTGAATTACTGTACGAATACTTTTACCTTCGTGCATTAAATCAAACGCATCGTTAATTTCTTCAAGGCTCATTGTATGGGTAATAAAGTCGTTAAGCGCAAATTCGCCTGCCATGTAACGTTCAACAATTTCAGGTAATTGCGAACGGCCTTTAACGCCACCAAATGCGCTACCACGCCATACACGCCCTGTTACAAGCTGGAAAGGTCGGGTTGAAATTTCTTGGCCAGCACCGGCCACACCAATAATAACCGACTCACCCCAACCTTTATGACAACACTCAAGTGCTGAGCGCATTACATCAACGTTACCAATACACTCAAACGAATAATCAACACCGCCATCAGTCATATCAACAATTACTTCTTGAATTGGTTTGTCGAAATCTTTTGGATTAATTAAATCGGTTGCGCCAAGTTTTGTTGCAAGGTCAAATTTGCTGGTATTGATATCAACACCAATAATGCGACCAGCGCCGGCCATTTTTGCACCAATAATGGCCGATAAACCAATGCCACCTAAGCCAAAAATAGCCACGGTATCGCCTGGTTTTACGTTTGCAGTGTTTGTTACCGCGCCCATGCCTGTGGTTACACCACAGCCTAATAAACAAATCTCTTCGAGCGACGCTTCTTTATTTACTTTTGCAAGTGAAATTTCTGGCAGTACGGTGTACTCAGAAAAAGTAGACGTGCCCATGTAGTGATAAATTGGTTGGCCGTCTTTAAAAAAGCGTGTAGTGCCATCTGGCATTAGGCCTTTACCTTGTGTTTCGCGCACTGCTGAACATAGGTTAGTTTTGCCCGAAGTACACATTTTACATTCACCACATTCAGCAGTGTATAAAGGAATAACGTGATCGCCTACTTCAACACTGGTTACGCCTTCGCCCACTGCATACACAACGCCTGCACCTTCGTGGCCTAAAATTGCTGGGAAGATACCTTCCGGATCTTCACCTGATAAAGTAAATGCATCAGTGTGACAAACACCTGTTGCAGTAATTTTTACCATTACTTCGCCTTTTTTAGGCATCATCACATCAACTTCTTCAACGCTTAAGGGTTGGTTTGGACCCCATGCAATAGCTGCTTTTGATTTTATAAATTCAGACATGTACTTATCCTTTGTAGTGGTTTTAAATAACAATTGTAGACCCAAAGTGTTTGGGTGATGGCTCTATTGTATTTGTTTCTCAAATAATGATAATCTCTGATTTATTAAAACACTTTTACAGTATGGTAATAATGGCACGTTGGGATGGCATAGACGAGTTTATAGCCGTGGGTGAAGAGGGCAGTTTTACAGCAGCGGCTAATGTACTGGGGTTGTCGGTTGCTCATATAAGTCGCCATGTAACGGCGTTGGAGCAGCGTTTAAATACCCAATTACTCACCCGTACCACCCGAAAAGTGGTATTAACCAAAGAGGGTGAAGCCTTTTTACATCAAACTAAGCAATTACAACATGCTATGGACGATGCAACGCAAAGTTTAGCAACGCAGCAAACAACGCCTAAAGGTAAAATTAAATTAACAGCTCCGGTTATGTATGGTGAAACTTTTATTATGCCTATTGTGCACAATTTTATGCATGATCACCCTGAGGTTGAAGTTATTGCTACACTTTCTAACGAGCAAGAAAACCTACTCGAAGGCGGGTTTGATTTAGCCATACGGTTAGGGCATTTAAAAGATTCAAGCCACAGAGCACGGCGTTTAAGTGCTCGGCGCTTTATAATGTGTGCCTCCCCCGATTATTTATCCCGAGTAGGCGAGCCTCATACCCTAGGTGAGCTAACACAACATCAATGTTTAATTGGTAACAGTAGTTACTGGCGAGTAAACGAAAACGGCCGTGATAAACACATTAAAATTGCAGGGCGCTTGCGCTGCAATAGTGGATGGGCGTTAGTTGATGGCGCAAAAAAAGGCTTAGGAATAGTCCAGCTACCTAATTATTATATTGAAAATGAGCTACGAACAGGCGAGCTTGTGCCCGTATTAACCCCTTATCAGCCGGAACAAGAAGGTGTGTGGGGAATTTACCCGCCGCGTCAGTTTGTTGCCACTAACGTAAGAGTATTACTCGATTATTTAGTGGCTGGACTTGAATAAAGTGCGCTTAAAATATAGCCAAGTGTAAGATTTATAAATTATTTCTTACATTTATGGTCATATTCAATTCATCTTAGTTCGTGCTACTATAGCCGCACACTTTTAGCATAAATGTTTTAAATAATATGTTTCAACCGGTTAGCTTATTTATAGGGCTCAGATATAGCCGCTCCTCTAAAGGAAATGCGTTTATATCGTTTATTTCATTTTTTTCTATTGCCGGAATAGCCATAGGTCTAATGGCCTTATTCACTGTAAGCAGTGTAATGAATGGCTTTGAAAACAGTTTAAAAACTAATATGTTAGGGCTCATTCCTCACGTAGAAATACAAGCTAATAAACACACCCGCGCGCAAATGAATGCGTTAAAAGTCGATTTAGAGCGCTCAGATTACGTAGATCACGTAAGCCTATACCGCCATGGCGAAGCCATTTTGCAAACCAATAAAGACTTACACGGCGTATTACTGCAAGGCTTGTATGGCGATAACGGCTCGTTATATAAAATTACCGATAAAGTTGTGCAGGGCAATTGGCAAAACGTTTTAAATGATAGCTACAGCATAGCTATTAGCCGTTATTTAAGCCGTAAACTTGGTGTTGGTATGGGAGAAAAATTGCGCGTAATTATGCCTAATGCCTCTTCATACACGCCACTTGGACGTGTACCTAGTCAGCGTTTATTTAAAATAGCCGCAATATACGAAACCGGCTCAGAAATAGATATGGGCCTTGCATTTACCAGCGGTGCATCTTTACAGCGGGTATTAAAGCTTAACAAAAATACCGCGCCTAACTTAAGTGTGTCGTTACATGAACCCTTTGAATTAGCGCAATTTACAAAGGACAGCCAACTTATTTTACGCGATTATCAAGTAAGTGACTGGCGCAGTAGCCAAGGCACGTTATTTGCCGCGGTTGCCATGGAAAAACGTATTATGTCTATGTTGTTAGGGCTGATTGTATTAGTGGCTGTATTTAATATTGTCTCAGCATTGACAATGATGGTGAGTGAAAAACAAGGGGAAGTGGCGATATTACAGACCTTAGGTTTAACGCCTTCACAAATACAAAAAGTATTTATGGTGCAGGGCTTGTATAACGGCGTTATTGGCACCGCGATAGGGGCATTTTTAGGTGTATTGTTTAGCATATATATTAATGAACTACTCGCTGCTGTAGGGCTAAACCTACTCGCAGGTGCAGAGCTTCCGGTAAAGTTTGATGTGTTAAGCCTCGTTATTATTGCGCTTAGCAGTATTGCAATGAGCTTTTTAGCCACTTTATATCCTGCGCGCAAAGCCGCAAAAGTAAAACCAGCAGAGGTATTGCGTTATGAATGATTTAGTTATTAGCTGTCAAAACTTAAGTAAAGTTTATCAAGATGGCCAAAACCAAGTAGAAGTATTAAAAGGGGTAGACCTATCACTTAACCAAGGAGATATGCTGGCTATAGTGGGCAGCTCGGGCTCAGGGAAAAGTACCTTACTGCATATTTTAGGCACCCTTGATACGGCTACATCGGGCAGCGCTAAAATAAAAAATCAAGAGGTTGCTAAATTATCGCGAACAGATCAAGCGGCGTTTAGAAATCAAAACTTGGGCTTTATTTATCAATTTCACCATTTATTAATGGAATTTAGTGCAGTTGAAAACGTGGCTATGCCGCTGTTAATTAAAGGGCTCAACGCTAACGAAGCGAAAGAGCAAGCGCTTGAAATGCTCGATAAAGTAGGTTTAGCGCATCGTAGTGAGCATAAACCATCAGCACTGTCGGGTGGAGAGCGCCAGCGTGTTGCTATTGCCCGAGCGCTGGTGACTAAACCCGCATTAGTGTTAGCCGACGAACCTACCGGTAACCTTGATAAGCAAAATGCAATTAAAATTTACGATTTAATAAATGAGCTAAATAAAAGCTTAAATACTAGTTTTGTAGTGGTCACTCACGACTTAGAGCTTGCAGACAAGCTAGGTAAAATTGCGTATTTAGATGATGGCAAACTTGCCATTAAAGAGTCGCACCATGTTGCTTAGTTTATTTTTAAGTGAACGTTTTAGAGCGTATTCTGGGCATAAAGACGAAAAAAACGCATTTGTAAGCTTTATTGCCAAAGCTTCTACTGTTGGTATTTTATTAGGGGTGGCGGTGTTAATTGTTGCGCTTTCGGTTATTAATGGCTTTGAGCAGCAACTTGTGCATCGTTTATTAAGTGTGGTACCGCAAGTTGAATACGTAGCGCCAAGCAGGCCAATTGCCAATTGGGCTGAAAAAGTTGAACGGCTACAGCATCAGCCACATGTTACTGGTGCTGCGCCATTTATAGCGGTAAATGGTATGGCGCAATTTAAAAGCCAGCTAAAAGCGGTAGAGATACGCGGCGTTGAACCAAGCTATGAAGGAAATGTATCGGCCATAAACCAATTTACCCAAGGCACACTGGTTAGTCAGCTGCGCACGAATGACGTTATTTTAGGCCAGCAAATTGTTAAGCAATTAGGCGCTAATATAGGCGACACTATTACTTTACTCATTCCTAAAATTAGTGAGCAAGGCAAGTCACTATTAGCCCCTAAACGCGTAACGTTAACACTTGCGGGCATTATAGAAATGGGTGGCCCAATAGATAGCACCGCTGCGTTTATTCATTTAAAAAAAGCACAAAGCGTTTTAGGTTACGATAATAGCCAAGTAACTGGGCTTAGGTTAAGTGTTGATGACGTATTCGAGGCGCATCAAATTGCACTGCGAGTTGGTCAAACTATTAGTGATTATGTGTACGTGTCTAGTTGGTTTAGAACGCAAGGTAGCTTGTACCAAGATATACAAATGGTACGTACCATTGTTTATATAGTGGTATTTTTAATTATAGCGGTAGCCAGTTTTAATATTGTGTCATCCTTGGTAATGGAAGTACGCGAAAAGCAAGGCAACATAGCTATTTTAAAAACCATGGGCGCTAAAGACAGTACTATTTTAGCTACATTTGTCATGCAAGGTTTAACGCAAGCTTTTGTTGGGGTACTACTTGGTACATTAGTCGGGGTTGTACTTGCGCTTAATATAAGTGAGCTGTTTACATGGGTGAGTCATTTATTCGATGCTAACCCACTCGAAGGCGTTTATTTTATTGAATTTTTACCCAGTAAATTAGTACTCAGTGATATAGGTATAACAGTGATAGTTACCTTTATTTTAGCTGTACTTGCTACTATTTATCCCGCGTGGCAAGCAACGCGAGTCGACCCTGCAAAAGTGTTGGGTAATTAACAACTTTTTATAGCGTAAATATCAATAGGGCAGGGTGCCTTAAGCTGCTAAACTGCGCGCTCATTTAACGTGGGCGCTCTAATTTAGCCTCGCTCTCTACTCAGGAAATTACTTTGACAAATAACGATATTTTACGCCGTGTTCGCTATACCTTTAATTTAACCGATACTGCCATGGTCAGTATTTTTGCCGCCGCAGAGGCAACAGTTACCATTGAGCAAGTTGTTGCATGGTTAACAAAAGAGGGCGAGCAAGGGTTTGTTAAAATGTCAGACACTGAGTTTGCTACGTTTTTAAATGGCTTTATTAATACTAAGCGTGGCAAGCGTGAAGGCCCACAGCCTGTGCCAGAGGCTAAGTTAACCAATAATATTATTTTTATGAAACTGCGTATTGCGCTAAACATGAAAGCAGAAGATGTAATAGCAACGCTTGCATTAGTTGACTTTGATTTAAGTAAACACGAATTAAGTGCGTTTTCTCGCAAAGTAGAAAACAAACATTACCGTGTGTGTAATGACCAAATTTTGCGTTTGTTTTTAACAGGCGTTCAGCAGCAGTATCGCCCCGCAGAGTAAATAAATTATTTATCGCTAAAAGCTCAGCAATTGCTGAGCTTTTTTGTAGTTAATATTTGCGGCTAAGAAAAGACCTTATCAGTAAGTAATTGCTGCATTTGCTCTCGCATTTTAAACTTTTGCAGTTTGCCTGTTACTGTCATTGGGTAACTCTCTACAAAGCGAATATAACGGGGCATTTTAAAATAGGCGAGTTTGTCTTTTAAAAAGGTACGTATTGCTTGCTCATCAAGAACTGCATCTTCTTTTGGTTGGATCCACGCGCACACTTCTTCACCGTACTTTTCATCACTAATACCAAATATAGCGGCATCTTGAACACCTGGATAAGTGTAAAGAACCTCTTCAATTTCGCGTGGGTAAATGTTTTCGCCACCTCGAATAATCATGTCTTTAATGCGGCCAACAATAGTAACAAATCCTTCGCTGTCCATTACCCCTAAATCACCAGAGTGTAACCAACCTTCATCATCTATAGTGGCTTGTGTTTTTTCTTCGTCATTCCAATAGCAGCGCATTATACCGGCTCCTTTACTACAAACCTCACCGGGTACTCCTACTTTTTGAATATTACCTAGTTCGTCAATAATTTTAACTTCAGTGTGAGCAAGGGCGCGGCCAACGGTTGTTACTTGACGCTCTATTGATGAGTCAGTTTCGGTTATATTATTGATTGGGCTGCATTCTGTTTGCCCATACGCAATTAAAACCTGATGCATATTCATTTGTGTTTGTACTTTACGCATGACTTGCTCAGGGCACGTAGAACCTGCCATAACACCGGTGCGCAACGTGCTAAGGTTATAGTTAGTAAAATTAGGCAGCTCTAGCTGGCTAATAAACATAGTAGGTACACCGTGCAGCGCCGTGCAGCCCTCTTGTTGTACTACATCAAGCGTGGTTTTTGCATCAAATGCGTCACTGGGGTATATAGCTGCGGCGCCTTTAGTTACACACAAAAGACTGCCAAGCACCATACCAAAACAATGATACAGCGGCACAGGAATACATAGTTTATCTTGTGCTGTAAAATGCATAGCATCAGCAACAAAAAGTGCATTATTAAGTATGTTTTTATGCGTGAGTGTCGCACCTTTAGGGTTGCCCGTGGTGCCGGAGGTAAATTGAATGTTTATGTCCTGTTCGGCACTTAAATTTGCAGCAATAGCGTTGAGCTCTAGCTTATGAGCTGGCGTGGCCATATTCATAATATCAGAAAAAGAAAACATGCCAGGGCTTATTTCATCACCAATCCGTATTATATTTTTAAGGCTAGGTAAAGCGTGAGATGACAGCTTCCCATTTTCACACTGCTTAAGTTCTGGCGCTATACTATTTAACATATCTATATAGTTACTGCCCTTAAATTGCGAAGCGGTAATGAGTGTTGAGCACTCAACACTGTTTAATGCAAATTGAAGTTCGTTAGGGCGATAAGCTGGGTTGATGCACACCATAATGGCACCTATCTTGGCGCTCGCAAATTGGGTTAAACACCACTCAATGTTATTGGGTGACCATATTCCGACCCGATCTCCTGGCTTAATACCTATGGCTAATAGCCCCATAGCAAGTTGATTAACTTCTTTTTGAAACGCTCTGTACGTTAAGCGTACATTTTGATGGCTAACAACGACAGCGAGCGAATCAGGGTGTTTGTCGACAATAAAGTCAAAGTATTCGCCAATTGTTTTATCCGTAAGCGGCGTACTTTGCGCACCTTTAAAATAGCTTTTTGTGAGCGGTAATGTGTTTATTTGTTCTACTTCTTTTACCGAGCGCGATGGTGTAATCATGTGCTTCTCCGTATTAATGTGTGTCAGTTACTTATATCAATTCGTGATGATGAGTCAGTATTATTTTACGTAGCCTCTAATAGCTGTGTAGAAAATTAAAATAGTTAAGCGAATTGTTATGAGCTGTAGTTAAAATAAACACAAATTGTCGACAAAGAAAGAGGGGGTAGACTAATGTACTAAGCGTTAAGAGAAGTTAAATGAAAATGTTTTATAGAAGGGCTATAAAAAGCTAGGTTTTATGCAGACATAAAAAAAACGCCACTAAAAGGCGTTTTTATAATTTGTTTTAGTCGCTTAAAGGCTTATAGCTCATCACTGCGGTAGGTTTTTTTCATAATGTATACATAGGCATTAACAAAAGCGTTTTCTTGGTACTTTTTAAGGCCCGTGTCTTCAAACGCAATAGGAATTGGGTTGCGTTTGAGCTGCTCTTTAATTTCGGTCGTTGAGAACACGCGAACATCTAACTCTTCGATTAATTGAATCGCTGTTTCCATTTTAAAGCCCTTTGCACTGCCTGCAAATTTACCTTTAGGTTGGCGCTCACGAATGGCAACAGAATCAATTTGGTAATCTTGCATTAGTTTTGCAAAATCAAATTGAAATTTACGCATTATTTCAGTGTCGTTACCATTACCTAAGGTAAAGCGTGTTTGGCGCACATCGCGAATATCAAATACGTCGTTATCTTTACTTAAAATACAAAGTAGTACATCGCTACCGGTAATTTCTACACCACATGTTCTCATTGCTGTTCTCTAATATAACTTAATTGTTAGGTATTATACCCAACATCGAATAAATTGCGAGAGCGAGGCTTTGCGTGTGCATTTTAATAATCAATAAACTCAAGTTGTCACATCCTTAATTTAAATTAGCGAGCGAAAAACAAAAAAATGACTATTTTAGGTAAAATTTCAAGTAATGAGCGTGCTTTAAACTTGTAATTGATACTCTATCACGCGACAATATCTTTTTTGTAGTTGAGCAGACTCAGCATCTACATTAGTCATTTGTGGCGAAAAATAGTCAATGCTTATTCGTAAAAGCGTTGTCGAGTCATTCTCATTTAATTTATTTAAAAATACACGTGATACATTGTAGGTGTCACCACTGTATGTAAGGATTTATAATGCCAGTTATTACTCTTCCTGACGGCAGTCAGCGTAGTTTTGAAAACCCTGTAAGTACTCTTGATGTAGCTAACGATATTGGCCCTGGTCTTGCTAAAGCAACCATTGCTGGACGCGTTAATGGCGAGCGTGTTGATGCGTGCGATATGATCAACGAAGATTCGCGCCTTGAGATCATCACCGCAAAAGATGACGACGGCTTAGAAATTATTCGTCACTCGTGTGCTCACTTAATCGGTCACGCAGTTAAGCAGCTTTTCCCAGACGCTAAAATGGCTATTGGTCCAACTATCGATAACGGTTTTTACTACGATATTGATATGGAACATTCTCTGTCTCAAGAAGACTTAGACGCCATTGAAAAGCGTATGTTACAACTTGCAAAAACAAACTACGACGTAGTGAAAAAAAATGTAAGCTGGCAAGAAGCACGCGATACGTTTGAAGCGCGTGGCGAAACGTACAAAATGGAAATTTTGGACGAAAACATCGCAAAAGATGACAGACCAGGATTATACCATCACGAAGAGTACGTAGACATGTGTCGTGGTCCACACGTACCAAACATGAAATTCTGCCAAAACTTCAAAATAATGAAAGTGGCTGGTGCATACTGGCGTGGCGACTCTGAAAACAAAATGCTACAGCGTATTTACGGCACAGCGTGGGGCGATAAAAAGCAACTCAAAGCGTATCTTAAACGTTTAGAAGAGGCTGAAAAACGCGATCACCGCCGTATTGGTAAAGCGCTAGATTTATGGCACTGGCAAGAAGAAGCGCCAGGTATGGTATTTTGGCATAACGATGGTTGGAGCATTTATCGCGAGCTTGAAGAGTTTGTTCGTGAAAAACTGCGTGAATACAGCTACGAAGAAGTTAAAGGTCCAATGATGATGGACCGCTCTTTGTGGGAAAAATCAGGTCACTGGGAAAAATATTCAGACGCCATGTTTACCACAGAGTCTGAAAAACGCGAATACGCTATAAAACCAATGAACTGCCCAGGTCACGTACAAATTTTTAACCAAGGTTTAAAATCGTACCGTGATTTACCACTGCGTATGGCTGAGTTTGGTTGTTGTCACCGTAACGAACCATCAGGTGCTTTACACGGCTTAATGCGTGTACGTGGCTTTACACAAGATGATGCTCACGTGTTCTGCACAGAAGAGCAAGTAATGGACGAAGTGTCAGCGTGTATTAAGATGGTTTATGATACCTATGAGACATTCGGTTTTGACAAAATTGTAGTGAAGCTTTCTACGCGCCCTGAAAAACGCATCGGCGACGATGAAATTTGGGACAAAGCAGAGGTTGCATTAGCCGATGCACTTAAAGCAAACGACATTGAATTTGATTACCTACCAGGTGAAGGTGCCTTTTACGGACCTAAAATTGAATTTACTTTGTACGATTGTTTAGACAGAGCGTGGCAATGTGGTACAGTGCAACTCGACTTTGCATTACCGGGTCGTTTAGGCGCTACTTATGTAGCTGAAAACAACGAACGACGTACCCCAGTTATGATACACCGTGCTATTTTAGGCTCAATTGAGCGCTTTATCGGTATTTTAACTGAAGAATACGCTGGTTTATTCCCAACGTGGCTTGCGCCAAAGCAAGTGGTAATTATGAACATTACCGATAAACAAGCAGATTACGTGCACGAAATTGTACAAAAATTAAATAAACTTGGAATTAGAGCCGCTGCTGACTTGAGAAATGAGAAGATTGGCTTTAAAATCCGAGAACATACACTTAAGCGTATTCCTTACTTACTGGTTGTTGGCGATAAAGAAGTTGAACAACAGGAAGTAGCAGTACGTACCCGCACAGGTGAAGACCTAGGCAAATTTAATGTTGATGATTTTGTAGCTAAAATTAGCGAAGAAATTAAAAATCGACAGTAAAAATCGAGCGTGTAGGGCAATCACAAACAGCCAACTACACGCTTATATTATTGATATTCTTGGAGGAACGTACCATTAGAGGCGGCAAGAAAGGGCAACAAACAGCTCAAAAAAATCGTATTAACGAAGAAATTACAGCTCAAGAAGTTCGTTTAATCGACATCGAAGGCGAACAAGCTGGAATTCAGTCATTAAAAGACGCACAAGCTATGGCTGATGCAGCGGGTGTTGATCTTGTAGAGATTAGCCCAAACGCTGAGCCGCCTGTTTGTAAGGTTATGGACTACGGTAAGTTCATCTTTGAAAAAAGCAAAGAACTAAAAGAGCAGAAGAAGAAGCAAAAGCAAATCCAGATTAAAGAAATCAAATTCCGTCCTGGTACGGATGAAGGTGACTATCAGGTTAAGCTGCGCAACTTACGTAAGTTCTTAGAAGCTGGCGATAAAGCTAAGATCACTATCCGCTTCCGTGGCCGCGAAATGGCTCACCAAGAAATTGGTATCGAATTATTAAACCGTGTTAAGGCTGATTTAGAAGAACTTGCAGTAGTTGAGTCTTTCCCAAATCGTGTTGAAGGCCGTCAAATGGTTATGATGATGGCGCCTGTTGCTAAAAAATAATTTTTAAGCGATAATGCGCACCGAATTTAGCCCAGGTACCCAAGTAATATGTAAATATTCACCTGTGCTAACCGGTTTTAAAGTAAAATTGCGGCATTTATGCTGGGTTTTCACCGGAATATGGCAGTAAGTTAGGCCTAAAAGTGGAGCTATAGAAATATATCTCACGCCTGCTTACTAATTTTTAAGCAATACATTTGGAGTTATTGCAATGGCTTATAAGCTAAAAAGTCACAGAGGCGCTGCTAAGCGTTTCAAGAAAACTGCTTCTGGCGGTTTCAAGCGTAAACAAGCGCATCTTCGTCACATTCTGACTAAGAAAACTTCTAAGCGTAAGTTACACCTACGTCCTAAGATGATGGTTCATAAAAATGACCATGGTCTAGTTTCACGTATGTTACCATTCGCTTAATAGGGGTTTTTAGAAATGGCAAGAGTTAAACGCGGCGTTGTCGCACGTGCACGTCACAAAAAAGTTTTAAAGCAAGCTAAAGGTTACTACGGAGCACGTTCACGTGTTTACCGCGTAGCTTTCCAGGCAGTTACTAAAGCGGGTCAATACGCTTACCGTGACCGTCGTGCTAAGAAACGTACTTTCCGTCAATTATGGATTGCACGTATCAATGCAGCTTCACGTCAAAATGGTCTGTCTTACAGCCGTTTTATCAATGGTCTTAAAAAGACTTCTGTAGAAATCGATCGTAAGATCCTTGCAGATATCGCTGTTTACGACCAAGTTGCATTTGCAGCGCTTGTTGAAAAAGCAAAAGAAGGCCTAGCGGCAGCTTAAGCTTTTTTAAATAAGTATTAAAGAGGAGCCTTAGGCTCCTTTTTTTGTGTCTACAATTTAAAACTCACCTAATAATATCTCCCATCAATAGTACTTTATTGATTTGAGGGGCTAAATGTGTCGCTATCTGCGTTAAAAAAGTCTCGTTTAGAACAATTAAATAGCAAAATTTTTTGTTTCGCTAGCACCATGTATTTCCATCCTCAAAATAGATCATCTAATAAAGTGCATGGGTATCAGCGGGCTTTCTTTTTTGTTGAATCACCGCACTTTTATAATATCGCTATGTTTACTTGGTATAATTTGTTTTATTAAAGCGTTTGTTAGAGAAAACTATGTTTGCAAGTCTGTTATTTTTATCTGCAATTGTGGCAGATAACAGTCATTTACCGCCTCTTATTCCTTGGCAAGGTAATAGCGTTTCGTTATTACAACAACAAGGCCCATTAACTACTGATTTTGAGTTATCTCAGGGCAAAGCTTCGCCAAATTATGCCGACACAATGGCGTTTGTAGATAGGTTAGTTGCTGCAAACCCCACACAGTTTCAATCTCAAACAATAGGGTACAGTAATAGCAATCGAGCTATTAAAATGTTGGTTGCCAGTGAGCAAGGGTTCTTTGAAGCAGGGCAGATGGCTAACAGTACTAAGCCAACTATTCTTATCCAAGCCGGTATTCATGCAGGTGAGATAGATGGAAAAGACGCTATGTTTATGTTGCTGCGCGATATTGCAACAGGTAAGCGCCGTGATATTTTAAAAAAGGTAAACATACTTTTTATTCCTATCTTAAACGTAGATGGCCATGAGCGTAGCAGTGCATTTAATCGTATAAATCAGCGCGGCCCTGCAAAAATGGGCTTTAGAACCAATGCAAATAATCTAAACCTTAATCGCGATTACACTAAGTTAGATACACCCGAGGTAAGAAGTGTTTTAAAGGTTATTAATGATTATAACCCCAACTTGTATATTGATGTGCATGTTACTGATGGCGCAGATTATCAATACGATGTTACCTATGGTTATAATCCCGTTTTTGCCAGTGAATCACCTGCTATATCAGCTGCGCTAGACCGATACTTCAAACCTGTAATAGATGAAAAGTTAGCATCGCAAGGACATATACCAGGGCCATTAGTGTTTGTTATGGATAAACGCGACTTTAAAAAAGGCCTTGCAGGTTGGGTGGCTACACCGCGATTTTCAAACGGGTGGGGCGATTTAAAATCATTACCAACAATTTTAGTTGAAAACCATTCTTTAAAACCTTATCAGCAACGCGTATTAGGCACCTATGTATTTTTAGATGGGGCGATAAACGCACTTTCTCAGTACAGCCATGAGCTTGCTAACGCCGTAAAAAAAGAACAAGAATTTGTACCTGATAAACTAATTGTTAAACGATCTTATGCAAAACAAGTAGACACAATTAGTGAGTTTAAGGGGGTAGAGTATACTTCAAGTGTAAGTGCGCTTTCGGGGCAAACTGAAGTTAAATATTTGGGAAAAGCCTATACCTACACTGACTTACCGATTTATTGGCAAAAACAGGTTGAACGAGTTGTTGATGTGCCGCAGGCGTTTTTTGTACCGCCCGTGTATAGCGATATAATAGAAAAGCTTAAGTTACATGGGGTGTCTGTAAATAAACTTAAAGGCGCGAATACACAACCATTAAAGCTTGCTAAAGTATTGGATTATTCGTTTGATAAAGCCCCGTTTGAAGGGCGTTTTAGAGTCTCAGCAAGTTTTGATTATGTGCCTGCGATAAATGTAGATTTAGATGGTTGGTATCAAGTAAACACGCAACAAAAGGCTGGGGAATTAGCGGTTCATTTATTACACCCAGAAGCTCCTGATTCATTTTTTGCGTGGGGTGAATTTAATACGATTTTTCAACGAACAGAGTATATGGAAAATTACGCGTTAATCCCATACGCACGGAAAATGCTTAAAGACAACCCAAAACTTGCCCTTGAGTTTGATAAAAAACTTAAAGATAAAGCGTTTGCGCACGATGCCAATGCACGTTTGAACTGGTTATATTCACATACCCCATTTTATGATGAAGCGTATTTAAAATACCCAATTTTAATGTCGTATGAGCAAGTAGCCGTTATTCCCGATCAAAAAGATAAAGAAATTTAATATGCACGTTATTACGATACCCGTGACTCCTTTTTCTCAAAATTGCAGAATAATTAGCTGTACAGAAACAAAGCAAGCAGTAGTAATTGACCCAGGTGGCGACACACAAAAAATTATAGCCACGCTTAATGAACACAAATTAGTATTGAGCGCTATTTGGCTTACGCATGGGCATTTAGACCATGTAGGTGCAGCTGATGAATTACGCGCACATTACAATGTACAAATTATTGGCCCACAAAAAGATGAGTCATTTTGGTTTGAAAACCTGCCTATGCAAGCACAAATGTTTGGATTTCCAGCTATTAAAGCCTTTTACCCTGATATTTGGCTTAATCATAATGATGTATTAACGCTTGGCAAACTTAGCTTTAGTGTTAAGCATTGCCCAGGGCACACACCTGGTCACATTGTGTTTTATGAACCTGATCAGCAATGCGTTATTGTTGGCGATGTTATTTTTAAAGGGGCTATAGGGCGTACAGATTTCCCTAAAGGCAACACAGAGCAGCTGATTGAGTCTATTAAAAGCCATATTTTAACGCTTGAAGATAACACGCGTATTTTAGCCGGCCATGGTGAAGATTCGACTGTAGGCCACGAAAAACGCACTAATCCATTTATAAGTGGCCAATTTGGTTAATTAAAATCCATGAAAATGCAAAATTATTGCAGACGGAATTTTAAATTGGCTGTATAATTTAACCAGTTTATTAGATAAATAAGAAATAAAATGTCTCTAAATCACGTAGATCGCCAAATTTTGGCACTTTTACAACAGGACGCAAGTCTTTCAACTGCTGAAATTGCAGACAAAGTAGGCTTATCTCAATCACCTTGTTGGCGACGCATTGCTAAGCTTGAACAAGATGGCTACATCAAAAGTAAAGTGGCGCTTTTAGATGAGAAAAAGCTTGGTTTTGACATGCTTGTATACGCACATGTGCGCTTATCAAACCATGGCAAGAAAAACTTAGCTGAGTTTGAAAAGCTAATTATGAGCTATGACGAAGTGACAGAATGTTACACAATGGCCGGTACTATGGACTTTATGCTGCGTATAATCTCACAGGGTATAGAAGGCTATGAGCACTTTGTACGTGACAATTTACTCAGCTTAGAATACGTTCAAGAGGTTCACTCTAACGTAACCATGACATGTGTAAAACGCAGTACATCTCTTCCTCTATAAAATAAACAACACAAAGTTAAGCTATACTAACAAAGCTAATAACGCTGTGTGCGAATTGTTAAATGAGCGCTAATTTGGTAACATTTAGCGCTTTTTCGATCCTAACCAAATAACCCCCTGAGGAACTCAATGTTTAACTTACTCAGCAAAGCGCCTAGCTCTGCTAAAAACGATATTTTATCTGGCTTAACTGTAGCACTTGCTCTCGTTCCAGAAGCTGTTGCGTTTGCTTTTGTAGCAAATGTCGAACCTTTAGTTGGTCTCTATGCCGCGTTTATCGTTGGTTTAATTACGGCTATTTTTGGTGGCCGCCCTGGTATGATTTCGGGCGCTACCGGTGCATTAGCGGTTGTAATGGTAAGTTTGGTACTCGATCACGGTGTTGAGTATTTATTTGCCACAGTGCTCTTGATGGGGATACTGCAAATACTCGCGGGGGTATTTAAGCTTGGTAAGTTTATTCGTATGGTTCCGCATCCTGTTATGCTCGGCTTCGTAAATGGATTAGCGATAGTTATATTTTTAGCACAACTTGGCCAGTTTAAAGTACCCGATGGCGCAGGCGGCCAGCAATGGATGACGGGCGAAGCCCTTTACATTATGTTAGGCTTAGTCGCGTTAACCATGGCTATCATTCACTTTTTACCTAAGCTAACTACTGCGGTGCCTTCTTCTTTAGTGGCTATTGTAACAGTAACCGCGTTAGTAATAGGTCTTGATTTAGACTCACGCACTGTACTTGATTTTCTAAAAGGGATGACAGGTAATGAATCGGCGACTATTGCCGGCGGCTTGCCAGAGTTTCATATACCAATGGTTCCATTTACCTTAGACACTTTTTATATCATTTTTCCGTATGCATTAATTTTAGCGGCTATAGGCTTAATTGAGTCGTTGTTAACGCTGAGCCTAATTGATGAAATTACCGAAACCCGTGGTCACTCAAATAAAGAGTGTATTGGCCAAGGTGCTGCCAATGTAACGTGTGGCTTTTTTGGCGCTATGGGTGGCTGTGCCATGATTGGGCAATCGATGATTAACATTAATTCGGGCGGACGCTCGCGCTTGTCGGGTATAAGTGCAGCATTAATGCTACTTGCTTTTATTATATTCGCATCAAGTTTAATTGAAATGATCCCATTGGCAGCGCTTGTCGGTGTTATGTTTATGGTTGTGCTTGGTACGTTTGAATGGGCAAGCTTTAAAATGATGAAGCGCGTACCACTGTCTGATGCCTTTGTGATTGTATTAGTATCTGGTGTGACTGTAATAACAGATTTAGCCATTGCTGTGTGTGTTGGTGTTATTGTTTCTGCCTTAGTTTTTGCTTGGCAACATGCAAAACATATTTACACAACTAACTACATTGACGAGCAAGGTGCTAAAGTATACGAACTGCATGGCCCGTTATTTTTCGGCTCAGTGAAAAATTTCTCTGAGTTATTTGATGTTAAAAGTGACCCTAAAGATGTAATTATTGAGTTTAAACACAGTCGCGTTGCCGATCACAGTGCTATAGAAGCCATAGACAGCCTAGCTGATAAATACACAAAAGCAGGTAAGCAGCTTCACTTACGCCACTTAAGTAAAGATTGTAAGCAGTTGTTACACAAAGCACGTGATTTAGTAGAGGTTAACGTAATTGAAGACCCAACTTATAAAGTAGCCTCAGATAAGCTTGCCTAGTTTACAAGCTGGCTTTGTATATACGAGCTGATTGAATCGGCATTTTAAAAGCGAAAGGTTAAAGCCTTTCGCTTTTTTATTGGCTTAACTTTGCGGTAAGCCTCTTAAAAATTAAGATAGTTGGTACTGCTAACACTTTGTAATAATCGATATAATAACCAAACCAGTGGTTAAATTAGCTAACGTAAATTTAACTTATTGGCTAACTTATACGGAGTTGTATTTTATTTTGAATTGGCAATCTTTAGTTGATAACAGGCAACGCTTTTTTTGGCTATTGCAAATTGCAGGCTGGATCGGTTATGCGCTTGTAAATTATATCGGCTCTAAAGTATTTGAAATGCGTGACATTTACGTGTTCGTTATATTATTAAATGCCTATGCAGGCTGTTTAATGACAGTCCCACTTCGTTATATTTACAGAAAAACTTGGAATGCATCACCGTGGATATTAATGGTGGTTGTATTTGGTGCCTCGTACATTACAGGTACGTTGTGGGCAATTGTACAAAAATTTAATTTGTGGGAAATATACCGCCACGGTTACCGTCCAGAAGATTGGTTTTACTATTTACAGCATGGATTAGATTCTGTTTACATAATTTTGTGTTGGAGTGGCTTATACTTTGGCATAAAGTATTATCAGCTATTACAAAGTGAGCGACAAAAAGCGCTTAAAGCCACTACAATGGCCCATGAAGCGCAATTAAAAATGCTCAGATATCAACTTAACCCGCATTTTTTATTTAATACGCTTAATGCTATTTCTACATTAGTTTTGGTAAAAGAAAACAAAGATGCTAACTTAATGGTGGCAAGGTTGAGTGACTTTTTGCGATATACGCTAAATACCGACCCCATTAAAAAAGTGCCTTTAGAGCAAGAGCTACACGCACTAATGCTGTATTTAGAAATAGAGCGGGTCAGATTTGATGAACGCTTAAAAGTAAATATAGATGTAAGCGAGCAAGCAAAAGAGGCCCTTGTGCCGAGCTTAATTTTGCAACCGATAATAGAAAACGCAATTAAATACGCTATTGCGCATATGTCACAAGGCGGTGTGATAGACATAAAAGCACAGGTTTTTGCCAACGAGCTACTACTTGAAGTAGGTGATAATGGCCCCGGTACCGAACTAATAGACGGACAACTTGTAAATGCACAAGGGGTAGGGGTAGCAAATACCAAAGACAGATTAAAAACGCTCTATGAAAATAATTATTCGTTTGTATTATCACATAATACGCCAAGTGGATTGAAAGTTAATCTGCGAGTACCGTTTGAGAAGGCTGTGAAGAAATGACTAAAATTAAAACCATCATTGTTGATGATGAACCATTAGCAAGAAAGGGCTTAGCAGTAAGACTTGAAGAATATACAGATATAGAAGTAGTTAAACTGTGTAGTTCTGGCTCTGATGCAATAGAAGCATGTAAAGAGCACCCAGTAGACTTAGTTTTTTTAGATATACAGATGCCAGGAATGAATGGCTTTGAAGTTGCCCGTGCCTTAAGCGAAAGCACTAAAGCGTTACCCGCAATTGTGTTTGTTACTGCGTTTGATCAATTTGCAGTAAAGGCCTTTGAAATACATGCTTTGGATTACATTTTAAAACCCGTTGACGATAACAGACTAAAACAGGCGGTAGAAAAAGTGCATAGTTACTTAAAAACACAGCAAGACAACGCCCATAAGAAAAAACTAGCGAGTTTTGTTGCCGGTATTACAGGTAATAATTGTGAAGAAATACTTAAAAAATTGGCCACGGGCGATACCCTAACCGACAAACGTTACCCAGAATCATTAGCTGTTAAAGAGCAGGGAGAAATTATTCGTGTGCCGGTTGCGACAATTCAGTGGGTAGATGCCGCGGGCGATTATATGTGTTTACATTGCCAAGACGGGCAAACACATATATTGCGCAAAACAATGAAAGAGCTTGAGCAAGAGCTCGATCCACATTTGTTTGTTCGCGTTCATCGCAGTGCCATTGTAAATACTAAACAAATAAGCAAGCTGGTGACACAAGTAAGTGGCGAGTATTTATTAGTGCTTGAAAACGGACAAGAGCTTAAAGTAAGCCGAAGCTACCGCGATAAAGTAAAAGCAGCGCTGGCCAGCTAGTTTACTATTTTACAGACATAAAAAATGCGAGCTTAGCTCGCATTTTTTATATAAGGCAGAAACTACGCAACAGTTACAATTTTCATTGTGTTGGTTGCGCCCACAGTTTCCATAGAGTCGCCGTGAGTAATAATGACTGTCTCACCTGATTTCAAAGAGCCTTGTGCTACAAGGGTATCAAGGGCTGCTTTTACCATGCCGTCTTTTTCAGTTTTAGTCGAGTCAAAAAACACAGGGTAAACACCACGATAAAGCGCAGTTTGACCTAGCGTACTAGCATGACGTGACAGCGAGTAAATAGGTAAACCAGAGCTGATACGCGACATAAGTTTAGCGGTGCTGCCTGACTCCGTTAAAGTAACAATTGCTTTTACCGAATCTAAATGGTTTGCAGCGTACATAGCCGAAAGCGCGATAGATTCTGCATTGTTAGAAAACCGGCTGTCTAAACGGTGCTTAGATACATGAGTCTCTTTTTGCGATTCTGCGCCTAAACAAACACGGGCCATTGTGGCTACTGTTTCTTCAGGGTAATCACCGGCAGCGGTTTCTGCTGAAAGCATAACTGCATCTGTGCCATCAAGCACGGCATTTGCTACATCCATAACCTCTGCGCGTGTTGGCATTGGGTTATCGATCATCGATTCCATCATTTGTGTTGCGGTTACAACAGTACGGTTTAATGAACGAGCACGACGTATAATGAGTTTTTGTTTACCCATCAGTGCAGCATCGCCAATTTCAACACCTAAGTCACCACGGGCAACCATAACAGCATCTGATGCTAATACAATGTCATCTACTGCTTCTTGTGTTTCTACGGCTTCAGCACGTTCAATTTTTGCAAGTAACTGTGCTTTAGAGCCAGCCGCTTCAGCTAAAGAGCGTACGTAACGCATATCATCGCCACTGCGTGGGAATGATACTGCAATGTAATCAACATCTATTTCAGCGGCTGTGATTAAATCTTCTTTGTCTTTTTCTGTAAATGCAGGGGCTGTTAAACCACCACCTAAACGGTTAATACCTTTATTATTTGATAAAACGCCACCTACAGTTACTGAGCAGTGCACTAAGTGACCGTCAACTTGTTCAACAGTAAGTTGAATAAGACCATCATTTAATAGTAACAAATCCCCAGGGCTTACATCTTGTGGTAATTCTTTGTAATCAATACCGACTGCGTTAACATCGCCTTCACCTTTTTCCATTTTTGCATCTAAGGTGAACTTAGCGCCTACTTCAAGGTTTACTTTACCTTCTTTAAACGTTGAAACACGAATTTTAGGGCCTTGAAGGTCTGCAAGTATAGCTACATGTTTACCTAATTTTGTGGCTATCTCGCGTACAGCTTGTGCACGGTCTTTGTGATCTTGTGCAACACCATGTGAGAAGTTTAAACGTACTACATTAGCGCCAGCGCGAATAATTTTTTCTAAGTTGTTATCTCGATCTGTTGCAGGCCCAAGTGTAGCGACTATTTTTGTGCGTCTTAGCATCAAATTCTCCTGTGTGCTTAGATGTATAAGCAGGTTGACGGTTATTTTGTGACTTCAAAATACTTATAACTTATGTACAAACATTTTTAGTTATAGGCAAACTAGTTAGTATTGCCACTATTTTATACAAAACGAATATGTCATCATTATGACACCGGTGTCAAAATAGGTCAATGATCTTAAATTTAAAATGCGTAGAGTATTTGTAACCGCCAAGCCCTTATATTTGATACAATTGCAGTGCTTTTTATTAGCGTAATAAAAAAGCATGCTGTATTAGCTCAACGTTCGCATTTTATGGCGGTATGAGTATAATGCACGCGGTATTATTTTATGAATTACTGAGTTTACTAACCAAATAGTTGTTACCGAGGAGGACACTAAATGCAAGTTGCATTAGTCGGGTTAGGCGTTATGGGCAAAAACCTTGCCTTAAACATGATTGAAAAAGGCATAACATTAGTCGCATATGATAAAAATCCACATGCGGGTGAAGAGTTATTAAGTTGTGCTAAATCGCAAGGCATGGCCGATAGACTTCATATTGTTTCTGATTTAGGAGACATGGTAAGGCGTTTAGAAGCACCTCGCTCTATTTTATTATTAGTGCCTGCGGGCGAATTGGTTGATGCTGTATGTAATGAGCTTGTTGAAGCTGGCGTACAGTGTAACGATATGATTGTAGATTGTGGTAACAGTAACTACAAAGACGGCATTAACCGTAAACTTAAGTATCAAAACAAATTTGAATTTGCCACCATGGGTATTTCTGGCGGTGCCGAAGGCGCACGCCATGGTCCTGCAATGATGGCAAGTGGTTCAGAAGGCGGTTGGGAGCGAATTGAACCGTGGTTTGAAAAAGTAGCAGCTAGTTACAATGGCGAGTCGTGTTTTGCCCGCGTGGGTCAATCAGCCAGTGGTCACTTTGTAAAAATGGTTCATAACGGCATTGAGTATGCAATCATGCAGCTTATTGCAGAAGTGTATCAATTACTGCGTATTGGCACCGGTCGCTCACCTAAAGAAGTGGCTGAAATTTTTGATGACTGGTCTACCGGTCACTTAAACAGCTATTTACTTGCTATTTCTAGTCATATTTTGTCTCTTGAAAATACCAAGCAAAAACCGCTGGTTGATTTAATTGATAACAAAGTAGGTGCAAAAGGCACAGGCCTTTGGACTGCACAAAATGCACTTGAATTAGGTATTGCAGTTCCTTCATTGGTTGCTGCGGTGCAAGCTCGTCACTTAACCAATGTATGTGACACTACCGCTGCGCAAGAGATGACGTATGCTGCTAAAGCGACCAACAAAGTTGATGTCGACCTTGAAGAGCTAAAAGATGCATTCACATTGGCGAGTTTATTAGCGTATCGCCAAGGTTTAGCATTAATAAAAGGGGCGTCTCGCACACACCAGTGGAAAGTCGATTTGTCTAAAACTCTGCAAACATGGCGTGCTGGTTGTATTATTCGTGCTGATTATTTAGATAGCGTTGCTCAAGGTGTTGAATACATTGATACACTTGAAAACGAATCCAATTCGCTACGTAAAGTAACTGGGCAAGCAATCATGACCGGTTTAGCGTTCCCTGTACTTGCATCCACTCAAACGTATTTAGCAACATTAACTACACCAAGTAATGGGCACTTAGTGCAAGCTCAGCGTGATTACTTTGGTGAGCATGGTATTAAAACTCACTCAGGTGAAGTGTGTCACTTAACCGATTTAGTGAGCATAGACGCAAAAGTAAGATAATTACCGCGTTTATAAAATAATAAAGGCACGCTGTTTAGCGTGCCTTTTGCGTTTTGGTAACACAAATTAGCGGCTTAATTCACCGCGTAAATTGTCTTGCATTAAATGGCGAATCGTTTCAATTTCTAGGTTTTGGCTAAACAAATAATGCAGCTTTGTTAAACACGCCTCTAGTGTCATGTCGTAGCCACTTATTACACCAATATTTAATAGCGCGTTACCCGTAGCATAGCCGCCCATATTTACATGGCCTTTTAAACACTGCGTTAAATTAACAATAACCATGCCGCGTTTACTTGCCTCACTTAGTACGTCTAAAAAGTCAGGGTCTTGTGGGGCATTACCTACACCAAAGCTAAGCAATACCAGTGCTTTTATATTATCATTCACCAAACTTTTAACCACGTCTTTGCTAATGCCAGGGTATAAATAAAGGACACCAATGGGCTGGGGTGTAATGGTGGTTACCTGTAGTTCGTTTTCTACGTAAGGACTAAGTTGACCTTTAATTAGCTGAATATTTATACCAGATAACGCTAAAGGCTCTAGATTAGGCGATGCAAACGCATTAAAGCCATCAGCATGAGCTTTAGTGGCTCGGTTACCTCTAAATAATTGGTTATTAAAAAATAAGCTTACTTCAGCTATCGGGTAATTAGCCGCTAAAAACATGGCGTTTAATAAGTTAACTTGGCCATCAGAGCGTAATTGCGATAAAGGAATTTGCGAGCCTGTAACAATAACGGGTTTAGTTAAGTTTTCGAACATGAACGACAGGGCTGAGGCTGTATAAGCCATTGTATCGGTGCCATGCAGTACCACAAAACCATCGTAATCGTGGTATTTGCTTTTAATGTCATCAGCTATAAGTTGCCAGTGCGCCGGTGACATATCTGAGGAATCGATTAATGGGCAGTATTCGTGAATATCAAAAAGAGGCATTTCTTCACGGTTAAATTCTGCGTTATTGACCACTGTTTCTGTTAAAAAACCTTCAGCAGGAATGTATCCTCGGCTCGATTTTTTCATCCCTATGGTGCCGCCAGTGTATGCGATATAAATGCGTTTACGTTTCATAAAAAAGCCCAGTAAAAAAACTGGGCTTAGTATAACGTTAAGTTGTTTTAAATACAGCTGCTTATGTAAATACGTGCACTTTTATTGTGCAACGCTACACACTAAACAACGTGCGTATACACCTTGCGGATCGTTATAATCTTTAAGATCAGCTACTTCACTACTTAGACGCTTTATCACCGTATTAATGTTCGCTTGTGTGGCTAACACCGAGGTGGTATTTGTATTTAAACCAAGCATAGATTTAACCGATGCACTGCCAAAAATATCTTGCAGCATTTTTTCTTGTGGGCTCAGGTCTTGCTTAATCGTTTTCACTTCGTAGTGATTTAGTTTTGCAAGTGCTGCAGCGGCATCAATCGCATCTTGTTTATCGCCAAGCTTATCAACTAGGCCAAGCTCTTGTGCTTGTGAAGCTATCCATACACGCCCCTGTGCAATTTTATCAACTTGCTCTGGTGTCATATTGCGCGCGTCAGCTACCACATCTAAAAAGCGCCCATACGCTTCTTCGACACTCATTTGAATAACTTGCGCCATTTTTTCATTAAGAGGGCGAGTAATAGAAAATCCAGCCATTTCTGTTGTGGCAACACCATCTGAGTACACACCAATTTCAGATAACGTATCTTCAAAAGTCATGAAGGTGCCAAACACGCCTATAGAGCCGGTGATGGTGCTTGGAGCTGCCCAAATTTCGTTAGCTGCTGAGGCAATCCAATAACCACCAGATGCGGCGACTGAGCTCATTGATGCTATAACGGGTTTACCTGCGGCTTTAAGTGCTAATACTTCAGCGCGAATAACCTCAGAGGCAAACATGCTGCCGCCACCCGAATCAATACGTAAAACAACAGCTTTTACTTTATCATCAAGGCGTGCTTTACGAAGTAAAGCTGCGGTTGAGTCACCGCCAATTTCACCTGCTTTGCGCTCACCGTCAACTATGGTGCCTTTTGCAACAACCACAGCTACTTTTTCTGTAATTGGGTTATCAAATTCGATAGGGGGCTTAACTAAGCTTAAGTACTCCCGAAAAGACACTTGCTTAAATGTTTTACCGTCTTCTTGTGCGCCAACTAAATCAATGAGTTGTTGGCGAATTTGCTGAGTTGTTTTAAGCGAATCGACCCATTGATGGTCGAGGGCATATTTACCTGCATCGCCATTTGCAGCCTTCATTTTAGCAAGGTAAGCATCCATGGTTTCGTCAAAGTTAGATTCATCAAAAGGGCGCACTGCAGCAACATCTTGCTTATATTCGCTCCATAACGCACCAAGCCAAACACGGTTAGCTTCTTTAGCTGCATCAGACATATCGTTACGAATAAACGGCTCTACCGCCGACTTAAATGTGCCAACACGGAATATATGCTGTGTTACTTTAAGTTTTTCGAGTGCTTCTTTAAAGTAAAGTGGATACATTCCATAGCCTTCAATAGCTACCGAACCATATGGATGCATTGCAATTTCATCGGCGTGCGAGGCAATATAATATTGCGATTGAGTGTAATAGTAGCCTGATGCAATCACTTTTTTACCCGCTTGCTTAAAGGCATCTAACGATTTAGTAATACGCTTTAACTTGTTTAAGTGGGCTTTAGGCATTTCTTGTAAATCAAGTAATATAACGCTGATGCGCTCGTCTTGAGTGGCTTCATCAATTACTTTGACTACATCATCAAGCAAAATTTCGCTAGGTGCTTCTGAACTTGATGTTGCATCGTTAATGGCTGCTTCAACTGGGTCTATGTATGTTTTTTCTTCTACAATAGGCCCATTAAGATTAAGCCTAAGTACAGAGCCATCTTCTACAATTATTGTATCGTCATCATTTGAAAGTGACATAATAAACACAACAACCAGTAATAAAAACAAAATGTTGAGCATTAAACGACGAGAAAAGTTGATTCCAGCCCAAATACCTCTAAATACCTTTGCTATCAAAATAGCTCCTTAATTTGGTACAGCTAATACATTAGTTCCATCTTAGCCTAGAATAAAAATAATTTTAACTGCTAAATCGTAACGAAGTGTTTATAAGGTTACATAAATATACGTTTTTAATAGTATTTTTAATTAAATGCAGGCACATATTGCTAATTACTTGCCATTAAAGCAAAATTAGCTAATGTATACAGGTTAGACCAGTTAACGGGGCACAGGATGTTAGAACAACAATTAGAATTAAAACACACACAATTACGAAACCGCTTAGTAATGGGCTCAATGCATACAGGCCTTGAAGAAGGGTGGCATAACCGAAAAAGATTAAGTGCCTTTTATGAGGCGCGCGCTAAAGGTGGCACGGCCATGATCATTACGGGTGGGTACAGCCCTAACTTGCGTGGCAAATTAACGCCTATTTCTTCATCATTTAATAGTTATTATGATGTATTTAAACACCGTGCATACACAGGCGCCGTTCACAAACATGGTGGAAAAATATGTTTGCAGCTTTTACACGCTGGTCGATACGCTTATCACCCGTTTAACCAAGCACCTAGTGCTATCCAAGCGCCTATAAATCCGTATAAGCCTAAACAAATGTCGTTAAGCTCAATAAAAAAAACGATAAAAGACTTTGCTCACTCTGCTTATATGGCAGAAAAAGCGGGTTACGATGGTGTGGAAATAATGGGCTCTGAAGGCTACTTAATTAACGAGTTTATGGCGCCACACACCAATAAGCGAGATGACGAGTTCGGCGGCAGCCTAGAAAATAGAATGCGATTAGCGCTTGAAATAGTGAAAGCCGTTAGAGCGAAAGTATCTGATACGTTTTTAATTATTTTTAGATTATCTGTTATGGATCTTATCCCGAATGGCTCAACCCCTGATGAGGTGACTATTCAGGCTAAAGCACTTGAGCAAGCTGGTGTTGATATTTTTAATACCGGCATTGGGTGGCATGAAGCACGCGTGCCGACAATTGCCAGTATGGTGCCACCAGGCGCATTTAAAGAAGCGTCAAAACGATTAAAGTCGGTAGTGAATGTACCTGTTATAGCTGTAAACCGTATCAATACACCGGATATAGCCAACCAAATTCTAAACGATGATGAAGCCGATTTAATTTCAATGGCACGTCCTTTATTGGCCGATCCTGAATTTTTTAACAAATACCAAAATCAGCAAACTAAACAAATAAATATTTGTATTGGCTGTAACCAAGGCTGTTTAGATCACGTATTCAAAAATAAACGTGCAACCTGTTTAGTCAACCCACAAGCTGCTTTTGAACTTGATTACCCTCTAGATAAAGCTTCTAAAGCTAAAAATGTATTGGTGGTTGGTGCGGGTCCTGCAGGGCTTTCGGCAAGTTGTTATTTGGCTCAAAAAGGGCACACAGTAACGCTTATCGATCAAAAAACACAAATGGGTGGCCAATTCAATTTAGCCATGCAAATACCTGGTAAAGAAGACTTCAATCATACGCTAAGCTATTTTACCAATGAACTTGAAAGGCTTAACGTAAATGTTGAGCTTGGAAAAGCCTACGATGATTCAATGTTGCAAAAATACGATGACATCGTATTTGCTACAGGTGTTCGCCCCCGTGAAGCATCAATTGAGTGCAGTGATGATAAACGCGTATTTGCCTATGATGAAGTGATTCGCGGTGAAGTAGAGCTTGGTAAATCAATCGCCATTTTAGGCGCCGGCGGTATTGGCTTTGATATGGTTGCTTTTTTAAGCGAGCACAAATCGCAAACTATTCCTGAGTTTAAAAAGCAGTGGGGTATTGAGTGCGAGGCACAGCCACATAAAGACGAGCGACAGTTATATATGCTAAAACGCAGTGCAGGGCGATTTGGTAGCGGACTAGGTAAAACCACAGGTTGGATACATCGTCAGGTTGCTAAGCAGCATGGTGTTAAACAAATTGCTGATTGCCAATACCATAGTTTTGATAAGAACGGCCTTACAATTACTGTTGCAGGTGAAAAACAAGTATTACCTGTCGATACGGTTATTGCGTGTATAGGCCAGGTTTCTAATAATGAAGTGCTTGAGCAACATCGCGAAAATGCAAAAGTACATGTTATTGGTGGCGCAAAATTAGCTGCAGCAATTGATGCCAAGCGTGCAATTTTTGAAGCGCTTCAAGTGGCCAGAGCTATTTAATAGTGTTAATAAAATGAAATAATTTACAATGGTCTCGGGTCTGGTAAGTATAGAGTTCATTACAAAATATACTGACAAAGCAGGCCACACATGAGTAAATTATTTTTTTTGTATAATAAAATTATGGGTAATCTATCCTATGCCGACGGATTACCCGCATTACTATTTCGTTTAATCTTAGCCCCTGTAATGATTATTGCGGGCTTCAATAAATTAGCCTTAAGTGGAGAAACCGACGGCTTTTTTAGCTATTTTCTTGCTGATGCAAGTGTTGTGCAATGGTTTGGAAATAGTGAATGGGGCTTAGGGTTACCCTTTCCTGATTTACTGGCTTTTTTGGCTGGGTGGAGTGAATTTTTAGGCGGATGGTTTTTATTATTTGGGTTATTTACTCGCTTAGTGAGCATTCCGCTTATGTTTACAATGGTTGTGGCAGCAACAACTGTGCATTGGCATAATGGTTGGTTTGCTATAGCGCCATCAAACCCTACGACCAGCTCGGCTCAAGTACTTGATTGGTTAGCGATACCAGGGGCAAAAGAAAGCCTTGAAAACTCACTAGAAGTACAAGAGCGTATAAGTAAAATTAGGGACATAGTTAAAGAGCACGGATTTACAGATTACTTATATGAAAAAGGTAAACCTTCCATAATAAATAACGGTATCGAATTTTCTGCTATTTATTTTGCCATGTTACTAGGCTTGTTTTTTGTAGGTGGCGGTCGCTACGTCAGTGTTGATTATTGGCTAAGGCGTGCAGTAGTAAAACAGTAGCAAGCAAATTGGTTTAAAAAGGGCGTATAAATATTTTTTATACGCCCTTTTTGTTTGTAACGCGTGTTAAGTGTATAGCGCCTCTCTCGTATTTAAACAGGGGGATCTGAATATCATTTAACACAGTAAGGGCGCTTTAATACGAAGGGGGTAGTATGATTTTAATAAAATTGATAATTAAGCAGAGTTTATTTATTAAAGGCATAAATGGTACTCTAACGTTTTGAATTATGAGAGTACGCTATGGATGCTATTGAGCTTTTACTAACCCGCCAATCAGACGCTAAATTAACTGCCCCAGGGCCAAATTCAGAGCAACTCGATATTATAAAGCAAGCTGCATTACGGGTGCCTGATCACGGATGTATAGCACCTTGGGAGTTTATTGTAGTGCAGGGCGATGCTCGCCAAAAGCTTGGAGAAATATACTATCAAAGTGCCGTTGCTGAGCAGCAAGAAGAAAAAGTGATTAAACGCGCAAGAGAGCTTGTACTGCGCGCACCAATGATCATCATTGCTATTGCAAAGTATCAAGCCCATCCAAAAGTGCCGCGTATTGAGCAAGTACAAAGCGCCGGTTGCAGTGTACTTGCAATGCAGCAAGCCGCTTTTGCACAAGGTTTGGGTGGTGTATGGCGAACAGGTTATTTTGCCCAAAGCACTACTGTAAAAAATGCTCTTAATTTAGACGAACAAGATGAAATTGTAGGGTATTTGTATCTTGGTACTCAAGAGGTTGAGTGCAAAAAGCCAGCTAAACATAAACCAGAGGACTACTTCACCGATTTGTAATTAATATTGAACTAGTGCAGCTTCGTGCAGTCATATAGCATTAAGGTTGCTGCTGTTAAGCTCGCCCTTTTTGATTTAGCTGTGAGAAGCGCACGGAAGCAATATTAGGTTAACTTTTTCTTCTTCAGTTTGTTTTTTAATCGGTTGTTTTTTGCTAAAGTATGGAAAGTCTTAATAAAAATAACGATAAAGAAGACGAAAACGATGGGAAATTTATTTTTACAAGAAAAAGAGAATTGGCTGGCATGGTCAATTTGGGGAATCGTAGGTGCTTTTGTTACACTGTACGTTGCAATGAGTACCAATACTGCACATTTTATTGCAGGCTCTGCCATGGGAATGCTTGTTTTATTGACATGGTGGATGCAGCAGACTAAACGATTCGATTTTGGCCGGGCATTTAAAATTTGTTTTTATGTGTTGTTGCTAAGTGTATTGCCTGCATTTTTATTTGTGGTTGTACCGAGTGATGATTTAAACCGTTTTGATCTAATATTTCAAAGCGTTACATTTTTAGCGCTTAGTTTATTACTGTGTTTGATTTGCTCGTGGATTGCACGCAGACCAAAGCAATACTACTAATAGACTAATGAGCAACCTAGGTTTTTAGTTGTTTTTGGTGTTTTTTTGAAGCAAATGCCTTTTTTAGCTAATTATTTATATTTAGCTCTTTACAAGTTGCTCAATACCCCCTATTATTCGCGCCGTACGGAGAGATGGCAGAGTGGTCGAATGCACCGGTCTTGAAAACCGGCATAGGTTTGTAGCCTATCTAGGGTTCAAATCCCTATCTCTCC
>NZ_LKDW01000033.1 GCF_001401805.1 Pseudoalteromonas sp. P1-25
TCTTAACCTCTTTGTGAATTAATGTTTTTATTTTTTGCACAAAGAGAAGCAAAAGAGGAATAAATGAGAAAACATATAAGTAGTAGCGAATATAAAACCCGTACAGGCGTGAAGCCTGCTCACGCAATTTTTTAAATACGTAAAAGCGTTGCTTTTAAAACGCCAGCAAGCTGTGCGTCTACAACACAATACACACCGTTCATAAAACCCGTACAGGCGTGAAGCTTGCTCACGCATTTTTTTAAATACGTAAAAGCGTTGCTTTTAAAACGCCAGCAAGCTGTGCGTCTACGAGTTATCTAGCCCTTCGGGCACGCTCCACGTTCCAGTTCGTCGCAGAGCTCCTCTCGCTCCAGCTTGAAAGCAAAACTTTTTGCTTGTCTAGCCCTTCGGGCACGCTCCACGTTCCAGTTCGTCGCAGAGCTCCTCTCGCTCCAGCTTGAAAGCAAAATTTTTTGCTTATCTAGCCCTTCGGGCACGCTTCACGTTCCAGTTCGTCGCAGAGCTCCTCTCGCTCCAGCTTGAAAGCAAAATTTTTTGCTTGTCTAGCCCTTTGGGCACGCTCCACGTTCCAGTTCGTCGCAGAGCTCCTCTCGCTCCAGCTTGAAAGCAAAACTTTTTGCTTGTCTAGCCCTTTGGGCACGCTTCCGCCCCTAGGTTGCAGTTCCTACGTACTGATGTTTAATCAATTTTAAGGTGTAAAGGGGCAGCTTAGCTTTTACTGCTTAATATCTTTATTATCGACACTTACTTCGATTTTTTGGTTAAGTAAGTTAATAAGTAAAATACTGCGCATGTCGCCGTCGGGCTCTTTGTATATTGCTGCAACGTTATTAAATGTATTGTTATGTACGCTTACTGTGTCGCCTGCTTTTGGTATTGTTGATTCGGCAGAGCTTGTGCGTTCGTATTTAAGTTGCTCTATTAGAGCTTCTGGTACTATTTGGTAACGGGTGCCATAAGATACAAAGCCATTTATGCCGCGCGTATTTTTTACAGCAGAAAAGTTACCGTTTTGAGACTCTAAGCAAATAAATAAGTAGTTTGGAAATAGAGCAGACTGTTTAACAGTTCGCCTGCCTTTGATGAGTTTTTCAGTGGTTAATTTTGGATAAAAAACTTCAATGCCTTGATTTAGTAAGTTGGTGGCTGCTCGCTCTTCTTGGCGAGGTTTACATGTAACTAAATACCAACTTTTCACAGCAATCCTTACTTCATACACAATTGCAACAAACACAACATTATTTTTAACAGCAACTGATTATAAACAATTTAAGTTTCTTAAGTAAATAGCCGTTTAAGGTAAATACGCACTTACTTTGTTAACAGCAGCCATTATATTTGTTGTAGCTATTGCTGTTTATATAATCTAAACCTAGCTTAAAATACGCGCTTAGGCTTACTATTTAAACGCGATATAAAGCCTAAGTGCGCCAGCAAGCAAAGCGCCTACAAGGCTACCCTATTTATAAATTAATAGCTTAAAAGGCTATTGCACAAGGAGAAGAAAAAGAGGAGTAAATGAGCAATGATTATGCAAAAGCAATTATATATTCTTACTACTCTATAACGCAGCGTCTCTTGTCCTCTTTGTGAATAAATCACTAAAATCCCATTGGGCAAAGATAAGTAAATCAATACTTACAAGTAGCAGCGAGTTTACCTCACGTTTAGCTTTATTATTTAAACGTCACATAATGCCTAAGAGTGTTACTAAGCAAGGCTCCTTCAATAACAATATACCTAAGTTTTGCTTAAATTACTGTTTAGCCCTACTTTTAACTTTACTCTTAAAAAACTAAATAAAGATACTTATGCAAATACTTCACCACGGAGCGGTAAATGGTGTAACAGGCTCGTGCCACGAGCTCGTTATTAATAGCCAAACCAGCATACTAATAGACTGCGGGCTTTTTCAGGGGGAAGACGCAAAAGATGATTTATCAATAGAGTTTAATGTTACGCACATTACTGCGCTTATTGTTACGCACTGCCATATTGACCACGTGGGGCGAATCCCCTATTTATTAGCAACGGGTTTTAAAGGCCCTATTTTTACTACGCTTGCCTCAGCTAGTTTGCTGCCACTCGTGATTGAAGATGCGTTAAAAGTAGGCGTTACCCGCGATACAAAAATTATAAATGCGTGCTTAAGTTTGTTAAACAAGCGTATTGTTGCCGTTAATTTTAATACTTGGTTTGCGCTACCTTGCGCCAACGAGCAAATAGCTAAAGCGCGCTTTCAGCGTGCTGGGCATATATTAGGCTCAGCTTATGTGGAAATAGACATAGGCATTAATACAAAGAGTAATAGAAGCCATAGAGTTGTGTTTTCGGGCGATTTAGGTGCGCCTTACACGCCGCTGTTACCGGCTCCAAAGCCTCCTTATAAAGCCGACACATTAGTTATAGAGTCAACCTACGGCGATAAAAACCATCAAGGCCGTAAAGAGCGCACTCAAACACTAAAAAACGTAATTGAACGCGCTGTTGCAGATAACGGTGTGGTGTTAGTGCCGGCATTTAGTATTGGCCGTACACAAGAGCTACTTTACGAGTTAGAACAGCTAATACATCAATCAGCTAAAGGATCGCCTTGGCGAAAAATTCATGTAATTTTAGACTCCCCCATGGCTGCCAATTTTACCGAGCAATATATTAAATTTAAACATTTATGGGATGCAGAGGCTAAACGTAAAGTAGCCAAAGGCCGGCATCCGCTAGATTTTGAAAACCTAACCACGGTTGATACCCATAGTGAACATATCGCCATTATTAATTATTTAGCGTCGCGCCAAACACCCGCCATTATTTTAGCTGCCAGTGGTATGTGCAGTGGTGGGCGAATAGTAAATTACCTAGAGCGCTTTTTAGGTGACAAAACAACCGATGTATTGTTTGTTGGCTACCAAGGCCGCGGTACATTGGGCCGCGATATACAAAAATATGGCCCCCGCAATGGCTATGTTTTTATAAACAATACACGCCTTACAATTAATGCACAGGTGCATACCATTAGCGGCTACAGCGCCCATGCCGATCAAAACGGGTTAGTTAAGTTTGTAACCGGCATGCGTAAAAAGCCAAGCCATATAAAAATTGTGCACGGCGATAATGAGGCAAAGCGCGCATTAGCAAGTAAGTATAAAGAGGTATTGGGCAGTGAGATTAAAATTGAGATAGGAACTTAATAGGCGTGAAGCTTGCTCGCGCGAAAAGGATACAAAAAGGAATAAAACTATATGGCTAACACGCATAAACTTTTAAAAGGTAGGTGCCCTACCATTAATGCTTTTTATTCCATAACTTTATGTTGCGATTTCCGTAAGCCATTGTTTGCTAATTATTTAAATGCCCGGTTGATAGCTAGAGAGCTTGTTTTATTTTCAAAAGTAATTCTCATAACACTATTTGCTTTGTAATTATGCCTGATCATATACGTTGGCTTTTTCAATTAAATCGTAGCTCAGAATTATCTAACCTTGTCAGAAAGTTTAAGAATATTACAACTTATAGGTTTAATAAGCATAACGGTACAAACGGGAAGATATGGCAAACAAATTATTATGACCACAAAATTAGAGGTGATGAAGATTTAATAGCTCAAGCTAGGTATATAGTAGCGAACCCTTTACGCGCAAAGTTAGTAGACAACATAGGAAAATATCCGTACTGAGGTTGTGTTTATTTGTAAAAGCTACGCTTTTAAACGCCAGCAAGCTGTGCTTCTACAACACAATATACACCGTTCATAAAACCCATGTAGGCGTGAAGCTTGCTCACGCAATTTGGTAAATATATAAAAAGCGATGCTTTTAGTGCGCCAGCAAGCAAGGTGCCTACAACACAATAAATATATACCAAACTTGAAAGTACATTTATACGTGAGGCTTGCTCAAACAAATAGGCTGCAAATTATTAAACTATTGCAGCCTAGCCATTTTAAGAGCCACTTACTTTGGGTAAAGCGGTAACATTGGTTTGGCTATTTTGCTTTTCTTGCCAGTTGAGGTCGCATATTCCGTCGGTAGGAGAAAATGCAGTGGGTGCTTGCAACAACAGTTTACGTATTAGGGGGTGGTCTGTATCATCACAAGCTGCTTTTAATTTGCCCAAAAATGGTTCTAGCTCATGCCATGGCATTTTTATCTCTTGTGCACTTAAAATTCTTGGGTGGTCAGTGCCAATAACATTGTCGCCAATAAGCAGCTCTTCAAATAACTTTTCGCCTGGGCGCAAACCTGTACATTTTATTTCTATATCACCATTTGGGCGCTTTTCGTGCTTAACTTCAAGCCCTGACAAATGAACCATTTTAGTTGCTAAGTCTTTAATTTTAACTGGCTCGCCCATATCTAGCACAAAAACATCGCCACCTACCCCCATGGCTCCTGCTTGAATAACAAGCTGAGCAGCTTCAGGTATGGTCATAAAGTAACGAGTAATGTCTTGGTGAGTTAAAGTAATTGGGCCACCCGCTTTAATTTGTTTTCTGAACAGTGGCACAACAGAGCCTGATGACCCTAATACATTACCAAAGCGTACCATTGTAAAACGTGTGGTATTTTGAACCTCAGACAACCCTTGCAGCACAAGTTCGGCCATGCGTTTTGTAGTGCCCATAATATTTGTTGGGCGCACGGCTTTATCGGTTGATATAAGAACAAACGTGTCTACCTTTGCATTTATTGCTGCCGTAGCTACGTTATAGGTGCCGTAAATATTATTGCGAACACCTTCAACTACGTTGTGCTCTACTAATGGAACATGCTTATAGGCAGCTGCATGGTAAACAGTTTGCACGTTAAAAGTTGAGAACGTTGATTGAACCAACTTTTTATTTTGTATTGAGCCTAATATTGGCAATACTTCTATATTTAAATTATTTGCGTTGCAGTACTCCGATAGCTCTTTCTCTATTGCATATAAAGCAAACTCCGAAAGCTCAAATAGTACAATTTTTGTAGGCTTATTTTTAACTATTTGCCTACACAGTTCAGAGCCGATTGAGCCACCAGCCCCTGTAACCATAACTACTTTGTTTTCTATATTTGCCGACATTAAATCTTGACGAGGCTGTACAGAGTCTCTACCTAGTAAATCGTCTATCTCTACATCTTTAACTTCGTCGAGGTTAGTCGTGCCCGAAACAATATCTGCCATCCCAGGTACGGTCATTACTTGTAGCTTGAACTTTTCTATTGCGTTAAGCACCTCTTTTCGACGGCTTCTTGAAGTGCTTGGCAAGGCAAGTAAAATTTTATTCGCACATTTTTGTTTGGCAATTTCGGCTATTTGTGAAGGTGCATGCACACATATACCCTGAATTAACGATAAATGCTTTTTAGGATCATCATCTATAAAAGCAACTGGCGAATACTCTGGGCCATTAGCTAATGCAGTTGCAAGTTGACGCCCCGCTGATCCCGCTCCGTATATAATAACCCCTTCTTTTCGACGCATTGTTATTTGCCCAACCACAGCGCGTACGGTTAGCCTTGCTCCACCTACAAATAAAATACAAAAGCTCGCGTATATAAACGGTACTGTACGCGGGACAGGTGCGCTTAAAAAGAAAGACAAAACGGTTAAGTAAACTGTAGAAAGTACTACACCAGCAATAATGGCCCACATAGCTTGTGTATTCATATAACGAAGCACGGCCCGGTATAAGCCAAGCTTAACAAAACTGAACAAGCTAAGGGGTAATACTGTTGCCAGTAGAATCCATGTGTGTGTATTTTTTAAAACAGCCGTGCTATCTAACCTTAGTAAAAAGGCGAGCCAAAAAGCGACAATAATAAAAATGCTATCTACAACAAGTGATACAACTCTTTTTTGGGGGCGAGGCAAGTTAACTAAGAATTTTAAAAACACAATACATTTCCCTGAAGCTAGCAGTGATACTGCTATTCTATTGATTACAATTTTACTACAAGATGAACAACTATTGCACTTAATAGTTAAAGACTATATGTAAAAGATTATATAGTCTTTATGTATTTGGTTACTTTTTGTAAATTTGTGTGTTATTTGGCTATTTTACCCTATCGCCACTGCCACTTCCTGTGACGGTTTGTAGTATATAAGTGAAGTAGTATTTTAGGTTAAGTGTGGCGATCATTTTTGCATCAGTTTCAGCTAGTAGTTCTGGAGTAGACATATCTATTTCGTTTACTTGTGCTAAACCTGTTATACCTGGGCGCACATCGTATATATTTTTAGCATCGCGAGCTTGTGTTAGCTCTTCTTGATTAAATAACCCTGGGCGAGGCCCAACTAAGCTCATCTCACCTTTAAGTACATTCCAAAGCTGCGGTAGTTCATCTAACTTTGTTTTACGTAAAAAGCCACCAAAGGGTGTAATAGACGCTGTACTAGCTAAGTGACTCGCTACAGAGGCTGTATCTACGGTCATTGTTCTAAATTTAACTAAAGTAAACGGGTTTTTATTACGGCCAACGCGCTCTTGCATAAAAAGTGGCGAGCCGGTATCAAATAGGCCAATAATATATAAAATAATTAAAAATGGCATAGTAAGTACCAAACCCACTAATGAAAACAAAATGTCGAGCGTACGAATCATTAATTAACCTATTTAATTTTTGCAGATAATTTAAAGCCATTTTCAACTGAGTATGGAGGTACCCAATTGAGTGTTTTTTTGGTGTGCGTGATATCAACTTGTAGTGACCCAATCAACCTATCAACAATTTGTTTTTTCCCTAATACTTTACCAGCGAGTGAAAATAACGTTGTTGGAATTGGGAGTGTTAAGTTTGACTTACCCTGCACCTTAGCCATTAATTGTACCATTTCGGCAGTAGAAAGGTCATGATCATCACTTACTAAAAACACTTGATTAGCCGCATTGGGGTGTTCAACACACACTTTTATAAGATCAACTAAATTATAAACAGATACTAAGCTTCTTTTATTGTTATTGATTGATCTAAAAGGTAGAGGAAAACCTTTATTAACTAAACGCATTAAAGATGCAAAGTTAGCCTTTACACCTTCTCCATATACTAAAGGTGGCCTTATTATTACTATTTCCATCCCCGTTTGTTGCCCTAAAGCGAGCAATTGCTGCTCAGCCTCTGCTTTTGAAATGCCATATGGATCTTCTGGGGCGCATTCTTGTTCATTAAAAGGCTTACGACCTGTCGTGCTTTCGCCATTTACTTTAATAGTACTGATAAATATAAATCGCTTTACACCTGCTTTAGCTGCTTGAGAAGCTAAATTTAAGGTTCCTTTTGTATTTACAGCTCTAAATTCATCTATTGGATTTGCTGAGTTATCATCCATTATATGTACGCGAGCGGCGCAATGAATAAACACTTTAACTTCACTTAAATCTAAATCTTGAACTGGGTTACTAAGATCAAAAAATTGATGTTTGTAGCTACCCGTAATTGGCTTGCGTCCTAATAACACGCACTCTTCGATGTTTATTTTTTTTAGTAGCTCTGTGCCAACAAAGCCACTATAACCAGTAATAGCGATCATAGTTTATTATCCAGCAATCCTTTATATATTTTGATGTGAGAATCCACTACAGCTTTAACATCAAACTCTTTTTCTGCAAATACTCTGGCTTTAATCCCCATTTCAATACGTTGTTCTGGGCTATTGATTAATTGAATAAATGCATTAGCAAGTGACTGCCCATCCATTGGGGGTACTGCGAGTCCTGTTTCGTTGTCTATAATTGCATCATTACAACCTGGGTTTGTAGTCGTTACTATAGCTCTACCACATGCTGCAGCTTCAATGAGTACTTTTGGTACTCCCTCACCATAAAATGATGGAAGAGAAACAATATTTACATCAGAGAAAATATTTGGAATGTCGCTGCGGTGGCCTAAATAGTCAATTATTCCCTCATCTACCCATTTATCGATTTCAGATTGCTTTATTGTATTTGGGTTTTCTAGGTCCGGCGTTCCTATAAGCAAAAACTGTGTATTAGGAAACTGGGTTTTAACCGCTTTAGCAGCCTCTATATATTGATAAACACCTTTTTCTCGTAATAAACGACATGCCATTGCGATTTTAATGTGCGGGCGGTTTATTTCAGGGATGTGATTATAAACAGATAAGTCAGCCCCAGAGCCTTTAATAAGCACTTTATCGCAAGCCTTAAGATTAGCGACTTCTGTTAGTATTTTTTCATCCGATCTATTTTGAAAGATAACGGTTTTATTTTTGTGCGCTAACGCAACTTTATATACCATGGATGCTATAAATTTAGTTAGCTTTGCTCTAAATGTACTTGCAGTAAATACATAGCCCAAGCCTGATATAGCAGCTACAAATGGTATTTTTTGTTTAATTGTTTTTAGTACTAACCCAGCGTATAAAACAGGCTTTATAGTTACTGCATGGATAACAGATGGCTGCTCTTGCTTTATTAAATTACGTATAGCTTTGAGTGTTTTAAATTCATTGCTTATACTGCCACCACTGCGGGTGAACGGTAGTTCAACAACGTTAAAGCCCATCTCTTTTAGCGCTTGCTTATGCTCGGTAAAATGACAAGCTATAGTGACTGAATATCCTTGCTTAAGCGCTTCTTGCGCTATAGGTAAGCGGTGTGAAATAAAGAACCAGTCCACATTAACTAAAAATAAAAGTTTAGGCATTAGCTCTATCCCTAAGTTGATAATTTGAAAAAGTTTTAATATTTTCTTACTCGTTTGAATTATATAAATACAGGTGCAGGTAATGAATAAATCAACTATTTTGACCAAGCTGCGTGGTAGTTATTAATCATTGAGTTAATACTGAAATTATCTTCAACCCTTTTTCTACATTCCTTTGAACGATTTAACCATTTTTCATTTTGTAATTCTTTTTCTTTAATAGCGCTAATAATAGCGTCAGCTAATTCATTATAATTTCTAGGGCTTACAACCCAACCCGTCGACTTTACAATAAGCCCTGCATCTCCAACGTTTGTTGTTACACATGGTGTTCCGCAAGCCATAGCCTCAGCTAAAACATTTGGAAACCCCTCACCAAAAGAGGAAGCTAAAACATTTATATCGAGAGCATTCATTATGTGAGGTATATCGGTTCTTTGACCTAAAAAAATAACTTCTTCTGTTAATTTTAAGTTATCAACCTGCTCAAATAAAATCTGATTATTTCTCTCTATTTCTCGCCCTATTAAAACGCATTTAAATTTATAACCAGCTTTTTTTACTAAGCTAAGCGCTTGTAATAAATTGTGATGATCTTTTTGTGGGTTATACCTGCCAATCATACCTAAAAGCAATTTAGATTGCTCAAGGCCAATACTATTACGGAATATACTTGCCCCAGCGTTATTGACTGTAAATAAATCTAAATCGTAGCCATTGCCAATGACTATCGACTTTGAACTATCGTAACCTAACTCCTCGTGGGTAGCTTTAGCCTGTTCCGCACAATAAATAATTTTTTTAGGGACCCATTTAGAAAGTATTGAGCAGGCTTTAGCGACCAGTACGAGCGCTTTTTTAGAGTGTTCTACTTCTATTGTTGAATGTCGCACATTCCAGTAAATTGATTTTGCTCGAGCTAACTTAGCAACTATCCCACCAATTAAATCGGCGTGATACATCCATGTCTGTATTACGTCTGCATTTTGCTGTTTAATTAATTTATACAAGTTAAATAAGCCATTAATAGAAACTCTTCCTGATGGCATATTGAGACAGTAAACACTAATCCCCTCAGCCTCCAATAAGTCAGCGTATTTACCCCTACCAATTAACGAAACCACAACATGTGTATTGTGCTTATCTCCTTTACAGAGCCTGTACAAAACGCCTTCTGCTCCACCATTTTCTAAACCTGTAGAAATATGAATAATTTTTTTCATTACAACCCTGTACCCCAGCCTAACCAAGGTTCTTTAAATCTGAGAATCCACGTTATTAACGTAAACGATATTATTAATCCAAAAAAGCAAAGCCTTCGCCACGAAGTTAAGCCTAAACTTGCTAATAGTACTATTACGACTGAGCTTTCGAAGATTCTCCCTGTCACCTCTATCAAAAAGTAGGTGGATAAATAAAAAGCTATTACACTCATAGCAAAAGCATTCTTTTTAGCGAATGTTCGCCCTTGCAAATAATACAAAGTAAAAACACATAACCATAAAACAAAACCCAAACCGCTGACCGAGCTGGCACTAAATTCATACACGCTTGCTTGCCTCGCCCCAACTGCACCAGCTAAAAAGCCCAGGCCCACCCCTATCGTTAAGCCGAATAAGATAATTGCTATTGTTCTTATGTCACTTGATAACTTTACATCTCTAAGAATGTGAGTAAAAACATATAAAAATAATATAAAAAAGAAACTAGCATGTATTAATGGAGTTAAAGCAAAAAAGAACCATCGCCACGAGCGCGATTGACAAAACCACCCCAGCAGAAATAGGCTGATAGCAAACCCTTGCCTAATATGCACAACATATTTAGTTATCACTTGCGGAAAAAGTAAAATAAAAACGAGAAAAAAGATGTACCTTGGATTTATCTTAAGTATTACGAACGCAGAGCTAAAAGCTGAAAAAAAGATTATTGTCGCTACAACTTGTTCTGGAGTTAAGAAGCGGCTAAATATGAAGTTTAACCCCAGCCACACAGGTTCGTTAAAAAAGCTAGAAATTACGCCGCTAGACCAGTACCTAACAAATATGATTTCTGGATTGCTTGCATATTCGATGTAATTTAGCCTGTCTTTTATAGTCACATCCATTGGTATGTAATTAGACAGCACTAATGCGTATAAAAATGCGAAAGTTAGTACCACTAAACTATAAATTAGCTTGGTGTTTCTATATTTTATTAGCTGTTTATCAATTGAAGTCATTCTACTAACCTAGTTAGATATTCTTTAAGAGTTTTGAATATTTTTTCATAACTTCTGACACTTTATTTTTTTTAGCCGTTTCCATTACCGCTTTAGAATCAAATTGAGTATTTAAACTTTTGTCTAAATAGGATACGAGGCTATCAATACTTTGATACTCTACAAGGTAGCCATTAATTCCTTGGTCTATAATTTCACGTGGACCACTAGGGCAATCGAAAGAAACGACAGGTGTACCTAAGGTAATAGATTCTACAAGTACATTAGGAAAACCTTCGTAAATTGAAGTTAGCAAGGTGACTTTAGCATTTAAATAATAGTCGAGCATGTGAGACTGAAAGCCTTCAAAGTCTATATTCCCACTGATCTTAAGCTGTTTCGCTAAACTTTTAAGCTCATTTTCGAGACTGCCTTGCCCTACTATTTTTAGCCGTAAATTTGGATAGCTTTTGTTTAATTGTGCAAACGCCTCTAATGCAAAATGGAAGGCCTTTTGTTTTTCCAAGCGCCCTACACACAAAATATAGTCCTGCTTGTTATTGTTTTCTTTATTGTGGTTTTCAGCATACTCTTCAACATGCTTAGCTACGGGATTTAATATTACACTGGTTTTGCCCTTTAATTCAGGAAACGTGGTTAATAAATCCTCTTGCATTGCTTCACACTGATTTATTACGTGATCTGCTTTGCAGAAATAATGTTGAATTAATGGATTAGCGATATATTTACGCCATAGCCCTTTACCTTGACCACTAGATTGAGAAAAAGTATTAATATTACGCGCGATGACTTTTATATTAAGTCTTAAAATACTTTTTAATAGTATAAGTAATACCGCTAGTTCATATTTAAATACTACTAATTTTTCTATTTTTGTTTTACGAATATACTTTAATAGCGGAATAATTGCATACCTTGCATTGGCTGCATTTAACGATATTAAATTTACGTTTTCGTTAACACGCTCTAGGTACGCTGCATTCTTTAAATGTAATACAATTAGGTCAACATCCCAGCCGCTTTGTGCTAATCCGTTTGCGACATTAACGCAAACACCTTCGGCTCCGCCTCCAGCTAAAGAGCTGACAAAAAGTGTTATTTTATTATCTTTCATTTAAATATCTGCATTTGTTTTTCCACATAGATAATAAGTAGAGTCGGTAAATTAATCTGCATGAAAGTTGCGAGTACTTTGTGTTTTTATCCATAGATTTTTTTAGTCTGAGAATAATGCGGTCGACTTCACTATGATTCCATAAAGAACATTTACTTATTTCAGTCGTAATAATATCCCAATTATTATTCACTATAGCTTTAGTGTCATAAGACCAGCCCATCTTACCTATTTCATCAGAGTCGATATTGATTTTCTCTTTTAATAAATCTCTTAAAATAAGCTTATTTTTAAAAGTATGACGATCAAATAAGTACTCTTCTGGCATGGCTGCAAAATATTCTGCAACCCGCTTAGTTGCAAAAGGGAGTACTATTTGTGCACCTAAGTAATCTGTAAAGTTAAATAATTTACGAATCATTTTTTCGCTAATTACTCGTGTAGAGTAAATATCAGATTTAAAATAAAATAAATCCCAACTCTTTCTCACATTTGACTCTTTCCTCCAGTACGCATAAGTCGATACTGTTTTTGGAAATACTTTTCGGCTATCTTTTAATGAAAATCCAGATTGGCCAAACCATTCAGCTGGTGTTCTAAGTAATGAACTATATTTATTTTCTGAATCTATAAACTTTCTAAAAAAAGAAAGCTTTGAGGTGTAATTACTGACTTTTGTTTTTAAGTTATCTTTAGCCGAAGGTGGGCTGATCATATGGCTGTCGTTGCCATCACCGAAAATTATATTGGCATTAAATAGTTCCGGTAGTTGCTTTGCATATAAAGGATACGCTAGACATAAGTTATCTACGCAAGGGAACGGTGCTTTTGTAAAATACTCTTCAATGTATTTTAAGTGCTCATTATTTAGCTCATCAACTTCGTTTAATACTTGATGTGAAAAACCCAATTTTTTAGCAATACTTTTACTAATTTGGCTTTCATCTAAATTACCCTTTGAGCAATGCGTAACCAATGTAACTTGATCTTGTAGGCCCGCTTCAGCAAGCGCAATAGCAATACTATTACTGTCCTTGCCTGCACTATGAAAGAGAAACGTTTTTTTGTTTTTATTTAATTTGCTTACTGTTTCTTCTGCTAAGAGTTTTACAATATCATCAAGATTAGGTTTTTTATAAGTATCAAAGTCAGCTCTTTTATTGGCCATAAAAGGAAATTCATGGCTGAAATCTATAACAATTTCATTATCTACAGTTTTTACCTCGGCTGTATCACCTATCCCTACAATAAAAACACCTTGGTAAGCTGTCATAGGTGGTGGAATGACACTACTTTGTAGCAAAAAAGAAATACCTTCATCTGATACTTTTAGAGGCTTTGTAACTCTTACATCATCAAACAATTCTGTTACAGAGTTAGAGTAAAGCAGGGTCTTTTTATCTTCAGATAAATATATGTATAGTGGTAACTCACCAGCTAAATCAGACGAAAGCTTTAAACATGGGTTACCTAGGCTGTATTTAGCAATCATTATATGACCCTTTCAAGATCTCTAAATTAAAATCACTTTTCATTTAATGCTCTAAAATCTTCAAATTGCGTCCTTCTTGGATGCTTTTTGTTATATTTCATATTAAACCTGTCAGCTGTTCTTGAGAGTAAATATATAAAGCGATTGTACTTAAAATTGCGTGTAGGCATTTCGATACTTTTTAAACTATCTAGTGACTGTTGACATGATTCATTTGTAAACTGCTCAATGCAATTTACATGTTTAGTTTTTAAATCTAGCCTTAACTTTGTAGGCATATCGATATAGTCGGCAATCATTTTTTCGACAGAGAATAGAGGTAAATCTAGGCCCTTGCGTGTATATTGATGCATGTAAACATCACAAAAGTAGCCATAAGTTTTGGGTTCAACAAAATTTTGGACACCTACAATAGAGGGGATACCGAGAGCAGCTGCTTGCACTATCGCTGTACCATCCCCAATAAACATATCGCTATTACTAACCACCTCATCAAACTTTGAATAATCCAATGTTCCTTTTAATTTTATAGAGTTAGAAACTTCAAATTTCAGTATTTTTTCTTTTAATTCATCGTATAGCGGGCCATTTCCATAAATATCAAACTCAATATTGTAGCCTTTATTAACTAAATTTTTTATAACTTGAATCATGTAAAAGTTATAGGTTTTAAACTCCACCAATCTACCAATAGCAACCAATTTTAATGGTTTACTTATATCACTAGATAAATGAACATCTTTTTTATCAACCACTCCTAGACTAAATGTATTCGACCTTTTAAATGACTTATTTCTAGTTTTTGCATACAAATCTCTACTCCCAGGGGAGAAAAACAGCAGAGATTGTTCCGGTAGATAATCGAAAATAAATTTTCGATTTATACGTTCATGCAGCGCCACTTTATTACCGCCCCATAAATACTTAATGTAATGGTAAAAGCCCACTGTGATAGGTATTTTTTTATCCATTAACCGGGCAAGCCTTTCGCCAAAGAGTAGCTGCATAGCATCGAAACCGTGAATTTGATCAACGCCTTCCATTATGACTTTTAATTTATTTTTATTTAATGGCGCGATAATTGATAGACGTGAACTTAAAGTCGGCTGGAATACAAAAATATCTTTCGCAAAATATACACTTGCGTATAACTTAGCTTCAGAAAGTAATTCATGATTACTTTGTTTAGGCTCCGATAAAAGTAAGATTGAGGTTTTTAGCCCTAGACGGGCTCTTTCTTTTGCCATACGCACAAAAAAAGTTTCGATTCCGCCAACCGACAATGAACTATAAATAAATAACATTTAATCTCTTCTTTTTAGATATTGCTTAATTGTTTGTAAGCTTGTTTCAATTCTTTGATAAAAAGTAACGCTTACAACAACAAATAAGCCGCCCCAAACAATGTTAAAATATGGCAAATTACCTTGGGTTAACAAACATATACAGGTTGCTACCGTGTACATGGTTAGTGCTATATAAATCTTCAAGCGTGGAAGTGATTGCCATGTTATCGCACTTGCTTCTGTTCTAATCAGGAAAAAAATAAAGAAAGAAATAACAGTTGCTAATGCAGCACCAGCAGCGCCATATATAGGAATTAAAAAATAGTTTAAAATTGCATTCGATAAAAATGCTATTAAAGATGCTAGCATTGCATATGAAGACTTACGCTTAATGCCAATACCGACCCCGGTAGTTTGTGACAACATATAGAATAAAGGCATAGATACACACGCTACTATTAAATATTCAATTGCCTTGTATTCACTAGGTAGAAAATAGGGAACAATAAAAGAGAGTATGCCTACAAGTGACCAAATTAAGCACACTAATAATAATATACTTTCTGTTACTGCTTGAATCTTACTATTGCTAACCCCTTGTTTAACCCATTTATATAAAGTCGGGTGCCATAGATTAGAAAAAACGGTTGAGATTACTGACACCGCTCCCGCTAAAGAAGCAGCTAGCGCATATACACCAAGTTCTTCGAAACCAACCATTCCCCTTAAAAAGAAGCGGTCCATTGTTGTTAACCCCCAGTAAGCCAGTCCCCCTGCAACTAAAGGAAGGCTGAATAACAACGTTTTCTTTAATAAAATGAGATCTGTATGACTTTTTAATGCACTGAACCAAGTTTTCTTTGTTATGAATAAAAAAATTAACAATGAAAATAATATGGCGTAGGTATTCATTTGCATTAAAGTAGTAAAGTTAGCTGATAGACTAAAGCTCATAATTAAGGCTATAAAAAATACGAAAAAGAGTTTAGGTGCGATTTTTGTTGCTGAAAACGCCAAGCCCCTTTCTTCCATTCTCAATAAGTGTGACAAGAAGTTAATCAAGAAGCTTGCAAAAACACCTATTATTAATAAACCAGTTAGTAACTTAGATTCAATTCCGAATAAAAGTGCTGATAATGAGAATGGTGCAACTAAAAAAACTATAGCTGTGAGCGATAATAGCACTAAACCAGGAAGCACGCTTACTCTGAACAAGGCTGCTTTATCTTCCTCTTCATGGTACTCTCTAACATAAGCTTGGTGCATTGCTAAGCTAAAAAAGGATACGGATAGGCTTAACACAACTTGCATCATTGTTAATTTCCCGACATCTTCTACAGAAAAAAACCACGCTACAAATGGAAGTGTAATCAGACCTAAACCTGCAGCTGCTATAGGGCCAATAGCAAAATGCAAGACTTTCTTTAAGTTCAAGCAAAAAACTCCGATACAGCACTAATAACTTGAGCCTGTTCATATGGCGAAATACCATAAAAAATAGGTAAACGAACTAATCTTTCACTCTCTTTTGTGGTGAATACATCACTGCCACTAAATACACTCGCTTGATTTCCCGCCGGCGAGCTATGCAATGGTACATAATGAAAAGCTGAAGAGATGTTACGAGTTTTCAAAAAATCAATAAATTGGTTTCGTATATTAATATTTGCAAGCTTAAGGTAGAACATATGTGCGTTGTGCTCACATTCAGCAGGTATATGAGGTAATTCGACATTATGTTCACTTTTTAGGTCTTTAAATGCTTCATAATATACTTGCCATGACTTCAAACGTGCATGGTTTATTTCATCTGCTCTTTCTAATTGCCCCCATAAGTATGCTGCTTGCAAATCGCTAGGTAAGAAGCTACTGCCTATATCGACCCAAGTATACTTATCTACTGCTCCACGAATAAATTTACTTCTATTCGTTCCTTTTTCCCTTATTATTTCTGCTCTTTCAGCGAATTTGGAGTTATTGATAATTAATAATCCTCCTTCACCGCCACTTGTATAGTTTTTAGTATCATGGAAACTAAATGCTCCAATATCACCTAAAGTCCCAAGCGGCTTACCTTTATAATAAGATCTTACTCCTTGTGCGGCGTCTTCTATTACATAGAGCCCATGCTGTTTTGCCAAGGCTAAAATTGTATCCATTTCACACGCTACACCAGCGTAATGAACAGGTACTATTGCTTTAGTTTTACTTGTTATAGCTGCTTCTATCAAAGACTCATCAATGTTCATAGTATCAGGCCTAATATCGACAAAAACGATCTTAGCGCCCCGTAACAAAAAAGCATTTGCAGTGCTAACAAATGTATAACTTGGCATTATAATTTCGTCACCAGGCTGAGTATCAATTAAAATAGCAGCCATCTCTAAAGCGTGCGTGCATGAAGGAGTCAACAGTGCTTTACTGCATTCTAAATCATCAACAAACCAAGCGTGGCAAAGTTTTGTAAATTTACCATCGCCAGATAGCTTACCTGCTTTCATAGCATCTAGTACGTACTGTTCTTCATTGCCAGTATAGGGAGTCTTGTTAAACTCAATCATTGTTGTGCCTTAAGTATACTTTTTAATTTTTCAATATCTGGTGCTTGGGAAATTATTGAATAGTTCTTTTGTATTTTATCTACAGACCAGTCCCACCACTTTAATTCAAGAAGTATCTCAATAATCTCTTGAGAAAAGCGGTATTTTATTACTCTTGCAGGACTACCTGCAACAATTGCATATGGTGGGACATCTTTAGTTACAACTGCATTTGCACCTATTACAGCACCATCTCCAACTGTAACTCCCCTAGTGATAACTGCCCCTGCCGCAATCCAAACATCACTGCCTATTTTGACCTGACTTTTATAGCGGTCATAAGCTACTGGTTCAGATACCGGGCGTATATCATCTGCAGGATTGTAAAGAAAAGAATGCTGAGTAACACGAGAGTAATCATGGTTTGCCCCACCAATAGATACATTCCACGAAATACTTGTGTAACTACCAATGACTGAATATAGAATCAAAGTGTTGCGCCCAGTGTAACTGTAGGACCCAATTTTGGAACCATCAATATGGTTGTTCCTATCTATTTTAACAGCGGTAAAGAGCTTAGAACTAGCTACTTTAGAAAAGTCTCCTACACTTACGTTTTCACTCAATTGTGACTTAATTACAGTAACACTATTGTAAAGCTTAACACTTTCATGTGTTAAGCTTTCAACTACTCTAGCATGACTGCTCATTTTACAACTAGCTCTATAGAAGATACTAATTCTTTTGCTAATGCTTCGGCTTCAGCACTGGTGTCAGATACAACAATTAAATGCCCTAATCTATCGGGGCCCACCTTAAATGCATTTACTTGATCACCTTCAGTTACATCAAGTTTCAACTCGACTAACATAGGATGGTTTTTGACCCTAGAGGGTATATTTATGCTTTCAACAATACCTTTTTTTTCTGAGAAAATTAATAATGATGCATTAGCCTGCCTAGAAGTTCTTTTTTGAATAGGCAATGAGTTAGCAGTTGCTAGCGCTATTAAGTACTCGTAAATATCAATTCCTTGGTAAAGAGAAATATTCTCTGGTAAACATGTGGCCCCCATCCTAGCGCCTATTTCTAAAATATAAACCTCATTACCACTTACCATTAGATCCACATTAGCAACTGTATTTTGTAAACCAATTGCTTTAACAGCTAATTTTATAACTTCTTCGCACTGAGTAATAACATTGCTCGATAATGTAACTGGTAATGAGTGCCCTATAGGAACACTGATGGGAGGTTGGGTTACTTCATCATTGTGAATAAAAACTTTATCAACCTTATCGCCGCAAATTAGTGCCTGTGCACCAATCTCATAGCCTTCAATAAATTGTTCAACAATAACCTTTGTTGACTGGGAAACTGCTAAGGCCTCATTAAAAGCCGATTCTATCTCGGCTATACTTTCAACCTTTGTAATACCTCTACTACCCGAAGAGTCGATAGCCTTTACCATTACAGGGTAGCCTATAGTGTTGGCTTCATTTTTTGCCTCTGCGATAGTATAAACTTCTTTATAATGAGCTGTTTTAACGTTGTGGCTGATAAAGCATTTTTTCATGAGAGCTTTATCCATACTTCTTTGAGAAGCTAAAAATCCAGTACCAGGCAAATTCAGTTTGTCGACGACATAACCTATTGATGGAACAGCGACATCAGTCCCAGTGGTAAGAATTCCATCAATCCCGTACTTAACGGCAGCTGCTAAAATGGCCTCTTTATCTCTAGTATCTGAATCTACAATATAGTCTGCAATTTCAAGTCCCGGATAGTTTCCTACTGGAGACACTACAATAGCAATATACCCTAACTCCTTAACTTTTTTTATTAGAGGAACTTGATATATCCCTGCACCCAATATCATAATTTTCATAGTTTATTCCAAGTAAACTTTTTACTGCTAAAGTGCTAATAAATACTTTAAAAAGTATATAGCCGAAAGAATGTATTCTTATTATTCAGTTAAAACACTTAAATAATGGCCATAACTATTTTTTTTAAACAATTCGGCACGCTCTTTAATTTGTTCCTTACTTAACCAGCCATTGTTGAAAGCTATTTCTTCTAAACACGCTATTTTGTAACCTTGCCTTTTTTCGATAGTTTCAACGAATTGAGCCGCTTCGAGTAAACTTTCATGTGTTCCTGTATCTAACCATGCAAAACCTCGGCCTAAGCGTTCAACATTTAACTTATTTTGGTTCAAATACATTTCATTTAGGCAAGTGATCTCTAGCTCACCTCGTTGAGAAGGCTCGACCTTTTTAGCCAGTTCAACTACAGTATTATCATAAAAATATAAACCAGTTACAGCAAAGTTAGATTTAGGTTCTAAGGGTTTTTCCTCTATGGAGATTGCTTTTTTGTTTCTGCTAAATTCGACAACTCCAAAGCGCTCGGGATCTTTCACTTGATACCCAAACACCGTAGCACCTAACCCATTCTTTGCATTTTCGACGGCGTTTTTCAATTTAGGTGTAAAGCCTTCCCCATAGAAAATATTATCGCCTAGTACTAAGCAAACATCGTCTTCACCGATGAACTCTTCACCTAAAATAAAAGCCTGTGCAAGTCCATCAGGACTAGGTTGAACTGTATAATTAAGCTCTATGCCAAATTGTGAGCCATCCCCTAATAAGCGCTTAAAAGAGTCTAAATCTTCATCTGTGGTTATGATTAAAATTTCTTTGATACCAGCGAGCATTAACACCGAAAGCGGGTAATAAATCATTGGTTTATCATAAATAGGAAGCAACTGCTTAGACACACCCATGGTAATTGGGTATAGGCGAGTACCTGAACCACCCGCTAAAATTATTCCTTTCATTACATAGCTCCTTTTTATAACTCGCCAAGACGTTCGCGCTGATACGATCCGTCTTGAACGTTTTTGCACCATTGCTGATTTGATAAGTACCACTCGATTGTTTTACGTAGCCCTGTTTCAAATGTCTCTACAGGTTCCCAATTAAGTTCTTTACTCATTTTTGATGAGTCAATCGCATAGCGCCTATCATGACCTGGGCGATCAGTTACATAAGTAATTTGATCAGCATATTTAGTTGCTTTAGGGACTAATGTATCTAATATACTGCAAATAGTTTGTACAACTTCGATATTCTGTTTTTCATTGTGGCCACCTATGTTGTAGGTTTCACCAACCACACCTTCGGTGACTACTTTATACAAGGCACGAGCATGGTCTTCTACGTATAACCAATCACGTATTTGGTCGCCTTTACCATAAATAGGCAAGTCTTTACCTTCTAGGGCATTAAGTATAACCAAAGGTATTAGTTTTTCAGGGAAGTGGTAAGGACCATAGTTGTTTGAACAGTTAGTGACAATGGTCGGAAAGCCATACGTACGCAGCCATGCTCGAACTAAATGATCACTCGACGCTTTACTTGCCGAATAAGGGCTACTTGGTGCGTAAGAAGTTCCCTCAGTAAATAATGGAAGTTCACCTTCTTGTTCATCAGGGTGTGGAAGATCGCCATATACCTCATCAGTTGAAATATGGTGAAACCTAAACGATTTTTTATCATCATCATTTAATGTATTCCAGTATTCACGAGCCGCTTCTAATAAATTGTAAGTGCCTACAATATTCGTTTGTATAAATTCGGCTGGCCCTGTGATTGAACGGTCAACATGACTTTCTGCAGCCAAATGCATTACTGCGTTTGGTTTATGAGAATTGAAAACCCGATCGAGCTCTGCGCGATTGCATATATCAACTTGTTCGAATATGTAACGACTATCATTTTCAACTAATTTTAATGATTCTAAATTCCCAGCATAAGTTAATTTATCGAGATTAATCACTGAGTCTTTAGTATTTTCTACGATATGGCGTATTACAGCTGAGCCTATAAAGCCTGCTCCACCCGTTATAAGTATTTTCACATTAATCCTATGTAGTAATAACCATTTTTACTGAGCTGTTAATAAGCTTTGTGGAAATAAGTAGACTTCACATGCTTCAAAATGCTAGGGTCTTGTTACTTTGTGTAAAGAAGTTAAGTAAGTTAATTCAATCGAATAATAATTTTATTCGATTAAAACAGTATTACTTTAGTCGCTTATATAGTTAATTGATTAATCAAATTGACTGTAAAACAAACAGAAGTAAACTTATTTTAATCTTTAATCCTAATATAGTGCTTGAGAATAACGACCATACAACTAAAAACTATCCCTAATGCGAAGCCTAAAATTACGATTAAGGTACGCTTTGGGCTGTCTCTAACTTCTGGAACAAGTGCTGGATCAATCGTTTTAAAGGCATATTCATCACGAACACTAGCAAACATAATTGTTTTTGCTTGCTCTTCAATTAATTTATAAAGAATAATTCGTATATCAGCAATTTTAGTATCTTCTAATTGCTTAGAAAGAAAGTCAGCACTTTTTTGTGCCTCCACTACGTCCCTATCTTTCATTTCTTTGTTAATATCTTCGACCAGCCAGTTGACCCATTGCTTAGCAATCAAAGGAGATTGGTGAACAATAGATAAAGTTATCATTGCCGTTTCTTTATTCGTTTTTATTGAAATTAAGTCACTAAAAATTTTATAAGCTTCTTGCTCTGATGGTTTCGATGTAAGTGGAGCCTCAACTTCCCTCAGCCATGTTTTTGAATTGCTATCGTAAACTTCTGGATCATAACTGACACCTTTATTTAGCTCCCACGATTTCACTGCCATTAAATCTGGTAAAATATTATGTTTTTCAATAAAACTTGATACGAACTTTCTAGACTTCAAAACTTCAAGAGCGAGCTGTGTTTTGTTAGTGCTTTGCCCACCAATATTTACTCCTGCTAAGCTTGCTAAACCACCGAACTGGCCAGCTAAAGCAGATAGGCCGCCATTGTTTTTTGCCTCCGCAGGTGCTAATAATACTTCTGATCTGTATAAATTTGGCTGTTTTAAAGCAAAGATAATCGAGAACAAAACAAACAGAAATGTTATTGCCGCGATCACCCACTTGCCGCGCCAAATAACAGATAGCAGTTCACCTAGGTCTATTTCATCATCAACAGGTGGGTATCTGTTTTGCTCTAACTCGGAGCTTTGTGTTCTCAAATCTGTTTTCATATAGTTAATCTAGTTCCACTTTTTATTCTATATACATAAAGCAATAATTATTTTTAGCTTACTTTCTTTGCTTAATAAGTAAGTTTATATTTTAAATATTGCTAATCGCAGCAACAGCAACACCTAATTGGTATACTATTTGTGTTGCAGTACTCCATAGAGTAAGCTTATCCATATGGCTTGCATCCATCGGTATTACAATAGTATCGCCAGCTTCTAGCTCAGTAGGATCATTTGCTGCAAACCAACCTCCTCGAGAAGGAATTTTAACTGAACCATTTGCTTTGATTATGTAAATGCTATCTTCATCAGCACGATCTTTAAGTCCACCACTTAAGCCAATATAGTCTTCTAAGGTAACCCCAGCTTTATATAAGTGTGATGTTGAGTAGTTAACTTCACCTATTACACTAATTGAGTCACGTTTACTTGGCACGTATAAAACATCACCATTTTGCAGGACTAAGTTTTGCTTATTTTCAACTATGAGTGGTAAGTCGATAACTAATCGCCCTACCGCTTCAACGCTTGCTAAATCATTTAATAGCTTATTCATTTCATCATACGAAAGTGAATTACTACTTACTGAGTTTTGGAAGCTTTTTGATGCTATGTCGCGGCGTAGCTCAGTTGATAAACGGGCTAGTTGTTGCTGCTCTTGCTCTTTTATAGACGCACGAGTAAATATTGCTGCTTTTTGCTCTGCAAACTCAGAGAAGCCGCCAGCGCGTTCAAGTAGCTCTGTCAGTGTTTCGCCGCGGCGTATTGTGTAGGTACCAGGGAATCTAAGCTCACCTTTAAGTTCTACTTTTACGTTTTCTTGCCAATTGGGTATAGCGAATACGTTAATACTGTCTTTACTTTGTAGTGTAATATTGCTTTGTGCATCACCACGCATTGCACTTTCAAGGTCTAAACGTAAGTGTTCTATTTTAGAGGCGTCGCTCGCTACAATACGTGTAATTTCGGCTTGTTTTACGTAAGCAGATTCTAGTAAGCCGCCTGCCGCGGTGACCAAATCACGTACTTCACCGCCCACCATTAGCGGGTAAACACCCGGGAATGTAACATTGCCGCTAATTTCTACTAGCTGAATAGCCTGATCGACAGAAGCCTGTTGCTTAAATTTAGCAATAAGTGGCGCGAGTAAATTATGGCGGCTAAATAAAGCATAATCTTCTGGTTTTAATTCAAGTTCAGCTTCTTCTTTAGCTTTGCGTTTTGACATTTCAGCGAGTGTAAGGGCTTTATTTTCTTCAAAAATAAATTCCTCTTCTTCTTGATTTATACCAATATATTTTTCAAACTCTTTTTGCTGGTATGTATGCCATTGCTCAGCTTTTAGCTGCTGTTCTTGCTGCTCTTGGCTTAGGGCCATATTAGCAAGTGCTGATTTTTCAGCTTCTTTTTCTTCAAAGCGGCTGAATACAATAATTTTATCGTTTGCTTTTAACGTTAAGTTATTTTCTGGGTTTTTAATTATGGCTTGTGCTACATCAAACTGATGCGCTTCTATATCACCATTTATATTAATTTCGCGAATTACTAAGCCGTAGCTTAAATCTGCTTGTGGAAGCAGGTCACCACGTACTGATTTTAAAACATCCGAAATACGCTTACCTTGATACCACTGATAATTACCTGGGCGCGCTACAGCACCAATTAGGCTTATAGAATTTTGATATTGTGAGCTTACAGAGTTAAAGTGTACGCGGTCGCCATCTTGCGGAATGTAGTTAATTTGTGGCTTAGTGAAATCTATTGACAGTACTTCTTTGCGATCAAAGTTGAAACGCTCTACCACAACATTTTTAGCATACGCACCTGCTTTTAAACCCCCTGCCATTGAGAGTAATTGATTGGCCGTCTCGCCTTTTTTAAGTTCAAATATTGCTGGGCGTTTAACTAAGCCATCTACAGTAACTTGTGCCCCTACAGGTGGCACAAAAACAACATCACCAGGCTTTAATACTATGTCGTTACTGCTATCGCCATTGATTAGTAAATCGTAAAGGTCGAAGTTAGCTACTGTTTTACCAGCGCGCTTTACTTGTATATTACGCAGTGACGCAATTTCAGACACACCACCACTTACAAACAGAGCATGTGACACGGTTGTTAAAGACGATACGCTGTAGCTACCTGGTTTGTAGGCTTCACCTAGTACAAGAATACGCATGCTACGTAGTTGACCAAGTGATACAAAGGCTTTCACCCCTATCACTTCTTGTTCAACTTTTACTTTTATGAGTTCTTTTATTTCGGCAAACGTTAAGCCTGCTACCTCTACAGGGCTTAAATCGGGAATGCTAATGCGCCCTTCGCGGTCAACTGTTACATCAAAGCTGTCACTTTCTTTTCCATAAAAGTTAATTTTTAGTTGATCGCCTGGGCCTACTATATAGGTGTCCGGTACGGCAGCATTTTCGCTTGGCATAAACGTTGTAGGTTCACCTGCAAAAAGCTCGTAGCCATAAGGCTTTAATTCTTCTGTTTTGGGCTTAAAGCGCTCTTCGTCGGTTAAGTCTTCTTGTTCTTTTTCTTCGCGTTCGCCGATAGTTGACTTCTGCTCATTTGAGTTTTCATCATTTGACTGGTTAGCACCGGTGATGGTAGAAATATCAACACCGTATTGCTTAGCTAGGGCTTCTTGCTGAGCTTTTGGCAATTTTTTAAATTGCTCAATTTGCGAGGCTGTTGGCGTAAAAGCCATGGTACTAAAACTACAAAGTAGAATAAAAGCACTAAAAAATTGTATAAAAACTTTCACGAGTAGGTATATCCCTAGGTCTACAACCAAAATTGGTGGCTATAATACATTAAATCTAAACAAATAAAAAAGGGACTTTCGTCCCTTTTGTCACTTAACTGTCATTAAATACGTTTCTTTGGTTAAAAACTATATACTAACGTTAATGACGTCTCTGTATCTGTACTTTCTTCGTCATCAGCAACATCTGAGTTGTTGGTAACATTAAAAGCGACTTTCATTTGTAGCGAGCCATTTATTTTAGTTAGCAGCGCCGTCTCAGAACGCGTTTTGGTGTTTGAATCACCGTACTCAACCGATACAAGTTGAGTAAAACGTGCGTTGTCTGAAATTTGCCAGTTATAGTCTAATTTACCTAAAGCAATTACTTCACTGTCGCTTTCACCTGCAAGTAGGTTACCATCGTCGTCAACTTGGGTGCTGTCATCTGAGTATTCAAAAAATTTGTAACCCGGACCAAACTCAGCACTTAACCACATATCTGGCTGGTCGACTAAACGTAAGCCGTAACCTGCAGAAATTACAGATTCAGTTCTATACGCGCCAAAATAGTCTGAAACGTGTGAACCATAAATGAATAAATGAGAGTTTTCTTCATTTAACTTGTAATTACCTTGAGCAGACGCTGAGTACTTTTCGTTGGTGCGTTGCTTTTCTTTATCACCGTTGTCATCTTCAACTTCATCTTCTTTATAGATGCCGTCGATTTTGTACTCGTTGTTCCAGTTTTCTAGGTGATGTAATACCTTTAAACCGCCTTTTAACGTTGTAGTTTCAGTGTTACCGCTCGTGACGATAGCACCAAGCTCACTTGTTACTTCCCACGTTTTTTTCTCAGCGTCTTCTGCGAATGCGTTAGTTGCAGCAGAGGCTGCAACTAAAAGTGTTAAAAGCTTTAATTTCATTAAAAATAACCTATTTAGTACTTAGAATTAGTCTTGCTTGTGTAAATGTACATCCATTTGCGGATATGGAATTGCAATATCTGCATCATCTAATGCAATTTTAATGTTCTCTAATAATGACCAGTAAGTCGGCCAGTAATCGCCTGAGTTTACCCAAGGACGGACAATAAAGTTGACGCTTGAGTCTGCCAGTTCAGAAACTGCAACAGTGTAAGCAGGATCTTTAAGTAAACGAGACTCTGCGTCAAGTACTGACTGTAATACTTCTTTTGTTTTTCGTAAGTCGGCTTCGTAACTTACACCAATAACTAAATCGATACGGCGGGTAGACTCACGAGAGAAGTTAGTAATAGCGCCCGACATAATTTGTGAGTTTGGCACGATTATAACTTTGTTATCTGGAGTACGTAGTTCTGTAGAAAATATTTCTATTTTTTTAACTGTGCCCATTTTACCGCCGGCTTCAACAAACTCACCAGATTTGAATGGGCGAAGCAATATAATAAGTACGCCTGATGCAAAGTTAGACAGCGAACCTTGAAGCGCTAAACCAACTGCTAAACCAGCAGCACCTAAAATAGCAATGAACGACGTAGTTTCGATGCCTATTTGCGAAAGCGCCATTAAAATAGTCGCAGCAAATACAATAGCGTAAACTATACTCGATACAAACGAGCCTACCGCTTTATCTACTTTCTTTTTATCGAACGCTTTTTCTGTTAAGCCAGCACAAAACTTAGCAATGCGGCTACCAAGTAAAAAGATAACTAACGCTATAACAGCTTGAATGCCGTAGTGTAAAATTAAACCTGAGTTTTCGTTTAGCCAGGTAAGTATTGAATCCATAGTAACTCCAAATAGTTTTTATTAAGCAATTTCCCGCACGTAATTATACATTAATTTACATTTTATTCTCATTAAATAGTAAATTATAATTAGCAAGTTGTTGTTTTAGTGTTTTTTTAAGCCACTTTTAGCCCGCGCATAGAGTACATACTCTTTATGAACCTTTACTGATAACGAAGTAAATTTATGAAATATTGATTTTTTTTGATTTTTTTTAGTTTTAGGCTTCACAACATTTATTATTTTATGTATTATGCGCGCCACACCAAACGAGGTGTGTAGTGGCGGTTGTAGCTCAGTTGGTAGAGCCCCGGATTGTGATTCCGGTTGTCGCGGGTTCAAGCCCCGTCAATCGCCCCACTTTTCTCCTTTTGTTCCTGATTTATCTCCCATTAGTTTTTCAATTTAAATTTATTCACCCATCCTGCTTTACCGAATATTTCACTTTATCAAATACTAACTTAGCTTCTGTTTACAATCGCACAATAATGAACCAATATACTTTACATATAAACAGAAAGTGCTACCTTATTAAGGTTTAATAGCATTTAGTATTAGCAAACCACCACTTCTTCTTGGGATATTCTAACGAGCATGATCAAACACGCTATTTTTATTTTATTACTTGGTTACCTTTCTTTTGTAAGTTTGAATGCAAAAGCTCAAAATAATATTTCCTATGTAAAGCTACTTGGTGAACTTAAATATTTAATTTCGCAAAAGCAATTTGACGAAGCATACAAAATTAGTCAAAAGCACTATATATATTTGGGCGAGCCCGATTTTGACTACTTGCTTGGGGTTTCGGCGCTAAATTCTAATCTTTCGGCCCCTGCAGTATTTGCATTTGAGCGAGTCATTGAGGCAAAACCACAGTGGTATGAAGCACGTTTATATTTAGTAAAATCTTATATTGCAGCCAATAATTTACCTGCGGCTAACGCTCAAGCTACGCTAATAATTAATACAGCCACTTCACCTGAAGCTGTGAAAAAAGCGGCTCATTCTTTATTAGAAGCATCGCAGCGTAAGCAGCGCTTAACTGAGCGTACTTATGATCAAAGCATTGAGATTGCATATGGTGTAGATGGTAACGTGAATGCAGGCACTTCTGAGGATACAATTTTAATCCCTAACTTGGGCGAATTTTTACTATCGCCAAAAAGCAAAAGCAGCGACGATAATTATATAAAGCTAAATTATAAAGGCCGTTACTTTTACCCTATAGACCAACATAGCGCTTTTGCTTTAGGTGTAAACACCGATTGGTACAAATTTAATGAGCTATCTGAATATGACCGCGTAAATACCAATGTTTCAGGTCGATACCAACAGGCGTTAAATAATAACACCCTTTGGTATTTGCAAGTCGGTATTACACCTTTACTACTAGATGGTGAGCTATACAGAACTGAAACATCACTAACAAGTGGCGCTAGTTACCAATTCAATAAACAATTAAGTGTATTTGGCGCATTATCAGTTGGCCTTATGAATAATACATTTGATGATAAGTTAGATAACACTTTTTATACTCTTAATGTAGGTGCAAGTTACCTGTCTAAAAAGTGGTATCAAAGTGTAAGCGCAAACTTTAAAAATGAAAGCGCTAACATTGATGAAGGTGAATTTAATGCAAGGCACATTAGTGGGGTTTACTATCAAATAAACGCATTACTTAGCCAACATTGGCAAGTCTCTGCGCAAACAGGGTATCAATGGATTGAACATCAGGATAAACACCCGCTATTTCTTCAAGAGCGAAGTGATAATTTATTGATACTTTCGAGCTCATTACGCTACTCAGTTAATAAAAGTTTAGCAGTGCAATTAGCATTGAACTACCAAGACAAAACCAGTGATATTTCGTTGTTCGAATACGATCGCTTTGATACCAATTTAAGCGCAAGTTACTCATTCTGATTAAGGTACTTATGAAACATTTAATTCCGGTATTATCCACCTTACTTTGCGTGAGTTTTTATTCTCAAGCAAGCACCACAGTGGCAGGAAAAACTATTTTAGCCCGAGGCGCTGTACTGGCTACAGATGCCGAATCCGCCCAACAGCGAACCCTAAAGCGACGCGATACGGTATATGATGTTGATAAAATAACAACGGGTGAAAAAAGCAAAGCACAATTTTCAATGTCTGATGGTGGCTTAATTGCGCTAAAAGAAAACTCTGAGCTAAATATTGCCAACTATGAATTTAATCCAACTACTCAGCAAGGCTCTGCCTCTATTGAACTAATAAAAGGCGGGCTGCGTTCTATCTCGGGTGTTATTAAAAAAAATGGTGGCGCGTATAGCGTAAAAACACCGGTTGGATCAATTGGTATTCGAGGTACTCATTTTGAGCTACAGCTTGTAGATGGTGACATGTATGTAGCTGTTTGGGATGGCGCAATAGATTTAACATTGGAAGATCAAAGCATTGTATCTCTTGGTAGTAATGAGCCTTTTTCTTTTGCACAGGTCACTTCATTAGGGCGTGTTATTAAAACAACACAGGCACCTGCTGTTTTTACACAAACCATAGCGAGCATAAGTGATGACACAAATACTATTAGTGGTGACACAAGTGCTGAGCAACCCACAGAGCAGCAATCAATAGTACAAAACAATACTTCAGAAAAAACTATAGATGCCGATATATCAGTAACTGATGTTTACGCACAGCAGCAATTTCAGGCGGTAAATGATGCAACTTTAATTGACCAAATCGCGCAGCGCCAAGGTGTTTTTAATTATCAAGCAACCAGTTTTGATGTGTCGTCGAGCCTTGGCGAGGTAAGTGACTTTTCTATGTCTATGTCAGTCGATTTTGATAACGGCACAGTACCCGATGGTGAAATCAGCTTTAATGATGCAGGGGGAAATTGGTACGCAGCTTACAGCGGCTTAATCGATTTAACCAAGCTGGATTTAGCCGTTACATTCGCTTCTCACAATAACAATAAAGCAACAGGCCAAATTGATGCTGTGTTTTTGAATGACATAGATACCATCACAGGTGATTTTAGCCTGAGTGAAATAAACAACCCTGCTGTAAACGCTGGCGGCGATTTTAGACTAGAACCTTAGGTAACCTGCACTTTAGGTAACAATTTTTTTTACTCGTATTCAGTTTAAGTAATTTGAATACAAAGCTATTTATTGGAGTATGTAGAATGACAGCAAAGAACCTTTTTTTGCTCGGTTTAATGGTTTTTTTGCTTAGTGCGTGTGGGGGCTCTGATGAAACAGCACAACAAAACTCAGAACAGCTACCTGTAGAACAAGTTACACCCACCCCTTCTGCTACACCCATAAATCTTACTGGTATAGCCGGTAACTCTATTGTTACTAAAACACAGGTGTCGGGTGCTGTGGCCTCTAGCAGAGGGGTTGTAGGCACAACGGTTGCCAACTCACAAGCTACGATAACTCTTTCACAAGTTAATGAAGTTATACAAGGCAATATCACTTTTTTACTTAGCGTGTCTGACCCCGATGGCATTAGCGCAGTAAATTTAGTACTGCCGAGTGTAAATAAAAGCCTAGCACTTTGTACACAAGCATGTGGAACAGCTTTTGAGCAGTCAGTTATAGGGTTAAGCCCTTACTTTTATGGCGTTGAGTCTGGTGACCTACGCTTAGAGATATGGATTACCGATAGCCTTAACAACCAGGTACTTGCAGACGCAGTAACGACTAATTGGCAACCCTACCAAATAGAAGGCATATCGGCACAGCGAGATGGTCAATCAATTAATTTATCTTGGCAAGCTAACGATAACTTAAACCGTTACAATATTTACTTAGCTACCGAGGCAGGTGTAACTACAAGTAATGTAAACACACTTGAGAATGGGCAACAATTTTTAAGCATATCTGGAACAAGCTTTAATGTAGATGATCTGCTAGCAGATAAAAGCTACCAGGTTTTAATAACCGGTGTAGATGGCAGTGGTGAAAGCGGCTTTGCAGAAAAAATTAACGTAGCACCGCTAGGTGGAGAGCTAAACTTTGCACCAAATGCCGTTAACGATCAATTTTTAGTGAATGAAGATCAAAGCTTGCAAGGTAACGTACTAATTAATGACACTGATGAGTACCAAGGGACTCTTTACATAAATACAAACCCTTTGGTTAACCCTCAACATGGCAGTGTTGCCCTTAGCGAAAGTGGTGATTTTACTTATACCCCACGGGCCAACTTTAATGGCAACGATGCGTTTAGCTACCAAGTAATTAATGAGCTTGGGATGATAGATACCGGCATTGTAGAAATAACGATTAATGCTGTAAATGATGCGCCCATAGCCCTTGATAACACGTACAACATAAGTGATGACGGAACGTTATTAATTGCCGCGCCCGGTTTATTAAGCAACGACAGCGATATAGACCAAGATCAACTTACTTTAGATACAACACCGGTTAGCCTTCCGAGTAAAGGCGCTCTTACACTTGCTTCAGATGGTAGTTTTGAGTATATAGGTAGCGCCAATATGCAAGGCGCGGATAGTTTTCAGTACCGCATTGTTGACCCTCAAGGCGCAGAGGCAATTGCCAGTGTTACTATTAATGCACAGGATCAAAATAGCCCGCCTACAGCCGTAAACGACAGTTACAGTTTAGATGAAGATACCACACTTGTAGTTGATACAAGCCAGGGGTTACTTGCCAACGACACAGACCCTAATAATGATACTTTTATTATTGATGATACATACAGTGTAACGCCCGCCCACGGACAATTACAATTAGCTACAGACGGTAGCTTTTCGTATATACCTGATGCAAACTACTACGGTATTGATGAATTTAAATACCAAGTAATCGACACGTTAGGTGCTACTGCCACGGCTACCGCGACACTAACTATAAATAGCACACCAGATAACCCTAATGCCCAAAAAGATGAGTACCAGTTTCAGTACAACCAAACACTGGTAGTTTCAGCTGAGAATGGCTTACTTAAAAACGATGTAAACATAGAACCTGGTAATCTCACTGTTAATACAACGCCTGTAGTTAACGTACAAAGTGGTATTTTAACCCTCAACGCTGATGGTTCATTTTCTTATCAACCTAATTCGGACGCTTTAGATGTTGATAGTTTCACCTATTCTGTTTCCAATGAACAAGGGTTAACTGCAACAGCGCAGGTTGTATTAAATAAAACGGGTTCTAATTCGCCTGCTGAAGCGAATGATGATTTTTACACCTTACTAGAAGACAGCCCAGCCACATTGCTAAACGTATTAGAAAACGATACCGATGCAAACGGCGATACACTCACTCTTACCGATGTTACAAATACAATAGGTACCGTCCGTATTGTAAATAATAGAATTGAGTATACACCCGAGCCTGATTACTTTGGTGAAGCAATACTAAACTATTCGATTTCTGATGGTTTTAGCGATAGCACGCCAGTGCAAAGCAACGCTACAGTAACGATCACTATTACACCCGTTAATGACGCGCCTACAGCAATGGCAGATAGCGCTGCAATGCAAGAAGATGCGCCGCCAATTTTGGTTGATGTGCTTACCAATGATACCGATGTAGACGGTGATAATTTAACAATAACAAGCGTTAGTACCGAATTTGGCTCAGCGAGCATTGCAGATAATAAAATTCAGTACAGTGCTGGGCCTAACGCTAACGGTGTTGCTATTGTGACGTATAGTATTTCCGATAATAGCGCAGGAGAAGCTAGCGCTACTTTAGAAATAACCATTTCACCCGTTAATGATGCACCAATAGTAAATGCCGATAGCGTTACCATTACCGAAGATGCTTCTGCCACTTTGATAGATGTATTGAGTAACGATACTGACATAGATGGCGATACTCTAACGCTTTCTACTGTGAGTAGTGATAGTGGTAGTGTTTCAATTGTAAATTCGCAAATTCAATACATACCTGATGAAAACGATAATGGCACTGCAACAGTAAACTATACAATAACTGACGGTTCGCAAAGTGCTTCTGGGATACTCACAATAACGATTACCCCAGTTAATGATGCCCCCGTAGCAAACGCTGATACCGCAACTATTTTAGAAGATGCTGCGCCAACAAGTATTAATGTTGTTGGCAACGACACCGATGTAGACAACGATCCACTTGCTATTAGTACAGCAAGCACGAGTACGGGAGCAGTTTCAGTATCTGGCAGTAACCTGCTTTACACACCCGAGGCAAATTTTAATGGTCAAACTGTTGTAAGTTATACGCTAACCGACGGCACAACGACTGCCGAAGGCGTGCTAACAATAACCGTCACGGCAGTTAACGATGCACCTATTGCTAACCCCGACTCAGCGACTATTTTAGAAGATGCCGCCGCAACAAGTATTAATGTATTAAGTAATGATACAGATATAGAAAACGATACGCTTTCTATTAGTGCGCTAACGACCACATCAGGTGCAGTTACAAGCGCAGGTAGTGATGTGATATACACGCCAGAGGCTAATTTTAATGGACAAGCCACAGTAAACTACACCCTAAGTGATGGCACCGATACAGCTAATGGCGTGCTCACTATAACCGTAACACCAGTTAACGATGCCCCAGTAGCCAATCCCGACACGGCTACTATTTTAGAAGATGCTGTAACAACAAATATTGATGTATTAAATAATGATACAGATGTAGAAAACGACTCGCTTTCTATTAGCAGCGCAAGCGCAAGTACAGGGAGTGTTACAGTGGCCGGTAGCAATCTTGCTTTTACCCCTGAGGCCGACTTTAACGGCCAAGCAGTTATAAATTATTCCCTATCTGATGGCACCGATACCGCTAGTGGCGTATTAACTATTACGGTTACGCCCGTGAACGATGCGCCGGTGGCAAATCCCGACACGGCCACTATTTTAGAAGATGCCGCTGCAACAAGCATCAATGTATTGAGTAACGATACTGATATAGAAAACGATACACTTTCTATTAGTGCCGTCACTACTACATCAGGTACAGTAACAAGCGCGGGTAGTGATGTGATTTACACGCCAGAGGCCAATTTTAATGGTCAAGCCACAGTAAATTACACCCTAAGTGATGGCACCGATACCGCTAATGGCGTACTTACTATAACCGTAACACCAATCAACGATACGCCAGTGGCAAATCCCGATACGGCCACTATTTTAGAAGATGCCGCTGCAACAAGCATAAACGTATTAAGTAATGATACAGACGCAGAAAACGATACGCTTTCTATTAGTGCTGTTACTGCCACATCAGGTACAGTAACAAGCGCGGGTAATGATGTGATTTACACGCCAGAGGCCAATTTTAATGGTCAAGCCACAGTAAATTACACCCTAAGTGATGGCACTGATACGGCTAATGGCGTATTAACAATTACGGTTACGCCTGTAAATGATGCGCCGGTGGCAAACCCCGACGCGGCCACTATTTTAGAAGATGCCGCCGCAACAAGTATCAATGTATTAAGTAATGATACTGATACAGAAAACGATACACTTTCTATTACTTCCGTAAGTACTAATGTGGGCGGTATTTCGAGCTCTGGCAACAACGTTATATACACGCCAGAAACTAACTTTCATGGACAAGTGATCGTAAATTATACACTGAGCGATGGTACAGACACAGCACCTGGAACATTAACTATTAACGTAACCCCTGTGAATGACGCACCTGTTGCACAGCCTGATTCAGCGACTTTAAATGAAGATGCCCCTGAAACTACAATTGACGTTATAAGCAATGACAGCGATGCAGATGCAACCGATACCTTAACTATAACAGCCGTTATAGCGGATATTGGTACAGCGAGTGTTGAAAATAATGAAATTAAATATACCCCCGCCTTAAATAGTGAAAGCATAGCAACACTTACCTACACGTTGAGTGATGGCACTGATGAGGTGCAAGGTAATTTGACTATTACAATAGTAGCAATTAACGATGCGCCAACAGCAGTAGACCAAACTTTTTCTATCGGTGAAAATGCCATAGATGAAGAGACAATTGGTACGATTACAGCGTCTGACATTGAAAATAACAGCCTCACTTTTAGCTTAAGCGGTGGCGAAACCTCATTATTTAATATTGATAGTAATAGTGGATTATTAACCGTAAACGGTAGCAACGCTTTTAATTTTGAAACAGCGACACAACACACAGTGAATGTCGATATTACTGATAATGGCTCTCCAAATGAAACGACTACAATAACCATTAATGTAAATATTACAGATGAAGAAGATCCACTAATTCCTGTCGAGGATGAAACATTTGGACGAGCACTTAGCGAACAGCTAGACCTTTCGAGCGTTTTTTCAAATGGTGAATTTAACGATAGCATTGAGCTTAACACTAACCTTTATTTTGTGGGATACAATAACAACACAGATACAGATATTATTGTTGTTTCTTATACCAATACGGGCGATTTAAACACTGCATTTAATAGCAGCGGCTTTAAAACGATAGATCTGGGTGAAGATGAAAAAGGTACCGCTATTATCTCTGGCAATGGTGAGTTATTTATAGGTTATTCAAGCTTTAATGGCTCAGAAACTGAAGCATGTTTATTAAAAATGAGTACTACAGGCATTATAAGTACTAACTCTGGTGACGCTAACAGCGGTACTAAATGTACAACACTTGGGAGTGAATCTGTAATAAATGACCTTGAGTTTACCGATAATAAAATACAAGGCGTTGGTTACTCTATCAATGGCTCAGACAAAGACAGTTTATTTCTTAAATTTGATGTGTCGACGCTTGCTTACGAATCAGGCAGCCCCGGTATAGTGGATGTAAGTGGTGAAAACCGTGATGATGAATCACACGCTATTAAAAACTTTGGTAACTCTGATTTACTCGTAGTAGGTAGTGCCATAGGCGAAGAAGGTGATTTAGATGCAACCATTAGGTACCTTATTCCTGATGGCAATAATAACGGCAGCTTTAACTCAGGCGATGCGCTTATATTAGATTTATCGGACGAAGAAGGTGACGATGAGCTACTTGCCATTGGTGGTATAGACGCGGTTAATTTTACTGCCTATTTAGGGGGATATTTTACTCGCTCGTCTGGTGAAAAAGAAGCGGTTATGATTTCAGTTGATCGCTTTGGCGATATTAATGAAGAAATGTCAATTTACAATATTGATGGGAATTCGGGCTCAAGTAACGGCAGTGCGCGAGTTACTGGTGTAAAGTACGCACCTTTGAGCAATCAAATAATCCTCTCTGGTACTACAGGTATTGAAGCCACTGATGATGCTCACAACGAGCAACTATTTTCGGCGCGAGTCTCTGTACCTGATGGCACACTAGACACTAGTTACGGCAATTCAGGCATAAATATTATTTCCAATGTTATCAGTCATCAAACTGCTAATGCATCGACTATTGATGAAAATGGCACGCTATGGCTATCCGGCAGGTTTAACGATTCATCTAATGAGCCTTTCATAACGTCAATAACGAGTAATGCAAATTTAAACACCGACTTTTCTATAGATGGCTACACAAGCTTAAACGATCTAAGTATTAGCTCGAATGATCTATCAATGGATGTATTGCAATTACAAACTGGCACGCACGCAGATAAGTACTTAACGGCGTCTGTAACGCAACTTAATACTAACAATAAGTTAGTGCTGACTCGCTATACTAATGCAGGTGTTATTGATACCAGCTTTAGTCTTGATGGTAATAAAGCCCTAGATATTAATGTTGCGTTTAAAACCATTAAAATAAAAGAGCTTAGCGATAGTAGTATTATTATTGCAGGTACACTTATAAACGGTGTAAATGAAGAAGGCTTTATAGCAAAAGTGGACCAAGACGGTTACCTAGATAAAAACTTTGCTGACGAAGGAATTTATACCACTGTAGACATTTTAAATACCGATATTAGCTTTGCTGATGTTGCTATCGATAGCAGTGGCTATATTGTGGCTGTAGGGACAGCGACTAATGCTTTGAGTGTTACTAATTCGTTTGCAACCATGTTAAAAAGTGATGGTAAATTAGAAAATAGTTTTGGTACAAGCGGTGCTTACTATGGCAACGTAAATGAGTTTTTTGAAACGCTTTATATAGACGCAAATAAAGATATATATATTGCAGGTAAGCAAGTATCTGGCAGTAGCTCGCAATTAACCATGCTAAAAATAGACGATGATGCTAACGAGATATTTACCTATACCGATAGCCGCTCCTTTAGTGATATAAATAACAGAGCAACAAAAATACTCGCCGATAACGCGGCTAACCTCTATTTAATAGCTAATGATGGCACCACGCCAAACCTAGCAGTGATTATTAAGTTACAACCCGATGGTAGCGAAGATTTAAGCTTTGCCACGAGTGGTATAGGGCAATATGAACTCGCTTCAAGTGCTGACACAAAAGTGAACGATGCAGCAATTGACACTAATGGTAATATTATCCTTAGCGGTATGAGTGATTCAAAAGGGTTAATCGCACGCATATTAGCTGATGGCACTATCGATACCTTATTTGGAGAAAATATGCGGGGTTATTATCAAGCAGTTCAATGTGATGGTACGCATGAATTTACGTCAATGCTGTTACAAACGAACAATCAAATCATACTTAATAGCACATGCTTTAATAACGGCTCTAATAACGTTAGCTTATCTAAATTTAACTTTTACCCAGATGGAATTAAGCCCTAAATCATGAAAGTTAAATTTTATGGCGTAAGGGGGTCAATGCCATCCCCAGGTGAACATACACGTGTATTTGGGGGCAATACTTCATGTGTATACATTGAGCAAAAAAATGGTGATAGCCTTATTTTAGACTCTGGGACGGGTATCGTGCAGCTTGGTGAAATGCTTCTTAAGCACGCCTCCCCTATAGCTATACTATTAACACATAACCACTGGGATCATATTCAAGGGTTTCCATTTTTTAAGCCTATTTACCAAGCCGAACGCGATATAACCATTGTTGTAGGTGATGTTGAAGACGAGCAAAGTAAGCAGGCTGTTTTGATGCAAATGTCAGGCTCGTTTTTTCCTGTTAGTTACCAAGACTTACCTGCAAACATTACCTTAAACACTCAATTCGCTACCCAAGAAAGCTTTACTATAAATAATTTTAACGTATTAACCGCACCGTTAAATCACCCTGGTGGAGGCACTGCGTATTGTGTACATGCTGAGGGTAAAAAAATTGCTTATATAACCGATAACGAGTTATCCCCGCCTGGTGTTGTTAAAACCACCCTTGCCCAGTGGGCTGAGTTTATTAAAGGTGCTGACTTGTTAATTCATGACGCCCAATTTACCACCGAAGAGCTTCCGCTCAAGCATGGCTGGGGGCATAGCACATTTAAGCAAGTAGCTGAATTAGCTGTTGACGCTTGTATAAAAAACTTAGCAATTATAAGTCACGATCCAGCAAGAACCGATGACGAGCTGTTAGCAATAGAAACACAACTACAAGCAAATTATGGCGAGCAAATTAATATTGAATGTGCCAAAGAAGGCCGATCATTTGAGTTTACATCAAGTAAGGATTAACTGTTATTTCTCGCCTTTATATCCCTAAAATTTACCGACACCTATTTGTAGGCTTAGTCATTACGCTGCTAATAGCGGCTGTGGAGCTGTTTTCTAGTGGTTCATTAGCCAAACTGCTCAATAGGGTCGAAGGTATTATTTACGACTCTAGGCTATTGCTTACTTTGCCTGATACACCTCGACAGCTTGACGAAACTGTTGTGATTATCGACATAGATGAAAAAACGATGCTGGAACAAGGGCGCTTTCCTTGGAGCCGCTCAAAAATGGCTGATTTAGTAAATAAGCTCACTGAGGCAGGGGTAGTAGTTATCGCATTTGATATCTTTTTTTCTGAGCCAGAAGTGAACCCTGTAAACCAAATTCAATCAAGAGCCCCTGATTTATTGAGTGCATATAAATTGGCGTTAAATGATATTAAACACCAAGTAGACGCTGATGCCACCTTTGCTAAAGCACTTAATAGTAACGATACCGTATTAGGTTTTTTGTTAAACAACGACGCTTACAAACAACGTAACCCTTTACCCAGTTCGAGCGTTGTGTGGCCAAAGAGCGAGCAAAGCAACTCCCAGGTAACCCAATTTTTAGGCGCTACGGTTAATATACCTATGTTGCAAAGTAGCGCCACGGGTAACGGGTTTATAAATGCCCATAGTGAAAACGATGGATTTATACGTAAAGCGGCCTTGGTTAATCGAGTAGATGGTAAGCTCTACCCCTCTCTTGCGCTTGAGGCTGCGCGTTTATATACCTTAGCAGATAGTATTCAAACGCGTGCAAGCATCCAAGATGATTTGACTTTCTTTGAAGGCATTAAATTTCATGAGCGTTGGATACAAACAGATGAGTACGGCCAAATTTTTATCCCGTATAAAGGCCGCGCTAAAAGCTTTAAGTATTACTCTGCCACAGACGTATTAACTAAAAAAGTTACTGAGCAACAATTAGAGGGCAGCGTAGCGTTTATTGGGACTTCTGCAATTGGTTTAGCTGATTTAAGAGCCACACCTGTGGGTTTACAATACCCAGGGGTAGAAGTACATGCTAATATTTTTGAAGGGCTACTGCACCCAGAGATTATACCTACTCAACCTACATGGGCTTTAGGTGCCACATTATTATTAATTACCTTTGTGGGTTGTTGCTTATCGCTTTTAAGTTTTCGTAAAAGTGCGCGCTATATTGTAACACTTTCAGTGGGTATGGCTGGGCTTGTTATATTGCTTAATTTTTATTTGTGGTCAGTACAAAAAATTAGCCTGCCTCTATTTATGCCGCTATTACTTATTTCTATTTTAGCCGCTTACTTTGTTTTTATTGGCTCAATAGCAGAACTAAAGCACAGCCGAAAAATTAAATCGATGTTTAATCAATATGTCCCCCCTGATCATATTGAACAATTAATTCGCCAGCGAAAACAACTTACTCAGCAAAGTATAAAACGAAATATGACCGTGTTATTTGCTGATATACGAAATTTTACTGCGCTATCAGAAGGGATGAGTCCAAACCAATTAAGTGATTATTTAAATCAGTACTTATCGGCAACCACAAAAGTTATTTTTGATAATAACGGCACAATAGATAAGTACGTGGGTGATATGATTATGGCTTTTTGGAATGCACCGCTTGAAGACAGTGAGCATGCAAGGCACAGTGTTGAAGCCGCCTTGGCAATGGTTGCAGGTCTTTCAAGCTTAAATAAAGCCTTTAGCGAGCAGCAACTTCCCGCTGTGAGTATTGGTGTGGGCATCAGCACTGGTGAGATGAATGTTGGCGATATGGGCTCAGTCTATAGAAAAGCCTATACCGTACTTGGAGATGCAGTAAATTTAGGCTCAAGAGTAGAAAGCTTGACCAAATTTTACGGGGTAGCTATTCTGGTTACTGAAGAAACAATGCTTGCTTGTCCACATATTGCATTTCGCTTAATTGATAAAGTACAAGTAGTAGGTAAAGTAAATGCAACTAAGCTGTATGAGCCTATAAACTTTGTAGCTGAGATAAGCGAAAGCCAGCTATCTGAAATTAAAAAGTCGTTCACTGCTATGCAGCACTACAATAATAAAAATTGGCAACTCGCTCTGACACTATTTGAAGAGTTGAGTGAAACGGCCTTATTGAGTGATCATGTTTACCATATTTTTATTAACCGAATTAAAAATACCGATTTGCAAAATTTAGCACAGGATTGGAATGGCGCCTTTATCCACAAAACAAAGTAGTAACAACATGTCTGAGTACATTAAAGATAGAACGAATCTTCATCACTTTATTGATATTAGCATTAGGCTAACAACTGAAAAGGATGCAAGTAAACTTCTTGAAGAAATTTTGCAAGTTGTTATGTCTATTTCTAATTCTGATGCAGGTACTATCTACTCTATTACAGACGATAAACAGCTTAAGTTTGAAACAGTCATAAATAAATCTTTAGGCCTTTATCTAGGCGGAAGCTCAGGGGAGCCCGTTAACTTTCCTAATATAGATCTGTTTATAAACGGGAAAGAAAACGAAACGGCTATAGTCGCTCATGCTGTTAACTCTGGCGAAATTATTAATATTCCAGATGTATATGCGGCACTGCCCTTTGATATGAGCGCTGCGCGAAATATGGATGCGCGTACGGGGTATCGTACACAGTCTATGCTAACAATCCCGCTCAAAGATCATACTGATGATATTATTGGCGTGATTCAGCTGATCAATGTGAAAGATCAACATGACAATATCATCACCTATAGCGATGAGCTCGTCACACTTATACGATCATTCGCTTCTTTAGGTGCCATATCACTGACAAACTCAACCCTTATTAAAGGAATGGAAGAGCTATTTTCCAAATTTGTAGAAACCATTGCGATGGCTATCGACGAAAAGTCACCTCATACCGGCGGGCACTGTAAGCGAGTTCCTGCGCTTACTTTAATGCTTGCTGACGCCGTCCATAATATTGACCGTGGCCCTTTGGCTGACTTTGTAATGAGTGATGCTGACAGACATGAACTAGATATAGCTGGCTGGCTCCATGATTGCGGTAAAATAGCTACCCCTGATCACATAATGGAAAAGTCGACTAAGCTTGAAACTATTTTTGATCGTATTGAACACATTGATGCTAAATTTGAGGTCATTAAACGTGATTTAGAAATAAGTTATCAAAAGCAGATTATCTCTGCGATGAAGCTCAATAGACCCATAGAAGTGCTTCAGTTTGAGCGTCTACTCGATACTGAATTAAAACAGCTTTCTTTAGATCGAGCATTTTTACAAAGAGTCAATGTCGGTGGGGAGTTTTTATCCGATGAAGATGTTGCCAATATAGACCGCATCGCATCACATTACCACTTAACGATTAACGGCAAAGAAACCCCTTTACTGAGCGAAAATGAAGTAGAAAATTTACAAATCCGCAGGGGGACACTAACCCTTGGCGAGCGTGACGTTATGAAACGCCATATGGATGTAACTAAAAATATTTTAGACACCCTGCCATTCCCTAAACATTTGAGTAATGTGTCTGAATATGCACTTGGGCATCATGAAAAGTTGGATGGTACAGGCTATCCGCAAGGATTAACAAAAGAACAAATGTCGGTACCTGCAAGGTTAATGGCTATTGCTGATATATTTGAAGCGCTTTCTGCCGTAGATAGACCTTACAAAAAAGCAAAGCCGGTGAGTGAATGTTTAACAATTTTAGGACGTATGGTTGAAGATAATCACCTAGATCGGGACATTTTTGCCGTGTTTGTAGAATCTGAAGTATATAAAAATTATATTAAAGAGTATGCGATTGCCGAGCAATTAGACTTTGTTGACCTAGCAAAGCTACCAGGGTATTCACCTATAAAATAAGTCAGTTCCACTTTCTCTAACTATAAAAAATGCCACCTTGCGGTGGCATTTACACACGGGTTATTTCTACAAGTAGAAATTCTTTTTATTTTTGATTACTTTTAAACAAAAATTATGCCGTAAATGTAGCACTAAGGCCTATATCTAGCAATAAAAAGGTAGCCTGTAGTTATAAACCTGTACCAATGCGCAATATAGATCACTTAATTAAGCGAATAGCTATTAGTAACCTAAACCGTGCTGAATAAACCAATTTTTATGGTTTAAGTGTCTTAGCGTTTCTTAAACCTTGATACACACGTATTTTTCTTCAAGGTATTCATCAAGCCCTTGATGGCCGCCTTCTCGGCCTAATCCTGATTGCTTAACGCCTCCAAACGGTGCTACAGGGTTAGATATAACCCCTTCATTAACGCCAACCATACCAAACTCTAGCCCTTCGCTAATACGGTAGATTTGCTTGATATTTTGGCTATAAAAATATGCTGCTAAGCCATAAGGAACGTCATTAGCAAGGGCTAGCACCTCACTTTCCTCATCAAAAGGAATAACCGTTAATACCGGGCCAAATACTTCTTCGTGGTATATATCCATTTCGGTCGTTACGTTAGTCACAATGAGCGGGTTTTGAAAGCTGCCGCCTAAGTCGCTGTTATCCCCAATTAGCTTTGCGCCTTTATCAAGTGCATCTTGCACAAGCTGCTGCACTTTCTCTTTGGCTTTTGGGTAAATTAGCGGACCAATATCTACCCCATCTTCAAACCCATTTGCCACATTTAACGCGGCTACTTTAGGGGTAATTTTATCAAGCACTTCATCTAAAATACTGCGCTGAATAAAAATGCGGTTTGCAGCTACACAAGCTTGGCCGCTGTTTCTAAACTTAGCCGCCATAAGGCCTTCAATTGCTTCGTCTATATCGGCATTATCAAAAATAATAAACGGTGCATTACCACCAAGCTCCATAGATGTACGTTTAATTGTATCAGCACATTGCGAAAGCAGCTGTTTGCCCACCCCAGTAGAGCCGGTAAAAGTAAATTTACGCACCACTTCTGAGTCTGTCAGCATTTTGCCTACTGTTTTTGCATCTTGCGAAACCAACACATTGAAAGCGCCTTTAACAAACCCTGCCTGGTCGGCAAGATACGCCAATGCTAGTGCGCATAAGGGCGTGTATTCTGAAGGTTTTGACACAAAACTACAGCCTGCAGCGTATGCTGGCGCCACTTTACGCGTTACCATTGCAACCGGAAAATTCCACGGCGTGATACCTGCTACAACGCCTACAGGTTGCTTAAAGCTCGTTAATCTATGTGTATCGTCGGTTGGGGGGATCACATCGCCGTAACTGCGTTTAGCTTCTTCTGCAAACCACTTTATAAACCCAGCGCCGTAATCTATTTCACCTAATGACTCTTTAAGCGGCTTACCTTGCTCTTTGGTCATCAGCTCTGCAAGGGTTTGCTTGTGTTTTATGACTAAATCATACCAGCGCATGAGCGTCTCACTTCGCTCAGTAGCATTGGTTGACTTTAATTTAATGAATGCGCCTTGTGCTGCCTTTATTGCACTATTAACGCCTTGCTCATCTATATCACTTACTTCAACAATACTCTTTTCGGTCGCGGGGTCATCAACGCTAAAACGCTGGCTTGTAGAATAAAAATCACCGTCGATAAACGAATCAGAAAAAACCAAATCAGACATAGAACCTCCTAGTAAAAGCTATCAGCTATCAGCTATCAGCTATCAGCTATCAGCTATCAGCTATCAGCTATCAGCTATCAGCTATCAGCTATCAGCTATCAGCT
>NZ_LKDW01000034.1 GCF_001401805.1 Pseudoalteromonas sp. P1-25
CTTAAAGTAAATGGTGCCTCGACCCGGAATCGAACCAGGGACACGAGGATTTTCAATCCTCTGCTCTACCAACTGAGCTATCGAGGCACTTATACAGTGCTGATTAAAAATAACAAAGTATTTTTAATGCAATTCCCACTCAGCGTTATCGGCTGAGCCATTTGGGCGTGCGGCGTATTAAACGAGTTTTGCCCTTACAAGTCAACTTTTTTTTTACTCTTTATAACTGTTTGAACGGTTTTCACACAACAATGCAAGTTTTTATATACTAATGTTTATTTATCCAGCAAAAATTTACGAAAAACCTTAATTTAATCAATTAAACCAGACTAAAAACGTAGTGAATTATTTTACGTAAATGATACGATTACTTTGGAAATGCGGTAAGGGCTTATCGTAATAACAAATACCAATGGGAACAATCAATGCAGAGTAAATTCTCTTCGCCTGTGAAAGGCTTACTGCCGCTTTTTTTAATAATTAATATTGCAGTAACAGCGCTTGCTATTGTTGCCTTCGCGTTTTATTCGCAAAACACACAACCTGCACCAGCAGCCAAACAAAAAGTAAGTATTACGCAACTTGCACAGCAACTTGATTTACCAATGGTAGATGCACTTACTATGTATGGGCAAGGTAAGGTTCGTCAGCTACTTGAACTTACCTCAATATTAGATGATGAGTTTGAATATACGCTTTATCGCTTTAATGCCACCTCAGAAACCCAACTTGTATATAGCAGCACTAAACCCGCTATCGAGTCAAAAAAAGTAAATGAGCATTTAGCTGAGCAAGGTGTATTACACCATATATTACTATTAAACGACCAACCCATTGGTGAACTAATAATAAAACAGCAGTTACCAGCGGTGCCTTTAACGCAGCAAGACTCGCAAGTAATAGCCTATATTATTGCAATTGTGAGCGTGTTTGCCTTATTTGCATTAGCCTTACTATTTAATACCTATATAAATACCCGCTTGCGTAAAAGCAGCCATTTATTAAATGAAGAACTGCAAGCAATTACTGAAAATGGCAATTACGAAAGTAAAATAAGTGAAAAACTAGACTTAGGCTTATCTGGCGTTGCTAAAAACATTAATTTACTGCTTGGTAAAGTTAACTCAGTAATGTCTGAAAAAGAGGCTGCGCAAAAGGAGCTTCAAAAATTACAAACTGGCCTTGAGAGTGAAGTACAGCAAAGAACGATTGCATTAGAGCAAGCTACATTAAAGGCACAGCGCGCCAGCGAAACCAAAACCACCTTTTTAGCCACTATGAGCCATGAAATCCGCACGCCTATGAACGGCGTAATTGGCACTATTGATTTATTAAGACAAACAGAGCTTGATGGTGCGCAGCATCGCTTAAGTACCATTATCCGTGAGTCAGCGTTTTCATTACTAAGTATTTTGGATGACATTTTAGACTTTTCAAAAATTGAAGCGGGTAAGCTAAATATTGACCCTACGCCTTTTTCTGTTACCGATACAATTGAAGAGGTAGCTCGGGTACTTTCATCTGTTGCTAAAAAACGTCAATTAGATTTAGAGCTTTCTATTGCACCAGATATTCCTACTAATCTGACTGGCGATACAATCCGAGTTCGCCAAGTGCTGTACAACCTATGCAGTAATGCAATTAAGTTCACCAGCACCGATGACAAACGCCAAGGTCATGTAAAAATATCGGTAGAGGTCGCTCATAATACAGCGGATCATTTTACGCTACGTTTTTGTGTAACCGATAACGGCAAGGGCATGACCCAGGCGCAGCTGCGAGAAATATTTAATCCGTTTGTACAAGCAGAAAACTCAATTACCCGCGATTACGGTGGGACAGGTTTAGGGCTTTCGATTTGTAAAAGTTTAACAGAGCTTATGCTTGGTACTATTAATGTAACGAGCCATGCGGGTATTGGTAGCGAGTTTACCGTTGAGCTGCCATTTGGTACCTCTGGAAAAATTAAATACGCACATAAAAATGCACTCAATGGTAAACATGTGGTGGTTGTAAGTAACCATTTAGAACGTGAAAAAGCGATGTACCGCTATTTATCGTTTATGGGCGCTAAAATTACTTACGTGCACGATCAACAAGAAATAGAAGCACAACAAGAGCACCGCGATATTATATGGGTTGTTGATGGCATAGACGATATGGAAAGGGTTAACTCTTTACTACGTCGTCTTATATACTCGCTTGAAGATAACAACCAGCAAGTTGTGGTGTTAAGTAAGCTTGATGAAGCTGCTATAAACCATAAAAATGTATTTTATATAAATGCTTCCCCGCTTTGTAAATCTAACTTTATGATGTCGATATTGGTGGCAGCTGGTTTGCATCAGCCTAAGCAAGTTAAAAAAACAAAAACACTCAACAATTATTTAAATGTTGAACAAGCACGCGATGCAAATAAACTCATTTTACTAGTAGAAGACAACCTACTAAACCAGCAAGTGTTAACTGATCAACTGCACATATTAGGCTATGGCGTGGAAGTAGCTAACAATGGTGAAGAAGGCTTAGATATGTGGCGTCAAAACAATTACTCGCTCATATTAACCGACTTACACATGCCAAAAATGTCGGGATACGACATGGTTGAAAAAATTCGTGATGAAGCAGAGTTATTAGAGTCTATAGACTCACAGCCTTATATTATTGCCGTTACCGCCAATGCGCTTAAAGGTGAAAAAGAACGTTGCCTTGCTGTTGGTATTAATGATTTTATTACTAAGCCTATAGAGCTTAATGCCCTAGAAGATACCTTAAAGCGTTGGTATGACAAACATAACAAAGACCAAACTGTTGTCATTCATCAAAAACCTGCTATGCCCATTAATATGGATGCGGTATCCACTTATGTAAATGGCGACGAAGCCAAGCAAATACGCTTTTTCAAAATGTTTTTGGAGCAAAGCCAAAGCTTAATTAAAAGCATTAATTCGGGTGTTATGGTTAATGACAGAGATGAAATCAGTGATGCCTGTCATCAACTTAAGTCTATTTCTAAAACAATTGGTGCTGAGGCCGTAGCACAATGTGCACAAGAGTTTGAAGAAAAGTGTAAAAATGCAGAGCTTGATACTGATGAGCTAATCGCACAAAGAGACACCCTTGAGATTGAATACTCTAAAGCTGCACAGTTTTTAAAAGAACAAGTACGCTCGGCAAGCACTGATGAGGAAACGCTATAGAATATAGCTATAAAAAAAGGGCTAATTAGCCCTTTTTTATATCTGTACTTTTATTTTTCTGGCGGTCGATAACCTTCAATTTCTACGTCTTTGTCTTCAAACAAAAAACCAACCATTTGCTCTTCTAAAAACGTACGGTGCTCTGGGTCCATCATATTTAAATGCTTTTCGTTAATTAGCATCGTTTGCTTGTGCTGCCACTGGCCCCATGCTTCTTTAGAGATATTATTAAAAATTTTCTCGCCTAGTTCACCTGGGTATAACTGAAATCCAAGCCCTTCGGCTTCTTTTTGTAACTTTTGACAAAATACTGTACGTGCCATAATTGACTCTCTTAAGCGCTAAATGTAAATAGTTTAACCTATTGAGCTCATTTGTTTAACCAACTTTTTAGTTGGTGCGGCTAAACCCACCTCTATTGATTGATCGAGTGGGTACCATACGAGCTGTTTATCATTTACTACATCCGGTACGCTATCAATATTAAGAACATACGGGTTTATTGTTAGCTCAAAATGCGAAAACACATGAGTAAAAGGCACCCACTCTTCCAGCTCGGTTTTTAAACCTTGCTGATTTAAAAATAACACCATTTCGCTGTATTCATTAAACTCAAAAAAACCAAATAAACCGCCCCAAATACCGCTATTTGGGCGTTTTTCCATTAAAACCTTCTCGTCATGTTGAATAATCAGCTGATGACAACTTTTTTTAGGAACCACTTTTTTAGGCTTAGAATGAGGGAACTCTTTAACTTTTCCTGCGTTAAACGCACCGCAATCGTTATTTATTGGACATGCTTGGCAGTCAAAGCGACTGCGCGAGCAAAGGCTGGCGCCCAAGTCCATCATGGCTTGGTTAAACTCAGTCACATTGTTTTTAGGGGTTAACTGAGTAGATAAATGCCAAAGTTGGTTTTCTACTTTTTTTACCCCATACCACCCTTCAATCATAAAATATCGGGCAAGCACTCGCTTAACATTGCCATCTAAAATAGGGTGGTGCTGTCCAAGCGACAGCGATAATACGGCACCGGCCGTAGAGCGCCCTATTCCGGGTAAATCCATGACTTCTTCTAGTGTAGTTGGAAATTTACCTTGGTATTTATCTCGCACTATTTTGGCCGTTTTATGTAAGTTACGTGCCCGTGCGTAGTAACCTAAGCCAGTCCAATGATGCAGCACTAAATCTTCGTCTGCATTTGCCAAAGCAACAATATCTGGGAAGCTTGCCATAAACTTTTCAAAATATGGAATAACCGTAACAACTTGCGTTTGCTGTAACATTACTTCCGACACCCACACTTTATAAGGTGTTTTAGCTAATTGCCAAGGCAGTGTTTTACGCCCATGAAGGTGATACCAATCAACCACTCGGTTAGCAAACTTGTCTGACTGCTGTTTATTTAAATCCAACATATACTACTTTTACTCATGCTCAATAGCGGCTCAGTCTATTGCAGTTAATAAAAAGATCAAGCGATGAAGGCGCTATAACACGCTAATACTTGTGATTAGCTGCGTGGTCAGGGATAATACGCAACCATTTTTAAACACATTGTTTTTGTCAGGCCAATAATATGAGTGAATCAAGTAACAACAACCTTGAGCAAGCTAAGCAAGAAGGTAAGTATATCCGCACAATTCGCAGTTTTGTAAAACGCGAAGGCCGCTTAACTAAAGGCCAAGCTGCCGCAATTGAAAAGTGCTGGCCAACTATGGGGCTTGAGCATAAAAACGGCCTACTCGACTTAGCCCAAGTATTTGGCAATAACAATGATGTAGTATTAGAAATTGGTTTTGGTATGGGCAAGTCATTAGTTGAAATGGCAAAAAATGCACCACACCTAAACTTTATTGGTATTGAAGTACATCGCCCAGGCGTTGGCGCATGTTTAATGGACGCTGATGAAGCCGGAGTTACTAATTTACGTGTATTTGAACACGATGCAGTAGAAGTACTCGCGGACTGCATTGCAGATGAAAGCTTAACAACGCTGCAATTATTCTTCCCAGATCCATGGCATAAAAAGCGTCATCATAAACGCCGTATAGTGCAAACAGAATTTGCTGAAAAACTACGTAGCAAATTAAAAATTGGTGGTGTTTTTCATATGGCTACTGACTGGGAAAACTACGCTGAGCACATGCTAGAAGTTATGCAAGCAGCGCCTGGCTATAAAAATCAGTCATCTACCAACGACTACGTACCGCGCCCGGATTCGCGCCCACTAACTAAGTTTGAACAGCGCGGCCACCGTTTAGGCCATGGCGTGTGGGACCTAATGTTTGAGCGCACAAAGTAATCCACACCTTTTACTAATCAATAATTTGTAAGGCAAAGCCATTTATGAGCGTATTAACCAACCCAAGTTTACTGTTACTTCGTAATAGCGAGGAACTAGTGGGAAAATCTATCTTGGTGGTCAACTTTGTTCAAGATGGCTTTTTAGCAGAGCTAAAACAGCTAAATCCTCAAAGTAACATCACCGCATTTAGTTATAACCATGCTAATGGGGAATTTGCTAAAAGAGTAGATGGCGTAAACGTGTGTGTTCATCATGAAATAGATGCCAACGATTATGATTTAGTCATTCTTTATTACCCAAAATCAAAGCCTGAAGTATTAATGGCCCTTGATAATATTCGCGCCGTTATTAACGAAAAAGCACAGCTACTTGTTGTGGGCGAAAATAAAAGTGGCGTTAAATCGATAGAAAAACAGCTCGCGGGCAAAGCAGGTTATAGTAATAAAATCGACTCTGCCAAGCATTGCATTTTATTCTCGTTTGAGCAACTAGAGACAACCACTGCGTTTGACATCAGCCGCTACCATAAAACGTTTACCGTAAATGTAGCTGGTGTAGAGTTTGATGCGATCAGTGTTCCAGGGGTTTTTAACCACGGCGCTTTAGATGCTGGTACAAAAATGTTATTAGAAAATGCCCCTACCACTAAACAAGGTAATGTACTGGATTTTGGTTGTGGTGCAGGCTTGATTGCTACTTTTTTAGGTATTAAAAATCCAGCACTTACTTTTACCTGCAGCGATGTAAGCGCACTTGCAACTTATGCAACTGAGCAAACATTAAAACTTAATAATATTAAAGGCAGCACTATTTTAAGTGATGGCTTAAAAAATATTAGCGGCAAGTTTGATTTAATAGTAAGTAACCCACCGTTTCACACTGGCATCGCGACTGACTACACAATTGCTGAAGCATTTTTATCAAATGCTAAACAGCATTTAACCAAAGCTGGTAAGCTATCCATAGTGGCTAATAGCTTTTTAAAATACCCACCTATCTTAGAAGCGCAATTTGGTAGCTTCCATACTGTGTACAAAAATAATAAATTTGCCGTTTACAGTAGTTAACTAATTACACTTATTAGGCTAAGTGTAATTAACACTTAGCCTAACTTTCGAATAAATATCAGAATTAATTTTACGATTTCCCTTCACTTTCTTCGGTTTTTGCTAAACTAAAGTTCTAAATGTAAATATCCTTGCTTAGGCGATGCAGCAATAATGCCAAAAAAAGTACACCAAAAAAGTATTAGAAAAGCGCTGATCAACACCATCATGCTTATCACTGCTATTTGTTTAACTTTATCGGTTTCGATTTCTACCTACATGGGTGTAAAAGAACAAAAGGAACTGATCATAAACAAGCTTGTGATCCTCTCTGATATTGTTGCGTTTGATGCATCGGATTCACTAGTAAATGACGATAGAAAAACAGAAGAAAAACGCTTAAAGTCATTTGAAAAAATCCCTCTTGTAAAAAACATCCACATTTACGCCATAGAAAAAACATCGAGCAAGCCTGTGTTTTTTATTAGTTTTAATGCTAAAAAAACCCCGCCGGTGCCCTTGCGCGTAGACAGCATTGAAGAGCTAAAAGAGCCTAGAGTTACCAACAATTATATTGAGCTGATAACACCTGTACTTAATAACGAGCAAGTAGTTGGCTATGTTTATATGCGTGGCAGCCTAGAAAGCCTAGATGAATTTATAAAACAAAAAATAATCATAGATGTTTTCCTCACCCTATTTATATTATTTTTTGTGTACTTTATTGCCATAAACACCCAAAAAAGTATTGCAAACCCTATTGAGCATTTGAGTGGATTACTACAAGACGTTTCAAAAAATCATAACTACGATGTACGCGCTCCTGCGACTAAAGTAAAAGAGGTAACAGCCTTATCAAATAGCTTAAATATCATGCTTACACGTACGCGTAAGCAAATAGAGCGACATGAAAAAGACAAACTAGAAATAAAACAGCTCAACCAAAGCTTAGAAGAAAAGGTAAATCAAAGGACAATAGCCCTGCGTGAGGCAAACCAAGAATTACTTTCAACCCTTGAGCGAATGCATCAATACCAAGAACAAATAGTAGAAAACGAAAAAATGGCTTCGTTAGGGCAAATGGTAGCTGGGGTGGCGCATGAGGTTAACACCCCTATAGGTTTAGGTATCACGGGTTCAACCTTATTGCGCGACAAACTTGCCGATGTTCAGCTTAGCTTTGATAATAAATCCCTTACTTCTAACCAATTAAAACGTTTTATAGATGAAGGTATTGAAAATCTCGATTTAATTTATCGAAACTTAAATCGAGCAGCCGACCTTATTTCTAACTTTAAAAAGGTAGCTGTAATTCAAGATGACGGGGTTAAAACCCATGTAAATATCCATAAATTAATATCTGACGTGTTAATGTCGATTCAATCAGAGTTAATAACCTCCAAACCTAACGTTGTGATCAATTGCCCAAGTGACTTAACAATTGAAAGTAAATCAGAACCTCTACAACAAATATTTCAACAGCTTATTTTAAACTCAGCTATTCATGGGTTTGTGGGTAGTGAAAATAACGAAATCCAGTTTGATATAGAAATTACAGGTCCACAAATAAAGATCATTTATACAGATAACGGACAAGGCGTTGATAAAAATGTCAAAAATAGGATATTTGACCCATTTGTAACCTCTAAGCGCGGCCAAGGAGCCAGTGGATTAGGTATGCATTTGGTCTACAACCTTGTAACCCAAGCGCTAGGCGGACATATACTGTATGACCTAGATGCAAAACCCGGCGTACGCTTTGTTATTACAATTCCATAAAAAGTGTTTAAAAAAAGAGTATTTATTTACGCTTTTTACTTGAATTACTATTTAATGACCTTATAGAGAGAGCATGTGATATTTCACGTTTAATTATTTAACTTGATCTAATAATTGGACGATACAATTTATGAACTTTATTGCTTTTGCAGTATCACATACATTGATGAAAGGTTATAAAATGATATAATTCCGTTTTGAATTTGCGCGATTATTTTTAGTACCTTTAAGTGATTGGTGGATGTATCAATTATTAAAGGAAATGGCTTCGTTTTCATAATTCAAAAAGCTGCATCCGTTATATATCATTAAACAGTAGTTTTTGCACAATGCCTTTTGGTTAGTTTGGAACACCCCTACTGTTTTATTTTTATCCAACTTGTTTTTTCTTGTTAACATTTGGGTATAATCCTATAATCTCTAGTAATCGAATTATTTAGTTAAAATTCGATTTTTTGTAAATAAAATATTCCAAAAAGGTTAATTAATAATGCAAACGCCAGTCATTCTAATCGTAGAGGATGAAGACGTAACTCGACTAAACCTCGTGAGTTTATTTGAAGCTGAAGGTTACAAAGTTATTGAAGCCATTGATGGCGATGATATGCATGACAAGCTTACAAATAATGATGACGTCAATCTTGTAGTTATGGACATCAACCTACCGGGTAAAAACGGGCTAATTTTAGCACGTGAATTACGCCAAAAACGCAAAGTCGGTTTAATCTTCTTAACCGGCCGTGATAACGATGTAGACCGTATTTTAGGTTTAGAAATTGGTGCTGATGATTACATCACTAAACCTTTTAACCCTCGTGAATTGACTATACGCGCTCGCAACTTAATTACTCGTACTGCGCTAGGCGGCGAAGAGTCAGTGCTAGAAACTAACGGTGTAATTACATTTAACGGTTGGGAGCTTGACGAAAATAGCCGTTGTTTAACATCACCAAATGGTGATGCTAAGCGTTTACCTAAAGGTGAATACCGCGCTCTTCGTTTAATGCTTGACTCTCCTGGGCGTATTTTTAGCCGTGAGCAACTTATTAAACATATGACTGGCCGCGAGCTTCGCGCTAATGACCGTACGGTAGATGTAACGATTCGTCGTATTCGTAAGCACTTTGAAAGTGATAATTCTACTTCTGAGCTAATCAGCACCATCCATGGTGAAGGTTACCGCTTTATTGGTAAAATCGACGCTTAATTAGAGTAAACCGCTTACTCTAATAATTGTAAAAAAGAATGAAGGGCACTTTGTCCTTCATTTATTTTATCTGCCAGTATATCTAACCACTCTTTTAATACTTCATCTGATTCATCAAGCGCACCGTGTTCCATCTTTTTAGCATGTAACTGTACATCGTTTAATCCTACCGAGCCCGCAGCACCTTTAAGCTTATGCGCCACCGATTTATACTCTTCCCTATCACTTTGGTTTAACGCGCTTTGTAGCTCTTGCTGATATTGCGGGTTTAGTTTTTCAAACAAACCACTACTGCGCTTAAATACTTCAAGCCCCATAGAGTTTACAAAGTCTTCAATGGTTTCAACATCAAGCACACCTGCATTAATGCCCTCAAGCGCTTCTTTACTCACGGTTAGCAGTGGCTTGTCTGATTCACTTTGTTGAATATCGAACAAATCAGCGAGCATCTTATCAAGCTTTATTGTATTAATTGGTTTAGCAAGCGCCCCTTGCACCGATATACCTTCTAGGTCTTCTTCGGCACTACGTACATTCGCGGTCAGCGCAACAATAGGTAATTTATCAAAGTGGCTATCGGCACGTATTTGTCTTGCCACTTCATCACCATTTATATCGGGCAGTTGCATATCAAGTAGTACTAAATCAAGCTCGTCTTCGGTTTCTACAAACGAAAGTGCATCTTCACCGGTTTCGGCCCAAATCACCTCATGGCCGCGCTGCTCTAACAAGTTAGTCGCAATTTCGGCATTTAATGGCACATCCTCTACAAGTAATATGTATAAACTTCTACCTTCATAGCTTTGCTCGGTAGGCGCTACACATAAGCTAAGCGGTATATTTACTGTAAAGCAACTGCCTTCACCTTCTGTGCTGGTTACCGAAATAGTTCCTTTCATTGCACTCACTAACGCTTTGGTAACGGCTAAACCAATGCCTGAGCCAATCGCATTTTTACCGCTGAGGTCGGGCGCTTTGTAGTACATATCAAATATGCGCGAGAGTTGATCCTCTGGGATTCCTTGTCCTGTGTCTGATATTTTAAGTTCAAGCCAAGGGCCATCGCTTCGCTCTTCTCGGCTACATGTGAGCTTTACCTCGCCATGCTGGGTAAATTTAACGGCATTATTAATTAAGTTCCACACTACTTGGCGAAGACGCGTTGGGTCTAGTAACGCATAAACATCTAATATGCCATTTCGCTCAATTGAAAACTCAAGCTCTTTTTGCTCAGCAATTAATCCAGCAAAGTTCACTACATCGTTTATAAAGTCTGAAACGTTGATTGAATCGGTTGCTATATCTAATTGTTCGCGGTCTATTTTGTCTAAATCTATAATATCGTTAAAAATATTACCTAACGTTTCAGCGCTCGAAAACACTGTATTACACCAACTACGCTGCTGTTTATTAAGCTCTGTATCAAGTAGCATTCGGGTTAAGCCTACAATGCCATTTAATGGTGTGCGCAGCTCATGGCTAAGCGTTGCTATAAACTTACCTTTATCTTTATAGGCTGTTTCAAGCGCTTGTGCTGCTTCTTTACGGCTAGTTATATCACGCCCGAACGCCAATAAACCTATGTAGTCCCCTTGATCGTTTATAAAGGGTAATTTACGCAGCTCAAACCAACGGTTTTCACCATTTACCATGTATTCAACATCAATTGTCAGCGCTTGATGCGTTTGTTCTACTTTCTTATCCGTTCTGAGTACTTCTGCTAAAAAGTAGCTTGGAAAAATCTGCTCTACGGTTTTACCAATTAATTCAGCGCTGGTTTTGCCCATAACCTCTTCAAACATTTTATTACAGCCGGCAAACACACCATTGTTATCTCGGTAATAAAATAAATCAGGGGAGGAGTCGACAATAGAGCGAAGAAGCATGCCTTGTTGAGCAAGTTCTTGTTGAGTTTTTTTACGCTCCGCGATTTCACGGCGTAGCTCTTCAATAGCGCGATGCTTGGCATGAAACGCCATTTTTCGCTCATCTATTTCAATATTAAGGCGGTTAATATTATCTTTTAATGTTTGGTTTAATAGTTTTTCTTGTTTGGTGGCGCTGTCTAAATAAGCATATGAGGCATCTAATTGTCTAATCGAGTTGAGTAAAATACTGATCATAAAAGGAGATACAACCGCAGTAAAAAATACCACTGCTAAAATATCAACTAAATTAACCTCACCGAGTGCCACATAATAAAACATACTCGACAATATAAGCGACACGCCTAATAAAAGCGCGTAGCACATTGCCGCGGTTTTTAACTCACCAAAGCGAGTTATTAAACTAGAAAGTACTCGAGCCCAAGGGCTCAAAGAAGAATCGGTCATAGGTCAGTGTATCTCGTTACTAGGCATAAATAAAAAGTGCCTATTAATAGTCAAACGCATTTTGCAGCAGATTTTAGCATTTTTCTATTAGCTATATTCATGTTGTGCGACAAAAACAGAAAATTTTCATGTTTACTTTTGCCTACTCGTTAAACTCATCATTTCAGCAATAAATTATTTAGTGTAAAATGCTGCGCTTTATTATGACCAATAACGAGTAGCGCACATGCAAACCAATATGCCCGATATAGCTGATACGGCTCCCGCCTTACAAACAGGTAAGTTAGACTGGGTTGGTATGGGCGAAATAGAACTGCCATTTATTTTTGAATCGAAAGATTTAGCACCCGTTACCGTTAATGCAAAAGCGCGTGCCTTTGTTAATTTGCATAAAGAAGACGCTAAAGGCATTCATATGTCGCGTCTATTTTTGGCGCTTGATTTACTCTCAACAGAGCAACAAGTTAACCCACACACTTTAGCTCAAGCACTCGATACTTTTATTACCAGCCATAAAGGGTTAAGTGACAAAGCCCAAATAGAATTTAAATTTGAGTTACCACTGCGTCGTAAGTCGTTATTAAGTGGTAAAGCAGGTTGGAAAAGCTACCCAATTACCCTAACCAGTACCATTGAAAATAGCGTAATTAATTTTGAGCTAAGCGTTGATGTAACTTATTCATCTACTTGCCCGTGCTCTGCAGCACTTGCTCGCCAACTCATTCAAAATGCGTTTAGCGAAAAATTTAACCAAGAAACATTGAATCAAAAAGACGTTTTAGCATGGCTAGGCACAACGCAGGGTATTGTGGCAACGCCTCACTCACAGCGTTCGATTGCCAACGTTAAAGTAAAGCTAAATAACACGATTAGTGAATTTGATGTAGTCAATTTAATTGATACATTAGAAGCTGAGCTAAAAACACCTGTACAAGCGGCAGTAAAACGCGAAGATGAGCAAGAGTTTGCCCGCCTTAACGGTCAAAATTTAATGTTTTGTGAAGACGCTGCTCGGAAAATTAAAGCGGTACTTGAGCATAATAATTATAGTGATTACTGGCTGCAAATTAATCACTATGAATCACTTCATGCGCATGATGCGGTTGCTATTGCCGTCAAAGGTATTGAAGGCGGCTACAAAGCCTAATATCAGCGCTGTATTAATACTAAATACATACGGTAATTAACGCATAACACCAAATTTTTAGGCACGTAAATTGCTTTGTTTGAGCAGTGTCAATTTGTTGTTATGGAGTTACCGTATGGAATTCGCTTTATTATCAATTTTAGTATTAGTGGTTGGGGCCTCCGTGGTTGCGTCAAAATTTAATGATGATGGCGGAAACCCGTATCCTTTTACCCGCAAACAAACCGTGTTTACACAGGTTGAGGGGGCATTTTTAAATCTTTTAGAGCGTGCGGTAGGCGATCAATATAAAATTGTAAGCCGCGTCAAACTTATCGATGTCATCGACTGTAAGCAAGGGCTATCTGCTAAATCAAAACGTGCAGCCTTAGCTAAAGCTAAAAATAAACAACTCGATTTTGTGCTGGTCGATAAAGAAAAAATGACGATAGTGGCTGCAGTCGATTTAGTTAATAATGCCAACAAAGATGGCCACAAAGCTCAGCGCGACTGGTTTGTAAACGGTGCTCTAGAGTCAGCAGGCATTCCACATATTCGTATGAAAGTAAAATCAGGCTACCGGCCTTCTGAGGTGCGCGATGCAATTATGTTTAAAATAGGCAAACCTGCCGTGCAATCGGCTCGCCCAACTCGTAATCGCGTCAGCAAACCTGCGGTATTGTCACCTTCTCAGGCTAAAGCGCAAACCACTGCCTTAGCCGAAATTTAAAATAGAATTAAATACTCTCCTAAAAGTATTTAAAGCGAGCCGTAAAACAGCTCGCTTTTTTGTTTTTTATTGCTAACTTCACGTATAATCTACGTATTCAAACTCAGGAATCAAACACTATGAATGTCGGTATTATTGGCGCAATGGAGCCAGAAGTTAAAATTTTACGTGAAGCAATGCAAAACCCACAAGTGCTAACTAAAGCAGGGTTTACTTTTTACACAGGCGAATTGGCTGGTAACACAGTAACGCTTGTGCAATCGGGTATTGGTAAAGTCGCATCAACTATTGCAACCACGTTATTAATTGATAACTTTAATCCTGATTGTGTTATTAACACAGGCTCTGCCGGTGGCTTTGATCCCTCACTAAGTGTTGGCGATGTTGTTATTTCTTCAGAAGTACGTCATCACGATGTAGATGTAACTGCTTTTGGCTACGAAATTGGCCAAGTTCCACAAATGCCTGCAGGCTTTGCCGCACACCCAAAACTTGTTGAAGCTGCCGAGCAGACCATTGCCCAAATCAGCGAAGTAAAAACCTTAGTAGGCTTAATTTGTACCGGTGATTCATTTATGTGTGACCCTGTGCGTATTGATAAAGCTCGTAGCGACTTTCCAACAATGCTAGCTGTAGAAATGGAAGGTGCATCTATTGCACAAACATGTTTTGCGCTTAATACCCCATTTGTTGTTATTCGTTCTATGTCTGACATTGCTGGAAAAGAGTCACCGCAGTCGTTTGAAGAATACCTAGAAACAGCATCAATCAACTCATCAAAAATGGTTGTTGCACTATTAGAAAAACTAACAAAAGTTACACTGTAAATGCTAAGCAATATTGTTCAAAACCATTTGGACTTTATTGCCTTTTTTGTAGCGCTCCTTGCTGAGCGCTTTTTCCCGTTAAAAAGCTGGTATCACCCTAATACAGTATTAACCGCTGTTTTTAGTGCGATAGGAAAACGGGTTTATAAACCACATGAGCCTAAAAACTACCTTTATTTAGCCGCCACTCTTGCCAGTACATTAGTTTTAAGCGTTATTCTTATTATTATTGTATTACTGCTTGAATTTGCCTTTTACCCTGAACTGCTCGCAGGTCTTATTTTATATTTGTGCCTTGAAAGCAAAGCGATTGAGAAAAAAGCCCTGCGTGTTGCCAAGCTCGTAAAACAAAACCAAAAATCTACCGCGCGAGAACTTGTAAAGCCGCTGCTTGCCCGAGAGGTTAATAAGCTCTCAGCGCCAGGTATCATGAAAGCCTTAATTGAAAGCTTAATTTTACGCACAGCTCGCAATTACTTTACCGTTATATTTATATTTTTATTGCTTGGGCCAATTAGCGCTTTAGCGTATCGGCTCCTCACTTTAATACAACACGCGTGGCGCGCCGATATATCACCTAACAGCCATTTTTTAAAACCGCTTAAAATACTTTTGTTTGTAATCGAATTTATCCCCGTACGCATACTTGCACTAACCATTGCCGCAAGCAAAGCCAGTAAACAAAGTATGCATTACATAAAGCACTATGGCAGACATTTTTATCAAACAAATACAGGGTGGATTTTAAGTGTGTGCTCCGCCTCTATGGGCGTACAGCTAGGCGGCCCTGCAGTTTATTTTGGTAAGCGCTTTAATAAAATGCGAATTGGTACTGATAGACTGCCATCTCCCGATGATGTGCCCGTAATAATTAATAGGTTAAATCAAGCACGTGTATTTTGGCTGTTAGTCATTATCAGCATTGAAATTGTAAAGCTTATTTAGTTTTTTAACGCGCACAAAAAAACCAGCCTAAGCTGGTTTTTTTGTTTTAACTGCGCTTACGCAACAGTAATATTCGCAAACTTACGTTTACCTACTTGGTAAATAGCGGTTGTGCCTTTTGCTACCTCAAGCTTAGTATCAGTGATTTTATCTTCACCGTTAAGTTTTACTGCGCCCTGCTTAATCATACGCATTGCTTCAGATGTACTGGCTACTAAATTAGCTTCTTTAAGTAAGTTAGCAATTAAAATACCCTCATCTGCAATTGTAATTGTCAGCTCAGGGATTTCATCAGGTAGCGCTTTTTTCTGAAAACGTTTGATAAAGTCATCGTGTGCAGCTTGTGCTGCTTCTTCACTGTGGAAACGGGCAATTAATTCTTTCGCCAATTCAATCTTAATATCACGCGGGTTAGTGCCCTGCTCTACGCGTTGTTTTTGCGCTGCAATTTCTTCGATTGATAAGCTGCTTAGTAAATCGTAATAACGCCACATAAGTACGTCACTAATCGACATTACTTTACCAAACATATCGTTTGGCGCATCCGTAATACCAATGTAATTACCTAGCGACTTAGACATTTTTTGAACGCCGTCTGTGCCTTCAAGCAACGGCATCATTAATACTGTTTGCGGCTTTTGACCTTCTACTTTTTGAAGCTCGCGCCCCATTAAAAGGTTAAAACGCTGATCAGTACCACCAAGCTCTACGTCTGACTCAAGTGCAACCGAATCCCAACCTTGTACAAGTGGGTATAAAAATTCATGAATAGCAATGGGTTGACCGCTGCCATAACGCTTTTTAAAATCATCACGCTCTAGCATGCGCGCTACAGTTTGATTGGCAGCAAGTTTAATCATACCCGCAGCGCCTAGGTTTTCCATCCACTGAGAGTTAAAGGCAACCGTTGTTTTTGCAGGATCTAAAATCTTAAACACTTGCTCTTTATAAGTCTCAGCATTGGCAAGTACATCTTCACGAGTCAGTGGTTTACGTGTTACATTTTTGCCTGTCGGATCGCCAATCATGCCAGTAAAGTCACCAATTAAGAAAATAACCTCATGACCTAAATCTTGAAAGGTTTTCATTTTATTAATTAGTACAGTGTGACCTAAATGTAAATCTGGCGCGGTAGGATCGAAACCCGCTTTAATTTTTAACTTTTTGCCCGACTTTAGTTTTTCAACTAATTCGTCTTCAATTAATATCTCTTCTGCACCGCGTTTTATCTCTGCTAGAGCGGTTTGTAAATCCACTGTGTATTACTCCAAAATTCTGCCAACGAAGGGGCAACTAGATGACTTGCTACATAAGGGTTTAAAACAGATTTAAACCAAAAGCACTTATGTTGCTAACATAACAAATTTCTACCTAATTAAAACAATTTTTTATGCGAATAATGCAACTAAACTTAATAAACTTAGTCTTACTGTGCTAGGCAATTAGAAATGGTGTTTAAGCACTAATTTTAACGTACTTTAGAATCAGTTTAAATCGATAAACTTAAACAATCATAAATTGCTAATTTACTAACAATTGCGGGGCTTTTAGCTATATTTACTAGTATTCGTACCTTATTACGTATATCCTGCATTAATATCCATTTTATTTTCACGACAGCAGAAAAGGCACGTTATGGTTCACGTGGTTAACACGCTTCCCAAAAAACACAAATTGCTTATTCTAGGTTTGGTTTCTGCTATTGTTGGCTTAGCCTTTCTTCCTTCAGAAAAAGCGACTGCATCCAAAGACAATAGTGCAAATGCACTAGAAATTGGTAAGCGTTACGAGTTACAAGTTAAAGTTGAAGACAACGAAAAATTAACTGAATTAAATTCGCCAGAAGCAGCAGAAAAGCTGCCAGAATACGACTTAGTCGATCACCAAGTTAAAAACGGCGATAATTTAGCAATTATCTTCAAGCGTGCTGGTTTTTCAGCGCAAACCCTTCATAAGCTAATTAACACCAATGCTGAAACACGTAAGCTGACTAAAATTCACCCAGGTGAAATACTGAGTTTTGCAACAGCAGAAAACGGCGATTTAGCGCAGCTTCGTTATGTTATTTCAAAAACAGATACTTTGTTTGTTACCTTAAATGACGAAGGTAATTACGACACCTCAATAGATAGCAAAGAAATAGAAACACTGAGCAAAACAGCCGGTGGCGAAATTTCTAGTAGCTTTTGGACCTCAGCAATTGCTGCAGGCTTAAGCGAGCGCCAAATAATGAACTTTGCTGATATATTTGGTTGGGATGTGGATTTTGCCAACGATATTCGTAAGGGCGATCAGTTTGGGCTAATTTACGAGTCGCATTATGTTGATGGCGAGTTTATTGGCACTGGTAAAATCATTGCTGCAGAATTCATAAACCAAGGCCAGCGTTACGCGGCTATTCGCCATACCGATGGAAACTTTTATACGCCTGAAGGCCGCAGCATGAAAAAAGCATTTTTACGTGCGCCGGTAAACTTTAAGTATATTAGCTCGAGCTTTAACCCACGTCGCTTACACCCAGTAACTGGGCAAGTAAGAGCACACCGTGGTATTGATTACGCAGCACGTACAGGTACACCGGTTGTAGCCTCGGGTAACGGTAAAGTAATTAAAGCAGGCTACAGTAAGTACAATGGTAACTACGTATTTATAAGCCACGGCACGCAGTATGTAACTAAGTACTTACACCTTAACAAAAAGCTTGTTAAAACAGGGCAAAAGGTTAAACAAGGTGACAAAATTGGTACCGTGGGTGCTACCGGCCGTGTAACCGGCGCGCACCTACACTACGAATTTTTAGTCAATGGTGTACACCGTAACCCTAAAACCGTTAAGTTACCTAAGTCTGAGCCGTTACCACGCTCTGAACTTGCTAAGTTTAAGCCTATTGCAGAAAACTTTATTGCACAGCTTGAACGCAATCGCGAACTACAGCTAGCACTTAAGTAACGTATAAGTTATAGATAATAAAAAGCCTTTGCTGGTTTACCCTGCAAAGGCTTTTTTGTATACGCTATAAACCATTAATACATCAGTACATAAATAAGCTGTACGACCAAAGAAACCATCACTAGTGGCCAAATATATTTGCTGTATTTAGTTGCGCCATCCAACCCCATTTTACCTTGGTACTTTTCAAGCAAAGGTATCAGTACTGCAAGAGCGACAAACAAGCAAATTAAAATAACAAATATATTCATTTCTAAACCTTATTTATGGTAACTCATGGCCTTTGGCGCTTACATACAATGCATACCAATGTTCGCGACTTAACTGCACGTTTAGCGCATCGCATGAAGCAGCAATACGCTCAACGTTCGTTGTGCCAATAATAGGTTGTATCATTGCAGGGTGGCGTAATAACCAAGCTAAAACAATTGCCTCTGGCGTTGTATCGTAAAGTGCAGCAAGCTTATTTACGAGTATGCTGGTATTTATATCGGCTTGCGATGCATTCGATAAATCCCCACCGGTGTATAGACCTTGGCATAAACTTCCCCAGCTTTGTATTTGAATATCAAAGTGTCGACAATACTCTACGCTGCCCGGTGTAAAGTTAAGATCTTTTCCATCTGCATTACCGGCATACACGCCTTCATCAACAAATTGGTGTTTTTGTAAACTTGCTTCTATTTGGTTAGCCACAATAGGCATATCTAGGGCATGTTGTAAAAAGTTCATTTGATGCTGCTGCATGTTCGATACGGCAAAATTACGTACTTTGCCGCTTTCTTGTAGGCAGCTAAACACTTGTGCAATTTCTTCCACTTCCATTAGCGGATCAGGGCGATGAAGCATAAGCACATCGAGGTAATCGGTGTTTAAACGCTTAAGTGAGCCTTCAACTGATTCTTCAATCCACTTGGCCGAAAAATCGTAACGCTTAGGGCCTTCATCATCTTCAAAGCGTATACCGCATTTAGATTGAATATACATATGCTCGCGCAGCTCTGGTCGTTCACTAAGTGCTTGGCCAAATACCTGCTCAGCTTTGCCAAAGGTATAAATATCGGCGTGATCAAAAAAATTAATACCGCCAGCTATGGCTGCATCAATACACTCGTGAGTTTGTTTTAAATGCTCTTTGGTTATGGCGTCTTTATTCCAACCGCCGCCTAGGCCCATACAGCCAAAAACGAGTCTACTAACATGAGGTAAATATTTTGCCAAAGGGGTGTGAAGCATGATGACTATCCTTATTAGTGTGCATAACCCTCACTGTAAACAAAAACACGTCTGCAAACAAACTTTAATACGTGCAGTTTTATAGGCATAAAAAAAGCGCAGTAAACTGCGCTAATCGGTTGGATTAAATCCTAAATACTAGCCAACAAGCGCCAGTAATATACCTGCGGCTACGGCACTTCCTAGCACCCCAGCTACGTTTGGCCCCATAGCATGCATAAGTAAAAAGTTATGTGGGTTATTCTCAAGCCCAACTTTGTTCACTACACGCGCCGCCATCGGTACTGCCGATACACCCGCAGCACCAATTAGAGGGTTAATAGGTGTTTTAGAGAGTTTGTTAAGGCCTTTTGCCATAAACACACCCGATGCTGTACCAATAGCAAAAGCAAGCGCACCCAGTACTAAAATACCAATGGTTTCTACTGTTAAAAAGTCATCTGCAGCAAGCTTAGAGCCAACCGCCAACCCTAAAAATATCGTGGTTATATTAATAATTTCGTTTTGGGCACTGTTACTCAGCCTATCTACTACACCTGACTCACGCATTAAATTACCTAAACAGAACATGCCTACTAAGGGAATAGCCGCTGGTAAAAACATAGCGGTTAAGCTCAGTACCATTAAAGGAAATACTATTTTCTCTTTTTTAGATACTTTGCGCAGCTCTGGCATTTTAATAGCACGCTCATCAGGTGTAGTTAATGCGCGCATAATTGGTGGCTGAATAATTGGCACAAGTGCCATATATGAATAGGCAGCTACTGCTATTGCACCTAGCAAATCAGGAGCAAGCTTTGATGCTAAAAATATCGCCGTTGGACCATCAGCACCACCAATAATCGCAATAGCCGATGCATCTTGAAGTGTAAACTCAAACCCCGGAATAAAGTTAAGTAAAATTGCGCCAAATAAGGTCGCAAAAATACCAAACTGAGCTGCCGCTCCTAGTAACAACATGCGAGGATTTGCTATTAGTGCACTAAAGTCAGTCAGCGCGCCAACCCCCATAAATATTAATAGCGGAAAAATACCGGTATCAATACCCACATAGTAAACCGAGTGCAAAAGTCCACCTGGCTCTGATAGCCCTGCAACAGGAATATTAGTTAATATCGCGCCAAAGCCAATTGGCAATAAAAGCAGTGGCTCAAAGTTTTTAGATATTGCTAAAAACAATAATAAACAGCCTACTGCAATCATTATCAAGCCAGGAAACGTAAAGTTAGCAATGCCGGTAGCATGCCAAAGGTTTAAAAGACCTTCCATTAAAGCTACTCCTACGCCATCGCTATAATTGCATCGCCCGTTGTCACAGCATCACCTTCAGATACTAAGACCTCAGCCACAGTACCTGAGTGCATTGCACGAACTTCGGTTTCCATTTTCATTGCTTCCATAATAACAACCACATCGCCTTCGTTTACGGCTTGGCCTGCTTTTACTTTTACTTTAAAAATATTACCTGCTAGTGGGGCATTCAGTGTTTCACCTGATGCAACCGATGCAGATTGTGGTAAATGCTCAGAATCTTTAAGCGTTACCTCTTTAAGCTCACCACCTTGCGCAACCACGACATCATACACTTTACCGTCTACTTTAACGCTGTATTGCTCAGCGCTAACACCTTTGTTACTTGCAGGTTTTGCAGCAGGCTTAGCGTTAGTGTCATCGGCGCTTGGCGCGGCTTCAAAGGCATCTGGGTTGTTACGGTTTTTAATAAACTTAAGGCCAACCTGTGGGAATAATGCATAGGTAAGCACATCATCTATTTGCTCATCAGCAAGTGTTAAACCTTGCTCTTGCGCTTCTTTTTGTAGCTCGGCTTCAAGTGATGCAAGTTCAGGGGCAATATTATCAGCAGGGCGACACGTAATTACATCCTGACCATCAAGCACTCGCTCTTGCAGCTCTTTGTTCATAGGTGCGGGTGTTAAACCATATTCGCCTTTTAAAACACCAGCGGTTTCTTTGGTAATTGTTTTATAACGCTCACCCGTAAGCACATTTAGTACTGCTTGTGTGCCTACAATTTGCGATGTTGGAGTAACTAACGGGATAAAACCTAAATCTTCACGCACGCGCGGAATTTCAAGTAATACTTCATTTAGCTTATCTGCTGCGCCTTGTTCTTTAAGTTGGTTTTCCATGTTGGTTAACATGCCACCAGGTACCTGCGCGAGTAAAATACGGCCATCAACACCTTTAAGGCTCCCCTCAAAGGCAGCGTACTTTTTACGTACATCTCTAAAGTAAGCGGCTATTTCTTCTAGCTGGTTTAAATCTAATTCAGTATCGCGTGCGGTTCCCTCAACAATTGCCACTATGGTTTCTGTCGCTGAATGACCATAAGTCATACTCATTGAAGAAATAGCGGTATCAAGCATATCAATGCCCGCATCGATGGCTTTTTGATACGTCGCTGTACTTAAACCGGTGGTTGCATGGCACTGCATAGCAATAGGGATTGAGACCGTTTCTTTAAGACCTTTAATAAGTTGCTCAGCATCATATGGTTTTAATAAGCCCGCCATATCTTTAATACAAATAGAGTGACAACCTAAATCTTCTAGCTGTTTTGCAAGGGTTAACCACATATCAAGCGTATGCACTGGGCTTACAGTATAAGAAATAGTACCTTGCGCGTGAGCACCTACTTTTACAGCCGCTTTAATTGCAGTTTCTAAGTTACGTACATCGTTCATGGCGTCAAAAATACGAAATACATCTACACCATTTTTGTGAGCTCGCTCTACAAACTTTTCTACCACGTCATCGGCGTAGTGGCGGTAACCCAATAAATTTTGTCCGCGTAATAGCATTTGCTGTTTAGTATTGGGCATTGCTTTTTTAAGGGCACGAATACGCTCCCACGGATCTTCACCTAAATAACGAATACACGAGTCAAATGTAGCGCCGCCCCACGACTCAATAGACCAATAACCGGCATCATCAAGCTTACTAGCAATAGGTAGCATGTCATCTAAGCGCATACGAGTTGCAAGTAAAGACTGATGAGCATCGCGTAAAACAAGCTCTGTTAATTTTAATTTAGCCATGTGTGCCTCTTATTTATTATTTGATTTGTACTGAGCAATGGCAGCACTAATAGCAGCGATGTGCTCGCTTGGCACACCTTGAGATTTTAAAGATGGTGATTTAACCGGTATTGCAACTTCAGCCACATCAAAACGAGCGACCAAGTTAGACATAAGTGTTACAGCACCAATCAATATTGAAAGAAATATAAACACACCCACCATGCCGGTTAGCATCAAGCTACCTGCGGTTGTGAGTACAGCTCCTATATCCATTTTTCTCCCCCTGCACTATATAGCGATATAAAAAATCGCTTTATTTAAATAATTATTCACCGAATGATAACAAAACTTTTAACTTTGTCCACCACCTGTCAATTGGTAAAACCAATTAAAATTAAACTAACATACAGTCACAATAGTTAACATAGCTAATAAAGGGTAAAATTAGCTTAGATATAGATGATATAAATAACCGTTATAGGCAAAGATTATATGGTTAAACCCAAAACAACTTAAAAGTCATAAAAAATAGTAAGTTAAATAACAGCGGAAAACCTACTGTGGTTAAAAATGTAAATTGGTCTTACCAAGAAAGCAAGAGGCAGCATATATAAAATATTTATTTTTTTACTCTCTTTACAATAGTGTGAATAAGTTACATCGTTAAACGTAAAACTTACCAATCCTAAATTTATAACCCTCGCTCAAAAAACTATAACACACTGAAAAATAACAAAATTAAACTCTGGCACGCAACTGGCATTATTACTTTCGAACGAATTTGATAACCAAGGAGAAAACAATGTTACGCTGGACAATTACATTTTTAGTTATTGCTTTAATCGCTGCAGTGTTAGGTTTTGGTGGTATCGCAGGTGCCGCAGCTGGTATAGCAAAAATTATATTCTTTATCTTTTTAGTACTTTTAGTGATTTCTTTAGTATCAGGTGCGCTGCGCGGTAAATCGCCCAGGTAGCTACTAACATACTTAAAACACTAATTAATTAACACATACAAGGAATTACATTATGAACTCTACAACTTTAAAAGCAGCACTAATCGCGGTATTTGCAGGTTTCTTTATGATGGGCTGTGAAGACAACCACGCAGAAGAAGCAGGTGAGCGTATTGATGAAGCAGTAACTGACGTGCAAAACTCTGTTGAAGATGCATGTGAAAATGTAAAAGAAGGCGTTAACGCAGAAGAAACTAACTGTTAATCTGCTTGGTAACATAAAAAAACGGCTTTTAATAAGCCGTTTTTTTATGCGTAAACAAAAAGCTGCTTCTACCTCTTTAAGTATATAGCCAATATTAACGGGTGTGATTTTTACACTAGCTTGCTAAAATAGCGAAAACTATTATTTATTAGCAATTATGGCACTCACCACCACTTACACACTCGATAAACCCTACTACTACGAATGCTTTGACGAGTCCCACTCTTATAGTAAAGCAGCAAAGCCAAAATACTTTTTGCTGGCATTGCTGGTGTGCTTAGGTTTAATTAGTATTTACGTTATGGACGATCACTACCTAGGGTCATTTTTAATAATGCTGGGTGTTTTAGAATGCGTTGCCTTTTATTACCGTAGGCCTTGGTGGGTTACGCGCCAAATGCTTAGCCGTGCTTCGGGATCGACTGTTACCCTCATGTTTACCGATGACGCTATCAGCACCGAGAACCACTATAAAAGCCATACATTTAAGTGGGCAGAAATAACCCGCATTATTAAAACCAACCACGGTTACCTAGTACAGCATAATAAAGGTATGCAATATATTTCTAGCAGTGTATTAACCGAAGAGATGCGCAACTTTATAAACAAAAAAGCCACTCAGTGAGTGGCTTTTGGTATAGCTAAGTGCATTACTCAGCTAAGTATACGTGTTGATTAAGCATTGCCCGGATTAGGATTAGACTTTTCAGCTTGTATACGCATGTAAATTTCTTCACGATGCACTGAAACGTCTTTAGGTGCGTTAACACCAATTCGAACTTGATTTCCTTTAACACCTAATACAGTAACAGTTACTTCGTCACCAATCATTAGGGTTTCACCTACTCTACGAGTTAGTATTAGCATTCTCTTGCTCCCATGTTCCAATAAATTATAAGATTCCGCTTGACCATTTTAATGAAAAATTGATTGAAAAGTAAGTAAAAACTCCCAAACTATCCATTTTCTGTTAAAAATTCTGAGTGTAACGCTCTTACTGCTAGCTCTAAGTACTTCTCATCAATTAAAACCGATACCTTGGTTTCAGATGTCGATATTAAAGCTATGTGTATGCCTTCTTGCGCCAATGCATCAAAAAATTGATGCGCTACACCACTGTGAGACTTCATTCCTATGCCAACAGCCGACACTTTTGCAACTGTTGTATCACTAGAAATGCTATCAGCCTGCAGATTTACCTGTTGTTGAGAAAGTAAATCGTGTGCTTGCAAATAGTCATTTGAATGCACAGTAAAAGCATAGTCTATTTTTTCAAAGTTATGATTAACTTGACTAATCATATCTATTTCGATGCCATTTTCTGCAAAAAGTTTCAAAATTTTTGTAAGAGAATGAACACAGTATGGTACTCCATGTACCTTTATCAAGCATTCGTCACGATTAAATGCAATCCCCGACACAACCTTAGTTGGCATATCGCTCTCCTCAAAACTTATTAGCGTTCCTTCATCGGGCTCAAAACTCGAAAGCACCCTTAGCGGCATTTTATGCATGCCTGCCGACTCAACAGCACGAATATGCAATACTTTTGCGCCTAAGCTTGCCAGCTCTAGCATTTCGGCAAACGTTACATGGTGCATTCGCTGCGCGTTTGGTTCTACACGAGGATCTGTAGTGTATACGCCATCAACGTCGGTATAGATCTGACATTCATCGGCTTTTATTGCCGCGGCTATTTCTACCGCAGAGGTATCGGTGCCGCCGCGTCCAAGGGTTGTAATATTCCCCTCTACATCGCGCCCCTGAAAACCGGCAATAATCGCAATTCGATTATGCTCAAGCTCATGCTTTAAACGCGTCGCAGCCACCTCTTCAATACGGGCTTTACCAAACATGTTATCGGTTTGAATATTAACCTGGTCGGCTAGTAGGCTTACAGCTGAATGGCCACGCTTTATAATAGCCATAGCAAGGAGCGAAACAGAAACCTGCTCTCCGGTGCTTATTAGTACGTCTAGTTCACGGCTACTCGGGCGAGTATCTATTTGCTTGGCGAGATTAATTAAGCGGTTGGTTTCTCCCGACATGGCCGACAGAACCACAACCACTTGATGCCCTTGCTGCTTCGTTTTAACAACAAGGTCGGCGACCGCTTCTATTCGCTCAATAGAGCCAACCGAAGTGCCGCCAAACTTTTGGACAATAAGTGCCACGTAAGCTTAAACTTTCTCGCTTACCCAGGCAGTCACGCTCTCAAGCGCAGCGTTTAAGTTTTCAGGCTGAGAGCCACCCGCTTGTGCCATATCAGGACGACCGCCCCCTTTACCGCCAACTTGGCCGGCCATGTGGTTTACAAGCTCACCGGCTTTAACTTTACCGGTTAAATCTTTTGTTACACCGGCAATTAGGCTCACTTTTTCACCGCTGGCAACACCTAGAGCAATAACACCTGAACCAATCTTGTTTTTAAGGTCATCAACCATGCCACGAAGCGCTTTAGATTCAGTCCCTTCAACGTTTGCCACAAGTAGCTTAACGCCATTAATTTCAACAATCGAATCAAGTAAAGACGCACCTGCTGCACTGGCTAGCTTATCGTTAAGCTGTGCAATTTGCTTTTCAAGGCCTTTAGACTTTTCAAGAAGCGCAGTTACTTTTTCAAGTACCGATGCGCTATCACCTTTTACTAGCGCCGCTACATCGTTAAGCTGTTTTTCTTGCTCGCTCACATAGGCTACTGCATCTGCGCCGGTTACTGCTTCAATACGGCGTACGCCCGCAGCAATACCGCTTTCAGATACGATTTTAAATAAGCCAATATCACCAGCGCGCTCTACGTGCGTACCGCCACACAGTTCAATTGAGTAATCGCCAATGGTGACTACGCGTACTTCATCGTCGTACTTTTCACCAAACAGCGCCATTGCTCCTTTTGCTTTAGCGTCATCAATCGCCATTAGCTCAGTGTTCAAGGCAAAGTTACGACGAATTTCATCGTTAACTACACGCTCAATTTCACGTAGCTCTTCTTTAGTTACCGCTTCAAAGTGCGAGAAGTCAAAACGTAAACGATCAGGCTCAACCAGCGAGCCTTTTTGGCTTACGTGCTCACCTAATAATTGGCGCAGTGCTTCGTGTAAAATATGTGTAGCTGTGTGATTTTTCTTGATACGTTCACGGCGTGCATCATCAATAGTGGCATCTACTTTATCGTTAACCGCAATGCGCCCTTGTACGCTACCGTGGTGGGCAAACGCATTACCCAATTTAGTGGTATTAGTCACGCTAAACTCGCCACCAGCAACAGTAATGGTACCAGTATCGCCTGTTTGGCCACCCGATTCTGCATAAAATGGCGTGTGGTTAAGTACAACAATGCCTTGTTGGCCGTCTTCTAAAATAGAAACCGATTCACCATTTGAAAACACTTCTATTACTGTCGCGCTGTGATGTGTGCTGTCGTAGCCTTTAAACTCAGTGTGTTTTTCTGATTTTAACTGCTCGTTGTAATCGGCACCAAATTTACCCGCTTGCTGCGCTGTTTTACGCTGTACAGCCATGCACTCTTCAAAGCCTGCATGGTCTATTGTCATTTGGCGCTCACGGGCTACATCGGCTGTTAAGTCAGCCGGGAAACCATAGGTGTCGTATAGCTTAAATACTAAGTCACCAGGAATAACATCGCCTTTAAGCTCGCTTAGGCTTTCTTCTAAAATAGCTAAGCCACGCTCAAGGGTTTTACCAAATTGCTCTTCTTCGATGCGTAGTACTTTTTCGATAATCTCTTGCTGCTTTGCAAGCTCTGGATAGGCTTGACCCATTTGCTCAATAAGCGCAGCTACTAATTTGTAGAAAAACGCGCCTTGTGCACCAAGCTTGTTACCATGGCGAACAGCACGGCGAATAATACGACGAAGTACATAACCACGGCCTTCGTTTGATGGCATAACACCATCAGAAATTAAAAACGCACACGAACGAATATGATCCGCCACTACACGTAGTGACTTATCGTTCATGTCTTGTGCGTTAGTTACGCTTGCCGCAGCTGCAATTAAGCCTTGAAACAAGTCGATTTCGTAGTTTGAATGCACGCCTTGTAAAATGGCAGCAATACGCTCAAGGCCCATACCTGTATCAACAGATTGTTTAGGCAGCGGCTCCATAGTCCCGTCGCTTTGACGGTTGTACTGCATAAATACTAGGTTCCAAATTTCGATAAAGCGGTCGCCATCTTCTTCAGGCGAGCCCGGAGGACCACCCCAAATGTGCTCACCGTGATCGTAAAATATTTCAGAACATGGGCCACACGGGCCAGTATCACCCATTGACCAAAAGTTATCTGAGGTAGCAATACGAATAATACGATCTTCGCTTAGGCCAATATCGTTGTGCCAAAAGCCAAATGCATCTTCATCGTCGTGGTAAATAGTAACAAGTAATTTTTCTTGTGGTAATTTAACAACCTCTGTTAAAAACTCCCACGCAAACTTAATAGCGTCTTGTTTAAAGTAATCGCCAAAACTAAAGTTACCTAGCATTTCAAAAAATGTATGGTGACGTGCTGTGTAACCTACGTTTTCTAAATCGTTATGTTTACCACCTGCACGCACACAACGCTGTGCACTTGTAGCACGCGTGTAAGGGCGAGTTTCGGCGCCTAAAAACACATCTTTAAAAGGAACCATGCCGGCATTGTTAAATAACAACGTGGCATCGTTACCCGGAATAAGTGAAGCCGATTGGACAATTTGGTGCTGTTTGCTGGCAAAAAAGTCTAAAAACTGTTGCCTAAGTTGTGCCGTAGTCATGTGCTGCATGTGAAAATCTCACCTGTATTTACTGTGCTTGCATTGCAAAATCAATTTCATCGTAGCTAAATCCTCGGTACATTAAGTAGCGCACGCGCTTGGCCTTATCTTTATACTCGAGGTTTGCCGGTGTAGTGGAATACTTTTTGTTGTACGCTTCCTGCGCAAGCTCAAACCAGTCTATTTCAAGCTCTTCAACCACTCTTTCAAGTAGTGAACGGTCAATCCCTTTGCCTATGGCTTCGCTTTGAATGCGCTTTAAGCCATGGCCTTTAAAAATGTGTTTTCTAACAAACCCTTCGCAATAGCGTTGCTCGTTAATAAAATTGTGCTCTTCGCACCAATTAAGCAGGGTTTCTATAAACTCATCGCTGGCTTCTTTTTGTTGAAGCTTAAAGGTTAACTCGCGGCGCGAATACTCTTGGCGCCCAAGTAACCACAGTACATAGTTTTTAAGTTTTTGTTTTAACTTATCATCCATTAAGCGTCAAAGCGCCCGCTTTGTTCACTGCTAAGTGGTTTAACATTACTATCGTCACTTGGCGGTACAACTGGCATAAAAATAGCCTGATAAGATACAAAGAAACTAATGTAGCAAATTGGCATTAAAATCAACAGCGGTAAGAACGATAAGAACATAGAAAGCGCCATAAATAACGCACAAATAATACCAAAAACACTCAATGCGAACAGGTTATGATAAAAAACCAGTAACGAATTTTTAAGCGCCGTTAAAATGCGTTTTTCTTTACTAAAATAAATCAGCGGTACCGCGTAAGCAAACGCCATTAAATACACCGCCATTGCCACTAAAAATAGCACTACACTTGCGCTCGAAATACTATTTAAGGTTTGCTCAAGCGCAATGTTAGGATCAAGCCCCTCTTGGCTCATAATAGCCACGGCATCAGCAAATAAGCTATTGGCTAACAAGGCCATTAAAATACCCGCTCCCATTTGGTAAAGCGCTAAACGTAGCAGCCCTAAACGGTTACCTTTTGCGCTAAAAGGTTTAAGTATGTCGGCCAGCATAATTTTACCGCCTTGCTGCTTGCTAAGTACCGCTTGGTAAAAACCGGCGGTTAAAAAAGGCGTAGCAATAGCTGCTACAACTTGCAGTAAAGGTAAAAATAACGACAGTAAGCCCACTATGCCTATTAATAAATGCATCACTACAAAGGTAAATGGCTGGGTTTTAAAAATATGCCAACCGGCTTTAAACCACTTTAGCCCGGCATCGGCTTTAAAAATTCGTAACTCGTTAGACATACTGGCTCTTAGATTAAACAAAACACGCCAAGTATAACTTGGCGTGTGGGGGGATTAACAGACACTACATGATTAAATAGTTAAGGTTTTTTAATTTTTTTAATATCTAACATATGCGCGCCGTGTTTAATTTTGGTTTCTAGGTACGCTTTGTTACCTGTAAGCCCTGCTTTAATGTGCGCATGGGTGCCAATAACCGTGTCTACTTCAATGCCAGCATCTTTTAATGCATTAAGCTTTTTAGGATTATTGGTCATTAATTTAACGTGGTTTAAATTAAGTGCGTTAAGCATTAATACCGCATCCGAAAAATCACGCAAGTCATCGGCAAAGCCTAAGTGATTGTTAGCCTCGTAGGTGTTCATACCTTGTGATTGCAGTACGTAAGCGTCAATTTTATTATATAAACCAATGCCACGGCCTTCTTGGCGCAAATACAATAACACGCCGCCTTGTTCGTGCATCATTTCAATACACTCATTTAGCTGCTCGCCGCAATCGCAACGCGATGAATGAAACACATCACCGGTTAAACATTCAGAGTGCATGCGAATAAGCGGCACAGACTGCTGTGAGTCGGCATTGTTAAACACGAATGCAACGTGTTCTTGGCCGTCTTTTAAGCCACTAAAAGACACTATCTCTGCGGGAATATCACTATTTTTGCCAACATTTAGCTGGGCTCTTGCTCTTACTTGCGCCACGACAAATCCAAATAATTAAATAACTACGACACCATGAGGTGATAATATCACAAACGTTTAAATTTAGATCGTAGTACAACATAGTTTATGGCAAATATATGGCGACGGCAGCCACTGTTTTCAATATTTACTCGTAATAAAAGTACAGCCTTGAACAGCTACAGCACTTACCTAAAAAGGTGACAATCAAACTCTGCTTTGCTATTTTAAATTTACTTCACAATTGTGTTTTGAGCTTATTAATGTAAAAGCAAAGCGCATAAACAATAATGACTACCATTCTCACTTGTGGTATTTTGTTTCTAGATTGAACACTAATAGGGATTATTATGAAAGCACAACACCTCGCCTTAATAATAGGATTAACCTTTACGGCTTTTGTAAGCCAGACCAAAGCAAGCCAAGTAAACGATGAAAAAGCTGCCTTTTCTGATGCATACCAAAGTTATTTAACGGCTGTAAAAAAAGATGAAAACATAGAGCAAGCTGCCAAACTAGCCTACACTACGGGGCTTTCTTTTTATGGTGACAAAAGTGATAACACCGCAAGCCTTGCTATTAATTATGCCAAAGCAATTACAGCGCCACGCACAATAAGCAGCAAAAAAAATGTAACCGAAATGCGTTACGAGCTGTACTCGCAAGCCTATTCAATACTGGCAAGTAACCACGGTGAAAATGCAATAGAAACAATCGATGCGCTAATTGGCAAAGCAGAAAACACTGACTCGGCCTATCAAGCAGATAACGATTACGACCGTGTAATTAAAATAGCTAAAACGCAAAACAACCCTAAATTTGTTGCCGACATGCAGTTTGAAGCAGCCTCATTGCTAGCCAAAAAATTTGCTCATAAAAAATACCATAAAGCTAAAACACTGCTTAACCAAGCCGATGACTACTACCGTAATAACCTAGACGACAACACCGTAGAGCGCATTAAAGCCGACTTTTTAATGGCATCATTTGCTCAAGGTAAGAAAAAATACAATGAAGCCATTGAACGACTAAACCATGTTGTATCGGTATTTGATAACAACTTAAGCTTTGATCACAACGCTGAGCTTACTGCGCACTCAAAGCTAGTTAACCTTTACGAAAAAACAGGCCAAAGCGAGCAAGCCACTAAGCATTGTTTAGCAATTGCTAAAATGGTGCCGTGGAAAGAAACACAAGAGCAAACACCTATATACCGTGAAAACCCTGAGTACCCACAAAACAAAGCGCGCCAAATGCGAGACGGCATAGTGGTTGTTGAATTTGACGTAGATACCGCAGGCTTTGTTAAAAACCCAGAGGTAGTTAGCTCACAAGGGGGTAAAGAGTTTGAAAGGTCGGCACTTAGCGCACTTAAAAAGTGGCGTTATGCACCAAAATTTGAAAACGGCCAACCTGTAGTTGCAAGTACACAAGTACAGCTCGACTTTAAAATAGCCAGATAACACGCAAGGTATTAAATCGCGTCTTTTTTGTTCAGGTAGTTTTATTCAAAGCTTTGCGAGTATTTTATCGCTGGCGGCTTCTATTAAATCGAGCACATTTTCAAAGCCGTCATCGCCGCCGTAGTATGGGTCGGGTATGGCGCTTTGGCTTTGCTCGCCGTATTCTAAAAACAATGCCAGCTTGTAATGTAAATGCGCTGGGCACTTTGCTTTTAAGTCAGCTAAATTTTGTGTGTCGGCTGCTAAAATTAAATCAAACTCAGTAAAATCGCTGCTGCGCACTGGGCGCGAAAAAATTCCTTTAAAGCTATAACCGCGTTTTTCCCCCGCAGCCATTGAACGGCTATCTGGTGTTTTACCTTCGTGATAACCAATAGTCCCTGCCGAGTCTACTTTTACCTCTACACCTAATTTTTTAGCGCGCGCTTTTAACACCGCCTCTGCTGTTGGCGAGCGGCAAATATTACCTAAACACACTATCAGTACTTTTTTCATAAAGGCTCCTTTAGCACCCTAGGCTTAAAACTGTTTTAATATAGACTCATTATAGTCATCGGCATTTAAAGTCAGGTTATACTTGGCTGCCACACTATCAAGCTCTGCTTGTTTTATCGCTAACTCGTCCATGGTGATGGTGTTATCGTCAAGCTGCCATAAAAGCCGCGAGCCCGCATAACTATAATGAATCGCTAACAGTGCATCGGCATTACCTTCACGCCCTGCTGCTTTTAGTTTTGGCATTTTGCGGGTTATTTTATTAAGCGATTGTTTTAGCTCCCACACGTACACTACTTCGGTCATAAAACTATGGGTACGGTATTTATTTAACAGCCAGCCAATCGCCAAACTAGTTATAACAACACCGGTTAAATTCCAATGAAAATGGCTCCCGCTTTCATCAGGAAATAGCGCAATTAATGTTTGCGATATCGCCAAGCTGCCAACAGCTAAACCCGCTGCACAACCTACAATTACCCGATTTAAATGCTTACGGTAACGTGCTTTATCTATTTGTATGAGTTGCATAACAGCCTAAAAATTTATAAGTAAAAGAATACAAAACGCTATTGTAACTAAACCCCGCAATTTTTATAAAATTATTTAACCCCTTTTTGATTTGCCCCCCGTTATAGCTTTTAAATAACCCAAATAAGTTTACTCGGAGCGGCTTATGCACACACTTGAAGTACCTAATAACTCAGCATTTATAAAAACATCAACCGCCGTAATTGGCGGTGTAGTAATGACCTTTGCGGCTTTTGCGTTTATGCAATATTTAATATCTGGCGAGCAGCGCGCACCTATTAAACCTGGCGGCGATATTATTGTGGAGATTTTTCAAGTCCCAGAGGATTCACAAGTAAATCAAAAACCAAAAATACAGCCGCCACCGCCGGTACCAAAAACACCGCCTAAGGCACCACCAATAGATACCTCGAGCGACCCTGTAATTGCTATAAACGAAGTAATGCCGGTCACTATTGACGACTTTGGTGATGATATAAATAGCACCATTAGCCGCCCTACTGGGGATGCAACGCCCATAGTGCGCATAAACCCTAAATACCCAACATCTGCTGCTCGCGATGGCATTGAAGGCTGGGTACAACTTAGCTTTAGCATTTCGCCCACCGGCGAAGTAATAAACCCAGTAGTGATTAACGCAGAGCCAAAACGCACCTTTGACCGCGAAGCAATAAGAGCCATTAAACGCTGGAAATATCGCCCCAAAGTAATTGAAGGTGTGGCACAATTACAAACAGGTCAAACCGTACAGCTCGATTTTAAATTACAACAATAAAAGCGATGAGCCTATGCCACTAAGTATTAAGTCATGGTTATTTGAAACGCCAAGCAAGGATTGCATGGCAAGCTACGCAAAAAGTGGCGACAATCGTCACTTAGAGCAGCTTATTGCCTTATACAGTAACGATTTATATCACTACCTAGTAACGCAATCTAATACACATTTAGCATACGACGTAAGCCAACAAATATGGCTAAAGGTAATCGAAAAACGCCACCTTTACCAAGCGCAAACCACGCCAAAAGCCTGGTTATTTAAACTCGCGCGCAACACACTCATAGACGAATACCGCAAACAGCAGCGCTTTGTAGAGCTTGACGAAAACACTCATCTACCCGCGCAGCAAAATGAGCAAAGCAATCACATTAGCAATATAAGTTATCAAGCATTCGATAGTGCACTTAAACAGCTAAGCTTTGTACAACGCGAAGCCATTACCTTGCAACAAGAAGGCTTTAGCCTTACCGACATAGCGCTTATAACCCAAAGCAACCATGAAAGCGTAAAAACGCGCTTGCGCTATGCCAAACAAAACCTTAAACGTTTATTAGGAGCAAACAATGAACAAGCCTGATGAGCAGTTTGACCAAAAGCTCACTCAACACTACAAAGAGCGAAAAGCACGCACCACACTCACTGCTTCGCAGCAAAAAGCGTTACTTAATAAAGCCACGCACACAAAGCCTAAAAAGTTCGGCTTTACACTACAACTTGCCAGCCTCGCCTGTGCACTGAGCGTGTTCGCATTTATTGTGTTTGATAGCAGCAATGGTATTAACCACGCGCCAAAAACCGTGCTTAACAGCTCATTTAAGACTATAGACATTCACGACTTCCCAATTATTAAAACCCACGAAATAACCCCATCGGGCAGTTATACAAGTGCTATTACCGAGCAAAAACATGCACTCGACACTCAACACGCCAATAACTTACGCTTACACCAACAACGCCACATAGAATACGGCACGCTCGTAAAGGTCGATAACGACTGGTACATAGCCAGCTGTAATGACGAAGTACTGGTACAAATTAAGCAGTCGCTCTTAAGTGATTTAAAGGGAAGGCACGCGGTAGAAAGTAATATAAATACCGGTGATATGCTCGCTATGGCACATAACGGTAAAGGGCAAATTATAGCGCTTAAGCATGCGGGGGTTGGAGCTAAGATGTGTTGGGGATAATCCCTTGTTTTGTCCGAGTTTCATTTATCTTGTGTAACATAAAAATGTATCGATAAATCGAAGTACTTTTTATTTGATTATCTAGCCTTTTTAAAGCGAAAGTCAAAAAAAAAGCTGGGGTTCTCAGACCATTCCTATTACTTCTTAAAGCTTAATCACCTTCGTTTTCAACGATCCTTCCTTTTTGGTAAAGTACATAATTGTAACGCCCTAAGGAATTAATAGGTTTTTCATAATCGAATGTAGTACCTGAAAAGAAAGCTAGCTCTTTCATAATGTTGAAATAAAGCTCCCAAGTCTGCGTTATTGAACCATTTACTAACTTCAATGGCATGTAATGCTTAATCCCAATATCTGCCATTTCATCTTTTAAGAAAAATCTTTTGACTGAGCCTGATAACTGAAGTTTTATACCTGAAGTACTATCAATCCTATCTAGCTCATGAAGCAAACCTATTGCACCGCCAGTATCAACCTCACCATTCATTTCTGAAAGGCTATCGAATAGTTTTAAGCAATTTTCATCCAAAGAAAAATAGTCTGATAGAGATGAATCATAACTTAAGTTTACTTTGTCATTGTTAATATTATTGAAGAATATTTTGTTGTATATCTCCTGCCAATTTATAGTTACAGGGTACTTCTCTTCTATTTTTTTACACAACTCAGCAAACTCTTTCCTGTGCATAAAAAAATTAGCTGTTTTATTTTGATTTGACGATTGGACTATCTGAATTTTAGTTTGCTGCGATTTATGTAAAGTTAAAAATATAGCACAAATAGGAAGTGCAGCAGCTAAGGATGTCAGAGGAACTAACATTACTTCAGAAAAAAAGAAATTTAAACACTGATAAGAAAAACAAATTTCATATGTTTTTACTGAACTTATAGCTACAGTGCTTAATGTAAAAAAAGCAAAAATGGATACTATAACTGTGACCCAAAAAAGTTTTATATATGGGTCTTTATTTAATTCTTGACTGTCCATAGGCTGTTAGATAATTAAATTTTTTTACATGCTAACATCATTTGAAAGAAGGCTGAAATTAATGCCTCAAAGTTTAAACACTTTTTAATTTCATCACATGTCTACAGTCAGCTTTTGCATCTTACTGAGAGCAAAAAAATCTAACGCTTAACACCTTGCCCCGTCATCACGTCCTGACAATAAGTAATTGATGAGTAATATCGCGCATGAATGCGCGATAAGGCGAAATTAGGCCATGGATGGACTACCTTCGCCGCTTACGTTCATATCAACTATGTTTTGAAGGATTGAGCGTGATACTCGGGTGACGCTAGGAGAGTCTAGGTAAAGGTCAGTGCGACAAAAACTTGAATAAAATTTTAATTAAACTAATAGTTTATCTCTGCAAAATTAATTGAATGAAAAACACTTTTAATCACACTCAGTGCAACCTAGTCATAAATCAAACTCTTAAATAGAGGATAAATTCAAAAGCTAGCTCTATGGATTTAAATCTTGTGGGCTTTTCGTCATAAATTAGAGAAGATGGGTACATATTTAATGTTAAATGTGTAAAATATAAGTTCGCTGGATGGAGCCGCTGAAATAGTCTTCATAAAATGTATAAAAGTTTGGTTCAACGCATCAAGCAAATGCGCAGTGTGAATTGCGTGTCAAACATAAAAGTGTCACAGCTCAAAAAGGATATAAAGCATGGACAAAGATATAGTCATACCTATAGTTTTCCCTGATTATAAAATTACAGTTGAAGTTCAGAAAAGAAATGTAGATGTATTGCCCTGGGTAGATTGGGATAATTTTTCCATCCCAAAATACAAGGAAAAGATATCAAACCTTGGTCATGCTGGGGTGTTGTTTATTAATGGTAGAACTGGAACAACTAAGTACTTTGAGTATGGTAGATATGATCCACCGCATAATCTTGGGCTCGTGATCAAAGCTTCTAATCTTCCTGATGCAAAAATAACCAACGGAAAAGTTGATATTAATTCGTTGATAAAACCTCTAGATTTTATTTCAAAAGTATCTGGTCAATCGGGTCGCGTGCATGGAGTTTTGATCGAAGTTGAAAATAAATATCAGACGATGCTTGATTACGCTCTTTTGAGAAAATCACAAAATACAAACCCAAAACGTAAGCCTTATGACCTAACTACAAATAGTTGTATTCATTTTGTCAAACAGGTTGTTGAAAAAGCTGGTTTAGAAACACCGTGGATGCTTGATCCTAGGCCAAATTCATATATAGGTGAGTTTAGAGAGGCTTATATTGATTTAAATTACGCTCCAAAAAGTAAAACATTGAAGATTGAAGGCTTGGGAGAGTTTAAATGAAAAAAATACTATTCCTATTATTAACCTTGATATTTGTACCTGCCTGCGATGTGCAACAAAGCGAGCCTGAGATACCGAATAAGCCTAGTCGAGTACCAGATAAAGCATTTTGGGTCGGTGGTTTAGACGGCGGTGTATTTGTCTTAATAGAAAAGAATAAAAATTTAGAAGCAAATGAATATCTAGGTGAAATATATTATGTATCCGGAGATATAGCGTACAAAGGAAAAATGAGTATCTTCCCAAAAGATAATGCCATTATAGATTATATGAACCCTAGAACTTACCAAGGCTGGGATGGAGATACCTTGTATATTGATGGAAATAAACAACTCAAAGTTCAAGAGTAAACCTATAAAAAAGCCTGCAGATTTGCAGGCTTTTAATTCACTAACTTTGTTGGGGTTCGCTACGCTCTACTTAACCTACAAAACAATTATACTCGTTACTAAGTACGCTATAAGCGTAAGGCCAGCACCAAATTACGTTATCTGTTGGTTTGTGGCATAACTCTACTCACGTCTAAATGAATCGTCATTTCTACATTCCCAGGTTCCACGGCAACATCACTTAAACCCGTGTTAGTGAAATATTCTTCGAAGCCCTGCTGGTATTCAGGAAAAACCTGCGTATACGCAGTAATAAATAAACTCAGCTTTTTAGCTATAGTTGGATACTTAGCTGCAAGGTCTCGTAGCTTTTCAGGCTCAGAAAAAGCAAATTCGGCGAAAATATTAAAGTCGTTCTCAATATTAGTTTTACCGTAGGTAGATAAAAATCCATTTTCATAATCAGGCCCTATACTTCTATCTTGCGTTAACGCCTCATAGTTTGAGGAAGCAGGGCTCCAACTTTCAGGCAAAAGACCTTGCCATGCAAGATTAACAAAAGGGGAGCGTAAATAAATTAAAGAACTAAGCTCGTGATGAACTCCCCGTAACGAATTTTCATAATTGAAGTTAGTACCGTTCTTATCTGAGATATTTGATAATATTATAGAATTTCTTGAATATGTTCCCCCCGCTTCAGCCCCCTCCATAAGCATAGGCCCTGAAATATAAATAGCATTAATAAATTTGGAAACAAAACCTTTAGGATAAACCTCCAACGCGGTTTCAATACCATCAAGTGACTCTGAAGAATCCTTCAAAGAAGTGCTTTGCATTTCAAGTGTAGGCGGGTTGCCTCCAACTCCTAAAAATTGTTCAGGGAAAAATAAACGAGTATCGCCAGCTCGGATATCTAGTTGATATGTTTTTGCTAACCTATTAGATTGCTCTGTTTCACTTTCTTGGTAAAAGCATGAGTTCAAAAACAATAAAAAACTAAAAAGGACAAAAGCTTTATTTTTCATTTTAACAATCCTTGTTTTATGCCCTAAAAAAGCCTGCATATTTGCAGGCTTTTAAGGCATTTTATAATTAATTAAAACTCAGTATTTACAATACGTTTTTATAACACAATTATGCTTGTTACTAAGTACGCTATAAACGTGAGTGCGCCGCCAAATAATGCGTACGGTAGCTGTGTTTTAACGTGGGTGAGTAAATCACAACCCGAGGCGAGTGCCGATACGGCGCTGGTGTCGGATATAGGCGAGCAGTGATCGCCAAATATGCCACCACCCAAAATAGCACCCACTACAAGTGATGGCGGTAAGCCAAGCTCTTGAATAAGTGGTACGCCAATAGGGATGAGTATGGCAAATGTGCCCCACGATGTACCCGTAGTAAACGACATAACCGCGCCAGTTAAAAACAGCACAGGTACAATTAAATAAATTGGTAGGTAATCGCCTACTAGCGATGCGACAAATACGCCGGTACCTAGCTCTTTTAAGCTTGCGCCCAGTGTAAGTGAAAGCAATACAATGCTTACCAATGGTAATAGCTCGCCCATGCCTTTAAAGCCGGTGTCTACTAATTGATGGTGGGTAAATTGGCGCGAGCTGATCATTAAAATGTAGGCAACAATAATGGCAAGCACCGTTGCGTATAATACCGATTTAGAGCCGCTACCTTCTGCTAATACACCGTTACCAGTGTAAAACATAAAGCCTACCATGCTTACAATTAGGGTAAGCAGTGGCACTAGCATAAAGCGCGCTTTAGAGCCTTTTACTTCTTCTTTTAGGTCGGTTTTTTGCAGCTCTAGCTTTTGCTCGGCGTCTTTCATTGGGCCGTGCACTTTATCAAACGCGATGGTGTAAAACACAATAACTAGCGTGATAATGGCGTAAAAGTTATACCCTACGCTACCCCATAAAATAGACACAGCCGATTCGCTTAGCTCGTAATTGCCCAGTAAACCCAGCACAAATGCGCCCCAGCCGTTAAGCAATATTAAAATACATACCGGCGCACTGGTGCTATCAATAATGTAGGCAAGGCGCGCTCGGCTCATTTTAAATTTATCGAACAAGCCGCGCGATACAATACCTGAGGTTAATACACTTAGGTTTGATTCTATAAATACCGCGATGCCGGTAAACATGGTTAAAAAACCAACTTGGCGCTTACTTTTTGCAATGCCTTTGTTCATTAGCATATTAACGGTGGCTGCTACGCCACCTGATTCGCGAATGTAGGCCAGTAAGGCACCAATCATAATACTAAATATTAAAATGCGGGTGTTACCTGGCGAGCTGGCTACCGATATTATGCGCTCAATGGTATTTAAAAATGTAGCAAATAAGGTATTACCCTCGCCTTGCATAGCGAGTAAAAGTTCTGATGAAGCCACTGCCACCAAAAGTGCCATTATTACTTCTTTGCGCCAAAATACGATAGCGATAGCAATGAGCGGCGGTAATATAGAATACCAAGACATAAATTAACCTTTATTAATAGCGAAGTGCGTTCGCTTATTCACGTTGAAACGCTTATTTTGCAGGCCGTTTTAAAAATGTGGCCTGAATTTGTAAACCGCTTAGCTTAATGGATTGGCTTAGTTAAGTCACCTGCAAATAAATCACTTAAGGCACTGCACTTAGGCCGTTTTAACCTAAACGATAATTTATTGATTTAGTAGTGCTTCGTAAATAAGCGATACCACCGAGCCATATTGCGCGGTCTCATATTGTTTGCCCAAAAACTGGTAGTGTTTTTGCCCGCCTTTTATTGGTGTATGGCGCGCATTGGTCAATAAAATAATGGCTAAATCGTAGGTTGGATCAATAACCGTAACTGTGCCCGTCCAACCAGTGTGGCCATACGCTTGTGGGCTTGCGTAAGGGCCAAAGTGCCAACGCCTGGCTTGGTTGTTACCTGCAAGCCTAAAGCCTAGGCCGTAGGTTTCGTTGTTTAATTGTGGCGTTAAAAACTGCGCTAAGGTTGATGCGCTGAATAACTGGGTATTGCCAAAGCCACCTTGGTTTAATAGCACTTGGCAAAGCACCGCTAAATCGGGCGCATTACTAAATAAACCCGCATGCCCTGCTACGCCATCAAACGAATAAAATGCCCGCTCGTCGTGTACTTCGCCTTGCAAAACATTGGTGCGAATATTATCAAAAGCAATACGCCCATCACGGGTGTTACCGCGAAGCTCGGTGGCTGCAAATTCAGCACGTTTAAAGCCCTTTTTAAGTGGGTTAAACACCGTATTGGTTAGCTTTAGTGGGGCGTAAATGTGTTGCTCTAGGTAGTCATCAAGTGGTTGCCCGGTTATACGCTCAACTAGTACGCCTAAAATCATGTAATCAATATCGGAGTAAACGGCTTGTGCGGGGTATCTATTGCTCAGCGGTACTTGCGTCAGTAACAGCTGCTTTGTGGTTTGGCTATTTTGTGAAAAATACGCCTCGCCATTTTTAGTACTTTTTCGATGAAAATCAAACACCGGCGGGTAACCCGCGGTATGTGTGAGTAAATCTTTAACTGTACGCAGCTCGCGGCCATCGCCTTTATATTCGGGTAAATAACTTTGCACGGGCTTGTTTATATTTAAAAGCCCTTCGCTTACTAGTTTCATTAGGGCAAAGTTAGTGGCAAATATTTTGGTATTAGATGCTAAATCAAACAAGGTGTGTGTTTGCATTGGCTCTGGGCGTAGTAGCATTAAGTCACTTTGTTGGTACTGTTTGGCATCGCCATAAGCGCTAAGCTTTATGAGTTCGCCACTTTTAACAACGGCTAATACCGCCCCCGGAAAACCAGCTTGTATGTCTTTTTCAATAAGGGCATCTACTTGGCTAAAGTCTATATTACTTTGCGCGGCGGTATTTAATGTAGGAAACTCAAAGCGTAAGGTAAGGCTTGCGCCTTTAGGTTTAATATTTTCAACCTTAAACGTATTAACCCCATTATGAGTGCGCCTTGCGAGCGAATACTCATATAAAGTATTCTCGGCGAGTTGGTTGGTAATATTAAGCTTTTGGTTGTTTATAAAAATATCGGCGCTTATTGCATTATTATTTTGAATTAATAACTGCCCTCGCCCTTTGTACGCTTTAAATGTGCCACGGTTATTTACGTATTCACGGCTGCTTGGGTTAGCCTCAGGAAAAGTGGCAATAACTTGGGCGTTTGGAAGCGTTACTAATTTACTTTGTTTAAGCTCACTTTCTTTAAAATTATTAGCCTTGTTACTACTACACGCTGCAAGTAAAAGACCCGTAATTGCTAATAAGGTGGCTTTAAAATAGGTGCTTGTTGTTGTGTTTATTACTAACGCCATTTATAACCCTTAGTTGTACAGTAAATATGGCGCGCGTTGCTTTTTAAATGCTGCAAGCCCTTGCTGCCAACTTTGCTTTATTTGTGCCTCTGATTGCCCTGCTTCAATAGCTAAACGTAGTTTATTAGTGCCGGCCAATTTATCCATAAAATCAGCGCGTTCAAAAAAGGTAATATTATTTTTAGATAATTGATTATAAGCCGTTATTAAGTAACTTAAATTAAGCCCGTGGGTATTTGCTGTGCGTAAATCGAGCCCTTTTACAGGGGTATTTTTAAATTTAGGGTTTGCTGCCGCGCCTTTAATAGAGCGCGGTGTAAAACTAAAATCCCCAAGCGCAACGGGCGAGTAGCCAATTACCTGAAACGCAAAGTCGGTGCCTCTGCCAATACTTATAGGCGTTGCCTCAAAAAAGCACAGCGACGGGTAAAGCGCAATTGATTGATCGTTCGGTAAGTTAGGGCTGGGTTTTACAGGTAAACTATAGGATGTTGAGCGCGTGTAATGATCAACCGGGATCACCGTCAGCTTTAAATCAGCCGCTTTATTGATCCAGCTTTCGCCTTTGATCATTTTTGCAAGCTCGCCTACGGTCATACCGTGCAACGCGGGGATTGGGTGCATGCCTACAAACGATTTAAATTCGTGCTCAAGTATGGGCCCATCAACGTAGGCAATATTGGGGTTTGGCCTATCAAGCACAATAAATTTAGTACCTTGCTCTGCTGCGGCCTCCATCATGTAATGCATAGAACTTATGTAGGTATAAAAGCGTACGCCCACATCTTGAATATCAAAAATAATAACATCTACATTGCTAAGGGCTTCGGCGCTTGGCTTTTTGTTTTTGCCATAAATAGAAATAAGCGGGATACCGGTTTTGCTATCAACTGCATTTTTAACATGGGCACCGGCATCGTGATCGCCCCTAAAGCCATGCTCAGGTGCAAAAATTTTAGTTATGTTTATATTTTTAGTGAGTAAAGCATCGACTAAATGGGTGTTAGCAACAAGTGATGTTTGGTTTACCACAAGCCCAACACGTTTATTTTTTAATTGTGGTAAATAATTTTTGTATTGAGCAGCGCCAACAACGGGGGAATTTTGCGCTTCGCTTTGCTTTGCGCTCACATTAAATAAGCTGCTAAATAGAAATACAAAGGTGATAAATACGGCTTTAAACATACAGCAAGATCCTTTTAAACTAGGCGTTTAAAATACCACAGCTTAAGTTAAAGAGCAGTGAATGGTTTTAGGCTTCTCATTTATTCCTCTTTTACTTCTCTTTGTGCTGTTACTTTTTAAGACTAATGATTCACAAAGAGGTTAAGAGGCGCTGCGCTTCTAACGTGAGCAAGCTCTACGTCTACGCTGAAATTTTTAGCAGGGGTGTTTGCTTGGCTTAACTGATAGCTGATAGCTGAAAGCTTTCTCAAAATTCAGGCACAAAAAAACCGACTTAATGTCGGCTTCTTTTCTATTAACTTAAGTAGTAATAGAAAGTGGTGGGCGCAGGAGGATTCGAACCTCCGACCGCCTGGTTCGTAGCCAGGTACTCTATCCAGCTGAGCTATGCGCCCACTTTCA
>NZ_LKDW01000035.1 GCF_001401805.1 Pseudoalteromonas sp. P1-25
GACTTACATCCATGTAAGAATAAGTAAAAACCGAGTAAAGCTTCCGCGTCCTGCTCACGCCCCTTACCTACATCCATGTAGGCAACAAATAGTTTATCGCCCCTAGGCAGAACCCGAAGGGCAGCGCATGTTTGGCATTTATGCTGCGTTATCGCCTATTTATGGGGAGTAACCAAACTTCATAGGCTCTGCCTTGCCTAAAAACCAAACATACTGCTGCAAATTCAACCATCAGAGATCAACACGCCCTAGCATTACCATACGCTACAAAAAGCTAAATAGTTCTTTTAGCCGTAGGGCGTTTACCTTGTTAATAAAAACAAGGTAAACGCATTATTTGCTATGCTGCGGTTACAAACGGTTTTATAGGTCAGGCTCAAGGCGTTTAATTCCTTGTCCATCAATGCCTAAGTAAATATAGCCATCACTGCCTTGTGCTAAGCTGCGAACGCGGCCTATTCCTTCTAAAATTTTATATTGCTTTGAAACACCTTTGTTAGATATTTCCAGTGCACTTAAAAACGAAAACTTCATAGACGATAGCAAAAGCTTGCCTTTTAATTGCGGGTACTTATCGCTGCTAACCAATAACATGTCAGAAGGGGCGATGGAGGGGGTCCAATGCAGTACGGGCGATTGCATGCCGTCTTTTTCTTGTATGTCGGTAAACGACGTACCGCTGTAATTAACTCCATAACTAACCACCGGCCAGCCATAATTAGCGCCCGCTTTAATTATGTTTAGCTCATCGCCGCCGCGTGGGCCGTGCTCATGAGACCATAACGTTTGTGTTGTTGTATCAAACCACATACCTTGCGGGTTACGGTGTCCGTATGACCAAATAGCGGGTTTAGCGCTTTTTTGATTTACAAACGGGTTATCTTTAGGAATACGGCCATCAGTGTGTAAGCGATAAATTTTACCGCCATCACGGGTTAAGTCTTGCGGGTTTTTATCGCGCGCGCCGCGATCGCCAATAGAAAAGTAAACATAGCCTTGGTTATCAAACACAATACGGCTGCCGTAGTGCTGGCCTTTTGTGCTGTTATGCTCACCTTTATAAAGTAATTGTGTGTTTAAAAGCTCAGTGCGATCGTCACTCAGCTTGGCGCGCATTAGGGCTGTATTACTGCCACTTTTAGCGCCTTGGGTACTTGAGTAAGTTATGTAAAGCCATTGATTATTGTCTGGTCGGCTATGTAGGGCTAAATCGAGTAAACCGCCTTGCCCGTTAGCATCAATTTGTGGCAAACCCGAGAGCTTAGTTAAAGTTGATGATTTTTTAGGCAGCAAATAAAGTGTGCCGCTTCGCTCGGTTATAAGTAAATCACCATTACTTAGCGGCTCAATAGCCCAGGGGATAGTTACTCCTTTAGCCACACTGACGGCTTTTACATTGAGCGGTAACACATCAAGGGTTTTGTAATCAACAGCCGCCACTGGCATTGAAATCAATGCAGCTATTAACGCCGTTGATACTGTTTTAGCAATCGATTTTATAGGGAAAAACACAGTTTTGTCCTGTTTAATAAGTAAGCAAGTAATGCCTACATTAGCATGCTACTGCTGATTTTGCTAAATGTGGCAATTTAATAAAAACTATATATATTTCAATCAACAAGAGTTTATCTGCAGTGCTACATAGCTACCTTTAGTATTTAAAACAGCTACTTGTTGCACCTTTATTAAGGCTTTAGTACTGCACTTTAAATTTAAGCTTTGCATATAAATTACACTAAAAAACTGACTATTTACTCTAATACTATTGAAATTAATTTTTTTGGGCGTACACTTGTGCGCTGAAGTTTGAGCGTACACATGTAAGTTCAAATTCAATATTTAATATCCAAGAGATTAATAGTGATGATTACTAAAGTATTAGACCAATTTTCGAAGTGGTTTTTACACCATCAAAGCTTTGCAGGCTATATTGAGCCCATTATGCAAATGGTTAAGCCTGCGTGGCGTGCTGGTCTTTATAGAGCAAAAATTGAAGAGTTAACGCAGTACAATGGTGACTTTTTAAGTATTACCTTAAAGCCTACTCAGCACTGGCAGGCACACATTGCTGGCCAACATATTAGTTTAACGGTAGAAATAAATGGGCGTTTATTAACACGTGTGTTTACGGTTGCCTCAAGCCCTGAGCAATTTAAAAAAACGGGGTTAGTGCGTTTATTAATTAAAACTAATCAGCAAGGGCGATTTACAAGCCTTTTAAGCAGTGCTTTACGAGTCGGTGAGTGGTGCAATATTTCAGCGCCTAGTGGCGACTTTGTTTATAAAAATTCCCAAAACAATACAACGTTTATAGCAGGCGGCTCGGGTATTACACCTATGCTTGCCATGATTAGTGAGCATTTAAAACATACAACACAAAAAGTATTGTTAATTTATTATGCCAAAGCCGCAGCACACCAATGTGTAGATGAGCTAAGTGCATTAGCAAATCAGTTTTCACATTTTTCATTTTTATTGCTCACTCGCGAGCAATCAGGTGACATTACACGCCATGTAAATGTGTGGGAAAACCCAGATATTTACTGCTGTGGGCCAGCAAACTTTATGAAAACGGTGAGTGATTTTGCTAAAAAGCACCATTTAAATTATTACCAAGAGGCATTTGGTTTAACACTGCCAAGCCAAAATGACGACAGCCTATTTAACGTACATATTAATAGCACCGCTCATCTCGTCAATGCTAACAACCCTTTGTTAGTACAGTTTGAGGCAAAACAACTACCAGTTAAACGCGGGTGTGGCATTGGTATTTGCCACCAGTGCCAGTGCATTAAAAAGTCAGGCGTGGTGCGTAATTTAAAAACTGGCGAGCTGAGTGATAGTGGCGAGCAGTTAATTCAACTGTGTGTTAGTCAACCTGTTAGCGATTTGGAGTTACAGCTATGAAAAACATAAACTTTGATCAGTTAGCCCACGATTTAGATAGCATAAAAATGAATACACTAAGCAAAGTAGGGCAACAAGATGCAAACTATATTCGCTCGGTTGTTAAAAAGCAGCGGCTATGTGAGTGGAGTGGGCGTATTTTACTTATGCTGGGCTTTATTCAGCCAATTTTATGGGTTGTAGGTGTGCTGCTATTAGCGGTTGCAAAAATTTTGGACAATATGGAAATTGGCCACAACGTTATGCACGGCCAATACGATTGGATGAACGACAAGCAGCTTAACTCGCAAAACTACGAATGGGATATTGCATGCGATGGCCAAAGTTGGCATCGCGTTCATAACTTTGAGCACCACACCTACACTAATATTATTGGTAAAGACCGCGACTTTGGTTATGGCTTATTGCGTTTAAGCAATGATTTTAAATGGCGGTTAAAAAATGTGTGGCAGTTTATTACGTATATTAATTTAAGTGTGCTGTTTCAGTGGGGGGTGTCGTACCACGAGCTGGCTGCAGAGCGTGTGTTTATAGGTAAAAAGAAAGAAAACCGCGAAGGGGGTGTATCGCATTCTACCCTAAAACAGCGTTTTTTTAGTAAAGGCGCGCGCCAATTAATAAAAGATTATGTGATATTTCCTTTATTGGCAGGGCCTTTGTTTTTATGGGTATTAGCAGGCAACTTACTGGCAAATTTAATCCGTAATTTATGGACCTCAACCATTATTTTTTGTGGCCACTTTACTGAGGACACCGAAACCTTTAAACAAGAAGACTGCATAAACGAAACGCAAGGGCAGTGGTACTATCGCCAAGTGTTAGGCTCATCAAATATCAAAGGCCCGCATTGGTTTCATGTTTTAACTGGGCATTTAAGCTGCCAAATTGAGCATCACTTATTTCCTGATATGCCGTCCTCTCGCTATCAAGAGGTAGCCCCGCAAGTGCAAGCCGTTATGCAAAAGCACGGTATTGATTATCATACAGGTGGTTTTTTTAAACAGTACGGCTCGGTATTAAAACGTATTATTAGGTACTCGTTTAAATAAATAATGTGCCTTTAAAAAGCCGATTAATGAAGATGCATTAATCGGCTTTTTTGTATGTGCTTAGCAATGTGGCTAATTTATAAACAGTAGTTGCAAAAAATTCTTTTTGATAATTAAAAAAGCCTCAGTTTTGCTATGGTTAAACGATGCATGATTGTCATACAATGGAGAAAAATAGACCACACAAGAGAGATTAAAATGGCCGCATTCGGTACTGTGTTTATGCCGCAGATGATTCAAGCTCGTTTTTCAGATAACCAATGGAGCGAAAGCTCAATCGTCCCTTCCGATAAACTTGAACTTCATGCGGGTGCGCACGTTCTTCATTATTCAAGTACGTGTTTTGAAGGCTTAAAAGCGTTTCGCCACGAAGATGGCTCTATTTATATTTTTAGAATAGATGCAAACATTGCGCGTATGCAGCAAAGCTCTGCGTTATTAAGCCTACCAAGCTTTGATGGGCAAATGCTAAAAGACATGATTATCAAAATTGTTAAAGAATATGCTGATGAAACGCCATTACCACCAGGCTCTATGTACATTCGCCCAACTCACATAGGAACAGAGGCTGCCATTGGTAAAGCGGCGGCGCCGTCAATGAGCTCGTTGTTATATACACTTTTATCGCCAGTTGGCGATTACTTTACAGGCGGCGCTACTGCACTGCGTGTTTTACTTGAAGAAGATGGCATGCGCTGTGCCCCGCACATGGGCATGGTAAAAAGTGGTGGTAACTACGCCAGTGCACTTGCACCAATTAGCGCAGCGCGCGAAAAATACCAAGCCGATCAAATCTTGTTTTGCCCAGGTGGCGACGTACAAGAAACAGGTGCAGCTAACTTTATTCTTATTGATGGTAACGAAATTATTACCAAAGCGCTTGATAGCACGTTTTTACATGGCGTAACGCGCAATAGCATTTTAACCATTGCAAAAGACTTAGGCATGACAGTAAGCGAGCGTAACTTTAGCGTTACCGAGCTTTTAGAGCGTGCTGCAAAGCCAGGCACAGAAGCTGCACTTTCAGGCACTGCTGCGGTGTTAACGCCGGTAGGCACGTTTATTCATAACGATAAAGAATACAAAGTAGGCAGTGGCGAGCCAGGCCCTACAACAGCGCGATTACGCCAAGCATTGAACGATATTCAATGGGGTAAAAGTGAAGACAAACACGGCTGGTTAACTAAAATCTAATTGATTTGAGCAGTTCGCAGTAAAAAGCCACCGACTAGGTGGCTTTTGTGTTTTTGAGTAATTTTTGAAATGTTTAGCGCTTAAAACTTCATTTCTATTTTGCCGTACACGTAACGGCCATTAAATCCGTAGGGCGAAAAGCTTGAATATGCGAACAAGCGAGAAAAAGTAGAGACTTCTTCTACATTTTCGCGGGTTGGATCTGGGTATACATCAAAAATGTTATTGGCACCTAAACTAAGCGTTAGGTTATCGGTAGTGGCATAAGCTACATCTAAATCAGTGATCCACTTAGGTTTTAATACCTCGTTTAGCTCAGGCGTTGATGATGGGTCTTGGGTTTCACCGTAACGCGTAGTTCTTAGTGTGGTACGCAGCGCATCATGGGTCCAAGTAGCGCTTAAATTGTATTTATTGCGCGGGGTGCTTACTTCAAAGCGACGCAGCTCTGTACCTGAGAACAAGTTGTATAGCGTTTAAAAAGGTTACGAATGATTTTTATAAGAAAATAATATAAAAATTAAAATTTTATTTTACCGATAAGTATATCTTTAAACATAACCCAATCTCCCCATAAGCTATAAAATGGGTGCTTAAATGTAGCAGGGCGGTTTTTTTCAAAGAAGAAATGCCCAACCCACGCAAATCCATACCCAATAATCGGTAATAGCCACAGCAAGCTATATTGTTGTTTAATTAAGGCAATAGTAATAACTACAAGCACTAAAGTGCTGCCTATAAAATGTAGGCGTCGGCAGGTTACATTACGGTGCTCTTTTAGGTAGTAGGGGTAAAACGCTTTAAAGGAGTTAAAAGTGTGTGGTGTGTTCATAATCCATGCTCTTATTTTTATAGTTTAATAAATATACAAAGGTTTAATAATCTTTGCAGGTAAATTTTGAGTAAGAAAGCGCAATACACACCAATGCACGTAGTTAAATTTATTGAACTGGCGAAAACAGCCTTTGGTACGTTTTATAAGCGTATTCGTCACTCATGCCGCTTAGGTAATCGCATATTATGCGCATCCCTTGGTTTTGTTTTTCAGCGTCTAGATACAGTGCTTGTGTTGTTTCGGGTAATAAACGCAGTGGGTCGCTGGCAAAAGCGGTAAATAACTCAATTAGTAAGTTTTGACCTTTAAACTCTATCTGCTGCATTTCGGGGTCACGTATTAAGCGCTTAAATACAAAATGCTTTAATATTTGCAAAACGCGCTCGTACTGCGGGTCCAGCTTTGCGGTGTACTTTAAAATAGGGCATTCAAAATCACCATGCTGCACATCTAAATGAATATGAATAATAAACATATTGACCAGCTCGCCTATGGCGTCTTTACGTTCAAAATCGTTTTTTGAAAACAAGCGTTGGGTGAGCGAGTCTAATTTAGTGTTTAACCAATCGTAATTAAGTGCGTTTAAGTGGGGTAATGCATGTGTTTGCCAATCATCTAATGTGAGCACTTTAGTAGCTATGGCATCTTCTAGGTCGTGCACTGCATATGCTATGTCATCGGCATGTTCCATTATGGCGCTATCTAACGATTTATAACGGGTTTTTGCTCGGTACTGATCTACTGGCGTATGGCTTGTTAATAGGGCCTTATCGTTGTTGCTTAAAGGGGCAATGATCCACTCAAATATTTGCGCGTCATCGTGGTATAAGCCTTTAGCGGGGCGCCAATCATCTGCTTTTATAAATGAGCGTGCGCTATTTACATCAGGAATTGTGTGCCATAAATCATTTATATAGGCAGGGTATTTTATAAATCCTAGCAAGGTGCGGCGGGTTAGGTTCATGCCGTGGCCATCAGAGTATGGCTCAAGTTTAGCGACTATACGTAGTGTTTGTGCATTTCCTTCAAACCCTCCGTGCTCACGCATCATGTAATTTAAGGCTATTTCGCCGCCATGGCCAAACGGGGGGTGGCCTATATCGTGCGCTAAACATAAGGTTTCTAATAAACCAGTAGAAGGAAAGTGTGTAAAGTCGCTGTGCTGTGCTTTTAAATGCCGTAATATGCCAGTACCAATTTGCGAGACTTCTAACGAGTGGGTTAGGCGTGTACGATAAAAATCGTTTAAGCCTATTCCCATAATTTGGGTTTTTGCTTGTAAACGCCTAAATGCTGCAGCATGTATTATTCGAGAGCGGTCTACTTGCCAAGGTGAGCGATTATCGTTAGGGCGGTGTTTTGCTTGCTCTATTATTCGTTGTTGCCATTGCTTATCCATACTGCCTTACCTAAAACGTTATCAAACAAGAGGTTATTTTAATTATAGCGCGTTTAATGATCATAATTGGCTACTCGCTCAGTATACCTTTGTGCTTATAAATTGCGAATGAACGAAGCAGGTTATTCGCGTTTATATAGTGGCTTAGGTATAATGGGTGTTCATATGCGTGTGTTTTTGCCACGCATAATTTGTAGTTAGATTGAGAGAGTACATGCTAAAAACCATTTTAAAGCTGTTACTAAGCGTATTTTTTTTATGGGCGCTTGCATACCCATTTATGCAAAGTAATGAGCATGAGGTTGAAGAACAGACCACAGATGAACAACCTAAAAAGGTGCAAAAAAAAGAAAAACCCCTGCACAATGTTACCTTACCTAAGTTTTCTGAATTTGCTGATGTGAAAGAGAAAAAACAGGCATTTTTTGATTTTATTCGCCCACATGTTGAGGCTGAAAATAAAAAAATATTACAGCAACGTGCTAAGTTAGAAATTGCGCTGATGATGCTTGAATACAACGAACCGCTTGAGAAAAAACAACAGCGCGACATCGTTAATATTTTAAAAGCCTATGGCTTGCCTGAAACGCTAAACACCCTAATTTTAACGCAAGCGCTGCGCCGTGTTGATATTATTCCTAAAGAGCTTGCGCTAATGCAAGCGGCGAATGAGTCGGCGTGGGGTACATCGCGCTTTGCACGCATTGGACTTAACTTTTTCGGCCAATGGTGCTACTCAAAAGGGTGCGGTATGGTGCCAAGACGCCGCAATACTGGTGCTGCGCACGAAGTGGCTGCATTTAAGTCGGTACGCGCGGCAGTTAGCTCGTATTTTAGAAATATTAACACGCATAATGCCTACAAAGAGTTACGCCTGATACGTGAAGATTTACGCCGGCAACAAAAACCCATAGCGGCTACAGCACTAACGCATGGTTTAATGTCGTATTCAGAACGCGGCGAGGCCTACATAGAAGAGTTAAATACTATGATTAACCAAAACAGAGCTTACTTTGATGAATAAAAAACGACTTATTAATACTAATGCATTACTCATTTTACTGAGCCTGGCGGCCAGTACCGTTAATGCTAAAGAGTTTGTTATGTCGTACGATGGCTTTTACGATAGATTAAAAGTGGTAAACAAGGGCGACTTTCAGTATGCACGGGTTAACTTTTACATTAGCGATATTGCTACAAACGAAGCATGTGCCATTAAAAGCGGCACAATTTTAACTGAAAATAACGAATACCCGCTTAATTTTACTGATAAAGCGCAGTTACTTTTACCGTTTGATAAGCAGCTCGATACGGATAAAGCCGTTATTGTTGTTGAACCACAAAACCCTGATCACGATTGCCAGTTAAAACTACAAATTGAGGCCAGTGAGTTTGAAGGGTTAAACTTAACTAAAGATTCGTTGTACACAATTAATAACGAGTTAGATGAGCTTTTAACTGATTTGTCGGGCTTTTTTGTTAGTAAGCTCATGTGGTTTTTATTACCTGAGCAAAAAGGCGTTGCTGTCACGTTTAAAGAGCCTGTGGCTTTTAATAATCCACATATACAATGCGAAAAATCAGTATGTTACTTTGCAGTACAAGATAACTGGGAAGGTGACGTAAATCTGCTCGGCAATGTAGAAAATGTAGTCAAAGTAACCCCGTGGATAGCAAAATAAGTTATACCAATCCGCATAATTAAATGATTAAGTATTATTGCAGATTGGTATTACTGGGGGTTAATAAAAACGGCGCTTAAATAGCGCCGTTTTTTATGCGTTATTTTGGCAGTGGTTGGGTTGAGTCACGTTTTATAAGGGTGGGTTCAAACACGCGGTTTATGTGTAAGTTTTTATGCTGATACACATCTTGTAGCACCATTTTAGCAGCCATTTCACCCATTTCTTCCACTGGGTTATCTATGGTAGTTAGCGTAGGGTAAAGGTAGTTGGCAAATATAACGTTATCAAAGCCTATAACCGATAAATCCTCTGGTAAATTAAAGCCGTGCTCACGGGCGTATTTCATTGCGCCTGATGCCATTTCATCATTAGCACACACCAAAGCACTAAACGGAATACGTGTATTGAGCAGTTTTTCAAGGCCTTTGCTGCCGCCAATTTCGTTAAAATCGCCTTCGTAAAATAGCGCCTCATTAAAGGGGATATTGTTTTCGCGCAGTGCTTTTTTATGCCCTTTTAAACGGTTTCTGGCATCGGCCTTGACCTGTGGCCCAGCAATATAGGCAATATTTGTATGGCCCTGCTCAACAATAGATTTACTGGCTAAGTAACCGCCAAGTTCGTTATCTAGGCTAATGCAGTTACTTTCAAGTGAGTGTACGTAACGGTTAATTAGGTAAATAGGGGTTTTGCCTTTACTAAGCTCAACTAGGTAATCATCACTGACTGACTCTACATGTAAAATGAGTGCATCGCATTTTCGGCTAATTAAAAATTCAATGCCGTTTTTTTCTTTATCGTCTTCACTGTGGCCGGTGGTAATAATAACGTGCTTGCCGGCAGCGCGTAGGGCTGATTCGATCCCCGCCATCATTTGAGCAAAGAAAGGACCATGAAGCTCTGAGACCAATATACCCACGCTGTTGGTTCTGTTTGAGGCAAGCGATTGCGCAATAGAGTTAGGTTTATAGCCTAACTGCTGCATAGCATCGAGTACTTTTTTAGTGGTTTTTTCACTGACTCGTGTATTTTTATTCATTACCCGTGACACAGTCGCTAACGATACGCCAGCAAGTTCTGACACTTCATAAATTGTGGCCATGTTATTGTTAACTCACTTATATCCTTTATTTTGGCGGGCAAATAATACCGTACCCATCAAATGTTAACTAGCACTAGTTTTTAGCGAGGCCTGTATAGAGGCCAACTGTGCATTATTGAGCGTGTATTTACGCATAATAAATGCAACAAACAAAGAGCCAAACGCAGGTATAATAGTGAACGACAATAAAATACCCTGTTGCGTATCAAAGCTCTGCATTGTTTGCGCTTGGTAATTATAAAAAGCCAGCAGCCAGCCTGCAATTGCACCGCCTAATGCCACTCCCATTTTTATAAAAAATATAACGCCCGAATACACAAGGCCGGTAATTCTTACCCCAGTTTTGTGATGCCCGTAGTCTATGGTGTCAGCCATTTTTGCCCATAGTAGCGGGGTCGCCATATCTAAAAAAAACTTCCATAAAATAAAAGCGGTAAATGCCAAGGTAATGTTATCTGGGGAGATAAAATAGCTCGCACTACATATGCTCGCAGCGATTAACTGCAAACTAATATAAGCTTTTATTTTACAAAACCGCTTAGCCAACGGCTGAGCAAAAGCACACCCAATCATACTGCCAACCACCCCTAGGGTCATAAAGGAGGTAATTAAATCTTCTTGCCCTAAATAGTATTTAACGTAATAAACCCCTAAGGTTAGACGTATTACTTGGCCCGTAAGTAAAAAAAGCGCGGCAGCGCACAGGACTCGCCATTGATCGTTTTTAACTAAGGTTTTTAAACTTTTGAACAACGAGAGGTTTTGCTCTGGCGGTTGCTCTATACGCTCTTTTGTACCAAAAAAACACAGTAAAAATAACACTAAGCCAAGCAAGCTCATTGCTGTCATAGTGTATTGATACCCTTTGGCAGTATCGCCTTGGCCAAAATATTCAACCATTGGCATGGTACAGCCCGCAACAATAACGCCGCCTAACATACCAAATACAAATCGATACGATTGCACGCTAACACGTTCTTTTACATCGCTTGTGAGCACGCCGCCTAATGCACAGTAAGGAATATTTATGGCGGTATACGCCACCATAAGCAAGGTGTAGGTAGTAAAGGCGTAAATAATTTTATCGGTGCCTTCAAGCTCTGGTGTGGTAAACGCTAAAATACTAATAAGCGCAAAGGGCAGGGCAAGCCATAATAAATAGGGCCTAAAATGGCCAAAGCGAGACTGAGTTTTATCGGCTAAATTACCCATAACTGGGTCAGTGATGGCATCAAATAACCTAACCACTAAAAATAGGGTGCCTACCACAGCAGGAGAAAGCCCTACTACATCGGTGTAGTAAAGCATTAAAAACATCATAACTGTTTGAAAAATAATATTGCTTGCCGTATCACCAAGGCCATAGGCTATTTTTTCTTTTACACTTATCATGATGTTAGGTTCTCGCTTTTTGATTTTTATTTATGCGATTAATCGAATAGACTTCATTGGTTACTTACGGCTTTGTATCAAGTGTTTATAAGCTTGGCCACTGGCTTTTATAGTACGTTGCTGAGTTTTATAATCAACGTAAACAATGCCAAAGCGTTTTAAATAGCCTTCTGCCCATTCAAAATTATCCATTAAGCTCCACGCAAAGTAACCAATAATATTAACACCTTGCACTGTGGCATTATGCACCGCATTTAAGTGGCTGTTGTAATAGTTTACGCGATCTGCATCATTTACCTCGCCATTTTTAATGGTGTCGGGCATCGCTGCGCCGTTCTCGGTAATATAAACAGGCGGTAAGGTATAGGTATTATTAAGTGTTACAAGTAGATCGGTAAACGACTGCGGGTAAATTTCCCAGCCCATATCGGTTAACGGCCCTTGTGGAGCAAGTGGCTCGTATATTTCGCTCGGGTGTGCTTTGTATACTTGTCGCGTATAAAAGTTAATGCCCAAGTAATCTATAGATTGTGAAATTATATCCATGTCGCCTGGGTGGATTTCAGGCTGCTGATTGCTGGGAAGCTGCTTTATAATATCGGGGTATTGGCCGTCCATTATTGGTTTCATATACCATTGATTTAAATAATCATCGGCGTAGGAAGCGGCGTTAATGTCTTCTGGTGACTGTGTTAATGGATAACAAGGTGTAAAATTAAGCACAATACCATTTTGAGTATTAGGGGAGGTGTGCTTTAGCACATCCATTGCCAAGCCATGGGCAAGTAATAAATGGTGCGCTGCTTTTTTACCATATTGTTTGCCTATTAAACCTGGGGCATGTATGCCTACTTCGTAGCCTAAAAATGCACTGCAAAATGGCTCATTTAGGGTCGCGTACGAAAATACCCGTTCGCCAAATGCTTGGCTAATAAGCTTTACATACCGAGCAAATTCATAAGCGGTATCGCGATTTAACCAGCCGCCTTTATCTTCTAAATGTTGGGGTAAATCCCAGTGATATAGCGTTACAAACGCTTTAATGTTGCGCTTATTAAGCTCATCAAGAATATTAGTATAAAACTTTACGCCCTCAGGATTTAGTTCTCCCGATAAGGTCATTACTCGCGGCCAAGATATAGAAAGTCTATAAGCATCAACACCGAGAGAGTCTATTAATTCAATATCGTTATGCCACTGGTTGTAATGATCGCAGGCAACATGTCCATTTGAGTTGTCGGCTATTTTGTTTGGTGTATCGCAAAAGGTATCCCATATACAGGGCAGGCGATGTTCAATTCCACCTTCAATTTGAAATGATGCCGTAGCCACACCATAAACAAAGTTTTTTGTTAATAGAGGTGAATGAGATGGTAACGATAATTTTGTCATTAGTAACAAACCTTTTTAAACCTTAAATGCATAAATAGCCACTGTATTTAATGCGATGAAGCGTAAGGGCGCGTTTATAAAAAAATAAAACTTGTTGAAATATGTTACAGGTTCGTATTTAATTACACGTGAAAGCGCTTACATTTTTAGATTAGTGTTAATTGATACGAAGGTCAACTCTTTAATGTTGCTGGGTTACACGGCAATTTTTAATAACGACTTTTGTATTAGGGCGTATTAATCTTTGATGGTTGAATTTGCAGCTGTATGTTTGGTTTTAGGCAAGGCAGAGCCTATGAAGTGTGGTTATTCCCCATAAATAGGCGATAACGCAGCATAAATGCCAAACATGCGTTGCCCTTCGGGTTCTTTCTAGGGACGATTAACTCTTTGTTGCTTGGTTTTTACTTAGCCCGCTAGGTTACAAACCTCGCGCCGCGATTTAATCTCCCCTAGATTGAACAAATTTCAATCCGCAAAGAACAACACGCCCTAATTTATAATAATAAATTGCGGAGAGCCTATGGCCAGTTCAGCACCACTGACGACACACACACAATCGCAAAGCTACCCAGATAAAAACTATGGTTTTGCATTAACGTCTTTAACGACTTTATTTTTTATGTGGGGATTTATCACCTGCTTAAACGATATTTTAATTCCGCATTTAAAAGCGGTGTTTAACTTAACTTATGTCCAAGCAATGCTGGTTCAGTTTTGTTTTTTTGGGGCTTATTTTTTAATGTCATTGCCAAGCGGCCACATAGTTAAAAAATTAGGTTACAAAAAAGGCATTGTAGCGGGGTTACTTATAGCTGCATTGGGTTGTGTGCTTTTTTACCCAGCCGCGGCACTACATAATTACCCGGTATTTTTGTTTGCTTTGTTTGTTCTGGCAAGCGGTATTACCCTGTTGCAGGTTTCGGCTAACCCTTATGTAAGTTTACTTGGCGCCCCTCAAACAGCCTCTTCTCGCCTTACCTTAACGCAAGCATTTAATGCGCTAGGCACTACGGTTGCCCCTACATTTGGTGCATTTTTGATTCTTGACTCTGCCTCTGAAGCGTTTTTAACACCGGCACAAAACGCAGAATCAGTACAACTTCCTTATTTACTATTAGCTGGCATGCTTATTTTACTAGCCGGTATTTTTGCATGGCTTAAATTGCCAGACATAATGAGTGAGCAAAAAGAAGCCGCACAAAAGTCAGAGACAATAGAGGGCAGTGCATGGCAATACCGCCATCTTACACTCGGTGCTGTGGGTATTTTTATGTATGTAGGTGCAGAAGTTGCCATTGGCAGTTTTTTAGTCAGCTTTTTAGCGCAAGAAAATATTGCCGGTTTAAAAGAACATGTGGCTGCTCATTACATCACCTATTATTTTGGTGGTGCTATGGTAGGGCGATTCATTGGTGCAGCGGTAATGCAAAAATTACCTGCTGGCAAAGTACTTGGCTTTAACGCAACTATGGCTATTATTTTAGTGGTTATAGCCATGAGCACGTCGGGTCAATTAGCAATGTGGTCAATCCTACTGGTTGGATTATTTAATTCTATTATGTTCCCTACTATTTTTAGTTTAGCGCTAAATGGGCTTGGAAAGCACACCGCGCAAGGCTCTGGCATATTGTGTTTGGCGATTGTAGGGGGGGCAATTGTGCCACTTTTACAAGGTGCGCTTGCTGATAATGTGGGTGTTCAGCTTTCGTATGTTTTACCAATTTTTTGTTACTTATTTATCGCGTTTTATGGTTTAAGCGGAAGCAAACCAGTTCAAGTTCAGGAGACTCTATAATGAAAACCCCTTTTTCACTTAACAAAATAGCACGTGCCTCATTAATTGCATCAGTAGGCATTTTATCGGCTTGTTCAAATGACGCGACAACAACTCCTGAGGCGAATAATGGGGTGTCTAAAACAGCGCAAATTTGGCCAAAACTTAATATTGCCGTAAAACAAGACCCACAAATTGAAGCCAAAATAGCAGATTATTTAAAAACAATGACGCTTGAGCAAAAAGTAGCTCAAATGATTCAACCAGAAATTCGCGATATTACCGTTGAAGACATGCGCAAATATGGCTTTGGCTCATACCTAAACGGGGGAGGAGCGTTTCCTAATGGTGATAAACACGCAACCCCCATGGATTGGGTAAAATTGGCTGAAGATTTTTATCAGGCGTCGGTAGATGATTCTATCGATGGCAGTAAAATACCCACAATGTGGGGTACCGATGCGGTGCATGGTCACAATAATGTAATCGGCGCGACTTTATTTCCGCATAATATTGGTTTAGGTGCGGCAAATAACCCTGCATTGATTGAGCAAATAGCAGCTATCACTGCGGTTGAAGTAATGGCAACGGGTATAGATTGGGTATTTGCACCTACAGTGGCTGTTGTGCGCGACGACCGCTGGGGCAGAACCTATGAAGGTTATTCAGAAGACCCTCGCATTGTACGCGATTATTCAGCTGCAATTGTAAATGGTTTACAGGGCAAGGCCGATGGCGATTTTTTAAGTGATAAACGCGTTATTAGTACTGTTAAACACTTTTTAGGTGATGGCGGCACAGTCGATGGCGATGACCAAGGTAATAATATCGACAGCGAGCAAGATTTGTTTGATATACATGCGCAAGGTTATGTAGGCGGCTTATCGGCGGGGAGTCAGTCGGTTATGGCATCGTTTAATAGCTGGCATGGAGTTAAAAACCACGGCAACAAATACCTGTTAACCGACGTGCTTAAAACCCGCATGGGCTTTGATGGTTTTGTTGTAGGTGATTGGAACGGCCATGGCCAAATTAAAGGCTGTACAAACGAAAGTTGTGCACAGGCTGTTAACGCGGGGCTTGATATTTTTATGGTGCCAACTGGCGCTTGGAAGCCATTGTACGAAAACACCATAGCGCAAGTGAAAGCTGGCGAAATCAGCATGTCGCGTATTGATGATGCAGTAAGTAGAATTTTACGCGTTAAATTACGTGCCGGTTTATTTGATAAGCCAAGCCCGGCTAAACGTCAGTTTTCGGGTAAAACTGAGCTAATTGGTGCTCAGCAGCACCGCGAAGTTGCGCGTCAAGCAGTACGCGAATCACTTGTTTTACTTAAAAACAAAAACAATATTTTGCCTCTTGATGCAAACCAAACTGTATTAATTGCTGGCGATGGAGCTGATAACATAGGTAAGCAGTCGGGTGGTTGGAGTATCACTTGGCAAGGGACTAATAATAAAAATGCTGATTTTCCTGGTGCCACGTCTATTTATGCAGGCCTTGAAAAACAAATTACGCAGGCGGGTGGTCGTGCCATTTTAAGTGTGGATGGCTCATATGAACAGCGCCCAGATGTAGCTGTTGTGGTATTTGGTGAAGAGCCTTATGCAGAAGGGCATGGTGATAGAGATAACCTAGAATTTGAGCGCGGTAATAAAAAATCGCTCGCATTATTAAAGTCGTTAAAGGCACAAGGTATACCCGTTGTATCGGTATTTATTTCGGGTCGTCCTATGTGGGTTAACAGCGAGCTCAATGCCTCTGATGCATTTGTTGCAGCGTGGCTGCCTGGTACAGAGGGTGGCGGTATTGCCGATGTTATTTTAAAAGCCAAAGATGGCAGTATTCAGCATAACTTTAGCGGTAAGCTTTCGTTTTCGTGGCCTAAAACAGCAGTACAAGCAACGGTTAATAAAGGCGATGACGATTACAGCCCTCTATTACCGTACGGTTTTGGCTTAACGTACGGCGATAAAAATGTTTTAGCTGATAACTTAAATGAAGAGTCTAACTTGGATAATTCGGCGCTAACTAGTATGGATATTTTAGTTGGCGCACCGGTTGCTCCATGGCGTTTATTACTTAAATCTGGCGATGAACTATTAGATGTATCAAGTAGTACTCATCAACTGGGTGCACTTAAATACCGTACTGAGGATAAAACAGTTCAAGAAGACGCGCGCCAATTTAGTTTTAGTGGCGAGCAAAAGGCAAGTGCTGAAATAGTCACAAGTTTTGCTGAAGATACCATTACGTATTTAGAGGCTAATGGCGTGATTAGTTTTGATATTAAACTCAATGAACCACTAACCGATGACGTAAACCTTGCTATGACTTGTTCAGGTGAGTGTGGTGGTGCGATTGCCTTGAGTAAAATGGTTGATCAAACAATCACAAATAAATGGCAGTCGGTGTCGGTAGACTTACGTTGTTTTGCTAACCAAGGTGTAGACTTTGCAAGCGTTACAAGCCCGTTCAGTTTACATGCAAGCAGCAAGGCCTCAGTGTCGGTAGCAAACATTCAGTTTGTGCCAAATAAGGCAGACTCTGCTGGGCTTAAATGTCAGTAATCATTTTGTTTTAGTGTGTATGTCAAAGCCCTTCAATTGAAGGGCTTTTTTTATGTGCATACGGATTTTTTACTTATAAACGGGTTTTGTGCAGATTTATATATGACTTTGTCGCGTCCTGTGGTTTTAGCAATATACAAGCGCTTATCTGCCGCACTAAGTAGCGATTTAAAAGAGCTTGTGTACGTATTGCTGCATGCAACCCCTGCGCTTATTTTTAAACAAATGGTGTTGTCGAAATAGCTAAAAGGCTTATTTTTAATGTTTTTCCTGAGGGTGTTTGCCGCGCTCTGCGCCTCATTTAACGTACAGTGGCTAAGTAAAATAGCAAACTCTTCGCCGCCAACACGCGCGGTAACCGCGCTCTTAGAAAAAAGTGCTGCAATATGCTGTGCAATCCATTTTATTGCTTCATCGCCTGCATCGTGCCCATATTCATCGTTAACACGCTTAAAAAAGTCTATATCGACCATGATTATGCTAATAGGGTGTTCGGCATTATTTTTACTAAATAACGTATTGGCAATTGCATTTAAGCCGCGTTTATTTAATAGCTGGGTTAATGGATCGCGATTAGCGAGTGAGTTGAGCGTATGCTCTGTATTGGCAAACACTAAAAAAGGCAGCAATAGGGCGGCGCTGGTGGCAAGCATTAAGTGCACGCTCAAAGTAAATTGCAAAACAGAGGTAAAGTTAAAGTTTATCGCAGTAACAAACGGCAGCAGTAATAAAACTCCCTGTATTAGCATAACGAGCGCATGCAGTAATAGGCAAAGCAATAACATACGTTGTTGTAATTTTGCTATAAAGCTGGCGTTTAAAACAATATACGAAGCATACACAAATAACCCTGCCACAGTTAAACTGACCAATATTTGCTCTGCTGCAGTGTTGTAAACTGCGAGTAAAAATACCGCAGCCACAATGAGTAAAGAGCTAACTTGCCTGCATGTGCCTTTATTTAACGGATTGAGTGCTTTTAATCCCATAATTAAAAAAAGTGGGCAAGCAATAATAAATAGACTGGCAAAATAATGGGTAATAAACGGCCATGCAATGATCACGCGTAAGCTTGCGCATAGAATGGCGAATGTAAAGGTGACACAAGCAAGGCCCAAATATAAAAAGCTTGTTTGTTTTTTATATTGATAAATAGAGACAAAATACAGCCCGATTATAAGGTTTAAAATAAAAGAAAGGCTTATAACGGTTGGTAAGTGCAGCATAGAAAAGTTCTTTTATTATTAAATGGCTACTTTAAATTATGGCGAGATACTAAGGCTTACATTGATTACAACAGCTTAGCTTTAAGTAGTATTTTATAACCTTTGTAAGGTGTATCTATGCTGAATCCCCTTATTTTATTAAGCTGCTTAATGCAGAGTCTATATCTGTAAAATGAAAACGATAGTTATGCGCTAACGCTTTTTTGGGTATTACATACTGCCCTGTTGTAAGCAAATCTGACATTTCACCCATTAACACTTTTAGCACTGGGGTTGGCATAGTGAGAGCGGATGGGCGAGACAATGCTTTACCCAAGCTTTTGCTAAATGTTTTATTGCTTACGGGGGCAGGAGCAGTCGCATTAACAGGCCCAGATACCTCTGTGTGCTTAATAATAAATAAAATAAGCTGAATCATGTCATCAATATGAATCCACGACATACCTTGCTCCCCATCGCCAATGGGACCACCTGCAAAAAATTTAAACGCAGGAAGCATTTTACTTAACGCGCCGCCATTTTTGCTTAAAACAATGCCCGTGCGTAATAAGCACACCCGTGTTTTGTCACTTTGTGCTTTTAGTGCTGCGTGCTCCCACTCTTTACAGAGTTGATGGCTAAATTCATCATTAACATCGTTAGTGTCTTCGTCTACTGGGGTATCACCTTGGCGGCCATAATAGCCAATGGCACTACCAGATATAAATGTAGCCGGGGGCGTGGTGCAATTTAAAATAGCATCGCTGAGTTGCGTGGTAAGATTTATCCTACTGTTTTTAATTATTTGTTTTTGTGCCTGTGTCCAACGTTTGTTGACGATAGGTTCGCCGGCTAAATTAATCACGGTATCTACATGGTTAAAATTAACCTCATCAACGGTGCTTACTACATCAATATTATGGCCAAGCAATACATGAGCTTTGGTTTTATTTCGGCTAAGTACCGTTACTTTATGGTGATGTAGCAAAAATGGCGTTAGGTGTTTACCAATTAGACCGGTGGCGCCTGTAAAAAAAATATGCATAAAAACCTTACCAAAAATAAGTGTACGATTTGTTTAAAATGTATACTATTTAAACTATCTTAATGCAAATTATTACGTTAACTAAAAAACAACGATCACTTTGTAAATATTTCATTTAATTAGTTTTTGCCTTACACTAAAGCGAATTTCATAAGAAAAGGATTGGCGCGTTGGCAAGTTTAACTGGCGTAAATAAAAGTTTAATAATATTTGCCGCACTGGTGGTTGTATTAGCCGGTATTAAGGCCGCAAGTGTTATTATTATCCCCTTTATTTTGGCAGCGTTTATTGCCATTGTATGTAATCCGCTGATTAAATTCTTTGGCCGATATCGTATCCCCAAAGGGGTTTCTGTAGTTATTGTGGTGCTTATAATTGTCGGCTTAGGTGTAAGTTTAGGTGGCTTGGTAGGACAATCAGTTAACGACTTTTCTCAGCAACTTCCAGAGTATAAAGCCCAGTTAAAAGAAGAGTTTGTATGGTTGGTCGATCTTGCATCGCAATACAACATTTTAATCGACAGAGATCAAATTCTCTCTATGTTTGACCCAGGTAAAATGGTCGATGTAGCCACTAATATGCTTACCGGCTTAGGTGGCGTAATGGCAAATATGTTCCTGATTATTTTAACTGTTGTATTTATGCTATTTGAAGGCCCTACGCTTAGCAAAAAAATCCACATGGCACTTGCCGACCCAGATAGAAAAATGGAGCAAATAGACCGCTTTTTGGCTTCTATTAATTCATATTTAGCCATTAAAACATTGGTGAGTTTAGGCACCGGTGTGATTGCTGCGCTGTATTTATGGATTTTAGATGTTGACTACTTTGTGTTGTGGGGAGTTTTAGCCTTTATGTTTAACTATATTCCTAACATAGGCTCTATTATTGCCGCAGTACCCGCCGTATTGTTAGCACTTATCACACAAGGCCCCCTAACTGCAGGCCTCGTAGGCGCAGGGTATCTAATTATTAATACGGTAATGGGTAACATTGTAGAGCCTAAATTTATGGGTAAAGGGCTTGGGCTTTCTACCTTAGTGGTGTTTTTGTCGTTAATATTTTGGGGCTGGTTATTGGGGACTGTAGGTATGTTGCTATCAGTACCGCTAACTATGATTGTTAAAATAGCTCTTGAGGCAAGTGATGAAGGGCGGTGGGTCGCCACGCTACTTGGTACAGGTCAGTCGATAGACGAAAAATAATATCTAATTGTTTCCATAGCTTAAAATGACGTGTTTGATAAATCTAAAAAAGCGATTAATACGCAGTATTAATCGCTTTTTTATGGGGGATACCCCTTATTAAAGTGGTTTCTTAAGTACTTGCGTAAACTGTTCAATAAGCGCAAGTTCACATAATTTGTAATCAATAGCAGCTTGGCTGGCATTAGGTAGCTTTAATAAATAGCGCCATTGGCAACTTGATTCAATATACTTTTGGTGGTTGTCCACGCTGCGTTTAAATAGCATCAGTATTTGCGTGTTTCCGCTTTGTTCTTCTAGTTTAGTGAGTTCATATTTACGTTTTTGAATCCATGTCCCTTGATTGTACTTAGCCTGATTTATTTGCGTGTCTAAACACTGCGTGTAACGTTTGGTTTGACTTGGCGTTGCGTTTTGCGCAAGCGTGCACTGAGCTTGTGCGTTGGCATTGCCACTTAAAGCTAATAGGCTTGCAAGTGTGATTAGAAGGCTATTTTTTATCATTGTAATTAAACTCTAAAATAAATTGTGCGCCGCCCAAGGTATCAGACTTATTAATGGTTAAGTGCCCGTTATAAGATTTAACCAAGTCAGAGACTATCGCCATACCTACACCGTGGCCGCTTTCGTAAGTATCAAGGCGGGTACCACGGGTTAATAAAGACTCGCGCTTATCCTCGGGTACACCAGGTCCATCGTCACTAATGCCTATGCACAGTGTTTTACTTTGAATGACTTGTATTTCTACTTGCGAGCGACACGCTTTACAGGCGTTATCAATTAAATTACCCAGTAATTCCATTAAATCTGTTTGGTCACCTAAAAAGTAATCTTTATCGGTCACGGTGCAATTAAATATAATGTCTTTATCGCGGTATACCTTAGCCATTGCACTTAAAATAGAGTCAATAACAGGTTTAACTGGGGTTTGTTTTTTCCATGTATCTGAGGCGCCAGTAGCGGCACGCTTTAACTGATGCTCGATCATCACATTAATTCTATCAAGTTGCTCTTGGGCATCGGCATCATTAGCAAGCGGGCTTGATTTTAATACAGCAAGGGGGGTTTTTAATGCATGTGCTAGGTCACTTAAAGAGGCTCTGTAGCGCTCTTTTTGACGCTGCTGTGATTCTAGCAGTAGATTTAAATCTGATTTGATCGTTTGCAGCTCTACAGGGTATAAGCCTTTAATCTCTTGAATATCGCCCGACTCAATGGCTTTTATTTCTTTATCAAGACGTTGTAATGGTCGGCCGCTCCAAATAAACCCAATTGCCATTAAACCGGCAATCGCAATACCCATTATAAACATCCAATCGACTAAGGTTTGCTTAAAGCCATCCATTAACCTTAGCAATGCATCGTTTCGTTTGAGTAATATAAAACGTGCCTGCTCAGATTGATCAATATTATTTAAAATGACCGTTAGGCTTAATTGCCAATAAACCGCATTGTTATAAACCACGCGTCTAAAGTCGGCTGCACCTGCTTTAGGCTCTATGTACTCGGGTTTAAAGTTCACGTTTACTGCAGACTCTGAGTGCCACACAGGTACATCATCGCGGTAAATCATTGCGTAGGTATCTGAATTTAAGTTATTAAGCTCAGGCGTTAAAATTGTGCTGGGCATAATAATGCCGCGCTCAGTAAAGTCGACTTCAGAAATAAGGGAGTATAAGTGGGCTTCTAGATTTTTTTCGGTGGTTTCGACTAATGAGGCGTAATACGCTTTCCCAATCGAGTAAAACAAAATAGGCAGTGCCACCAATAAAACAAAGACAAGGATAAATCCTTGCCTTATTTTAAGCGATATTTGCGATGCTACCACTGACTTTTAAGCCTGTAACCACGCCCACGTAGTGTTTCTACTGGGTTTAATGTGCCTTCAGGGTCTAATTTTTTACGCAGACGAAGTACAAATACTTCGATAACGTTAGAATCAAGATCGAAATCTTGGTCGTAAATGTGCTCAGTAAGTTCTGATTTTGAAATTACTTTTTGCGGGTTAACCATTAAATACTCAAGTACTTTGTACTCATAGGCTGTAAGGCTAAGTTCTTTGTCGTTAACCCATACTTGTTGCGAGCGAGTATGAATTTTAATTGGACCCGCTGTCATTTCTGGATTTGCTTTACCCGCACTGCGGCGAATAAGTGCGTTACAACGCGCAATTAATTCTTCAACATGGAACGGTTTGGTTAAGTAGTCGTCAGCACCTGCATCTAGGCCTTCAACTTTGTCTTGCCAGCGATCGCGCGCCGTTAAGATTAAAATAGGAATAGTCACGCCCTGTGCACGTGCTTTATTGATTAGCTCAATACCGTCAATTTTTGGTAAGCCTAAATCAACCACCGCCATATCTAGCGGGTATTCTGTAATATGGAATAGGCCAGCTTCACCATCGTGACATAAATCAACACTGTAACGTTCTTTCTCTAAAGCATTACGTAGGTTGTCTGCTAAGTGTAAATCATCTTCTATAACTAAAATTCGCATTTGCTAATCCTTTTTCACTTCGCCGGTTTTTTTATTTATATGTAAATCAACGACGTGGCCGTCAGATTTGAGTATACGTACAGTATAAAATTTTGCTTGTTCTGTAATTTTTAAGGTTTTACCGTCAGTTTCTTCTTTTGCAAGTATTACGGCTTTCTTTTTGCTGATCTCAGTTTTTTTAACTGCTTTAATAGCAGTTGTATTTGCGTGTACGGCGCCATTGACGCTAATACAGGCAATTAAACCAAGGGTTAATAATACACGCATGACGGGAACTCCTAGATCAAACCCAGCTATTCTAATTAACTAAGCTACTAAAACTCAAGTAAAAACGTCCAATATGCGCTTTTACATCCGCCAGCTTAATTAATTAGCAGTGAACCAACCCTGAATTAAATAACGTTTTAAATTCAGGGAGTTCGTTACGCCGGTAATACTTTTTTATATGGTTTTACAACGGTGTTTGCGTAAACGCCGGCTGCAACGTAGGGATCTGCTGCTGCCCATTCACGTGCTTTTTCAAGAGATTCAAATTCGGCAATGACCAATGAGCCTGTAAATCCAGCATCTTGCGGGTCTTCACTATCAATTGCTGGTAGTGGGCCGGCAACAAATAAACGGTTTTGAGATTCAAGTTCGCTTAGGCGTGCTAAGTGGGCGGGGCGGGCTTCTTTTCTTAGCGGTAAGCTGTTTTCAACGTCGGTTGAGTAAATCATGTACAACATAGTCATTCTCAAAAAAATGTTAAGTTTAATAACGCAAATACTAGCACAACGTTGATAGTTGGTGAACAAATTACCGTTAAAGCTAGGTTTACAGTTATTAATTATTTTTAGTGGGTAATTGCTTGAAAAGCGCGGCACAACACTGGTAGAGTCGCTTGAATAACTTAAAAATAACAAGGTTAATACATGAGCAATAATAGAGAGCACTTTAGCTCCCGTCTTGGCTTTATACTGGCTGCAGCAGGTTCGGCAGTAGGTATTGGCAACTTAGTAGGTTTTCCTGTTTCAGCAACTAAAAATGGTGGTGGTGCATTTTTACTTGTATACGCTTTGTTTGTTGCTTTTATTTGTTTACCGGTAATGATGGCTGAAATGGCTATGGGTCGTAACGCGCAAAAAGATCCACTAGGTTCTTACAAAGCGCTGGCAAATAACGATAAAAAATGGAAGTTTGCTGGCTTTTTGGCAGTATTAACGCCGTTTATGATTGCCGTATTTTACATGGTTATTACCGTGTGGATCTTTGGTTACTTAAGCCAAACTGCCATGGGTAATTTAGATGCACTGGCCGATCCGAATCATTTTGGCAGTTTTATAAATAGCTACACTGTTTTTGGCTACATGGCTGTGGTAGTTATTATTGTTAACCTTATTTTATTGGGTGGGGTTAAACAAGGCATAGAAAAAGCCGCTAAGTTTTTAATGCCGGCTTTATTTGTTATGTTGCTTGCCCTTGTTGCGTATGTATTAACGCTTGATAACGCCATGGCGGGTGTTAAATATTATGTTATTCCTGATTTTTCTAAAATGAGCGCCAGCGTCCTTAATGGTGCACTAAGCCAAGCGTTTTTCTCATTATCGTTAGGTATGGGTATTTTAATGACGTACGCCTCTTACATATCTAAAAAAGATGACATTGTTGGCAGTGCAAAAATGGTCGCTATTACCGACTCATTAGTGGCATTTGTAGCTGGTTTAATGGTGCTACCGGCAATATTTAGTTTTGATCCAAGTACTGACCCAGCGGCACTTTCTGATTCGTCTGTATCGATGATATTTGTATACTTACCTAAAATTTTATTAGCACTACAAAATGACATTGGTTATTTTGGTGCATCAGCCGTGGCGTTTTCGTTCTTTTTATTAGTGTTTTTTGCTGCGATTACCTCGCTTGTATCAATTGTAGAAGTACCTACAGCAACCCTAAGTGACCGTAAAGGGATAAGCCGTAAAAAAGCCTTAGGTATTTTAACGCTAGCTACAGGTGTATTAACTATATTATGTACTATGTCGTTTGGCATGGTTGATAGCCTAACGTCGTTTACGAGTTACGGCAGCGGTAATAAAAGCTTTTTTGATATTGTTTATGATGTATTTTACGACACTATATTGCCATTTAATGGTTTAATGGTGTGTTTATTTGTTATGTATCGTTGGAAAAAAGCGCGCCTAACAGATGAGTTAAGCCAAGGCTCACCAAATTACGCCGGCAGCTTTATGGAAAAATACGTTAACTTTTCGCTTTCTACGTTTATTCCGGTTATTTTATTAGCCATATTTATAAACACAGTAGCGACTAAGTTTTTTGCCTTTAAGTTATTTGGATTTTAGGCTAAAAAATTGCCAAAAGCCGCGTATTAACGCGGCTTTTTTTGTTGTTGAAAATAGCGGCTTAGCTTATAGCCCCTGAGTCTAGAGAACTGCCAATCCCCAGTGTAAACATCCACAAGCCCCATAAACTATGCTCAATAACACACACTATGGTTGAGCGGCTTTGCGCATAGGTAAACGAGAATAATAACCCGCCTAAAAATGCTAAGCCTACAGCCACCCAATTAGCATACACAATATGGGCAAGGGCAAACACTACTGCGCTTACCACTATACGCACTCTTTTTTTGGGCATAATGCGTTTATAGCGATGAAAAAAGTAGGTTCTGAAAATTAGCTCTTGTGGTAATACCGATAGCAGCGGGTATAGGAGTAGTAAAAGTAACCAGTTATAAAATGAGTGCAGCGGCATATTAAACCAGTTTTCTTGATGAATAATGCCGTAAAACACGCCTGAGAAAAGCGCGCCTAAAAAAAAGAAACTAAATAAACGCCGCTTTACTGCAGAAAACTGCCCCAGGCTTGTGAGTCTAAATCGCTTAAAGTGGGGGTCGTTCAGTAATAACATGCAGCACACGGTCATTAAAACAATCAGTGCGGGTATAAGCCAGTTAGCTAGGTAACTACGAAGGGTAAAGCCTATTAAAGGCAATAAAACAAATATGAGGGTAAATTCAAACCAGCGGTATTGATTGGCGTTCAAGGTCGTCTCTGATTGATTTTTTTTACACGCTATCAAGCAAAGACGACATTTTTATGACGAAGATGTTTTACTTTGCAGGTTCCTCTTCATCAGGGAAGTACTTATACAAAGCAAAAATAGTGATCAAAATACTCACAAAGGTAATTGCCATTAAGCCAAACACTTTAAAGTTAACCCAAAAATCGAGTGAGAAATTATACGCAATGTAAATATTCAGCACCGCAATACCTGCGGTTATGGTAATCCACATTAAGTTAAGTTTATTCCACACAGGTTCTGGCACTTCAATCGCCTGTTTAGAGTCGTTAGCGTTTTCGAGGATTGAGCTAAGAGCTTTTTTAACAAGATTTTTATTCAGCACGTAGCGGCTAATTAATAAGGTGAGGCTTAAGCCGGCGTAAATTAGCGTGGCTTTCCATTTTATATATTGTTCATCGTGGAGTACTAAGGTTAATGTGCCAAATACCGCTGCAATAGCAAAAAATAACCATTGGCGAGTAGGTACATGGCGGTGCTTAAAGTAGCTATACGCAACTTGAATAAGCGTAGTGACCATTAAAAGGCCGGTTGCCCAATAAATATCAACTAATTTAAATACCGCAAAAAATAATATTAGCGGGATGTATTCAATCAATGCGTGCATATACTACCTAAATTATACAAAAAGAAGTCAGAGAAGTTTTTACCACATAACACTAGGCAACTACAAGGTTGACTTGTTGCTCTGTAAGCCTTAGCCTGCGTGGCTTTATTTATTCATCATCATATCCCCACGCTTAACCAATACTGATTAAGTGTGCATTTAGGAGCCTACAATGAACAAAGCACAACTTGTTGCCAAAATGGCAAAAAGCAGTGAGCTTACAAAAAAAGACACACAAGCAGCACTTACAAGTTTACAAAAAGTAATCACTAAATCGTTATCTGAGGGCGACCAAGTACAAATAAGTGGATTTGGTACATTTGCATTAAGCTACTACCCAGCACGTACTGGGCGAAATCCTCAAACAGGCGAAAGCATTGAAATAGAGGGCGCTAACAAAGCCGTATTTAAACCTGCCAAAGCATTAAAAGATCGCCTTTAAGTAGCAACTTGCATAGACCGCTACCAGTACCAGAGACTAGTGCCTGCAACCCATACTTGCTAATAGCCCAGTTACCTTTTTAGGTTTAGTTAGCGCTATTAATCACAAAATTATAGTTCGGCGCATCCCGCTAATAGGGTGCGTCTACAAAATAAATACCCAGTTTTTAGTTAATGCCTAACTACTTCATCTTATAAGCAAAGCTTGTGTGTTGTTTTTTATATGCACTTTTAAATTAAGCTATGTAGATTATTCAAACCCTCTAAATGATTTACATAGCTTTGACAGCTTGAATTTACATTATTCATAATTTTCAGTACCTTAAGTTTGGCATTGCTTATGCTTTTAATAGGATGATTAAAACATTTTATTTAACGCAATAAGGAGATCTCTATGTCTACATTACAATCAAGCACACGATTACAAGGTAAAAAAATTGCTATTTTAGCCACTGATGGCTTTGAGCAAAGTGAGCTATTATCTCCACGTGATGCTTTACTAAATGCTGGCGCTGATATCGATATTGTGTCGGTAAAAGAGGGTGAAATCACCGGTTGGGACGAAGATAAATGGGGCGAAAAAGTAAGCGTAGATAAACTTGTTACAAATGCCAGTGCCAGCGATTACGATGCGCTTATGCTGCCAGGTGGCTTATTTAACCCAGATACGTTACGCCAAGATAAGCACGCAAAAGCGTTTATAGACGGTTTTTTTGGCGCTGAGAAAAATAAGCCTGTTGCAGCTATTTGTCATGCACCTTGGTTACTTGCCGAGATTAATAAATTACGCGACCGTACCGTTACATCATTCCCGAGCATTAAAAGTGATTTAATCAATGCGGGTGCAAACTGGGTTGATGAAGAGGTGAGTGTAGACCAAGGGTTAGTAACAAGCCGCAGCCCAGCAGATTTAGAAGCATTTAATGCAAAATTTATTGAAGAAATTTTAGAAGGTAAACATCAAGCTCACTAAGCTTGCTAAGTTAGGTTTTAAAAAAAGGGCATTTTAAATGCCCTTTTTTATGCGTAAATTGTAAGCATTTTACAATGTGGTTGCCGCTTTCATATCAGCTACAAACGCTTTTAACTGTGCGGTCATCGCGTCTAAATCATTAAGGTTTGCTTCAATAATCTTAACCACGGCTGAGCCTGAAATAGCACCTGCTGCGCCTGCTTTTAAAGCGGCTTTTACATCATCGGGTGTAGAAATACCAAAGCCTAATAAAGCAGGGGCTGCATGGTATTCTGTTAATTTAGTAACAATATTGCCTGCTGGCATTTGCGCTTTTGTATCGGTACCGGTAACACCCGCACGCGATAATAAATACGTGTAACCACGGCCATAAGATGCACATTGGCGCAGGGTATCGTCATCGGCATTAGGTGTGGCAATAAATATAGGGTCTATACCATTTGCCATGGCTGCTTTTCTAAACATTTTAGACTCGTGCAGTGGTACATCTGCAACTAAAATAGAATCTACGCCTGCTGCTTTAGCATCTTTATAAAATGTTTCTAATCCGCGCTTAAACACAAGGTTTGAATACAGTAATAAACCAATAGGAATATCTGCATTGTAATCGCGTATTTCTTTAATAATATCAAAGCAATCTTGCGTGTTAATGTTTACATCTAACGCGCGAATATTAGCGGCTTGAATAACAGGGCCATCAGCGATTGGGTCCGAAAACGGAATACCAAGCTCTAGTGCATCAGCGCCACCGTCAATTAGGCTTTTAATAATCGCAATACTTTGCTCTTTACATGGGTCACCAATGGTCACAAATGGCACAAATGCACCTTGTTTTTGTTCATTAAGTGCAGCAAAAGTTTTACCGTAACGATCTGTATTTAACTGGCTCATAGTTGACCTCCTTGTGATAAAACACTGTGTACGTGGGTTAAATCTTTATCGCCACGGCCACTTAAGTTAACCACTAAAATGCTTTCTTCTGTTTGTTCTTCGGCGTATTTAAGCGCATAAGCAAGGGCATGGCTTGATTCTAAAGCTGGAATAATACCTTCGTTTTTAGCAAGTGCTTGGAATGCATCAAGGGCTTCTGTATCGGTAATACCGACATATTGAGCACGGCCTGTTTCGTGTAAAAACGCATGTTGTGGGCCTACAGCTGGGTAATCAAGACCGGCAGATACTGAGTATGACTCTTCTATTTGACCATCATTATTTTGCATAATGTACGTATAGGTACCGTGCAGTATACCTTTAGTGCCTTTACAAATTGTAGCGCCGTGCTCGTGGGTATCTAGCCCTTTACCTGCAGGCTCCACACCAATAAGTTTGACACTTGGCTCGTCTATAAAGTCAGTAAACATACCAATGGCATTAGAGCCACCGCCAACACACGCAAGTACGGCATCTGGTAAGCGACCTTCTGCTTTTAGTACTTGTTGTTTAGCTTCTTCACCAATCACTTTTTGATACTCTCGTACAATTGTTGGGAATGGGTGAGGACCCGCTGCGGTACCAAGTAAGTAGTGAGCGTCTTGGTAGTTTGCAGACCAGTCGCGTAGCGCTTCGTTTACTGCATCTTTTAAAGTACCAGAACCTGCGGTTACCGGGATAACCTCTGCGCCCATTAGTTTCATTCTAAATACGTTAGGCTGTTGACGCTCAACATCTTTAGCACCCATATAAATGCGGCATTTTAAGCCAAGTAATGCACAGGCAAGCGCTGTTGCCACGCCATGTTGGCCCGCACCCGTTTCGGCAATAACTTCTTTTTTACCCATACGCTTAGTTAGCAATGCTTGACCAAGAACTTGATTGGTTTTGTGTGCGCCGCCGTGTAATAAATCTTCGCGCTTAAGGTAAAGTTTTACCTTAGGGTTTTTAATTAAATTACGCGTTAATGTGAGCGGCGTAGGGCGACCGGCATACTCGTTTAATAGCTTTGTAAACTCAGCCTGAAACTCAGGGTCTTTTTGTGCTTTGTTAAATTCGTTTTCTAACTGCTTAAGCGCAGGGACAAGTAGCTCAGGTACAAACATACCGCCAAACTCGCCAAAATAAGCTGGATTTTGCATTATAACCTCAATAATTTCTGATGCTTGTAAAAGCATTTTGTAATTTGATAGGGCACTTTTTACCCGCAGATTCTTCAACGCCTGAATTTAGATCAAGGCCCAGGGCACCTTGAGAAAGTGCGTCTTTTATATTGTCTGGATTTAAGCCACCCGCTAGCATAAAGGGGGTTGTTGCATCTTGCAGTACCGCCCAATCAAATGCTTTACCTGTCCCACCGGCTTGTGTATCGCTGTGTGTATCGTATAGGTGGCGGTCTACGCCTTTTACGGGGGGTGGCAATGTATCTTTAATTGCCTGTGCTTTCCAAATTTCACACCCTTTAGGTAACTGTGTACGCAGTGCTGCAATGTAATCGTCAGTTTCTTGACCGTGTAATTGTACTGCGGCCAGTTTTAGTTCATGCGCGTATTGTACCACTTGCTGCTCGCTTGCATTAACAAACACGCCCACAAATTTAAGTGGTGCACTTTGGCTTAGTTCAATAGCGCAATCTAAGTCAACATAACGAGGTGATTTAGGATAAAAAATGAGCCCACCGTAGATAGCTCCATTGTTATGAGCGGCTTGAACGTCTTGTGTTCGGGTTAAACCGCACACTTTGTTATCACCTAAAATCACTTTTTTACAGGCTTGCTCTAAATCGGCCTCAGCCATTAAAGAGCTGCCAATTAAAAAGCCATCGCATAACGGCGCTAAACGTTTAACATCTTGGTGGGTATAAATGCCTGACTCGGAAATAACCACTTTATCTGCAGGGATGAGTTTACGTAATTTTTCGGTGGTGGCTAAATCCGTGCTTAAATCGCGAAGGTTACGGTTATTAATACCAATAATTTGTGCATCAAGTGCAAGGGCGCGGTGCACTTCTTCTTCGTTACTGACCTCGGTTAATACCGACATCTTAAGCGAGTCGGCGACTGCATGTAGTGCTTTATATTGCTCATCATCAAGCACTGAGAGCATTAATAAAATAGCATCGCCGCCATAAATACGTGCCATGTACACTTGGTATTCGTCTATAAAAAAGTCTTTACAAATAAGAGGTTGCTCGACTTGGCTACGTACAAATTCTAAATAATCAAAGCTACCTTGAAAGTATTTAGCATCAGTCAGTACGCTCATGCAGGTAGCGTATTTTTTATAAACAGAGGTGATCTCAGTTAAATCAAACGGCTCTCTTATTAGCCCCTTTGAAGGCGATGCCTTTTTACATTCTAAAATAAATTGCGTTCCCGGCTTTGCCAGCGCTTCATAAAAGCTGCGGCTAGTTGGCACTGCTAGGTGTTTAAAGCTCTCTAGAGGGCGCGTGGCTTTGCGCTCTATGAGTTCTTGTTTTTTATCAGCAACGATTTTGTCTAATACATTAGCCATGACTTACCTCAATAATTGCATTTAATGTGTTCATGGCTTTGCCTGAACTGAGTAATGTGTGTACCTGTTGTGCGCCTTCTTTTAATGACTGTACTTTACCGCTTAGGTATAAAAGTGCAGCCACATTGACCGCGATTGCAGCATTGTGCGCATCACTGCCTTTACCTTGTAAAATAGCAAGGCTTGCATTTGCGTTGTATTGTGGGCCTTCACCGGCTAGTTGTTCAAGTGAATAGTTTGCAAGGTCAAAGTCGCTTGGGTTTAATGTGTACTGGGTTATTTCGCCATTGTTTAGCTCAACTACATTGGTTGGGCCGTGCAGGGCTATTTCGTCAGTGCCAGAACCATGCACTATCATTGCGCGCTGAGTGCCTAATGTTTTAAGTGTTTGTGCCATTGGCATACATAAAGACTCATCGTAAACACCCAGTAATTGCACTTGTGGTGCAGCAGGGTTAGCAAGTGGGCCCAAAATATTAAAAATAGTCCGTGTTTTCAGTGCAGTGCGTACGCCCATCGCATGGCGCACACCACTGTGATAATGCGGGGCAAACAAAAAGGTAAAATGTGTTTGCTCAAGGCAGTGTGCAGCCTGTGCTGGGCTCATATCAATATTAATACCCAATGCTTTTAATAAATCAGCAGAGCCCGAGTTACTCGATACGCTACGATTACCATGTTTTACCACATTAATACCTGCGGCAGCGGCAACAATAGCCGCGGTAGTACTAATATTAATTGTGTTTGAGCCATCGCCCCCGGTGCCACAGCTATCGGAAAGTTGCGTACTTGAGGTTTTAAACGCCACTGCGTTTTGACGCATTGACGCAGCAGCACCAGCGATTTCATCGCTTACTTCGCCTTTCATTTTAAGGCTAATTAACAATGCTGTGAGCTCTATTTCGCTCATGTTACCTTGCATTATTTGGTTAAATAATGCGTTTGACTGGGCATAGTTTAACGACTTGCCTTGAATAAGTTGCTCAATAGCGTATTGAACATTTATGGTCTCTTGTGTTTGTGTACTCATAATGTCCTCTATTAGTTGGTGCGCGTTAAGTACGCAACGCTTTGTTGAAGTAGCATTGCACCATTTGGCGTCAGTATTGACTCAGGATGAAATTGATAACCTAATGCTTTATCGTCGTGGTGATATATGGCCATAGGAATATCGTCAAATTGTGCAATTACCTCTATATTTTCAGGTACTTTGGTTGCCATTAATGAATGGTATCGCGCTACAGGCATAGTATTGCCCATTCCTTCAAACACCGGGTGCGGGTTTAAATTAATGATTGATGACTTACCATGTACGGTTTCGCCCGCGTGGCCGATTACTCCACCGTAACTTTGGGTAAGTGCCTGTTGCCCAAGACAAATGCCCAGCATGGGGAAGTGACCTTTAGCCAGTTCGATTAATTCCATTAAGCAACCTGCATCACTTGGTGCACCAGGCCCTGGCGAAAGCACTAATAATACTTGCCCTTTCTCTTGGCGCATTTTATTAAAAATAACCTCTGCGCTTATATTATTTCTGTATACCACAAGCTCACAGCCCAGCATGGTTAGTTCATCAACAAGGTTGTAGCTAAACGAATCAAAGTTATCTAAAAAGTATATTTTCATTGGGTTTGCTGTACTCATTTTATACCGCCTTATAAGTTGATTTTATGGCGGTGATCACCGCTTGGGCTTTAGCGCGGGTTTCGTTCGCTTCGGCTTGCGGATCAGAGTCGTACACAACGCCAGCACCTGCTTGTACATAGGCGGTATTATTTTTTACAAACGCTGAGCGAATAACAATGCAGCTATCCATTGCACCATCGCCGGTTAAATAACCTACCGCGCCACCGTAGCTGCCACGGCGTTTGCCTTCGGTTTGGCGTACAAGTTCGGCGGCACGCACCTTAGGAGCGCCTACCAGCGTGCCCATGTTCATACACGCTTGGTAAGCGTGAAGTGCATCAAGCTCTGGCTTTAATGTGCCCACCACACGAGAAACCAAGTGCATGACTTGCGAATAGCGGTCTACTTTTAATAGCTCTTTTGCATGGCGCGTACCGGCTACACTTATGCGTGCCACATCGTTACGGGCTAAATCAACCAACATTAAATGTTCAGCACGCTCTTTTTGATCGTTTCTTAGTTCAAGTTCAATACGGCTGTCTAAATCTGGGTTGATTGCCCCATTGGCAAATTTTCCGCGTGGACGAGTACCGGCAATAGGGTAAACTTCAACTTGTTTGCTATTTACTTCGTACTTAAGTGCCGACTCAGGAGAGGCACCAAATAAAGCAAATTCTTCATCGCGCATATAAAACATATAAGGGCTTGGATTTTGCTTTTTAAGCTGGCTATATGCGTGCAATGAATCAGGACAGGGCAGTGAAAATGTACGCGAAGGCACAACCTGAAAAATATCTCCATCAACTATGTTCTTTTTAAGCTTAACTACTTGTTCGCAGTAAGTTTCATCGCTTATATCAACATTTACATCGCAGGTGCCTGTTTGCATAGGCGCACTAAATTCTTCAGCTTTGTCGCATAAGGCATTTAATCGTTCAAGTTCTTTACCTACCTCAAAACAATTAGCGTGTACGTCTGGGCCATTAAATACATTACCAATAAGCTCAGTAGTTTGCTTTTGATGATCGATAACCACTAAGGTTTCGGCTAAGTAAAAAACGTAGTCTGGACAGGTGTTTTCGCCATCGGGAACGTCGCTTAGCTGCTCAAAATTAGCCACCATATCGTAGGCAAATACGCCACCTAAAAATACCGAAAACGGGTTTTCGGTGGTGCTTTTGATACTGTTTATACAGGTGCGTAACGCGCTAAATGCATTGTCGGCAACCAGTTTACTTGCCTCGTCAATGTCGTTTGAGCAGCCTTTGTAAACAAGGGTTAGGTTGGTGTCGGTTAAGGTCGCATCGCAGCTTTGTACATTGTCTCTTAAATACGGCAGTAACTGTTTTCCGTTATTAGATTGAGCACTTAGCGTCACGGTTTTACCTTGGCATACAATGCGCAGTGCACAGTCAACTAAAATTAAGCTTTTAACACTGTCTTTAGAATCAATTTCGGCTGATTCAAGCAGTAGCGAGTTAGGCTTATCAAGTGCAGCATAAAGTGCAAGTGGGCTACTAATGTAGTCGCGTACTTGCGTTATGCTAGTAACTTCGCCTGGTGTGGTAGTTATATGACTAAAAATCAAATCTCATTCCCTCAAAAAATAAAACCCCGCAATGCCTTGGCAGTGCGGGGTTTGAATAACGATATCTAAATTACAAACAGATCATTACCGTCCCGCTATATCAGGCGCCACCACCAACGATGTGTAAGAGTAAGACCGTTATTCATGTTTTTTTGCCTCAAAATAAAAAATTAAATACGTAAAATTTAGTTATAAAAAAACCCGCATTATGCGGGTTTTGAATTTTTGCTAGACACGACAATTCATCACCCAAAAATTATGAGTGCCACCACCAAATAGTGTGTTGAATTGAATTGATCATTATTTTTAATTCTTAATGTGTCTTAAAGTGGCTACAGTAAAACGTATTTAGCGCTTTTGTGTCAAGTGTTTATTTAAAACAATTTAGTCAAAAAAGTTGTTATACTTATATAAACATTCATTCCCCTTAAATTTAAGCAGTTTCCTTTTGATAAAATACGATTTACACAGTCATACAACACATTCAGACGGGCAGTTAACGGTTGAGCAATTATTAAACCGGGCTGTAGAAAAAAACATTGATGTGTTTGCAATAACCGATCACGACACTGTGGCTGCTATTGCGCCGGCAAAAGCGTATATCGAAACCCAAAACCTACCGCTTAAGCTTATATCTGGCGTAGAAATTTCTACCAAGTGGGAAAGCTTTGAAATACATATTGTCGGGCTAAATATTGATATAAATAACACTGCCCTTACATCGTTACTATTGGCGCAGCAGCAAAAGCGGGATGAGCGCGCGATTGAAATTGGTAAAAGGCTGGCAAAAAACGGCTTTGATGGTATTTATGAGCAAGCCAAGGCGCTGGCAGAAAACGCCCAAATTACCCGTGCTCATTTTGCGCGTGCATTAATAGAGCGAGGGGTGGCTAAAAATTTTCCTGGAGTATTTAAAAAGTACTTAGGGCGCAGTAAAACAGGTTACGTACCTAGTGCTTGGTGTGATATGCAAACAGCCATTAGTGCCATACATGCTGCAGGTGGCGTTGCCGTACTTGCACACCCAGGGCGTTATCAAATGTCTAATAAATGGTTACGTAAGTTACTTGTGCAATACAAAAGTGACGGGGGCGATGCCATGGAAGTTGCACAGCCACAACAAGCGCCCACTGAACGCCAATTTTTAGGGCAACTGAGCCAAGAGTATGGTTTACTGTGCTCGCAAGGTTCTGACTTTCATTTTCCAACTAGTTATTTAGAGCTAGGTAAAAACTTATACTTACCCAAAGACTGCCAAGGGGTTTGGCAAGTGTGGGAAGGGCAAGAAGGAGCATTATCATGAGTCAATTAATTCATATTCACCCAGCAAACCCACAGCCACGATTGATCAGCCAAGCGGTTGATATTATAAAACAGGGCGGGGTTGTTGTTTACCCAACAGATTCGGGCTATGCCATAGGATGTAACCTCGGTAATAAGCAAGCAAAAGAGCGTATAGAGCGTATCCGTGGTATAGAAAAACACCATAACTTTACGCTGGTATGCCGTGATTTGTCTGAGCTTGCAACGTATGCCCGTGTAGATAACCAAATGTTTAGGCTTATTAAAAATAATACGCCAGGGCCATACACCTTTATTTTTAAAGGCACAAAAGAGGTGCCAAAGCGTTTATTAAACGATAAGAAAAAAACCATTGGTATGCGCGTTATAGAACACCCTATTGCATGTGCATTACTTGCAGAGCTTGGGGAGCCGTTAATGTCGTGCTCGTTAATTTTACCGGGAGAAGAGTTTACAGAATCAGATCCAGATGAAATTTTAACGCGTTTAGATAAACACGTCGATTTAATTATTGACGGCGGACACCTTGCAGAGCAAGCAACCACGGTTATTGATCTATCAGAAGATGATATTCATATTTTGCGTGTAGGCTGTGGCGACACCAGTCCGTTTGAGTAACCTGTGTGAGTGATACAACACCGAGCGTTGATAATACTCAAAGCGAGCCAGTGCAGCAAAAGCTGCCACTGGCTTTTTTGCATGGCAAAGCCGTTGTAGATAAACCCGAAGATTTATACATTCCGCCCGATGCACTTGAAGTTATTTTGGAAACCTTTGAAGGCCCGCTTGATTTACTGTTGTATCTGATAAAAAAGCATAAGTTAGATGTACTCGAACTCTCTATTTTTAGCATTACTGAGCAATATGTCAGTTATGTAGAAATGATGAGTGAGTTTCAGTTAGAGCTTGCCGGTGAGTACTTAGTAATGGCCGCGTTATTGGCGCAAATAAAATCGCGTCTGTTATTACCTGTACACGAGGAGCTCGAAGAAGAGGAAGACCCCCGCGCAGAGCTAATTAAGCGTTTAAAAGAATACGAACAGTTTAAAAAAGCAGCCGAAAATATAGATGCCATTCCCCGCGTAGGCCGTGATATTTTTGTAGCTAATGCAACTATGCCGGTTATTGAAAATACCGCTCAAAACCTGCCAGAGCTTGAGTTAAAAGATTTAATGTTAGCACTGAGCGACGTGATGGCGCGCGCCAAAACATTTGAGCATCACCAAGTAACAGCTGAAGCACTCTCTACACGGGAGCGGATGAGCCAAATTTTAGCCCAGCTGAGTAACGCTAAAAAAGCACTGCCGTTTAGCGATTTATTCACCCTTAGTGAAGGCCGAAGCGGTGTAGTGGTGAGCTTTATTGCTATGCTTGAGCTTATAAAAGAAGGTTTAATAAGCTGTTTGCAAGTCTCACCTGATAGCCTAATTTATATAAACCTCACCGATACACCCAACAGCACCATTTAAAAGCATGAATGTGAAATTTACCGATGATGATACAGACACAATATCGGCTAACTTTAATTTACATGGCGTAACTAAACGCATTACGTTTGAATTAGGTAAACTAGCTAGGGCAAGGTCTATGAGGCGGCCACCGTGCTGATGTTGAGGGCGAAATGAGTTTAAAATCGGCCGCTTAAGGGGGTATTATAATTTAGGCGCGTCGTTTTTGCTTTTTGTAGCGTGAATTCTTGATTCTAATAAGGGTTTTAAATGCGCTGGTAACCAGCGTAACATGACTTGGTGGTATTGCTCGGTTTGCTTAATTTTTTTTAATTGTTCATCTAATAGTTGAATATTTTTAGCGCCTTGTTCATTTTTAGTGCAGCCAATATAGCCATAGCTCAACGGTGGCGCTTCAACAATCGCTCGCTGAGTGAGATTTTCTTCAAAGTACATAGATTTAGCTAAGTAATGATGCTCGCTTGGGTAGCCTAATAAAATATCTAAGCGCTTTAAATTAAGCATATAAGTAAGGCTTGCTAAACTATTTCGTGTTGGGCGAATAACAATATCAACATCGGGGGTGTTATTTATTACACTATCGAGTTGTTCGCCGTATGAGCGGTTCATAGAGACACCTAACGTGAGCTTTTTCTCTGCTAATAAATCATACAATGACACCGCTTTATCGCTAGGCACTTCAAGCGAGTCTGCCAAGCCTTTGTGCATAGCAATAGAGGGTGAGAGCCCTGTAGTTGAACTTTGTTCGCTAAAATGAATAAATTGTTCTCTAAATGCATTTTTATAAAGTGATAGGGCGCAATGTGTGGCTGATTTATTGGCTAGTTCTTGCGTAACTTTGCCAGAGGGGATAACAAGGCGATTAAACGTGATGTGAGGAAGTTGTTGTTCGAGTAAGGTTATAACGCTTTCATCACGGCCCTGGTGTTGGTATTTTCCATTTAAAATGTAATAGGGCGCAAAGTCGTGCGTTAGCCAGTTAATAGTGTGGGCGTAACTCGGTGAAGAAATACTTAAATAAAAGGTGATACACAAAAATGCACGGAGCATTACTACAACAACCTAAAACATCGAAAGTATTGCTATTGTAGTCAATTAAGTGCAACAAAGTAAAATGCCAGCTACAAAGCTGGCACATTTTTTTAACATTAACTGTCTGGGCAGTTAATTTCTCGCAATGATTAGTTGGCTTTTAACCATTTTACAAATTCGCGTGCTTCGCTTGCTTTTTGAAACATTGCGTTTTTCAAACCTTGCGTATCACTAAAAATAACACGTTGTTTGTTTACAGAAATTGATTGCACCGGATGGGCAATTTGGATCATAGATCCGTTGTATTTATAAGACATAATAAAACTCACTTTATTCTTGTTATTTACTCTGCGCTATTTTTTATAGCCAAATGCAGTTAATAAATTAACGATGTTGTGTTTAGCTTCATTACAGTGTTGACGATCTTTATGACACTTTTGCGATGATATAAAAAAATCATCAAGGTATTAATAGGGGTTCTCGCCGTACGATAACTTAGCTTTAAAATATACGTTTTGCGGGGCTTACTGGATCAGGGTAAAAAGGTTAACCGCGATGGTTTATTTAAACCAGAGGGGAAAGGTAACCTAAATTAAAAATGTGTGCAAGCTATTTATTTAAAAATTATTTATACTTAATTTTATCAACTGCTTAAACGCATGGATTTTAATCTTTAAAAGGTAAGTATGAATTACATAATAGTCAGTGATATTTATGGTTTAACGGCACCTTTCAAGCGGTTATTAGATAATATACAAGTCACTTCAGTGGCCATAGACCCCTACAATGGTCAGCTACAACTCATTGATAGTAAAAAATATTATTATAATAAATTTATAAATGACTGTGGTCATGATAATTATGCCGCAAAACTTTTAAATGTATTTAATAACCTTAAAGAGCCCACAACGTGCATAGGGTTTAGTGCAGGGGCAAGTGCTGCATGGCGTGCGCAGTTATTAACAGGCAATCCACACCTAAAAAAGCTGATCGGCTTTTACCCTTCGCAAATTAGAAATCATTTAGATATTTCGGCAAGAGTACCTTGCACGTTTATTTTTCCACATACAGAAATGCATTTTAATGTAGATGAAGTGATAAGTGCTTTAGCCAGTAAAAACCAAGTTACGTGTAACAAAACACCATTTTTACACGGGTTTATGAATGCGTACTCAGCTAATTACGATGGCAATGCGTATGATGAATATTGCGCACTTATTAAAAGCCTTTAAAGTGAATTTAACTGCGTTTTAGTAATAACAGGAAAGTCGATACGTGTATTATATTGTGCGTACAAGGTGGTAAAAATACTACTGCGCGAGAGCTTATCTAAATCTTTTATAAGTGTTTTGGCACTCGCGCGTGCAGTTCTGCAGCATTTTTGGTATTGCTTTATTACAGTAGCGACGCTTTTACCTTGCTTTTGAAGAGCTAAATCAGCCTCTGCAAAAAATGCAGCTCCTGTCCAATATACGCGCTGTTGTGCGCGCTGTTTCCACATATCACTTGAAAGCTTATTAAGCGGTTGCTGTTTTGTTTTGGTCTGTAAGCGTGCTCGCTCAAACCCTGCGTTCAAGCGCAGAACAAATTGCGCTTGGCTGATCACACCGCTGTCGCGCATTATGACGTTTTGCATGTAACTAGCAAACCCTTCGCTGAGCCAAAAGCCTGAGTAAGGCAGCAATGGTAGATATAAATGTGAAAGCTCATGGTAGAGCGTCCAATCTTTTGTAAAAGCATTTAAACTTGCATAGCGGTCAATATGCAGCTCTAAGCCATCTGGGTTATCGCGTTTTACACTTGCCCATGGCACGGGTTCAAAAGCAAAATATTGTGGCTTTAAATAAATAGGTAAGGTGCTTTGTTGTAATGGACCTAACGTATTTTGTGTTTTTGTAAGGCTTTGATTTATCCAAGTAGCCACTGTTTTTTGGCCCTTAGTCGTAAGCGAGTCTAAATTATGAATAACCACATCGACCGCTGAGACTTGCAAAGAGTAGGTTAACAATAATAGCCAAAAATACTTCATTTATACCCCCTAAATACGCGCTTTATACAAGACCCACTTTTCAATTAATTAAGCACATGTAATTTGCTATTTTTTTAACTAATATCAATTATAAAAAGCAAATTGCATACATGCACAAGCAAGCATGATTTAATCAACTAACACTATTTTTAGTATAGGTATTAAGCATGGCTTATCAGCATATTAAAATCCCTGAGCACGGACAAAATATTACTATTGATGCTAAAGGCCAGTGGCATGTGCCTGTAAATCCTATTATTGCTTATATTAATGGTGACGGGGTAGGGCAAGAGGTCACCCCTGCCATGCAGCATGTGGTCAATAATGCCATTGCACACTGCTACTGCGGGGAGCGAAAAATCCATTGGATGCAAGTATATAATGGCGAACAAGCAGCAAAGTTATATGATGGCGATTGGTTCCCAGAGGAGACGATTAATGCCGTGCGAGCCTGTAAAATAGCAATTAAAGGGCCGTTAACGACACCTCTTGGCGGCGGTTTTCGCTCACTAAATGTGGCGCTAAGGCATGAAATGGATTTATTTGTAAATATGCGCACTGTTAAAGGATTAAGTGCGTTGCCATCGCCGTTAAAAAATCCATTTTTAACTAACATAACAGTGCTTCGAGATAGCAGCGAAGATGTCTATTCAGGAATAGAGTGGCAAGCCGGCAGCGTTGAGAGTGAGAAAATGCTCGACTTTTTATGTGAAGAAATGGGGGTAACACGTCTAAGGTTTTCACAAGAGTGTGGCATAGGCATAAAAAATATATCTAAAGAAGGCTCCGAGCGCCTAGTACGCTATGCAATTAATTACGCCCTTAAAAATAACAGCGAATCGCTAGCGCTTGTCCATAAAGGGAACGTGCTTAAATTTACCGATGGCGCCTTTAAACGTTGGGGGTTTGCTTTAGCGCAAAATGAGTTTAGCGCTACCCCACACGAAAACGGACGCTGGCTTAAAATAGCACGCGCAAATAAACCGCCTTTAATCATTAAAGAAGTGATAGCCGATAATATGCTGCAGCAATGCCTAATGAACCCAGAGCAATTTGATGTAGTGGCAACCACAAATCAAAATGGCGACTTTTTGGCCGACATGCTTAGCGCACAAGTTGGGGGGGTAGGAATAATGCCTGCAGCCAATTTAAATAACGATGTGGCTTTTTTTGAGCCAACCCATGGCACGTTTGAGCGAATAGCAGGGCAAAACAAAGCAAATCCTAGCAGCAGTATTTTAAGTGGCGCTTTAATGCTTAAGTTTATGGGCTGGGATGAAGCAGCAACGCTGATTGAACACGCGCTCGAACAAGCACTCAAAAACGGTAATTTAACTTTTGATTTAGCGCAGAATAGCAATGACTCGATAACCCTAAGTTGCAGTGACTTTGCACAAAAGGTTATCGAGTATTTTTAAGCAGCTCCATTATTAGGCCGCTGTGGCTGTTTTTGCCTTGTGTACACATGGGCGATTAGTAAGCTGTGCAGCGCGGTGGTAAATATCGTGTGCATTAGGTTCATCACACTGCGTACCGCTAAGTGTATCCATTAATGCAACCACTATAATTGCTGGTACTTGGCAGCAGTATTCATCAAGTACGGCCTCGGTTGTTTGTGCATCTACATGACAAAGCGGGTGGTCTTTACGCTGGTATGCATGCAGTAGCGTATCTACTTCTAAAATGTCATCGGGCTGGTGCTTTGTTTTACGGCATTTACAACCAAACTCGTCAACCAAGGTCGCAAGTGCTTGGTATGTCTCTGCGGTATTGGTTTTAGTGCATAACTGCTGGGTAATAAACTGATGTAAATTAGCATCAATAAATAACCCGTCTTGTTGTGTGAAGCTTGATGTTGTCATAATCATTACTCTTAGTTTGTTGGCTTAACTTCACTTTAGCGCTAAGTGTATTATTTATGAAATTGTTGTTTTCAATAACTGATATTGATTTTATCAATAGTAAATGAAAGCTTACTAAAACTCACCTAGCATGCTTAATTAAAGTGGTGCAAAAACCTATAAAAATGCACAAAACTGGGACACACTAAATAATAGTTAAAAGCATAATTTAACTAGGTGTTTGATTTTAAATGTTTTTTATTTATGTGGAGGATTGGCATCAAGGTTGCTAAATATAAAGGGTAGGGTTCACTCCTATTTCTACGATTTCAAAAGCGCCATGGTATTTTCCCAAAGTTGAATACCATGGCGCTTTTTTATTTTTAAAAGAGCAATACGCATATAATGGTTGTGATAAAAACGACGAAATAAAGTTTATGATGCCAGTTTTTCTTATAATTTTTTCGATACTGTTTGATCATAATATCAACATCGTCTTTTGAAAAAACATGTTCACATCGGTAGCACTCTTGTATACCTTTTTTAATAAACGCACCACATTTTATACATCTATAAATATAGCTAAGGCGGCTGTCGCACAGGTAAGGATATTCTTTTTTATTCTTCATAATTGTTATTCATGTAAGCTTCTTTTTTGCTTTACTATTTTTTCTATGCCGTGCGCGACGGTTATACACCCTAAACTGTAACTCCCCCAAAAAATGAAACAGTTCATAAGTAGAATTTTCCATTAACGAAAATAGGAAAATTTACGATGAGAAAAAGCAAATTCA
>NZ_LKDW01000036.1 GCF_001401805.1 Pseudoalteromonas sp. P1-25
TGGGTCATGATGGACTTGAACCATCGACCAATGGATTAAAAGTCCACTGCTCTACCAACTGAGCTAATGACCCGCTCTGTGTGCTTACTATTTAAGTGAGCTGCGTAAATCCGCCGATTGAACCAATCTTTATCTTACTAAAGAATGGTGGGTCATGATGGACTTGAACCATCGACCAATGGATTAAAAGTCCACTGCTCTACCAACTGAGCTAATGACCCGCTCTTTTTGCCGCATTTTGAGTGGGGTAACCATTCGTTTGCTGCGGGCGCTTATAATACTTATTTATAAAATGAGTGCAACCGAAAATGTCTCTTTTTTTCAGTTTTTATGCCTAGGTGAGCAAAATTAAAGCGTTTGTGCTCAAACTACATGCAAATACAAGATTCGCCGAGTATTTCTATGTAGTTTGAGCTTTAAATACACCGCTTAAATGCGCCCTAATTAGCTAAACGCTCGGTTGCAAGTTTTGCAGCAGTTGTACTCGGATATTGGTTAATTAGATCACCCAATATTTTTTGTGCCTCTTGATTTAGGCCTTGCTCTTGTAAAAGCGTGCCTAATTTTAACATGGCATCTGGTCGTTTGTTTGAGTTAGGAAACTCATTAACCACCACTTTAAAATGCTCACTTGCTTTTACACCATCATTTTTAATGGTTAGCAACTGCCCAAGCCAATAATGTGCATTAGAGGCATACACAGAATTAGGATAGGTTGTTAAAAATGTTTGAAACTCAGGAATAGCTTGGTCGTAGCGTTTATCTTTCATTATTAGCGCTACTGCACGCTCATACGCCTCGTTTTCAGATAAGTCACTGCTATAGGTTTGTGCATCGCTCGATTGCGTGTAATCGGTTGCAGGCGTAGCAGCAGGTTGTGTATACGCTTGGCTTACGCGGTTTTCTATTTCTTGATAAAGCTCTCGCTGGCGCTGAAGTACCTTTTCAAGTTTATAGCTTTGCTCTTCAGTAACACCGCGAATTTGGCTTACTTCATCTTGAAGCAGGTTAAGTTGTTGCTGTAATTCAACTTGTAATAAGTTTCGCGACTGCATCATGTTTTCTAGTGATGCTAAACGCTTCTCTATGCTCGACTGTGAACTTGCAGCTTCTGAAACAGGAGCGGGAGCAGCCAAAACTTGGGTGCTCCCGCTCAATATCATGGCTGCCAAAATAATTTTCGGCTTCATAATATCTCTTATCTTAGTAAACTAGTACCGCACGGCGGTTTTTAGCGAAAGCTGACTCAGTGCGAGATTTAACCATTGGTTTCTCTTCACCGTAGCTAACTACTGACATTTGGCTAGCAGAAACACCTAAGCTTTGTAGGTATTTTTCTACAGCTTGGCCACGGTGCTCACCTAGTGCAATGTTGTACTCAGGCGTACCGCGCTCATCAGCGTGACCTTCAATTAATACTTTTACTGAAGGGTTTTGAACTAAAAACTCAGCATGTGCGCGAAGTAATTCTGCGTACTTGTTCTCAACAGTTGCTTTGTCGAAGTCAAAGTAAATGATTTGCTCTTGACGAAGCGCTTCATATTTTTGACGAAGTTGCTCTTCTGCTTGTTGTTCAGGTGAAATTGTTGCTACTTCAACTGTATCCGTGTTTGTTGATTGCTCAACTGCACTTTGATTTGATTGGTTAGCTGCGCCTTCATCAATATCTGAAGATGAGCTACAAGCGGCTAATGTCATTACTGGCACAGCGATTAGCAGGCCTTTAAGTACTTTGTTAAGTTGCATTGAGTAGATTCCTATTTTGAGTAAACCAGCAAATATTACTGTAAATATGGCGACCAAGCTGGTGCCTTTACTTGTCCGTCTAGCACGGGTAAACGTGCTTTAAAGCGACCGTCCATCGATACCAGCGCGAGTACCTGTTTATTATTATGAAGCGTGCTATAAATGATCATCGAACCGTTTGGCGCTATGCTCGGAGATTCATCAAGGCGAGTTCGTGTTAATACTTGAAACGCACCTGTAGCCAGCTCTTTCTTAGCAAGATGGTACTGCCCGTTGGTACGGTTAACCATCACTAATTCTTTACTGTCTGGCGTTATAGAACCCGCTAGGTTCATATCGCCGTCGAAGGTCAATCGTTGTGACCTACCAGTTCTTAAATTTAACTTATAAATCTGGGCATTACCACCCCTTTCAGATGTAAACACAATATCCTGGCCATTTGGGTACCAAGATGGTTCAGTATCTATACTACGGTGGCGTGTAAGGCGTGTTTCTTTACGGGTTGCTAAATCTAAAACATACACTTCGGTTGCACCTGTTTTGTCTTTAGAAAGCACCAATAACATTTTTTTGCCATCTGGTGAAAACTGCGGTGCACCGTTAATACCACGGTAGCTTGTAATCAGTTCACGCTTACCTGAGTAGAGATCTTGAATATAAATTTGGCTTTGGCGGTTTTCAAATGTTACATACGCAAGCTTAGTGCCATCAGGCGACCATGCTGGCGACATCAACGGCTCTTTTGAGCGCAATAACACCTGCTCGTTAAAGCCATCATAGTCGGCAACCACTAACTGGTAAGGTTTTGGTTGATCTTCGCGTACAATTACATACGCAATTTTAGTTAAAAACGCGCCTTTTTCACCGGTTAGCTTTTCGTAGACTACATCGCTTATGCGGTGTGAATAACGGCGAAAGCCACTTTCACCAATTACGCTTTCACGTGCTTCTAAAATGTGGTCTTGGCTTTTTACAAGTTTACCGTTGCTCATCATTTGCGTTTGGCCGCCGGTAATTTGCCCACGTATCACATCTACCAATTCGTAGCGTACTAGGTAACGCCCATCAGTTTGCTGATCAACTTCGCCAACGACAACCGCTTCTACACCTTGGTTTACCCAAGCTGCGTAGTCTATATCGCCATCTTTATTAGGAAGTTGCGGCATTTGTGCTACATCTACCGGTTTAAACTTACCACTGCGCATTAAATCGGCAGCAATAACATCGCTCAATTTTTGCGGAATTGGGCCAACACCATTGTATTTAAAAGGCACTATGGCAATAGGACGTGCACCGTCTACACCTTCAGTTATTACAATTTCAAGTGCCGCATTTGCCACACCCTGAAACCCTAATAATATAACTACAAAGGCTATTTTAATTTTGCTGAACATATCATTCCTTTAAAATTCTGGCTTGATTGTTAAATTAATATTCTTAAGTTGCTCGAACACGTCTTTGTCTTTAGATACAGGTAATGTGTCGGCCATGCGCACAGCTCTAAGTGCTGCTTCACACACTAACTTATCACCCCCTAACGATTTAACCTGCGTGACTAAACCATTAAACCCAAGACGAATATTTACTCGGCACTGTTGGTTTTTCATTTTTTCATCAATCAGTAAGTTTTGCTGAATACGCGCCATAATTAAGGCTCTATACTTATCAACTTCGCTTACTACTTGCTGTTGGCGTATTTTACTACGTGCAGCCTGCTCTTTAGCAAGTTGTTCTTGTAACATTTGCTCTTGCAGCGCTTGCTGACGTTTGCGTTCGGCTTCTTTGGCACGCGCTTTGGCTTCTGCTTCACGTTTTTTACGCTCTGCTTCGGCTTTTTTCAGTGCCTCTTCTTCTGCTTTACGTTTATCTGCAGCCGCTTTGGCTGCATTTTCAGCCTCTTGCTTTTGCTTTTCGGCTTGTTTTGCCTTAGCACGTTCTTTTTGTTCAATTTCACGCGCTTTTTTAGCTTCCGCCTCAGCTTGTGCTTTTTCTTTCTCTTTTGCTTTACGCTGTTGCTCTAGCTTTTTAATATTACGGGCTTCGGCTTCACGTTGTTTACGTGCATTGGCGGCTCTGCGCTCTAAGTCGCGAATGCGCTTATCTTCAGCACGTTTTTTAGCGTCTTCTTTTTTTTGCAACTCGGCAATTTTTTGCTCAACTTGCTTTTGATCTACAGTGACCGCAGACACTGCATTATCAGGCTCAGGAATAGCCGAATTAAGCGTCACTTCCATTACTTTAGGTGCTGGAGGGTGTATATTCGCAGTTGCCCACAAAAAGCCCCCCAAACCTAAATGTAAAAGCACTGACTTGATTATAGAACTATTCATGTTACTACTGTTTCCCCTCAAAGGATTCTGTCATTAAACCCACAGATGGTACGCCAGCATTCTTTAAAAAGTCCATTAATAACAATACTTCTTGGTACGAAACCTTACCAGAGCCTTTAATCATTACTGGTACATCAGGGTTTTTCATTAGCTGAAGCTTAATAACCGCTGCCACATCCAGTGCTTCCATTGGCTCCTCTGGATCAGTTCCTATGCTTACATAGTACTTACCTGCAGAGTCAATTGAGGCAATAATGGGTGGCGTGTCTTTAGTGTCAACTAAATCCGACTCTTCCATTTTTGGTAAATCAACTTTTACACCGTGAGTAATAAGCGGTGCTGTTGCCATAAATATAATTAGCAATACCAACATTACATCAATGTAAGGTACTACATTAATTTCTGCGACCGGACGGCGCTTCTTACGCTGATACATTCGCTTTAGCCTCTATTTGGGTAGCTGCTTGACGGTGTAAAATATTGGCAAATTCTTCCATAAAGTTGATGTAGTGTGATTCTAGTTTTTCAACTTTATTAGCAAAGCGGTTATACGCAATAACAGCCGGAATAGCCGCAAATAAACCCATTGCTGTTGCAATAAGTGCCTCAGCAATGCCTGGCGCTACCATTTGTAAAGTTGCTTGTTTAACTTCACCTAGTGCAATAAAGGCATTCATAATACCCCACACCGTACCGAATAAGCCGATATATGGGCTAATTGAACCTACTGTCGCTAAAAACGATAAGCTCGATTCTAGTTTTTCAATTTCACGTGACAGAGCCACACGCATTGAACGGTGCGTACCTTCCATAACAATACCTGCGCTTTGAAATGTGTTCTTTTTATGGCGTGCAAATTCTTTAAAGCCTGATGTAAATAACGCTTCAATACCATGAGATTGGCCACTGCGTGATGAAATTTCGTTGTATAATTTGCTTAAGTCGATACCTGACCAAAATTTTTGTTCGAATTTTTTTGCATCAGACAAGGCATCGCTAATTGCTTTTTTGCGCTGAAAAATAATTGCCCATGACATTACAGACATTGCTACAAGCGCTAGCATAACTAACTGCACAAGCAAACTGGCTTCTAGAATTAGATCTAAAAAGTTAAGCCCTGATCCCACGTTAAACTCCTAAATAATTTCAAAAAACGTCAATTTGGTTATTTTATGTAAATAAGACCATTGTAACGGCCATAAGTTGCATCTAGTGTATCGAGTCAAGAGTTTACTGACAACGGTATTGCTATGAATTGGCAACAAAAAACGTTAAACATACGGTTAATCACTTGTTTGTTTCTAAAACGCGACTGCCACGCTAAGTAAAGTACAACTAAATACAATAAAAGTGCGTAAATATACGCAGAAAACTTGATAAAATGCTGCGTTTATTCATAAAAAGTGCATAAGCACGCAAAAGCTATTCATGTCATTGTGCATGTACTAATTTAACTAATAGTGTAACAATACAACTCACACCAGTTATTTATTAATTTTCAGCAACTTATAAAGTTAACGAATAATTAACGCACAAGTTTCGAACAACTAAAAAATTCATCAGATTAGTTTTTTTTATCTGAAGTTTTAAATTTTCTAGTTTGAACAAAAAGCACATATTCCGTATTATTCTCCTATACCGAGCTTACGCACTGAATGAAAGATTTTTCATTAAGCCAAGTTCTTAGTAATAGGATTTTTAATCGTATTACATTGTTTTACTCTTTTTGGATAAAACCTAATTAAGTAAAACGTAGTTCCCTGGATTACTTCCTTCAACTTGTTGTTTGCCCGCATTATATGCGGGCTTTTTTTTGCCTAAACTTTCGCGCTTCTTACTTAACCTGAATACTCAATAAAAGCGCATTTCTAAAAGCCGCGTTTTCGCTAAAAGCTTCTCACTAAAAAAACTTATATCAGCCTAATTTAAGATGTCAGTAAGTCTCTTTATAAAAATACAATGTACTTAATTTAAATAACCACACTTTTAAGCTCTCAAAAAGTAGCAAATAAGTGCCGTGATAAATTCAATGGTACGCAGCATAGCCACGCCAGTCTTAACGTTAAGTGAATTACAAAATGAATTTAATTTATTGGTTACATTTGCAACAAAGTGGATGAAAGCTGATTAACTATTAAGAAAATTTTACAATTAAGGGTAGGTGCAACCCGCTACATTGATTGTAACGGGCTAAATGGGGTTAATCTTGTTTAGGAAGTAAACCAAAGTGATGGTACGCATTGTCTGACACAATTCGCCCGCGCGGTGTGCGCTGTATAAAGCCTTGTTGAATTAAAAACGGCTCAATTACATCTTCAATGGTTTCTTTTTCTTCGCCGATGGCGGCGGCTAAATTATCTAGCCCTACAGGTCCGCCCATAAATTTTTCGATAATGGCAAGTAAGTATTTACGGTCCATGTAATCGAACCCGCTTTTATCTACGTCAATCATATCTAACGCCTGCTCGGCAACCGAGGCATTCACAGTGCCATCAGATTTTACTTGCGTGTAATCGCGTACACGGCGCAATAGGCGGTTAGCTATGCGCGGTGTGCCTCGCGAACGCTTTGCAATTTCGGTGGCTCCATCATCGCACATTTGTAAATCTAGATAATGCGCTGAGCGCCCCACTATATATGATAAGTCAGCAATAGAATAAAACTCTAAGCGCTGCACTATACCAAAACGGTCTCTTAGTGGTGAGGTAAGAGAACCTGCACGTGTGGTTGCGCCAATAAGCGTAAACGGCGGTAAGTCTAATTTAATAGATCGTGCTGCTGGGCCTTCACCAATCATAATGTCGAGTTGATAATCTTCCATCGCGGGGTAAAGGATTTCTTCAACTTGCGGGCTGAGTCTGTGTATTTCATCAATAAACAGTACATCGCCCTCTTCAAGGTTAGTAAGCAATGCAGCAAGGTCGCCGGCTTTTTCGAGCACTGGCCCTGAGGTGGTTTTAATACTTACATTAAGCTCATTGGCAACAATATTAGCAAGCGTGGTTTTACCTAAGCCTGGCGGGCCAAATATTAATAGATGATCAAGGGCTTCACCACGGCTACGGGCAGCCTCTATAAATATTTCCATTTGCTGCTTAACATGCGGCTGACCTTTGTAGTCGGCTAAAAGCTTGGGCCTTATTGCGCGGTCTATGGTGTCTTCGTTGGTTTTTTCGCTCGCGTCAATTAAACGATCAGCTTCAATCATGGGTTACTCACAACATTGATTTTAAAGATTCTTTAATAAGAACCTCAGTAGACATATCGGGTTTGCTTACCGATTTTACTGCTTTTTGCGCCTGTGGCAATTTATAACCTAACGCAACAAGTGCCGATACGGCATCGTCTGCGGCATTATTGGCAATAGTTGCATCGCAAGCGGGCTCTATTACGGCATTATCGCTAAATGGCGTAAATAAATCATTACCCCAATCTTTTAAGCGGTCTTTCATTTCAAGCACTAAACGTTCAGCGGTTTTTTTACCCACACCCGGTAATTTAACCAAGGTTGTGGCGTCTTCGTTGTTTACGCAACTTACAAATTGTTGCGCCGACATGCCCGACAAAATCGCTAAGCCTAGTTTAGGCCCCACGCCATTTGCCTTTAGTAATTCTCTAAACAGCGCGCGCTCGGTTTTATTATTAAAGCCAAATAATAGTTGTGCGTCTTCGCGTACTACAAAATGCGTGTACACGATGGCGTTTTCGCCAACATTGGGTAAGTCGTAAAAACAGGTCATGGGCATTTGTACTTCGTAGCCTACGCCGCTTACTTCTAATAAAATTTCGGGCGGCTGCTTTTCAACTAAAATGCCATTTAAACGGCCAATCATATTTATTTCCTTAAACGTCCTCTAACGGTTTTACTTGCGCTACCCGCTAGTTTAATTAAATTTTGTTCTGAGTGAGCATGGCAAATTGCAATGGCAAGCGCATCGGCCGCATCGGCTTGCGGTGTACCAGGTAATTTTAAAATATTTTTTACCATGTGTTGTACTTGCGACTTATCGGCGCCGCCATTACCAACCACGGCTTGCTTAATTTGCCGTGCTGAGTATTCAAATACGGGTAGTTCGGCCATAGAGGCGCCCACGATAGCGGCTCCTCGGGCTTGGCCTAGCTTTAGCGCGGCATCCGGGTTGTGCGCCATAAATACTTTTTCTATGGCAAAGGTTTCGGGTGAGAACTGCTCTATTATTTGTGTGATCCCTTGGTAGATCATTTTTAATCGTATGGGAAACTCGTGCTCAGCTAATTTTATACACCCACTGCCTAAATAGGTAAATTTAGCACCTTGGTGAGCAACTACACCGTAACCCGTTAAACGTGAACCTGGGTCTATCCCTAAAATAATGGCCAAACAGCACACTCATTATTGTTATTTTTCAATAACGGTAATAATGCCAGAGCACTGTATAAATTACCAGTGGCGAGTAAAAACAAAAACGCCCGCAACTTAGTGCGGGCGTTTAGCATTAAAAAGTATAGCTTAGGCTAAAGCACGTACTAAGCCTTGGGTATTTTGTTTAAGCTTATGGGCAATCATTAAGTAGCCAAGCGCCGCCACAAACACCCCGCCCGATACCGGCCCTATTAGCCAAATTGCCGGGTGCAGCTTACCAGCTAAGTCAAACATTTGCTGCTGAACAATTAGCAAAGCTACATCACTAAATAATGCGGCTACAAACCCAGCTAAACCACCTAATAGCAAAAACTCATAAAGGGTCGCATTTTTTATTAATCGCCCTTTGGCGCCTAAAGTTCGCAGTATTACTATTTCTTGCATTCGCTCACCTAGGCTCGCTTGCACCTGCGATATAAGCACTAATGCACCACACAACACCACAATAGCAAGCACAAAGCCAATCGCTAACGACACCTGCTCAATGGTTGATTGAATTTGCTTTACAAAGTTATCTACATCAATAGCGGTAATGGTTGGATACGTGCGTAGTAACTGGCTAAACGCTTTCTTTTGCTCAGGCTCTATACGCACGGATGAAATATACGTTGCCGGAAAATCTTTTAGCACGTCGGGGCTTAAAATAATAAAAAAGTTAGGTTTTAGCGTAGCCCAGTTTACTTTACGTACGCTAGTTATTTTAGCGTCAAATGATTGCGCACCAATTAGAAATGTTAACGTGTCGCCTATTTCTACATCTAAACGCTCCAGCATTGATTCCTCAACCGATGCTTCACCCACCGCGCCTTCTCCAAACCACTGTCCTTGCACAATTTCGTTTTGGGCTGGCACGTTTTCAAGCCACGTTAAGTTAAGCTCACGACCGATGCCTGAACGCGCTTCTTCATCTTTTTTCTCGTTATCTTGCAACGACACTTTACGCGCAACAAGCTCGCCATTTACCGCATTTACGCGCCCACGAATGGTTGGGTAAAAATCAGATACTAAAATATCGTTTTCTGCTAGGTAATTGTTTACAGGCTCAAGTTCGTTTTGCGTAATATTTACTAAAAATGCATTAGGAGCATCGGCTGGCAGTTGTGATTGCCAATCTGAGATCATGTCATTTTTAAGTACAATCAAAAACAACAGCAATTTTATCGCCAACGAAAAGCTAATAAGCTGGACTGCATTTACGTTGGCACGCTTTTGAATAGAGGCAATAGCTAACGACCAGCTATTACCTGGTTTTAAGCCTAATTTACGGCCCCCACCAAAAATTAATTTTGAAATAACAAACAACACCGCAATCAAAGCCAGTGTAGAGACAAACAAAATAAGCGTTATTTTAATGTTGTTACTAAATAACCACATTAATAAAAACACCGTAAGGGCACTTAAACCTAAGTGAACACGGCTTACGGCTAGTCTGTCGCCTAAATTACGGCGCAATACTCTAAGCGGTGGAATATCAAATAAATCAAGCAGTGGCTTAATAGAAAACATAACTGCACATATAACACCTGTGCTAATAGCCACCAGCCAAGGTTTAAAACCCGCTGCAGGTAAACTCATATCCATGCTTTTTGCTAAATACCCGGTGGCAATTTCTTGTAAACCGTAACCTATGGCTAAGCCAATAATAACCGCCATAGTGCAAACCATGAGTAAATGCATAAAGTAAATTTTACGAATTAATGCGCGGCTTCCGCCAAGGGTTTTCATCATAGCTACGGGGTCGTATTGGCGCTCACAATAACGCTTTGCCGACACAGCAATGGCAACTGTGGCTAAAATAATGCCCAGTAAGCCAGCTAGTAATAAAAAACTTTCTGCTCGGTTTAAGCTATTTGATATAGGCGATTGCCTGTCTTTGACGCCGTACCAGCGTTGATTTTCGGCCATTTGTGGCTTTAACCACTCATAAAACCGCGTTATGTCTGACTCATCGCCTGCATACAATTGGCGGTAGTTCACTCGGCTGCCAGGTTGTATCACTTCTGTTTTTGCAACATCAGCAATATTTATGAGTACTCTGCGACTACTCGAAAATACATTAAACGGGGCATCAGGCTCTTCAACTACCACTTTTTCTACATTGAATACGGCAGCACCTAGCTCTACTTGGCTACCAATATCAATATTTAAGCTGTAAAAAACCGATTCACTTAGCCACACATTACCAGGCTTTGGTCCGCCCTGGGCTACTTGCGTTTCGCCAAGCAACGATGATTTAACTTTTAATTCGCCTTTTAACGGGTATTCGTTTGATGCCGCTTTTACCGAGGTAAACTGCATCTCGTCGTTGGCAAATAACATGGTATCAAAGTAGACCATTTGCGCAGTTTGTAAGTTTTCTTGTTTGGCTTTATTAATAAACGCCGTATCTAATTTGTGAGCACTGGCCAGCACTCTATCAGCCGCAATAAACGCACTACTTTTTTGTGCTATGCTTTGTGCTATTCGCTCTGTCACCATAGACAGCGTGAACACTGTTAGTACTGCAAGCGCAATCGCGGCACTAATAACCGTGAGCTCGCCCCGGCGAAATTCACGGGCAAATAATTTAAGTGCTAACTTAGCCCACATTCGCTACGTCCTCTTTTGAGTTTTTAACTAACTGCCCCGCTTCAATTTGCACAATATGCTGGCACTTTTGCGCGAGTGCTTCATCGTGAGTTACTAAAATTAACGTTGTGCCGTGCTGCTGGTTTAAATCAAACAATAACGACTCCACCATTTTGCCGTTTTTACTGTCTAAATTTGCAGAAGGCTCGTCGGCAAATAAAATTTTAGGGGTGCCAATAAAAGCCCGGGCAATAGCCACACGTTGTTGCTCACCACCCGAGAGTTGCGATGGGTAATGATCAATACGGTGGCTTAGCCCTACTTTTTCTAACAAAGCAAGGGCTTGCTCTTTCGCATCACTTTCGCCAGCAAGCTCTGCTGGCAGCATGACGTTTTCAAGGGCCGTTAAGCTTTGTACCAACATAAAAGATTGAAATACAAAGCCGACTTTTTCAGCTCGCAATGCCGCGCGTTGCTCTTCATCTAATGTATGAAGTGGCTCGCCATCAAGGATGATTTCACCACTGCTGGCTGTATCTAGGCCCGCTAATAAACTTAATAACGTGGATTTTCCTGAGCCCGATGTGCCCACAATAGCAACTGACTCACCATGCTTGACATTAAAGCTGATGTCGCTGAGGATGGGCAACTCACCTTCGAAGGTAGAAACTACTTTAGACAAACCATTTACTTGAATAATATTTAATTGAGAAAGCGCTGACATATGACTCATTCAATCCTACGTTTTGTATTCGTTTTATTTTTAGTTATCAAACCACTTAGTGCGGCGGCCGACAACACGATTTTAATACTTGGAGACAGTTTAAGTGCAGCCTATGGACTTAAACAAGAGCAAGGCTGGGTTAAATTGTTACAAGATAAATACGATGCAGAGCAGCGTAATATAGAGCTAATTAATGCCAGTATTAGTGGCGAAACAACCGGCGGCGCTTTACGCAGGCTAGATGCCTTACTCGCGAAATACCAACCAAGCCATGTGCTTATTGAGCTAGGTGCTAATGATGGTTTGCGTGGTTTTCCGGTAACAAAAATGCAGGCCAACTTAACGGATTTGATCGAAAAAAGCCAAGCTGAAAATGCCATGGTCGCGCTAATGGAAATTTACATTCCCCCTAATTACGGGCCGCGTTACAGTAAAATGTTCACAGACAGTTTTACACAAGTAAGTGAAAAAACAAATGCTCATTTACTTAACTTTTTTATGCTTAATGTGGCAGATAAGCCAAACTTAATGCAAAGAGATCAATTACATCCAAATAAAGAAGCTCAACCGCTCATACGTGATGAAATGTACGACTCGATCAATCAATGGCTAAATAAAGATTAGGACATATTGTTCTTTGCTGGTTGAATTTGCGGAAGCTTGCTGTTTTGCCAAGACAAAGCCTATGAAGTTGCGCTTTTAAATATAGTTTTTTAACTTATTTGCGCAATAAACGCGCAAACAAACAATCACTTATTGATTTTTAAGAAAATATACGTACTATTGCAAACAACGTCGGTATGTAGCGCAGCTTGGTAGCGCACTGTCATGGGGTGTCAGGGGTCGCAGGTTCAAATCCTGCCATACCGACCATTTAATCCCCTCTTTTCTCTTTTTCACTGTCATTTTTCTGTATTACCTTTTATACCTAGCATTAAATACTGTGTGTTTAAGGATGACTTATGAAAAAGCATATTATGTTAGCTCTGCTTTTATCTCTTTTTATTTCAAGCTTTGCGTTTGCCCAGGGTAGTTTTCGACTAAAAAGCGGAAATCTATTAAGTGTGGGTAAAACTAAATCCGACATTGTAGCTCTGGTGGGTGCACCACTTTATAAAGATGTGCTTAATGAAGCTGTTGATATTGGCAAAGGTGACAATTTAGTTAAAACAGAAGAGTTTACTTATAAGCTAAAAGGTTCGATTGGAGGGATGTACATCGTATTGATCCGCTTTGAAAATAATATTGTGACCAGTATTAGCTCAAAACAAGTTGGCAGGCTTTAGATATTTTAGAGTTCGTTATAAACAGTTAAAAGCGCCATACGGCGCTTTTAACTTTTTTTAGTGTGTACGCCCTACGCCGTTACGCACCATGTCTTTGCCGTTTTCGAACACTTCAGCTGTAACGCCTCGCGCTAGTAATAACTGTTGTTTATCGTCAAATACCGCAACAAAATGGCTGCCGTCTTTGTTACTTGTGGCCATACCTACACCAGCCACCCCTTTTAAACCTAAGCCGCCGTTTTCTACCATAACTAAAAAGTTCTCTAGTTCTGCTAGGTTGTCGATTATGTCGTGCTCGTTATTCATAAATTGCTCTTTATAAAATCTGCTTGGTTAATACCTATTCGTAGAATATAACTAAGCGAATAGGTAATAAATTTCTTGGGCGCTATTTTAAAGCTCATTACATTAAACTTAAACCTTTATATAAAGCTTATGTGTGTAGCGCTTATGGTTAAAAGCGCTCTACATTTAATAATAAATTACTTAGCGCGCAGCCATACGGCTGGGTATTAACGCGGTAATAGTGGGTGTTTTTTGTGGCCGTTAAATTTATTAAAAGGTCATCTTGTTGCCCTACCGCACTTTGCTCTTGACTTATGCACATAGCTTGTGTGAGCGAGCGTAGTTTTGAATCGGTTAAAATATTGGCAAAACGCTGCACCGGTAAAGGCGGTATTTTAACAGGTGCTAATGCTTGGCTAATGGTGCGCTCGCTAAGCTTAAAGCCCGCATTAGTAATATCTATTACACTACGAGCAGGCCAGTACGAGTAGTTATAGTTGTTTACTTTTTGCTGCGTACTTAAATGCACCACGCCACTTTGCCCTATTACCGTCATTAAATCTCCTTTTTGGGATTTTATAACGACTAAGGCTGTGTTTTCATCAATGCCAAAACCATGCTTAATAACAGCGTTTTGCTTAACGTTATTTAATGTATTGGCTAGGTTTAGCGTTTGATTTTGCTCACTAAAGCGAGTGCTCAGTGGCCCATAGGTAAACGTGTTTACCCCCTTAATTACAGTAGGCTGCGGGGCACTTTTTGCTTTTAATACCGTTTCGCTTTGATGCTGCGAAAGATAGACTTTTTCACTTTGTATTTTGCTTCCTGCACCTAGCCCTACAATAACAGGGCGAGTTTTAAGCGCGTTCGTCCAAGGGTAGGCAGTATTATTTTCATCATACAGTGCTTTTAAAGCATTTTTAGCCGTGCCGTCGCTAAATAAAACACCGGTGCTGGTGTTTATTAAATTAACTAACGCCTCAACCCCATTATTACACAGTGTATACTCAGCCTTTGTAAGCTCAGGATAAACATTGCTGCGATTATACAGGTTCATTTGTGAGTGACGCAGCGCCGGTAAATCACTACAGGTATTGTTAGTAATTGCTTTAGCAAGTGCAGGTGTAAGCGGCAACCATTGGCTGGTTACACCTTTTGGTAAAAGCGTTTTAAGCGCCTCTATTTGTGCGTATGGGTCTCGCTGTGCTGCACTAATAATTAATAAGGTGGGTGTTGGGTTTGCCACTTTTAAGCTACCCGCTATAAATTGCAATATACTGTTGCTTTGTGGTTCAGCTTTAGGCCGAGAGTTTGAATGGGGTTGTTCGAGCATATCAAACACAAAATTAAACTCTTGCTTTGTTAGGCTATTGAGTTGCTCGTTATTGATATCTCGCCATTGCCAAAGCAGCTCACTTTTAGAGAGTAACTTTTCATCTTTGCTTATAAGGGCGTCTAAGGTCGTTAATACGTCTGCTTTTTTAGTGGTATGACTCGAAGGCCAATTTAGCTTTATTTGTTTAATGTTTGCCTTCGATACCCGAAACACAGCTTTATTTTGCGCGTTGCAACCGAGCGCCGTTTTGTCACTGCAACTATTAACTGCGCTACCGGCCAAAATTAGGGTTTGATCTTGCTGTGCAGCTCCCTTAAATGAAAATAAAGTAAATAAAATAAATACAAAGCTCATTCGCTTAGTCAAAAAAGCACAAGTACGCATAACGCTCTCGAAGTAATCTAAATAGGCGTTAAGTTTAACAGCATGTAATGGCGGGCTAAATAGTAAATGTGGGTGCTCAATGATTGCGACACATGGCATTAGTGTATTAAGCAAGTTTACCCGGTAGTAAAAAAGGTGATGTGCACTTTTCGCAGTTAATACTCTTACATTTAACCATTATCCTTACTTATTCTGCTGTTAGTCTGCTTTGCAAACAAGTTAGAGGCTATATCAATTGGGTAATTATCGTTTATTAGCTCACTAATAAATTCAGAATACCCAGATGGCGGCGCAATTAAATAGCTTTTATGCTTAGCACGTGTGATCCCTACGTACAATAAACGTCGCTCCTCAGAATGCTTAAAAGTATCTTGCGTGGGTAATAATGCCTCAACAAGTAAATTGCCAGGGTTATTGCTAGGAAAGCCTAACTTACCCTGTTCGAAACCTATAATAATACAGTAATCAGCCTCAAGTCCTTTTGCGCCGTGCAGTGTCCAAAAATGCAGTGGATTAGCAAAATTGTTACCTGCTAAGTGCTGCTCTACCTCATTAAGCATAAATCGATATCGGCTCAATACGGCAATACTGGCCGTACTATTATTTTTATTAATTGTGGCTATGATTTGCTGCACCTTTAGCGCTACTGACTTTTTACCTTGGTGTAAATCGTCAAGTAACACAACTTGAGGGGTGCTTACTTGCGTATGTGTAGTGATGTGCTTTTTATATTGTTCAGGGTTTTGCATTACAAAGCGCCCTGCCACTTCACTAATACTGTTGTTATATCTAAACGTTTTTTGCAATAACGTGAGTGAATGACTGCCTATTAAATCATTAAACCGTGTGGTCAGTGCCAAATTACCACCTGAAAACCGATAAATAGCCTGCCAATCATCGCCAACCGCAGTAAAACAAGGTTGCGGGCCATAATGTATTAACGTATTTAAAAACGCCATGCGTGCGCATGAAATATCTTGAAATTCATCAACTAAAATATGGCGCCAAGGTACACTTACCTCCCCCAATTTAATCGCCTGAGCTGCGCTTGCAATCATGCCGTCAAAATCTATAGCGTCTTGCTCTTTTAATTTTTCATTGTATACACGCTGCATTGCCACCAGCAATGTTGTATAACGCTTATGATTTATAATGCCACTTTTAGCTATTCGCGCTGCTATTTGAGAGTCAGATAGCTGTTCTCCCCTTATTGCGCTTAGACAGTTTAAGTACTTATTTACATTTTGCTTTAACAGCCCTGTTGCAGATAAACGCTCGTACACTGCGTGGTTGTCTACAGGGTTAATGTTCACTTTATGTTTTTGTAGTTGTGCTTTTAAGCGCTGCTCAAGCTGACCTTCTTGCCAGTTATAATGAAATGTTTGCACCAAGGTTTGACCATGTTTTTTATGGTGCGCGCGTACATATTTAATATGCTCGCTATTGTGCAAGTTAGGTGCATGCTGCACTGAATTACCTTGCCTATCTGTCACAAAATGCGCCAAGTAAACCTGGTGCTGTGGCAAGTAAAAATCGGCGGTGTCATCATTTTGGTAAGTGTGTTCAATACCATACATATATAGCCAATTAGCAATTAATAAGAGCTGATAACTGCTTACTTTTAACCCCGATAGTGTGTGATAGGTTTGTGCTTTTATGGCGGTTTTAGTTACGGCATTGAGGCTATCAGTAGGTTCATATAGGGTCTCAACAAAGGTTTTACAAAAACGAGGGTCTGTTTTTAAAGTGTTGCTAAGCCACTGAGTAAACCATTTATTAAGCGCCATAGCGTCACTTGCAAATGGCGATAAGCTAAGTGCTTTATTGTCGCTTTTAAGTAGCTTAAGCCCCAGCGCATGAAACGTTAAAATAGTAGGCGGCGTAACCTTTAAATTTGCGTGCTGCGCCCTTAAATTAAAGCGCTCAGTTAACTCGTTTGCCGCATTTTTATTATAAGCGAGTATCAGTATTTGCTCGGGCTTTACACCTTCATGAACTATTAAATCTAGAGCCTTTGCAACCATTACCGATGTTTTACCTGTGCCTGCGGCCGCTAACACCAAATTTTTATCGTTATTGCGTATAACGCCAAGGCGCTGCTCGCGTGTAAGCGGATTTGCTTCAACCACATTATAAAAATCGGCTCTTGCCGTAAGTGTTTTTTGCTCATAACTTTTACGCAACTGCTCTGTGGCGTGCGCTACTGTTGGTGAGCTACTTAAAATCGTTAAAAATTTAATATTAATGGCCGATAAATGCTGCTGCCACAGTGCTGGCAAAGCGTTGTACCGGTGTGCCAATGAAAACACCGCCGATTTAAGTAACGGCACATTTGAGTCACGAAGATACTCATTTGTTGCATAACGTTTTACAAGCGTTTTTGCTGTATTCACTTTTTCTTCTAGGTGATTGGCAAACTCGCTGTTTAGCTGCTCACTAAGCGTTTGAGCCTGCTGTTTATTTAAAAGGCTAATTACCGTTTTTGTACCATGGTTGAGGGTTATTTTCCCGCTAAATAGGCCTTTTTTAAATTGGGTAAAATTAGTAAAGTCGCTAATTAAATAGGCGCGTGAGGTATTATTTTTACAATGTATAACAAGTGAATTTTGCTTAATAGTAACGGTGCTAATACGCGTAAAAAAACGTCCTAACCAGCTTGGAGTGGCAATAAACTGCGCCATAAAACCTTGAATAGACTGAAATTAAAAATAAATTTTACCATAGTTTAAATACCAAAGCGCGTTGCGCTTTAAAAGTGAGGGGTTAGCCAAGCAAGTATAAACGTTTATTATAAAGTGCCTGTATGCTGCGAACATTTAATGTTTATACGATGGTAAATAACCCCTAAAAAATAAACACACCTTATTTACTCCTAAGCAGGTGTTTAAATTTGCTTAAATTTCACGTTTGAATATTGAAGAAAGTGCACTATTGGTTTAATGTGAAGTTTTTATTAAACGAGAAATAATATGGATTTAACTAAGGAAGAGTTAAGTTTTATTTCGTCTGTTGTAGGCAGTAACAAGGACAATACAAACGATAACTCACAGCTTAGCTTAAGAACCACCTTACCCGATACACTAAAAGGTTTGTTGTCTCATGCTAAATTAACTATGTTAGCTGAAGTTGGGCATTATCAATTGTGGTTTCCGCTTGAGTTTAAGCTCAACGATGATGGTTACTTAAACCCCGTACTAAGTGCGCCAGAGGTTATTGATACCGAAGGTGTAGATAGAAGCTGGCGTTATTCTGATCTTAACCTACAAAGTGAGCGCTTTTATGTACTTTCGCTCTCTAGTAGTGGCGTGCTACTAAAACCCCGCGACCATCGCTACAGCCTTACCCACGCGCAACATATTACATTTAAACTACCCAATAAGAAAAAAGTCACTCTACTTGTAGATTTAGTCCGTAAAACTAACTTAGGCTATGCCGCTAAAATTGTCAGTATTAAAAGTGGTAAAGAAGCACTGCGTGAGTATTTATTCGAAAAACATAAACGCGAAAACGCCACCTTATATGAAAATACGTCTGACGTAACCGAGCATTTCTAGTTGCAGGCTTTTTCTAGCAACGATAAGCTAATGCCTTTGTAAAGCGATAAATTAAAGGCACACAATGAGCGACTCTTTATACCCAATCGGTACCCCCAATACACCTTGGAATAGCAGTGATAAAGCAGCATGGTTACAACTTCAACAAAAAAAGCGTGATTACAACCAGCTCGTTGTGAGTAAAATCAAGCAACCTAACGCGTTTTTACATGTTGAGCAGTACGGCGAGTTAGACTATTCACCACTTAAGTTCCCTCTTTATGCATATAAAAGTAAAAATTGGCAAAGTGATCGCCCAACCATCTTAATTACTGGCGGGGTGCACGGCTACGAAACAAGTGGCGTTATGGGGGCGCTGGCATTTGCTCAAACTGACGCTCAAGAATATATAAATAATTTTAACTTTGTTATTGCGCCGTGTATTAGCCCCTGGGGCTTTGAAACCATAAACCGTTGGAACCCTGAGGCCATTGACCCTAACCGCTCTTTTTACGATAACAGCCCAGCCCAAGAATCAGCTGCTATTATGAAATATGTAACCTCGCTTAACACTGAGTTAGTTGCGCACATTGACTTACACGAAACCACAGACACAGACAACAGTGAGTTTAGGCCGGCCTTAGCTGCCCGCGATGGTAAACTTAACACTAACTGGAACATACCAGATGGCTTTTATTTAGTGGCAGATAGCAAAAAACCAGCCCCCGAGTTTCAAAAGGCCATTTTAAATAGTGTTGAGAAGGTAACCCACATCGCCCCTAGCGACGAAAATAATCAATTAATTGGTGTACCGCAGGAACAATTTGGCGTTATAAACTACGCAGCTCGCGAATTGGGCTTATGCATGGGCTTTACTGACGCCCCGTATGTAACAACAACCGAAGTATACCCTGATAGCCCAAGCGCCTCAGATGAGCAGTGTACTCAAGCGCAAGTAGCTGTTATTACCGGTGCGTTAGATTATTTAAAGTCACTTTAATTTTGCACTAATTTAAATTAGGAGCCTGCCATGAAATACAAAAATAAACATGCAGAGGTTACTCTATCCGTTGAGGGCAATATCGTGATTGCCCAGTTTAGCGGAAATTTAGACCTTGAGGTGTTAGCTAGCTTTAAAGCCGCTCTTTTTGAAACAGTCGCTGAATTTGAAGGTAAACAATGGGGTTACATAAGCGACTCATCGTGTGTGCTTGCGGCTACACCCGATGCAGAGAAAGAAATGGTTGCCATAAGTACACATATGCAACAGACTAACTGCTTAATAAGTGCATTTGTTCTCACCTCCCCTATTGCTATAAGCCAAATGCAGCGAATAATGCAAAACGCTAAACGCGATGTAGATTTTAACCAATGTTTATTTGATAACCTAGATGCTGCAAAACGTTTTATTTCATCGCAATTAAGTAATGGCGTGAGCTAACTTTAGCCCAAGCCATTGCTAGTTTTTATAAAACTGACTTGTTTTAGTAATGGCTATGTCTGGATTTTCATTAGCTGAAATAATAAAGCTCACTGGCGTTACTTTTTTTTCAATGTCGTAACCATCGGCGGTGACTGTAACCGGGATTTTCTTCATGAGTCCTGGTAATACCAAAATAGAGCTTGGCGCACTAAGCATAGCCTTTGGTAACCCTTCTATGGCTATGGCGTAATGCATTGGCTGCTGAGTTTTATTGATAATAGTGAGTGTATATGGGTTTTCTACTAAACCTTCATAATTTACACGGTACAAGGCGTTTCTGTCGCGCAGTACCGATGCCTCTATTGGCGTACGTTGCAACCCCCATGCAACCATAGAAATAATTAACACCCCTGTTAATACGCCATACCCCACTAATTTAAGCCTAAATGGATTGGTTTTTTTACCTTCGAGCTGTTTTTCGCTGGCGTATTTAATTAACCCTTTTTGATAACCAAATTTATCCATAGTGTCATCACAGGCATCAATACATAACCCACAATTTATACACTCATACTGCAAGCCGTTACGAATATCTATGCCCGCAGGACATACCTCTACACATAAATTACAGTCTACACAGTCGCCTAAATCAAGTGCTTTAGGGTCTGCTTTACGTTTACGGGGGCCGCGGTTTTCGCCGCGCTTTGCATCGTAGCTTACTACCAATGTATCTTTATCAAACATCACCGATTGAAAGCGAGAATACGGGCATGCCACGTTACACATTTTTTCGCGTAAAAAGCCAGCATTTCCATAAGTACAAAATGCAAATAAAAACACCCAAAAGCTCGTTATACCCGACCACTGCAAGGTAAACATTTCAAGGTATAAGCTTTTAGCGGGAATAAAGTACGCCATAAACGAGGTGGCCGTAAGCAGTGATATAACAAGCCACGCAGCATGTTTTGTTATTTTTTTACGCCACTTTAAAGCACTCCATGGCGATTTATCTAACTTTATACGCTGATTACGCGTACCTTCTATACGTTGCTCTACCCAACTAAACATTAACATCCAGATTGTTTGGGGGCAGGTATATCCACACCACACGCGGCCAAGCCAATTCGTGACAAAAAACAATGCAAAGGCGCCTACCATAAATAGCAGCGCTAAAATCATAAAGTCTTGTGGCAGTAAGGTTAAGCTAAAAATTGTAAATTTTTGCGTTGCTACATCTAATAGCACCGCTTGCTCTCCTTTATATTGTATCCAAGGTATGGCTATAAATGTGAGCATAAGTAGCCAACCTAAGTTACGCCTTATGCGCTGAAAAAAGCCTTTTTGTTCGCGAATGTAAATCGGGCCCTCTGTTTTGTAGGGCTTAATGAGCATGTCTTCTTCTTTAATATCAAACTTCATAGTACTTACTTAATAGTGACGGTATTAAGTATACTTTTGCAACTTTCAGACCAAGCTAAAACTTGATGTAAACACTTGATATAAAAGAATATTTTTTTGTACTTATAAATTATATTCGTGATATTTAACGAAACTCGTTAAATATCACGAATTTTTAGCAATACCTAGTTTACGCATTTTAGAACGAAGCGTGCTCTCTGGTAGCCCTAACTTACTTGCTGCGCCTTTATCACCGGATATTTGCCAATTAGATAGTTCAAGCACGGCAATAATATGCTGCTTTTGTGCTTCAGCAAGTGTTAAAGAGGCATTAACCACATTGCTTGTACCCGCTTGTAAGGGCTGGCTTAGCTTAAGTATGTCGTGCTTTGATAAAATAGCTTCGCGTTCGAGTACGTTTTGGAGCTCACGAATATTTCCTGGCCAGTCATAGGATTGCAATTGGCTAATCGCTTTTTTACTGAGACCTTTTAACTGCTTACCTAAACGCTTATTAAGCTGAGTAATTAAATTAGTACACAAATAAGGAATATCTTCTTTGCGCTCTCTTAGTGCCGGTACTTTAATAGGAAACACATTAAGCCGATAATATAAATCAATTCTAAAACTGCCTTTTTGCACCATTTGCCATAAGTCACGATTTGTTGCTGCCAATACTCTAATATTTACCCTTAATGTAGTGCTACCGCCTACGCGCTCAAACTCTTGTTCTTGTAATACGCGTAGCAATTTACTTTGCGCCTCTAATGGCAACTCAGCCACTTCATCTAAAAACAACGTGCCCTTGTCGGCCAGTTCAAAGCGGCCTTTACGTCGCTCGTTTGCACCGGTAAACGCACCGCGCTCGTGGCCAAATAATTCAGACTCTAACAAACTGGGAGTAAACGCTGCGCAGTTCACTTTTATAAATGTTTGATTACTGCGCTTACTTAACCGGTGTAAGTTACGCGCCACCAGCTCTTTTCCCGTGCCGTTTTCACCGAGTATAAGTACGGTGCTGTCGGTTTCACTAACAAGTTTGATCTGCGCCAGCATAGCTTGAAAAACATGGCTTTGGCCCACTAAACCTGAGCCTTGCCAGTCTTGGTTAAGCTCTTCAATTAAGTAGTTGTTTTCATCTTGTAGCTGCTCACTTAAGTGCTTAACTTGCTCAAGTGCTTGCTTTAGATCATTTTGTGTTTTTTTCTGCGCTGATATATCGCGAAATACCGCGACCGCACCTATTAACTCACCCTGCCTGTAAACTGGGGTAGATGTGTATTCTACTGCAAACGAGGTGCCGTCTTTTCGCCAAAATACTTCGTTTTTAACCTCGCGGCGTTTGCCATCAAACATGGTGCAATATATTTGGCATTCATCGGCTGGATAAGGAGAGCCATCGGCGTGACTGTGATGATGATACTGATGTATTTTTTTACCTAATAACTCATCGGCTTTCCAACCGGTCATGCGTTCAGCTGCTGGGTTTACAAACACCGCATTGCCCGATAAATCAAAGCCGTAAATACCCTCTCCTACCGCATTAAGTAAAAGTTTGGGGTCATTTAAAAACTGTTTTATCATTGCATCATCCTCGCGAAATATCACGATTATTATGTCATAAAGTCACGCGCTAAACAGCTAAATAAAGCGGCCTGTAATATAAGGCTTAAATAAAGTATTAATATCTATTTTTGCGTTTAACTTTGCCGCAATTAAATAAAGCCCAGCTAACTTACGGTGAATAAACAACGCATCAACCGGCGGTGTATGCCATTGCTGCGACTGTGCACTCAACTCAAGCCCCGCATTTTTAATATTTGTTGCTAAGGGGCTGTTTTTAAAATCAAACTCGCCAGTGGTTCTTAGCGGCTCACACGCCATTAAAAATAAGTCAATAACATGATTTTTATAACTATCTACAATATCATCTTTAAAGTAACCTATCTGAGTTGCGGCGGCTAACACGCCCGCCCTATTGTTTTCGGTGCCTGCAATAAATAGTGACAGGTAAGCCTTGCTCAACTCACTCGAAATCTCTCGGGTTGCCCCAAAATCAAATAACACAATTTGCTTACTCTGAGTCTGATAATGAAAATTAGCAAAGTTAGGATCCGTTTGAATTAGCTTAAACTCAAACATTTCTTTAAAAAATAAATCTATGAGGTTCGCTGCAATGTTATTTTGCTCATCTTGGGGTAAATTGCTAAGCGCTTCTATAGGCGTGGCTTGTACATACTCCATTGCCAAAATGCGTTTAGTGTTATGAGCGGCATATACCTTAGGCACTTTAAACTCAACATGCTGGCTTAGCAATTTGCCCACTTTTTTAAGGTAATGTGCTTCGCGTTCATAATCAGCCTCGGCAAGTAGCTGCGCTTTAGCCTCATTTATTAGTGGCTGTATATCAAGCTCTTTAGGGATTAAACGAGTAATGTTTAAAAGTGCAATAACATTATCTACATCGCTGTGCACACTTTGCGCTATACCAGGGTATTGAATTTTTACCGCCAGCTTTTCGCCATTTTCTTGATAAGCTAAGTGCACTTGACCAATAGAAGCCGCTGCAAAGGGGCTAAGTTCAATATGTGAATAACGTCCAAGCCAATCATCACCCCATTCATTTTTAAGTACCTTAATTAACTGCTTATGCGGCATTGGGTTTGCATCAGCACGAAGCAATGCGAGTAGTTGGGCGAGCTCTGGGCTTAATAGCTCGCCCGCATCCATAGATAGTAACTGTCCTAGCTTCATGGCCGCACCACGCAGGTGTGAAAGCTGTTCAGCTAGCTTTGCTATGTTTTTAGGTTGTAATAGTAAAGATTTATTATCCCAACCATTACCAGAGAGCGCACTTTTGGTGCCATCTATAAGCATGTTGGTTGCTACACCACCGGCTAAAGAGCCAAGCTTTGCAAATCGAGAGAGTCTTGAGGTGGGTATGCTGCGAGAAGCTGCCATTATAAAAACCTAATTAGCCTGGGTAACAGGCTAATTAGTACGTACGTTTTACTGTGCTCGATCTAATTAAGCACCGTTTAGGGGTAAAGCTACCGTAATCGGTGTGCTGTTCATTAAAGACGCGGAACTAATTTAATAGCCCCTTTTACTACTTTCATATCTAGGGGCAATTTACTTAATAACATCATTTTAGGGTCATCCATATTTAATGTATAAACAGGGTTAACCGCTAAAAAGGCGTTCATAACGTCCATGGCCTCATTATCAAGTGCCGCTAAATTACCTTTAAAACCCCCTGCATCCACGCTTGAATCTAGTAGTTTAATATTGCGTAAAAACACGGCTTTTTTTTCACTGTCGTAAAACGGGCTTCCTTCTATTTGCAGCTTTAAGCGTACTGGGTATTTTAGGGCAAAAGCATTTACCTCAGCACTTGAATCAGCGCCTAGCACCACAACATCACGGTTATCAGGGCCTATATCTACACTTAAATCGTTTACATCAAACTGCACGGGCAAGCCCATTAAGCTCACCTTTTCGCTTAACTTAGGCAGCTGATTACCTAGTACACTTTCTACCTCTGAGCTGGTAAATGAATAAACAGACACGCCTTGTGTAGAATTACACGCACTTAAAAGTAATGTGGTTAAAAACAGTAATAAAATTCTCATGCTCACCTATATCCTCGTTTAATTATAAAAAAGCCGCTTTAACAGCGGCTTTTATCATGCAATCCCCGTATTTAATACAGGCAAATTACATATTATGCTGCGAAAATCGTTTTAATTTTAGCAAGTGTGTCAGGCTCAACTGAACCCTTACTGAGCGCTAATAACTGCTTCAAATAATAGTTTAAATCAGCATGCTCACCACGGTGTTTGTCATCAAGCATGGCGACTTGCTCTGCCATTCTAAGCGCTGCATTTTGCGAGCTTACATTAGCAAGAATTTCCATTCTTGTAATAAGTTGCTCACTACTTAGCGACGTTGCAAGTGGCACTTGAAACTGACTTGGTAATACATCGTTATTTTCAAGTGCATCAATAAGTGCTTCAAAATTAGCGCGTTGTGCTTGGCTTGTAAGTAAAGCGAGCTTTTCTTCAATCGCACTTAATAATGCTGCAACTTTTGGCACCAGCGATTTATATCGTGCGTAGCCTTTTACTTTGGTTTCAAGGTCATGCAATTGGGCTTTTTGATTTACTTGCTCAAGGGCATTTTCTAGCTCGGCCAGTTCTATTGCTGCTTGTTTATCTGTTTCGTTTTGAGCCAGCTTTTGCTGCTCAAACTCACTGCTACGTTTGCTAAAAGTTTCATCGTTATATTGACGAAACTTTTGCCATAGCGCATTTTCAGCTTTTAAACCTGCAAAACCTATACTTTGCCACTGCTGTTGTAATTGCTTTAGCTCTTGGCATGCTGCTGCTAAATCTTCACTTTGCGAAAGCACTGAGGCACGCTCCACTAAGGCACTTTTTTGTGTAGCGTTATCTTTATGATACGCATTTAATATAGCAAATACAGTTTGTTGCTGTGCTTTAAAGCTTTCATTTAATACGCGGTATGTTTTAGGGTCAACTTTACCTACGCTGCGCCACGCTTTATTTAAACGGTTGTATTGGCTTTCAAATTGCTTCCAGTCAAAGCTTTCGACAGCGGTGTCTTGCTCGCTTAGTGTTTGCATGTCGTTTATCAGGGCTTGACGCTGAGCTTTTGCCGCTTCACGCGCCACTTCTTGCTCGGCAAAGTAACTACGACACGGTGCAAATAACAGCTCTATGTTGCTATCAAACTGCTCACCTTGTTGCTTTTCTTGCTCTGTATCTAAACGGCCAAGCTCGTTCCAACGCTTACGAAACGCTTTAACTTGCTCAGCACGCTGCTGTGGGTCGTCACACGGTTGGTCGACTAACGCTGCCACTTCTTCAAGTAAGGCTTCACGTTTTGGTGCTGCCGCGTATTTTTGCCAATCTTTTGCTTCTGCAAGTTGCGCTTCTAAATCGGCTTTTAAGTTTACAAGTGGCTGCTGAAATTGCGGTGTTAATTTATCAAACAACTCTTCAAAGCCTTTAAATACACCAAATGCAACATTAAAGCGACCTTGTTCAATAAGGCGCTTTACATCGCGGGCTTTTCGTTTGGCGGTGCTTTGATTTTTTTCAAGCGGTTTTGTCAGCTCACTCATTTGCGCTAAAAACTGCTTTTTGTGCGCATTTAATTGCGATTTAAAGTTTTGCTGCAATGCCCCATCTAGCACATTTAGGTGGCTACGAGTTTCTTTAAATGCGTTATTAAAACGAGTTAAAACATCGTCGTAATCGGCTAGCTGCTGCGCAGGCTCTATGCCTTTTAGCTCATCAAACGCAATTTTAAATTGCGCAATTGAGCTACTAAGCTCGGGTAATTTAGCTACTTGGTTGAATAGTTTTTCAAGCTTAATAATAACCTGCTTAGTTTGGGGATTATCGCCGTGCTGCGCATCGGTTAACGTCTGCTTAGCCTGTGCTACTTTTGCCTCTAGCCAATCTTGCTGAATTTGCTCAGGGATTTCTAAACCTAACTGTAATGCATTTTCAATTTCTTCACTTAGCGCCTCTAACGTTGCCAGTGCAAGCAGTTGGCGCTGTTGCTCTGCTAAACGCTGCTGCTGTTGTTCGTGCTGTGCTTTTAATGTTGCAATATGTGCATCGAGTTTATCAGTAATGCTGATGTATTTTTTATCTAGCTCTTTAACGTGATCTTCGCTTAACCATTTAAGCTCAAGCGCTTGCCACTGCGCCATTAATTCACCGGCTTGTGGGTTTACTATGGCGTAATCGTTTTTATCTCGCAGGGCGTTTAGCTTTGCTAAAATAACGCGCGTTGCGCTTTCTACCTGAGCAGGCATTTCAATCGCTAAACGCTCGTTTTCACTATGTTGCTCTAGCTGCTGCTTTGCATCACCCTTAGCATGTTTTACTAATGACTTAACAAGTTGATGCGTTATAACTAGCTCTACAAGTTGACTTTGAACCTCTTCGCTACCTTCTTTGAATGCTTTTTCAATTAATTTAGGATTTGCTAAACGCTTTAAAAGTTTAACGCGTACTTGCAGCTCTTTCTCAGCAAAGGCAAGTTTTTCAAGCGTTTTAACTGGCGCAAAACGGTCTATATACTCACTTTTTATTTGTGTGCTCAGTGCGCTTTCGTTATTTAACACAGCATTTGAAATTTGAATTTCAGCTACATCTTTTAGCACCTGATCTTGTTTATAAGCTTTCCACCACAGTGCTAAGTTATTTACTTTTTGCAGTGCTTTACGGCGTATTTCGGCTGAATTATCTTCCAGTGCTAATGAACTTAAAATTGATGCGTCGCGCTCTACATCAAGTTTTTCAATAGCGTCTAGACGAACCTGTTGCTTTGGGTGTTTCCACTTAGGTGTAAAAAGGTGTTTAAAGATCATGTTCACTAAACCTAGCTATTTCGTTTTCAGATTTAAATTCTTTTTGTAATTGTGCTTTTGTCTTTTGGATCATTTCGCCATTAGCGCCAATAGTAAATTGCTCGTTCGATTGCGCTATTTTAGCTTGGTAAAGCATAACAAGTTGCACCGTTTGTTGCTTTTGCTCATCAGAAAGCGGCGTACCATCGGGCCATTTACCCGTTGAAGCACCATACTGTAAACGCTCAAATAATTCGGGGGTGATATTTTGTACAAGGTTGTCAATATTCATGTCATCTTTTCTTTTTTAGAGTCACTAAAATAACGCGGTTTACTAAATACCAAATACAGCCAATACCAATTGCAACTGTATAAGCGTACCACTCAAGGGTTTCTTTTGCGGGTTGTAAAAAGTACAAGCAAAAAAAGCCACCTAAAAATAGTATGAGTGCCAAGAAAGAATGGTTCATAAACATTTGCTGTTTTTTAATTCGCTGTTCGCGCTGAAGCTGTTGTACCTGCTCAGAGTTAAGTGCGCCAATGTTACTATTGCAATGTGGACATTGCTGATGTTTATCTGAAATTGATTTTGCACATTTGGGGCAATGAATAATCGCCATACTACTCTCCATACTACGCATAAAAAAAGCGCCTTGCGGCGCCTTTTATTGTACTTGTTTTATTGCTCGTTGTCTTTTTTGAATTTAACCCAGTAGTCATCTACGGATTGTTTCATTTCTTTACGCAATAACATAATGCCAAATAAGTTGGGCAAGGTCATAACGACAATTGCAACGGCAGCTAATTTCCACACTAAAGTAGTATCGGCAAACGACGCCCAAAAGAACGCCGCAACGTAAAATACGCGATACGGCATAACAGAGCGATTACCGAGTAAATAAATCATGGCACGGTCACCGTAGTACGACCATGCAATAGCTGTAGAAAACGCAAATAGCAATAAGCCTATCGATACTATGTATTGGCCACTATCGCCAAAGAAGCCACGTGTAAACGCTTTAGTAGTCAGCTCTGCTGAATGCACTAACGATTTACCAATTAAACTTATGCTGTCATCCGTTGGCATACCGTTTTTAACCTCAACAATACCTGTGTACTTATGTTTTTCGGTAAGGCCAAAACGGATGTCTTCACCAATTGAGCGAGAATGTAATACGGTAAAACCATTGCTTGTTGGCTCGCCATTAACCACATTAATATTGCCGTTAAATAGCTCTACCTTGCTCTCGTTACCATTTAGGTAATTGTATAGCTCTTGGCGCTGCGCTTCGTTAGTTTCTGAGTAGTCACCTTTAATGATGCTCATTGATGATCGTTCAAAATGCGTTTCGAATTTTTCGTTCCATACGCCAGACGATAAAATAACTAAGCCTGTTAATGTACAAATAATGATTGTATCGATAAACGGCTCTAAAATTGACACCATACCTTCAGACACTGGCTCATCTGCCTTTGCCGATGCGTGAGCAATGGGTGCTGAGCCTTGACCCGCCTCATTCGAGAACAAACCACGGTTAACACCTCTGTTAAATGCATACGCAAAAGATGCGCCTAAAAAGCCACCCGCTGCAGCAGAGCCTGTAAATGCATCAACAAATATTGAGGCAAACGAAGGTCCAATGTTTTCTACATTGTAAAAAATAACCCCTAACGCACCCACAATGTAAATAACAGCCATAATGGGCACTACACGTGATGTAATTGCAGCAATACGTTTAATACCGCCTAAAATAACCAACGCCAGTAAAATAGATAACACAGCACCGGTTGCCATAGGGGCAAAACCAAATGTGGCTTCCATACCCTGCGCAATATTATTAATTTGTGGCAAGCTGCCTGTACCAAATGAACTAATTACAGTAGCAACAGCAAATAAAATAGCTAGCCACTTCATGTTTAGGCGTTTATCCATGTAATACATGGGACCGCCCGCCATGGTGCCGTCTTGTGTTTTTTCGCGGTATTTATGTGAAAGCGTAACTTCTACAAATTTGGTGGTCATACCAAAAAAAGCTGTCATCCACATCCAAAATAATGCTGCAGGGCCACCAATAGAAATAGCCAATGCCACCCCACCAATGTTACCTGTACCTACGGTACCAGAGAGCGCAGTAGCAAGTGCTTGAAAATGGGTTGTATCACCCTCGGTGCCTTTTTTATCAAACTTACCAGTAACCACTTTACACGCATGTTTGAAATAACGAATTTGTGGGAACTTTAAATAAATAGTAAAAAATAGACCAACACCTAAAAGCACGTAGGGGAACCACACTGCGCCCCCTAACATGCCATCTAGGCTATCTAAAAGTTGTCCGAATGCATCCACGCTAAATACCTCTTATTATTTTATTTGAGACTGTTGATTGTTTATTACTTATTGAGAGTTACGTAATACGATAACTAAGCTATTGCACACTTTTATTATTTGTTAATTTTGTAATAAAAAAGGGCAACATTTAATGTTGCCCCTACCTTATACTAATTTATCTTAATTTATCAACGACATTTACGATAGCCGCTAAAGTATCTTGACCAAATTGATACGAGCGGCGGTCTGACCAGCCGTAATCAGGGTCTGGTAAGTCGTTATTATCTTTAAACGGCATTTCAATTGTGTAAGTAAGTGCTTTAAACTCTTCTGCTGTTGCAGATGAGCCAACTGTTAAATTAGCTTTGCCCGGCTCGTCTTTATCGTAACCGTGCTCATCTTGAAACTCTGGCGTTATAGTAAGCAATGCTGCTTTAAAACTATCTTCTAGGTCTTTTAAGCGGTCATCGTAGCTTGGAATACCTTCACTGCCTGCCACAAAGTTATAAGGGATTGCTTCGTCGCCGTGAATATCTAAATGCATGTCTAGGCCAGTTTCGCGCATTTTATTAAGCACTAAATACACTTCTGGGCTATTTTCCATGCTAGGCGTTTGCCATTCACGGTTTAAGTTAACGCCTTTTGCGTTAGTACGAAGGTGACCACGTACGCTGCCATCTGGGTTCATGTTTGGTACTACATAAAACACAGCCTTTGATAATAGTGCTGCGGCATGCGGGTCTTCGTCATCTAGCAATTTGTGTAATAACCCTTCTACAAACCACTCTGCCATTGTTTCGCCAGGGTGTTGGCGTGCTGTGATCCAGATTGTTTTTTTATCTTCGCTAGGCTGACCAATTTTAAGCACGCTCATATCACGGCCATCAAGTGTTTGGCCTAATGTTTGTAGTTGGCAAAGCTCTTCGCTTTGTGCCCACGCTAATAAATCTAAATGACGCTCGTAGCTGTAAGGCGCAAAGTAAGCAAAGTAAACACTGCCGCACTCAGGCTCTAGCTCAAACGTAAGTGTGCCATTTTCGTAATTTGAAGGCACACGGAACCAGGTTTGACGGTCGTACGAGGCAACCGCTTGGTAACCTTCCCAGCCATCGGGGTAGGCTGATTTATCTAAATTATTAATGTTTAACTTATGCAATTGATAAGGTGTTGTTTCTAGGCGAAAGTGAAACCATTGATAAAATTCAGACTGGTGATCATTGTTAATTTCTAATTGAATATTTAGCGGTTCGGTGGCTTCGATAACCTTTATGTTACCACTATCAAAATTGCTGCTGATTTTCATGAAAAAACCTTAAGGTAGAATAAGTTTATCTGCTTCACTTGCAGAACTGACACTATTTTATAAATAGTAAAATGCATAATTACGGGATAACCGCAGTACACATCTCAATAATTAAAGCCTACCACACAGGGTACACTTTAAAAATATTACGCGACTAAAAAAGCCAGCAAAAAAGCTGGCTTAGTATAATTGCGTTTATATTAGCGAGGTAAGCTTGGGAAAGCCACTTCTGCCATATCACGCATACAGCGTACTACTTGGCAGCTGTAACCAAATTCATTGTCGTACCATACGTATAAAACAACGCGGTTACCTTCAACAATGGTAGCTTGCGAATCAACCACACCCGCATAGCGGCTACCCACTAAATCGGTCGATACAATTTCAGTTGATGCGGTGTAGTCGATTTGGTCACGCAATTCTGAGTGCAATGCTGTTTCACGTAAAAACGCATTTAGCTCTTCTGTCGTTGTGCTGCTATCAAGGTTCAAGTTTAATATAGCTAGCGATACATTAGGAGTAGGCACACGAATCGCATTACCTGTTAGTTTACCTTCCAATTCTGGTAAGGCTTTAGATACTGCTTTAGCTGCACCTGTTTCGGTAATTACCATATTAAGCGCTGCGGCACGTCCACGGCGCTCTGCTTTGTGGTAGTTATCAATAAGGTTTTGATCGTTTGTGTAAGAGTGCACGGTTTCTACGTGGCCGTTATTAATACCAAACTTATCGTTCAATGCTTTTAGGGTTGGCGTAATCGCGTTGGTGGTACAGCTTGCTGCACATACAATTTTATCTTCAGGCTTAATGTCTTGGTTATTTACACCGTAAACAATATTTTTAATGTTGCCTTTAGCCGGTGCTGTTAATAATACTTTTGCAGCGCCTTTAGACTCTAAATGCTGACCAAGGCCCGCTTCGTCTTTCCAAATACCAGTATTATCTACAACAAGTGCATTTTCGATACCGTAAGCAGTGTAATCAACTTCGCTTGGCGAGTTAGCATAAATCACTTGGATGTAGCTACCATTGGCTTTAATTGCATTACGCTCTTTATCAATGGTAATTGAGCCATTAAATGGGCCATGAATTGAATCGCGACGTAATAAGCTTGCACGTTTTTCAAGGTCACCTTCTTTACCACCGCGCACTACAATTGCACGTAAACGTAAGTCGGCATAAGGGCCTGATTTTTCAATTAATAAGCGCGCTAGTAGACGCCCAATACGACCAAAACCGTAAAGCACTACATCACGCGGCTCTTTGGCTGGTGAGTCGGCTATCTCAGCTAATTCGTCTTTTACAAACTCATCAACTGTGCGGCCATTAGCAGCATCACTGTACAAATAGCTATAAGCCAGTTTACCAATATCAATACGTGCTGAATTTAACTCCATTTTGCTAATCGCTTCTAAAAACGGAAAGCTTTCGCGTAAACGTAATTTAGTGCCTTCAAATTGAGCTACAGTTTTATGTGATTTGATAATATCGATAGTACTGGCATTAACGAGAGGACGGCCATATACAGCGATTTCTATGCCACGGTTACGATAAAGCTTACCAATAATAGGTTGCATGCTTTCAGCGTAATCTTGACGTTCTTGCCAACTATTTGTGTATTCTAATTCGTGAGATGAGGTCATTTTATTTACCTAATTTAATCATTTTGAACGGATAGCCTATAAAAATGCATTCGATTTTGAGAGTAATGCACTTCAGGCAGGGCTATTCTAAGGTAATCTAAAGTTATTCTCTACTGTTAGCGCACAAATGATTGCGCTAGAATGGTAATGTATATATTCATTTGAGGTTAAGGAATGGTTTTAAGAGCAGGCGCAATACTCACATTGCTCGCGTTAACAGGATGCGAAGAACCACTGACTCTCGCTCAGGTATGTAAGGAAACACCTGGCTTTTGTAGTGATTTAAATAAAGATAGCCATTGTAAAAATGAGCGCTCTGAGGTTATTTTAAAACGCTATATTGAATATAAAAAACCCACAGATGAAAACAAATACCAATTACTAAAAGGGTTTGAATCATATAATCAATGTATTACTTTAGCCGCAAAAATTGAGCATATTAAACTAAAGTCTAAAACGACGTCGCGCATAGAAGGCCAACTTACTAGCATTAAAGAAATGACCCGCCTTTATCAAGACACAAAAAACACAAACCACCCTGGTTTGCTTTACTATCATTGGTCGCGTAACAATGAGCAAAATGCACTAACACGTTTGCTTGCAATGGAAAATGACGAAAGCGTCACCAATAGCGCAGAGATGCAGTTTTATCTTGCCTCTTATTACATTAAATTTGATGATGAAAAAACGATTGATCTGCTCTACAAAACGCTTGAGCTAAATAAACAAGGTCAACAACCTAACCCTGAAGTGTATACCTCGTTAATTAGCTTGTTTTATAAGCATGATAAATATAAACACGCTTACATTTTTTCGAAAGTGGCGCAAAGCGCGGGTATAGAAAATATAGATTTATTACCAATAGAGCACCAACTAATGAGTGATGGTAAAAATTTAGATGCACTCGATACACTTGCCCAACAAACGTATGAGCAAATACAAAACGGTGAGTTTGTATCGCCTCGAGAATTTTAGGTAAGCAAAACCCTGGCATTAACCATGTTTTAAAAACATGAAACCCTAAGGTTTTAAATAAAAAAGGCAGCTTTCGCTGCCCTTTTTTATTTTGCTTTGCTTGTACCCACTTCTACACGGGTTTTAAGCTTTTGACCTGGTCTAAAGGTCACCACGCGGCGCGCCGAAATAGGGATGTCTTCTCCTGTTTTCGGGTTTCGGCCTGGTCTTTCTTTTTTATCACGAAGATCAAAGTTACCAAATCCAGAGAGCTTAACCTGCTCGCCTTTTTCAAGCGCTGAGCGGATTTCTTCAAAAAACGCTTCAACTAAATCTTTGGCATCTTTTTTATTGATCCCGAGCTTTTCAAATAGGTGTTCAGCTATGTCGGCTTTAGTAAGCGCCATATCTAGTCCCTCAACGATGCATTAAACTTTTCGGCCAATGTGGCCACCACGTTATCAACTACCAGATTGATATCTTTCTCTTCGAGTGTTCTATCAACCGCCTGCAGTGTTAGAGCAATCGCCAAACTCTTATAATTTGGCTCAATACCTTTGCCCTTATACACATCGAATAAGTTTAGGTCAACCAATTGATTTCCGCCAACTTTTTCTATTGTGCTTAAAATATCACCTGAATTAACGCTGTCAGCCACTAAAATCGCGATGTCGCGGCGATTTGAAGGGAATTTTGAAACCCCTACAGCTTGCGGTAAATTTCTTTTTTCTATTGCAGACATTTCTATTTCAAATACAAAAGTTGCGTTATTGATATCTAACAATTTTTGCACCTGAGGGTGAAGAGCACCAAAAAATCCTACCTTTTTACCTTCAACATATATAACCGCTGATTGGCCTGGGTGTAAACCGTCTGACTGCTCAGCTTTAATTTCAAAACGGCTTGTATCGTTGGTGATTGCTAATAAGGCTTCAACATCACCTTTTAAATCGTAAAAATCAACGTTGCGTTTTTGCTCAACCCAATGCTCACCATGAGCAAGGCCTGTTATCACACCGCCAATTACAGGTATTTGCTGTAGGCCATTTTCTGCACTGTCGTCGCTAATAAATTTAAGGCCATGCTCAAATAAACGAATACGTGGTTGTTGACGGTTTTGATTATACGCAACCGATGCTAAAAGGCCTGGCATTAAGCTTACACGCATAGCCGACATTTCAATTGAAATTGGGTGCGGCAATATAAGCGGTGCACTTTGCGGGTGTATAATAGCTTGTGCTTTAGGGTCTACAAAGCTGTACGTGATTGCTTCTTGGTAACCACGTGTCACTAACGTATTACGAAACTTACTTAGCGCAATGGTTGACTCATCATGAGTAGTCATTTTTAACTTTGCAGTTGGGGCAACATTTGGAATACTGTTGTAACCATAAACACGCGCAACTTCTTCAATTAAGTCTTCTTCAATAGATATATCAAAACGGTAACTTGGTATATCAGCACTCCAGCTATCGTTTTCAAACTTAACGTCTAATCCTAAACGAGTTAGAATATCAGTCACTTTTGCATCGTCAATATGATGACCAATTACACGGTCTAAACGTGCACGACGTAGACGTACTTCAGTCACTTTTGGTAGTTTATCAGCAGCCACAGCTTCTACAACCGGTCCTGCTTCACCGCCAACAATATCAAGTAATAAAGCGGTTGCGCGCTCCATTGCATCATGTTGAAGGGTAAAATCAACACCACGCTCATAGCGGTGTGATGCATCGGTATGTAAGCCATAACTACGGGCTTGGCCTGCAATTGCTACCGGATTAAAAAACGCGCTTTCTAATAAAATATCAGCGGTTTTTTCTGTTACACCTGATTGCTCACCACCAAAAACACCAGCAATCGCCAGCGCTTTATTATCATCAGCTATCACAAGTGTTGATTCATTCAGTTTTGCAGTATTGCCATCAAGTAATACGAGTTCCTCGTCTGCACGAGCATTACGTACTTTAATACCCCCTTCAATTGCATTTAAATCAAATGCATGCATTGGGTGACCAAGTTCTAGTAATACATAGTTAGTAACATCAACAACAGGGTCGATTGAGCGAATACCACTACGGCGTAGTTTTTCAACCATCCAAAGTGGTGTTTCTGCATCAAGGCTAACGCCTTTAATTACACGCCCTAAGTAACGCGGACACGCATCAGCATTAACAAGCTCAATAGATACTTTATCGTCAATAGTGCCGCTAACAGCTGGAATTTGTAACTCGTTTACATCAACACTGTTTAATACACCGACCTCGCGTGCAAGACCTTTTATACCTAAGCAATCACCACGGTTTGGCGTTAAGTCAACATCAATTATGTTGTCATCTAGGCCTAAGTATTCGCGCAAGTCTGTACCAATTGGCGCATCGCTTGGCAATTCCATAATGCCATCGCCTTCTTCGCTAATACCTAGCTCAACAAAAGCACACAACATGCCATGAGATGGCTGACCGCGTAATTTTGCTTTTTTAATTTTAAAGTCGCCCGGTAAAACAGCGCCCACTGTTGCAACTGCTACTTTAATGCCTTGGCGACAGTTTGGCGCACCACACACAATATCAAGTAGCTCATCGCCACCTACATTGATTTTAGTAACGCGAAGTTTATCTGCATCTGGGTGCTGTGCACACTCTACTACTTCACCAACGACTACGCCGTTAAAGTCCGCTGCGGCGCTCTCAACTGCGTCAACCTCAAGGCCAGCCATAGAAAGCTGTTCCGAAAGAGCTTGCGTATCAATAGCAGGGTTTACCCACTCTCTTAACCACTTTTCACTAAATTTCATTTTATATTTTCACTCTTAACGGAACTGGTTTAGGAATTTTAAGTCATTTTCAAAAAATGCACGTAAGTCATTTACGCCATAGCGCAGCATGGTCAAGCGCTCTACGCCCATACCAAAAGCAAAACCGGTGTATTTTTCTGGGTCAATACCCACTGACTTAAGTACATTAGGGTGAACCATGCCACAACCTAATACTTCAAGCCATTTACCGTCTTTACCCATAACATCTACTTCAGCTGAAGGCTCTGTAAATGGGAAGAATGAAGGACGGAAACGAATTTCCATGTCTTCTTCAAAAAAGTTACGCAAAAAGTCGTGTAAAATACCTTTAAGCTCTGTGAAGCTTACGTCGGTATCAACCATTAAACCTTCTACCTGATGAAACATTGGGGTATGCGTTTGGTCGTAATCGTTACGATATACTCGACCAGGCGAGATAATTCGCAGTGGTGGCTGCTCTGTTTCCATAGTACGGATTTGCACACCACTTGTCTGCGTTCGCAGCACTAATTTAGGGTTGAAATAAAAGGTATCGTGATCAGCACGTGCGGGGTGATGCTCAGGAATATTTAGCGCATCAAAGTTATGAAAATCGTCTTCTACTTCTGGGCCTGATTTAACAGCAAAACCTAGTTCACCAAAAAAGCTTTCTATACGCTCGATTGTGCGCGTTACTGGGTGTAATCCACCGGTTGGCATTACGCGCCCTGGTAAAGTTACATCAATTGTTTCAGCCGCTAGCTTTTCTTCAAGCGCTTTACTTGCTAAAAGCTCACGCTTTTCGTTAATTGCTTGTTGTACATCTTGCTTTGCTTGGTTAATTACTTGGCCTGCTTCTTTGCGTTCTTCAGGCGCAATTTTACCCAGTGTTTTAAGTAAGCTTGTGATTTCGCCTTTTTTACCAAGGTAATTAACCCTGATCTCTTCTAGTTGCGCGATTTCACTGGCACTGGCAACAGCCTCAAGTGCTTGCGCTAAAATATTTTCTAAGTTCATTCGATACCTGATCTTTCAAAGAAGGTGATTACAATTTTGTTGAGTAATGATAACTGAAAGCAGGGTCTAGATTCTAGACCTACTACAGCTTTAACGTTGATTTTATGAAGGGAATTGTTAATTTTCGTTGTGCGGCCATTGATGCGTGATCTAATTTGTCTAATACGTCTAATAAAGCACGCATATCGCGGCTCAAGCGCGTTAATAAAAAGCGCGCGCATTCATCGCTTAGTTCAAGCCCACGCATATGCGCACGCTTAACAAGTGCTTGTGCTTTATCATCGTCGCTCATTGAACGAATTTGAAAAGTGGTTCCCCACTTTAAGCGAGACTCTAAGTCAGGTAAGCTAATATTTAACATATCGGGTAGTAAATCAGCCGTTACTACCAACATTTTACCGGGCTCGTTAAAGCGATTAAAAAAGTTAAAAAGGGCTTTTTCCCACGCATCATTACCAGCAACTAAGTGCACATCATCAATACATAATACGTCCAGAGCTTCTAAACCGTCTAGTACCATAGGGCCAAAGTCGATAACTTCGCGCATAGATAAAAGCATGTTCGACCAACCACGCTCTTGGGCTTGAATGCAGGTTGCGTACAACAAGTGAGACTTACCAGAGTCACCCAACCCGCACAAATAGGTGTATTGAAATTTATTGGCAACCTTTGAAAAGCTCGCCTTGAGATGATTTACCTCTAATGAGTCTTCCCCACCAAAGTAAGAAGCAAATGTTTCATCGTCAGGCAGGGTGACCGGCAGCGCCATTTGCATTGGCTCAGCGCTTAGCATTACTCACCGACCCATTGATACTCAAGACTATTTTTATCTACAACGTGGTAAAATGCACGTGGGTCGACATAGTCTTTAAATGCACTATCAAGCCCAAGGCCTTTTTTAAGATCTGCCACACTGCCAGTATGGTTAAGCTTAAACTCAACAAACTCTGGGGTTTTACGCATAATCGTTGCTTGCGTTACGACGCTCAAATTTTGTAAACGGCGTTTTGCAAGTTCAATGTCGACAAAGCTCTGAGTGCCTTTTAAGGTGAGCGTAGCCGCAGCTTGTTCATAATATGCATTAGGGTCAATAGCGTATTCATTGGCTAAACCCAATGCTAAACTATCTATCATCTCGCCTACAATTTGTTGTTTATCACCCTCAAGTCGGTTTGAATCGAATAAGTCATCATTAGTGAAACGCCAGTCTAAAATCCAAGTTTCACTGTCAGGCTCTTGATACATTCTTGCCGTGATACTTCGCTCTGCACTATAACGTCGAGACGCCTCTTCAACAGGCCCTGAAAAGTTGCCCCACACCTCGGGGATCCCAACTAAACGTCTGTCTTGTAGATCCAATAGTGGTACTACCACGGGCAAACCACGCCGTCCAGCTTTGTCATATATAAGTTGCTCTAACTGAGGGTAACTTTCTTGCGTTACGAGCTCTCTACGCCAATTGTCTTCAATGCCTAACCAAATGGCAACCAGTGGTCGCTGAACACCCCAAAGAGGTAAATTTAATTCTTTAATTAGTTCATTAATTTTACGCGCTTCAAATTTAACGACTAAATTAAGTTGACCATTTGCTTTTTCATCATATTCAAATTTAAGCATGTAATTTGAAATATTTTTGGTACGCTGCTGAGCAAGCTTATTTTGATCAGCAGACTCATCACCGCTTACCTTTACTAAAACATTAAGTAATGCTTTACGGCTAGCGGCCAAACGCGTGTCTCGGCTTTTATCGTCTACTTTTAATATATCTTGATACAGATCAGTTACTTCAACTGCCGATACAGAGAAACAAAATATAAATGATATGGCACTAATTAATAATCTATACACTGGCTATTAGTTCTTGGTTTTAAACTATTTTGATCCTAAATCAAAGCCACTAACAAAGCAAAATTATATTTGTAATCTAGCTATGTTGAATAAATATTGTTTATCTTAAAGCTTAAATACAGAAACAAACTGCTACTTAGCTATATGTAAAATGGATAGTTATTGGTGAGGCGAATAAAGAACTAGTCGGGCTTTCTTGTATTTGAGCTTGGCGAGGTCGTAGTGCCTATAGCGGTATAAAGCCAAAGTGAATGGAAAGTCATCATTGTTAAATGCTTTTAATAGTCAAAACACTGTTCACAAAGAAGCGCTGCGCTTAGGAGACGCAACGCTTTAGAGAAGAAAGTGCTGGATATAACTTTTCTTCAGACGTAAAAAGCCCGACTATTACTAGTCGGCTTCCTTATCTTTGAGCCTGGCGATGTCGTAGTACCCACAGCGGTGGAGAGTCACATAGCAAAGTACTCTTAATGTTTTTTTAATGGGATTCACTGGGCACTGTGGTGGTCGTCGCGTTCTTTTACCCGTGGGTTTCGTGATACTCAACCCACGCTACAAAGTACAGGTTGACGCTGTGCAGCTGATAACTGACGGCTGATAGCTAATATTTTCACTTTCTTACAGACGTAAAAAAGCCCGGCTCTTTCGAGTCGGGCTTTCTTGT
>NZ_LKDW01000037.1 GCF_001401805.1 Pseudoalteromonas sp. P1-25
TAGTGTGCCGACTTAGCTCAGCTGGTAGAGCAACTGACTTGTAATCAGTAGGTCAACCGTTCGACTCGGTTAGTCGGCACCATTTATTTAAATTAAATGTTTTAAATGTTTAATTGCACTGTTTAAGTGCCTCGATAGCTCAGTTGGTAGAGCAGAGGATTGAAAATCCTCGTGTCCCTGGTTCGATTCCGGGTCGAGGCACCATTTATATTAAAGCCCTGCATACACATGCAGGGCTTTTTTTTGCTTAAAATTTATTATGGACAAAAAAGTCCATATTAATTGGGTATATCCTCTCTTTTTCTCCCTTGTTTGCATGCGCATAATGACCTCATCAAAAGGTTGGGTGCTGTTATTACTCACTCCATTTATTTACTCATCAATATGATTGATTTTAGTAATAAAATGCAGGGCACTTTTAGCCTAAATAATACTAATCCGCAAAAAAGATCACTTAATTAAGCGTATTGGTATAAGTAATTTAAAGCTGGAGCTAATTATGATCACGCAAATTGTTAAGTTTGATATTAAAGACGAGCACATCGCACAATTTAAAGTGCTACTAGAAGAAGACAAGCAAGGCGCTAAGGCCGAAACAGGTCTTTTAGAGATGCGTTTATATCAAGATAAAAACGAGCCAGGCGTCTTTTTTGCTTATGAGCGTTTTGAAGATCAAAATGCAGTTGATTACCATGGCGCACAGGATTACACACAAACGTTATTAAATGCGCTGCCTGAAATTAGTCAATCGGCGCCAGAGGTCATGCTGCTTGAAAATACAGTGCCAGCTCCGCTGCATGAGCGTAATACAAAAGTTATTAACCCTGAAGACGATATATGTATTGTGTTTTTTATTTTTAAGATTAAGCCAAGCTTTAAAAATAAAGTAATAGAACGTTTTGCAACGCATGTAGAGCAAACGCGCAGCCAAGAGCCGGGTAACTTAGTGTTTGATTTATATAGTATTGAAAATAACGACGATACATTAGTTGTTTATGAACATTGGCGCAATGAATCTGCGCTGTGGGACATTCACTTTAAGCAGCCGTACGCAGCCGAAACAAGCGAATTACTAGCACAAGCAGTTGTTGGCGATATGCAGCAATACATGAGCTTCGTTAAAGAAATTTAAAGGTTTGTGTTTAACAATATAGCTTATCTCGTTTAGCAAATAGTGTATTACACGCTATTTGCTTTTTTGTATAAATACCCTCCAAATTTCCTGCCGGTTTTTATAATAACTGACTATTATGTTAATTCATCGCAACGTATGTAATGTTATGTAAAGTAAGTTGAGCAAAATTTGCCAAAGTGCTTGAATTACATTCATAAATGGCAGTAATTTAGGTTAACTATGATTTGGCAACATAAGCCAACTTTATTGGCACTCAGCTTAGTGTTGCTTGGTGGTTGTGCGGGCAACTTAAACCCGCAGCAGCGCCAACAAACACCAAGCGATATAGCAACCGCATGGCAACACGGCGCAGCACAAAATACACTTGCAGTAGAGCAGCAATGGCTACAAACATTAGAAAACCCCTACATTGAAAAGCTTGTTAATAAGGCGCTGAATAATAACCAAGCTTTGTTACAAAGTGCCTACGATGTACAAATACAAAAGCAACAATTAATAATTTCAGGCTCTGCGCTTTGGCCCGATCTTGATATATCTGGGCAAACTAGGCGTAGTAAAAACAATCGACCTGTAAGTTATGATAATGCTAGCTCTGTCACTCTAGAGCTAAGCTATGAAGTCGATGTGTGGGGCAAGTTATCTGATGCTAAACGCCAAGCCAACCTAAACTACTTGGCGCAACAAGCTAGTTTTGAGCAAGCCAAGCAGCAATTGGTGGCCGATGTGGTCACTGGCTGGTTTGATTTAGTCACCGCCCAGCAGTTGCTCGATTTATATAAACGCCGAGAAGAAAACGCGCAGCAAAACTTAGATATTATTGAATCGGGCTACCGCCAAGGTATTAATGAAGCACTCGATGTATATTTAGCCCGTAATGAGCTTAATAACGAGCGTACGCGTATTGCCAATCAGCAAGCCACGCTTGTAAGCGCGTCGCGTTCTTTAGAGCGCTTATTAGGCGGTTACCCCAAAGGTGATATATCAGCAGAGGTTGAACTGCCTGTTTTTCTTGCGCCAATTAATATCGGTATTCCCTCTGAGCTTATAACCCGCAAGCCCCAACTGCGCGCAAGCTGGTACCAGTTATTAGCGAGCGATGCGGGCCTAGCCTTTGCACATAAGCAGCGCTTCCCTAGTTTAAACTTATCAGCAAGCGTGAGTGATAGCACCGATAGAGTGGGCGATTTATTCTCGCCATCAAGCTTAGCGTGGTCCTTATTAGGCAGTATCTCTGCGCCAATATTTAATGGTGGCCAGCTAAAAGCAAATGAAGAAATAGCGCGCTTAAATGCACAAAAACAAGAGCAAGCATATTTAGACACCTTGTACGATGCATTCAGTGATGTTGAAAATGCAATTACTCAGCAGCAGTCGCTGCAAGCCAGTTATAAAAGCACCCTAGAAGCACAAGAAAACGCCCTTGCAGCGGAGCAACTGTCGTTTGAGCAATACCAAAGTGGCTTAGTAACTTACACTACAGTGCTGGATGCACAGTCGCGCTCTTTTGATGCGCAAAGCTCACTCATAGAAACAAAAAACCAGCTAATTGCTAACCGAATAAACCTATACGTTGCCCTTGGCGGCGATTTTAACGCCCCAACAAGCGAACCTAAGAGCAATAACGATGAAAACTAAATCAGCAAAACTTTTAATTCCAGCCGTAGTGGTGGTGGCCACCATTTTAATTGTTATGTTTATTAAGGGTAACCCGCCTGAAGCAAAACGTTTTGGCTCACCCCCTAAAGCCACCGTGAGCGTATCGGTAAAAAAGATTGAGCCACAAGATTACTTAATTTTTATTGATAGCTATGGCACGGTAAAGCCACGTACTCAAAGTTTGTTAGTGGCTCAAGCATCTGGGCAAATTAATAAAGTAAGTGATGATTTTAGAGAAGGCGGTTTTTTTGAAAAAGGCGATGTACTGCTACAGCTCGACGATAGAGATCATCAGGCTGAGGTCAAATCGGCGCAGGCAGCATTACTGACTGCAGAGCAAAGCTTATTAGAAGAAAAAGCCCGCGGCCAACAAGCTATTACTGATTGGAAGCGCTTAGGTGGCTCATCCCAAGCGAGCAGCTTAGTGCTTCGCGAGCCCCAACTAGCGGCTGCACAAGCACAAGTACTTTCAGCACAAGCCGCACTTGAAAAAGCACAGCTTGATTTAGAGCGCACCAAAATTACTGCGCCTTACGCTGGGCGTGTGCTTAGTCGTAATGTAGACCTTGGCCAAGTGGTAAGTGAAAACACGGAGCTTGCAACTATTTATGCCATAGACAGCGTTGAAGTGCGCTTACCAATTAAAAATAAAGACCTTTCGTATATTAGTTTGCCAGAGCAATACAGAGATGGCAGTAAAAACCAAGCAGGCTCACTCGTTAAGTTTAAATCTGACTTAGTGGGCGAGCAAACATGGCAAGGACAAATAATACGCACTGAAGGCGCTATCGATGAAGATGCACAGCAATTGTATATTGTTGCGCAGATAAATGACCCTTACAAAGCCACAGCAAATAACCAATACCCTATTAAAATTGGCCAATACATCACTGCGCAAATTAGCGGTAAAACAGTGCCTGATGCGTTAATAATCCCTAATAGTACTATTTACCAAGGCAGCTACGTGTATGTGGTTGAAGGGGGGCTGTTAAAGCGTAAAAACATTACGCTTGCATGGCAAAATGCTACACAAGCTATGATAAAAACAGGTCTTAATGCAGGCGATAAGTTAGTAATTACACCGCTTGGGCAAGTGAGCTCAGGCACAGCAGTAAGCATTTTAGGCGAAACTGATAAGCAAAATATGCGAGCAAAAGGCCCAGGAAAAGGTAAGCGTCCATCGCGTGAGCAGCTAGAAAAAAAAGCGCAAGAGCTGGGGATTAGTGTTCAAGAGCTAATACAAAAACGCCGCGCTGCACAAGGAGATAAGCCATGATCGCTTGGTTTACAAAAAACCACGTAGCGGCAAACTTGTTACTCGTCACTTTACTGTTATCGGGTTTATTTAGTTTATCGACTCAAATACCGCTTGAGGTGTTTCCATCGTTTGAAACAGATCGCATAAGTGTAAGCGTTACTTTGCGAGGCTCAACCCCAGAAGATGTAGAGCAAGGGGTAACTATTCGAATAGAAGAAGCTGTTCAAGATTTAGAAGGTATAGAGCAAATTTCTAGCCGCTCATCTGAGGGCTCTGCGTCAGTAACCATAGAAGTTGAAAGTGGCTACGACCCACGCGAATTATTAGCCGATATAAAAAGCCGTGTAGATGCTATAAATACCTTTCCGGCGGATGCTGAAAAGCCCATTGTGGCGCTTGCCGAGCGAAAACGTGAAGTAATAGCTGTTACCGTAGCGAGCGATTACGGTGAAAAAGAAACCTTAGAATACGCCGAGCAAGTACGCGACGATATTTTACGCCTTCCTAATGTAACGCAGGTTGAGCTAAGTGGTGTAAGAGATTACGAGCTCGCCATAGAAGTAAGCCAAGACACCCTTCGCCAATACAATTTAACCCTTGCGCAAATATCTACTGCTGTGGCTAAGTCGAGCTCTGATATTTCGGCTGGTAATTTAAAAACGCAAGGGGGCGATGTACTTATAAGCTCAAAAGGGCAAGCTTACCGAAAAGATGAATTTGCTAACATTGTAGTTAAAAATCAAAGCGACGGTACAGTAATACGTTTAGGTGATATAGCAAACATCAATGATGACTTTGAAGAGACCCCAGTACGTACACGCTTTAATGGTAAACAGGCGGCCTTTATAGATGTATACCGCATAGGGCCGCAAAGTGCGATAGATGTCGCAGATGATGTAAAAAACTACATAGAGTCCAAGCAAAGCTCGCTACCACAAGGTTTTGAATTAAGTTACTGGGATGACGACTCTCAGGTTGTAAAAAGCCGTATTGCTACGCTAACAAGTAGCGCCCTACAAGGGGGGATTTTAGTACTGGCTTTGCTAACTCTATTTTTACGCCCAGCTATCGCATTTTGGGTGTTTATTGGTATTCCGGTTTCGTTTATGGGCGCATTTATTGCGATGCCTATTTTTGGTGTAACCCTTAATATTATGAGCTTATTTGGCTTTATTTTAGTACTAGGTATTGTAGTGGACGATGCCATAGTAACGGGGGAGAACGTTTATACCCATTTAAAAACCGCAGAGTCGGGCGAGCAAGCCGCCATTTTAGGCACGCAAGAAGTAGCAACCCCTGTTACCTTTGGCGTACTAACAACCGTAGCGGCCTTTTTACCTTTAGCATTTATTGAAGGCGCACGGGGTGCCTTGTTTGCACAAATTCCGGTGGTGGTTATTCCGGTATTACTGTTCTCATTAATTGAGTCTAAGTTTGTGCTGCCAGCTCATTTAAAGTACATAAAACTTCGTAATCAAAAAACAAAATCTTCAAAGCTTGAAGTACTTCAGCAGCGTTTTGCAGACGGATTTGAAAGCGCTATTTTAAAATACTACCAGCCCATTTTAGCTAAAGCATTGCGCTATAAATTAGCAACGGTGAGTTTGTTTGTTGGTGTGTTTTTTATAATTTTAACTTTAATAACCAGTGGTTGGACTAAGTTTGTATTTTTTCCACGTATCCCAAGCGAAACCGTAAGAGTAACATTAACCTTGCCAACAGGCACGCCGTTTGAAGTGACCAATAAGTATGTAATGGATATGTCGCAAAAAGCGCAGTTATTGCAAGACAAATACCGCGATGAAGATACCGGCGAAAGCGTTATATTAAATATTTTAGCCTCAACCGGCGGGCGTGGCGGTGTGTCTAACTCAGGTAGTGTGCGCTTTGAAATAACCCCAGCAGAGAGCCGCGACTCAGACATTGGCTCACGCGAGCTGGTAAGTGAGTGGCGCGATTTAATAGGAATTATTCCTGGCGCCGAAAGCGTCACCTTTAGGGCCGAAATAGGACGCAGCTCAGACCCTATAGATGTGCAGTTAAGTGGTACATCGCTCGATACGCTACAAAAAATTGCCGAAAGCGTTAAAACGCGTTTAAGCACGTACCCAACCGTATTTGATATTGCCGATAGCATGTCTGATGGTAAAGAGGAATTGCAAATAGAGCTTACCGAGCAAGGCTTTGCTTTAGGCTTAAACCGAGTTGATGTAGCAAACCAAGTACGTAACTCGTTTTTTGGCTCGCAGGTGCAGCGTATACAACGCGGACGTGACGATGTACGTGTTATGGTACGCCTACCTATTGAAGAGCGCCGCTCTGTAGCCGACTTACAAAATATACTTATTACTACGCCTACGGGCGGCTCGGTGCCACTTTCGCATGTAGCCACATTAATTGCAGGGCAAAGCCCATCTACTATTAACCGAATAGACCGCTACCGCACACTTAACGTGACCGCCGACATAGAAAAAAGTAATACCAACATGACCGCGCTGCAAGCCGACCTAACTGAGTATTTAGATGAGCTAATGCAGCAATATCCAGGTGTTGATTACAAGCTAGAAGGTGAAGCTAAAGAGCAAAGAGAGTCGTTTGGCTCGCTTGCTTGGGCATTGTTATTTGTATTTTTTATTATTTATTCTCTATTAGCGATACCGCTTAAATCGTACATGCAGCCAATTATTGTAATGAGCGTAATACCGTTTGGCATGATTGGTGCCGTGGTTGGGCATTGGGTCATGGGCATGGATTTAACCATTATGAGTTTGTTAGGTATGCTTGCACTCATTGGTGTTGTGGTAAATGACTCGCTGGTTTTAGTTGATTTTATTAATAAAAAATGCAGTGAAGGCGGCAAAATTATTGATGCGGTTAAACTTGCAGGGGCTGCACGTTTTCGCCCAGTAATGCTAACCAGTTTAACCACCTTTATTGGTTTAATGCCGCTACTATTTGAAAAGGCGACACAAGCACAGTTTTTAATTCCAATGGCAGTAAGCCTTGGCTTTGGTATTGTGTTTGCTACGTTTATTACACTTATATTAGTGCCAGTAAACTATATGCTGATGGAGCGCTTTCAAAGTTGGTTTAGATAAATACCGAAATGTGTTCTAGGGCTAAGCTGTGGTTGATTAATGTCAAGTGCAGCTTTTTTTTGCCAAAAATTATAAAAATAATGTACGAAGGTATAGTAAAAAATGATTAGGTAATAAGAGGGAATATAAAAATAAGAAGGTGTTCCCCAAGCGTGTGGTGTCCGGCGTCAGTCCTGAAACCAGAAGGTTTCAGGGCGGAAAGCTGCGGTCTACCGTAGGCTTCTCGGTACATGCCGAGCTTGCACAATAGTAGACGAACAGAAATCCTGGTATAAAATTTATCGGCTCAGGGACTTAACCAAACTCCGACACCCCAGGGAACAAGTTCAGTATATAAGACATAATCCATTCCTTAAACCCCAAACGAAAAAAATTCAATCGTTCGAGCAGTTTTTGCCCGCTGGTAACGCGCTATTTACTTATCGTACTACTTTTTGAGCGGGATCATACAATTAATTGGAGTTGCTTTTTATCGAGTGGTAGCATTGCCATAACTTGCAAAGCGAAGATATAAACATGAGCGACTTACCAGATTACCAAAAAGCCCAGCTGCTTTTGGAAAAAAACGAAATTTTTGTCTCACCGGCAGAAGCGCATGGTGTAATTAGCGGACTACTGGCCTGTGGTTTAAGTATTGATGATAAAGAATACTTAGGTCTATTAAGTGATGTATTTAATGATGGCCAAGCGTTTAGCAACGACTTAAAACAATTTTTTGGCACCATTTATAAGCAAGTCGTTGCTAGCTTTAACGATGAAGCTTTTGCGTTTGATTTATTTTTACCAAGCGATGATGAAACTCTCATCGATCAAGCCAATGGCCTCGTATCATGGGTTGCAGGGTTTATGCTTGGATTTGGTTTAAAACAAAAAGATTACGGTAAGTTATCGGCGGATGTAAAAGAAGTGATTAGCGATTTTAGCGAAATTACACGTCTAGATACCATGTTTGACGAAACCGAAGAAGACAGCCAAGCCCTTCATGAAGTGATTGAATATGTGCGTGTATCGGCATTGCTTTGTTTTGCCGAGCTAGGTAAAGAAAAAGCACCTAAAAAAACACTACATTAATTTAAAATATAACGGGTTGTTAAAGCATGGTTGAAATACAAAAGTCAGAATTTAAAGCACGCCGTGAGCGCTTACTTTCACAAATGGACGCAAACAGTGTGGCTATTATACCTGCGGCCAGTGAAGTAACGCGTAGTCGCGATACTGAATATGCCTTTAGGCAAGACAGTGACTTTTTTTACTTAACCGGTTTTAACGAACCCGATGCTGTTTTAGTGCTGTGTAATAACAGCGAAACACCTAGTACGCTATTTTGCCTTGATAAAGACAAACAAGCCGAAATTTGGCATGGCCGCAGAATTGGCTTCGAAAAAGCTAAAACTGAGTACTTATTCGACGAAACTTACGCATTAAGTGAGCTAACTGAACAATTATTAGATTTGGTTAACGGTCAGCAGATTTTATTTTATGCACAAGGCGCTTACCCACGCTTTGATACCAAAGTATTTACCTTGTTAAGTACGCTTAGAAGTGGTGCGCGAAAAGGCCTCAAAGCACCAAGTACCATTAAAGAAATACGCGGCCTAATTCATGAAATGCGTTTGTTTAAATCGCCCAGCGAGGTAAACATTATGCGCGAAGGCTGCGAGCTAAGTGCCCGCGGACATATGCGCGCAATGCGCTATTCACACCCCGGCGCTACTGAATTTCAGTTAGAGGCTGAGCTGCATCATCATTATGCAATGCACGGTGCCCGACACCCAGCGTACGGCACCATTGTGGGTAGTGGCGATAACGCTAATATTTTGCATTACACGCAAAATAGTGATGTGTTAAAAGCGGGCGATTTAGTATTGATTGACTCTGGTTGTGAGCTACAAGGCTACGCCGCCGATATTACACGTACTTTTCCGGTTAATGGCAAATTTAGCGAGGCGCAAGCCGCACTTTATAACATTGTACTTAAAGCGCAAGAAGTGGCTTTTGAAGAAGTTAAACCCGGTGGTTTTATGTCGCACGCCAATAAACGAGCCATGGAAGTAATGACCCAAGGGTTACTCGATTTAGGTATTTTAACTGGCAACTTTGATGAGCTAATGGCAAAAGGTGCTTGCAAAGAATATTACATGCACGGGCTTGGGCACTGGTTAGGCCTTGATGTTCACGATGTGGGCGATTACAAACAAAATAACGTTGAGCGCGCATTTGAGCCAGGCATGGTTTTAACCATAGAGCCTGGGCTTTATATAAGTGAAGATTCAAACGCACCGCAGCAATATAAAGGCATTGGTATTCGTATTGAAGATAACCTTTTGATCACCGAATCAGGGCACGAAAACCTCACACAAAGCGTGCCTAAAACCATAAACGATATAGAAGCGCTAATGCAAAGCGCTAAAAGCGCATAAGCTTGGAGAGTAAAGTGGCTAAGCAGTTTGATGTCGTTGTTATTGGGGGCGGGCTTGCAGGGGCAAGTTGTGCGCTAAGCATTGCTAAAACAAATCCTTCACTGACTATTGCGGTGGTAGAGGCAAACCAAGTATCGGGCGATTACCACCCAAGTTTTGATGACAGAAGTATTGCCCTTGCACAGCAATCGGTTGAATATTTACAGCAGTTAAATTTATTTGAGCCAAGTGCGCCATACACAGCAGCAATAAAAAAAGTAAGCGTGTCGGATCGTGGTCACTTTGGTAAAGCACATATACATTGCGACGAATTTGCTAAACCTTCATTAGGTTATGTAGTTGAAGTAAACCCGTTTGGCCGTGCACTGTATCAGCGTTTAACACAAGCGAGTATTACACTTTATTGCCCCGATAGCGTAAACAGTATTAAGCAAGGCTTAAACAATAATGAATTAAGCTTGCAAAGCGGTGAAAAATTAAACGCTAAGCTACTTGTTATTGCCGACGGCGCGCAATCACCAACCCGAAAATTACTTGGTTTACGTTTTAATACTCAGCCTTATGAGCAAGACGCTATTATTGCCAATGTTGAAGTTGCAGGTGGGCATAACAACCATGCCTATGAGCGCTTTACCGAGCACGGCCCTATAGCACTTTTACCGATGAGCAATAACCGTTATTCATTAGTATGGTGCATGGCAAAGCCGCAAGTTGAGCTGCATACAGCCTTAAACGAAAGCGATTTTTTAAATACGTTACAACATGCATTTGGTTACCGAGCAGGGCAATTTGCAAAAGTGGGCACACGTACAAGCTACCCGCTTGTTTATGGCCAAGCAGAATCATTAACGGCGCATCGCACGGTAGTTATTGGTAACGCTGCGCATGCTATTCACCCCATTGCAGGGCAGGGCTTTAATTTAGGCCTGCGTGATGTGCAGGTACTTAGTCATTTAATCGCAACAAGTAAAAACGAGTTAGGCGGTTATGCGTTTACACGTGAGTATTCACTAAAGCGTAGTAGCGATATTAAAACGGTAATGACATTAACCGATGCACTGGTAAGGCTTTTTTCAAACTCGTCACGGGTTTTAGCATTTGGGCGCAGCATTGGGCTTTTCTCAATGGATTTATTTCCTGCATTAAAAGCACCGTTGGCAAAGCAGCTAATGGGGCAAGTTAAACAAGGTACACGTTTATGAAGCAAGCACAGGTTTGTATAGTGGGTGGCGGCTGCGTAGGGTTAACCCTCGCGTTAGGACTCGCTAAAGCCAATATCAGTGTTGTGGTGTTAGATGCCGCGCCAAAGCAATTACCGCCAAGTGATGAGTACGGATTACGCGTAAGTGCGTTGAGCATAGCAAGCCAAACTTTGTTTGAGCAATTAAACGTGTGGCCACACATAATGGCAGAGCGAGCGTGTGCATATACGCATATGGACGTACGCGACGCCGACAGTTTTGGTAAAATAACCTTTAATAATGAGCAGCTTGAGATTGATCACTTAGGTCACATAGTAGAGAACGATATTATTCGTTTTGCACTGATAAAAGAGCTCGCGCAACAAGCAAGTGCCACACTCATGTTTGATACGCAGTATCAACAAATACACCAAAGTGAGTCCGACGTATTTATAACCCTTAAAAGTGGTGAGCCTATTATTGCTAAACTGCTGGTGGCAGCCGATGGCGCAAATTCGGCTATTCGTAAGCAATTTAATATGGCGCTAAGCTTTAAAGATTACGACCACCATGCACTCGTTGCTACGGTTAAAACCAAAGAGCCACATGCAAACACCGCTCGCCAAGTGTTTTTACCAACAGGGCCTCTGGCATTTTTACCACTAAGCGATGCCAACACCCATTCTATAGTGTGGTCTACCAGCCCTAATCACTGCGATGAATTGCTCGCAATGGACGATACTACTTTTAATAAAGCCGTAATGGCAGCCATCGATGGCCAATGCGGACTGTGCGAAGTGCAAAGTAAACGCGCAGCATTTCCACTTAAAATGCGCTACGCCCAGCAATGGGTTAACGGCAAAGTGGTGCTAATAGGCGATGCAGCACACACCATTCACCCATTGGCAGGACTGGGTATGAACCTAGGCCTAAAAGACGCCGCGTATTTAATTGAGCTACTGACAAGTGATAATAAAGAGTTTGCGAGTACCCGTACACTTCGCGATTACGAGCGTACCCGCAAGCTCGACGCGCAAAAGCACATAGCCATGATGCAAGGGCTCAAAGAGTTATTTGAAGGTGCAAACCCGGTTAAAAAACTGATTCGCGGAGTAGGGCTGTCACTCGTTGATAATCTGGGGCCAATAAAACACCTGTTCGCCAAAGAAGCGATTGGTAAATAAGTAGGTTGGCAAGAGCGAAGCGAAACCCAACGAGAAAGTAAAGTAGTCAGTTTTTAGCTGTCAGCTTTCAGTCAGAGAAAAACCGATGTTTAGTTTAAACATCGGTTTTTTGTTTTTAAGCGGCTTTAAATAGATTAAAAGCTGCGCTTTTCACGCGAGCAAGCTCTGCGTCTACATGCAAAGTTTAACACTGCGCTTAATTTTAACTGTAGGCGCTTAGTTTGATGACGCGATGAGTGTCGCTCGTATTTATAGTTAGTTAAAATGCTTAGCGCTAAATCAATTATAAATTGGCTTGGGCTTCCTTCACCATATCTTGTAGTGCATCAATTAACAGTGGGTCTCGTGAGTTTTGTTTAGCAAGCTTTAGTGCGTGTTTCATGCTAGTAACAGCTTCTTTAAACTGTTTGTCAGCTGTGTAGCCTTGTGACAATCGCATGTGGGAGTATGCCGCATTAGGGTAGTCGCGAGTAAAGTGTTTTAGCGTAGTTATCGCTTTTTTAGTGTTACCAAATTTTTGCTGGCGATGGGCAAATTCTACGTACACATCTTGTGGAATTTTAAGCTTAAATCCGTACTTATCGCTCAATGCTTGGTAGTAACCGGTAATAAGTGATACATCGGCAAACTTTCCGTGCTCGTCAGTCACTTTAAATATTAGGTCGCTAAATAAATGAATTAGGCTATCACTTAGGGCTGGTAGTATGGTGCCCATATGAGTAAATGCAGGGTAATGCTTATATTCCCATTTTAGCTGCGTAGGTATTTGTTGTTCTAAATTTACTAACGTATTTAATACGCCGGTATAAAAACGTGCGCCCTCACTTGCTACACTAATAAATAACTCTTGAGCGCCTTTAGGGTGTTTAGTGTATTTAATAATATTATTTTTTAACTCTTCATCACCCCACCAACCATTTGGGCTTATAGCAATGTAGTTGTTAAATAATTCAGGCTGATTAACTAAAGTATAAAGCGCTAATGTACCTGCGTTAGAGTGACCAATTAAGGTGTTGTAGCCGTTAGTTGAGTAATTGCTATTTATATAGGGCATGAGCTCGTCAGACACAAACTTTAAAAAATTGTCGGTTTGCCCAGCATCGGGCCATTTATTTTTTACAAAGGTTTGAAACTCAGTTTTTGGCTCACCTTGTACTTTAGGTAAGTAATCACGCACGCGGTTGGTTGTATCAATAGCAACAAGCATGGCATTAGGTATTTGCTCGTAATCAATAAGGGATTTAACTACACCAGAGGCGGTATGAAAGTGCTCAACACCATCAAGTAAATAAATAACATAAAGGGGCTGATCGTCTTTTACAGTGTCAGGTATAAAAATTCTGATTGGCCTGTCTTCGTTAAGTATTTTGGATTGTAAAATGACTTTTTTACCAACGGTTATGTCGGTTGTAGCGGTGTTTGCGTAGCTTAAAAAAGAGGTACTAAAGGTAAGTGCAAACACGAGTGATAGTAAGAGCTTCATAAATATCCTTATTAAATAATGTGTTGTTTAATAATTGCACGCCTTTAGGTTTGAGTAAATGTTTATAATTTAGGGGCATATGGTGGGGGGAAGTAATTAAAAGCTGCGCTTTTTACGCAAGCAAGCTTTGCATCTACATACAAACCCAATGCACTTATCGTAATTCTGCTTGTTGATATAAAGCGGATACATATTAATATCATCCTGATAGCTGCTCTTATAAAAGCCTAAAAAACCTGCTTGCTTAATTATCCATCTAAGCGTAAAATGCGCGCTCATTTCGGCTTTTACACTATTAATTCCTTGCCTTAAACCGACCGGCCGAAACGGTAGAAGGCTCTATTAACCGTAAGGAATATCCATGCGTCATTACGAAATCGTATTCATGGTTCACCCTGATCAGAGTGAGCAAGTATCTGGTATGATCGAACGTTATACTGGTTCTATCACTGAAGCGGGTGGTACTATCCACCGTCTTGAAGACTGGGGCCGTCGTCAACTGGCTTACCCAATCAACAAGCTTCACAAAGCTCATTATGTTCTTATGAACGTTGAAGCACCTACTGAAGTAATCAGCGAGCTAGAAACTACTTTCCGCTACAACGATGCAGTGCTTCGTAACTTAGTTATGCGTACTAAAAATGCAGTAACTGAAGCGTCTCCTCTTGCAAGAGAAGAGAAGAAAGAAGCACCAGCTGCTTAATTGTTTTGAGTCCTAGCATGGCACGTAGTCAGCAGTTAGTGTAATGGTTAGCCCATATATGAATCAGCTGGTTATATCGGGGGTTGTTTGTAAAACACCCAAGTTTAGCCAAAGCCCTGCAGGCATACCGCATTGTATTTTTGTTGTAGAACATAAATCGATGCAAACCGAGGCAGATCTTAACCGTAATAGTTACGTTAGGCTTCAGGTTGTTGCCAGTGGTAAGCAAATGCAACAACAGACTCAACATTTGCACGTTGGGCAGGCATTGCAAGTGAGTGGTTTTTTAAATCGCCACGAAGGTCGTAACGGCCTTAGCCAATTGGTTTTGCATGCTCAGCATATAGAAAGAATTATTTGAGGAATTAATCTCATGGCACGTTATTTCAGACGTCGTAAGTTCTGCCGCTTTAAAGCGGAAGGCGTACAACAAATCGATTACAAAGATCTAGCTACTCTTAGAAACTATGTTACAGAAAGTGGCAAAATCGTACCTAGCCGTATTACAGGTACTAGCGCTAAATACCAGCGCCAGCTAGCAACTGCTATTAAGCGTGCTCGCTACTTAGCCCTTCTTCCATACACTGACTTACATAAGTAAGCAGCGGATTAACAGTTTTTAAAAGGTGTAGAAACATGCAAGTTATTCTACTAGATAAGATCGCTAACCTAGGTGGCCTAGGTGACCAGGTTGTTGTTAAATCTGGCTTCGCACGTAACTTCCTTTTCCCGCAAGGTAAGGCAGTTCCTGCAACTAAAGCAAACATTGAAACGTTTGATGCTCGTCGCGCAGACTTAGAAGCGAAAATCGCTGAACAGTTAACTGCAGCACAAGCACGCGCTGACAAACTAGAAGCATTAGCAGAAGTTACTTTAGTATCTAAAGCTGGTGACGAAGGTAAGCTATTCGGTTCAATCGGTACTCGTGACATCGCTGACGCTATCTCAGCTGTTGGTGTTGAAGTTGCTAAATCAGAAGTTCGTTTACCTCACGGTACTATCCGTGAAACTGGCGAATTCGACGTTGCAATCGCAGTACACTCAGACGTAACAGCTACTATTAAAGTAATCGTTATTGCTGAAGCTTAATTTTTAATTAAGCCCAAAAAGCCGTGCTTTTAGCGCGGCTTTTTTGTATCTAACATTCCTCTTTAATACCCATCTAATCCCTCTTTATAAAATTATTAAACTATTTTTATTATTAGTTTAAACCTTTCTTGTCTGTCTTTGCGTCTTAGTAATCAATACACTCATTAATACACGTTTTTAAATAAAAATAATTAAAAGGCGACATCCCGGATGTTACACACAAAACCCGAGCACACGCCCCTATGCGACCTTGCACTCATTGAGCGTGTTAAAGCGGGGGATCAAAATGCTTATAAAGCATTGTATGAGCTGCATATAAAGCGTGTTTACGGTTTATGTTTGCGCTTATTAGCTGATGAAGCGCACGCTGAAGATGCCGCTCAAGAAGTATTTGTGCAGGTGTGGCATAAAATAGCGCAGTTTGATGGACGCTCACAATTTTCTACTTGGTTATATAGCGTAGCGAGCAACATTGCCATTAGTTATGTGCGTAAGCACAAAAGCTGGTTAAACAAAGTAGTGAGCATAGAGCAAAGCGGTATGGATGAGCAAAGCGCCCAAAGCTGTAAAGGGTTAAACGGACTCGATAAATTAATAGTTCGTTTACCTGAGCGTGCCCGCATGGTGTTTGTTTTATATGCCATTGAAGGCTACCGCCACGAAGAAATAGCCAAGCAACTGGGTATGGCTGTAGGGTCGAGCAAGTCACAATATCATCGCGCAAGGCAGTTATTACAAGAGTGGTACGAACATGAGTAAACAAAATTTTGATGACTACTTAAACGAGTCTTTAAATAATTTAAATAAAGACATAGCGCCCAATAAAGCACTTTGGCAGGGCATTGAGCATGCCCTCGTTACAGCTAAGCCACGTGCTGCTAAAGCGCCATTGTGGCCTAAATTAAGCGCTATTGCTGCGTGCAGCGCCGCGGCGTTATTAGCAATCAATATATTTATGAGCAACAACGAGCCAAGCCAAGTGGTTGCTATGAGTGATTACTTTAAAGCACAAAAGCAAAGTTTATTAGTACAGTACAAAAACCAGGATGCGCTTACCAATAACTGGCAAGCACAGTTACAAGAGCTTGAAGAAGCAGAGCAAGCAATTAAACAAGCACTTGAAAACGAGCCACAAAATCAGGCGTTACTGACCATGTTGGCGCAAGTTTACCAGCAACAACTCGACTTAATTAACAAGGTGCATGCACCGCGTTGGCAGCAAATATAGGGGAATAACATGAAAGCAATTTTACTTGGGCTAAGTCTATTACCACTGAGCGTTTTAGCGGGCGAAAAAATAGATAAGCAAATAGAGGTGCCAAATGGCGGCACTATTTTTATTGAAAACCAACGCGGCGATGTAAACATAACTGGCTGGGATAAAAACGAGTTTAAAGTCTCCGGCGAGCTTGATGACAAGGCCGAAGGGTTTGAGCTTAAAACGACAGGCGATAAAACCGAATTTATAGTAAAAATGCCACGTAATTTGGGGTGGGGTAATAATGGCGATGGCTCTAACCTAACGGTATTTATGCCAAAAAACAGTCATTTAGAGTTTGCTGGCGTAAATGTGTCGGTGACTGCACAAACCCTTGAAAAAGGCGCTGAGGTTGATGTTGTTAACGGTGAAATTACGGTAAATGACATTAGCGGCATTGTTAAATTAAGCACCGTAAATGGCGATGTAAACGCACAAAACTTAAGTGGTAATATTCAATTTGAAACCGTAAACGGTGAAATAAACGATAAGCAATCAAGCGGAGAGTTGCGCTTTAGCGCCGTAAATGGTGATATTAAATCAAGCACAACAGCAAACAATGTGCGATTAGAAAACGTAAATGGCGATATCGATTTTACATTATCAAGCATTAAAAGCTTACGTATCAATACTGTAAACGGCGAAGCTGAAATACACATCAGTGAGCTGCTAAAAGGGGCTGATGTACGCTATGAGTCGGTAAGTGGCGATGCGGATTTTTACTTTCCGCAAAGCGTGTCGGCTCAGTTTGAGATTAAAGCGCACGCCAATGGTAAAATTATTAATAAAATTACCAGCGATAAAGTAATTAAGGCTAAATATGGCCCTGCAAGCGATTTAGAGTTTAGTGCTAATGGTGGCAGCGCAAGTGTTGAAATGGATACCATAAGCGGGCGCATTGAGCTGCGTACTAAATAACGCTAATTAGTGTTGATGATTACAAAAAGCAGGAAAAGATTTCCTGCTTTGCTATTTGCACAGCCCCGCCAAGTCGATAGAATAGAGCCATTCAATTTTAGTACTGTGAAGTTATGGCCAAACCAGATAAGCAAGTCGATACCCTTAAAGTTCCTCCCCATTCAATAGAAGCTGAACAATCTGTTTTAGGTGGCTTAATGCTTGATAACCAAGCGTTTGACCGCGTAGCAGAGCTGGTTGTTGCGCAGGACTTTTATACCCGCACCCATAAGCTTATTTTTGAAGCCATGACCGCACTTGCTGAAGTGGGCGATCCGATAGATTTAATCACAATTTCAGAAAGCCTTGAAAAAAATAACCAACTGGCAGGTATTGGTGGTTTTGCGTATTTGGCAGAAATAGCTAAAAACACCCCAAGTGCTGCCAATATTGATGCGTACGCTAATATTGTGCGTGAGCGCGCGGTAGTGCGCGAAATGATTGGTGTAGCGAACGAAATAGCCGAAGCCGGTTTTAGCCCAGAAGGGCGCACCAGCCACGACTTATTAGACTTTGCCGAGAGTAAAGTATTTAAAATTGCTGAGCAACGTACAAAAAGTACAGAAGGCCCGCAAAGCATTCATAATATTCTTGAAAAAACCGTCGATAAAATCGAAGAGCTATACCAGTCGCCGCAAGACGGTGTAACCGGTGTAAGCACCGGGTATGCTGATTTAGATAAAATGACAGCAGGTATGCAACCTTCTGACTTAATTATTGTTGCAGCACGTCCTTCAATGGGTAAAACCACCTTTGCAATGAACCTTGCAGAGCACGCCGCAATGACGCAAGACAAGCCTGTGCTTATTTACTCACTAGAGATGCCCTCAGAACAAATTATGATGAGGATGCTTGCATCGCTTGGTCGTATTAACCAAACCAAGGTACGTACCGGCCAGTTAGATGATGACGACTGGGCGCGCCTTTCATCAACCATGGGGTTGTTGATGGAAAAAGGCAAAATGTATGTTGATGATGCATCAGGATTAACACCTACCGATGTGCGTTCACGTGCAAGACGTATAGCGCGCGACCACGGTGGTATTAGTATGATCATGGTCGATTACCTACAGTTAATGCGCGTACCTAGCCTATCAGATAACCGTACTTTAGAGATTGCCGAAATATCGCGTTCATTAAAAGCGCTCGCAAAAGAATTACAGTGCCCGGTTATAGCGCTTTCGCAGCTAAACCGTACCCTAGAGCAACGTGCCGATAAGCGCCCAATCAACTCAGATTTACGTGAGTCGGGGTCGATAGAGCAAGATGCCGATTTGATCATGTTTATATACCGTGATGAGGTATACAACGAAGACAGTACAGAAAAGGGCATCGCCGAAATTATCATAGGTAAACAGCGTAATGGCCCCATTGGTAAAGTGCGTTTAACCTTCCAGGGTCAATTTTCTCGCTTTGATAATTACGCGGGGCCAGCAGTTGATGATGAATACTAATGCGCCTAGCCACAGCCGAAATTAACTTAACCGCCCTTGCGCATAACTTATCGCAGGTAAAACATTTTGCGCCAAATAGCAAAATAATGGCGGTATTAAAAGCCAATGCGTATGGGCATGGCTTAGTAAAAATTGCTCAGCACTTAAATAGTGCTGATGCTTTTGCTGTTGCCCGAATTGATGAAGCCCTTGCACTGCGCGCTGGTGGTTTAACAAAGCCAATAGTACTGCTTGAGGGTTTTTTTAATAAAGCCGACTTGCCTATTTTACTCGCGAATAATTTTCAAACCATTATTCATGATGAAAACCAATTAGCGGCACTTGAAAACGCCAAGCTTGATGCGCCAATAACATGCTGGCTAAAAGTAAATACTGGTATGCACCGTTTAGGTATAGCACCTGAGCAGTTTGAAGAATTTTATAGTCGCTTGCAGTGCACACCCAATGCTAAAAGCACCATTAATTTGATGACCCATTTTTCGTGTGCCGATGATACGCATAATACGAAAACAGCGCAGCAAATTAGCTTATTTGATTCGCTTGTAAAAGGCATAGACCAAGCGCATTGTTTATCAAACTCGGCCGGTATTATAGCTTGGCCAGCAGGGCACGGTGATTGGATACGCCCAGGACTTATGCTTTATGGAGTGTCGCCAATGGCAGACTGCATAGGGCAGCAGCACAATTTAAAGCCGGTCATGCGTTTAACTACAAAGGTGATTGCAGTGCGTGATGTTGCTGCACATGAGCGAGTAGGGTACGGAGGCCGTTGGCAAAGTGACAAACCAACCCAATTAGCCGTTGTGGCTATGGGTTATGGCGATGGCTATCCGCGTCATGCCAAAGAAGGCACACCGGTTATGATTGCAGGGCAGCGCTACGGTATTGTAGGCAGTGTGTCTATGGATATGATAAGCATTGATATAGGCGCAAACGAGCATAATGTTAAAGTAGGCGACAGCGTTACCATGTGGGGGCCGGAGCTGCCAGTTGAAGAAATAGCCCACTGCGCTGATACTATCCCTTACGAATTACTATGTAATATTACACCGCGCGTAAGTTATGAGTATCAGCGGTAGTTAATAAGTGATATTTATTCTTTAATAAAGTAAATGTCACTAAAGCCCATACGGGCAAATTCTTGATCACGAAAGTTACGTACAGCGGAAGAGCCTTTTGAGGTTATTTCTATTTGGCGTACCATGTTTAAGTAGTTCGTTAAATCAATACCTTCGGCAGCGGCAATAGCCTGATACATGTCGTGGTATTTGTCTTTTGCGAAGTTAATTTCGCGCGGTTGGTTTTTAAATGTATAGGTTATTCTGCGTGCCATAATAAGCTCAGCTAATTGAGTGTGAGTGTAATTTTACACTGTATTGAACTGGCATTGAACGATTTGTTGAAATCAAATAATTAAAAGTAGAGTTTAAAATGAAATTATCAGTAGAGATCAGTAAATACCCACTTCATCAAGATTATATCCCGTTTATTAAAGGTTTTATTGACCGCTTAAACGAATACGACAACTTAAAAGTGCTCACCAATACCCTTTCTACGCAAATTTTTGGCGATTACGATTTAGTAATGCAAGTGCTAAACACCGAGATTAAACGCTCGTACGAAGAGTTTGGTAAGGCTATTTTTGTTTGTAAGTTTTTATCTGGCGATTTGTCTCCAGCGTAATCGCCTTTATTTAACGTGTATTAAAAACGGTAACCTCACACATGGATTTTTTAACACAAACCTTAAGTGGTTTTACAGCAATGTCGCATTGGGAATATATTGCGGTAGGGCTGTCTATTGCTTATTTATTACTGGCAATAAAAGAAAGCCTATGGTGCTGGCCTGCCGCTTTTTTTAGCACGCTTATTTACACCATAATGTACTGGAATGGCGCGCTGCTTATGGAGTCGCTACTCAATTTTTATTACATGTACATGGCTGTATTTGGCTGGATGGTATGGCGCAAAGGCAAAGCAGATAATATTAGTATTACCTCGTGGTCTTCACAACGCCACGCCATTCTTATAGCCGCTACAAGCTTAGCGGCCATTATTATTGGCTATGTAATGCAAAACTACACCCATGCCGATTTTGCCTACCTAGATAGCTTTACAACCTGTTTTGCGGTGGTAACTACGTATTTAGTTGCTAAAAAAGTGCTCGAAAACTGGCTATATTGGATTGTTATTGATGCGGCCTCTATGTATTTGTATTACGAAAAAGGCTATTACCCAACGCTCGCGCTATTTATTTTTTACACTATTATGGCCGCGTGGGGATTTAAAACCTGGTACGAAGAGTACGAGCAAAGCCAAGCTAAGCCATTAGCGCAATTATAACGCATGCACCGTAATCCAAATATTGCCGCGTTGTGTAGTGAGTTTGTGGCACCTGAGCAGGTGCTACAAACCACTAAATTAGTGAATGGTTTAAGTAACGACAATTACCTAATAAAAACTGCACAGCAAAACTACTTATTAAAATGCTACAAATCGCATTGGCCTAAAATAGGGCTACAAGCCCAAACTGCACTTAGCCAGCATAACGTTTGCCCTAAACCCATTTGGCTCAATAAGGCTAACAGGCGAGCTGCATTTCGCTATATTTGTGGTGATATTGCTACTAATAGCTACAGTATTGACCTAGTTGAAAAATTGGCACGCGTTCATAGTTACCCTCTAGCTACACAACCAATGGATATTGCAAAAGAGCTTATGTATTACGCTAATAGCAATATATATCAACAGTACAGCCGCTCAATTGAGGATACACTAAATGCCATTAGTGACATGCCCTACAACAGTGGCTTTTGTCATAACGACTTAGTTAAAGATAATCTAATAGTCAATTCAAGCGGTATGTATTTGATTGACTTTGAATATGCGCAAACTAATGACGTGTATTTTGACTTAGCGGCGCTTGCGGTCAGCTTAGAGTTAAATACGCACGCAGAGCAAGCCTTGCTTGAGCAATATAGCGCCCAGCGAGCAACCCCCAGTGATTTTTATAGCGCTTATGACAAGCTATGTCACTTTAAAGTGGTATTTTTGGTACTGTGTATAGGGTGGTATGAGCAGCGCGACATAAATAATAAGGCAAGCACATTACGCGCGCAGCTAAATAAATTATTGAGCGATATGCACGGTTAAAGGCCGCCAAAACGTGCAGCAAGCTCTTTGTATTTTGCTACCTCGTCAGCATCAAATTGCGGTTCACCGTTTTCATCTTCAGACTTGGCAATAAGTAAGCTCTCTCGAGCAAGACGTTTTACACGCTCGGTTTTTACACCTAAAAACTCAGCCACTTGCTCAGTCGACATTAAACTCATAATTACATCCTCTATATAATCCGTAAGCATCCATAATATGTTGCTAAACGGTTACTATTTTTTATTGAATACCAATAAATAGCTTGTTTTTTGCAAGTTGTGAAGTGTTTTATCAAAAACAGTTTGATTTATAGGCATATAACTTAATGATGCTGGTATTTATTTAAAGATCTCTTTATTATTGCCAGTGCTAAAGCATTGATATCGCGAGTTAGTGTTTTAGCAACAAATGTGCTCTTGTGGTGAAATGGATATCACGTGGCCCTCCGGAGGCTAAGTTCTAGGTTCGATCCCTAGCAAGAGCGCCATTTGCTTTTTATCATTTTCCTGTTTACGCCTAATCAAATTTAGTAGTCCTTTATAGTTATATAGTATTATCCTCAACTCAAAAAGTAGACTTTTATGCTTAAATAGTGCTATTTAGTAGGCATATTTAATTGTAAAAAACGCTTTTACCATGCTCATCGCGTTACCCATTTCAGAGCTTACCCCAGGTATGTTTGTTGACAGTGTTACCAAACAGCAGGAAGGGCTCAATAGTATAAAAATAAAAACCAGTGGTTTAGTGCGAAACCAAGCAATTATAAAGCGCTTAGTAACAGAAGGCGTTTTAGAGCTGCTTATCGACTTTACTAAAGGCGATGCAGCCGTACCTGATAAGTACAGACCCAAGGCTGCTGTAGTAAAAGAGCCTGTTACATCCAGCAGCAAAGCTAAGCCGCCAGCGGTAAAACCTGCAATTAACCTTGAGCAAGAATTTGCTAAAGCCAGCATTAACTTTGAGCAGCATAATCGCAAGCTGCAAGCTTTGTATGGTGATGTAACCACAGGGTTAACGGTTAATTTAACGGTAATTGACGAAATGGCTAACGATATAGTCAGCTCGGTATTTAGAAATGCTAGCGCAATGACCATTTTAACCCGCATAAAAGACAAACATAGTTACAATTGGCGCCACATGGTTAACTGCGCTATTTTCACCGCTGTGTTCGCTAAATATTTAGGGTACAAAGAAGAAGCCGTACAGCAGCTTGCTATGGGCGCGCTACTTCACGATTTAGGGCAGGCTAAACTCCCGCAGGGGATTATTTCTAGACCAAGTAAGCTCACTAGCAGTGAAATGGATATTATTAAACGTCATGTCGCCCAAGGTTTAGGCCTGGTCAAAGGTGAAAAGGGCATTACCCCTCTAATGCTCGACATGATAGTTAACCACCATGAACGATTAGATGGCTCAGGCTATCCACGTGGTATTACAGCTGAAAAGCTTAGTCGCCCAGCGCGCATTATGGCAATTGTTGATGTGTACGATGCGCTAACAGCCGACAGACCTCATCAGGAGGGAGATGAACCCATTAATGCATTACGTTATTTGTTAGCGCATAAAGAGCTATTTGATGCAGAGCTTGTTCAACATTTTATAAAATGCTTAGGTGTACATCCGGTAGGTACTATAGTCAAATTAACCAATGAGCGTTTAGCCTTGGTACTTGAAGGTAATAAGCTAAACCCAATAAAGCCAAAGGTTAAACTATTTTATAATGCAAAGCATGGCCATCACGTCACCCCTAAAGATCTCGATTTAAGCGAGCCAGATCAAAGTATAAAAATTGTATCGAGCATTAAGCCCCATGATTATCAAATTAATTTGGCTCGTTTGTTAAAAGAGCATTTGTTGAATTAGCTTTTTTACAGCGTTTAAGTTTTTCGCGCTTGGCAGAAATGTAAGCGCCTAAAAAACAGCTCGCCATTAACGTAAGCCATAGTAATGTTCCTTGCTCTACATGCAGTGCAATACAGCAAAAAGCTAACGACACTAATGCATTTAGCATGGCCCCCAACCAGTAATGGTTTACGGGGTTATCGCATTGGCCGGCCTGTGTGCAAGCACAATAGTTTGCTTTATAAAAACAATACACACTGGCGCCACAAAAAATGAGCCCCGCAATAATAAGTAATATGATCACCTATTTGCTTCCTTTGTGATTTTGTAACGAGTTTAAAATGCACGGAATTACAAGTCAATCTAAATGATAATTAATTACAATTAGAGTATAAACTCTAATAGCACATTTCTGCTCCGATGAGTTTTAAATAGTTGTTAAAATGTAGTTAAAAAACGTGTTTTTTGGTGTTTTTTGTCGCTTTGTTACAGTTTTTTATAAAAAATTAAGGTAGTGTAGCCAAGTTTAAAATCCTAATAACAACACATAGATACCCAAACGCCTGTTTGGTTAAGGACACAACAATGAAATTTTCTAAAACTCTAATCGCAGCTTCGCTTGCGTTAGTATCTGCAGATACATTTGCTGCTGCGTTTCAGTTAGCTGAGCAAAACGCATCAGGCCTTGGCCGTGCATACGCCGGTGAAGCATCTATCGCTGACGACGCCTCTGTTGTTGCTCGTAACCCCGCATTAATGACTTTATTTAAAGATAAGCAATTGAGTGTTGCAGCTATTGCTGTAGTGCCAGATGTAAGCATTGAAGGTGAGTCTACTAACAATGGTATAGACCCAAGTGCGTTAGATGACGACAGCATTGCGCCAAGCGCAGTGGTACCAGCCGCTTACTTTACTATGCCTTACAACGATAAAGTATCAGTAGGTTTTGGTGCGTTTTCTAACTTTGGTTTATCTACAGAGTTTAACGATGACTACGTAGCGGGCCAAATTGCTGGTGAAACAGAAATTTTGACCGTTAACTTTAATGCAAGCGTTGCATACAAAGTAACAGAGCAATTTAGCTTTGGTGTTGGCTTAAACTACATTTATGCTGATGCAACAGTAATTCGTAAAGTAGGCGCTAATGCAAGTGGTATTGATTTTGGTGCTGATGCAGTAAACCTTCAAGGTGATGACACCGGCCTAGGCTTAAATGTGGGCTTAATGTACCAATTAGACGAAAACAGCCGCTTTGGTTTTAACTATCGTAGCGAAACAGATATTACCTTCGAAGGTGATTTCTCAAATGAGCTACCAGTACAAGTAGGCGGCACAGGTGGTGCACAATTACCTGGCTCAGTAGATTTAACACTTCCAGCAATTGCTGAATTTTCTGGTTCACATCAGCTAGATGAAAAACTTGGATTACACTACAGCGTATTATGGACAGGCTGGAGCAGCTTTGAGTCACTAGAAGCACAGGTAACGTTACCAACAGGCGACAAGTTTATTGCATTTGAAAAGCAAGAGCAGTTTGATGATGCATTCCGTTACTCTATCGGCGCTGATTACCAATACAACGAAGACTTACTTCTTCGTGCAGGTGTAGCGTTTGATGAGTCGCCAGTATCACAAACTCACCTTTCTATCTCTATTCCAGATACTGACCGTTTTTGGTTCTCGGTAGGTGGTAACTACGCAATCGATAAGCAATCAAATGTCGATTTAGGTGTAAGTGTTGTTCGCGGTAAAACACAAAACTTTACTGAAACTGATGACTCAGGCAGCCAGTGGGGCTTTGAGTCAAAAGGCCATGCCGTTGTTATTGGCGCTCAGTACAACTACAAGTTTTAATGTAGAAATGCCTTGTAGTTAATCGCAGGGCACAAAAAAAGCCACTCACTTTAACAGTGAGCGGCTTTTTTAATGCCTATTAAATGATGTTAATAGGCATTTTTATGAAAGTTTATAAGCTCTCTATTTTAGTTTTTTGCTCAAGAAGCTTGGTTTTAGCATCAGTGAACTCAGCTAATTTAGCATTTTCTTTTGCAAGTACGGCTTCAGGTGCGTTGTTAACAAACTTTTCGTTAGCCAGCTTGTTTTGCACTTGGGCTAGGCCTTTTTCTGCTTTTTCGAGTTGCTTATTAATACGAGCAAGTTCTGCTTCAACATCGATTAAGCCCGCCATAGGGATCATAATTTCAAGGTTGCCAACATAAGAGGTTGCACACGCGGGTGCATCGTCTTTGTTTTCAAGCAGGGTGAACGATTCAAGTTTAGCAAGCGAGGCAATAAATGACTCGTTCTCGTTAATACGGCGCACATCATCGCTTGATGCGTTAGCCAGTAACACGTTAAGTGGCTTACTTGGGCTAATGTCCATCTCACCACGAATAACACGAATTGCTAAAATAAACTGTTTAACCCACTCTAAGTCGTCCATAGCTTGGGCATCAACGTTTGCCTCATTATAAACAGGGAAGCCTTGTACCATGATGCTGGTGCCTGCTGTTTCAAGCCCTGCAAGTGGTGCAACGCGCTGCCAAATAGTTTCGGTAATGTATGGCATCATTGGGTGCATTAAGCGCAGTAAGCTTTCAAGCACGGTTATTAGCGTGTTACGAGTACCGCGTTGCTGTGCTTCATTGCCTTTAAATAATACCGGCTTAGTGAGCTCTAAATACCAATCACAGAACTGATTCCAAGTGAATTCGTAAAGCGTGTTAGCGGCTAAATCAAAGCGGTAGTTATCAAGGTGCTCAGTGTAGGTTTTAACCGTTGATTCAAATTGGCCTAAGATCCAACGATCGGCTAACGAAAACTCTTTTTCAGCATCGTTGAAGCCACAATCTTGCTCTTCTGTGTTCATTAATACGTAACGGCTTGCGTTCCATAGTTTATTACAGAAGTTACGGTAACCTTCAAGACGATTCATATCCCAGTTGATATCACGACCGGTTGATGCCATTGCCGCAAGGGTAAAGCGAAGCGCATCGGTACCGTGTGCTTCAATACCATTTGCAAATACTTTGCGCGTGTCTTTTTCAATTTTAGCGGCAAGTTTAGGCTGCATCATGTTGCCAGTACGTTTTTGTACTAAATCTTCAAGCCCAATGCCGTCAATCATGTCCAGTGGGTCAAGTACGTTACCTTTTGACTTAGACATTTTATCGCCGTTGTCGTCACGTATAAGGCCCGTTACATACACTGTTTTAAACGGTACTTGCGGCTTACCATTTTCGTCTTTTATGAAGTGTAGCGTCATCATGATCATACGCGCAACCCAGAAGAAAATAATATCAAAGCCCGTTACTAACACGTCAGACGGGTGGAAGGTTTTTAAATCATCTGTGTTCTCCGGCCAACCTTGGGTTGAGAACGTCCACAGCGCAGATGAGAACCAAGTATCAAGTACATCTTCGTCTTGGCTTAGCGCAACATCATCGGCAATGTTGTTTTCACGGCGAACTTCTGCTTCATCGCGGCCAACGTAAACGTTGCCTTCGCTGTCGTACCAAGCCGGGATACGGTGACCCCACCAAAGCTGACGTGAAATACACCAATCTTGTACGTCGTTCATCCACGAGAAGTACATGTTCTCGTACTGTTTAGGCACAAACTGAATGTCGCCGTTTTTAACTGCATCTTTAGCAGGTTCTGCAAGTGGCGCAACACGTACATACCATTGGTCAGTAAGTAGTGGCTCAATAACCACACCAGAGCGGTCGCCGTAAGGTACAGTTAACGCATGGTCTTCTATTTTTTCAAGTAAACCAAGTTCTTCAAATTCTGCGATAATCGCTTTACGCGCAGCAAAACGGTCTAGACCGTGTAAGCGCTCAGGAATTGGTGCATCAAATTCAAGCTCTTTACCGTCAAAGGTGTATGTTTCACCTTGGCTAAGAATGGCAGCGTTTTTATCGAAAATATTGATCATTGGCATTTTGTGACGCTTGCCAACTTCGTTATCGTTAAAGTCGTGTGCAGGGGTGATTTTTACACAACCTGTGCCTTTGTCTTTATCAGCGTGCTCATCTGCAACAATGGTGATACGACGATTTACAATAGGCAGTAAAATCTCTTTACCAATTAAATCTTGGTAGCGCTCGTCATCTGGATTAACCGCAACACCTGAGTCACCTAACATGGTTTCAGGGCGAGTTGTTGCTACGACAATGTAATCTTTGCCGTCTTGTGTTTTAACGCCATCGGCAAGTGGGTAGCGCAGGTTCCACATGTGGCCTTGTTTGTCTTTGTTTTCAACTTCAAGGTCTGAGATAGCCGTGTGTAATTTTGGATCCCAGTTTACTAGGCGCTTACCGCGGTAAATTAGGTTTTCTTTGTGAAGACGAACAAAGACTTCTTTAACTGCTTCTGATAAGCCATCGTCCATCGTAAAGCGTTCACGGTCCCAATCAACCGATGCGCCAAGACGACGAAGCTGTTTAGTGATAGTACCGCCAGATTCGTTTTTCCATTCCCAAATTTTATTAATAAAATCTTCGCGGCCTAAATCGTGACGTGTTTTACCTTCTTCAGCGTGTAGTTTACGCTCAACCAACATTTGCGTTGCAATACCCGCGTGGTCAGTACCTACTTGCCATAATGTGTTGTTACCTTGCATACGCTTAAAACGCGTAAGGGTATCCATTATTGTATCTTGGAAGGCGTGGCCCATGTGCAAGCTACCGGTGACATTTGGCGGCGGGATCATAATTGAATACGGTACGCCTTGGCCAGATGGCTTAAAGTAGCCTTTTTGTTCCCAGTCTTGGTATAGCGACTGTTCAATATCTTGCGGATTGTAGGTTTTATCCATTACACAGAACCTTAAATAAGTACTTAAATTAGTTGGTTAGCTTTATCCTAAACGGCTAGCTATTAATCTCTTGCGTGCTGATATTGGCACCAAGTTGGCGCAGCTTTTTAAAGCGCTCACGAGCGGCTTGTTTAGCTACAGACTCTACTGGTACAAAATCAAAAACTTGGCTAAAGCGCCTAATAAAATCGGGCAGGTTATTAGCTAAGTTAATTAAAACGTTACGTTTGCCAACAGGAGGCGTGGTGCCTATTTCTACAGGCGCGCCGGCTTTTGGGCCTTCGCCTTGCAGGTTATGCGGCACAAAACTGTCGGGATCAAATGCCCAAATGGTTTCGTCAATGGCATAGGCGGTGTGTTCGTTATCAACAAAAATAAACACACGGTTCCCTAAACGATACTGCTCTGCGGCAATTTGAGCTGCTAAAGCAAAATGATCATCAGGCTTAGCTTTTGATTCATCCTCTTGCTTTAGAACGAAAAATTGGGCATTCATGTTCATTGTATCGGGGTTTCCCATGACATTGAATGTGCACATAGTTGATACACATAAATTAAGAGGCAGATTTTGCCATATAACGGGGTTTGCTTCAATTAATACACAGATAATTAAGGCAATAAAAAGGCGCCAAACGGCGCCTTAAAACAAGCTAAGCAGATTATTAATCGTGTGCAGCTTCGCTTACTCCAGCTCGGTTTAATAAATACTGAGTAAGCATAGGAACAGGGCGCCCCGTTGCGCCTTTTTTAGCACCACTGCGCCACGCTGTACCGGCGACATCTAAGTGTGCCCAGTTATATTTTTTAGTAAACTTAGATAAGAAACACGCTGCGGTAATAGTACCTGCAGAGCGCCCGCCTAAGTTTGTAAAATCGGCAAATGGGCTATCGAGTTGATCTTGATAGTCATCCCACAGTGGTAACTGCCATGCGCGGTCGCCACTTTGCTCAGACGCTTTTAATAAATCATGCGCCAGTGGATTGTGATTTGACAGTAAACCCGTAGCGTGTGCGCCAAGGGCAACAATACACGCACCGGTAAGTGTTGCTACGTCAATGACTGTATCTGGGTCAAAACGCTCAACGTACGTGAGTGCATCACATAATACTAAGCGGCCTTCAGCATCAGTATTAAGCACTTCAACTGTTTGTCCCGACATGGTTGTTAAAATATCACCAGGGCGATACGCATTAGAGCTTGGCATGTTTTCACAGCCAGCTAACACGCCAATTACGTTAATAGGCAGCTGCATTTGGGCCAGTGCACGCATAGCACCAATAACACCAGCTGCACCGCCCATGTCGTATTTCATTTCATCCATGGCTTCACCTGGCTTAATTGAAATACCGCCTGAATCAAACGTTAAACCTTTACCTACTAGCACAATAGGCGCTTGCTCATCGCTTGCACCTTTGTAGTTAATAACCGACATAACCGATTCGTTATCACTGCCGCGACCAACTGCTAAGTACGAGTTCATACCTAGCTCGGCCATTTTTTCTTCGCCAATAATATCAACGGTGATGTTGTCAAAATTGCTAGCCAGCTCTTGCGCTTGTTCGCCTAAGTAAGCGGGATTACAAATATTGGGTGGCATGTTGGCTACGTCTTTACATAGCTTACTACCTGCGGCAATGGCTAAACCATGCTCAATAGCGCTTTCACCAATGGTCAGCTCGCGACGCGTGGGTACGTTAAACACAATTTTACGAAGTGGACGACGAGGGTCTACTTTTTTGCTTTTTAGCTGGTTAAATGTGTATAAACAATCTTGTGTTGTTTCTACCGCTTGGCGAACCTTCCAGTAGGTATCACGGCCTTTAACGTGTTGCTCTGTTAAAAAGCATACCGCTTCCATTGAGCCGGTTTCGTTTAAGGTATTAATTGTTTTAGAAATTATTTGCTTATATTGCTTATCATCAAGCTCGCGCTCTTTACCACAGCCAACAAGCAATACGCGCTCGCTTAAAACGTTAGGTACATGATGCAATAATAAAACTTGCCCCGGCTTACCTTCTAAATCGCCACGGCGTAGTAAATTTGAGATATAACCATCGCTGATTTTATCGAGTTGTTCACCAATGGGGGATAACCTACGTGGTTCGTAAACACCAACGACAATACACGCGCTGCGCTGTTTTTCTGGGCTACCACTTTTTACGTTAAATTCCATTGTTACTCCTGGTTGTGAGTCATATACGTTATTAATAGGGGCTAAAAAAATAAAATCTAGTCTTAGCTACGTAACTTATGTAGGGATAATCTTAATTTTAGCTGATTTTTTCTGACTCTTACTGTGTAATTGAACTTTATATGTTTAAGGGCTACTAATGCAACAATATATCGTGCACTTAGGTAGGATAATTAATTTTGTTAGCTTATAATAACGACTTATTTACCAGATAAAACTGGGTAAAATAGCTACTTTATTATCAAATTATCACTATTGTAGTGAAATTCTATGTTTAACAGGGGCGAGCATTGCTTATTTTTCGTTATTTGACCGCTGAGGTTTTAAAATCGCAGGTCGCCGTATTTTTAACTTTAATGACCATTTTTGTGTCACAAAAGTTTGTGGTTATTTTAGGTGATGCCTCAGAAGGGAGCATTCCTGCCAAATTAGTATTATCGATGATTGCGCTTAAATTGCCGCAACTAGCCTCGCTGATCCTGCCATTAAGTATATTTTTGGGCATAATTTTAGCCTACAGCCGCATTTACGCCGACAGCGAAATGACTGTGCTCAAAGCGTGTGGGGTGAGCGAATGGTACGTGGTACGCGTCACTTTAATTTCGAGCGTGGGTTTGGCTATATTAGCAGCCTCACTGACCATGTACCTTGCGCCATGGGCCAGCGAGCAAGAGTACCAATTAAAAGAACAAGCTAAGGCCGATGCGGGTTTATCAGCCTTAAGAGCGGGGCGGTTTCAACAAACCGGTAACGAAAAAGCCGTGGTGTTTATTCATAACATTGAAAACGGCGGTAAAGAACTTAATAAAGTATTTGTAGCGCAGCTTCCCGATACTGAAAAAGATGACCTTGCACGTTTAGTATATGCCGAGCAAGGTGTGGTGGTAGAGGCTGTAAACGGTGAGCAGCAATTAGTGCTAACTGATGGCAAACGCTACGAAACCGATGGCCAAACACCGGCCCTTAATTTAACGCAGTTTGATGGCTACAGCGTACAAATACGCGAGCAAGAAATAGAGCATCAGCGCCGTAAATTAGAAGCGATACCTACTAATCAGTTATTACCACTTAACACCTCTGAGTCAATTGCTCAGTGGCAGTGGCGCATTGCCATACCGCTTTCTATTCCGTTACTCACCTTAATAGCAGTACCGCTAAGTGTGGTTAATCCGCGCCAAGGTAAGTTTGCTAAATTAGTGCCAGCCATTAGCTTGTACTTGGGTTATTTTATCTTACTCAATGCCGCAAAATTTGCTGTAGAAGATGGCAAAATACCGCCTTCAATCGGCTTGTGGTGGATTCACTTAAGTGCTTTGTTTATAGGCAGTTTATTAATTATAAAAGGTCGCCCACTAGGGGCCTGGCTTAAAGCCGTTGTAACAAAACGGGAGTTAAGCGCATGATGAAAACACTCGATTGGTACTTAGGCCGCAGCATTTTACAAACCACTGGATTTGCTTTGTTGGTGCTAGTAGGGATTAGTACATTAATTAAATTTATTGATCAGCTAAAGTCGGTAGGTCGTGGCAGTTACGATTTAATGACCGCTACTTTATATACTTTTTACAGTATGCCAGGCGACTTAGTTATATTTTTCCCGATGGCTGCGCTTATTGGTGGCTTAACTGGGCTTGGTGCACTGGCTTCAAATAGTGAGTTAGTGGTTATGCAAGCTGCGGGTATGTCGCGCTTACAAATTATAGGCTCGGTAATGAAAACCGCCGTGTTTATGGCTGTGTGCATGATGGCCCTTGGTGAATGGGGCGCACCCGAGGCGCAACAACACGCCAAAGAAATGCGTAATCAGGCAATACATGGTGGCGACGTGTTTAATGCACAAAAAGGCGTATGGGCTAAAGATGGCAATAACTTTATTAATATTGAAGATGTAGATCAAAGTGGCCGCTTAAACGGTGTACATATGTATCACTTTGACAAGTCACTCGATTTAACTCAAATCACTAAAGCTAAAGTTGCTATTGGCCGTGACGAAGGTTGGCTATTACGCGATGTAAATAAGGTTCATATTAGTGATGAGCAAATAAGCAGTGAGCACATAGATGAAGAGTTTTACCCATCGCAATTAACGGGCGAAAAGCTTGGGGTGGTATCGGTGAAACCTGAGTCGCTTTCGTTTACAGGGCTTTGGTCATACTTAGGATACTTACAGCAAAATGAGCAAGATACCAGCACCTATGAGTTGGCTTTGTGGCGTAAGCTAATGCAGCCAGTCTCTGTTGCCGTTATGCTACTAGTTGCACTGTCGTTTATATTTGGCCCTTTACGTACCGTAACTATGGGCGCGCGCATCATTATGGGTGTAGTAACAGGGATTGTATTTCACTTAACAAATGAGATATTTGGTCCAGTCGTAATGGTTTATCAAATACCCGCAATTATAGGCGCGGTATTGCCAAGTGTATTGTTTATAGGCTTTGCTACATATTTAATGAATAAACGGGTATAGCCGTTTATACATTGCATTAAAAAGGGTGACCAAGGGTCACCCTTTTTGCTTTTACTAATCTAGCTCGCGGTAAATACGCTTGTTTTCTTCTTTTGTAAGGGTAACGACCTCTGTTTTTGAAATATAGTCTTGTAGCGCTTTTTTGTTTTTAAAATCAATTAATACCACCAGATTACCTAATCCAAGCAGGGCACTTAGGCTGCGAACAATAGACTGCGGCCAACTAATTAAACATCCTTCGTTAGTTTGTACTTTTAAACGCCATGCGCGCATGCCAATAGTTTGCCCGCTTTTAGTCCAAAAGTAGCCAAAAAATACCAAGGCAACTGTAACAAGTAGGGCGCTGCGAACGCTTGAGAGCAATAACGATTCTTGAATAAGTGCCGATACATCCTCAGCTCCATTTAAGCTAATCACATCAAGTGTAATAAGCCCTTGTACGGCAAATAAATAGAGCACAACCGTTAACATAGCAAATGCAATAATGGCTAACGTATCGTAAACTAAGGACGCAAAGCGACGCCAAAACCCAGCACGTGGAAACTCACCAGACATAAATATACTCTCACTATTAATATGCGCGCTAGTTTAGCAAAAAAGCATCTAAATACTAAGCGCTATAGTTTAGCCTAACTGTTTTATGTATTTAGGGGGGTATGGAGCTAACCTTATTTATTGTGGGCTGTCTAAATGTTAAGCGATTGATCAGGCTAATGTCATAAAACGCTTGCTGCCACCCCTATTGTTTGTATAATGCTTGGCATAGAGACGAAGGCACATAAATAATCCTTAGCTCTAAAGTGGTTTTTCTTTATCTTCTCGTGTTTAGAAGGTTAAAGAAAAATGATGCCAGCGTGATGAAATTGGTAGACATGGGGGATTCAAAATCCCCTGCAGCAATGCGTGGCGGTTCGAGTCCGCCCGCTGGTACCACTTTTTATAGCCTCTGCTAGTTTTAGCAGAGGTTTTTTTATGCCTGAAATTTGAGTAGGGGCGGACTCGAGCGTCACTCAAGGTGGCGCTAGTATCAGTTACAGCCCGCCCGCTGGTACCACTTTTATAGCCTCTGCTAGTTTTAGCAGAGGCTTTTTTATGCCTGAAATTTGAGTAGGGGCGGACTCGAGCGTCACTCAAGGTGGCGCTAGTATCAGTTACAGCCCATCTGCTGGTACCTAGTACGGGTTATATTTGTTTTTTCACCACCGGCGGTACCATGCGCGTTGCCTTGAAGATTTAAATTCATAATAAGGTTTGCAAGCTGGCAGTATTTCAAGCCACTATCCTAGTACTTGAACCAAGCTTGGCGTAAATGTGTTTTTAATAAAAATAAGCCAGCACAACAAAATACACCGCTGTTAAAAAACAAAAACCAGCAATTAAGCTGGTTTTTGTAGGTTATGTGCTATTAGTTTTTTAAATCTATGCTGTATAGCGCAAAACCATTTTCGTCAGTTTTAAGTGGCGAGGTAGGCGCCACAGCTGGTAGTGTTTGGGCAATAGTCGCTACCTCCTCAAGCGGTGATGTTCTAAACACAACGTTTAGCTCTGTGCTGGTGGTCACGGGGCTAAAGCGCCAGTTATTATCGGCCGACGGGTCAATACTGCCTGTGCTACTTTTAGCGGCTTCGCTAATAATGTAACTACGCAGTACACCGCGGTTTTCATCTGGGCCTTCAAATGTTTCACGGCTGATGCCGTCAATCGCTGGGAAGTTTCCGCCGCCCGATGCACGATAGTTATTCGTTACAATTAAAAACTCTGCCTCTAAATCTATTGCTTCACCTTGGTATTGCAAGTTAGTGATGCGCGAATTGTTTTCACTTATTAATACGCCATCGTTGTTGTATCGCTTTGGCTGCGTTACGTCTATTTCAAAGGTAACACCGTCAATAATATCAAAGTTAAATGTAGGAAAAGTGGTATCGAGTAGGTTTTGCTCAGCACTGCTGTTTACATCAATTTGATTAAACTGACCTGCAGAGCGTTCAAGCCACTCTTTAACATCGTTACCTGTTACTTTTACCATACGAATAGTGTTTGGAAACACATACAAACTCACAGTATCAAGCAAGGTAATATCGCCTGCTTTTACATTGGTATAATCTTCAATACCATTGCGGCCAGCTCTAAATGGGGCTGCTGCCGAAAGTACCGGTAAGCCATCAAGCTCAGTGCCTTGAATAAACGCTTTGCCCCACGCTATTTGCGCATCTGATACTATTTGAATTGATGGGTCGTCTTGTACTAGTGCAAAAAAACTATAAATTGGGTTTGAAATTTCAGCAAATGGTTCGCTCACCCAATCAATCGTTGCTTGATGCTCAAGCTCAATTGCGGCAGCTACATCGGTATCTACAGCAGCTAAATCAACAAAGTCGCCGTTTTCGTCTGTACCACTAATGGCGCGGGTTTCTACTTTTGAGCTGGTCACTTCCCAGCCGCCTTCATCGTTTGGCTCAATAATTAAATCTATAACCCCTAAGTTATTGCCAAAAAAACCAGGCATAACAGCGGGTACACCATTAAGTTTTCCGTTTACGTTATCAATACCCGCCGACTCATAGCCATCGTACGACGCATCACCGGGAAACAAACGGTGGTTATGACCAAACAATATGGCGTCTACGTCATCTACTTTAGACAGGTAAAGGGCCGTATTTTCAGCAAGGTCCTCTTGGGCGCTGGCTGTTAACCCTGAGTGCGGAATGGCAATAATAATATCGGCGCCTTGTACTTTCATTTGTGGAATGAACTTTTCAGCAGTAGCAACAATATCTTTTGCAATAACCTTACCTTGTAAGTGCGCGCTATCCCACTGCATAATTTGCGGTGGGGTAAGACCTAAGTAACCAATTTTAATTGTTTGTTCGTTGCCGTTTATATCAAGTACGGCTTTGTCTTGAATGTAATACGGGGTGTAACGGTTTTCATCGTTGCTGTCGTCATCATCACCATCATCTACGTATACATTGGCATTAATATACGGGAAGTCGGCACCACTTAATGTGGCATCTAAAAACTCTAAGCCAAAATTAAATTCATGGTTTCCTAAGTTAGCTACATCGTAATCAAGCAAGTTCATCGCTTTAAAGGCGACATGGGTTGCACCATTTAAAATATCGTCTTTACGTACAATCGCTTCGTAATCGCCAAGCGGGCTGTTTTGAATTAAATCACCATTATCAACCAGTACACTGTTTTGCACTTCATTTCGGGCTTCTTTTATAAGGGTAGCAGTATTAACAAACCCTAAGGTTTCTGATGGGGCTTGTGCAAAGTAATCGTAGTTAGATAAATACATGTGTATGTCGGTTGTTTCCATTACACGCAAAGTAACCGGTGCAGGCTCTGGTGTTTCTACAACGACAGGGTCGTTATTATCGTCATCATCAATGTCGCAGCCACTCAATGCGAGTGCAATAGTTAGTGCCAATGTTGATTTTAAAACGTGCTTTTTAGTGATTCGATTTTTCATGGTCATTCCGTGTAATTTAAAAAGAGTACAGTAAAAAAGGTTTATTAAAGTATGATGAACTAAAATGTGAATCCACATTTACATTTTTAGGTGGTGCTATTACAGTAAACAGTGTTTTAGTATTACTTTCAAACTTGTGTGCCTTAGCGCTCGCAGTAAAAAATAAATTTAAAAATGGTGTAGGCTATAACTTGCCAGCACTTTTCGATAACACTAAATCGGTTGTTGGGCTTCATTAAAATAATAAAGGAAAACAGGATGAAAAAATCACTACTTTCAGTGGCATTAGGTTTTGCTGCACTTAGTGCGTTTAACGCACAGGCAAACCTTGATCAGCACGTTAAAAGTGTAGAGCAGCAGGTAATTGAATGGCGACGCGACTTTCACCAAAATCCTGAGCTTGGTAACCGCGAAACGCGTACCGCGGGCATTGTGGCTAAACACTTAAAGTCGTTAGGTATGCAAGTACAAACCGATATTGCTTACACTGGTGTTGTCGGTATTTTAAAAGGTGCAAAGCCCGGCCCTACGGTTATGCTTCGCGCTGATATGGATGCACTACCGGTAACAGAAAAAACAGATGTGCCATTTAAATCAACCAAAACCACCACTTACCGAGGCGTTGATGTAGGTATAATGCATGCCTGTGGTCACGATACGCACGTAGCTATGCTAATGGGCGCTGCACAGGTACTGGCAAACATGAAAGATGAGCTGCATGGCAACATTATGTTTGTGTTTCAGCCTGCTGAAGAGGGCGCACCTTTAGGCGAAGAGGGCGGTGCAGAGCTAATGCTTAAAGAAGGCATTTTTACCAAATATAAGCCAGATGTTGCCTTTGGCCTGCATATTACTTCAAGTCTACATACAGGTAAAATTGGTTATCGAAGTGGGCCATTTATGGCCAGTGCTGACCGCTTTGAAATAACTGTACATGGTCGCCAAGCGCATGGCTCAGCACCCTGGACTGGCGTTGATCCAATTGCTGCCGCTGCGCAAATTGTAACGGGTGTTAACCACATTGTAAGCCGCCAAGTAAATATAACCAAAGAGCCGGCTATTGTGTCGTTTGGTAAAATTGCCGGTGGTGTGCGTAATAATATTATTCCTGAAGAAGTTGAAATGGTTGGTACTATTCGTAATTTTGATATGGATAATCGCGCGCAAATCTTTGAAAATATTAAAACAACCGCTACGCATATTGCCAAGTCGTCGGGGGCAACGGCCGATGTACATATACACGAAGGTTACCCTGTAACGGTTAATAACCCTGAGCTTACAGCGCAAATGTTGCCGAGCCTTGAAAAAGCAGCCGGTAAACAAAACGTGCAAGAAATGGGTAAAATAACCGGCGCAGAAGATTTTTCGTTTTATGCATTAGAAATACCCAGTGTATTTGTATTTTTAGGTGGTACACCAGCAAATCAAGACCTAAAAACGGTAGCAAGTAACCACTCACCGTATTTTTACGCCGATGAATCGTCGTTTAAAGTGGGGACCAAAGCGCTTAGCCAATTAGCGGTAGATTATTTAAATAGCCAAAAATAACGACATAACTACCCAGCGAGTAAAGCAATTACTGGCTGGGTATTACTATTTATACTTATAAGCTGCACAGTACGTGCACGTTAAACCAACATGGTTGAATGTATGTCTGAACACCCTTTTTTGGCACCCAAGCAACAACGCAGCCAGCAAACCCAAGAAAAATTATTAAAAGCGCTGCATCACAGTTTAAAAAGTAAGTTTTTTGAACACATAAGTATAAAAGAGCTGGCAGACTACGCCGAGGTGTCGGTTGGTACGTTTTACCGTCGCTTTAAAAACAAAGAGTCGCTGTTGCCTATGCTGTATCAAGACTTTGGTATTGCATTAGATAATTGGGTAACCGAGCTTGAGGTACAGCACTATGAAAACTTAGATGCTGTAGTTAACTCTTTATGCCATAAAACGTATGTGTTTTTATTATCACAACAGGGAGTATTTAGAACGCTGCATTTAAATTCGCGTTTACACAGTGAGTTATTAGGCACTGATAAACACATAAACAGACGAGTTATTTATCAGCGTTTAGCACAATTAATTAGCCAAACCGATACCAAAGTGAGCGAAACGGCGGCAGGTACAGCAGTATTTTTAATTGTTAGCTCATTGCTTGATAAAGTACTTTACCACGATTTAACCCCTGCGATTGCGTGTGATTTATCGGCGCAGCGATATGCGCAAGAGCTGCCTAAAATTATTTTAGCTTATTTAGGGCGTGTTGATCTTTGATGGTTGAATTTACAGCAGTATGTTTGGTTTTTAGGCAAGGCAGAACCTATGAAGTGTGGTTATTCCCCATAAATAGGCGATAACGCTACATAAATGCCAAACATGCGCTGCCCTGCTGGTTCTGCCTAGGGGCGATAAACTCTTTGTTGTCTACATGGATGTAGGTAAGGGGCGTGAGCAGGACGCGGAAGCTTTGCTCGGTTTTTACTTATTCTTACATGGATGTAAGTCATTAGAATAACGCAGGAGCAG
>NZ_LKDW01000038.1 GCF_001401805.1 Pseudoalteromonas sp. P1-25
AAGTGGTGGAGGGAGCTGGATTCGAACCAGCGAAGGCTGAGCCGTCAGATTTACAGTCTGATCCCTTTGGCCGCTCGGGAACCCCTCCAATGCAACGGCGCTGATAATAGCAAACTGCGTATTTAAGTAAAGAAAAAAGCTAAAGAAATTTGAAATAAAGCCGATAAATATCTATCAGTTATCATAATCGGCTAAAGACTATGCAAATCGATGATTTGTTAATCACAGAGAGTCAGCTAAAGACCAGGCTAAATAAAAGTGTGCATGAAAATCGCAGAGGTGAATTCTCACTTTTATTAGCGATGCTATCGCATGATGCGCTGGATTTTAGTCAATTTCACTTGCCAAAAAGTGAGACGCATAGTGCTTATGTAGACGAAGAACAGTTAAGGGAGCGCTTTGGTGCTGGGCCAAAGCAATTATTAGCTCCCGAGAAATTTGATATGAGCATAGGGCAAGAGCACGCATCGATGATTGTTCAACAAGGTGAGCAAGCAGGTATGAAAGCAATAAAATTAAGTCACTGCTTAAACCCTGAGCCACTAGCGATTAGAGATGATAAGTCACATATTCCTTTAACAGTAATCGATAACTGTGAGCTATCAGTACGCAGGCGCATAAATGACACGCACACCGCGCTTGCAAGCCCACAAATGGATGCCGCCGCATTTTATGACGATTTAACTAATGAGGCTATACACAAACCATTACTTGTTGCTAACGTATAAAAATAATTTAACACTTGTGCGCTTTAAAAGCCTAAAACACCTTATATTTAATATTTGGTTATGCAATAAAATAGAACAATTCTTTTTTTGTTTAAAAAAAGCATCCACAAATTAAATGCAATTGCTATAATGGCTGCAAATGGTATGACTTGAGTGCCATTATCATTAAATCAAGGTAATTAGGAACGTAATGAAGAAAACATTCACGCTAAATCATGAGAAAATCAAATACCCTCGTATGGTTGATGCTGCAAAGCATGAAGTGAAAAAATATTTGAAAAGAGAGCGCAATAAAGCGCTACCTGTTGAAGCTGATTACTGGGCGTTTGACTGTAAGTTTGGCACAAGTGCCGATGATGCAGAAGTTGTTCACGTAGCTGAAATTAACAACAAGATCAGTGAAATCGAAAAACAGGCGCTTACTTCATTCTATGTTGAGATTTTAGCTAGACCTGCGCAGCGTGAATCGTTCGATTTAGATGATGATGAATAAAAACCCAATAGCAATATTGTAGAAAATGGACCTAAATGGTCCATTTTTTGTTTTAGCTAGTGGTTAAGTTCGTTATTGATACTACTTAAGTATATTACTTTATAAAGCGTGGCATTTTTTATATTTCTTAGCACTTCCGCAAGGGCAGGGGTCATTTCTATTAACTTTAATATCGGCTACCGGGTTAATAATACCCTCTAAATAACGCCATTCACCATCCTCTTTTATAAAGTCTGATTTCTCATCCAGTTCACAATATAAGTTTTGGTAAAAATAATACGCGTTAAAGGCAACAGAGCCTCGCTCATCACTTTGCTGCGTATCGCGTACAACTAATTTTACCAAGCGGCAGCTATTGGCAAAGTCAGCAATTTCATTTACTGGGTTTTGTGCTTGTTTTTCTTTAGCGTAAGTTTTAAATACATAAGATGCATTTTTTAATGCATAAGCACTAAAGCGCGAACGCATTAATTGCTCAGGTGTTTTTGGGGCTTTTATATCAAGATGATAAGGTTGGCAACAGTCGCCATAATTAAGCTGACTGTTGCATTTGCAGGCGCTGGTACTGGTTACACTCATAAAATACTAATTAACATAAATCAAAAATGTATTTTATCAAGCTTATTGAGTAAGTGATATTGCTGTAGTGTTGGTTTTTTTAGTCAAGCAAAATAGCTTAGCGCTTCTTTTATTTAAATTAAGCGATAAATTAACAAGCTGTTGCTCACTGACTATGCCGGTCCACGTAATAATGGCTGCAAAATTTCCATTATGGAGTGCGGAGTTAAGCACATACTCTAAATTTACTAAATGCTTTTGCCTTATCACAAGCAATTTGCTGGTATCAATAGAGCAGCTATCTAGTAAGGCTTTACTGGGCACATGGTCAGGCGCAATTAGTAAGGTCCACGCATTCGAGCTATTGTATTGATGCAACACTTTTAGCATCTCAAATGTTGCAGAAATTTCATCTTCTACTTTTATTAAGTTTACTAACTCATTTTCGTCATGTTGTTGGTAGCTTTTAACGTTTCTTACGGTAATTGGCTGTAGCATAGGTCTCACTCACTGGGTTTATATACAGTACATGTATACAGTAGTTTATACAGTTGTTGTGTGCAAGTGTTTTTTGTTATTTTTTATACAGTTGATGGCTTTAAAAAGTAAATAATAAAAATAAAACTTTAAAAACAGTGGCTTATGATTTATCTGTAAGAGTGAAAAACGAGGGTGCTTGCGTAACTGTATAAAGTGTAGCAGCGCTATACAGTACTTAAGAGGTAGCTATAAAGTTGTTTTAATGTGTTTTACAGTACTTAGCAATACAGTAGTTAGTCATTTTTGGGGATTAAGTGAGCATACTGTATTTGGTGTATTTGCTCAAACAAGCTGGCTGCGTAGCACTGAGCGTCTCTAAGACGTTTGGTGTCGATATATTTTCTTAAATCATCTAAAGCAGCGGTTGCCGGTTCATAGCCTTGGCTGCTGGCTAAGCTAAGCCATGCTGTTGCGTGAAATACACTTTTTGGTACGCCTTGGCCTTTGACAAAAAATAACCCTAAATAAAACTGGGCGCGATGATTTCCAGCCATTGCGGCAAGACGCATCCATTTAGCTGCCAATGGTGCTTGGTTATGTTTTAAATAATACAGTGCTTTATTAAGTGCTGTGTGCTCGCTTACATCACTATTGCTTTCAGCGCTTTGGTTTATAGGCTGAGTTACAAAGTCTAAAATGTTGTTTAATTGCTGCTCTAAGTCTTGTCCGCTAGGCTGAGTCTTATTCATACATTTTCTTTTATATAGTTTCTACGTCAACAGTTTAGTATATCGCAAGGTAAAATGTCCTGTTTATACTTAATTTTATGATAAAATCTCGTCACTTTTTACAACCACAAGTCTATTATGCTCGAAGCTCTATTTAAACTCCGCGAAAACAACTCCAATGTGCGACGCGAAAGCATTGCAGGAGTCACTACTTTCATCACTATGGTTTACATTGTATTTGTTAACCCTGCAATGCTTGCTGAAGCAGGCATGGATCAAGGTGCTGCATTTGTAGCCACTTGTATTGCAGCTGCTATTGGCTGTTTTATTATGGGGCTGTGGGCCAATTATCCTTTAGCACTTGCACCAGGTATGGGCCTTAACGCATTTTTTACTTATGGTGTAGTTTTAGGGATGGGTTATAGCTGGCAGGCTGCATTAGGTGCGGTATTTATGTCTGGTTGTATATTTTTAATATTAAGTTTGTTTAAGGTCCGCGAGTGGATAATTAATGCGATTCCTTTGGTTTTAAAACAAGCTATAGCAACAGGTATAGGCGCGTTTTTAGCGTTAATTGCACTAAAAAATGCAGGGATTATTGTTTCAAGCCCAGCAACATTAGTGCAGCTTGGTGATATCACTTCGGCGGGCCCTTTATTAGCTATATTAAGCTTTTTTGTTATTGCGGCTTTACTTTATCGCGATATAAAAAGTGGCGTACTTATTAGCATTTTGCTAGTAACAGGTATTGCGTTAAGCCTTGATTTAGTTCAGTACCACGGCGTAATTTCAATGCCACCGTCTATTTTACCTACGTTTATGCAACTTGATTTTGCAGCGGCTCTAGAACTGTCCATGTTAAGCGTAATTTTTGCGTTTTTGTTTGTTGACTTATTTGATACATCGGGGACGTTGGTTGCGGTAACTCAAAAAGCAGGCTTAGCCGATGAAAAAGGTAACATGCCGCGCTTAGGGCGTGCTTTAAGTGCAGATAGTACAGCGACCATTGCCGGCGCAATGTTGGGTACTTCAACAACCACTTCTTATATTGAGTCTGTGGCCGGTGTATCGGTTGGCGGGCGTACTGGCTTAACAGCCGTTGTTGTAGGTGTATGCTTTTTGCTAATGATGTTTTTTGCGCCGCTTGCGCAAATGGTACCAGCTTATGCAACAGCGGGTGCTATATTATACGTTGCGGTATTAATGCTGCAAAACCTTAAGTTTGTGAACTGGGATGATATGAGCGATGCAATTCCAGTAAGTGTTGTACTGCTTATGACGCCACTTACATTCTCTATTGCACATGGTATTGCGCTTGGTTTTATATCGTATACTGCGGTTAAGTTACTATGTGGTAAACGCGATCAAGTGAGTATTAGTGTGTGGATTTTAACGGCGCTGTTTATTATTAAGTTTGCGTTTTTATCATAATAGCTAATACCGATTCGCTGAATTAACAGATGTACTTAAGGGCGGGTAAATTATTATTTAGCGGCTATCACTCAGTGCCATTGCCTAGTTATACCGTGTATATCTCTTGCAGTGGTAAATGAGTGTTTATAACGGAGTGAGTGCTAGGTAGTGCCCTAAAGTACATTCGTATTTACCCATGGTAAAAACAGTTTAGTAGATACAAAAAAGCCCATACATTGTGTATGGGCTTTCTTTTAGTTATTTAAAATTACCATTTCTTTTTAGGGGCAAATAACACATCGAGGTCATCTTGCTCAGCTTCTGCTTTTTTCTTAAGGGCGGTGGCGTTTGACGCTTTTAGTTCAGTACTTATTTCTTCTAAATAGCCTTCGACTTCTTGGCGTTTAGTATTTACGTATTCATCTGAATAGGTAACGGCACTAAGCGTGGCATAGGCTTTCTCAAAATACTGTCTGGCAGAGCCCACCATACTTGCCGAACGAGCAGATAAACCGCGTTTTATTTGGCTTTCTATATTAATTCTCAGTTGTAGTTTTTCTAGACGCTTATCTTCTGCGGCAAATACTTGGCTATCTACGCGTCCTTTACTGTGCTCCGAACGCATAATTACTCTAAGCTTTTTTATACCCTGTATTAACGAAACTAATTGTTTGTCGTTACTTGGTAGCGATAAGTTGTCGTTGCTATTGCCTTGTACTGGCGCACTTAGCTTTTCTTTAGCTTCGTTCATCCTACTTTTTAATGCTTTAGAATTAGGTGAGTGTTTCACCATGGCGTTTAGCGCCTCGTAACATCTACGTTGCAAAGCGCGTATAACATTTTCAGAAAGCGGAATATTGGCGCTATTCATTAGCGCCTCTTCGGTTTCTTCGATTATCGCTTTTTGTTTTGTTAATTCTTTACGACGTTCAACTTCTTGTTTTTCTTTATGCTGTTGTACAGCGCTTACCCACAGTGCAATCACTATTAGCGCCACTATAAGCACAATTATAATCGAAACGATCATGGCTTAACTCTCGGATTCACAATCTATTTTTTTATATTACATCAAATATATGCTTTGAGGGTAGCTTTGCGCTGATTAACTTTAAAATATGTTAAAAATTAGATATAAGAATAATGTATTATAAGTTGAACCTGAATAAACATCGCTACCTGAAGCGAATTTATTATGCTAGCCTTAGCTTCTAAATAATGAAGGTATAAGTATGCATTTAGGCAAGTATTGTACAAATTAAATTTGTCTCTATAGCCTGCTACCTTCATGCTGGCCTAATAACAACGTTAAAACTGCAACCATGAAATTACAACAACTTAGATACATAGTAGAAGTTCAAAATCATAAGCTAAACGTATCAGCTACCGCTGAAAGTTTATTTACCTCACAGCCTGGTATATCTAAACAAGTGCGTATGCTAGAAGATGAGTTAGGTGTACAAATTTTCGGCCGCAGTGGTAAACATTTAACGCATGTTACAAGTGCCGGTGAAGAAATAATTAACATTTCTCGCGAAATTCTTTCTAAGGTCGAAGGAATAAAAGCCGTTGCTAATGAACATACCTTGCCTGATCAGGGTAAACTAAACATAGCCACTACACATACTCAGGCTCGTTACGCTTTACCCAGTGTTATCCAAGGGTTTATGAAAAAATACCCCGCTGTTTCGCTGCATATGCACCAAGGTACACCGCAACAAATATCTGATGCGGCAGCGCGCGGAGACGCTGACTTTGCCATCGCAACTGAGGCGCTTCATTTATACTCAGATTTAGTTATGCTGCCTTGTTATCATTGGAATCGCAGCATTGTAGTGGCAAAAGATCATCCATTAGCCCAAAAGGCCGACAGTTTAACTGTTGCTGATATAGCTCAGTATCCACTTATTACGTATGTATTTGGTTTTACTGGTCGCTCTGAACTCGACAAAGCATTTAATGCACATGGCCTTGAGCCACACATTGTGTTTACTGCAACAGATGCCGATGTAATAAAAACGTATGTAAGGTTGGGGCTAGGTGTAGGTGTAGTTGCCTCAATGGCCGTTGATCAATTAAGTGACACTGATTTAGTGTGTATTGATGCTAGTCATTTATTTGAAGCGAGTACAACTAAAATTGGCTTTAGAAAGGGCAGTTTTTTACGTACTTATATGTATGACTTTATTGAACGTTTTGCCCCGCATTTAACTAAAGAGCGAGTAGAGCGCGCTAGTTTGTTACGTAATCAAGAAGATGTTGATGCGTTGTTTGCAGACATAGAACTGCCGGTAAAATAGCAAAGCTTTATACAAAAAATAAAAAACCGCGTATTGCTACAATACGCGGTTTTTGTTTTTATACGCTTAACATTCAATAATGTTTACCGCTAATCCACCGCGTGCGGTTTCTTTGTATTTTGTTTTCATGTCGTTGCCAGTATCAAGCATGGTTTTAATGACTTTATCAAGCGACACCTTTTGCTCGCCACTGCCACGTATTGCTAGGCGCGAGGCATTAATTGCTTTAATGGCGCCCATGGCATTGCGCTCAATACACGGTACTTGTACCAATCCGCCTACAGGGTCGCAGGTTAGGCCTAAATTGTGTTCCATGCCTATTTCGGCGGCGTTTTCAACATGTACTACATTACCACCAACAATTTCGGTGAGTGCGGCGGCAGCCATTGAACAAGCCACACCCACTTCACCTTGGCAGCCTACTTCTGCACCCGAAATAGAGGCATTTTTTTTGTATAAAATACCAATAGCCGCTGCGGTTAATAAATAGCGCGTGGCTATGTCGCGGTCCACTTCTTTAATAAACGTGTGGTAGTACATTAATACGGCCGGTAATATACCCGCTGCGCCATTTGTAGGCGCGGTAACTACGCGACCCCCCGCGGCATTTTCTTCATTTACAGCAAGGGCAAATAAATCCACCCAATCCATTGCTCTAAGCGGGTCATTGCTTACTTCTACATTTAATTTTAAATATAAGCTAGGTGCACGGCGTTTAACTTTTAAACCACCTGGTAAAATGCCCTCGGTGCGCATGCCTCGCTCTATACAGGCTTTCATAACTTGCCAAATATTAAATAGCTCGTCTTTAATGTCGTCTTCTTTGCGCAGCGTTTTTTCGTTATGCATCATTAAGGTTGATACACTCAAGCCCGACTCTTTACATAGCTCTAGCAAATCTTTTGCGCTTTCGAATGGGTAAGGCGCAGGGTTTTGTTCACGTATATCAAGGGCTGCTTGTTTTTCGTTTTCAAATTCTTCATCGGTAACAATAAAGCCGCCGCCAATAGAATAGTACACTTTGCTATATACTTTTTCGCCATTGCTTGAGGCAATAATTTCCATTGCATTAGAATGCTTAGGTAAGGTTTTACGACGATGAAAAACAATAGCTCCTTGCTTAGGAAAGTTCGCTTTATGGGTTTGGTTTAGGTATATCACTTGCTCTTTTTCAATAGTAGCAAGAATATCGTCAACTAAATCAGCATCAATTGTTTCTGGATCGTATCCTGCAAGTCCTAATATTACGGCTTTACCGGAGCCATGGCCTACGCCGGTTTGACCCAGTGAGCCATAAAGCTCAACTTTTATATCGGTAACAGAAGTTAAAAGTTGTTGTTCTTGAAGGTCATTAACAAATAAGCGCGAGGCGCGCATTGGGCCAACGGTGTGTGACGACGATGGGCCAATACCAATGCTAAACATATCAAATGCACTGATCATATTATGGGTCTCTACTATATTTACTCAGCCCTGGAGCTGTTCTTTGAACGGTCGAGTATCATAACGTTAATTCTATATTATGTAACTATTTGCCAATAAGTTTTAAACTGGTAGGGCAAGCTGTTTTGTAAAGTTTTTTATAATGCTAGCCGTTGCTCCCCACAGTAATCCGTGCGGTGTACTAAACCCTTGCAAGTTGATGTTTTTGCCAAATCGCTGAAAAGGAATGGGCTGCCAATTGGCCTCGTTTGAAAGCGCAGTAAGCGACAGTAAAAAGCTAGCTTGCACTTCATTATAATCATTCTCCCATACTGTGTGTTTATCAAGTAAACCCACAAATGGGCTAATGCTAAAGCCCGTTAGGGTAGAGTATTGCGGCAGCTGACCGAGCACTGTGACATGACTTGGCGCTATATTAAGCTCTTCATGTAGTTCTCGAAGCGCTGTGGTACGCAGGTGTTTATCGCTTTGCTCAAACTTACCGCCGGGTAAACAAATTTCCCCAGGGTGGTGATGTAAATAAGTAGGGCGTTTGCACAATAAAATATGCGCGTGGTTATCAACATCAATAATAGGCAGCATAACCGCACTGGCACGCTTTTTACGGGTATCTTTTATTTGATTTGGCGCGGCAGTAGGGCTTAGCTGAAACCGCGCCATAATATGTTCACTATTCAAAGCGTTCTACTGTTTTAATAAAGGAAGTATTTTATTCACTTTATCGTATGTTTCTTGGTATTCCAATTCGACTTTAGAATCAGCGACAATACCCCCGCCGGCCCAGCAATAAATATGCTCGTTATGACAAACCAATGTACGGATTGTAATACTGGTGTCCATATTACCGCATGCGCTTAAATACCCTATAGAGCCACAGTAAATACTCCGTCTATGAGGCTCTAGCTCTTCAATTATTTCCATTGCTCTAATTTTCGGTGCACCGGTGATTGACCCTCCGGGAAAGGCAGCTTCAAGTTGATCAACACACGTTTTATCCTCATCGAGCTCGGCCGTGACAGTGCTCACTAAGTGATGAACAGCCGGAAAGCTCTCAATAGCAAACAGTGAGGGCACCTTTACAGAGCCAGGCTTTGCCACTTTGCCTAAATCGTTACGCAGTAAATCAACAATCATTACGTTTTCTGCGCGGTCTTTGGTTGAGTTTTCAAGGGCCCTGGCTTGTTGTTGGTCTGCGATGGCATCGGCCATACGTGGCAAAGTGCCTTTGATAGGTTTTGTTTCAACTATGTTGTCGTGAACTGCAATAAAGCGCTCGGGCGATATTGATAAAATGGCACCACCTGGGTGGTTTATGAAGCTAGAGAACGGCGCTTTATTTGCTACACGTAATATTTTATAGGCTTGGAAAGGATCGCCTTTAAAGCTAGCACTAAAGCGTTGCGCGAGGTTGATTTGATAGCAATCACCACTTTTTAAATAATCTTGTATTTGCGCAAATTTATCAGCGTATTCATGTTCGCTCATATTTGATTGCCAATCACTGGTGAGCGAAAAGTGTGCAGGAGCTATATCGTTTGTTAAATATTGCTGGTAAAGCGCTAAACGATTCACCTTTGGTTGAGAAACGTAAAACCAGCTTTGCTGGCGTTTATCAAATATTAGCGCATCTAAATAAAAACCAATGGCCATTTGTGGCAATGCTATATCGTGTTTTGCCGTGCTTGGCATGTGCTCAATAATACGGCCTAAGTCGTAACCAAAATAACCAAGCCAGCCGCCATTAAAGGGCAGATTATTAGCGGCTTTTTGCGCGCTAAGTTTACTTAGCTCATCGTTCATTATTGTAAAGGGATTACGTGAGTCAAGTTGTTGATTAAATACGCTTTGATTGTTATTGACTTCTAAAATAGCGTGGGGCTCTATCGCAATAATATCGTAGCGACTATTTATGTGCTCGCTATTGGCTGAGTCTAGTAATACGGCATAGGGTAAATGCGCAAAATGCGCGAAAACATCAATGCAGTTTTGTGTTATGGCTAATTTTACACAATTTTTTTCATTGTTTAGCATTTACTGCCCCTTTAAGAACTGGCTCGAAACGGGCTGGGAGGGTATCATAAGTCAAATTTTTTTGGCAGCGTTTAGTATCAAATCTACGTTGTAATTAAAACAGTGCAAACCACCGTCACCGGTTTGGTATAGATTACGCTTAAGCGTAACGCTAACTTAAGGAACCACTATGAGTACAATCCGTCAGCAAGACTTTATTGATAGCATTGAAGATGCGTTGCAATATATTTCTTTTTATCACCCTCTTGATTTTGTTCAAGCGCTAGAAAAAGCCTATAACAAAGAACAAAGCAAGGCTGCAAAAGATGCAATCGCGCAAATTTTAATTAACTCGCGTATGTCGGCTGAAGGCAAGCGTCCATTGTGTCAAGACACGGGTATTATTACCTGTTTTGTAAAAGTAGGGATGGATGTAAAGTGGGATAAAACAGATTTAACTGTACAACAAATGGTTGATGAAGGCACACGTCGCGCATATTTAAACCCAGATAATCCACTACGCGCTTCTATTGTAGCTGACCCTGCAGGCACACGTAAAAACACCAAAGACAATACCCCATCAGTTGTTCATATTGACTTAGTGCTAGGTAGCGAAGTAGAAGTAATGGTTGCAGCGAAAGGCGGCGGCTCAGAGAACAAAAGTAAAATGGTTATGCTAAACCCATCAGACGACGTCGCTGCGTGGGTAGAAAAAACGCTACCAACGATGGGCGCAGGCTGGTGTCCGCCTGGCATGCTAGGTATAGGTATTGGTGGCACCGCCGAAAAAGCAGCAGTAATGGCCAAAGAGTCGTTAATGGACCCTGTTGATATTCATGAGCTAATGGAGCGCGGTGCACAAACAACAGAAGAAAAATTACGTTTAGAAATTTTTGAACGTGCTAACAAGCTAGGTATTGGTGCACAAGGTTTAGGTGGTTTAACAACGGTTGTTGATATTAAAGTAAAAACTGCACCTACACATGCGGCATCAAAACCTGTAGTGATGATCCCTAACTGCGCTGCTACGCGCCACGTACACTTTACATTAGATGGATCAGGCCCTGCAGATTTAAAAGCGCCTAAGCTAGAAGACTGGCCGGAAGTCACCTTTGAAGTAGGTGAAGGAACGCGTCGTGTTAATTTAGACACGCTAACTAAAGAAGATACTCGCGAGTGGAAAATGGGTGAAACTATTTTACTCTCAGGTACTATTTTAACAGGCCGTGACGCTGCCCATAAACGCTTACAAGATATGATCAATTCAGGTGAAGGTTTACCTGAAGGCGTAGACTTCGATAATAAGTTTATTTATTACGTTGGCCCAGTTGATGCTGTAGGTGATGAAGCCGTAGGCCCTGCTGGCCCTACAACAGCAACACGTATGGATAAATTTACCGATATGATGCTAGAAAAAACCGGCATTGTAGGCATGATAGGTAAAGCTGAGCGTGGTCCTGCTACAGTTGAGTCGATTAAAGAGCATAAATCGGTTTATTTAATGGCTGTAGGTGGTGCGGCATATTTAGTATCTAAAGCAATTAAAAAAGCACGTGTGGTTGCCTTTGAAGATTTAGGAATGGAAGCAATCTACGAATTTGAAGTAGAAGATATGCCAGTTACAGTTGCTGTAGATAGCGAAGGTGCAAATGCACACACACAAGGCCCTGCGATTTGGAAAGCTAAAATTGAAGAGCTAGACGGTAAGCTTAAATAAAGGTTTGCGTAATCTAATAACAAAGCGAGCTTAGGCTCGCTTTTTTTGTATTCTTTAATAAACACACTAAAAAAAGCGCAAATCTCCTCTTTAAATAAACACCTCAGACCAGTTACGGTAAATCTGATTTTTTCTTCATAAACCTATACACTGTGCGCCTTTGCTGGGAGGGGAGCTGTGTAATACAAGGTTTACACTTGGCGTTACCTTTACGTTCACGTAAGTGTGAGCGCACTTTTGAACGGCGGTGTTAGTTTTAAATTTAACTTATATGCCTTTTGTTGGATTTTATATCCATGTTTATACGATATATAGGTTTATTAATTCATACGGCTCACTTTTTAAGGGTTTAACTTGTCATTGTGTGGCCCCCTTAAAAATGAAGTGGTAAAGTTTCGTCAATTTCCAGCGCTCATCCCTCTCACGGGTAAACTATTTTGGAGTAATAACAGTGGCTGTGTTTAATCAAGCTGAATTTGATAACCACGAACAAGTGGTTTTTTGTTCTGACGAAGCGTCAGGTTTAAAAGCAATTATTGCCGTGCACAATACTAACCTTGGCCCTGCAGTTGGCGGTTGTAGAATGTGGGATTATGCAAAAGATGAAGACGCAGTATACGATGTGCTGCGCTTATCTAAGGGCATGACCTATAAAAATGCAGTCGCACGTTTGCCATTTGGTGGTGGTAAATCAGTAATTATTGGTGATGCAAAAAAAATTAAGTCTGAGCAGTTATTCCGTGCTTTTGGCCGCCAATTAGAGCGATTAAATGGCAGTTACTATTCAGCAGAAGATGTGAACATTACCTGTGATGATGTTGCATTAATGAATAAAGAAACAAACTATGTACTGGGCCTCGAAGGGAAAAGCGGAAACCCGTCACCTTTTACAGCATATGGTACTTTTTTAGGAATTAAAGCAGCGTTACAGCATCAGCGAGGTCATCAAGATTTTTCGGGTATTAAAGTGGCTGTGCAAGGCTTAGGTGCTGTAGCCTATGGTTTATGTAAACACCTAGCTGAGGCCGGTGCGCAACTATTTGTAACTGATATAAATCAAGATTCAGTAGAGCGTGTAGTTAATGACTTTGGTGCAACATCGGTAGGTATTGATGAAATTTACGATCTTGATGTTGATGTGTACGCACCTTGTGCGCTTGGCGCAACGGTTAACGATGAAACTATACCACGCCTTAAAGCAACGATTATTGCAGGTTGTGCAAATAATCAATTAGCACAATCTCGCCACGGTGAATTACTTCGCGAAAAAGGTATTTTGTATGCACCCGATTACGTTATTAACGCTGGTGGCATTATTAATGTGTATTACGAAACTGCACCTCAAGGCTACAGTGAAGCGGCGTCTAATAAACATGTTGAAGGCATATACGATACGCTTACTGAAATTTTTGCGCGTAGTGAAAAAGAGCAAAAATCAACGCATTTGATAGCCGATGAGTTAGCGCAAGAGATTATTAAAAACGGTCTTTAATTTAGCTCTATTATTTTTAAAAAGGCGTACTTTGGTACGCCTTTTTTGTTTATACTTTATGGCGTTACCTTTAACCGTATGGATAATATGACTAATACAAACGCCTTAATGGAGCCAATTAATTTTGATACTTGGCCTCGCAAGCAACACTTTGAATTGTTTAAAAACTTCACCCAGCCATATTTTAATGTGTGTGTAACACTTAACGCCAAGCCTTTATTTGAATATTGTAAACAAAATAAACTGTCTTTTTTTCAAGCATATGTGCATGCCACACTAACAGCATGCCACGCCTATAACCCGATCATGCTAAGGATTATCAATGAGCGTCCATGGCGCTTAAAGCAAGTTAGAGCCAGTGTGGTAGAGCTTGCCAGTGATGATTCGTTTATATTTAGTTATTTTAATTATTCGTCTTGCTTTGAAGCTTTTTCTCAACACGCGACTACTATAAGTGCTAATGCTAAATCTCAACCGTTATTTTCTCAGGCATTCAATCAAACCGAAGGGCAAGCTGATTTGATACATATTTCAGTGCTGCCATGGCTGAACTTTAGCAGTTTTTCGCATGCTTTTAGTGAAGGGAAATGTTTAGGCATTCCTAAGTTTGTGTTTGGTCAATATAACAAAACCACGGGACTAATGCCGTTTTCGATTGATGTGCATCATTCTTTAATGGACGGTTTACACGTCGCCGCGTTTATAAGCGTATTACAAGATAATATTAACAACTTTTGTAAAGATTAATTAAATTTAGTTAATGCAATGTGTTTATTCGCTATGGTAGTATTTTTAATTAAATAAGTGGGTATAAGTTAATTTGTAACGATTAGCTGATACGTTTAAAAGGTGTGTTTAGCACGTATTATTTGTTGTTGACGCTATTGTTTAGTTTAAATTAAAGCGCTTGTTAGCGCTTAAACAAAGCATAGTGTACTCACCCCGTGCGTATAGGGATTTTAGCACTTTGTTGGATGTACAGTTTAGATGTGACCAGTGCCGAGTAAATTCTTTCCCGCTACGCTTAAATAACGTTAAAACGCTTACACAAGTAAAAGAATAACTAAGGCAGTTGATGATGAGACAATTAAGCATTATATGTTCTTTTTTCGTCATGTTTTTATGTGAAGCTCAAGAGCAAACGCGCTTACCGTTGAGCGATTATTTTTCTGAAACATGGAATACTCGCTCAGGACTGCCGCATAACAGTATTAATAGTGTTACTCAAACTCAAGATGGTTACTTATGGGTTGCTACCTGGGAAGGTTTAGCACGCTTTAATGGCCAAGAGTTTACAATACTAACCCGTGCCCATATAAATAATTTACCCGATTCAGGTTTAAGGGCCTTAACACCAACACAAAGCGGTGGGCTATATATAGCGGGCTCGCGAGGTGGGATTAGTTTATATCAACATAGGCAGTGGGACACGCAGCGCTCAGCGTCTACCATGGTTAATCATTTAATCGAAAGTGCTGATAAAAGCCTATGGTTAGCCCTTGAAAACGATGGGGTTTTTTATCGTGAGCACAACAGCGATACTGACCTTGCGATAATTAAAAACGTGAGTGCTTATCGCGTTATAGAAGACAGCGACGGGGTTATTTGGGCTGCAACTAGTGCGGGCCTTTATAAAATAGATAATAAAATACCCACCTTAATGACGCCTCACTTTGGTTTACCCAATGCGCCCGTATACAATTTATTAATTACCCGAGGCGGCTCGCTGATAGTGGGAAGCGAAAAAGGCGCTTGGATCAAAATAAATTCGCAGTTTCGGCCTATACATGAACAGCTTGCAAATGAATCAATTTCTAGTTTACTAGAGGATAACCATGGTGATTTATGGTTCGGCACAATTAATAAAGGGGTATTTAGGTTATCACCTGACGGTGTCGAGCAATTAGATGCCAAAAATGGACTGCCAGCCAACCGAATTTTGTCTTTGTTACAAGATAGAGAAAATAGCATTTGGATTGGCACAAACGCGGGATTGTTTCGTCTGCGTGAGTCGCCGTTTTCATCGTGGACCCATAAGAGAGGCTTAGCGGGGGATTATACCCGTACAGTGCTTTCTCACTCTGATGGTAGTTTATGGGTTGGGGGCAGCTCGGGCTTAAACATAATCAAAAACAATCGGGCTATTTTGGTCTCAGGCTCTAAACAAAGCAATCCTTACTCTATACTCAGTTTACACGAAGCACCCGATGGGAGTGTATGGGCTGGCACCTATACCTCAGGTGTTTTAAAAGTAGTCAATAATACCTTTACCCCATTCATTAGTCGTAGTACGGGCCTTGGAAGTAACGAAGTAAGAGCGTTATTATTTGATTCTAAAAACCGTTTGTGGATAGGCTCGGCCATGGGGCTTACGCGCATAAATGAAGATGGCAGCTTAGAGCAATTTACAAATAAAAAAGAGTTACCAAGCGGGTTTATACTCACGCTTAGTGAAGATAACGCAGGTAATATCTGGGTAGGCACCGGCAATGGGGTGGTGGTATTTGATATTGTTAGTGAACACTTTACAACGGTTGAATTTCCGCGTGAGTTTTCTGCTAAATATGCGTTTGGGTTTTATATTGATGATACTTATACCTGGATGGCTACAGATAGAGGCTTAGTACGCTATGAGCTAAAAAGCGGGAAAATGGCAATGCTTGGCTTAGAGCAAGGTTTACCTATCGATAAACTATTTCAAGTGGTGCCGCATAATGGTTCATTTTGGCTCTCGAGCAATCGCGGGATCATTCAAATCGATAAAAATCATATACAACAAATTCTTGATGCTCCTGCGAACGCTAAAACACCTGTGCTTAACTATCAACTGTATGATGAAGGCGATGGTATGTTAAGTGCGCAGGCTAATGGCGGCTCAACGCCTTCGGCTGTAACGCATCACGATGGGAGTATTTGGTTTGCAACTGCTAAGGGGGTAAGTACTGTAAAACCTGCTCGCTTAAAAGCATCAACGCAAATTGCACTGCCGACCATTATTGAAAATATTTTTGTAGATGGTAAGCCTATTGCACTTCCGCTTGAAGGTGAGTCGGTCTTTTTACCGCCGGGGGTTTCTCGTTTATCGTTTCATTATGCAGGGCTGAGCTTTATTATGCCGCAGCGATTAAACTTTCAAACCCAATTAAAAGGGTTTAACGATAAATGGGTTAATCGCCAACATATGACCGGTGCTGAGTACACCAATTTACCTCCAGGTGAGTATACCTTTATGGTACGCGCAAGTTACCCTAACGCACATTGGCAAGATAATCAGCAAGCTGTAAATATTGTAATTCAATCATTTTTTTGGCAAAAACCGCAATTTAAGTTTGCAATATTTGTACTTTTTTTAATGGTTATTTTTGCCATATACAAATACCGTTTATATCACTATAAAAAAATAGAAATAGAGCTGACTAATCGCGTAGAAAAACAAACGCAAGACCTACAAACGCAAGCCAATGCGTTTGCGTACCAAGCAACGCACGACCAACTTACCGATATGCCTAACAGGCGTGCTTTTGATAGCTGGCTTGCCCATAACTTTGCCACTTACAAACAGCAAAACCGACCTTTAGCCATAGCCATACTGGATATTGATCACTTTAAGCGAATTAACGATAACTGGTCGCATATAGTTGGCGACAAAGTGATTTGTACTATTGCAGATCTGCTTAAAGATGGCTGCCAAGAAAACCAGCATATAGCACGATGGGGCGGTGAAGAGTTTACCATTGTTTTTGCAGATAAAACCGCCGGCGAAGCAAAAATGATATGTGAAGCACTGCGCGAGAGCATTGCTCAACATGACTTTTCGGCCATTGGTGAGGGGTTAAGTGTAACAGCGAGTTTTGGTTTGTCTGACTCAACCAATGTGGGTGATTACGACCGTCTTTTATCGCGAGCAGATCAAGCCTTATACAAAGCTAAAAATAGCGGACGAAATTGCACAGAAATTATCTGATTGAAAATGAGTGCAGGCGCACATATTAATAAGAGACTAACTTATTTTGGATGTCCCCATGATAAACGGGCTACTCATTTTTGCTTTGGCTATTTTTGTTGTAATTTATTGGCGCTGGCAGGCACTACAAAACTGGCTTTGGAATAAAAAATATAAAAACGCGGTTTTAAACTCTCAACAAAAAGAAATACTCCTTCGTTGCATGCCTATCTATAAAAAGATGACGGACAACGACAGAGCCAAGCTTGAGCGCCACATAATATGGTTTTTAAGCGAAAAGCGCTTTTTAGGCCGAGACGGACTAAAGCTAACCCCCGCCATGAAGCTGATAGTTGCTGCCGATGCCTGTGTGTTAGTGCTTAATAAACCTTGGCCACTTTATAAAAACGTAAAAGAAATTTTACTCTACCCTAGTGCGTATTACGCGCCGCAATCTACACGAGATAGTGCTGGGCTGGTTAGTTACCACAACGCTGTGCGCTTAGGTGAGTCGTGGCCTGGTGGCACATTAGTGCTGAGTTGGCACGATGTACTAGAAGGTAACCGCTTACCAAGCGATGGTCATAATTTAGTGTTTCATGAATTTGCCCACCAGTTAGATCAAGAAACCGGAAAAACCACTGGCACTCCATTACTAAAAACCCCCAATGCTTACAAAGAGTGGGCCCGTGTGTTTAGCCGTGCTTTTGTACAGTTAAAAAGTCATGTTGCTTATAACATGCCCCATGTTATTCATAGTTATGGGGCAACCAACGAGGCTGAGTTTTTTGCTGTACTCACAGAGACCTTTTTAGAAAAGCCAGCGCAGCTTAGACAACACGACCCTGAAATTTATAGAATGCTGGTGGATTACTACCAATTTGACCCTATAGTTTGGCATTAATTTTTGGTGCTTGGTCTGATAACGCTGGCAAGTTAGCGCTGTTTTTGTTGCAATCGTGTTAGAGAGTTTAACTGCAATAATAACAAGCGAGAAATGCATGAAAAAAATGCTTCACACTGCACTGGCTTTATCAGTCGCCCTAGCAATAGGTCAGCCGTACGCAAACGAAGATCAAGAAAAGTGGCAGGTAGACTCACCAAAAGGTGAGTTTTTAGATGCAACCATTAGTACCGAGCAAGGCACATGGATGAACATTGATGTTAGTCCTGATGGCAACACGCTAGTGTTTGACTTACTTGGCGACATTTACACTATGCCTATAAGCGGAGGTGAAGCAACTAAACTCACCTCAGATATTGCTTGGCAAATGCAACCTCGCTTTAGCCCAGATGGTAAATATATTGCGTTTACCTCAGATCAAGGCGGTGGTGATAATATTTGGGTTATGGATGTTGATGGAAGCAATCAACATGCTGTGACTGACGAAACCTTTAGACTTTTAAACAGCCCCGCATGGAGTCCTGATGGCGATTACCTTGTCGCACGTAAACACTTTACCGCTAGTCGCTCACTAGGGGCTGGAGAAGTGTGGCTTTATCACAAAGCCGGTGGTAAAGGTGTTCAGCTTACTAAACGCGAGAACGACCAAAAAGACTTAGGTGAGCCAATGTTCTCGCCAGATGGGCGCTATGTTTACTTTTCTCATGATGCAACGCCTGGTAAAACCTTTCACTACTCTAAAGATTCTGTTGCCGGTATTTATAAAATTAAGCGCTTTGACCGACAAACCGGCGACATTGAAACAATTATTGAAGGAATGGGCGGTGCAATAAGACCGACTCCTTCACCTGATGGTAAAAAGCTCGCCTATATAAGACGTGATGATTTTCAAACCAGCTTGTACCTATACGACCTAACCAGTGGCGAGCACACTAAGCTCTACGACAAGCTTGAACGCGATATGCAAGAAACCTGGGCTATTCATGGAGTGTACCCGACAATTGCTTGGACCCCAGATAACGAAGAGCTTGTGTTTTGGGCTGGCGGTACAATTCATAAATTAGCCGTTGATGATAAAACAGTCGCCCCAATTGACTTTAAAGTACAAACCACTAAAAAGATTCAAAAGGCAGTACGCTTTACACAAGATTTAGATACCGATGAGTTTGACGTAAAAATGTTGCGTAACGTACAGGTTAGCCCCGATGGCGAAACCGCTATTTTTGAAGCATTAGGGTATATTTATAAACGCGATTTAGACTCAGGTAAAATTAAGCGCTTAACTAAACAAACCGATCATTATGAGCTGTTCCCGCAGTACTCCCGCGACGGTAAAAAGATTGTTTACACCACTTGGAATGACAGTAAGCAAGGCACTGTGCGTGTGGTCTCTGCGCGCAGTGGTCGTGGTGATACTATTACAACGCAACCGGGTAAGTATGTAGAGCCTACGTTTAGCCCTGACGGCAAAACAATCGTTTATCGTAAAGCCACCGGCGGAAGTATTTTAAATCCTAAGTGGTCGCTTAACCCGGGCGTTTATAAAGTAAGTGCAAAAGGGGGAGAGAGCGAGCTTATTTCTAAAAGTGGTTATCAACCTCAGTTTGGTAGTACCAATGACCGTGTATTTATCATGAGCCCGTGGCCTAAGCCTACCTTAAGTGTTGTGGAGCTTGAGAGTAAAAAGATACGCAAGCTTTATGAGTCGGAGCATGCCACTGAATTTCGAGTTTCACCAGATGGTAAATACTTAGCGTTTGCAGAGCGTTTTAAAGTATTTGTTACCCCGCTGGTGCAAAGCGGTTCACCTATTAAAATAAGCCCTAAAGATAATCAGTTTCCTATTGAGCAGCTGTCTGTACGTGCGGGTGAAAACATAAGCTGGAGTGCTAATAGTAATAAGCTGTACTGGAGCTTAGGCCCCGAGCTATACCATGCAAGCCTTGATGGCATGTTTGCTATAAACAATGCAGGCAAGGCCGACTTTAAAGTTAAAAGTGGCGAAAACATTAGCTTTAGTAAAAAAATGGCCGAGCCAAAAGGTATGATTGCTTTAAAAGGTGCAAACATTATTACCATGAATGGCGAACAGGTCATTGAAAACGGCGTTATAATTACCGATGGTAAACACATTAAATCGATTGGCAAAGTGGGTGAGGTTACTATTCCTAAAGATGCCGATGTTATTGATGTTACAGGTAAAACAATTATGCCTGGGATTGTTGATGCGCACGCACATGGCTCTCAGGCAAGTGATGAAATAATCCCACAGCAAAACTGGAAAAACTTCGCAGGTTTAGCGCTCGGTGTTACCACAATTCATGACCCATCAAACGATACATCAGAGATATTTACTGCCAGTGAAATGCAAAAGGCCGGTATGATTGTTGGGCCACGAATTTTCTCTACCGGCACTATTTTATATGGAGCAAATATGCCTGGTTACACCTCGCACATTGACTCCTTAGACGATGCTAAATTTCATTTAGAGCGCCTTAAAAAGGTTGGAGCCTTTAGTGTTAAATCGTATAACCAGCCGCGCCGCGAGCAACGCCAACAAGTTATTGAAGCAGGGCGAGAGCTTGAAATGATGATAGTGCCAGAGGGCGGCTCACTGTTACAACATAATTTAAGCATGGTTGTTGATGGGCATACGGGCATTGAGCACTCAATTCCGGTTGAGAATATTTACGATGATATAAAACAATTATGGTCGCAAAGTGATGTAGGTTACACACCAACGCTTGTTGTCGCCTATGGCGGAATTTGGGGGGAAAACTACTGGTATGACAAAACCGATGTGTGGAATCATCCGCGTTTAAGTAAGTTTGTGCCTAAAAATCAATTATTACCGCGTTCAATGCGCCGAGTAAAAGCGCCCGATCATCACTATAACCACTTTAATAACGCCCGTGTTGCTAAAGAGCTGCAAGATTTAGGTGTACTGGTAAATTTAGGTGCGCATGGGCAACGTGAGGGCTTAGGTGCCCACTGGGAAATGTGGATGTTTGCTCAAGGCGGTATGAGTTCACTTGAAGCAATTAGAGCCTCTACGCTTGACCCTGCTAAATACTTAGGGCTTGATAAAAATATAGGCTCGTTAGAAGTCGGTAAGCTTGCCGATTTAATAGTTATTGATGGCGATCCGCTGAAAAATATTCGCGATTCAGATAAAGTCGATTATACCATGATCAATGGGCGCTTATTTGATGCAAGCACAATGAACGAAGTGGGTAAAAAGCCGCGAAAGCCACTTTATTTTGAAAAGCTATAATTGTAATACACATTTAAAAAGCGGCTATTAGCCGCTTTTTTTAGCTCAAAATAAGTTATTTAATAAAGCGAATTGATAGAAGGTGATAAACAGGCATAAAAAAACCGCTTAACGCGGCTTTTTTATCAATCACATGTGTTTAAACAACACCGCGCGGTAAGCGACAGTCGTGATCTTTACTTGCAAGCTCAACAATCCAAAGCTCTTCAGCTGTGTAGCCGTCTTCGCTTTGTGTTACCACAGTAAACGGTGCCGTTTTTTGTGCTTTAACAGGCGCAGCCGCTTTAGTTTTAGTTTTTTTCGCAGGCGCTTTTTGCTCAGCTTGTGCAGGCGATGTGCCAGCGCTTAGTTCTTTCGTTAGCTCTGCTACATCAGCTAGGCGTAAGTTTTTGCCACCATCGATGCTGTACCAGCCTGGTTTTGTAGTAATTTCAGGTTTTTTACCATTGGCAGCTTCATATGCAGCTTCAAAGGCAGATAAAACTTCTGTTTTGTCTAGTTTGCTCATCAGAGACCCTATACGTTGTGAACACAGATAAAGAAGCCGTATTTATACCTATTTTCCAACTGTTTTTCAATTTTTTGCGATTTTCCTTCCATTTTAGCCCCATAAACGCCAAAATTTGCACAAAATTCAGTGCTAAGTAAGGTAATAAGTATGCAACGTAGAGAATTTAACCAACTATTAAACGACATTTTAGAACCTCACACAATTAAAGATTTTTGCCCTAATGGGTTGCAAATCGAAGGTAAAAACGAAATCAAAACGATTGTTACGGGAGTGACTTCAAGCCAAGCACTCATTGATGCAGCGATAGAAAAAAAAGCCGATGCGATTTTAGTTCACCATGGTTATTTTTGGAAAGGTGAATCGCAGCCTATTATCGGCATGAAAAAACGCCGTATAGGTGCCTTATTAGCGCACGATATTAATTTATTTGCTTATCACTTACCGCTTGATATTCACCCTGTTATAGGTAACAACGCCCAGCTGGCTAATTTGCTCGATATCGAAATAGAGACAGGGCTTGAACCCGTTACAAATAGCGTTGCTATGAAAGGACGGTTAAAAACTCCGCTTACAGGTAGCGAGTTTGCAAATAAAATAGCTAAAGTTTTAAACCGTGAACCATTACGTAGTGTTGTACGCGATGAAAAAATTAACACCATTGCGCTGTGTACAGGAGGCGGGCAAGGTTATATCGATTTAGCAGCAGAGCAGGGAGTTGATGCATACCTAACGGGTGAAGCATCAGAACAAACGATTCATAGCTCGCGAGAGCAAAATATAGACTTTTTTGCAGCAGGGCATCATGCAACCGAACGGTACGGAATTAAAGCGCTTGGTGAGCTACTTGCTAAAGAGCATGGTTTTGATGTGAGTTTTATAGATATAGATAACCCAGTATAAGTGTATATACTCTACAGCGCCTCTGGGTTTATCCAGCGGCGCACACTTATCCAAGCATTCCCAATCACTTCATGGGCATATTGCGTTACTACACGTAATGCCTCAGCATTTGGTATAAATTGTTTATACAAAGGTAAAGCCGCAAAATTGTGATAATCCGTAGCGGCAGGAATAACCTTAACACCTTGGGCATTAAACAAGTTTTTTGCGCGCGGCATGTGTAGCACAGACGTAACTAGTGCAACTTTAAAATCAACGAGTTTAGGGGCGAGTAGCTTGGCTTCGGCAGCGGTATCCATTGCTTGCGGGTTTTGTTTTATGCGGCTTTTGCTTATTCCTAAATCTATTGCTACTTGGCTCATTAACGCGCTATTTGTTACTTTGTTGTAGCCACCGCCAGACACGATAAGCGTTGCATTAGGGTATTTTTTTGCAAGCTTGACGCCTTCTACCAAGCGAGTAAGCGCACAATTTCCTAACTGATTATTAGCGCTTAAAGCAGGGTTTGGGTTTATATCGCACCCCAGCACAACAATCTTATCAAGGCTTGGGTGTTTTAGTGCATTAAATGCCAGTGATACGAGCTCATTGTGTTTAATAAGTTGATGCGCAGCAAACGGTGTACTTAACACTATAAGCGTTAATATACTCAAACTTGCGAGCACTAAAGCAGGCTTACGTCCACGAAACGCTAAAACTAGCATTACAAACGTAAGTAAACCAAATAGCGGGAGTGGCATAATTAAGCCACCTAATAATTTTTTTAATTCAAACATAACAAGCAACATAAAACCCAATAGGCCTTATGTTACTTATTCGTTTATGATTTATCGACCGTTATTTTGCTTACAGGTATTTAAAAAATGGCGATAAACGGGGTTGTCTTTCATGTCTTTTTTCATTGCTAGGTACATAGGGCGGGTTAGGCCTAGTGCTCCAAGCGGGATTGATTTAATTAAACCTTGGCTTTCGTAAGGAGTTACCAACCAATCAGGCAACGCTGCTACACCCATTCCTGCACTCACAAGCTGAAAAATTAATAAGCCTTGGTCTACATTTTTTAAGGTACCGTCAAAGCGGGCATTTTGAATAAAGTGTTTAAATATATCTTGTCGCTCGCGCGGAATAGGGTACGAAATGATGGTTTCGTTTTTTAAATCAAGCGCCGTTACATATGCTTTTTTAGCTAGGTCGTGATCAGGGGCGACAATAAGCTTTAATTTAAAATCAAATAAGTGAGCGTATTCAAGCTTATCAGGCTCGCGTATATCTGAAGTTAATACTAAGTCGAGCTCATCATTGAGTAAATCTGGTATAGCGTCGTAGCTAAAGCCGCGTTCGTAGTCAATTTTGATGTCTGGCCAAAAATTATTAAATTCTTTAATTGTTGGAAGCAGCCAATGAAAACACGCATGGCATTCAACACTTAAGCGTAGTTGAGAAATTGGTTGATTCAGGCTTTCTTTTAAGCGGCACTTCGTGGCTTCTACTTTTGGCAAAACGTCGTTAGCAAGTTCAAGTAAAAGCATTCCTTGAGGTGTAAAGCGCACAGGCTGCGTTTTTCTTTCAAATAATTGGCAGTCTAATTTGTTTTCTAAGTCTTTAATTTGATGAGATAAAGCTGATTGCGTTAAAAATAATTCGCGGGCTGTATTAACTAACGATCCGGTGTCTTTTAATGTCGCAATAGTTTTAAGGTGTTTTATATCAATCATCTTTAATAATTCTCAAGGGAAAAGTGAGTTTGGCTCAGATTGACTACATACTACGCCTTTACAAAAAACGTTTCAACGTCTAGATGGCTAAAATAATCCATTAATTACTAAAGTACACCCTTAAAGTTAAATTAATTAATGTGAGCACTTTACTTGCTACTGGTTTGATGAGTTTGCCATGAGTTTAGCTCAAGTTGTTTTGTAGGTTATGTAGCTGCGGTGTAAAGCAGCGTTATGGACAGGGGTATTTAATAAATGGCACAGGTTTTTAAGCGGGATAAGTAATTATAAAAACTAAGTAGGATAAGTAATTATAAAAACGCGCAAAACAAGTATGTGTTTAATGGGCTAAAGCTTAAACAGTAATAATATGTTTTTATTGCTTTAAAACTGAGCGCTTAAATAAACGAATGGGTATTACGGGGCTTACTTTTTACACCTTTTTGGTTTTGAAAATGTAAGCCTTTGGATAACAGCTACTACAGGGGTTTATTGATAAGTTGAATAGCGCGTTGTGCTGTAACCGGTTTTGACTTTAAAAAGCCTTGACCGTAATTACATTGAGTGCCTTGTAAAATAGTGAGTTGCTCTTGGGTTTCGATTCCCTCGGCCACTACTTCAAAATTTAATGATTGCGCTAGTGAGAGAATGGCCTCGACTAACGGGTTATTGGTTTTATTGAGGTGATCGATAAAGCTTTTATCTATTTTTAAAATATGGATAGGTAATTGGTGTAAGTAACCAAGCGCTGAGTAACCGGTGCCAAAATCATCCAAGCATAATTTCACTTTAAGTGGGGCAAGCCCTTCTATTATTTGTGTTGCTAAATCAAGGTTAGCAATAAGCCCTGATTCAGTGATTTCTAAACATAACGATCCTAAAGGCAGTTGGTATTTATTATACAATGCGTGAACTTGGGCAACAAAGTCGAGGCTAGCAAAGTGACGCGATGACACATTGACCGTTACTTTTAAAAAGCGATGGCCTAATGTGTGCCAGTGCGCAATGTGTTGTGCAGCGAGGTCAAGTAAGTGCAAATCGAGGTTAATAATTTGTCCGGTGGTTTCGGCTATCGGAATAAACTCATTGGGTGGCACAAACCCTTTTTTAGGATGGTGCCATCTCACTAATGCCTCAAAGCCGACAACTTCGCTTGTCGCTATAGCAAAAATAGGTTGAAAATAAAGCTCAAATTCGTTGTGTTCAATGCCATGTTGTAAGTCGTTTTCTATATCGGCATGTGTTTTGAGCTTTTTACGCATGGTGTTATTAAAAAACTTAACCTGACCACGCCCGCTTGATTTAGCTTCGTACATAGCGGCATCGGCTTGCTGTAATAGCAAATAGGCTTTATCGTCGCTGCTTTCACTAAAGGCTATGCCAATGCTGGTTGATGCTTGTAATAAGTGACTATCAACATTTAGTGGCTTAGCAAGCGCTGTATTTATTCGTTTTAGTGCTTCGCTAACCTGGTTTCGGTGGGTGATATTTTCCATAAAAATGGCAAATTCGTCGCCACCGAGTCGTGCAAATGTATCGGTGTTTCTGACGGTGCCTTTTATGAGCTCACAAATTTTAATTAAAAAATGATCGCCAACCTCATGACCAAGCGAATCATTTATACTTTTAAATCGATCAAAATCTAAATAAAGCAAGGCATGGCTCGTGCCTTTTTTAACACGTGATAAACGCAAAATAGCATGTTTAATACGCTCAATAAGTAACGAGCGATTAGCAAGCCCTGTTAACTCATCGTGCAATGCTTTGTGTTCAAGCTCTTGCCTTGCAAGCTGCCTATCTATGGCCATACTAATTTGCCTACTTACGTAGGTTAAAAGCGCACTGTCGTGCTCGCTATAGTGCAACTTTTTATCGTAACTTTGAACAACGATTACACCGCTTATCCTATCATTCGCTTTAAAAGGTACACCTAGCCAAGATTCCGAAAGACGACCTACAAGTTTAAAGTCGCCATTGTCTATATGTTGCTGATAATCGTTTTGGTTTAATAGCAGTGCACTGTCTGATTTTAATAAATAATACGAAGCTGTATCTTTTAATTGTTCTTTTGATATTTTTTTATGTGCATGCGTTTGTATGCCTTCTTCAACAATGTAAACCAAATCGAGTATGTCTATTTGCTTATCGTAAAGAGCAATAAAAAAGTTATCAGCAGGCAGTAAGCTATTTATTATGTTGTGGAGTGATTCAAAAAAGGTATCTAGGTTACTGGCTTTATACGTTAAATTAGCTATTTGCAGTAAACTGTTTTCAAGCTTTTGGGCGTCGTTTAACTGATTTACTGTGTGCTTTAAGCTATTAACTGTGTTTACTTGATTTAGTTTTGCACTGAGCAAATGCGCAACCGTGGTTAAAATTTCCAAGTGGGCGTTTGTGAAATAGTTTTTTATTGGGTGTTCACAATCAATCACCCCTAAAACTTGATCTTTGTATATAAGTGGCACGCACAGCTCCGACTGGGCAGGGCGCTCATCAGCAATGTAGCGGGGGTCTTGCGTTACGTCACCAATAATAATAGCGGTGCCCGTACGGGCTACATAACCGGTTATACCTTCGTTAAAGCCTATTATTTTGCGCTCCGCTTGGTACTTGTCTCGCGAATGAGTTATCCCCATAGAGGCAACTTGATTGAGCAGTAGGCGCGTTTCATCAGCCAGGTAAATCACGCAATCAACAAACCCGAGGCGGTTAACTACTTGAGTGGTTACATACTCAAATAATTCTTCTAAGGTATCGAGCTGTAACAAGCTAGAAGAGAACTGATTGATTATGCTTAGCTGCTCGGTTTTAATTTCGAGCGCTTTATAAGTATCGAGGTGATTCGACATAAGGTAGTTTTATTCTTTTTATTTGTATTAGCAGTGATAAGTTAACCCAAATTTAAGGCAGGTTCAAAATAAAACGCTTAAATGGCGGTATTCGTCGTTAAACTTAAACCCAATCGTATTTTGCAGCCTCATAGAAGGGAATAAATTAGATAACACTTTACTAGATCTTCTCATATGCCTATGATCGGATAAATTCAGCCGTGGAAAAAAGTAATGAGCATTAATAGTAATTTAAAAAACACATTAACCATAACTCGTCCTGATGATTGGCATATCCATTTACGCGATGGTGAGCAACTTAAAGATACAGTACGCGATATTAGCCGCTACATGGGCCGCGCCATCATAATGCCAAACCTAGTACCGCCAGCAACCAGCACAGATTTAGCGCTAGCATATCGAGAGCGAATTATGGCAGCGGGGCCACAAGGCAACTTTGAACCGCTAATGGTACTTTACCTAACTGATAAAACCACACCTGAAGAAATCAAAAAAGCCAAAGCAACCGGTAAAATTGTTGCTGCAAAGCTTTACCCTGCTGGGGCAACCACTAACTCAGACTCAGGGGTTACCTCAGTAAAGAATATTTATCCTGTATTAGAAGCGATGCAAGAAGTGGGCATGCTATTATTAGTGCATGGCGAGGTGACTGATTCATCAATAGATATTTTTGACCGTGAAAAAGTATTTTTAGAGACAATTTTAGGCGATGTTGTAGCAGACTTTCCAAATCTAAAAATAGTGCTAGAGCACATTACAACAAAAGATGCTGTTGATTTTGTAACAGCCGCTCCACAAAATGTAGCCGCAACGATTACCGCACATCACTTATTGTATAACCGTAACCATATGTTAGCAGGTGGCATACGCCCACATTATTACTGTTTGCCTATCCTAAAACGTAATATTCATCAACAAGCTTTAATGGCTGCTGCGGTAAGTGGTAATAAAAAGTTCTTCTTAGGCACTGACTCAGCACCGCACTATAAAGATAAAAAAGAAGCTGCTTGTGGTTGTGCTGGCGCCTATACAGCCCATGCTGCTATTGAGCTTTACGCAGAGGCTTTTGAAGAAGCAGGGGCGCTGGATAAACTGGAAGGATTTGCAAGTCATTTTGGCCCTGACTTTTACGGCCTTGCTCGTAACACCGATACTATTACCTTAGAGAAAAGCCCTTGGCAAGTACCTGCTAGCTATACTCTTGGTGACTCGAAAGTTGTGCCTATTAAGGCAGAAGCTACAATTGACTGGCAGGTTAAATAAAGTACATTAAATGTATATTATAATAAGGCCGTATAGCTTGCTGTACGGCCTTTTTTTGCTTGTAATTTAGCCTTTGCACTCTTCTTAACGCTACTTGCAACTCTCTTTATTTGCAAAGCTGACTACCCAAACACGATTTGTTACAATTACAAGTTAAAAATTTACTGTTTATTAAGCAATTTAAGCTTTAAAAATAACCACTTATGTTTATCTCTTTAATTATCTTTGTTCTTAGCAAATAAATCTCAATTAATAGAGCCAAAAAAATATTAATGTGTTAACCTTAACTTGCTTTGAGTTTTTGCGTATTGAATTTACGGATATTGTGCTGCGTTTAAGGTTACCGGTTAGGTTAAAACTTGTTCCTGTACTATACCTCCAGAATTTTGGGCACTGACTCAGGGAGGATATAGCCATAATAATATGGCTGAATTTTAATTATTGACTTACAGGAAAATTTAGTATGTCGGTTACTGGTAAAGTAAAATTTTTCAACGAAGCTAAAGGCTTTGGTTTCATTGAACAAGAAAATGGTCCTGACGTGTTTGTACATTTCAGCGCAATCACTGGTTCTGGTTTTCGCACTCTTAGCGAAGGTCAAGCAGTGACTTTCAGCATCAAACAAGGTCAAAAAGGCCCTGAAGCTGAGAACGTAGAAGTAGCATAATTTAATTATGTGAACCTTAGTTCATCTTGGTGAAGCAGTTTTCTGTTTCACCATAATTCTTAAAAATTCCCCTTCTTAGTTTTCGTTCTCGCTCTACAGTAAAGCATTTAGTTTTGCAGTTTACCTCTCTTAATAGTTTCTACATTAAACATGCTTAGTTTTTCCTAATTAATAGCTAACTCTTCTTTGAACAACGGCGCTGTTTAATACATTAGCGAGTTGCAGCCAACGCACTCTCATCAAAATTAAACAATACACACTATGTCTCAACAAACTGTAAAATAACGGCCGTTGTAGGGGCTTTAATAGCGTTTTACTTTGGATAAGAATAATTAAAGCTTATTAACTTATTTGCAGTAATATTTATACATCCGCCACAAGGGCTTTTAAATAGCCTTATTTTTATACGATAAAGCGTAGGATTTACAAGATAAGCTGTATTTTTAGCCTAATTTAATTAAATTTAGTTCATTAATTTGTCACATATTTATTATTTTTGTTTTTTTTTAAGGTGTAATTCAGTTTTGTTGAGATGTTGCATTTTTGTTTCACGTAAGTGTCTAATTTTTAACTAGTGTTTAATTTTAAAGGGGCTATATAATACCAAGGCGGCTTGGTGGTGGTTACATTTATGTTAACGGTATTTTTTATGGTACTTTAGTTTTAGCTTTTTCACGGTATTTATTTACTTAGAATAGCTAACATCAAGTTGACAGGGCGTATTGCATTTAGCATTATTGGAGGGTTGATATCTATTAAAAGATATCAGGGTTGTCATCCTTAATCAGGTTGATAATTAAATTATAAAAGTAACATTACTTAATTGGTTGGGAACTATGTCTGTTAAAATCAGAAAGAGTCTTGTAGCATCTGCGTTGGTTGGCGCTTTTGCATTTGCAAGCAGCAATGTGATTGCAGATCCTTTGAATGACGTGCAAAAAGCAGGTCAGCAAATTCAAAAGGCTGCTGTTAAGTCTCAAACTAAAATTGACAACGTATACGGTCAAACTCAAGAGCTAATCGCTGAGTACCGTAGTATTGTTGATGAGACTGAACTTATGAAAGTGTACAACGATCACGTAGCACGTTTGGTCGCTGACCAAAATGCATCAATCGAATCGTTTGACCGTCAAATCGCTACTATCGATAACACTAAACAAAACGTTGTGCCTTTGATGTATCGCATGATCGATACGCTTGAGCAATTCATCAAAGCGGACGTTCCGTTCAATCTTGATTCTCGTCTTGCTCGTGTAGAAAGACTTCGTGAAATCATGGCTTCTGCGTCTGTAACGACGTCTGAGAAATTCCGCCAAGTTCTTGAAGCATACACAGTTGAAACTGCTTACAGCTCAGCTGTAACTGCTTCTCAAGGTACTTTAGAAGTTGATGGTAAAAACATTAACGTTGATATCGGTCGTTTAGGTCGTATCACTTACGTAGCACAATCTTTTGACTTAAAACACGCTTGGGTGTGGGACAACAACACTAAAGAGTGGAAAGAATTAGGTGAAGAATACCTAAAACCAGTTAAAGAAGTGATTCGTATGGCGCGTAAGCAAGCGACACTAGAACTTGTTAAACTACCAATCTTTGGCGCGGAGTAATCGAATAATGAAGAAACTATTTAAAGGTTTTGCTGTTGCAGCAGTACTATCTGTTTCTGCAGGTACCGCGCTTAATGCACATGCAAATACTGATGCTTTAGATAAAATTCTTGAGCAAGTAAAGCAAGAACGTATCTCTGAAGGTAAAATCAATAAGCAACGTGAGCAAGAGTTCTTATCAGAACGTGCTGACAAGCAAGCATTACTTAACAAAGCGAAAAGCCAATTAGCGTCTGAAAAAGCACGCGGTGACAGCTTAGCTAAGCAATATGCACAAAACGAAAATACATTAGCTGAAAAAGAGCAAGCGCTTCAAAACGCACAAGGTACTCTTGGTGAAATGTTTGGTGTTGTACGTCGTGCAGCGCAAGACGCTATCGGTTCTATCGAAGCTTCATTAGTAAGTGCTGAAAAGCCAGGCCGTGCAGAAGTACTTCGTTCATTAGCAGCTGCTAAAGAACTTCCAACAGTTCGTGAACTTGAAGAACTTTGGATTGCACTTCAAACAGAAATGACTGAGTCAGCAAAAGTTTCTACTTTTGAAACTGAAGTGTCAGGTCTTGACGGTAACTCTACAGTTAAGCAAGTAACACGTATTGGTAACTTTAACTTAGTTACTGACGAAGGTTACTTAATCTACTCGCCAGAGACAAAATCTATTCAGCCTTTAGGGAAACAACCTGATAGCTACATTTTAGATGGTATCTCTGCTCTTGAAGGTACTTCTTCTGATAATTACGCTGGCGTATACATTGACCCGACTCGTGGTGCAATCTTACGTATCAACACGCAGAAGAAAACGCTTATGGAATACTACGAGCAAGGTGCTGAAGTTGGTTACATCATTACAGTTTTATTAGCTGTTGGTCTACTAATCTTCTTAGTACGTTTCGTTGACTTAGCGCTTACTACTTCTAAGATCAAGTCTCAGCTTAAAAACTTGTCTACACCGAATACAAACAACCCACTGGGCCGTATTCTTAAAGTGTACCATGACAACAAGAGCCAAGACGTTGAAAACCTTGAGCTTAAACTTGATGAAGCTATCTTACGTGAAACGCCACGTGTTGAAGCTGGTATCAACATCATCAAGATTCTTGCTGCAATCGCACCGTTACTTGGTCTACTAGGTACAGTAATCGGTATGATCTTAACGTTCCAAACAATCACATTGTTCGGTACGGGCGATCCGAAGATCATGGCTGGTAACATCTCTCTAGCTCTTGTAACTACAGCGCTAGGTCTAATTGCTGCACTACCACTTATCCTACTTCATTCAATTGTTGCAGGTCGTAGTAAGTCAGTATTACATATCCTTGATGAGCAAAGCGCGGGTATCGTTGCTACTCACGCGGAGAAGGAGAAAGCCTAATGCTAGTCCTGATGGAGATATGGGAATCTATCAGGGATTTTGTTGGCACAGGCGGCCAGGTATTATACGTGGTCGCGATAGCACTCTTTCTTATGTGGGTTTTAATGATTGAGCGCTATTGGTTCCTACTTGCTGAATTTCCTCGTTTAACGAAGGATATTGTAGCAAAGTGGGATGCCCGCCAAGACACTACGTCTTGGTACGCACACAGAATCCGTGAAGCATGGATTTCTGAAGCGTCTGAAAAATTAGATCAGCGTATGTTGTTGATTAAAACATTAGTAGCTGTTTGTCCTTTAATAGGCTTACTTGGAACTGTAACGGGTATGATCGCGGTTTTTGAAACTATGGCAACCCAAGGTACTGGTAATGCACGTTTAATGGCATCAGGTATTTCAATGGCAACAATCCCAACAATGGCTGGAATGGTTGCGGCACTATCTGGAGTTTTCTTTAGCTCACGCCTTGAGGCAAGAGCGAGAATGGTGAAAGCCAAACTTGTAGATAGCATGCCTCATCACTAGAGAGAGAATTAAATATGGCACGTAAACAACGTTTTCGTGAAGAAGAAGAAGCAGCGGTAGATATGACGCCAATGCTTGACATCGTATTTATCATGCTTATTTTCTTTATCGTAACTACATCGTTCGTTAAAGAGGCTGGTATCGAGGTCAATAAACCTAAAGCGGCCCAAGCTACGAAGCAAAAAAATGCTAACATTTTTGTTGCTATTCGCAGTGATGGTGCTATCTGGATTGATAAACAGCAAGTTGATGTTGAACGTGTTTCAGCAAAAATCGAAAGTTTATTAGCAGAACAACCTACTGATGTTGTGATTTTGCAAGCTGATAAAGAAGCAAAACACGGCGTAGTGGTTAAAGTTATGGACCAGATCAAAGCGACAGGTGATAACCTGAGAATTTCAATAGCTGGAGATCAGTAATGATTCGTTTTCTGTTTTCACTGATTGCAGGTGGGGCAGTTACTTTCGGCTTGTTCTACTTCATGGCTTACCTCATCTCTGGTGGGGCTGACCGTAATACTGAACAAAAAGAGCAGATCATAGTCGAAATAATGACGAATCCGCCTGAATCTAAGGTGCAGGAGAGGAAGCGTGTTCCGCCTCCGCCTCCGCCACCGCCAAAGCAGCCGCCTAAACCGCAGCCGCCACAGCCGGAGAATAACAATCCTAACCCTGGTGCTATGTCATTTAACATGGGTAGCATTGATGTAGGAAGTTCGGCTGGTGGACTAAGTGGTCCAGGTGCATTTGGACGAGATGGTGATGCGACACCTATCGTTCGTATTGAACCAAAATATCCAACGCAAGCAGCGCGTGATGGTAAAGAAGGTTGGGTACAACTTTCGTTCACAATTGATGAGTTAGGTGGCGTAACTGACGTTCAAGTTATTGACGCAGAACCAAAACGTATCTTTGACCGTGAAGCTAAACGTGCACTGCGCAAGTGGAAATACCGTCCTAAAATTATTGACGGTAAACCACAGAAACAAGTTGGTTTACAAGTTCAACTAGACTTTAAACTTAACCAAGGCTAAGGAGGCGAGTAATGAGAAATTTATCTAAAGTAACTGCTCTTGCAATTCTTATGTCTGTGTCAGGTGCAGCTATTACTGCACCTGTATTAGCAGCGCCGGATTACGCTAAAATTGAAGAGCGTAAAAAAGCCAAGACTAAAATCATGGGCGAGCGTACTGGTAAAAAGGTAATTAAAGCGTTTGACTTGTATAATGAAGACAAAATTGATGAAGCAATTGCCTTGTTAAAAGAGATTGACGCATCTAACGACTTTGATAAAGCGACTGTAAATCGTTACCTAGGTAGCATGTACGCGCAAAAAGAGAAGTACGATGAAGCGATTAAATACTCTAGACAAGCGGTTGCCCCTGATATTTTAAACTTCGCAGATCACGAGCAAACTTTAAAGCTATTAGGTGATTTATACGCAGGTACTGAAAAGTTCCAAGAAGCCAAAAAAGCTTATACTGCTTGGATGGACTTCACCGGCGAAGAAGACCCTAAAGTGTACACTCGTATTGCGCAAGCTAACTATCAGTTAGGTCAGTTTCGTGATGTTTTTGAACCTGCCGACAAGGCAATCTCATTACAAAAGGAGCCTAACAAGGCGCCTTACCAATTAAAATTAGGTTCTTACTTTGAACTTAAAGATTACGCCAACATGGTGAAAATTGGTGAAGAGATTGTACGAGTTTGGCCTGATGACAAAAAAGCCTGGGTTAGTTTAGGTAAATATTACCTACAAACCGAAGACTACGCCAAAGGTCTAGCGACCATGGAAGTAGCATTCAAAAATGGCTATTTTGAAGCGGAAGTAGATTACAAAGTACTTTCTAACTTTTACTCTTTAAACGAAATTCCATTTAAAGCGGCTAAAACCCTTGAAAATGCGATTAAAGAAGACAAAGTTAAGCGTACTAAGCAAAACGTTAACGCAATTGCTAGTAACTACCACCGTTCTAAAGACATCGAAAAAGCTGCAAAGTACTACGAAGAAGCTGCTAAATTTGACGACGATGCAGAGCTTTACCGCAAAGCAGGTTCGTTACTTTTACAATCTGAAAACTTTAGTGCTGCTGTTGTTCGTTTGAACAAAGCGTTAGAGCTAGGCTCTGACAAAAAAGGCACCATTTATTCAGATTTAGCTGAAGCGTATTACTACCAAGCTAAATACAAGCAAGCTTATGCTGCTATTACTAAAGCAATGGATGACCCACGCACACGCAAGTTTGCTAAAGGTTGGTCTACATTTATTAAAGATAAAGCCGCTCGCAACGGTGTTAAAATTTAACTTTAATTTGTTTTAGCAATTATATAAAAAGCCCCTATGGGGCTTTTTTTATTGGAATTTATAATGAATAAAACGCATCTTTTGTCTGTCCTATTAAGTCTGTTTTTGGTTGCTTGTTCAAAACAACCACTGCCTTTTGAATCTTATGATGCTGCGCAGCAAAGTATCAAAAGTTTGAATACGGCGCTTAAGCCTGTCGGCGCTGCAGATGTATCCATTGAACAAGTATTGCCTTTTTCTTCAGCGTATTTATCGCTTCGTCATCAGATGTATCAGCGCCTACAAACAATGACTCTTTCAAACGCGCAAACGCAGCAGCTAAATTACTTAATTATTGCTGAGCGTTTTCCTGAGCGCTTTTTCAGCTGGCCAGCACAGGTGAATGTGTTGGACAATCTATTATCAGCGAAAATGCAAAGTACTAATTCTAAACAGGTAATTGAGTGGCTTAAGTTCACTCAAGATCAATTAGACAGTGCGCTGCAAAGCAATTTAAGATTAAACAAAATTGAATTAAGCCTCCTGCAGGGTTACTTACAAACGGCATTATTAAAACACGCTAACGCAAACGGTTTAAAAGCTCAGATTGTCGAGTTTCATGATTACTTGGCCCAGTACAAACCAAGGGGCAGCATTGGCTTACGTGGACTTGCTAATGGCAGTGAATGGTATCAAAGTAAACTAAATTACTTCAGTGGGGTAGTTAAGTCGCCTTTGCAATGGGTTGATACTATCAATCAGCATCTTCAAATGAACTCGCACACTGCACCTAATTTGAGCTATAACGAGCATCATCGTACTTCGTTTATAAGCCAATATTTAAGCAAGGCGCCAAAAGTAAAAGGGATTGATTGGCAAACTGATTACATGCTATTGCCCGCTATGGCTAAAAAAAGCCATTTAAGTCCCGAAGATAAAAGGCTAATGCTTGCGCTAATGGAAACCGATGTCGGTGTACACTACCATGCATGGACTTTATCTCAGGCAAAAGTGAACTTAGTAAAACGGTTAGCTATTTCACAGCGCGATGCGCAGTATTTAGTTGAAGATAGTGTACTTTATCCTGGCCAGGCTTTTAGTTTTGCTGGGCAATTATTAACGCTTTAAGCGCTTATGTTCGCTTAGCGCACATTTCACAGCGCTGTGTAGCAGGGTCTTGTTTGAGCAAGTGCTCTGCAATTGCTTCTTCGCAGTCGCAGCAATAACCGTATTGACCAATATCAATCTGGCTTATTGCTGCTTCCAACTTTGCCAATCTATTCACTAAGGTTTGATATTCAGGGCCTAAGTTATAAGTGGCAGTATCAAGCCATTCATTGTACTGGCTTGTCAGTATAACGTTACGTAGCTTAAGATGAGCAGGATGGGCAGACTGATTCAGCATTGCTAATATGGCTGATTTAACGTGAGCTATTTCACTGTGCAGTTGTTGCTGATAAAGCATATTGGTATAACCTTCATTTAGCGTTTCGTTATACCGGTATTATCTGAGCTGTGCTGATTATACGTTATGATTTGAATCAAGTTGCGGAGACTTAGCGTATTTTTTTAAAACCTGCGCGACCTCTCCTTTTACTTTAAGACGTCTTATTTCATCAAAGAGTGTAATGGCTTGAGGGTATTGACGTTTAAGGTAACCTAGCCATTGCTTAGTACGAGAGGCAAAGTATTTTTCATCTTGTGCAGGGTCCTGATGAACAGCTGAATGAATCAAATGATAAATTATATGCTCCCACTCTAGGCCGTTATATTGTTCATTATTAACATGTGCTTTAATTTTTTTCGCTAAATCAGGGTGAGAAAGCGCACCGCGTCCTAGCATTAAATCGCTACACTGACTTCGGGTTTGGCAAAGTAGAGCATCTTCCACTTGCCAAATTTCACCGTTGGCAACCACTGCGATGTTTTTTCCTTTTATCAGCGGGGGGATTTTTTCCCAATAAGCAGGTGGGCTATAACCATCGCGCTTGGTACGTGCATGTATAGCAATACTATCTGCTCCGGCACTTACAACGGCATCTACAATTTCTTGGCTATTGCTATCATCGTCAAAGCCTAATCGTATTTTTGCACTTACTTGGTGTTTACTATCTACCGCATCCCTTACCGCTTTGATTATGTGATACATATGATCAGGGTCTTTAAGCAGTACAGCTCCCCCGCGGCTTTTATTTACCGTTTTTGCAGGGCAGCCAAAATTAAGATCTATACCGTGGGAGCCTAAATCAATCGCTCTGACGGCGTTTTCAGCTAAAACGTCTGCCACTTGTCCTAATAGCTGTACGCGCACAGGAGTACCTGCTTTGGTTAAACCGTTATTATTGAGTTCAGGGCAATAGCGATAAAAGACTTTTGCAGGTAAACGCCTATCAATCACTCTAACAAATTCAGTTACGCATAAGTCAAAGCCACCAATATCGGTAAGAAGTTGGCGCATTTTAAAATCAACAACACCTTCCATAGGCGCTAAAACAAGTTTCATAGAGTATTTTGACTGAAAAAACGGATGCGTAGTGTACCCGCAAAGTGTGGTTTGATAAAACTTAAATTACTGTCCATATTTGTTTGTATATATTTAAAAGTAAAAAAAATGAAAATAAATGAAAGTTTTTATCTGTTAGCGGGTCTATTTAATTATACAAGCAACGCATAATTGACAATAATTAGTTTGCGTTATCTTAATACACACTTATACAAGAGAGTCATGCAATGAATACAGTAAAGAAAAACTCAATCGCGTTAACCTTAGGTGCAGTAGTTGTTGGCTCTGCAAGTTTTGCCTCTGCAGATGCACAAGCCAACCCATTTGAATTTCAACAGCTAGTAACCGGATACCAACTTGATGCCGCAGAAGGCAAGTGCGGTGAAGGCAAATGTGGCGGCGACGCAAAAGGTAAAAAAGAAGGTAAGTGCGGCGAAGGCAAATGTGGCGGCGACGCAAAAGGTAAAAAAGAAGGTAAGTGCGG
>NZ_LKDW01000039.1 GCF_001401805.1 Pseudoalteromonas sp. P1-25
GCGAGGTTTGTAACCTAGTGGGCTCGATAACTGCTCCTGCGTTATTCTAATGACTTACATCCATGTAAGAATAAGTAAAAACCGAGCAACAAAGAGTAAATAGCCCCTAGGAAGAACCCTTTGGGCAGCGCCTGTTTGGCATACATGCTACGTTATCGCCCAATTATGGGGAATAACCACACTACATAGGCTCTGCCTTACCTAAATACCAAACAGACTGCTGCAAGTTTAACCTTAAAAGTTCAACAGACCCTATCGCGTTGGCTCGCCCTTTTTTCGGTTCATAATTTTATTGGCGATACTTTGCACTGTGCCTTTTAACAAGCTGCGTTTATTTTCAAGCCTTGGCAGTGGGCGGCTAAGCTCCATTGCTTTGTAACCAATACGCGCTGTAAAAATACCGGCGCTTACACCTTGTGCAGCGCGCCCAGAAAGCTTGCCTAAAAGCTCAGCACTTAACGCTGTGGCTGCTAAATCAGATACAAGCTCAGCACTGCCTACAAACATCACTTGTTTTATAAGCATACGGTAGAGCTTAATACGGCTTGCGTAACCAAAACCAATGCCATAAATCTTACCAATTTGCTCAATCAACTTAGTACCGCGCCAAAGCACCGCCATCATGTCCACCAGCGCAAGGGGGCTTAGGGCAACAAGCAAGGCTGACTCTGTCGCAAAGCGGTTTATCAGCTTCTTAGCTTGCGTGTCTTGCGTTATAAGTAAGCTATTGGCGTAAAGGGTCATTATTTCTTTATCGCTGTGGTGGCTAGCCACTTGATTTTTAAACGCTTCGAAGTTGTCGAGCTGCTGGTGCTTATTTAGTTTTTCAAGCCAAGGTAATGCGCCGCCTACTTGCTCACTATTTAAGAGTCTGTCGGCTTCATGGCGGTGTAACTGATTGCGCTTTAAACTGCGCAGCATTTTATATTCGCGCCAAAGCATGCGCCCAATTAATAGCACACCGCTTACCACCGCCGTTAAATATACGCTGCCTAAAATAATCGACTGCTGAAATGCAAATACTAACGAATATGCAAACTCAAGCAGTACTAACACTAAAAAGCTTATAGCAAACACCCCTTTAAGCGTTTGCCACTTAGATTTTTTATATACCGGCTCTAGGTCTATTTCTTCATCAAGAAGTTCTTCTTCAGGCTCTTCAATGTAATCACTTTGACCTTGAGTAATTATTTTTGCAGGGGCAAGCGTTGCCTCAACCTGCTCATCAGCTTGGGTATCAATTCGCCTACCCGCCTGAAATGTTTGCTGTGTGTCGTTCATGATAATTTGTCTCCTAACAGGTACTGCATCACATGATCAAGGCGAATATGTTTAAGTTGCTTATCGGGGTTTGGCATAGGTGCGAACGATAAAAACTCAAAGCCCTGCGCTGGCCACTCATTTTTATGAAGCATGCGCTTTGGTGGCTGTGGAGGTAAATAAGTAAGCCAGTCTTGCTCGTTAAGTGGTTTGCCATAAATGCAATCTAACGTTTGGCCTTTATCGGCCACTTGGCGCGGCTGCGTTGCAGCAATTGACGACATGGCCATGGTTTCTATTTGTACGCCGTCAAATTTTAAGTGATTACTTTGCTCATGCACGAGTGAATCCAGCAGCAGTGCTAAGTCTTTATGATGTTTAGCACTGATATGATCTGACTTGTTAGCTGCAAAGAGTATTTTATCTATGTTGGGTTTAAATAAGCGCTTAAAAAAACCCGACTCGCCGTAATTAAAGTGAGCAAGTAATTGGTTTATAACACTACTTTGCTCTTGGAGTGTTTCGTGGCCTTCGTTTAAAGCGCTGAGTACGTCTACCAACACAATTTGGCGGTCAAAGTGTTTAAAGTGCTCATTATAAAATGGCTTAACCACTTCTTTTACATAGGCGTTAAAGCGCTTAATTAAATGCGCTAAGTTAGAGCCAGGCACTACCCCATCACTTTTTATATGCTGTGCATTTACTGGAAAAAACAACAAAAGCGGCGCACCTTGTAAGTCGCCTGGCATAAGCATTCGCCCAGGTTGTAACATGGCAAGCTTAGTATCTTTTTTAAGCCCTACCAGCATACTTTGATAAAGCGCTGCAATGTGCGCAAGTAAGCTTTCATCTACAGGGGCATCTAAATCAAGCTGTTCAAGCGCGTTTATAAATTCAGTAGAGGCGTTTACACGCGGGTACTGCAATAACAGCGGGTATTGTTGCTCGCACCACTGACTATAACTTTGCTCAAGCATGGGTAAATCAAGCAGCCATTCACCTGGGTAGTCAATAATATCTAAATACAGCGTAGATTGCGGCGAAAAATGCCCACGTAACCCTGAGGCACTTTGGTATTTAATGGCCAAACGCAGGGTGTTAATACGCTCGGTTGATGCAGGCCATGTAGGCTCCCCATCACTTGGGAGTAAGGCATTAAGCGCCCGCGGATAGTCAAATGTAGGCACTTTTAACGCCTCTTGCGGTACCACTTTAGTGGCTATGTGGCGGTGCTCTCGCATTACATCAAAAAACGGTAGGTTTTTATCATCACTTTGTGTGGTTAAGTGCTTAACAAGTGCAGTAATAAACGCGGTTTTACCACTACCACTTAGGCCGGTTACGGCCAATTTTACGTGTTGATCTAAACTACGATGAAGGGCTTTTTGGGCTGAACCTTTAATGCTTTTAAAGGTTTTTTTGGCAAATGAAGTGCTACTCATAATGGGCTAGCACTTCATTGATGCTGTTAATCACCGAATAAAGTGCTATTAAATCCTTTAAAGTTTGTTGATTTCACGGCTAACCGTAAACTCGCTTGAAGTAACATGGCGCTCCATATCTTGAAGGCGCGTGTCTATTCGCGCTAAACGCTCTTTTAAGTCTTGCAAAGCGCGGCGCGGTGGCTCGCCTTTTTGCCAAACTTTAAATTTAACCTCTAGCGGATCGTCAGTTTTAGTTGAGCTACTTGCATGTATAGTTGTGGGGTCTTTTTTATCTAAAATAAACCACGCTGCAATATACGCTACCACAAATAATGGGCCACCCGTTAGCAGTACCGCACTAACAAAAATAATGCGAACTAACCATAACTCCATATTAAAGTAGTCACTTAATCCCGCACATACACCGGCAATTTTACCGCGCTGTGGGTCTCTTAATAATTCGCGTTTGGCACTCATACTTTGCGTCTCCATTGTGGTGACTCTTGATCGAGTAATGCTTCAAGAGTTTCTACTCTGTCAGCCATTTTTTCGGCCTTGTGGGCAAGTTCCAATAACTGGCGATGTTCATGCTCACTTAACCCTTGGCTCACTTGCTTTTTGCTCCGGTAATGTAAAATTAACCACAGTGGCGCAACAAAAATCATGAACAAGATAAAAGGTGCAATTAGTATCTCTGGATCAAACATAATCCTCTCCTGACAATCCGTATTCGATGTTTAAGCAGTGGGGCACTTAAAGTACCCCTTTATAAGTTATTTATCAGCTAGCTTCTTTTTAAGTTCGGCAAGCTCATCATCTATCTTTTCATTTTTTTGTAGGTCGGCAATTTCATCAGCAAGCGACTTTTTACCTAAATCGTAAGACTCTATTTGAGATTCTAGCCCATCAATTTTAGTTTCGTAACGCTCAAAGCGATTAAGTGCATCTTCTACCTTAGAGCTATCAAGCGCTTTTTTCACTTCAAGGCGCGACTCAGCCGAACGTTGGCGTAAAATAATTGCTTTTTGACGTGCTTTAGCATCGGCTAGCTTTTCTTGTAGTGTGGTCACTTCTTGTTGAAGTTTCTCAATGTGAGACTCTACATGCTCAAGCTCAGACTCTACTGCCGCCACCGCTTCTGCCGATTTTTGCTTTTCAAGTAATGCTGAACGCGCTAAATCGTCGCGGTCTTTACTCAGTGCAAGTTCTGCTTTGTCTTGCCAGTCGCTTACTTGTGCTTTTAGTGTGTCTACACGACGTACTAATTCTTTTTTCTCAGCCAGTGTTTTAGCTGACGTAGAGCGAACCTCTACCAATGTGTCTTCCATCTCTTGGATAATAAGACGAACCATTTTTTCTGGGTCTTCTGCTTTATCTAAAATGGCATTGATATTAGAATTAACAATGTCTGCAAAACGCGAAAAAATTCCCATAACATTTACCTCTGTAATATAAACTTAGTTGGTCTGCTGTAACTAGTATCAATATGCTTGCCAACTTTTTAAAATCTAAAATACACTTTATTTTCATTAAGTTAAACTAAATATACAAATTCCTTTAGTTATCCCTGATTATGAAATACACTAACTGTTAGCAAAAATGACCAAGAGTTAGGAAAAATGAGCCAATATCGCCAACAGGATAATTTACTCGGCCAATCTGATAGCTTTTTAGCTGTACTTGATCAGGTATCGCAGTTAGCTAATTTAGATAAGCCGGTGCTTATAATTGGCGAACGAGGAACCGGTAAAGAGCTTATAGCCGCCCGTCTGCATTTTTTATCAAAGCGCTGGGATCAAAACTACGTAAAGCTTAACTGTGCAGCCCTTAACGAAAACCTCCTCGAAAGCGAATTATTTGGTCATGAAAGTGGTGCATTTACCGGAGCAAGTAAACGTCACGAAGGCCGATTTGAGCGCGCTAACAGCGGTACTTTATTTTTAGATGAGTTGGCTAATACTTCCGCTATGGTACAAGAAAAGCTTCTTCGTGTTATTGAATACGGCGAATTTGAACGTGTGGGCGGTAAACACACCGTAAAGGTAGATACGCGTTTAGTGTGTGCCACCAACGAAGATTTACCCCACCTTGCTGAGCAGGGCGAATTTAGAAGTGACTTACTTGACCGCTTAGCTTTTGATGTTATTACCCTGCCCCCACTGCGAGAACGTCAAGACGATATTATGCTACTTGCCGAGCAATTTGCGATGAATATGGCCCGCGATTTAGAATGGGAGTTGTTTAGTGGCTTTACCTGCAGCGCCACCGAAACCCTGCTAAATTACGACTGGCCAGGTAACATTCGGGAGCTTAAAAATGTAGTTGAGCGAAGTTTGTATCGTCATGGTAATGAACATATTCCCGTTCACCAAATTATTTTAGACCCATTTGAAAGCCGGTTTAGGCCCAAAGCGCGTATTAAAGCCCCAATTGCAGCACCAAGTGCATCGCCTGAGCCTATAGTCGTTACTGCGCCTAGTAGTGAAGCAAGTAACACGCGTAGTGCCCCGATTGAGTTCCCTTGTAGCTTAAAAGAGCGCTCTAACGAATTTGAAATAAATATGATTAATAAAGCGCTTGAGCATAGCCAATTTAATCAAAAGAAAACTGCAGAAATCCTCGGTTTAACGTATCATCAATTACGTGGTTATCTTAAAAAATACAATTTATTAGAAGATAAATAGTTAGAGGTTATGCGAGTGCATAAAATACTACTTGTTTTACTAGCCAGCACACTAACCGGTTGCTTTGATAGTAAAGAAGAAATAATTGAAGAAAAAAACCAAGGCCTCGTTTATTGCGCCGAAGCGAACCCTGTATCGTTTAACCCGCAAGTAACAACCACCGGCTCAACGATTGATATTATTGCTAATCAATTGTTTGACCGTCTAATTAGTATTGACCCTGTTACCGCAGATTTTAAAAGCGAGTTGGCTACCGACTGGAAAATTAGCAACGATGGTAAGTCGGTCACTTTTACGCTGCGTAAAGGCGTTAAATTTCATACAACGTCTTATTTTACCCCTACTCGCGACTTTAATGCAGACGATGTTATTTTTACTTTTAGCCGATTGTTTGACGTGTACAACCCGTACCATTTTGTTGGCGATGCAAATTACCCGTATTTTCAAAGTGTGGGGCTAGACCAACTAATTCGTAAAATTGTACGCGTGTCTGACTATCAAGTACGCTTTGAGCTATTTCATCCAGAAAGCAGCTTTTTAACTAATATGGCCACTGACTTTGCCGTGGTACTGTCGCAAGAATACGCCATGCAATTAAAAGCCCGCGATCAAACTAATTTGTTTGATCAGTACCCTATTGGTACAGGCCCTTATATTTACAAAGAATACCGGCGCGATCACTTAGTGCGCTTTTATCGTAACCCACTTTATTGGAAGCACGATGTTGCCCTTGAACAGCTGGTTTACGATATTACGACTAACGGCACTACGCGCATTGCAAAAATGCTGACCAAAGAGTGCGATGTAACCGCGCACCCAAGTAGCGCGCAATTGAGTATCTTAGCGCAGCGAGATGATATAAACGTTGAAAAAGAAACCAACCTTAATATTGGTTATTGGGCCTTTAATACAGAGCGCACCCCTTTTGATGACATTAGAGTACGCAAAGCCCTTGCACATGCAATTGATATAGACAAAATAATGCAAGCTGTTTATTACGGAAATGGCATACGCGCGCAATCGATTTTACCGCCAACCTCGTGGGGGTTTGAGCCACAAGAAAACATTCCTATGTTTGACCCAGAGCTGGCTAAAAAACTACTTATAGAAGCGGGGTTACCGAATGGCTTTGATATGACCATTTGGGCCATGCCGGTGAGTCGAATTTATAACCCTAATGCCCGCAAAATGGCAGAGCTGATGCAAAGCGATTTACGCAAAATTGGGGTTAACGTAAGTATTGTAGAGTACGAGTGGAATACTTTTATTCAGCGTATAGGTGAGCACCGCCACGATAGCGTATTACTTGGTTGGGCTGCCGATACCCCCGACCCAGATAACTTTTTTAGTCCATTGCTGAGCTGCACCGCCACGTTTAGCGGTAAAAACCCTGCTAACTGGTGTAACCCGCAATTTGACTTATTGCTTACCCAAGCGCTCGACACCACTGATTTAAGTTTACGTAAACAGTATTACGAACAGGTTCAAGCGCTCATTATGGATCAGCTCCCTTTAGTGCCTATTGCTCATGGCATGCGTTTTCAAGCAAATAGTGCCGATGTAGAAGGGATAACTCTTGGCCCATTTGGGGCTATTTCACTCGCAAACGCGAGGAAAAAATAATGATACTTGATTATATATTACGCCGCCTTGGCTTGTTTTTATTCATGATTTTAATGCTCAGCATATTTACCTTTTCGCTGAGCTATTTATTCCCTGGTGATCCGCTTAGCAATTTAAGTGGCATTCCTAGTGGTAATTTTTCTCAACACAGTGAACTTGAAGATAAATACATGTATGACAGTAACTACGTTATGCAGTATTTAGCGTTTTTAGGACGTATATTCCAAGGAGATTGGGGCGTGTCGTTTGCCTCAGGAGATAACGTTTTTCAGCATATTTTAGATTTAATACCCGCAACATTAGAGCTGTGTGTTTATGCTCTTATTGTATCGGTTGTGGTAGGTGTACCAGCAGGCATTTTGGCCTCAGCATACACACGCCGCTGGCCGGATAAGTTAATTAGCTCTACCACCATGATTGGCTACTCTATTCCCGTTTTTTGGTTAGCGCTGTTACTTATTATGATTTTTTCGCTCAAGCTGGGCTGGTTTCCTATGTCGGGTAGAATGGGGTTACTATTTGAAATACCATCTAATACCGGGTTTATATTAATCGATATTATGCTCGCGGGTTTCCCTTACAAAGGTGAGGCTTTTATAGATGCGCTGCATCACTTAACACTACCAACCATAGTACTGGCCATGTTTCCTACCACTGTTTTAGTGCGCTTTACCCGCGACTCTATGCTTAAAGTAATGGATCAAAGCTTTATTAAAACAGCCAGGGCAAAAGGCCTTAATCGTCGTCAGTTAATCATGCATCATGCGCTACGCAATGCATTACTGCCGGTAATAAAACAAATAGGACTGCAATTTAGTACGCTTATTACGCTTGCAATGATAACTGAAGTCATTTTTTCTTGGCCAGGTATAGGCCGTTGGCTAATCGATAGCATTTACCAACGTGACTACCCTGCTATTCAAGGCGGTTTAATGGCGGTCTCTATGTTTGTTATTATTGCCACTATTGTTGCCGAGCTTACATATACTCTGTTCGACCCAATTTCGCGGAATCAGGCACATGGTAAAGTTTAAATTATTTTCTGAAGAGTCGAATAAATCGCCGCTGGCGCGTTTTTGGCGCAAATTTAAAAATAATCATCCTGCGTTAGTGGGATTATGGATCTTTATTGCGTTTGCATTATTAGCAGCCAGTGCGCCCTTTTTAGCACCTTATGGGGTTAACCAGCAACATAGTGATGCATTACTTATACCGCCGTCATGGCGAGAAATGGGTGATGTGCGCTTTATTTTAGGCACCGATGATTTAGGCCGCGATGTGCTCTCGCGCCTAATGAATGGGGCAACCTACACGTTTGGCTTGTCGGTAGTGGCTGCATTTATTACCACCATTATTGGCGTTTTAGTGGGGACGTTTGCAGGTATAAGCCGCGGCCTTCGTTCAAGTTTTTTAAATCATTTACTTGATATCACACTCTCTATTCCCTCTTTGCTATTAGCGATTATTATTATTGCTGTTCTTGGCCCAGGGTTAATGAACACGGTATGGGCAATTATACTGGCGTTGTTACCGCAGTTTATTCACTCTATTCGTAATTTAATTGTTGATGAGCTAAGTAAAGACTATATTACCGCTTTTAGGCTTGATGGCGCCTCTAATTGGCATATATTGTCGCGGGGTATTTTTCCTAATATTTATGAGCATATTGTGGTTATTTTTACCACCGCGCTTTCTACTGCTATTTTAGATATTGCCGCTTTAGGCTTTTTAAAACTAGGTGCACAGCCGCCCACAACCGAATGGGGCGCCATATTGGCCGAGAATTTAGGCCTAATATATTTAGCGCCTTGGACCGTTGCACTACCGGGTGTATTATTATTTTTAGCGGTTTTGTCTACCAATTTAGTAGGTGATGGCCTACGAAAAGTGCTCAAAGCACGTAAGGCTGATTAAATGCAATTACTCGACGTTAGAAATTTAACCATAGAGCTGCGTACCTCTGAAACCGTAATTAGAGCCGTAGACAGAGTCAGCTTTAGCCTAAAAGAAGGTGAAGTACATGGCTTAGTGGGTGAATCAGGTTCAGGTAAAAGCTTAATTGCTAAAGCCATTGTTGGAGTACTTAACGAACGCTGGGACATAACAGCTGATAGAATGCATTGGCGTGGGGTTGATTTAATGCGCTTAACCCCAGAGCAACGCAGAAAAACAGTGAGCCAAGATATTGCCATGATCTACCAAGATCCTAGCCGCTGCCTTGACCCGACCGCTAAAATATTTGACCAAATCGCCGAAACACTGCCTGAAATATCCACCAAAGGCTTTTTTTTAAAGCGCAACAGAGAGCGCAAAGACCGCGTGAAAGCACTGATCCATAAAGTAGGGATTAAAAACCACGACGCGGTGCTTGACAGTTACCCTCATGAGCTCTCTGAAGGTGTGTGCCAAAAGGTAATGATTGCTATGGCCATAGCACGCACTCCTAAGCTACTAATTGCTGATGAGCCTACTACAGCGCTTGAAAGCACCACCCGTGCTCAGGTATTTAGGTTGCTAAAAAGCTTAAATCAATTAAAAAACATGTCTATTTTGATGATTTCTCATGAGCTTGAAGAAATAGCCGACTGGTCACACGGTATTCATGTTTTATATTGTGGGCAAATGGTTGAAGCCGGCCCAACACAGCGTATTTTTCGCCAGCCTCGCCACCCTTACACGCAAGCGTTATTAAAAAGCCTGCCCAATTATGAGCAAGGTTTAGCACATAAAGAGCCCTTTTACGCACTTAAAGGTACTATCCCTACTTTGCAACATTTACCTATAGGGTGCCGATTAGGCCCACGCTGCCCACAAGCACAAAAAGAATGTGTAATTACCCCTGCACTTACTAAGCAGCATGGACATAGCTATGCGTGTCATTTTCCACTTATCAAAGAGGTGAAATAATGCAACCAGTATTGAAAGTGCAAGCGCTTTGTAAAAATTTTAACGTGCGAGCTGGTTTATTTAGTCGCAAAAAATTTGAAGTCCTAAAAAATATTTCATTTTGTGTTGGCAAAGGCGAAACAGTAGCAGTCATTGGTGAAACCGGTGCGGGTAAAAGCACGCTCGCTAAATTACTTGCAGGGGCCGATAATGCCGACAGTGGGCAAATTTTATTAGAAAGTAATATTATTGAAGATGGTGGCGTGCGCGATAACCAATGCCGACATATTCGTATGATTTTTCAAGACTCCGCAGCATCGCTCAATCCAGGACTGACCATAGGTGAAATGCTCGATGATTGTTTACAATATAACACTGACTTTGATGAACCCGCTCGCCAAGAAAAAATAGATGCCACGCTGTCTAAGGTGGGGCTGTTAATTGATCATCAACATTACTATCCACATATGTTCAGTGTAGGCCAATTACAACGTGTAGCGTTGGCGCGAGCACTCATTTTAGACCCTAAAGTGGTTGTGCTTGATGAAGCGCTGTCGGCTTTAGACCCCTCTGTTCGTGCGCAAACTGTTAACTTATTGCTTAAGCTGCAAAAAGAAACAGGCTTAACATACGTGCTAATTACCCACCACTTAAGCTTGGTACGGCACATTAGCGACCAACTGGTTGTGCTTGAAAAAGGTCAAGTCGTTGAGTACGGCGCTACAGAAGCCATTTTTAAAGACCCACAATCTAAAGTTACACAACGCTTAATCTGCTGCTAGAAACGGTTCATAAAAAAAGGCGCGTTACTGTGAAAGTCACGCGCCTTTTTTAATATTTAGTGCAATTATTCTGCTGCTTGCTCAACTACAGGTAGGTTAAGCTCAGCTTTAGCCTTTAAAGACTCAATAAACGCTGAGTAGTTTTTGTTAGCTTGCGCAATAGTAATGTTTTGCTGTAGTTGCGGGTCGATATTTGCGGTTGCTTGCGCATCGCTTACCGACTTAAGTGCAACAATGGCCGCATCACCGTTGTTTAAATCAACCACGTCTGTGCTTGGTGCATCAGTAGGACGTGGCATTTTAAACGCTTGCGTTACAATAGCAGGCGAAACCGTGTAGCTTTGACGCGTTAAACTTGCTTCTTCGCGTACAGTTAGGTTTTGCTCACTGGCAACATCGCTTAGTGTTTTACCAGCCTGAACTTGTGCAAATAATTCACGTGCTTTTTCTTTAGCAAGTGTAGATGCTTTTTCGTTAACTAAACGTGTTTTAATCTGCTCGCTTACTTGTGCAAGCGGTTTAGTCGCAGATGGCTCGTATTTATTTACACGGACTACAATAACGTGTTCATCACCTAGCTCAATAACTTCTGAGTTTACTTTATCTTCAAGTAATTCTACTGAGAATAGCTGTGAAATTACCGCAGGTGTATTAAGTGGCTCTGGCAATGCATTGCGTGCAACAAGTGGTGTGGTTTTAACTTCAACGTCTGCCACTTCTGCTGCATCGTCTAAACGGTCAGAAATCTCAAATGCTAAAGCGCCCATTTCTGTTTGCTTTTCGTAAAACGCATCCACTTTTTCAGTTTGCTCAAGCTCTGCACGTAAATCGGCTTTTACCTCGTCATACGCTTTCACTTGCTCTGGCTGTAAGTCAGTAAGTTTAATAATGTGGTAACCAAACTCTGATGCTACAACTTCTGAAATATCGCCTTTGTTTTGAAGTGCAAATGCTGCCTCTTCAAACGCTGGGTCCATTACATCGCGCTCAATCCACTCTAGGTCACCGCCCATTTCGCCACTCACAACATCATCAGATGATGTCTCTGCAAGCTCTGCAAAATCAGCCCCTTGTTCTAACTGCTCATGTAATGCATTGGCTTTTTCAAGCGCGGCATCATCATCTTCGCTGTTATCAATTAAAATGTGCGATACACGGCGTTTTTCAGGCTCAATGTATTGCGCTTTATTTTGCTCATAATACGCTTTTACATCGTCTTCGGTTACCGACTCTACGTTAATATCTTCGGCTTTAAGCTCAATGTAATCAACCGATACACGCTCAGGTGACAAAAATTGTGAAGCATTTAGTTCGTAGTAATCAGCAATTTCTTGCTCAGATACGTCTACGTTTGCTTGTAACGCTTCTTTACTTAACACCAAGTAGTCTATGCTACGCGTTTGCTGCTGTAGGGCTGCAGCGCGTTTAAGCTCGTTTTCAAGTGCAAACTCAGTACCAGCAACCGCAGACACTAATTGGCTGCGTGTCATGTCTTTACGTAGGTACTCACGAAAAGCATCTGGTTGAAAGTTCATTTGACGAATTACTTGTAGGTAACGGTCGTTATTAAATTTTTCACCAATTTGAAAGTACGGAAGTTCTAAAATTGTTTTACGTACGCTGTCGTCGCTTACGCGAAGGCCTAAATCTGCCGCTAATTGTGATTGCAATTCTTGTTGTACTAAGCGGTCAATTACACCTTGACGAATTTGCGCCATGTAATTTGGATCTGCACTGATTTGTGCAAAGTATTCGCCAAATTGTTGCTCTAAACGACTACGTTCGTTTTGATAAGCACGATTAAATTCGGTTTGGCTAATTTTAATTCCATTTACTTCAGCAACGGGTTGTTCTGGGGTTTGACCTAAGTAACTACCGATCCCTGCTAAGGCAAAAGATAAAATCACCGCGCCTAAAATTATTTTGGCTACAGGACCCTGTGAGCCCTCTCTGATTTTCTCAAGCATTTGTTTATCTCTTATTGATCAAGGTATTTTACCTTGTCATATGTAAAAAAAGCGTATCTTACCAGATACGCTTTTTCACTTGAAGTAACTGGCGGTGAAGTTACTTAATTCATCGATTAGGATAATTAAGTTTATGTACACTCGCCATAACTAATCTGTATTTAAACAGTGATTAGTTTACTGCGTCTTTCAGCGCTTTACCGGCTTTGAAAGAAGGAATATTTGCCGCAGCGATTTGGATAGTTTCACCAGTTTGTGGGTTACGGCCTGAACGAGCAGCACGCTCGCGTACTGAGAAAGTACCAAAACCTACAAGTGCAACTGAATCGCCATCTTTAAGCGCTCCAGATACAGACTCGATGAATGAATCTAGTGCACGACCTGCAGCCGCTTTAGAAATGTCAGCGTCAGCTGCGATTTGATCGATTAATTGAGATTTATTCACAATATCATCCTCTTTCATTGTTATTATCAAGAGCGATTGTTTTTTAAACTAACATCACTTTTTTGAAAATTTTAGAGCAAACTTTTAATGCTCACATGATTATATTTTTCTTAAGCCTAGGCCCCGTAAGGGCTAGGCTCGAAAACCAGTGCTTAACTTATCATACCGATTAGATTTGAAAAGCCCTTTAAAGCACTTTTTTTGGGTTTTTTATTGGTTTTTCGGTGTTTCGACTGAAAAACTCTCAACAGGGTGCACTAAAGCTAACTTTAATACTTCATCAATCCATGTAACTGGGTGAACATCTAAGCCTGCCAGTACGTTATCTGGGATCTCTTTTAAGTCACGTTCGTTAATTTTAGGAATGATGACTGTTTTAATTCCACCACGGTGTGCAGCAAGTAGTTTCTCTTTTAAACCACCAATAGGCAGTACTTCACCGCGCAGTGTTATTTCACCTGTCATGGCTACATCGGCTTTAACGGGGTTACCTGTTAAGCTCGATACTAAACCCGTTACCATTGCTGCACCGGCACTTGGGCCATCTTTAGGGGTCGCCCCCTCTGGTACATGCACATGAATGTCGCGTTTTTCGTAAAAATCGCTATTAATACGGAACGTATCAGCACGATTTCGAACTACCGTCATGGCCGCTTGTATCGACTCTTGCATTACATCGCCCAGTGAGCCGGTGTAACTTAATTTGCCTTTACCTGGCACAGCCGCACATTCAATGGTCAGTAAGTCGCCGCCTACTTCGGTCCACGCTAAGCCTGTTACTTGGCCAATGCGGTCGCCGTCTTCTGCTTTACCGTAGTCGTAGCGCTGTACACCTAAAAACTCTTCTAGGTTATCTTGACTGATAGTGACCGTTTTAGTCTCTTTATCTAATAAGATATTTTTAACAGCTTTACGGCATAGTTTAGAGACTTCGCGCTCTAAATTACGTACACCTGCTTCACGCGTGTAATAACGAATAATACCAATAATTGCACTGTCTTCTATTACTAGTTCAGACGGTTTTAAGCCATTGCGTTTAACTTGCTTAGTAATTAAGTGCTCTTTTGCAATGTTTAGCTTTTCATCTTCGGTGTAACCCGATAAGCGAATAACTTCCATACGGTCTAATAGTGGACCAGGAATATTAAAGCTGTTTGATGTTGCTACAAACATTACATCCGATAAATCGTAGTCTACTTCTAAGTAGTGGTCAGCAAAATGACTGTTTTGCTCCGGATCGAGTACTTCTAATAGTGCTGATGCTGGATCGCCGCGCATATCTGATGACATTTTGTCGATTTCATCTAACAAGAATAATGGGTTTTTAACGCCCACTTTTGTCATGTTTTGAATCAGCTTGCCTGGCATAGAGCCAATGTAAGTACGACGATGGCCACGAATTTCAGCTTCGTCACGTACACCACCTAATGCCATGCGCACATATTTACGACCCGTTGAGCGGGCAATAGACTGTCCTAGCGACGTTTTACCTACACCCGGTGGCCCTACTAAACATAAAATAGGTCCTTTGAGCTTATTGGTGCGTTGTTGCACCGCGAGGTATTCAATTATGCGTTCTTTAACTTTATCTAAGCCGTGGTGGTCGCTATCAAGAATTTTTTGCGCGCCTGCTAAGTCTTTTTTCACTTTAGAGCGTTTTTTCCAAGGTACGTTAATTAACGTATCAATGTATGAGCGCACTACCGTGGCCTCTGCAGACATTGGCGACATCATCTTAAGCTTATTAAGCTCAGCTGATGCTTTTTCTTTTGCTTCTTCTGGCATCCCTGATTCTTCAATTCGCTTTTTAAGCGCTTCAAATTCGTCAGGTACATCATCAAGCTCACCAAGTTCTTTTTGAATGGCTTTCATTTGCTCGTTGAGGTAGTACTCGCGCTGAGACTTTTCCATCTGCTTTTTAACGCGGGTACGAATTTTTTTCTCAACTTGCAATAAGTCTATTTCACCTTCCATTAGTGCCATTAGGTATTCTAAACGCTCTGTAACGCTTGAAATCTCTAACACTTTTTGTTTTTCAGGCACTTTTAAGGGCATATGTGCTGCCATTGTATCGGCAAGGCGAGCTGGCTCATCAATGCCTGACACAGAGGTTAATACCTCAGGCGGAATTTTTTTATTAAGTTTTACATAGCCTTCAAATTGGCTAACAGCGCTTCGAATGAAAATATCTTGTTCTTGCTCATCCACTGAGTCAGATTCGATGAACTGAGCATTCGCTACAAAAAACTCATCGTTATCTACAAATTCTTCAATTTGTGCGCGCTGCGTACCTTCGACTAAAACTTTAACTGTACCGTCTGGTAATTTTAATAACTGAAGTACAGTCGCAATAGTACCGATACGGTAAATATCGTCTTGTTCAGGTTCGTCTACAGTTGCATCTTTTTGTGCAACCAAGAAAATTTGTTTGTCTTTATCCATTGCCGCTTCGAGGCATTTTATTGATTTTTCACGGCCAACAAAAAGCGGGATCACCATGTGCGGATATACCACAACATCGCGCAGTGCTAACACTGGGATTTCGACTCGATCGGTTCTCTCAAGCGTCATTATAGTTTCTCTTCGCACTTCATTTATTTAAAAGATTACTCAAGTATATGGGGATAATCTAATTAAAGTTCAACAAATTTCCCCAACTCGTTCAAATTAATTATAAAAAAAGGAGCCTAAGGCTCCTTTTTTATACAAATAGCTTAAAAACTACTCTGATGCAGCTTTATCTTGATTATTATTTTCATAAATCAAGATTGGGTCAGATTCACCTTTTATCACGGTTTCATCTATAACCACTTTGCTTACGTCATCCATTGATGGAAGTTCATACATGGTATCAAGTAGCACGCCTTCAACAATTGAGCGAAGTCCGCGAGCACCTGTTTTACGTTCCATTGCTTTGTGAGCAATAGCGCTTAGTGCATCGTCACGGAACTCTAACTCAACGTCTTCCATACCAAACAATACAGAGAACTGTTTAGTAATGGCGTTTTTAGGTTCACTTAATATTTGTACAAGTGCCGCTTCATCAAGCTCAGTTAATGTAGCAACAACAGGTAGACGACCAATAAATTCAGGAATTAAGCCGTACTTCACTAAATCTTCTGGCTCTACGTCTTTAAATGTTTCGCTTAAAGAGCGGCTCGACGCTGACTCTTTAACGTTTACACCAAAGCCAATTCCGGTATTTTTGTGGCTACGCTGTTCGATTACTTTATCTAGGCCTGCAAATGCACCACCACAAATAAATAAAATCTTAGAGGTATCAACCTGTAAAAACTCTTGCTGCGGGTGCTTACGACCACCTTGTGGTGGGACTGAGGCAACCGTGCCTTCAATTAGTTTAAGCAGCGCTTGCTGTACGCCCTCACCCGACACGTCACGTGTAATAGATGGGTTATCTGATTTACGCGAAATTTTGTCAATTTCATCAATGTAAACAATACCACGCTGGGCTTTTTCTACGTCGTAATCACATTTTTGTAGTAGTTTTTGAATGATGTTTTCTACATCTTCACCTACATAACCTGCTTCGGTTAATGTAGTTGCATCTGCCATAGTAAACGGTACATCAAGTAAACGCGCAAGTGTTTCTGCCAGTAATGTTTTACCACTACCTGTAGGGCCAATAAGCAAAATGTTACTTTTACCTAGTTCTACTTCTTGCTTTGTAGATTGGTTGCGTAGGCGCTTGTAGTGATTGTATACCGCTACAGACAATACTTTTTTAGCATGGTCTTGACCAATTACGTAGTCATCTAAGTGATTACGAATTTCTTTTGGCACAGGTAGTTTATCAGACGAATTATGCTTAGGAGCAATGTCTTTGATTTCTTCCCTGATAATATCGTTACACAGCTCTACACATTCATCACAAATGTATACTGAAGGACCTGCAATTAATTTACGCACTTCGTGTTGGCTTTTGCCACAAAAAGAGCAGTATAACAATTTATTACTTTTGTCGCCGTCTGTAGGAGTGTCAGACATTCAGCTACCTCTTTTATACGTTGGCTGCCAAATAAGGTTGGCAACTATTTCAAATTCGCTTTTAACTATACCAAAATTTACTGGTTTTCGCATAGTAACTCAAAGTGGCAAGCAATTATTTGCTTGCCTACACGCTTACTTGCTTTCGCGATTTGTAAACACTGAGTCAACCAGGCCGTAATCTACAGCTTGTGATGCACTCATAAAGTTATCACGGTCAGTATCGCGTGAAATAACCTCTAGTGGCTGGCCTGTATGCTCTGCCATTAAGCGGTTAAGTTTGTCTTTAATAGACAGAATTTCTTTTGCGTGTATTTCAAAGTCAGATGCTTGACCTTGGAAACCACCTAACGGCTGGTGAATCATTACACGTGAGTTTGGTAAACAAAAACGCTTACCTTTAGCGCCAGCAGTAAGCAAGAATGCACCCATGCTTGCAGCTTGGCCAACACAAATAGTACTTACATCTGGTTTGATAAAGTTCATTGTATCGTAAATTGCCATACCAGCGGTTACCGAACCACCTGGTGAATTAATATATAAAAAGATATCTTTTTCAGGGTTCTCTGATTCTAAAAATAGCATTTGCGCTAAAATTAGGTTTGCCATGTTGTCTTCAACTTGGCCCGTTAAAAAGATAATTCGCTCTTTTAATAGACGCGAATAAATGTCATACGAGCGCTCACCTTTAGCTGTTTGTTCAACAACCATAGGGACTAATGCATTTAGGGGATCTGTCATACCAGTGTTCATACTTTTTTAATTCCTTATGCGCTTATGCTTTTTCTTACTAAAGGAAGCATAGTTATCATTTTTCGCAAATTATGGGGCACAAACTAAAATGGCCCGGGCACACTGCATAAACAGAGTAACACGAGCCATTTAATCGTTAGCGAGCGCTTAAGTCAATGACTTATTAAGCACCTTGCTGAGGATTCATGATGTCATCAAATGCTTTTTCAACGTCAGACACGTTTGCTTTAGCTAAAATAGCTTCAACAGCTTGCTCTTCCATTGCAACATTACGCATTTGCTGCATAAGTTGATCATTTGATTTGTAGTATTCTACTACTTCAGTTGGATCTTCGTAAGCAGATGCAACTGTAGCAATTAATGCTTCAACTTTTTCATCATCAACTTTGATATCGTTTGCTTTGATCACTTCACCTAGTAATAGGCCAGTTTTAACGCGAGTTACTGCTTGCTCGTGGAACAATTCAGCTGGAAGCTCAGGCATGTTTTTAGCGTCGCCGCCAAAACGTTGAGCTGCTTGCTGACGTAATGCGTCAACTTCTTGATCAACAAGTGCTTTAGGTACTTCGATTTCGTTGTTTTCTAAAAGACCTTTAATTGCTTGGTCTTTCACGTTAGCTTTAACCGCTTGGTCTAGCTCACGTGTCATGTTCTTTTTAACTTCTTCTTTAAGCGCGTCTACACCGCCTTCGGTAACACCGAATTTAGTTGCAAACTCTTCGCTTAATTCAGGTAGCTCTTGTGCTTCAACTTTTTTCACTGTGATAGTGAATTGAGCTGCTTTACCTTTAAGATTTTCAGCGTGGTAATCTTCAGGGAAAGTTACATCAGCAACGACTTCTTCGCCTGCTTTTTTGCCAACGATGTTGTCTTCGAAACCTGGGATCATACGACCTTGGCCAAGTTCAAGTGGGAAGTCTTCAGCTTTGCCGCCTTCAAACTCTTCGCCGTCAATAGTACCTACGAAATCAACTGTTACACGGTCGTTTTCGCCAGCAGCTGCATCAACATCAGCCCAAGAAGCATGTTGCTTACGAAGTGTTTCTAGCATGTTTGCTAAATCTTCGTCAGTTACTGTTACAGCTGGTTTTTCTACTGCAATTTTGTCTAAACCTTGAACTTCAATTTCAGGGTATACTTCAAATGTTGCAGTAAATTCTAAATCTTTACCTGCTTCAAGTGATTTTGGTGCAAATGATGGTGCGCCAGCTGGATTAATTTTTTCAGAAACAATTGCTTCAATGTAATTACGCTGCATTACTTCGCCAGCTACTTCTTGACGAACCGCAGGTCCAAAACGCTTGTTAATTACTGAAACTGGTACTTTACCAGCACGGAAGCCATCAATACGCTGCGTTTTTGACAGTTGTTGTAAGCGTTTTTTTACTTCGGTCTCAACGTTCTCTGCAGGAACGGTGATGGTCAGACGGCGCTCAAGGCCTTGAGTCGTCTCAACAGAAACTTGCATGATTTACCTCAATATTCAATTTTGGCGACTGTTCGCCTTCCTTACAAACAAAGTAATCTTCATGAGTCTTGATAAATTTTAAAGCGATTTTTCACTAAAAAGCATCCGTCACTACCATGAGATCCCATTGCTGCTCTGCCCTTCGGGCACTATGTTAAACAATAGACGCGGCATTATAACCTAATAATTATGATAGTCGAGTGTAGGGGGCAATTATTTGGACTAGTTTAGCTACGATCGAGACCAACTGCGTAAAAAACAGACTAACAAGTACGTTAAAGCGATATTTTAGTAGGAAGTAAATAGACGTTATTGCTGAGTGATTACTCGTTTACTTTCTTTAAGGTTAAGAAAGTGGTCGGCGATGCAGGATTTGAACCTGCGACCCCTTGGACCCAAACCAAGTGCGCTACCAAACTGCGCTAATCGCCGATAATTATGTTGAATACTTAAATGTTGAATTTAAAGCCACTTATAAGAAAGTGGTCGGCGATGCAGGATTTGAACCTGCGACCCCTTGGACCCAAACCAAGTGCGCTACCAAACTGCGCTAATCGCCGATACTCGAAGTAAATTGGGGTGACTGATGGGGCTCGAACCCACGACAACCGGAATCACAATCCGGGGCTCTACCAACTGAGCTACAATCACCACGGTATTTACTTTGTTTTCAAATGGCGCACCCGGAAGGATTCGAACCTTCGACCAACGCCTTAGAAGGGCGTTGCTCTATCCAGCTGAGCTACGGGCGCATCGAAAACTTCATAGTTTGCCAGTAAGCTTTTCAATTATAAAAATAAAAGAAGTGGTCGGCGATGCAGGATTTGAACCTGCGACCCCTTGGACCCAAACCAAGTGCGCTACCAAACTGCGCTAATCGCCGATGCTTACGATTGTCTGCGAGTGACCTCGTTGACAACGGGGTGCATAATAGTGATTTGCCTAAGAGAGGTCAAACGTTTTTTGCATAAAATAAATCAATCGGTCATTTTTAGTTCATAATGGTTAAATATTGCAAAATCCAGCTGAAATTTAGACGCTTTTTTTGAAAACACCGGTTTATAACTTAAAAGCACCTTGGCGCTTCGGGCCTTTTCTGCGAAAATAGCCTGCATATTAAAAAAGCATTAATAAAATTAATTTTTTGCATACACCCCACTTTATATGCTGGTGCTTTTAAAATATAAGTATCGAAGTTTATTTAACCCCAATTAAAGGTCCCCCATGACGGCAAACATCATTGATGGTAAGGCAATCGCAAAACAAGTACGTAGTGCAGTGGCTGAGCGCGTAAGCGAGCGCGTTGCAAACGGTTTACGTGCACCTGGTTTAGCAGTAGTACTGGTAGGGCTTGACCCTGCAAGCCAAGTTTACGTTGGCTCTAAGCGCAAAGCGTGTGAAGAAGTAGGATTTATTTCAAAGTCATTTGATTTACCTGCGCAAACCAGCGAAGAAGAACTACTAGCATTAATTGATGAGCTAAATAACGATGGCGAAGTAGATGGTATTTTAGTACAACTACCGCTACCTGAAGGCCTCGATGCAGAAAAGATTTTAGAACGCATTACACCCCATAAAGATGTAGACGGTTTTCACCCGTACAATATTGGTCGCTTAGCGCAACGTATGCCGGCGCTTCGCCCATGTACACCAAAAGGGATTATCACCTTACTTGATTCAACAGGCGTGCGTTACAAGGGAATGCATGCGGTAGTGGTTGGCGCCTCTAATATTGTTGGTCGCCCTATGTCGCTTGAGTTACTACTTGCCGGCTGTACTACAACGGTATGCCATAAATTTACACAAGATTTAGAAACCCATGTTCGCCGTGCAGATTTATTAGTAGTGGCCGTAGGTAAACCTGAATTTATTCCGGGCGATTGGGTAAAAGAAGGCGCGATTGTGATTGATGTAGGTATTAACCGTTTAGATACAGGTAAATTAGTCGGTGATGTTGAGTATAGCATTGCAGAGCAAAAAGCTGATTTTATTACTCCTGTACCAGGTGGTGTTGGGCCAATGACTGTAGCAAGTTTGATTGAAAACACACTTGAAGCATGTGAAAAATACCACAGTTAAGCATTTAACTGATACCAATAAAAAGGGCTGCCAGCTGGCAGCCCTTTTTAGTTTAAAAACTATTTTAACACGTTTACGCTTTACGCCACGTTGTTTTACCGGCTGAGTCTTCAAGCACAACACCGAGTGCATTGAGTGCATCACGTGCTTCATCAGCGGCGGCCCAGTCTTTATTTGCGCGCGCTTCGTTACGTTTTACAATCAGCGCTTCGATAGTGGCTACTTCATCATCATCTTGCCCACCTTGCAAAAACGATTCTGGTGCTTGCTGAGCAACGCCAAGTACTTCGCCTATGCTGCGTAGCACAAATGCTAATTGCCCTGCTTGCTGTGTATCGGTGTCTTTAACACGGTTAAGCTCTTTAGCCAGTTCAAATAAAACCGGTAACGCCTCTGGTGTATTAAAGTCATCGTTCATCGCTTTTCTAAATTTAGCCACGTACTCATTGCTTTCAATGTCGCACGCTAATGGCTCTACACCACGAAGTGCTGTGTAAATACGTTCAAGTGATGAGCGTGCTTGATCTAAATTCTCTTGTGAGTAATTTAGCTGGCTTCGGTAATGCCCTGATATTAAAAAGTAACGAACCGATTCAGCATCATATGTTTTTAATACCTCACGCACAGTAAAAAAGTTGTCTAATGATTTAGACATTTTTTCTTTATTTACTTGTACCATACCGGTGTGGATCCACGTATTTACATACTTACCATTGTTTGCACAGCATGATTGGGCAATTTCGTTTTCATGGTGCGGAAACTGTAAGTCAGAGCCGCCACCGTGAATATCAAAATGCTCGCCTAAATGCTTTGAGCTCATTGCTGAACATTCTATATGCCAACCTGGGCGCCCTTCTCCCCACGGTGATGACCAAGAAGGTTCGCCTGCTTTTGCTTTTTTCCACAATACAAAATCAAGCGGATCGTCTTTATCTTGTGCAACTTCTACGCGAGAGCCTGCTTGGAGCATACTTAAATCTTGTTGCGATAGTGCACCGTACTGTTCAAACGTAGAAACATCAAAAAGCACGTCGCCGTCGTTTGCTACGTACGCATGGCCTTTTGCAATTAAGCGTTCAACCATTTCGATGATTTCGTCCATATGGTTTGTAACCGTCGGTTCAATATCTGGGCGCAACATGTTTAGGCTATCAAAGTCTTCGTGCATGGCTTTGGTCATACGCAAAGTTAGGTCATTAATTGACTCGCCATTTTCGTTTGCGCGTTTAATTATTTTATCATCTACGTCGGTAATATTACGTACGTATTTTAAGTCGTAACCAAGATGGCGAAGATAGCGGACAATAACATCAAACCCGACAAATGTACGCGCATGACCGATATGACAAAAATCATAAATGGTGATACCACACACGTACATGTCGATTTTGCCTTCGACCATAGGTTTAAACTGCTCTTTTTGTCGCGTGAGTGTGTTGTATATTTGTACCATTTACTTTAAGTCCTTGACTGTTTGCTGAGTTGGCTATGTTAACACTTGAAAAGCCCCCGCTCTAGCGCTTTTTATACCCAAACCTCTTCAATACAGTTGTTTAAGCTGGAATTAAAACCAATTTAGGTTAGGCCTTGATTGTGTGTCAGAGAGGTTCTGTTGTTAAAATTAATAACACTGTAAAATCGGTTTTAAATCACCCTGTTTATTGCTCAACGGGCTTTTGTTCTGTGCATAGCTACATATTGAGAGAAAATACAACAACGACAAAATACCACCTCGATATTAGCCCCCTGTAAAACGCACAAGTATATACCCTGAGCAGCTTTGGATATATTGAACAAGCACTTTGTTTATCTTAGTTAACTAAGATAAAATAGCGCGACTAATTAAACCAGATATAGGAAACCACATGGTTGTTCTACACACTAATTTTGGTGACATCACCATTAAAATGTTTGAGCAAGAAGCTCCAAACACAGTTAAAAACTTTTTAGAGTACGCAAACTCAGGTTTTTACAACGGCACTATTTTTCACCGCGTAATTGACGGCTTTATGGTGCAAGGCGGTGGGTTTGTACCTGGTATGGAACAAAAAGACGTTAACGACCCAATTCAAAACGAAGCTAATAATGGCCTATCTAATAAAGTAGGTACATTAGCAATGGCACGTACGCCTGATCCACATTCAGCAACGGCCCAATTCTTTATTAATGTTAACGACAACGACTTTTTAAACCACAGCAGCGAAACGTCGCAAGGCTGGGGTTACTGCGTATTTGCAGAAGTAGTTGAGGGCATGGACGTAGTAAATAAAATTAAAGGTGTAGCAACAGGCAGCGCTGGTTTTCACCAAGATGTACCGCTTGAAAATGTAATCATCGAAAACGTTACTGTAAGCTAAACGTTCACTCTTACACTGAGTAATTAAGCGGGCATGGTACATTAATGTATTCGCCCGCTTTTATTTAACCTAACTAGATGCCTTTATGACTTCTCAAACCTACTTTATTGCAGATTTACATCTAAGTGAAAACCGCCCAGATATTAGCGAGGCCTTTTATCGCTTTATAAATACGCATATTATCGGTAAGCCCGTAGATGCACTGTATATTTTAGGTGATTTTTTTGAAGTATGGGTTGGGGATGACTACGTAACAGAATTGGCCAGTGAAGTTGCAAAACATTTAAAAGCCGTTAAAGATGGCGGAACTCCAGTGTACTTTATACATGGTAATCGTGATTTTATTATGCGTGAGCAATACGCTAAACGCGCTGGTATGGTATTGCTAAACGAGCAAACGGTTATAGATTTGTATGGCACACCCACTGTTATTTTGCACGGTGATGAAATGTGTACTCAAGATATAGAGTATCAAAAGTTTCGCAAAAAAAGCCGTGGCTGGTGGTGGCCTAAATTAATGTTAGCAATGCCACTTTGCTACAGAAAAAAAATTGCGCGTAATGCCAGAGAAAAAAGTAAATTAAGTCAAGCCGACAAACCCATAGAAGTTTTAGACGTAGTTGATGACGCCGTACTGGCGATGTTTGCAAAACACAATGTGAGCAACATGATACACGGGCACACGCATCGCCCTAATGTGCATAAGTACACTGTAGGTAAGCAAACACTAACACGCACTGTGCTTGGAGATTGGTATACTCAGGGCTCATACTTAGTGGTTACACCAGACAGTCAAAAACTTATTAATACGCCCTTCGCATAATCTCAAATCCTGACTATTATTTAAGTACTTTTTGGTAATAGGATAAGGATATATGAATAAAGCTATTTTTTGCTTATTGCTTTGTTGCATTTTTTCCAAAGGGTACGCCTCTGAAAATTGGCAACTCGTCGCTGAAAACTCTCCTCCTTATATTGGTGAGCGATTAATGGATAATGGTTGGGTGACAGCCTTAATTAAAGCGGCTTTAATAAATCAAAATATTGATAACGATATAGAGTTTACCAGTTGGAACAGAGCCCTAAAGCTAACCAAAATAAATAAAAAAGATGCAATTTTAGGCGCTTTTTTTACACAATCTCGCACTGAGCTTTTTTACTACTCACGCCCGCTGGCTAACGTATATGTCGGCTTATTTAAGCTCAAAGGCAGGCAAATAAACTATGACGGCAGTATGAACTCTTTACAGCCATACAGTATTTGTAAAGGCGTTGGCTATGCAGTTAGCGAGGCTTTTTCTGAAAGTAATGGCCTGGCTGTAACCTCCACTCGTGGGTTAATTAATAGTTTATACATGCTACAAAAAGGACGGATAGACTTAGTTGCAGGCACTAAAGAAGTGGGGGAATATTGGTTAAAAAACACCGAAAAGCTTAATGAGCCCGGCGCGCCACAAGTTGAATATATTTCGCCGGATTTAGAGCACCACCAACTCCATGTAATGTTTCCCAAATCTGACCCTAATGCAAAACATAAAAGGGACGCACTTGAGCAAGGCTTTACCGCTATTTTATACAATGGCACCGCAAAAAAAGTGTTGATGAAACATGGTTTTTCTCAAAGTGCAGCACTTGAACTTATAGACTTTATAGAAAGAAGTAGCGCACCAAACTAGCCAGTGCGCTTGAAGAGCAAATAGCACCGATTTAGTTAGTGACTTGTGCAGGTGCACCACTGTGAAACTTAAAGTCTTCATCGGGGCTGGTAATTAAATCAGCCTCAACTTTACCAAAAAAGTCGACTCGCTCAGTAATATCAAAATCAGCAATTTCTTGTGCCAGTGTTAAGTAATCTTGATAATGGCGTGCCTCAGAGCGAAGCAACGAAATATAGAAATCGCCTAAGCGTTTATCAACATGCGGCGCAAGCTTTGCAAAACGCTCACACGAGCGAGCCTCAATATAAGCGCCTACAATAAGCTTATCGACGAGAGCATTAGGTTCAAACGTTTTAACGTTACGTAGCATCCCCTTAGCATAGCGACACGGTGTGATACTTCGGTACTCTACGCCATATTCGTCCATTATTTCGAGCACTTGGTAAAAGTGATGTAACTCTTCTTTTATTAGCATCACCATTTTATCAATTAAATCTTGCCCGTATGGCGAGTTTGACTTTGGAATAATAGATTTTGTCAGTTTATTTTTAGCCGCCAAATCTCGCCAATTGCCTTCACGCTTATAAATAAGTGTTTCAAAAGGTTTTAGCCATTCGAGTAATGCATCACTGCTGTCTTTATCGACCGCGTACTTACGGATTAAAAACATTGCACTTTGCGCTGCTTTTAACTCACAAATTAAATGGTCGATTAAGATAACCGATAAATTCTCTTTTTTTACTGCTTCATCTACCCAGGCATTCGGGGTTTCGCACAATAAAAAATTATTAATAGGGGCTAAAAGTTCGCTATGTGGCACAGGGATGCTCGTTACTTCAAATAATAAAACGCCATTTTAACACGAAAAATAACGAAGAATAAAACAAGCAAAAACAACTGACTTAAAATGTTAATAAGCAGTTAACTTGACTTTGTCTCTGAACTAAACCATAAATATAAGTGCTGTATAAAAAACAAACTAAAAATAAATTATACCCAACAGTAAACCGTTCCTTTTATGGAGTACCGCTATGATACTGAATCACCTGTGGGGCATTTATGCTCATCCACTCGAAGAATGGCAAACAATAGATAACCGCCACGAAAGCCTAACTTACAGCTTGTCGCATATTTTACTTATTGCATTATTTCCATCGATTATGGGGTATTACTCATCGGTGTATTTAGGCTGGAGTATTGGTGCAGGCAACCCAGTATTTTTAACGCATGAAAGCGCACTGCTAATTGCCGTGGCTATGTATGGTGCGTTAATAGCCGGAGTGTTTGCTTTGGCCTATTTAGCCCATTGGATGGCCGTTACATTTGGTGCTAAACCTACGTTTACACAAACGCTTGAGCTTGCCGCTTATACTGCTACACCTGTGTTTATGTCGGCCTTAGCCGCTTTTTTACCTGAGCTGTGGTTTGTTGTTTGCGTAGGTATGATTGCCCTAGCCTACTCGGTGTACTTACTGTATACGGGCGTGCCAATACTTATGCATATTCCGCAAGAGCGCGGCTTTATTTATGCCAGCTCTGTTGTCACCTGCGGGCTAATTTTATTGGTAATAATTTTAGCTGTAACCGCAATTCTTTGGACTAACGGTATTGTGAGTCCAATGTTTACCTAATCAACCACGTTGTTTGATATGAAGTGTTCCCTTTCCTTCGCAAAAAAGGAGCTAATTAGCTCCTTTTTTTATGTCGATTATGTTTAGTTACACATTAGTCAGCTTCGTTGGCATCTTGATTATGTATTTCAAGGCCTGATGACATGGCATTTTCGCGGTTGCTTTTAGCCGAGTCGTTACGTAGTTGATCAATATGATTTAGGTAATCTTGATCAATATCGCCGGTAATGTACTGCCCATCAAATACAGAGGTTTCAAACTTAGTAATTTCTGGGTTTTCTTGGCTCACCGCTTCAATTAAATCGTTTAGCGATTGAAAAATTAAGCCATCAGCACTGATGCTTTGGTTAATGTCTTCAACTTCGCGGCCATGTGCAATAAGCTCTGCTGCAGAGGGCATATCAATACCATACACATTCGGGAAGCGGATTTCAGGAGCGGCTGAGGCAAAATACACATTTTTTGCTCCGGCTTCACGGGCCATTTCTACAATTTGCGCAGAAGTAGTACCGCGCACAATTGAATCATCAACCAGTAAAACGTTTTTACCTTTAAATTCACGGTCAATCGCATTTAGCTTTTGACGCACTGACTTTTTACGCATTTCTTGGCCTGGCATGATAAATGTACGACCAATATAACGGTTTTTAACAAAGCCTTGGCGGTAAGGTAAATCAAGCATGCGGGCAATTTCTAATGCTACATCGCATGAGGTTTCAGGAATTGGGATAACTACATCAATGTCTTTATCGCTCCACTCACGCGCAATTTTTTCACCCAGTTTAGTACCCATGTTTACACGCGTTGCGTAAACCGACATACGATCGATGGTTGAATCAGGGCGAGCGAAATAAACAAACTCAAAAATACAGGGCGCATAAGAGGCTTTTTCTGCACAACTTTGTGAATGAAATTGACCGTCTTCAGTCACATAAATAGCTTCACCTGGCGCTACATCTCGCACAAATTCAAAGCCGTCAGGCTTTAGTGCTACGCTTTCTGATGCAAACATGTACTCAGTGCCTTTAGGCGTTTCACGCTTACCAAATACCAGCGGGCGAATACCATTAGGGTCACGAAATGCTAAAACACCGTGACCAATAATCATCGCAATAGCGGCGTAGCCACCTGTAACCTTGTTGTTTACTTCGGTTACTGCGGTGAATATATCTTCAGCGTCTAAATGTAATTTGTCAGATTTACTCAGCTCATGCGCCATAATATTAAGCAGTATTTCTGAGTCTGACGTTGTATTAACATGGCGACGCGCTTCTGAAAATAATTGCTGCTTGAGCGTTTCAGCATTCGTTAAGTTACCATTGTGCGCAAGCGCAATACCAAATGGTGAATTAACATAAAACGGCTGCGCTTCAGATGAACTTGACGAGCCAGCAGTAGGGTAACGAACGTGGCCAATACCAATTGTGCCTTGTAGTCGCTTCATATGGCGGGTGTGAAACACATCCTTTACTAGGCCATTTGCTTTGCGCAAGCTGAACGTATTGTTTTCAATGGTAATGATGCCCGCGGCATCTTGACCTCGGTGCTGCAAAACAGTTAAGCCATCATAAATCGCCTGATTAACAGGAGATGTTCCGACTATCCCAACGATACCACACATGTAATTTATCCTCGCCGATTAACGGTTTACTGAATTTAAAAAGCTCGAGTTGTTTTCTAGGTACGAAAAAAACCATTCAACAACAAAGCCAAATTCTGGAATCAAAATAGAATTGCCCCACCAGTGCGTGTTTGGTGCACCAGTAAAAGCATCAAGAAAGAAGAGTAACGCGCTCACGACCAACACGCCTCGTAGCGCACCAAAAACAATGCCAAAGACACGATCGGTGCCAGATAAACCAGTACGCTGTACAAGCTCACCTAAAATGTAGTTTAGTAAACCGCCTAACAGTAGCGTCGCAAAGAAGAGTATGGCAATGGCCGCCGCATTTCTTAAAAGGGGTTCAGAAATACTTGTTAGGAAGGAAGCTAAATATTGGTAGAACAAACTAGAGATGATAAATGCGCAACCCCATACTGCTAATGACATAGCTTCTTTAACGAAGCCGCGTATTAAACCTATGATGGTAGACAGTGCAATGATGCCAAGAATGGCGTAATCAACCCAGATCATATTAACCAATTAGTCGCTATTTTGGGGCGCATTCTATACCCAAACCTCCTAAATATGCAAGTTAAAGCGGGAGATAACCAGCAACTATCTAATACAAAAAATTAACATTTAAGAGGTGTGTTTTTTAGCGCTAAATTAAAAAGGCCTTACTAAGTAAGGCCTTTAAAAATCAGTGAGTGACGGTATATTGCGTTACTTTGCCGTTGAGCTTGGTCAGCGCTTTTAGCTCAGGTAACTTTTTAATAAGCTCAGCCTTATCAAGCGAAGGACCCACAAACACTTTAGTCAATGTACCATTAGGCGTTTTGATGGGCTTTGTAAACGTTTTAAAGCCTTTTGCTTTGAGCTTTGCTTGTAAAGCCTTTACATTAGCCGCATGAGAAAAGCTACCAAGCTGAATTACATAGGCCATATCAGTGAGGTTTTCTTCACTCTTGCGTGGCGCAATAGGGTTGGCTTTGACAGGCTCTGGCACTTTAGCAACAGGTTTGCTTGGCACACTCTCACCTTCTATGCTGCCCTCGACTACTTCTCGATCTACCGCGAATTTGCTTTCTTGGCTTGTGAGCACGTCGTCATCAGCAGCTACATTCTCTATTGGCGCTTGCTTTAAGGGCTCGGCTTGCGCTACTTTTTCATCTATAGACTCTTGAAGGTCGATAGTTTTAAACTCAGAGCGTTCAGGAATAGCTTTAAAGCCCTCTTTATAGTGGACCTTTTCGCCATCGAGTATATTAGGAATAAACACAATTGCTGCGATCACCACAATACTGGTTCCAACTAAACGATTTATAAAACCTGAGTTCACCGACTTTCTCTCTATTTTTTAAAGTAGTTTATAGCATCTGCAACAGTAAAAAATGACCCAAACACAATTAAAAGCGTATCACTTTGCTGTGTAGGCATAATTACATTAAGCGCATCGTGCACACTATTATAGCGTTCATGCGTGCCTGTATGAGGTATTGTTTGCAACGCGGCGGCCATATTTTCAACGTTATCGCCACGTGGTATGTGTAAGCTAGTAAGAGACCATTGATCAATTACAGAGCTTACCTCTTTAAGTACACCCGCTTTATCTTTATCAGCAAGCATAGCGACTAATGCATGAATTTTAAAGCCTTTATCTTTATAGCTTGCAAGCTTTAGTGCTAAATAACGAGCAGATTCGGGATTGTGCGCAACATCAGTAAACACTAAAGGTGTAGTATTGAGTTGCTGAAATCGGCCCTCAACAACTAAATTAGCTAAACAACGTTTAATTACCTCATCGCTTGGTAGTAAATTTAACGCTGCTAAAGTAGTTAAAGCAGTTGCGGCATTTTGTGCAGGAATTGCTGGTTTGTCTAACGCCAGATCATAATGCTTATATTGCCATGTGAAATGCGCTGGGTGCTCTTTGAATATAAAATCAGTGCCCGATATAACCATATTGGCTTTAATCTCAGTGCCGTAATCGGTCATAGTGTGGGGTATGTTCAAATCACCAATAATAGCTGGCGTATTTTCACGAAATATACCTGCTTTATCATAAGCAACCAGCTCGCGTGTATCGCCTAGGTATTCTTTGTGATCTAAATCGATAGTGGTGATCACACTTGCATAAGGTGTAACGATATTGGTGGCATCAAAACGCCCACCCAAACCAACTTCAAGCAGCACATAATCAACCTCAAAATGCTTAAAAATAGCCAATGCACCAAGAGTGCCATACTCAAAATACGTCAGTGCCGTGCTACCGCGACCTTGCTCTAGCGTGTTAAAGGCATCAACATGGTATTGATCTTCAAGCTCTTGAGCATTTATGCGCACACGCTCGTTGTATTTAATTAAATGAGGAGAGGCATAAGTGCCAACAGAATAACCTTGAGCCAACAATAAAGACTCTAAACAGCGTGCTGTTGTCCCTTTGCCGTTTGTGCCGCCAATCAAAATGATTTTGCTGGAAGTGTTTAATAAGCCAATGTTGTTTGCAACAGTAGCGACGCGTTCGAGGCCCATTTCAATATTTGCAGGGTGAACACTCTCTAAATAACAAAGCCAATCATCAAGGCTTGATGATTGGCTAGGAATTATATTTGTCATAGCGTGTAATCAGTAAAGCTGAAATTTACGCTACTCTATGCTCTTGTTCAGTAGAAGGCAAGTTCATAAATTTAGCAAGCACACGTGCTAACGTGTCACGCATTTCGCGACGGTCAACAATCATGTCTATCGCACCGTGCTCTAATAAGAACTCACTACGCTGAAAACCTTCAGGCAGAGTTTCACGTACTGTTTGTTCAATAACGCGCGGACCAGCAAAACCAATTAAGGCTTTTGGCTCTGCAACGTTTATATCACCTAACATCGCAAGTGATGCTGATACACCGCCCATGGTTGGGTCGGTCATAACTGATATAAACGGCAGGCCTTTTTCGCTCATTTTAGCAAGTGCAGCACTGGTTTTAGCCATTTGCATAAGCGACATAAGTGCTTCTTGCATACGTGCACCACCTGAAGCTGAAAAACACACTAATGGCATGTTGTGCTCTAAACATTGGTCTACGGCATCAACAAAGCGTGCACCTACAACCGAAGCCATTGAACCACCCATAAATGAGAATTCAAAAGCAACCGCTGCAACAGGAATACCTTTTAAGCGGCCTTTCATCGCTACTAATGCGTCTTTTTCGCCACTTGTTTTTTGGGCTGCGCTAATACGATCTGAGTATTTTTTTGAGTCTTTAAACTTTAATACATCTTTAGGCTCGTGCTCAGTACCTAGCTCTGTGCGGTCGGCTTCATCTAAAAAGTGCTCTAAACGCTTACGGCCGCTCACACGCATGTGGTGGTCGCATTTAGGACATACGTTTAATGACTTCTCTAGTTCAGCTTTATATAAAATTGAATCGCAAGCTGTACATTTAGCCCAAACGCCCTCTGGAATTTCTTTACGACCTGATGACTTAGTCGTTTTAGGTAAGATTTTTTCTAACCAACTCATTTGCAACTCTCTTAATGCTGTTCTGTGTCGCGAGCCTGCTAATAAGTAGCAGACAGATTTTTTCAATTAAAACATGAATTACACAAACACGGTATAAAAAACTGGTCTTAGTAGTTAGATAAACGCTTATAAATTCAGCACTAACATTCCGTATCAGGTAAAAATAATGGCCCTAACGGCGTTTTAGGAATGTTAAAATGCGCTGGGTAATCAACATCCACTAAGTACAACCCTGCCGCTTTTGCCGTGGCACTGGCTTTAGCGCGCTCTTTTAAATCTAATAGCTCTTTTAACCACACTGGCTGATGTTTATGTAAGCCTATATCCATTAGACAACCGGTAATATTGCGCACCATATGGTGTAAAAAAGCATTCGCTTTAATATCAATAATAACGTAATCACCCTGTCGCTGTACCGATAAATGATGAATTGTTCTGTTTGCTGTATTAGCTTGGCAATGCAGTGCTCTAAAAGAAGTAAAGTCATGCTCACCAATTAAGTACTGACACGCTTCTTGCATTTTTGTTTCATCAAGTGGATGATGAAAATGTGTAACCCCTTCATTCATCACTGCGCCCCTGTAGGCGTAATTATAAATAACATAACGGTAACGACGCGCTGTTGCGCTAAAACGTGCATGGAAGTCTTCACTTACGGGCTGTGCAAAACGAATTGCTATGTCTTTAGGCAGTAGCGTATTCATCCCCATGGTAAACGCCACCATTTCACGCGGAGCATGAGTTTCAAAGTGGATAACTTGGCCAGTGCCATGCACCCCAGCATCTGTGCGCCCCGCGCACACTATTTCAACCGGATGATTACAAATGCGCGATAACGCTTTTTCTACTTCTTGTTGTACGCTATTTACGTGAGACTGGCGTTGCCACCCACTGTAACGCGCGCCGTTGTATTCAACTCCAAGTGCTACTCGCATAATTACTGCTTTACCTACTGTGCTAATGAACGAGGCATTTTATGCTATCTCGCGGTGCAATAAAAGCCAGTGTGTTGTGATCCAATAAATACCTACAAAAAAGCCGCAATAATTACCTTATTGCGGCTCAAATCGCGTTTACAACGCTACTTTAATTTTGCTTTTAAGCTTTGGGCTTCTTCTTGCACATCTTCAGGGCCACTTTCAATAACATCTTCAATCACTTTTAATGCTGAGTCAAAGTCGTCAATTTCAATATACGCCCTTGCCAAATCGAGCTTGGCAGAATAACCACCGCTCTCTAAGTCAACATCTGTAGGGTTGTCTCCAGCAAGTAAGGATTCAAAATCACCTAACCCTACATCCATATTAACTTCGTCATAAGGTTCGTGCTCAAGTACCGAGTCGTCACTTTGTTCGAGTAGCGCATCAATATCAACGAAATCGTCGGCAGTAGGCTGCTCTGTATCTTGTATAGGGTTATCTTGAACCGCTTTCGTTTCAATCTCACTATCTAAATCTTCATTAAGTAAGCTATCGAAATCGACGTCAAATTCACTGCTGTCCTCTAAATTTAACTCATCTGGTTCAGCTAGTTCACTGAGTAACGCATCAAAATCGGTTTGCGTTAGATCAGCCATAAACTCATCGTCTAGCTGCTCGTCGGGTATAACCTCTTCATTAGTTTGCTCATCAGGAGCTTGCGTTAGCTCAGCTTCTATCTGCGAGTTTGTTATTTCATCTTCAACGTCTTCAGAAAGTGCTTGTTCTAAAATTGCATCGTCAAAATCAGGCTGTTCTTGCTTGCTGTCCGTAATCTGCTCTTCACTGAAAGACTCCTCTTGCGAGAGAGGTGTCTCAACATCATCGTCAATCAGCGGCTCGTCATCTAAGTCAGCATCTAATGCATCAATACCAGTATTACCAGCAAGTGCATTCGCTAAATCTTGCTCAGCTTGGCTTGGGGCCATACCGCTTGACTGTCCATCAAGTTCATCACCTTGCAACTCTTGGGGACTATATGATTGCTGATCATCTAAATCAAAATCGTCGTTATCAAGCTCTAATTCAGGGTATTCATCAAGCTCTTCGCTTGGGGTGACTTGCTCATCTAATAATGCATTAAGCTCTTCGTCTAACCCATCAATGCTTTGCAGTAAATCGTCATCGAAAACCCCTTTGTCTTCATCCGTATTTTCAGGTAAATCTAGCTCGCTTGCGACATCCGTTAATTCATCCGCCGATAAATCCGTTTGAGCCCGGCTATCATCTTCACCGATTTCTTCAGCGGCAAGCTGTGGCTCTAATTCCAGCTCTGAAAAATCATTATCAATGAGTAATTCATCATCAAAGTCGTCTTCTAGGCTATCTAATTCATTGCCCGAAAGTGCGTTTGCTAAGTCTTGTTCAGCTTGGCTTGGCTGCATGCCTGTAGCCTCACCATCAAGCTCATCGCCCAATAACTCATCAGGTAAGTATTGCTGTTGTTCTGTTACATCTAACGCGTCTCTCTTCTCATCTGAAAAGTCTATATCATCGCTGAGTGTATCATTTACAACCTCATTTTCAGGTTGAGTATCTAAAAGCGGATTCGCTGGTGTTTCCTGTGAATCTAGCGGATCGTCACCTAAATCGACCTCTACCTCTTCAATATCATCATCAAGGTCATCAAGTGCCCAATCAGGGTTTTCAACATAGTCTTCGTCTGTAGCTTGCTCTAGTTCACTGAGTAATTCATCAACACTTTTTAGGGTATCGTCAGTGTACTCACCCTGCGCATCTTCTGGGTCAAGTAATGTTTCTGAACTATCTGTGAAGACGGTGTTTTCAAGCAAATCATCACTAAGCTCAGGCTCTTCTTCAAGCTCAGGCTCCTCGAGAAGCTCAGGCTCCTCGAGAAGCTCAGGCTCTTCTTCAAGCTCAGGCTCTTCTACAAGCTCTGGTTCATCTTCAAGCTCAGGTTCTTCTACAAGTCCAGGTTCTTCTACAAGCCCTGGTTCTTCTGCAAGTTCAGATTCTTCTGCAAGTTCAGATTCTTCTACAAGCTCTGGTTCATCTTCAAGCTCAGGTTCTTCTAAAAGATCAGGCTCATCTTCAAGCTCAGGTTCTTCTAAAAGATCAGGCTCATCTTCAAGCTCTGGCTCTTCTACAAGCTCTAGTTCTTCTACAAGCTCTGGTTCATCTTCAAGTTCAGGTTCTTCTACAAGCTCAGGCTCATCTTCAAGCTCTGGTTCTTCTAAAAGATCAGGCTCATCTTCAAGCTCTGGTTCTTCTACAAGTTCAGGTTCATCTTCAAGCTCAGGTTCTTCTAAAAGCTCAGGCTCATCTTCAAGCTCAGGTTCTTCTTCAAGCTCAGGTTCTTCTACAAGTTCAGGTTCTTCTACAAGCTCAGGCTCATCTTCAAGCTCAGGTTCTTCTACAAGGCCAGGCTCATCTTCAAGCTCTGGTTCTTCTACAAGCTCTGGTTCTTCTACAAGTTCAGGTTCTTCTACAAGCTCAGGTTCTTCTACAAGCTCAGGTTCTTCTACAAGTTCAGGTTCTTCTACAAGCTCAGGTTCTTCTACAAGTTCAGGTTCTTCTACAAG
>NZ_LKDW01000040.1 GCF_001401805.1 Pseudoalteromonas sp. P1-25
TGTGGGTGATTAGCTCAGTTGGGAGAGCATCGCCCTTACAAGGCGAGGGTCACTGGTTCAAGTCCAGTATCACCCACCACATATAAACCACCTTACTTATTCTTACTGTTTATTATAAAGCATCGCCGCCCTTTACAAATAATGGCAAGGGTCACCAGTTTAAGCTAAGTAGTCACCCACCACATATAACCACTTCTAAAGTATCTAAATTTAACCTCCTCTTACCAATTATCATAAAAACCCCTATTTAGGTAGTTAACCCAGCTATAAGCAAAAGAGCATCGCCACCCTTTACAAATAATGGCGAGGGTCACTGGTTCAAGTCCAGTATCACCCACCACATATAACCTATTCTGAATAATTATTATAAAAACTCTATCTAGGTAATTAACCCTGCTGTAGAAAAAGAGCATCGCCGCCCTTTACAAATAATGGCAAGGGTCACCAGTTTAAGCTAAGTAGTCACCCACCACATATAAGCATTTCTAAAGTATCTAAATTTAACCTCTTCTGATCAATTATGATAAAACCCCCTATTTAGGTAGTTAACCCAGCTGTAAGCAAAAGAGCATCACCCCCTTTACAAACAATGGCGAGGGTCACTGGTTCAAGCCAGGTGATATTAAGCCAGCTAAAGGTATTGAAATAATTTAATCTTCTAATAACCTCGGCTAATAGTTAAATTCCCTTGTAAGCAGCTAAACTGTTGATTATAGTCTGTGATAAATCAAACAACATTCAAGCCAATGCCAACTAAGATCTACGCCAAAGCCAAAATACTGATAGTGGAAGAGCAGCCTCTCGCTCAAAGCTATATGAAACAGTCGCTAGAAAGGCTTGGCTTTCGGCAGTTGTACTTTGCCGATCATGCAATTGCAGCAAAAGAGCAATGTTTGGCGGAGCAATTTGATTTAATTGTATGTTCGTTTAATTTAAGCAAACACCAAGACGGCTACCAACTCTACGAAGAACTCAGAGTTAAACAACTGATAAAAAACTCCACCGCGTTTATTTTTATTTCTGCAGAAACCAGCGGTGCGCTAGTACATAGCGTTTTAGAGCTTCAACCCGACGATTTCTTAGTAAAGCCATTTACAGTACAAGAGTTAAAAACGCGGATTGAGCGTATTTTAAAACGTAAAAATGAGCTACAGAGTATTTATACTTTAATAGATGATGGCAACGACTCTAAAGCTATCAAAGTAATCGATGCCGCTTTAAATAAAAAAAACAATATATATAGTCCTATTCTACTGCGCTTAAAAGGTGATGCGTTGCTTAGGTTAAACCGCAGTGAAGAAGCTAAAGACTTTTTTACCTCGGTGCTAGATATACAAAAATTTGCCTGGGCCAAAGTGGGTTTAGTAGAAGCGTTGATTGCTAACAATGAGCATATACTGGCTCAACGTATGTTAAAAACCATGCTTGAACGTCATGAAACACGTTTAGTTGCTTTAGATTTACTTGGCCGGTTAGAAATAAAATTAAACCAATTTGAGCTAGCACAAGATTTTTTAAGCCAAGCAGTGGATATTGCACCCCGTAATATTCAAAGACAAAAATCGTTAAGCAATGTTTCGTTAGTAAACCACGATTACGAAAAAAGCTATTTAACCCAAAAAGACATAGCCAGCTACGCGCGTCATTCTATTCACGACAGCCCCGATATTTATCTCAATGCTGCCCGTGCCGGTATAGACTTTGCGCTAACAACCGATCAAACAGATCAAATACAACGTATTTCGCGCCAAACTAATAAATATATCAATGATTTAAAAAAGCAGTTTCCTAATAACGCAAATCAATCTCAAATTGATGTACTCAATGCCCGTTTGCACTATTTAAAAGACGAGCACCAAAAAGCAAAGCGTCTTATTGAGCAGCTCGATGATGACGATACGTTAATACGCTCTGTAGATGGGGCGCTTGATAAAGCAAAAGCGTTTCACGAACTGGGTTTTCACCAAAAAGCACAAGCCTTATTCAGCCAAATAATTAGCCACTGTGAACGCCACCCCAATATGAGTGATATGACTTACTTGCGTTACATTCAACAGCAGCAAAGTGAGCGTCGCGATATTAAAATGGGCCCGAAAGAGCTTAACAACCATGCAGTAACGCAGTTTAATAAAGGGCAATTAAATACAGCGTTAGAGGCGTTTACGCAAGCATTTAGAGTAATGCCGCGCAACCCAAGCATTGCTCTTAATTTATTACAGTGTTTATTTGATTCAACAAAACAAAAAGGCGGCACTTTTAACTTAGTTCTTGCCAAAAAGTGTTACGCCCTTTTGAGTAATGCTACCTTGCAACCAGATCAGTCACAGCGATTAGATAAAATTTTGCATATGGCAAAAGAAATGAAACTCGATATACAAAACTTAAGTAAATAAAACCCTAGAGCTTTTTCATTGCAGCGGCATTTACACAGTAGCGCAAACCCGACGGTGCTGGGCCATCAGGAAAAATATGACCTAAGTGTGCATCACACACATTACACACCACTTCAACGCGCTGCATACCATGGCTTAAATCGTTCACATAACCAATTGCATCGACAGTTGCAGGCTGCGTAAATGATGGCCAACCTGTGCCGCTATCAAACTTTTCATCGGCATCAAAAAGTAAATTATCGCAGCAAACACATGCATATTTACCTGGTTCCAATAATGTACAACTTTGAGAGCTATGTGGGCGTTCTGTGCCCTTTTTACGTGTCACATAATATTGCTCATCACTTAGCATTGCCTGCCATTGCGCGTCTGTTTTTACAACCTTTTCGCGTGGCGTAGGGTTGCCATTATTGGCAAAATTTATAACATCATTCCAAGTAAGCATAATAGCCTCCTTAGGTATTAATAAGTGATTAGGGCCTGTTGTTCTTTTAAGGTTAAATTTGCAGCAGTCTGTTTGGTATTTAGGCAAGGCAGAGCCTATGCAGTGTAGTTATTCCCCATAATTGGGCGATAACGTAGCATTAATGCCAAACAGGCGCTGCCCAATGGGTTCTTCCTAGGGGCTATTTACTCTTTGTTGCTCAGCTTTTACTTAGCCCACTAGGTTACAAACCTCGCGCCGCGATTAAATAGCCCCTAGTTTGAACAAACTTTAATCCACAAAGTTCAACAGACCCTAACTAAAGCGAATAGTTTGCTTTTCATGATCTGAAAGTATGCGCTTCATATAGGCGTCTATGTCATTTTTTTGTGCGGGTAAACTTACACTAAATTGTCGCTCGTTATTGCTATGAATAATAAGCTCATCGTTCTTACTTTCTATATGTTCAATATTGCCAATAACAAGCCATTGCGGGCCAAATTTTTTATCAAAAAAACCTGCCAAACTAAATAACATTAAGTGCTGTGCATCGCGCTGAATAAAATTATCAAGCGTATTGCGCTTTTTAAAGGCGGGTGTCAGCCTGTAACAACATGAACAAAACACAAATAACCATAACCCTATTACGGCAGAAAACCAAATATGATCAGTTAACGATGTAAACAGCACCAAAGCACCTAAAATAATGCCAATACCAAGCACTACAAGGGCAATTTTTTTATTAATGTTATCCATTTGGCTCCCTTTTATTTAGCGTTTTTATCATCTGCTTTTTCGGTAGGCTCTGGCCAATCGTTAAAAAACACCTTTAAATAACGACTCTTTGCCAAGTACCACATTACCCAAAACACAATTACCATTTGCACAGCTAAAAACAGTGAAAACCGGTAATGACTATGTGCTGCTTGTATTGTTAACCAGCTTAAGTCGGTTATTGCGCACACAAGTAACGGCCAGCGCATGTAACGCCATGCCATCGCTAAACGCGCGCTTTGTTGGTGCGAGTCCCGCGGGCGTCTTAAGCAAAATAAAAAAGTGGGCATAATCGCAATAGCACCAATTGAAATTGCGATAAAAAAATCGTTTTTAGATTTAAAAAATAACGACATTAAATCAAGCTCAGGGCGGCGACTCAGCGCCGCTATAACCCAAATAAAATACGCCCGTAGTAACACCAATAAACTTAGGTGAAATGCAATTGGCGTACGGTAGCTACCGTATTTATCCCAATACTCGGGTCCATATCGGCTCATTTTATTACCCTAAGCATTGTACTTATCAAACAGTGCAATTAAGTCATCTTCGCTAAGTATGTCTATGCCTAAATCTTGTGCTTTAGTTAATTTAGAGCCGGCTTTTTCGCCCGCCACCAATGCATCTGTTTTAGCCGACACACTACCGGCTACTTTTGCACCTAACTGTTGTAAGCGTGCTTTAGCATCGTTTCGGTTTAAAGTATTAAGCGTGCCTGTTAATACATAGGTTAGCCCAGCTAAAGGTTGTTCATCCTCTGAAGGCGGCGTTAGCGCTGGCCAATTAATGCCGTGTTCGATTAAAGCATTAACCACATCTACATTATGTTGCTCATCAAAAAAGCCACGAACATGCGTTGCTACAATAACGCCTACATCGCTCACTTGCGTAAGGCTTTCAACACTGGCGTGGGTTACCTTTTCAAGTGTTAAAAAATGATTTGCTAAGTTTTGCGCTGTGGCCTCGCCAACCTCACGAATACCCAGCGAATACAAAAACTTTGCAAGCGTCGTTGTTTTTGCAACTTCAAGCGCATCCACTAAGTTTTTAGCCGACTTAGGGCCCATACGCTCAAGTGACTCAAAGTGACCTTGTTTTAATATAAATAAATCTGCGGGGGTTTTTACCAGCTCTCTATCAACCAGTTGATCAACTATTTTGTCGCCTAAGCCATCTATATCAAGCGCTTTGCGTGATGCAAAATGCTTTATCGCTTGTTTACGCTGAGCTTGGCACACTAAGCCACCGGTACAACGAGCCACGGCCTCGCCTTCTACTTTTTCAACGTGTGAGTCACAAATAGGGCAACTGGCAGGAAATACAATGTCGCGTGCATCATCTGGACGGCGCTCTAGCACTACTTGTGTAATTTGCGGAATAACATCGCCAGCGCGGCGTATAATTACTGTATCGCCTACCTTTACACCTAAGCGGGCTATTTCATCGCCGTTGTGAAGCGTTGCATTTGATACCGTAACACCGCCTACAAATACAGGCTCTAAACGCGCTACGGGTGTTATAGCACCTGTGCGGCCAACCTGAAACTCAACATCAAGTAACTGGGTTATTTCTTCTTGCGCAGGAAACTTATAAGCAATGGCCCAGCGCGGTGCACGTGCAACAAACCCTAAACGCTCTTGTAAGGCTTTTTGATTTATTTTTATTACTACACCATCAATTTCATATTTCAGCTCGCTTCTGCGCGTTAAGATATCGCTGTAGTAATCTAAAGCCGCTTGTGTGCCTTCTACTAACTTTGTTTCTGGACACAGCGGTAAACCCCAATCAGTTAATTTTGCCAATTGTTGGTAGTGATCCTCAGGGATTGTACCCTCAGCCACCAGCCCGGTGCTGTATGCATAAAACATTAGCGGGCGTTTAGCAGTAATTTTTGAATCAAGCTGGCGTAGGCTACCTGCGGCTGCATTTCGCGGGTTAACAAATACTTTTTCGCCACGTTTTTCGGCTTCGCTGTTTAGTTTTTCAAACCCAGCGCTATCCATAAATACTTCGCCACGTACTTCAAGCTCTGCAGGGTAATCGCCACGCAGCTTAAGAGGCACATTTCGGATTGTTTTTACATTTTGTGTAATATTCTCGCCGGTAAATCCATCGCCACGCGTTGCTGCCTGAACAAGCACACCATCACGGTAAATAATCGACACAGCCAAGCCATCTAATTTAGGCTCACAACAAAAAGTGAGCTCATCTTGGCTCATTAAACGCTCTTTAATACGGCGGTTAAAAGCGCTAAATTCTTCTTCACTAAAGGCGTTATCAAGCGATAGCATGGGCACTTGGTGAGCTACTTGTTCAAATTTACTCAGCGCTGCGCCTCCTACCTTTTGAGTAGGCGAATCAGGCGTTAAAAATTCTGGATTTTCTCTTTCAAGGGCACTTAACTCGCGCAATAGTCTATCGTATTCTGCATCAGGAATACTGGGTGTATCAAGGACATAATAATTGTAGTTGTGTTGCTCTAACGTACTACGAAGATGATTAATTTGCTCACTAATGCTGCTAGACATTTAAACCTCAAAAAACATAAAAAAAGCCACTTTTAGGTAAGTGGCTTAATAAAAATAATGTACGCGTATAAATTACGCAGAAAATGCACGAACCTGCTCAACATATTGACGAACGCGCTCAACGGTCATTTCTTCACGCTCGGCATCTAAAATTTGTGCACCAAATTCATCGGCAATTTTCTTAGCTGCGCTATGTAACATATTAAACGCTGCAAGCCCATCGCTTTCACAAGGTAAAGTCATAAATAAGCTAACCCCTGCGGTGCTAAATTGTTCCATATTATCAATGTCAAACGTACCTGGATTATACATATTTACTAATCTAAATAACACTGGACCTTGCCCTGCTGGGTCTATGTGGCGATTAAAAAAGCCTTCTTCTGAATATTTAAATCCTAAGGTATTTACTGCAGGCAATAACTTACTGCCTTGCATGCTTAGCCCCTCAGGCATTTGAATATGCACAATAACAAAGTCAGACACATCTGCTGGCGCTTCTTTTTCGCTCTCTGGCTCTGGTTCTAGCTCTGGCTCTTGGACTACTTGCAGGTCATCTTCAATGGGTGTTTGCGCCACACTAGTATCTATTTGCGGCTCGTTTGCATCAAAGTTTAGCTCGCCAAATTGCGGCTCATCTCGCTGGGCAACAACCGGCTCTTTAGGTTCAACAGGTGTATGCGAAGGTGTATCTTGCATTGGCTCAACCCGCTCTGAAGGCGCTACCTCTGGGCTGTCTTTTTTTCTAACTGACCATAAACCATGTACTAATAAGCCACCTATGACAAGTACACTGATCACAATTAAAACCAATCTTAGTTCTTCGGCCATCCCCTCACCTTTTATTATTTGTTATGCCTAAACCCGTGTATTAATTAACACTAATACGCTTAAATTAAACTGTTATGTATGTGCAAGTTGCACTGCTTGTTCTATATCTACTGCTACCATGCGTGATACGCCTGGCTCTGCCATAGTAACGCCAGTTAAACGCCCTGCCATTTCCATCGCAATTTTGTTATGACTAATATAAATAAACTGCACCGATTGTGACATTTCTTCAACCAAACGGCAAAAGCGTACCACGTTAGCATCATCAAGCGGCGCATCTACTTCATCCAGCATACAGAATGGAGCTGGATTGAGCCTGAATATAGAAAACACTAATGATAATGCGCTCAGCGCTTTTTCTCCACCACTTAACAGATGAATTGTCGAATTTTTCTTACCTGGCGGCTGTGCCATTATACTAACACCACTTTCGAGTAAATCGTCACTGGTTAATTCTAAATACGCGCTACCACCGCCAAATACTTTTGGAAATAGCTCGGCAAAGTCTTTGTTTACTTGATCGAAGGTAGCTTTAAAGCGTGTTTTGGTTTCGCTGTCTATTTTACGTATCGCCCCTTCAAGTGTATTTAACGCTTTGGTTAAATCCTCAAGTTGATTATTAAGGTAATCACTGCGCTCTTTAGCTTGTTCAAACTCATCTATTGCGGCTAAATTAACCGGACCTAGCTTATCTAGTTGATGCACAAGCCCACTGATCTGATTTTGCGCTGCATTTAAACTCAGTGAATCAGGCAGTGTATCTAAAACACTTTTTAAACTTTGCTTTAATTCTTCAAGCGGCTCAAGTGCTGCCTGCGCTTTTATAATTAGGCTTTGCTCTTCAATGCTTAGCGTTTGATGGTGTTCTTGCAAAGCCACCAACTCACCTTGAGAGTGCTTAAGACTCGCTTGCTTGCTTATAAGTGTTTGCTTTGCCTCATTAAGCTTTTTTTGTAACACATCTAAGCTCGCTTCACCTTGCTGATGTTTTATTAAAAGCTGTGCTATTTGCTCAGTGAGCTCTTGCTCAGGTATTAGTAACGCTTCCATTTGCGCTTGTAGCTCTTGCGCTTCTTCTTGCGCACTAATGAGCGCTTGCTCAGCATGATTAAGCTTTGTTTGACTAAGCTGCCACTCACTGTGTGCTTTTTGCTCTTTTAACGTGGCTTGATGCGCTTGTGTTTTATATTGCTCAAGTGTCGCTGCAGCTTGGCTGTATGCTGTATTACTGCGTGTGCAAGCGGCGTCGGCCCTTGCCAGTTCGTCAGCTAAAACACTTTGCTTTTGATGTAATACTCCAAGCGCAGTGTTGTGCTCATCGCGTGTTTTTAATAATTGTGATTGCTCAGTGGTTAATGCACGCTTTTGTTGCTGGTACTTTTCTAGTTGCTGTAAAAACTGCGCTACTTGCTCTTTTAACATGTCGCTGCGCGTAGTGGCCACGGCAATGTTTTGTGCTAATTGATGAATTGCGTTTTTAAGAACCGCTAATTCATCATTCAGCTTTTGCTGCTGTGTTTTAAGCGCATTAAGCTGCTCAACGTCTCTTGCAAGTGTATTTTCGGCCTCTACTAAGCTCGCTGTTTTTTGCTTTAACTGTGTGTGTTTTAAAAGTTGTGAGTTTTCGGCATTTTTGTCTGGGCTGCGGTGCCAGTTTCGAGCATGTAAAGCACCGCTCTTATCCATAACCGCAATATAAAATGTATCGTTTAATGCAGCTAAGTCAGCGTTTTCGCTGTACGCAATACGGGTCAATAAATCGGGATAAACACCCTCAGTAATCAACGCCGCAACGCTATTAACTGGTATTTCACTTTTGTGAGGCCACACACTATTGTTGCTTTGCACATCCGCTACGTTTAGGTGCTCAAGCGTTTGCAGTGCCTGTTCAACTATATGTTCAAACCCTTGCTTTACTTCTAATTGATTAAATAAAGTGTGCTGCTTATTGTCATTCTCAATCCCTAAACTACTTTTAAGCCCAGCAATGCGCGCTTTTAGCTCATTAACGTGCTGCACGCTTTGCTGATGCTGTTGCTCAGCGTCATTCACTAAATCGGTTTGCTCTTTAAGCGCTGCGTTGCACTGAGTTTGCGCCGTTTGCTTACTAGCAAGCTCATGAGTTAGGGTTTGTTTGTATTTTTGTTGCTCGGCTAGTTGCTGCTCTAATTGGCTACTTTTAATATCATTAATTTGGCTATTTAGCTGGCTAAGCTGTGCGTTTACATGGGCTAATGATTGCTCTGTTTGCTTAACACTACTTTGCTGCGCCTGTACTTTATTATTAAGCGCGTGCTGTTGTTGATTTAGGCTTTGCCACGCGGCTGTGTGCTTATTTTTTTCATCCGCTAAATCTGCAAGTGTAAGGGTAAGCTCTTCAACTTGCTCGCTGCACTCTAAGCCGTATTCACTTATCTCTTGGTGGCTCACAGCTAACTGCTCGCATACGTTTTGCTGCTGTGTTTTTAGCGCTTCACTTTGCAGCTTTCGCTGCTCAAGCTTAACCATACTTTGCTTAAGTGTTTGCGTTTGCTGTTTAATATTAATGTGTTGCTGTTCAGCGCGAGTCAACTCTGTGTGGGTAACGTGTTGTTGGTGCTGCGCATCGTTAAGCACATCTTGCTCTGCATTTACTTGAGCCTCTAGGCTTGCAAGCACATCGTCATGGCCTGAGTGGGCCGTTTTAAAAAAGGCGATTTGCTCATTAAGCTTTTTAATTTGCTCACTTTTTTCAAGCTGTTGTTGATGCAGCTTTTGCCATTTTAATACAGCCACTTGGCCTTTTAAGGTACGCTCTTGCGCTTTTAAATCGCGATATTTTTTCGCATCAACTGACTGTAAAGCGAGTTTATCAAGCTGAGTTTGCAGTTCTTTACGCACATCGAGCAAACGCTCTAGGTTTTCGCGGGTACTTTTAATGCGGGTTTGGGTTTCGCGGCGGCGCTCTTTGTATTTAGACACACCGGCGGCTTCTTCTAAAAATACGCGCAGCTCTTGAGGTTTGCTCTCGATTAAACGCGAGATCATCCCTTGCTCTATAATTGCGTAACTACGCGGACCAAGCCCAGTGCCTAAAAATATATCGGTAATATCGCGCTTACGGCATTTGCTCCCATTTAAAAAGTATAACGATTGACCATCGCGTGTTACTAAACGCTTAATTGCTATTTGGTTTCTGTCGGCAAATGTATTAGGCAAATCACCTTGGGTGTTATCAAAAATAAGCTCTACTGACGCTTGCGAGATAGGTTTACGATTAGTTGATCCATTAAAAATAACATCGGTCATGGCATCGCCACGTAAGTTTTTAGCTGAGCTTTCACCAAGCACCCATCGCACAGCGTCAATCACGTTTGATTTGCCACAGCCGTTAGGCCCAACAACACACGTCATTTGATCTGGAAATGGAATTTTAGTGGGCTCTACAAACGATTTAAAGCCCGCTAATTTAATAGTGCTTAAGCGCATCTTATTGTTATTACCGATTATTATTGTTATTACTTACAAACAATTTAACTCATAAACAGTTAAAAAGTTAAGCTTGGCGTTTAAAGTTATCTAAAATAATACCTGTGGCCATTGCCACATTAAGTGACTCTGCCTCACCAAAAGCCGGTATGGTTATTTTATCGCTTACTAATTTTGCACACTGCTCGCGTATGCCATGTGACTCACTGCCCATAAGCAATACACCCTTTGCGCTAAAGTCTGTTGTATGTACGCTTTGCCCATCTAAAAATGCCCCATAAATAGGCATATTTAATGATTGTAAGTATTCAGGTAGCTCTACTTGGCTTACCGATACTCTGACAAATGAACCCATAGTCGCGCTAATTGTTTTAGGGTTGTAAGCATCGGCACTATCGGTACTTGTTACTATATGTTTAATGCCATACCAATCGGCAACTCTAATAATAGTGCCTAAATTACCAGGGTCAGAAACTCCATCAAGCGCCAATATTAAACCGTTGTTATCAGGTAAATCAGCCTTTGGCATATCAACCACGGCAATGGCCGCGTTGTTACTTACTAAGGTACTGGCTTTAGTCAGCGACTCTTCCTCTGCTGGCGTAAAATTTACATGTGGGAAGTGGTTTTGATGAGTATTTATAAACGCTTGTGTTGCAAATATATCAACCGCCTTTAATGGGCTGTTTAACAACTCAAGTACGTTTTTTTCACCTTGTACAAGGTATTGATTATATTGTTTTCTGTACTTTTTCTGGCCAAGTTGGCGAATAAGCTTGAGTTGGTTTTTTGAAATCATAACAGCCCCATAAAATTATCGCCCTAGTATACCAGAGATGATTTAAAGTGCAGCACCACATATATTAAAAGCAGTGCCATTGCAGGCTGTAAGGCTTTTAAAGATTGAGCTTTGCGCCAAATTTAGGTAAATTAACAAAAAAACAACATGGATAATATTTTAATGGAATCTATACACCCTACTCCCCCAGAAACCACCCCTGCAGTAAGTGAGCCTGCTGCCCCTATTTTTAGCGGTCAAGTACAGTTTAGCGGCAAAGGCGGTGAATTTTTTGGTATTTGGATTGTTAATATTTTACTGAGCGTGCTTACTTTAGGTATTTATTCGGCTTGGGCAAAAGTGCGCACAATGCGTTACTTTTATGGCCACACCCGCATTGACGGCCACAGCTTTGACTACTTAGCCACCCCGATGCAAATTTTAAAAGGCCGTATTTTAGCGGTTATTGTATTTTTAATTTACTCCTTTGGTAGCAGCTTTTTTCCTTTTGTAGGTTTACTTTTTGCGGTTGCTTTTATCTTTTTAATGCCGTGGATAATTAACCAAGGCCTGCGTTTTAATATGCGTATGACCCGCCATCGTAATGTACGCTTTGCATTTAGAGGCGATTACGGCGAAGCCTTCATTAACTTTATTCTTTTACCTATCGCCAGTATTTTTACCCTTTATTTATTAATGCCGTATGTTTTAAAACGTATCGACACGTACATACATAGCAATATTAGTTACGGCGATACGCCACTAACCGTAAACCTTAAAGGTGAAACCTACTACTTAACCGCCCTTATTTGCTTTGTGGTGAGCTCTATCACTATGGTGATTTTTATGGCTGTTTTAGGCTTGTTTGGCCTTGATTTAATGAATGCAGAAAACCAACAAGCCGCACAAGATCCAGCCAAAATGGGCATTATGTTTGGTGGGTTAATGATTGCTTATGTATTTATGATTGCCATAGTCACCGCTGTGTGGGCTGCGGCTATTCGTAATCATATTTTTGATAACAGCCAATTTGAAGACGTAGCATCTTTTAAATCAGAGCTGAGGCCTATTCCTTTTGCCATATTACTGTTAACTAATATGCTAGCCATTGCGTTTACTCTTGGGCTTGCCTACCCGTGGACCAAAGTACGCACATCAAGAATGCTTGCCGAGGTTACAACCGTTAGTATTTACCCAAGCGCCCTAAACTTGGTTGATAGTACACAGCAAGAGCAGTCATCATTTGCCGAAGAAGCGGCCAATGTATTTGATATTGACCTATCGCTAACCTAAGAGCTAATTATGCACGTACAGGGACATTACTTCCCCAAGGCATCAAGCAATTATCAACAAGGAGTCGCTAATATTGGCGACTCCTTAGTTGCAATTAGCCATGATGATCAGCTTATTTCAAGCTACGCTATAAGCGATATAACACTCACCCCAGGGCTTGCCGGTCTTGCTGACGAACTGTGTTTTAATGATGGTAGCCGCTTTATTCCTACTGATGTAAATTATCGCTGGCCTTTTAAAACGAATAAACTCGATAGACTCGAGCGCCTTGAAAAAAGTAAATGGGCCATTATCGCGGCTGTTATTTTTACACCGCTTTTTATGTGGCTAATGCTTTATAAAGTTGTGCCCACTATTGCCGTTTATAGTGTTGATACTCTGCCGCGTAGTGTTGTAGAGCAGATGGGTGAACAAAGCTTTACCATAATTGAAAAGCTAGCACTTGATGAAAGCGAATTGCCTAATGAGCAACAAATTAAAGTACAACAATACTTTAATACCATGCTTAATGAACTCTCACTTGAGCCATCTATTTATAGGTTGTCGTTTTATAAATCAGAGGCCTTTGGAGCGAATGCATTTGCAATGCCTCACGGGCGCATAGTGGTCACTGATGAATTAGCTAACTTATTAGCTGATAAACCCAACGCGTTAAAAGCGGTATTACTTCACGAAATTGGTCATGTAGTCCACCAGCATAGTGTACGCATGACCGCGCAATCGGCAGCCAGTACCATTGTACTTGCTGTGATATTTGGCGACTTAGAAGGCATAGCAGAAGTGGCACTTGGCACCGGTGCTACCTTTGCACAGCAAGGGTTTTCGCGTGATATGGAGCGTGAGGCAGATAGCTATGCGCTCATTCAACTTGAGCATTTGGGTTATTCGAGCAATGATTTTGCCGATGCCATACAAGCACTGCAAAGTGCCCATACAAGTGAAAATGAGCACCTTGAAAAGGTGAATAATTTGCTCGAATACCTATCAAGCCACCCAAGTGCACAAGAGCGCATTGATAATGCCAGAAAATAACACGATTTATATCCAACTTGCCCGCTATATTGTGGGGCTTAGTTGGATATACCACGGCTTTTTCCCAAAGCTGTATCATATTGCACCACTTGAAAAATTGATGACTGGCAGTGCAGGTTTTTCAGCACAAGTGTCTGACTTAATTACACGTTCGGCGGGTGTTGGCGAAATTATATTTGGTTTGTGTTTATTGGTATTTTATAAACATAAGCATATCGTTATTTTAAATATCGTAGCGTTGATTGGCCTTTTACTCGCTGTAGTAGCAATGCAGCCACAATTACTTATTGAAGCATTTAACCCAGTAACTACTAACCTGCCGCTTATTGGATTAAGTTTTATTTGGTTAAAAGAAATTACTAAATAATCGGTATCTTTAAAATAAAAAAGGTATGCCTGCCCATACCTTTTTTGTAGTGCTCTCTTATAGCGTTAATACTTATTTTTATGTGTCCACAAATGCAATAATTCACTGGCAATGGTTGCTGCAGCAATAGCAGTAAGCTCACTTTGGTCGTACGACGGTGATACTTCTACCACATCCATTCCGATTATATTTATACCTTTAAGCGCGCGCAATGTTTTAAGCACTTTATCAGATGTTAATCCGCCGCACACGGGAGTACCTGTACCTGGTGCAAATGCAGGGTCTAAACAATCTATATCAAACGTTAAGTAAACGGGTAAATCGCCTACTCGCTCACGTATTTGCGCTGCTATTTCATTGGCATGCAAATCGTTAGCTTGCATTGCATCAATCACTGCAAACTCATGCTTTGATTGGTCAAAGTCGGTGCGAATACCTATTTGTATACTGTGCTCTACATCAATCAGCCCTTCCATCGGTGCATGATAAAACATAGTGCCGTGATCAAAACGCGAGCCATTGCTGTACGTATCAGTGTGCGCATCAAAATGAACCAGTGCCATTTTACCATGTATCTTTGCATGTGCGCGCAATAGCGGAAGCGTTACAAAGTGATCGCCCCCAAGGCCTAACAGCGTTGCACCTTGGCGAAGTATTTGCTCTGCGGCCATTTCTAACTGTGCCGTAAAATACTCCGGATCGCCTACCGGATAAGTAAAGTCTCCGGCATCGGCAACGCTTAACCGCTCAAATAAAGGGAATGTCCACGGGTATTTAGTGTCTTCCCAGGCTAAATGCACCGACGCACGTCGTATTGCATCTGGCCCTAAGCGTGCACCAGGGCGGCCCGATGTTGCTAAATCAAAAGGTAACCCCAGAACAACGACATCCGCATCTATTGCGTTAATATTTTGCACCATAGGACGACGTAAAAACGTCATCCCGTTTGAATACAATGAGTGTTCAACATGACCAAACAAGCTAGACATTACTTATAACTCTTCTAAATAAGTGTAGCCATTAAGGCCGTTTTGCAACTCGTCTAAAACGCTTTGCTGTTCATTTTTATCTATTTTTGCAGACACTAACTGCGCGTACGACTGTTGAAAGCTCTCAACATCTAAATGCACATAGCGCATCATATCGGCCACCGTATCGCCTTGATTTATTTCGCTAATACTGGCAACACCTTGCTCATCCATATTGATAATAGCACTGTGCGTATCGCCAAATAAATTGTGCATATCACCTAAAATTTCTTGATACGCTCCCACTAAGAAAAAGCCCATTAAGTAAGGTTTATCTACACTGTACTCAGGCACGGGTAATGTGCTTTCAATGCCTTGACCATCAACATAGTGCTCGAGTGCGCCATCTGAATCACAGGTTATATCAAGTAATACCGCACGTTTTTTTGGTGCTTCGGTTAAGCCACTTAATGGCAATACCGGAAACACTTGATCAATCCCCCACGCATCAGGCAATGATTGAAAAAGCGAAAAGTTTACAAAAAACTTATCGGCTAAACGCGCATTTAACTCGTCAATAATTGGGCGATGAAAACGGTTTTTGTTATCCATGTTTTTGTTAAGCTCATAACAAATACGTAAGTTAACTTGCTCTGCCCACGCACGCTGCGTTAAATCTAAAAGCCCCAGTGCAAATTGGTTATGCGCCTCTGCTAAGTCACCTTGGCTATCGTGATAAATTTCAATCAGTGCACGGTCATCCGTTAAACCGGTTAATTGCACATACGATGCCCACATGTTTTTTAATAACAGAGGTGCATCTGCCACTGGTGCTACTAACTCCTCTGGAGTGTAACTTTCAGTACCAATAACATTAGAAATAAGCACTGCATGATGCGCCGTTAGTGCACGCCCCGACTCAGAAATAATCGTCGGCATGGGCTGCGCGTACTGCTTACAGGTATCACCAATGGTGTACACAATGTTATTTGCATATTCAGCTAAGCTGTAATTCATAGAGTTATGCGATTGGCTGCGCGTACCATCGTAATCAATCGCTAAACCACCCCCAACATCAAGGCACTCAATGTGTGCACCTAATTTGCGTAGCTCACAGTAAAAGCGCGCGGCTTCGCTTACACCTAAGCGCACATCGCGAATGTTTGCCATTTGCGAGCCTAAGTGAAAATGCACTAGTTGCATTAAATCAAGTTGACCTGCGTCTTTTAAACGATTCACTACATGCAGTACTTGCGACGCTGATAAACCAAATTTAGATTTTTCACCGCCACTTGCTTGCCACTTCCCTTTGCCTTGCGATGCTAAACGTACACGAATGCCAATGCGTGGTTTAACATTTAGCGCTTTTGCTTGGCTAAGTACCATGTCGAGCTCAGAAAGCTTTTCAAGCACTATGTATACTTTATGGCCTAATTTTTCGCCAATAAGGGCCAAGCGTACGTATTCTTTGTCTTTGTAACCATTACATACAATCACCGCACTGGTTTTTTCTGCCATTGCCAAAACGGTTAATAGCTCTGGTTTACTGCCGGCCTCAAGCCCTAATTGTTTTTTTTCTAATTCAGCCTGGCTTGCTACTATTTCTTCAACCACTTCGCGCTGTTGGTTTACTTTAATTGGGTAAACTAATAAGTAATCTTTTGGGTAACCATAGTTTTCAATCGCGGTATTAAACGCACTACATAAACTGTGCACACGATGATGTAAAATTTGTGGAAAGCGCACTAAAGCCGGTAAGCTCAAGCCCTTTTCTTGAAGTTGTTTTGCAATATCTGTTAGTGCAATAGTTTGCTCTGGGGCGTGAGCCTTTGGGGCAACATACACATCACCTTGATCATTAATACCAAAAAACCTTGGCTCCAATGACGAACATTGTAACTCGTGCGAGCTTGTTCTAGTGATGTTGTCTCTTTCATTTATCTTTCTCTTTTGTTTAATGAATGCCGGTTCGGCGAGCTGCGCGCATTAAAAGAAAAATAGACTGTTAAGTCCAACAAGTATTTTTACTCGTAACGAGTGATTTTTAGTGTTGAGAAAAAACACCTACACCATAGCTTTTTACAGCTAACCGCCTTTAGAAAAGCAAGCTGACAACACAGCTAAAAAATAAGTACAGCTGTACTTTTTTAATATAAAATAGAACAACTGTACTTATTTGGTATAAACATGAAACAAATTTATTTTAATCAAAACAAGCCACCTAAATTTTCTAAAATAACAAAGGCTGCCACTTTTGGTCTGACCAAAACATTTCCTAAACTTAGTGCCCGCCTTGCCATGAAGGTATTTTGTAATCCGCATAGCCGACGCCAATACGAATTTAGAACATGTATACAGCCAATTAATATTAAGCTTACTACCGAGCTTGGTGCAGTAAACCTGTACTATTTTAGCCAAGCCGAAAACACTAAAACGGTATTTTTATCTCATGGCTGGGCCGACAGCACTAATCGGTTTACTGCTTTAATAGACGAACTACTTGAAAAAGGCTTTAATGTTTACTCAATTGATCACATAGGCCATGGCTATTCGTACGGCAATACCTCGCACTTATACGGGTATATGCAGGGTCTAACAGCGGCTTTTGAGTACTTTAATGGGCAAAACATTACCATTAATAGAGTCGTTACACACTCTATGGGCGGTGTTGCTTTGTTAAACTTAGCGCCTCATTATTTAGAAAATAAAAAAATTGTGTTTATCTCTGCCCCTGCACAAATATTTGAAGCCATGTTTGCAAAAGTTAGGCAAGTGGGGATTTCTGAGCTCATGCTAGAAAACATGCTTAATAAGGTGTCAGACAAATATGGTATTAACTGGCAAAACCTTCACCCTGACCATTCTAAAAATAAAATAAACGAAAACATGTTGTTTATTCATGATAAAAATGACTCAGTGGCAAGCTTTGAAGCAATAAAATTATTGACTGAGAACACACCCGCAACACTTGTGGCCACACAGGAGCTTGGGCACGTACGCATTTTAAAAAGCCAATACGTGTACGACCAAATAACACGCTTTATGGATTAACAATGAAAAAAAGTGAGAGCACTAAGCGCAATATACTGCACAAAGGAATGACCTATGCGGCTGCACATGGTTTATATAGCTTGTCGATAGGGAAAATAGCGGCAGTCACTAACATGTCGCGTACTGGGGTAATCTCACACTTTGCCAATAAAGAAGATATGCAAGTGGCTATTTTGGCCTACACCGAAGAAGAGTTTAGAAAACAGGTTGTTGATATATCTGTTGATGAAGATGCGTTAATTCATTTAAATAATTTTCAGCAACGCTGGCTTGAGTGGCTCAATTTTTTAGATACGGTATCGCCTGGTAAGCAGGCAAGCTGCCCGCTCATTAAAGCGTCGGTAGAATTTAAAGCGAGCCCCAATTGTTTGGTAAGGCAGTTTATGCAAGACCAACACTTAAAAATGATTAACTACCTCACTAAACTTGCAGTTAACTGCCAAGCACAAGGCTACTTTAGCCAAGACAATGAGCCGAGTATTTTTGCGTATGAGTTTTATGGCTTATATACCGGGCATGTTGTACAAACAAGTTTAATAGACAATCCAGCTTTAACGCTTACTTATAAAAAAGTAGTTGGCAATTTAATTGAGCGATATATGCGTTAACAGCAGTAGCCTGTAAGGCGTTTTTCACCTTTAATATGACTTACTTTTTAAGCGCTTTTAGGCGCAAAAATAATAATAGCCATACCCAGTAAGGCAACCGCCCCGCCCACTAAATCCCACATTGTAAGTTTTACGCCATCAACAGCCCATAACCACAGTAAAGCCACACATATGTACACGCCGCCATACGCGGCATACACCCGTCCAGCGGCTGCTGGGTGTAACGTTAGCAACCACGCGAATAGCGCTAAACTGACTGCTGCAGGTATTAAAAGGAATATGGATTTATCTTCTTTAAGCCAAAGATAAGGTAAGTAACAACCAATAATTTCAGCAAGGGCGGTAATAATAAATAGCGCGATAGTTTTTACTTCAAACATAAAACCTCACGTAATTTAAATAACAAGAACATAATAACCCTAAGTAACTGCAAATTAGTTACTTAGCTAAAATATAATGTGAAATATGGGTAAAAGACTCTTTACCCATATTTAAGCAAAACAAGTTACTCGGCCAAGGCCGCGTCAGCCAGCTTCATTGTACTTTCGAACGATTTAGTACCGGCTATAAATAAACCGTTGTGGCAAAATACAGCGTCGTCTAAGCCTGTTTCAGCTTGAAACTCTTCATCCGATAAACCAGCCCACGCTTTAGGCAGTGACTTTCTGTCTTCAAACGAGCCAAGCTCTACTGGTACAGTTTGAATAATCCATTGGCCGTTTTGCGAAGGGTAAACCATAAATAAAGCGTCGCTTGATAAATGGTGTACTGTTTTTTTCCATGGTGTGTATTTTTCTAAAATAATCACGCGGGGATCTTTTGCCTCTTCTATTGCTTTTGCAACAATATCTTTGGCGTTAATGCTTCCCTTTGCTGAGGCAATAAAACGGGTTAATAAACGCGCTGCAAACTCAACGGCTTCATCAAAGCATTCATCAAAGTTGCCTTCCTCTTCCCATGTTGGATTAAACATAGAAAGCGTTTGGCTAAGCGTTATGCCCTCAACCACACCTTTAACGTAACCACAATCTATTGCATCAATAGTAGAGACTAAACCAGTGTCTACTCTATCAGCCACCGCTTGGTTATTATCACACAGTGCTAAACCATACTTTTTCCAAATTAAGCCAAATGACGAGTATGGCGTGCCATTTTCGCGCTCGCCTGCGCCGCCGCGTTGGTGGTGATCAAAGCGTCCTGTGTCAGGGTTGTATTCGCCACCTACATCAACAACAATATCGGCACTTTCTATTATGGCTTTATCGCGGGTTCGTACTAAGTTAAAGGCAGGCAATACATGCTTAAGTACCGCAATGCTAAACACATCGTCGGCATGGAAATTACCGCTGTGGGTTACTACTGTTAAATCGCTCATTGGTTTTGGGCTACTTTTAAAAAAGATAAAATTCTCACTTATGAAGTGCTAAATGCAGATTAAAACTTACATGGCGAATTTTATACGAACAGCGCAATGAAAAACAGTGAAGTATTTTTTGCGCCCACATTAAAGGGCAGGCGCAAGGAATAAATCAGCAATTTTATTTTGGCTCAGGGCTTAGACCAAGCTCCATAAATACACTTTGTGGGTTATCTTTATACGAGCCAAAGCTTGCACAGCGCTCAAAACCTAAATCCTCGTATAAACTAATTGATTCGGTTTGCTTAGGGCCCGTTTCTAAACGAATGAGTGGAATTTTTGTTTCGCCGGCATAATGCAGCAAGTTTTGCATGATACGTCTTGAAAAGCCTCTACCTCGGTAACTCGGTTTAACGTACAAGCGCCTTATTTCGCCATAAAGCGTACCGTCATTTTGCTTAACAATAGCACCACAAGCAATAATGCCATCTTCATTTTTTAAACCAATTGCGTAAACGTTGTCTTTATTTAATTCTTCTATTTTAAGAGATTGGGCTGTAGCCACCGGATATAACGAGTTTATCAGTCTATCTATATCTGCAAACACATTAACTACATCAGGATCCTTAGGGGTTAATTCGACTAACTGCATCTCTTGTCGTCCATTTTTTATTTTGACTCATTATAATAAGTTCATAATATATATTTACGACATGTGTTCCTAGTGTTGTTTAAACAAAATGTTTTAATAAGGTAAAAATAGATTTATTAAAACGTTAGCTAAATGAGCGCAAACAACGTTCAGGCTACTAAGCACTTAGGCTTTGCTTTTTTAATTGATGGGCATGCCACTTAAGGTAATTGCTGCTGTTCATTGGCTTTGCAACTAGGTAGCCTTGTATGCAATCTGCATTTAGCAAGTTTAGTAGCTCAAACTGCGCCTCTTGCTCTACACCCTCGGCGACCACAGTAATATCTAAACTTTTACCAAGGCTTATAATCGTATTAACAATATTAAAGCCTTTGCCTTTATCTAAAATTTTATCAATGAAGCTTTTATCAATTTTTATTTCCTGAACAGGGAAGGCATTTAAATGTGCTAAGCACGAATAGCCAGTGCCAAAGTCGTCAATTGAAAACACAAATCCACGTTCTTGTAGTTCAGCCATTTGTTTTATTGTGCTGTTTATATCACCCGACAACATGGTTTCTGTGATCTCAAGTTTTATGTGTTGTGGCTTTATGTTGAACTCTTTAATTGTAGAGCATAGCTCACGGGTAAGCTGCGACGAATTAAACTGTATATGGCTAATATTTATAGATACACTAAAGTGCTCTTCTATCATATTGCTTTGACTAAGTTGATTGATAAGGCTACAAATATTACGAAGCACTATATTTTGCAGTTTTTGGAGCAAACCGTATTGTTCTGCTATGGGTATAAACTGGTTGGGCGCGATAACCCCTTTTTCTGGATGAATCCATCTAATCAGCGCCTCTGCACCCACTAAATTCCCTTGCATATTTATTTGCGGCTGAAAATACGCACAAAACTCATTATTTGCAATGGCCCTTACAATATCGGTTTCTAATTCAGCTTGTTTTTCAAGTAATGTTTGCAACCTAGGATCATAAAAGCTGCAGCTGTTTCCCCCTTTTTCTTTGGAGCGGTACATAGCGGTATCTGCAAATTTTAATATGTTATCGGTGATTGTGTGCTCTTCGTTGATTAAACAAATGCCTATACTACAGCTCACTTGAAATGCCAGCTCCCCAATTGAAAACTTATCGTTAAACACGCTTTGCACTTTTTTTGCGACTATTTCAGATTCAACACAGGCTTGGTGATTATGCTCACCAATGTATTCGAGTAAAATAATAAATTCATCGCCCCCCACTCTCGCTAACGTATCTGATGCTCTTAATACGCCACTTAAACGTTTTGCCAATTCTTTTAGTACTTGATCGCCTGCGCCGTGACCTAGTGAGTCATTTATTCGTTTAAAGTTATCAACATCTAAAAACAAAAGTGCGCCCGTTTTGTTGCTGCGTTTAATACGCTCTACACATTTTTTTAAGCTGTCGCTGAGCATGCGCCTATTAGGTAACCCAGTTAAAGGATCAAAAAAAGCAAGCCGCTGCACTTCTTGCTCGGCTTTTTTGCGTAGGGTCACATCTCTTGCCATCCACACTACGTGTTTAAGTTTTGGATTATCTGGCTGGTAGTTGTTAAGTGCGGCCGCTCTACCTTCAAAGGTAATGTGGCCCTTAGGCACTTTTAAATCGTACTCAAATACTTGCATTTCATTAGTTTGGATGGTTTTTTTAATAACCCCCATAATCATGTCGGCATCTTTTACAGGGAACAAATCTTTTACACTTTGACCAACCAAATCATTCGATGATTCGAGTAATAAATCATTCGAGGTGCCATAAATATCGGTATAGACTCCCTCTTCGTTCAAAATCAAAATAAGATCGGGCATCACCTGCGTAAACGCTTTAAATTTTTCATTACTTTTTTGCAGGTCTGCAACTAGCTGCCTAGCTTTTAGCGATTCTGCGTTTTTTTCAAGTGCTATGCTGGAAAAGTGTACAAAATAGTCAATAAGCTCTAAATCTTGTTGTGTAGGTGCTTTAGGGGTGCCGTGGTAAATAGCAAACGTGCCTAATATTTCATCAGTGGTTGACACAATCGGGGATGACCAACAAGAGTATAAACCATAGCTTTGCGCTAACTCTTTGAAACCTTCCCATAAAGGTGAGAGGTTAATATCAGGTGCAATAATTCGTTCGTTTTTATAAGCAGCGGTGCCGCAAGATCCAACGTTAGGGCCTATAAATAAACCATTTATTGCCTTTAAATATCCATCGTCGATATTTGGGGCAGCACGATGAAATAACTGATTACCCGTTAAAGAAAGTATAGAGCACCTTGCCGAGCTGTCTTCAATGATCTGCTCTATAGCTAAACAAATATCTTGTAAAACATCATCTAAAGCTATACCTAACGCAATTTTAGATAATATATTCTGCTGGTGAGATAACAATTGTTTTAGTTTTGCAGTATTCATACTTCACCATGCATCTAGGTACTATTAAATTATTAAGCACTTTAAAAAAGCAGTGCATCAATAAATTCCTGCTCTTAGTTCGTATATTTAAAGTGAGTATAGTTAAAAAACTTACAACGCGAGTTTTATTATTACGATTAAAGAAATTGTTTTTAATAAAATAGCTAAATATCAGTGTTAGTATGCGTCAAGCCTACATTGTTTTGCAACAAAAAATAAACATTGTTAACAAAGCAATCCAACTAAGGCATTCATCAACTTTTTAAAAATTTTGCAGGTTTAACACTTTGTTACTTAAAAAGGCTGTTCAAAATTATCAGTCTAATTATACTGCATGCAGATATGAGTATTTTTTGAGGTTACTGTGCAGATCATACAAGGTATGGAATATTTTTTTTCGGGCTTTAAATTAATTAGCCAAAAAGGCCTTAAGCGCTTTGTGCTTATCCCGCTTTTACTTAATATTTTATTGTTTGGTAGTTCACTCTTCTTTTTATTTGGTTGGCTAAGCGACAGCTTTAATTATATCAACAACATGTTACCTGAGTGGCTTAGTTGGCTTGAGTGGCTAATGTGGCCTATAGCAATACTTGTTGTACTATTTAGCTACAGTATGCTTTTTACCGTAATAACCAACTTTATTGCCGCACCATTTAATGGCTTACTCAGTGAAAAAGTTGAGCTTTATTTAACAGGTCAAAAAATAAATGACGACGGTTTTGCTGATTTAGTTAAAGACATACCCCGCATGGTAGGCAGAGAGTGGACAAAGCTTTGCTATTACTTACCCCGCGCTATTGGCTTTTTTATTTTGCTGTGGATTTTACCCGTTATTGGCCAAGTATTATGGGTTTTATTTACATGTTGGATGTATGCTGTGCAATACAAAGACTTCGCTTTCGATAACCATAAAGTAGGCTTTAAACAAATGAAAGACGATTTAAAGTCTAAGCAAGGCTTATCTTATGGCTTTGGCTTTGCTGTTATGCTACTCACTGCAATCCCATTTATTAACCTAATTGTTATGCCCGTTGCTGTGTGTGGCGCTACCCGTTTGTGGGTAGATAATTACCGCTCTAAATACCGAGTGGGCTAAATAACACTATAGCAATTAATAAAAGCACCTTATGGTGCTTTTATTTTACCTACTTCAATTTAAGTGCTGTGTAATTTAATTTAGCGCGCCTTGGTAGTGGTGCATTTTTTTCATCTTGTAAAATAAACGCAGTGATCACTATCGAGAATAACTGCTTTTCAAACGTTATGTTGATGACTTCGCCTATTTTAGTTTTATAAGTATGCTGCTGATTAAATAGTTTAAGCTCGCCGTTTGCTAATTGCTCAACATACAAATAGGGGGTGTGCAAAGGCAGTTTTAACCTTATAACATTTAAACTGCTTTGCTCTTGCACTGCAATCCACTCACCTTCTTTATAAAGCGTATTAAAACGCGTTATGCCCTCGGGCTGTAGTACAGAGTCTTTTTGTATTAAACACGTGCTGCACCCGTTTACACGCCTTTGCTGCCAATTTACTGGCTTGTTATTATAATAAAGTGCATCAGTTAGTAACCATTCACTATCATGGCTTTTACCAGTGTTATGTGTGGCGTTTTGGCTACACGCAGCGATAAAACAAATAATAGCACCTTGCAAGAGGACTGCTTTTATAAATCGGTAGCTCATTTAGTGCTCTTTAATTGCTTTAATTTGGTTGATTATAACCTCGCTTGGTGCTGCTTCTTTTATATAGCTAGGCAATGAAGTAGAAACAGCTTGAACACGTTGTTGTTGATACTGTTTATGGCTCATTGTATTGGCAACACCAAATCGATTGCCTGCACTTTGCGAGTAAAACTGCAAGTTGATCATGCCCCACTCGTCAGCGTCGGTAAGTACAGTAATTTGCGAGTCTTGGTTTGCATCAAAGTTAGTCAATGTATCACCAAATATTGCATTGCAATTATAATCAACTGCCTCGGAGCCTGGTCTATTTAACCCGGCGCTTTCTTCAATAGCACTTTCATTTATATCTGCAGCACTACCGTTTGAATAATCAATTATAAAGTCATCTGTCGAGCCCGTTTGATTATTAGTATTTGGTACAAGGTCACAATTAATATTATTGGTATAAAACCGATCGTAATAACGGTCGCCTTCATTATTGCCTATGCTTGCAAGCCCCGTTAATTGATATAAGTAATTCATTGAGCTTAAATGGTTTGGCTTAAAGTTCACTTCTTCATCGCCACCATGGTAAAGCCCTAAATTATGGCCTAACTCATGAAAAATAGTAGATGCTTGGTAATTGTTCGTCACATTTTGTGATGTTTGATCATCAACCGATAACCCCCAACCGCCCATGGTCAACATTAGGTCATTACCATTTATTTCAGCAATACCCGAGCCACTAATGCTGCCGTCTTCGTTACCACTGTTTGCCATTAATAAATAATGAAAAATCGGACGGCGCGTTGTATCGGCATATTCCATTTTATAAGCAAATAAATTAGCTGTGCCTTGATCATATTCAAAGGGCGTGTAGCTGTTAAATGGTACGGTTGTACCGCCCCCTAAATCAAAGTTAGCGGTAGAAATACCCGTGCTTTGATCAAACAAATCGCCCACATCAAAGTGAACCATGTAACCATTAGATGCAAATACACTCACTACTTTTTCAAGTGCTATGCGCTGTGGCGTAATACCTGGATCTGTACTGTCCATATAATCAATTTCTATAAATATATCTTTTTGATTTTCACGTGCTCCCCATTCATATAAGGGTAGCCCGCCAAAGGTTGAGCCTTCTTGCTCAGCACAATCTGGAATACCATCTAAATCAGTATCGGTATCACAGGTAACATCGTTTTGCCCTGCAGGCGTATTAAAAACTGAGTAAGACCAATCGCCTGCTTGGTTAGTATCTGTTGCATTAAGCACTCGTTTTAAACTTGACCCTTGTTCAGCCTGCATTGCTGGCGCATTGCCGCCTTGCCACTGCGCGGCACTAACTGGTTGCTGGTTAGAGTTACCAAATTTTACAAAGTCGATTGTTTGTGTTGCTGCGCTGTTTAATAGCTCTGCATAGCCATTTATATACCAATAAGGACGTAGTTCATCGCTTTGGTTACCCACCAGCACAATTTTAGGGTTATTAAGTGCCGCACTGGCTAAAAATTCATCACCAAAGCGGCTTTGCAGTAAAATATAACTGCCGTTTTCTACTACTTTATTGGGTAAAGTAAATACTTGCTCGGCGCTTACTGAACTATCAAGCATATTAATTGCGCGCGTTTTTAATGAGTAATTTTGTAAATTAACAGCCTCTCCAGTGCCATTATAAATCTCAACCCAGGGCGTATCATTAGTAAATTGAACCGATATGATTTCAGTTATTTTTAAATCTTGGGTAGACGTAGTAAACTCACTCACTTGACCAGCTATTGAAGCAGTGCCGAAGAAATTTACTAACTGATCAGTTAAGCGGACTTTGTATAGCGTGTTTTCTAAAAAATTAGCGCTTAGGTTAACGCTTTTAAAATACTCATTCGTTTCATCTGGCCCATCAGAGATACTTTCTAAATTCAATGCCACACAGGTTGCAAAATCATCACTTGATACCTGAATACTGCCTTCACAACTACCCGCGCTACTATTAACAGTTAACGAACTACTGCGCATTACATCAGAGAACGTAATGCTAAGGGGGGTGTCAACCAATACCGGTTCATCTGATCCATTAGGTGTTATTTCTGTCACCGTTGCTGCGCTGGTATCAACAATTGTCGTATTAAGTAAAAAATTAGTGCTGTCTTCACCGTCACTGGCTATCAGGGTATAGCTTTTTGCAGAAATACTATTTACAGGCGGTGTATAGCTAAAGCGCAGCGCTTGGGCATCAATAACGCTCACTTGTGCCCCTTCTAAATCATCTGGAAAGATAATTTGTACCGTATCCCCATCGATGTCATTTACTGATAAATTAAATTCAGCACTTAAGTTGTACTCCACTTCAAGGCTTACATCATCAGCTACAGGTGGAGTATTTGGCGGCACCACAGCAACTGTTTTTTGGGCACTGTTAGTTGCATCGTCGTTATCTTTAACTGTGGCTAGAAAGGTAATATTAGTATTTTGAGCAACTACGGGGGCAATAAACGTTATACTAAACTCTGTTTGCGTAAATTCGACCACGGGGCCGTTTGTTTGCTGCCAGCTTATTTCGTTAATAGTGCCATCGTCGTCTTGCGCAGTGGCTGTTATTGTGACTGACTCATTTTGCATTGCCTCCTCAGGCCCTGCTAAGGTAATACTAGGCGCACTGTTTAATTGCGTAATAAGTACCGTTGCACTGCCTTGCACAGTGCCTCCTGCATTATCAGTTACAGTAACAGTAAAACCTAGCGTTTCGTTTTCACTCACATTCGGTGCAGTAAAGTTTAATACACCTTCGGTTTGGCTAAATTCAATAGAGGAACCAGCAGATTGCACCCACACTATGCTGGTAATCGTGCCGTCGATATCTTGTGCATTAGCCGTTAAACTCACTTGGGTATTAGCCAGTGCGCTGCTTGGGCCTGTAATGTTTACCGTAGGAGGCGTGTTTTGGACAGTAACCGTGCCTGAAAACACCTGCTCTGTTGTCGCCCCGTCGTTATCGGTTACTAGCACCGAAAAGCTAAAATTAGTGTCAGTATTTACATTTGGGGCAGTTACCGTGAGTGTGTTGCCATTGGCTGTAAAGGTAAATTCAGGCCCCGATAGCTGCTGCCACTGGTAACTAGAAACCTGCCCGTCGCTATCGCTTGCTTGAGCTGTAATGGTAAAGGTTTGGTTAGCAACAATAACACTGCTGCTAACATCAATACTAACGGTAGGGGCAGTATTAGCAGTTGAACCGCTGTCTGAGGAGTCACCATCACTGCCCCCGCCTCCGCAACCGGCTATTAAAAGTGATAAAAAAAGTAATCCTAGCCATTTGTAAACATTATTTAATACCACTTTTATGCCTCTATGATTTAGCTATACAAATTTTGGGGCACCTTAACAACGTTTAAATGAACGGTGATTTCCTCACGATCATGATACAAATGCTTTGCTTGCAACTCATAGGTTATACCGTACTTAGTAAGCTCTTCTTTGATCATCGTCAGGCATTCATAAACACTATCAAAGCGTTTTTTCATAGGCAGCTTTAAATTAAATATAAGCTCTTTGGCGTATGCGTTTACTGCCCAGTCAATCATTAGATTAGTCACTTTGGTTGGTTTTTCCACCATATCGCACACTAACCAATTAATATTTCTTTTTTCTGGGCGATATTTGAAACCATCGGCTCTAAAATGTTTAACTTGGCCTGTTTCCATCAAACTATCGTTCATTGGGCCATTATCTATTGCGCTCACAAACATGCCTCTGCGCACTAATTGATAGGTCCAACCGCCAGGGCAAGCACCTAAATCAACCCCTCGCATGCCTGGTTGTACTCGCTCTTCACGTTCTTTCTCAGGAATAAAAACATTAAAGGCTTCGTCAAGTTTTAACGTTGAGCGGCTCGGTCCATCACTTGGCATACGTAAACGTAAAATACCCATAAAAAATGGCGAATTATTATAGCTATACGAATACCCTACATACGCGGCATTATTGGCTAAAAATAGTACATGCATCACTGGGCGGTTTGCTTTTGGCTCACGCAATACCGTGTTTTGTTTTTCAAGTGCTTTTTTTAGTGGTGTTGATATTTTTTTACAAAAGGTCAGCAGCTCTTTGCCTTCGTTAGTATCGGGGGTTTCTACACGCAATTCACTGCACAATGGAAAATCCTTTGCGGCTTCTTTTAATGCCGTCACACGGTCCTCTACCGGCATATTTTCAATCAACGTACCTGCAAACCACTGGCGCGCAAATACCATATTTTTAAAGTCGACCTTTTTGATTATTTCGTCGCTGTGTTGCGCTTCAAAACATTCATAAATCACGTAGCCGGTATTTGGTTTGGCTTTAACATAGCCGGCAAAACCTTGCTCGGCAGCATGAAACGTTATTTCAGCAGCCGCATCGTTTTCAAAACCACTACGACAATAAATCACAACACTAGACATATTAACCCTTAAACTCTTTAAAACTTAAATCGTGCAACTTGCACTAAAATAACAACCCAACCAATTATAAAACATAACCCACCTAATGGGGTTATTGGCCCTAACCACTTCATGCCGCTGAGGGCTAATAAATACAAACTGCCACTAAAAAGCAGCGTACCGGCAATAAAAAAACCACCCGCCATAGTTAAATTAATACCCCACTTAATTAAAATCGCTACGGCTATAAGCGCTAGGCCATGCATCATTTGATACTCAGCTGCGGTTTTAAATACCCCAAGTGAATACTCAGTTAAACGACTTTTTAAGCCATGCGCGGCAAACGCCCCTAACATAACCGACAGCATGCAAAAAAAGCTGCCTGTAAGTAAACATAACTTAATCATAATTGCTCCACTCTATTGGCTATAAATTTACCTGCTTCACGCGCCGCTGTTTCGCGGTTTTCAAGCTCGCTCACTCCACTTTTTTTACGCGGTTTGAGTGAATGATCACCATCGCTAAGCCATACAAAGCTTGGCTGTTTTGGCATAGAAAGCGTTTTAAGCTCTTCGCGAGTGCCAAAGGTATCTCGTTCGCCTTGTAATACTAAAAACGGGCAAGGTATGTCTGCAAAGTGTTCGGTGCGTAACTTTTCGGGCTTACCGGGTGGATGAAACGGATAGCCAAACGCTAATACACCTGCAATCGGTTGAGTAGAGGTACAGGCAAGCATAGATGCCATACGCCCACCCATCGACTTGCCGCCAATAAATAACGGTAAATTAGGCTGCGCATGTGTTAGTACTTGCTCGTAATAAGCTAACAGTTTAGGGGCTCGCTCTGGCGGCCTACGTTTTTGTGTTTGTTTAGCAATTTGCATGTATTCAAAATCAAACAAACCTACATCAATACCCTGCGCACTAATGAGTTTAGCCATCTGCTGCATAAAATCAGAATCTGAACCAGCCCCTGCACCATGTGCAAATATAAACTGTGCAATAGCCGGCTGCGTTGCGCTTTTAAACCATTCAATCATTATTAATACTCTTGTTCTTGTTCAACCAAGCTGAGCATCCAATCTTTAAACGAGACTATTTTACCCAGCTCTGTTTGCGACTCTCTGATCACTAAGTAATACGCATTTTTGCTTTCTAAACTGTGACTAAACGGGATCACTAAACGACCAGCATCTATATCGGGTTTGGCAAGCACACTATTGCCTATTGCTACCCCTTGGCCGTGCACCGCGGCCTGTAGCACCATTGATGAGTGGCTAAATATAGGGCCTTGATTCACTTGAACGTTGCGTACACCCGCCGTTTTCATCCAAGTTTTCCAGTTACGCCGTGTGGTATCGTGCAACAGCGTGTGTTGAGCTAAATCACTTGGCTCATTAAGCGGCTTATGACCGCTTAATAACAGCGGGCTGCATAAAGGCACTAAATACTCTGTGTGTAGTTTGTAAGTTTGAACCCCGCTCCAATGCCCTCTGCCATAATAAATAGCAATATCTACATCATCACTTAATGAATTTTCATCTTGGTCTTGCGCTTTTATACGCACATCTATTTCAGGGTGTAGCTCATTAAACAAACTTAACCGAGGTACTAACCACTGAATCGCAAAACTAGGAGTTAAGCTTACGGTAAGTGACCCCTTTGCACCGCGAGCAAGTAGCTTTTCGGTAGCATCTATTAACTGCGTAAAAATCTCTTTTATATCTAAAAAGTACCCTTGGCCTTCTTCAGTTAACAACAACGAGCGGTTTTTACGTAAAAACAATTTTAGGCCTAAATGTTCCTCAAGTGTTTTAATTTGGTGGCTCACTGCTGCTTGCGTTACATACAGTTCTTCTGCTGCTTTAGTAAAGCTTAAGTGGCGTGCCGCAGCTTCAAAAGCTTTAAGTGCGTTTAATGGAGGGACTCTTCTTGACATAGTAACCAAGCTTAGAATTAGTTTTTCTTATGCGTAAGATTATATACAGCATCGTTGTGCGTGTATATTAAAGGAATAAAAAAAGCGACCTAAGCCGCTTTTTAACTATTACCTAAATAGGTGTTAAATTATAAATCGCTTGCGCTTGTATCAAGTGGTGCAAAGCTTTTAATTAAATCATCTACCGCTTTCATTTGCGATAAGTACCCTTCAAGTTTGCTAAGTGCCAATGCACATGGACCATCACACTTTGCTTCATTAGGGTTAGGATGCGCTTCAATAAATAAGCCCGCTATACCCAATGCCATGCCACTGCGAGCAAGCTCGGCAGCTTGTGCACGGCGTCCATCAGCAGAGTCTGCTCGCCCGCCTGGGCGTTGTAGCGCATGGGTTGCATCAAAAATAACCGGTGCCATAGCTTTCATATCATCCATACCTAGCATATCAACCACTAAGTTGTTGTAACCAAAGCTTGAGCCGCGCTCACACAGTGCAACATTGTTGTTACCCGCTTCATTAAATTTAGTAATGATATGACGCATTTCATGGGGTGCTAAAAACTGTGGTTTTTTCACATTAATAATGGCACCCGTTTTAGCCATAGCGACTACTAAATCTGTTTGGCGTGCTAAAAATGCAGGTAACTGAATTACATCAACCACTTCAGCAACAGGCGCAGCTTGGTGTGGTTCGTGCACGTCGGTTATAAGCGGAATATTAAAGGTATTTTTAATCTCTTCAAATATTTTTAAGCCTTCTTCCATACCTGGGCCGCGGTATGAATTTATTGATGAGCGATTCGCTTTATCAAACGAGGCTTTAAATACATAAGGAATATTTAATTTAGACGTTACTTCTACATAGTGCTCTGCAATGCGCATTGCTAAATCGCGCGACTCTAAAACATTCATACCACCAAATAATACAAATGGTTTGTCGTTTGCCAGCTCAATGTTATTAATATTAATTACTTGGTTGTTCATTTAAATTCCTTAAGGTGCAACTGCTTGCATCATTAATCCACAAATGTAGGCCATATATGTACCTACACCATACCCTAGTACAGCTAATAAAACGCCCACTGGTGCAAGCGAAGGGTGAAACGCAGAAGCCACCACAGGCGCCGACGCAGCACCGCCAACGTTAGCTTGCGAGCCCACCGCCATATAAAATAACGGGGCTTTTATTACTTTGGCTACAATCAGCATTAAACTTGCGTGTGTTAGCATCCAAACAGCCCCAATTAAAAATAACCCTGGGTTACTAAATATAGCGGTTACGTTCATATGTAAGCCAATTGATGCCACTAAAATATATAAAAAGCTCGAAGCAACTTTTGATGCGCCAAACGCTTCTATTTGTCTTACTTTAGTAAATGATAAACTAATACCAATCGTGGTTGAAATAACAATTAGCCAAAAGAATTTACTGTTTAAGCTGTACTCTTTAGCCCACGCATAATTGTTTGCAAAAAACGGCCCTAAAAAGTCGGCACAAAAATGAGCGAGCCCTGTTATACCAAATGCTATGGCAATAATGGTCATGTAGTCATTAAGTGTCGGCATGCGAGCATGCTGTGCATGGTATTGCTCAACACGGCTTTTTAAATCTTCTATAGCGGTTGTATCAGCCCCTGTTGCGGCATCAATTTTTTTATGGTTTGCGGCCATTAGTAATAAAACAGCCATCCAAATATTCGCCACAATCACATCAACGGTCACCATAACCGAGAAAATATCGCCGCCCACTTCAAACATTTCTTTCATTGAAGCTTGGTTAGCGCCGCCACCAATCCAGCTGCCGGCAACCGTTGTCATACCACGCCAAACAGCATCTGGGCCGTGGCCGCCTACTAAATCAGGGCTAAATACACTCACCACTAAAATTGATAAAGGTCCACCTATCACAATACCCAGCGTTCCCACTAAAAACATAATGAGTGCTTTGGGGCCTAAATTGATAATCGCTTTTAAATCAATACTAATGGTAAGTAAAATTAAACATGCAGGAAGTAAATATCGCGAGGCAACATAATAAATATTGGAGCTATGCCCATCAACAATGCCAAAGGTATTGAGTAAAGAAGGTAAAAAGTAACACAGCAATAATGCCGGTACATACTTATAAAATGCTTTTAGTTTGGGGTTTTCGCTGCTAGAGGTTTTAAAAATAAACCCTAAAATTACAGCAAGCAACCCCAGAACAACAGCATCATTAGTAATTAATGCAGTGTGAGTATCAGCCATATTTGTTCCTATTCTTAATGGTGTGTTTTATTATTATCTTCAAGTTCTTCTAGTTGATGCTGAATAATTTCGATTGCCGGATCGTCCGGGCACTCATCAATAAAAAACTGTAAATCATCGCGTGCCATTTTAGGACAATCTAACTGGTTGAGTAAGTAACCTCTGTCGCGTCTCTCGTACGGGTCATCGCCTAATAGCTCCATTAGCAACTCAACACAAACTAAAGCATGGCCAAATTTATTCTCGCTAATAAACGACCATTTTTGCTGCGCTAAAAACAGTTTATAAACTTCATCGTTATAGATAAGTTCAAGTGGCTCTTGCTCTTGGCCATTTTCTTCATCTGCATTTTCAGGAATGATGTACCAACTTTGTTGCCCACTGCGCGGCTCAATAATGTAGCCTTCTTCATCACTTATAGCGACATGCACGCTAATATCGCCCTGATTAATACACACACTGGCGTCTAAATGCGCTTGCTCAAGCAAGTGTGTTAATAAAATTCCTAATGTGGTTACAGAGCCGCTGCGCATGGTGAGTGTGTAACTCAAACTATTTATTTTATGCTCTGGCACCTTTAAGCCTGAGGCACTAAATAGCCACTTGCTATAAAAAGTATCGAGTAAAGCTTCTAATCTATCGTGAGGGTCTTTTTGCTTAACGCACAATGCATTTATCTGCTGTTCAAAGTCAGTTAAAACAGAAAAAGTAGGTGCTAAGTCTATTTGAGGGTCCCATTTCGATTCTGCATTAATACACCGATAAAGTGGCGGTGGAGTAAATTCATCATATGTATCATCTAAATAAGATTCGTCGTGTTCGTCATACCCGAGGGTGGTCATCAATACTACAACATTTATTAAAAAACGAAGGCATAGTTTACCTAATTTTAAGGATAGTTACCAATCCAGCAAAGCTTTGGCTTATAAATTAAGAATAGTGATGTGCTTTACAAAAAAGTGGCAGCCACGGTAGCTTGTGAAAGTGTGAAGGATTTGGCAAATACAGAGCGGCGTTTGCAGAATAAAGCGTTTGTCTAGGGAGCTGTGCGTGTCTAAAAAATTATACACGCACCGACTCTTAACCAGAAATTCTTATAAAAGTAGTGGCGATTTAGCCGTTGCTAAATACCCTATTGCTAAAATGACCACCGTATTAACCGCCACATACATAATTTTAGGCAGTGTTTTCGTTTGTTTAACGCTAATAATACCTATCACAATGTAAATCACCACAAGCACTATTTTTTCTAATAACCATAGTTGCTCAAATGGGTTTATTTTGGCCATAAATACGAGTGTAAATGCAGAAATAAGTAACAAAGTGTCAATGCTGTGACTACCAATAAAAACCAATTTATTTTTGGCAAGCTTGCCACTGCCCATACGCGAAAAAGAGCGGATGTAAAATAAAATAACGCTTAGCATAGCAATTGCCATGTGTGAGTGTTTTACTGCTAAATAATCCATAAGCCTCAGTACTTTTTGTTTTAATAAAATTATTATACCAATCCGCATAAGTAAGTGATCTATTTTGAGGATGGAAAAACGTGTTGATAGCAAGACAAAAAATTCGCTATTTAGTTGTTCTCGGCAATTGCTCCTGCATTGCTCTACCTTCTGCATCCATGCAGT
>NZ_LKDW01000041.1 GCF_001401805.1 Pseudoalteromonas sp. P1-25
AGTGTCCCCATCGTCTAGAGGCCTAGGACACCGCCCTTTCACGGCGGTAACAGGGGTTCGAATCCCCTTGGGGACGCCACTTACTATTTGTAGTAGGGTAGTGTTATTAAAAGCTCGCCTGAAACGAGTTAAACCATTCAGTTGTCCTAGTGACACAGAAAACGTTTTTGAGAAGATAATGCCATTTGCCTCGCAGGCTCGGTCTCATCTTACTTAGAAATAGCAAATCAGTGATTTGCAAAGCAATTTCTGCGTCCCCATCGTCTAGAGGCCTAGGACACCGCCCTTTCACGGCGGTAACAGGGGTTCGAATCCCCTTGGGGACGCCACTTACTATAAAGTACGGTATTAAGTAGTGTGACACCGCACTCTCTATGCACGACGCTATCAAAAGTACTAATCTCTTTGAGATGCCACTTACTATTTTAGTAGTGTATAAATCTATTACTTCCTTAGCTCTATCCAGTGCATTAATTTCTATCGTTTATCCGCCAAAACTTTAGTTTTACACTTTTAAACTTCTCAATATCTAAAAACCTATCTATTTAATTAATAATCACCTACGTATAATCTCTTTGGTTTCAAGACAGAACCGCAATAATAATTATTCATTTACAGTGATAAATTTTTTGCTAGCTGCGTTAAAAATACATACCTATAACTACATGTGTAGATAAAATGGGTAGCACAACTAAATTACTAATTACTCTAAACTATATTTATTCACCCTTTAAATAGCTTACGCAATAAAGCCAGTACAAAATATTCAGCATTTATAAAGCGCTGTGCTGCTAGCCTTTTAGTTTAATTTCTCATTACTTGGAGTTAATTATGGCAAGTGGTTGGGCGCGAGATGGCGCAATTCAAGATCAAATCGATGCAAGTGTTAATGACGCAGTGCAATATGCAAGACAAAATTTAATCTCTGGCGCGAGTGCCGAATTCTGTGATGAGTGTGATTGTGAAATACCACAGGCACGCAGGTTAGCACTGCCAGGTGTTAGGCATTGTGTGGCATGTCAAAGTGAGCTTGAGGCTAAAGGTAAGGCCGTATCAGGTGTAAACCGCCGCGCAAGTAAAGATAGTCAACTAAGGTAAAGGTGCAAATAGGCACCTTTTGATAAATTTTTTTACCTTGATCGCGAGGTTGTAACCGAGTGAGCTCGATAATCGCCCTGCGTTATTTTAATGACTTATATCCATGTAAGAATAAGCAAAAATAGAGCAAAGCTTCCGCATTTTGATCGCACCTCTTACCAACACCCATTAATGGGATTAGTTTCTCTTTTTTTGAATAAGCTCAATTGAATAGCCATCAGGGTCTTTCACAAAAGCAATTTCTGTTGTACCACCTTTGACTGGTCCGGGCTCTCGGCTGACGTTTCCACCTGCGGCCTTGATGTCATCACATGCTTTGTATATATCGTCAAATTCAATAGCTATATGGCCATAAGCATTCCCCAAATCGTAGTTATTTTGATCCCAGTTATAAGTAAGCTCTAAAACGGTATTATTATCCTCTTCTCCATACCCTACAAAAGCCAATGTATAACGATACTCTTCATTATCAGAGCGGCGTAATTCTTTCATTCCTAAAACCTGTGTATAAAAAGAAAGTGACTTTTCTAAGTCGGCTACACGCAACATCGTGTGTAATAAACGCATTTAGGTTACCTCTGTGAGTTTAAAGTTAAATAGGTGGGGAAGCATAGCGCCAGATGGAGATAATTCATAGCCATATCAAGGCACCTGAGCTAGCTGTATACCTAACCCCTTATTTTATACCAACCCCGTAATAATACTTAATCATTTTTAGGGCCTAAAATTAATCAAATTGGTATTAAACACCCTCGTTTAGAACAATTAAATAACTAATTTTGCCTAGCTATCAACACGTCTATCTATTCTCGAAATAGCTCACTTAATTAAGCGGATAGGCATTATCTCTTTTTTAATAATAATTTTGTTTCAATAAGTTATTTGAGTATTCATTGCGTTACATGTACTTGCAATAGGTCAGACTTTTGCCACGTAAGTTTGCCTTGTTTTCACTGAGAGCCTTTAGCTTATGACATTAATTTAAGTATCAATGCGATTTAATATGTAAATAAACCTTTGGACTTTAATTAAGGTAAACGTGGTTACACGAGGCATTTGCACCTTTACATAGGCAGAAAATTAGAATACTAAATTCGTGTTATTACCATCAATAGGTAAGTGCACAGTGTATGTATGGTTACGGTATTTAAGTGTGTTGGCACAGGTGTAGTAACTTATTGGTCAACCTATTTTTTATTAGCCCCTAACCAATGAAGATAAAAGTATGTTTAATTAATTTTATTTACGAATAGCTATTAACCCTATGATTACTGGTTTCTTTTTGTTTCACATGGATTGAATTGTAAATCACCTTGGTTTACAAAGTTAACTTATTGGTTGACAATAATGGTGTATGGTAATACAGTTTTTGCATACCAATTGGTAAGCTGTTTGGTTTTAGCTTCTCCAAGGTATTAAAAAATAATAAAAGTAATGCTAAGCGTAGCCTAATAAATACGTAACCGGTCAGCAATTTACAGCGTGTAATTAACCTTTTATTACTCGCTAAATAGGAATAACGAGGCTGGTTATCTATTCAAAAGAGCATGCTCAGGGTTATTTTACACATTGAACTAAACGACACAGCGTACCTATTTATGGGGTAAATCATTATTCGTACTCATAAAAGCACGCACCATCATATTTAGGAGTTATTCATGTCTAAACCAGTAATCGGTTTTATCGGCCTTGGCTTAATGGGCGGCAATATGGCCGAAAACTTACAGAACAAAGGCTATGAGCTTATTGTTATGGATTTAAATAAAGATGCGGTTGCTGCATGCGTTAGCAGAGGCGCAAAAACAGCAAGCACTGCAAAAGAGCTCGCACAAGGTGCAGACATAATTATGTTTTGTTTAACAACATCTGCAGTTGTTGAAAAAATTGTGTACGCAGAAGATGGTATTTTAGCGGGTATTAAAGAAGGCGCGGTATTAATTGATTTTGGTACATCAATTCCTTCGTCGACTAAAAAAATTGGTGCTGATCTAGCTGCTAAAGGCGCAGGCATGATTGACGCACCACTAGGGCGTACTCCAGCCCATGCTAAAGACGGCCTATTAAATATTATGGCAGCGGGCGATATTGAAACGTTTAATAAAGTTAAGCCTGTACTTGAAGATCAGGGCGAAAACGTATTTCACCTAGGTGAGCTTGGCGCAGGTCATACGACTAAATTAATCAATAACTTTATGGGCATGACCACCGTATGTGCTATGTCACAAGCGTTTGCTGTAGCAGACAAAGCGGGTGTAGATCGCCAGCAACTATTTGACATCATGTCGACGGGGCCTTCTAGCTCTCCATTTATGCAATTTTGTAAAAACTACGCGGTAGACAATGTAAGCGACCTTGGTTTTTCAATTGCAAATGCAAACAAAGATTTAGGCTATTTCCTACAAATGGTTTCAGACCTTGGGACTGAATCAAAAATTGCCGAAGGGTCATCTGCTAATTTACAAGCGGCATTTGATGCAGGTATGGGCCAAGGCAACGTGCCAGAAATTTTTGATTACTTTAAAACTCTAGAAAAATAATACCAACAACATTGGGTGCTTTAACGTAGTTAAAGCACCAAAACACACACAACATCAATTGGCTAGATTTAATCTGCTTTGTGCAATGAGTGCAGTATTACTATTGATAAGGCATTACTTCCGGTCACACTGAAAAAGAGTTATCTATGCGTTTAATTAATATAATAAAGCTTAGCCTAGTTCTTATTGGGTGCACATCCACACAATTGGCAGCCAAAGATTATTTTGTAGACACTGAACAAGCTTTTCAAGAAATCTCTGACAAACTGGTTGCCGGCGATAAAGTAACTCTCAAAGACGGTACGTGGTCTAATTTTGAAATTTTATTACAAGGCCAAGGCACCAAAAACGCCCCTATAAAGCTTACAGCACAAACTAAGGGTAAGGTTATTCTATCAGGGCAATCTAATTTAAGACTGGCGGGTTCATTCTTAGAAGTGTCAGGGCTGGTATTTAAAAATGGTTATACGCCTAGCTTAGCCGTAATTGAGTTTCGTAAAAATAAAGATGAACTTGCTACCCACTCGCGTGTAACTGAGGTTGTTATCGATAACTACAATAACCCAGATAAGCGTGAATCTGACTATTGGGTGGCGCTATATGGTAAACACAATCGTTTTGATCACAGCCACTTAGTAGGTAAGCGTAACAAAGGTGTTACAGTTGCTGTAAGGCTTAATAGTGAGCAAAGCCAACAAAACCATCATCAAATTGATCATAACTTCTTTGGCTATCGCCCAACTTTTGGGTCAAATGGCGGTGAAACACTGCGCATTGGGACTAGCCACTATTCTTTAAGTGATTCATTCACTCTAGTTGAAAACAACTACTTTGAACGTACAAACGGCGAAGTAGAAATAATCTCTGTTAAATCAGGTAAAAACCACATTCGTAATAATGTGTTTTTTGAATCTCGCGGCACATTAACGCTGCGCCATGGTAATGGCAATGTTATTGAAGAAAATATCTTTTTAGGCAATGGCGTGGAGCACACTGGTGGCATTCGCATAATAAACAAAAATCAAACTGTAAAAAATAATTACTTAGAGGGCTTAACAGGCTATCGCTTTGGGAGTGGTTTTACGGTTATGAACGGTGTGCCTAACTCACCTATAAATCGTTACCACCAGGTAGAAAACGCGACAATTGAAAACAATACCTATGTAAATGTACGTCATATACAACTGGGTGCGGGTAGCGATAGCGAGCGCAGCGCAGCGCCAATTAATAGCGTAATGAAAAATAATCTTATTATTAATCAAAACGGCGAGCAGCCTTTTACAACCTTTGATGATGTAAGCGGTATTAAATTTAGCAAAAATGTAGCCAACACCCAGGTATTAAAAGAGTTAAATTACGGTGTTAAGCAGCAAGATGTAACACTCACTAGAGCTAGTAATGGTTTACTTTATCCTAAATCAAACAAAATAAGTGCAGGTGCTAAACGCGGTTTAAAGGTGCTAAACAAGGCCGACACCGGCGTTAGTTGGTATCCAAAAAAAGAACAAGTTGTGGCGTTTGATACGGGCAAAACTCACCCAGTTAAAGCGACTGCAGATGCATTACTAAACGCAATTAATACTGCACAAACGGGTGATGTATTAGAGCTGTCTGATGGCCAATACGATGTATCTAAACTCGTTAAAATAAATAAAGTGCTTACATTTAAAGCTAAACATGCTGGTAAAGCTAAGTTGACTTACCAACGTTCAACATTATTCGAAATTCATGATGGCGGTAGTTTAAAGCTCGATGGTTTAGTTATCTCAGGTGAAAATGCGCCCGATGCTATTAATAATAGTGTGGTACGCACTAAAAAGTGGGGCATGATTGATAATTACCGCTTTGAAATACACAACTCACAACTAACTAATCTTGATATTAATCATTCATTTCACTTTTTTGTAACGGGCAAAGGTGCGATGGCAGATGAAATCACGTTAGTAAATAACACCTTTAAAAATGTAACTGGCGATATTTTACGCCTCAATACCGAAATAGAAGATTTAGGTATTTATAACGCTGAGTATGTAACCCTTAAAAATAACACTTTTGATGAGGTGGCCGGTGCGGTTGTTAAGTTATACCGAGGAGGGAGCGATGAGAGCACCTTTGGTCCGCATTTATTAATGACTAATAACATCCTAACTAAAGTAGGTTTAGGTAAGCGAAACAAGGTGAATGCAAGTGTGTATGCACACGGTGTTCAAGTTACAAACATTATAAATAACAAATTTAGAAAATCTGCACAGGTTAAAATTGAGCACACGGTAGGTGAGCCAATAACAGCCATTACAGATAACACCTTTGATGCAACAAAAGCTCCAAGCGTAAAAGAACTACGTGTAGAGGGCCCTCACACGGCAACCATTAAAAATAATAACGTTTTAAATAAGGTGAACTAACAATGATTAATTTAACACAAAGTAAGTCATTATTTAAAACGGTGGGCGTGACTGTAAGTGCCTTAGTTTTATCGTTAAACGCCTACGCAGCGCATCCTAATTTGGTAATAACCAACGATGATGTACAGCAAATGCGTCAAGCAATTAGCAGTAATGAGCAGGGCAAATTTGCTAACGCATTTGAAGCGCTCAAAGCACAGGTAGACGAACAAATTAAAGGCCCTATTTCGGTACCTGTGCCTAAAGATGGTGGGGGAGGCTATACCCACGAGCAACATAAAAAAAATTATCAACTTATGTATAACGCGGGTGTTATTTATCAGCTAAGCCAAGATGAAAAATACGCACATTACGTACGTGATATGTTGCTTGCTTATGCCAAATTATACCCAACGCTCAATGTACATCCTAAGCGTAAAGTTAAGTCGCAAAACCCAGGTAAGCTATTTTGGCAAAGCCTTAACGAAGCTATGTGGCTTGTTTATACCATCCAAGCATATGATTTAGTTCACGACGCACTAAGCGATACGAATATCAAAACCATTGAAAATGATTTATTGCGCCCAGTCGCGTTATTTTTATCACAAGGCCAGCCATCAACCTTCAATAAAGTGCATAACCATGGCACCTGGGCTACAGCAGGTGTAGGCATGGCAGGGTATGTGTTAGATGAATCTGAGTGGGTTGAAAAATCTCTTTACGATTTAAATAAATCAGGTAAAGGGGGGTTTATTAAGCAGCTCGACATGCTGTTTTCACCACAAGGTTATTACAACGAAGGACCTTATTATCAACGCTTTGCATTACTTCCGTTTGTAACCTTTGCAAAAGCAATTGAAAACAATGAACCGCAACGGGATATTTTTGAATATCGTGACGGCATATTGCTCAAAGCAATTGATACCACTATTCAGCTAAGCTACAACGGTCTATTTTTTCCAATAAACGATGCCATAAAAAGTAAAGGTATTGATACGATTGAGTTAGTTCAAGGTGTAACGGCTGCGTATAGCCTGACTAACGATACGGGTTATCTAGATATTGCACAGTATCAAGATCAAGTGGTTCTAACTGGTGATGGTTTAAAAGTTGCTCAAGCGTTGGATGAAAATAAGCAAACGCCTTATGTGTTTAAATCAGTAGCGTTTGGCGATGGTAACGATGGCAAGCAAGGTGCATTGGTAGTAATGCGTACGCAAACTGGTGGCGACCAAGCACTTTTATTTAAACCTGCTGCTCAAGGCTTAGGGCATGGCCATTTTGATAAATTAACTTGGCAGTTTTACGACCATGGTAATGAAATTGTATCTGATTATGGCGCTGCACGTTTTTTAAATGTTGAAGCTAAATACGGCGGTCGTTACCTACCAGAGAACGAGACTTACGCAAAACACTCAGTGGCACACAATACGGTTGTGATTGATGAAACCTCGCATTTTAACGCTAATGTTAAAGTAGGTAATAATAATCACCCTAAGCTTAATTTCTTTGAGACAAACCAATACGGAACAGTCTCAAGTGGGCAAATAAGCACGGCTTATAAAGGCGTTGAGCTTGAACGCACCTTGGCATTAATTAATCTGCCTGAACTTGAAATCACGCTTGCAATCGACATTTTTAATGTTAATGCAGATGCCTCCCATAAAATTGATTTACCGCTGCATTATAAAGGTCAATTAATTGATACCAGCTTTGAGTTACTTGGTAATACCAAAAGCTTAGCTGCGCTGGGTGATAAAAATGGTTACCAACATTTGTGGTTAAAAGCAAAGGCAAAGCCTGAAGAAGGTTTAGCAAAGGTAACATGGTTAAATGACAATGGCCGTTTTTATACTCAAACAAGCCTAGTGAAAGGGGATGAGTCTTTCTTATTTACGCAAATAGGCGCTAACGATCCGCATTTTAATCTTCGTAATGAAAATGGCTACATTCGCCGAGTAGAAGATAAAAAGCAGCATAAATTTATTTCTGTACTTGAGCCTCATGGTGAATACAACCCAAGTAAAGAATATACCCTAGAAGCGATTAGCCGTGTATCTTCACTTAAGTATGACGTACAAGCACATTTGGACCTAGTTGAAGTTAAAGTAAAAAATAACACCTACTTGGTTGCTATTAATAAAGCTGAGAAAGCAGCTAAACACACATTCACATATCAAAATAAAGCATTCACCTTAAATGGCCGTCTTGGCGTTTATGCGATGAAAAATAATCAGGAGTAAACAGGATGCAAAAGCAAAGTCCACACTTTTCATTTGGTAATGAAACCGAGATTGAAGATTTAGGTAATGGTTTAAAACGCCAAATGCTTGGCTATAACGAAGAGCTAATGGCTGTAAAAATTTGGTTCTCCGAGGGGGCGATTGGTTATAACCATGCGCACAGACATTCGCAAGTAACGTATGTTGTTGAGGGTGAATTTCACTTTAATATTGATGGCGTCACTAAAATCTTAAAAGCAGGCGATAGCTGTTTTATTCCTCCTTTTGCTGATCACGGTGCAACATGCCCAACTGGCGGTATTTTGATTGATACCTTTAGCCCAGCTCGCGAAGACTTTCTTGAGGAATAACCTATGAAAATTAAAGGCTTACGGTGGTGGGTCATTGTGCTGATTGCACTGGCTACCATTATTAATTACATCGACCGTCAAGCGCTTAGCGTTTTATGGCCAGATATTGTGGAAGAGATGTTCCCTGATGAATCTGCTTTAGAGCGTAAACAAATTTACGCAAATATTTCTATTGTTTTCGTGTTTGCTTATGCATTTGGCCAAGCTATTTTTGGCAAAATTTTTGACTGGGTGGGGACACGTTTTGGTTTTGTACTTTCAATAGGTGTGTGGTCTTTAGCCACGATTGCCCATGCATTTGCACAAGGAGTGCTTAGTTTAAGTATTTTCCGCGCAATTTTAGGTGTAGCTGAAGCGGGTAACTGGCCCGGAGCAGCTAAAGGTAATGCCGAATGGTTTCCAACTAAAGAGCGTGCTTTAGCGCAAGGTATATTTAATTCTGGTGCAGCTATTGGTGGCATTATTGCTATTCCGCTTATTGCATATTTAACTGTGTATTTTAGCTGGCAAATGGTGTTTATTTTTGTTGGTGCGTTAGGTTTTTTATGGTTAGTACCGTGGATTATTTTAGTAAAAGCGCCACCAGGCTCTCACCCTTGGATAAGTGAAGAAGAGCGCGAATACATTCTTACCGGACAACGACGCGTTGATGATAACGGCGATGTAACAAACGATGACGAAGAAGAATATAACCCCTCTACAGGTGAGTTACTTTCTCGTAAGCAAAGCTGGGGTGTAATTATAGCCTCTGCAGCTATTGATCCTATTTGGTGGTTGTTTGTATTTTGGATACCAATTTACCTAAACGAAGTGTACGGCATGGATGTTAAATCTATAGGTATTTATGGCTGGGTTCCTTATGTTGGTGCTATGTTTGGCGCTTGGTTTGGCGGATTACTCGCGCAAAACCGCCTAAAAGCAGGCTGGAATACTGATAAGACCCGTAAGCTGACAATTACACTGGGATGTTTAATTATGCTACCTGCTTTATTAGCTATGGCAAATCCAGGCGCGCCAGTAATTGCTGTACTTATTATGGCCGTTATTTTATTTGGCTTTCAAACCGCTATTGGTAACGTGCAAACCTTACCCAGCGACTTACTGGGTAAAAAAGCGGTAGGAACGCTGTCGGGCTTTTCTGGTATGGCCGCTAAATTAGGTGCTGTAGGGCTTACGTCACTGGTTCCGATTTTAACCGCTGATGGTAATTATACACCGGCGTTTGTAATAGGGGCATCTTTAGCGATTATTGCAATGGCGGCTGTATGGATTTTAATTCCAAAAATTGAACCATTAAAAAAGCCTAACTAATTTGTTGGCAATGGCTGTATTTTTACAGCCATTTACTACCTAAGGTAAGTGATAATAATGAAAAATATTTACTTTATTGGCGAATGCATGATTGAGTTAAGAGCGACCGTTCCCTCTACATTGCACCAGTCATTTGCAGGTGATGTATATAATTCGGCAGTTTACTTAAAGCGTTGCTTTCCAAAGATCACAACCTCAGTGATAACCGCTTTAGGGAAAGATAACTTAAGTAAAAAAATGCGTGAGCGTTTTGCAAGTGAACAATTAAATACAGATTATGTATTTGCTCACAACAGTAAAGTCCCTGGTATGTATTACATAGAAACGGACGAGCAAGGCGAACGCAGTTTTATTTATTGGCGCGATGATTCAGCAGCAAAAAAGGTGGTTGAATTTATTAGCCCTGAGCTAGTTAAACAGCTGTCATCGGGCGATATGTTTTTCTTTTCGGGGATTTCGTTAGCTGTAATAGAAGCACAAGCACGGCCGCAGTTTTGGGACATAGTTAAACAGCTTAAAACCGCAGGTGTGAAGATCGTATTTGATCCTAATTACCGCGCAAGACTATGGGATAACGTTGAGCAAACTAAAGCGCAGTATCATAGCGCGTTTAGCTTAGCCGATATTACTTTGCCGGGTGTTGAAGACTTAGAAACACTTTACGACGTCAAGAGCGTAGAGGCCGTTATTGATTATTTAGCACCGTATAACATCAATGAAATTGTAGTCAAAAACGGCCCTGACTCGGTTATTACAAAAGAGGCTGGCATAGTGCAAAGCCACAAAATTACACCGGTTAAAAACGTGATTGATACAACCTCCGCTGGTGATGCCTTTAATGGTGTGTATTTAGGCGCGCGTATAGATGGGCGACCTATTGATAAGGCTGTTGAACTTGCCGCGCAAGCCGCTGGCGCTGTTATTCAGCAACCCGGTGCCATTGCACCAAAAGATGTATTTCAACAAGCCATGGCTAAATCAGGCCTGTAACTGGCTAATGTACTCAATATATAACACTAAGTAGCACGATTATCTAAAATAAGGGAAACAACGCATGACTCGCTTTTCTGAACTAATGGCAGGGCAAACTCTGCTACCTATAATTCAAGCAGATACGCCAGAGCAAGGTGTTAACATCGCTAAAGCAATGGCAGAAGCAGGCCTAACATTGGTAGAGGTTGTTCTAAGAACAGATGCATCAATTGATGCGCTCAAGGCCATTAAAGAGCAAGTTCCTCAGTTAAAAGTGGGCGCAGGCACGGTTATTGACGAGACAATTTTAAAGCAAGCGCTAGAAGCAGGCTCAGATTTTATAGTAACACCTGCTGTATCGCCTACACTATTAAATGAGCTGGTAAAGTGTAACGTACCTGTATTGCCTGGTGTATCAAATACAGGTGATATTTTAATGGCACTTGAGTATGGTTTTGAAGAGCAAAAACTTTTCCCTGCTTCTTTGGCTGGTGGCGCGCCGTTTGTGTCGGCCGTTTCATCTGTATTTCGTGCAGTGAGTTTTTGCCCTACCGGCGGTGTAAGTGAAAAAAATAAAATGGATTACTTGTCGTTAAATAATGTATTTGCAGTAGGTGGTACCTGGGTTGCAAAAAAAGAGTGGGTAGCACAGGGTAACTGGCAAGCGATCACAGACTCTTGTATCGAGGCTTTAAAATAGCAAGGAGCAAAAAATGAATTATTTAGCCCCAACGATTGCGCCCGGTGTTGTTGTTGGCGATGAAGTAAGCGAAGTGTACAAACACGCACGAGCACATCAATATGCATTGCCAGCAGTAAATGTAGTGAGTACATCATCTATTAACGCGACTTTAGAAGCCGCAAGAGAAGTGAAGTCGCCGGTCATTATTCAGCTATCTAATGGGGGAGCACAGTTTTTTTGTGGTAAAGGTTTAGCTCTTGAGGGGCAACAGTCTGCTGTTGTAGGCGCAATAAGTGCTGCACATTATGTGCATAATGTAGCTAAGCACTATGGTGTTGCTGTAATGTTACATACAGATCATGCTGCAAAAAAACTACTGCCCTGGATTGATGGTTTGCTAGATGAAGGTGAAAAATACTTTGCACAAACAGGCAAGCCCCTTTTCTCATCACACATGATCGATCTTTCAGAAGAGCCACTGGAAGAAAATATAGAGATTTGTGAGCGTTATTTAGCGCGTATGGCAAAAATAGGCATGACACTTGAAATAGAGTTAGGGTGCACCGGTGGAGAAGAAGATGGGGTTGATAACTCCCATCTCGACAGCTCGGCTTTGTACACTCAACCTGAAGATGTAGCTTATGCTTATAAGCGTCTGAGTAAAATAAGCCCTAATTTCATTATTGCAGCTTCGTTTGGTAATGTTCACGGTGTTTATAAACCGGGTAATGTAGTGCTAACACCAAGCATATTGCGGGAGTCACAAGCCTATGTAGCTGAAAAATTTAATCTTGAACATAACGCGATCAATTTTGTTTTTCATGGGGGGAGTGGTTCAGAACATTGCAAAATTGCAGAATCGCTTACCTACGGGGTGGTAAAAATGAATATTGATACCGACACACAATGGGCGAGTTGGAATGGGGTATTAAACTATTATCAAGAAAAGCAAGATTACTTACAGGGCCAAATAGGCAACCCTGATGGTGAAGATAAACCCAATAAAAAATACTATGACCCACGCGTGTGGTTACGCCAGTCGGAGCAACATATGATGGCACGCCTGATTCAATGTTTTGACGACCTTAATTGTGTGAACAGGTATAGCGCATGAAAAGACTGAATAAAGTTTTAAAAGAAGATGGTGTTGAAACCGACCTAATCATGTTAATCCGTACTCTGTTAGCAACCACAAAAGAGATAGCGTTTAGAGTAAGCCAAGGTGAGCTTGCGGGTGTATTGGGCTCTACCCTTAACGAAAATATACAAGGTGAAGTTCAAAAAAAGCTAGATGTTATTGCTAATCAGCTTTTAAAAGACACTTTAATTGATGATGAATTGGTCAAAACAGTGGCATCTGAAGAAGAAGACAACGCAGTAGGTGCACACCCTGATGGTAAGTATATTGTGGCGTTTGATCCTCTCGATGGTTCATCAAATATTGATGTTAATGGACAAATAGGTACTATTTTTACCATTTACCCAGCAAAAGCAGATGTACCTTACGATAGTGATGAGCAATTTAATCAACCCGGTACTAATCAGGTTTGTGCGGGCTACGTGCTGTATGGGCCATCGTCGTTACTTGTGATGACAACAGGTGGACCAACCCGCTGTTATACGCATGATTTAACCCACGGCGGCTTTTTGCTTACTAAGCCAGAACTTAAGGTGTCGAGTAAAAGCCGTGAGTTCTCGGTTAATATGGCAAATTACAGATATTGGGATGAAGCCACGCAAGTTTACTTTGATAAATTACTGTATACATCAGAAGAATTTGCTAAAAGCTCAATTCGCTATAATGCGGCTATGGTCGGTGATGTGCACCGCATATTATGCCGTGGTGGGGTATTTATGTATCCACAAGATACGCGTTCTGGTAATGAAAATGGTAAAATACGGTTACTTTACGAAGCCAACCCATTGGCGATGTTAACTGAAAACGCAGGTGGTATAGCCACCTCTAAAGGCATGCGTATTTTAGATATTCACCCAGAGGATCTGCATCAACGTGTGCCTGTTATTTTAGGCTCTAGTGAACCGGTAGCTTATTTTAACTCTACGGTTTATTGAACTAGGGGCGTGTTGATCTTTGATGGTTAAATTTGCAGCAGTGTGTTTGCTTTAGGCAAAGCCTATGAAGTGTGGTTATTTCACATAGATAGGCGATAATGCAGCATAAATACCAAACACGCGGTTGCCCTTCGGATTCTGCCTAGGGGCTATAAATTCTTTGTTGCCTATATGGATGTAGGTAAGTGGTGTTAGCAAGGCGCGCAAGCCTTGCTCGAAATTTTCTTACCCTTACAGGAATGTAACTCATTAGAATAACGCAGGAGCAGTTATCGAGCCCACAAGGTTACAAATCTTACGCCGCGATTTAATCGCCCCTAGATTGAACACATCTCAATCCGCAAAGATCAACATGCCTTGGCATAAGGTCTATTTAATAATGTAATAACAATTTAAGCCGCTGCACGGGCATATATTCAACGCAGTGGCTTCACCTCAAACATGAACACATCAATAATTTCATGCCTATTACGCTCCCTGTAAATACTTAGCTCTACGTTTCGGTAAAACCAATTTATTATACTCTTTGATGGTCAACATATTTATTATATCAATATTGGTAATAACGGTATTTTATTAATGATATGTGCAAGTAAACTTTTAATTAATAAAATGTGATGATTTTTGAACGAATATAGTGGTAAAAGTGTTTTTATTATGATTATATTACCAAGTTGGTTAACAATGAGGCGTAAAAATAAAATAATTTGGTAATAACACACTGGGTATTTGGTAAATCACACATAACACATGCTAAATACTAAACCACACAATAAAGGAGAATAGAGCCATGATGAAATTAAAACATTTTGCATTATGTGCTGTTGCAGCTGCCATTATAGGTTGCGACACAGATTCAAATAATAATAACAATACATTGGGCTCTATTGCTCTAACAGGCACAGCGCTAACTGGCGAAACATTATCGACCAGTGTAAATGATGCAGATGGTATTTCTGGCGAAGTAAGCTACTACTGGTATGCCGATGGACAAGTTATTAGTGGTGCTAATGACGCAACGTTTACATTAACCGATGAGCAAATTGGTTTTGCGATTACTGCACAAGCGCTTTATACAGATGACAGCGGCGTTAATGAATCGCATTTAAGCGAACCAACCGATGAAGTGACAGCTATTCCTTTTGCGGCCACAGTAGAAATTAACGGTGATGCAATTATTGGGAATGAGCTAAGTGCTAGTGTGGCGGATGAAAATGGCTTCGATCCAGCGCTTGTAACTTATACGTGGTTTGCAGATGATGAGGAAATTGCTGATGAAACCTTAGCAACCTTCACAATTACCGAAGCGCAATTAGGTAAAGTTATTACTGTAAATGCAGTGTTTGAAGATAGCAGAGGCTTTGCAGAGTCAGCTACATCAGCTGCGACAGCGCCAGTAGAACGCGCGAATTCAGAAGGGTCGGTGGCTATTGTTGGTACGCCTACGATTGGTAATACACTAACGGCTGAAGTTACCGATGAAGATGGCGCAAGCGGCACAATCACTTATCAGTGGTTTGCAGATACTATAGCTATTGAAGGTGCAACACAAAGTACTTATGTTGTTGATGAATCACTACTTGGCCAAGTTATCACTGTGCAGGTTACTTACACAGACGATCATGGTTTTACCGAAGACAACCTATCACAGGCAACCATTGCAGTTTCAGCTGAAGCTGTAGATGAAGCGGGTAGCATTACCATTTCAGGCGCTATGCCTTATTTAGTGACTAGCGAATTAACCGCTGAAATTAGCGATAACAACGGTGTAGATGAGCAAAACGTTACCTACACCTGGCTTGCTGATGGCGTAGCAATAGCAGACACTAACAGCAAAACGTTTACGCCAACTAATCAAGCTGGCGCGATTATATCGGTGACGGCGAGTTACACCGATAACGATGGCTTTTCAAGCACAATTACCGAGACTGCCGATACTGTAGTGTACACGCAAGTAATAAGCGATGCAGGCGCGCTATTAGGAGCTATAAATGCAGGTCTTGCTGATGGCGACGTGATTGGTTTAAATACCGGCGTATATGCCGATCTTGATGCCATTATACTAACTAGTGCAGCAACGCTTAAAGCCGTTGAAGGGCAAAGCCCGGTAATTAGTGGTGAACTTTGTATTCATGTAGCCAGCGGTGTTGATGGCGCAGGTATTGAAGGACTTACTTTTAAAAATATTGATACTAAATCGGGCGGCTTTTGTGAAACCGAAGAAGACGCTGTTATTTATTCTGAGGGTGACAACTTCACATTTACTCAAAATACTATCGATGGTGAAGCACAGACGTTAAATAACTCCACTTACCACTGGTTAATGCTTAAAGGCGATGGCGCAATGGTTGAGCGTAATACCTTTGCAAACCGCGATAAAGCAGAAAATGGTTCGGTGATTAAAATGTCATCGTCAAGTACTAACCACGTTATTCAATATAACCTTTTCACAGGCTCAAGCAGTAATCCAAATTTTGGTAACTCTAGCCTGCACTTAATTAACGCAGGCAGTACCACAGGTACAGACGCAGCTGTAGATGCAAACTTTACTATTCAATACAACCGTGTAGAAAACTTTGTTACAGGTCGTCGCTTAATGCGCGTACAAACCTCTGGCGCGACGATTAAAGGCAATACCATTTTAAATCCAAATGGCGGTATTTCACTTGAAGATGGTGGATTTAATACGGTATCAGACAACGTTATTATTCGTACCACAGATATTGCAAGCTCAAGCGATCGACCAGCTGGTGTATTAATTACGCCTTTAGGCCACACAGTAAGCAATAACTACATTGCGGGTATTCGCTCAGGTAATAAAGAAGCAGGTGGTATTGTATTTACAGCGAATCCATTCTCACAAGCTGATGGCGGAGTGCCAAATGGAGGTAACCAAGCTGTGCTTGATGGTGCAGGCGACTTTACCCTTAATGTGACTAACAATACCGTACTTAACTCACAGCAACCTTTTGTATTTAGTACAGAAATAGGATCAAAAGCACCGGTAGGTGATTGTGATGAGCTTACCGCAGACAACGCACCTGTATTGTACGGTTTAACAAAAAATGCATTTGAAATTAACTTTAACGGTAATTTAAATGCCAATGGGGTGGGCGATCAAACTGATGAAGACACGATACAAAATAGCGCGCTTGTTTATGGTTTCTTTTACCCTAACACGCTGTCGAGCGATCATTCATTTGAGTACGACTGTGACCTAATTAATCATACTGAATCATTGTTCTCAAACAGCTTTGGCTTTAGTGACAGCTATGAGTCGGGCGATGCGAGTGATTTATGGGTTGATATTAGAAACGTAAATGGCAATGGTGAATACGACACCGATGGCGCTATTGACCAAGACCCAGAAGCAAATGGTAAAGAAGTCCCTGAATTTGTAACCGGTACAAGTACGCTGCTTGAGACTGACGCAAATGGTGCACAAGCCTTAGCAGGTGCAAGAAACTTATACTACATCCAAAGCACTGATGTAGGTGCAGGCTCTACATGGGTGGCACAAGATGAATAAATCAATACTGCATATTATTAATTTTTATAAAAATAGCAAACTACGCACAACACACACAATGATAAAGGAGAACGCGGCATGTCGTTAAAAATGGATCGAAGGCATCAACATTCTACAAACAGCTCTGTTTGTAATCATTTTGCACTTTCACCTGCTGCTAAGCTAATTAGAGCAAGTTTACTTGCTGGTATGGCAGGTTCATTGTCATTTAATGCTTTTGCTCAGCAAGAAGCCCAAGAAAAAGTGACTGAAGTAGAGCAAGATGTAGAAATCATCAGCGTTACGGGTACTCGTAGAACCATACAAGATCAAATTGCAATAAAACGTGAGGCAACAACCGTTGTTGATGGTTTATCTGCCGAAGATATTGGTGATTTACCAGCGCTCTCAATTGGTGAAGCGCTTGAGTCTATCACCGGTGCTGCATCACACCGTGAAAACGGCGGTGCTACCGAAATTACTATTCGTGGTTTAGGTCCATTTTTAAGTGCAACTCATATTAACGGCCGTGAAGCGACCAATGGTAGTGGTGACCGCTCTGTTAACTTTTCACAGTTTCCATCAGAGCTTGTAAAAAAAATCGCTATTTATAAAACACAAGATGCATCAATGATTGAAGGTGGTGTAGCAGGTGTAATAGCCCTTGAAACAGTAAGTCCACTTGATTACGGTAAGCAGCGAGTTCAGGGTGAGGTTAAATTAAACTACAATCCCGATGAAAGTAATGTAGAAAACTCATTGCAAAGTGATACAGGTTACCGTGGTACGTTTAGCTATGTTGATCAATTTGAGTTTGCCGATGGCCAAGCCGTGGGTGTGTCTTTTGGTGTACAGCGACAAGATATTAGCCAACCAGAGGCCGAATACAGAAGCTCAAGCCCATCAGGGTCTTCACTTTGGGCATGTTTAAATGATCCGACAAATACCAATGAAGGCTTTTACAGAGGTAGTGCGGGGGACTGTGAAGACCAAGTAAGTGGTAGCAATAACCAAGGTTACCAAACTGCAATAGACCCAGAAACTGGTAAAGCCGAAAGTGATGGCACACCATACGCTTGGACAGGCAGTAGCCGCAGCTATCGCCAAAATGAAACATCTGATGAGCGCGACGCTATATTTTTTGCAATGCAATACCAGCCGTCATCTGAGTGGGATATTAACTTTGATGCACAGATTTCTGACAGAACGCAAAAAGAAGCACGTCACGATTTAATCTTTTTACAAAAACGCGCAACGCCTGGTTTAACAGGCCCAACACTGGTTACTAACGATGTTGGCGGAATTTTACATTGGGAAGGTGAAGAGCGTATTGAATCTGCGGGTGAGCAATTCTCACGTGAAGAAAACTACCAAGGCTACGGTATTAATATTGAGCACACATTTACTGATCGCCTTACTGTAAATCTTGATTTAGCGTATTCAAAAACTGAGCGTGAAGAGCTACAAATTTCTAACCGTGGTAGAACCGCAGACCGTAATTTATTTAGCTGGGATATGGGCGATGAAATTCCTCATTTCACGTTAACCGACTTTGATGTAACAGATATTTCTAACTTTACTGATAGCCTACGTACGCGTTTAGATCGTGAAAATGTACGTGAAAACGAAATCAAATCGGCACGTATTGATTTTAACTACGCGTTAGAGGGCGATATATTTACCAGTATTGAAGGGGGTATTAGAGCTTCTGAATTAAGCTTCACTCAGTTTGGTGGTAGCCAAGGTAATGGCTCTCGTAATGAATACACCATAGGTGATGACTCCGCATTAGAGATACTTCAAGGCTGTCAAATTGACTTCCCTGAATCTGACTTTTTATCGAGCGTATCTGATGGCGATTTAATAACAAATATAGATAGTAGCGGTAATGTAATAAGCTCAGGGACAGGTTCCTCGTGGGCAACGTACGATAACGTGTGTTTCTCTCAAGCTGTAGCAGCTACAGACGCTGATTATACAGGTGAGTTTGGTTACCCTGATGTTGAGTATGAAAATGCCGGTACCATAGATGTTACTGAAAAAACCACATCAGTGTACTTAATGGCAAACTACGACACTGAAGTATTTGGTAAGTTTATTCGTGGTAACTTTGGTCTGCGTATTGTTGATACTGATGTTACATCGGTAGGCTTTAGAACAAATTACACTGTAGATGTAGATGAAACGACAGGCGCCGTAACCCTCGAGGAAGGGGATTCACTAGAAAGAACCGAAAGCGGCGGTGGTTATACTAAATACTTACCAAGCTTTAACTTAGTAGTTGATTACAGTGAAGACATTTTACTGCGTGCGGGTATTTACCGTGGTATGTCACGTGCTGACCCATCTGATTTAGGCTATGACCGCGACTTTGTAACAGACGATCAATCTGTTGCGTTATCGCTTTCTGACTTATTAACTGTAGATGGTTCTGGTAACCCTGATACTCAACCATTAATGTCATGGAACTACGACTTAGCCTTTGAATGGTACCCTAATGAAGATTCTATCTTAGCGCTAAGCCTATACTACAAACAGTTCCAAGGCGGCTTCCAGCAACAAACTGTGATTGAAGACTATGTGGTTGGCGGTGAAACGGTATCACTACCAGTGACTAACTCGGTAACAACCGATAATGATAGCGAAATACTGGGTTTAGAAGCCTCGTTCTCGTACCGTTGGGATAATGGTATTGGTGTAAAATTTGGCTATAACTTTGCAGATACTGACTTTGAGTTTGAAGATAGCTTATATGGCGATACATACGTTACCGACCTAGATGGCAATACCTCTCAACTAACTGCCGGTATTATTGAACCTGGTTCGGTGCCGGGTTTCTCAGAGCATGTATTTAGTAGCCAACTGTATTACCAAATAGGTGACTTTGATACGGCCATTATTTACAAATACCGTAGTGAATACTTCCAACCGTATACCAGTAATGGTACCCGCTTACGTTATGTTGATGCCGTAGGCGTTTGGGAAATGCGCGCATCGTATAAAATTAATAAACATTTTAGAATTAAAGCTGAGGCTATTAACTTGTTCAGTGCACCTAAATCACAAGATTTCTTTGTGGAAGATAACCTAGGTGAAGTAAACGACTACGGCCCACGTTTATTCTTAGGAATGAGCTTTAAACTGTAATAAATTAAAGAGCTCCCCAGTTTAAAACCCAATTAGTGCACCCCACTGGTTGGGTTTTTTATATAGAAGGCGAATATTACCCCTTCGATTTTTATAATGTATTACTAAATTAGCTTCGTTAAGACCGCACTTTCGCCCATTCTTTGAATTAGCCAAAAGTCTACTACCTTTATTCTGGTTGACCAATTAAGTCCTTAAAGCCAGCTAAATTTAAAAACAACCCACCATATATTAAAAAAATATATTGGCCCATTTGTATGAGTTTTAAACCAACCTTGTATCAAATTTAAACTGTTTTTATGTTTAAAATCACATTAAATACAAGTGGTTATATTGTGGTAAGTGACTTTTGTGACTTTGTCATGCCGAATTTTACTTTATTGGTAATGGGTGTTTCTGCTTTTTTTACGTAAAATGGTTTACCAATAGGTTGACCTTTTGGTGTTTTGCTGTAAATATTAAGTTAACCATTTAGATAAATGGTAAGGCGTTTAATAAAAAATATATAGCGAGTTACACATAGCACTGACACACACAGGAAAAACTATGAATCACAAGTTATCAAAAATTACGCTAGCAGTTGTATCTGCCACAGCAATAAACCTTTCTATGCCCACACACGCACAGGAAGCAAAGCCAATAGCAGAAGATGATGTAGAAATCATCGAAGTATCTGGCATTCGTCAATCTCTTACTAATGCGCTGGCGGAAAAACGCTCTGCAGATAGCTTAGTAGAAATTATTCAGTCAGAAGATATTGGTAAACTACCTGATCAAAACCTCGCTGAAGTATTAGAAAACGTAACGGGTATCCAAATTACCCGTCAAGCGGGTGTAGGTACCGGTGTACAAATACGTGGTACAGATGCTAACCGCACCGAAATTAATGGTGTATCAACGGTAGGCTCAGGATCTGGACGAAGTGGTATAAGCTTTGAAGATGTTTCAGCGTCAATTATTTCAAGTTTAGAGGTAATAAAGTCGCCTGAAGCGAAAACAATAGAGGGCTCTGTAGGTGGTACTATTAACCTAAAAACCATTCGCCCTTTACATTTAAGTGAGCAGCTGGCGACAATAAGAGTACAAGGTGAAAGTAGCAGTTTAAGCACAGATAGTGGCTTACAACCTCGTTTTTCAGGTACCTTTGCTGATAACTGGGAAGGTGATTACGGTAAATTTGGTGTGTTATTGAGCGGTAGTTACGCAGAGCAAGATGTAACGGCGTTTCGCCCACGTGCTGACAGAGATAACATTATAACTGCAGATAGCGGTGTAGCCAGTGCACAGTCTTTTGATTTTTTACCTATTCAATTTTTTGTACAAGATTACGATAACTACGAATACGAAACTAAAAACTTTGTAGGTACTATTGAATGGGCGCCAAACGATAACACAAAGTTTTACTTTGATGCGGTGGTTAACGATCAAGAACGTCGCCAAGAAAGCTCTCGTGTACAAGCATCGGGTGTAAGTGCGCTTAACGATATTTCTGTGCCAGATGAATTTGAAACCGTAAACTTAGGCTCATTGGGCGGAACTAACTTAGGCTCAATTCAAGCGGCCTTACGTGGTGTAATTCCGGTTAATTTAGAAAATGATGATGACGATCCTAACCTTCGCTTTTCAAGCGATACTAACTCGCGTGTTACCGACAGTAATATTTTTAGACTCGGTGGCGAATGGCAAGGTGATAAGTGGTTTGTAAGTGCTGAAATTGCATCATCATCTTCAGATACAACTACGCCTAGCTTTAATACTACGCTTAACTTTATTAACCCTAATGTGCCGTTAGATGCGGGTGGTGGTAATGATAATAGTGTGCCATTTGAATATGACTTATCGGGTGGTGCTTTAGCGTTTGGCATTGCAGAAGGTGCAGAGTACGCGCCAACGGTTGAACAACTACTAGACCCTGCGAATGTAGTGCTACGCGATGTAAATATTGGTCAAGATACGGTTGAAAACTCTGAAGATGCGTTCCGTATTGATTCAACCTATTACACTGATTCAATCGTAACCTCTATTGATTTTGGTTACCGTTACAGTAAATCGCAAAGCAAACAAAACGAAATTACATCAAGCGTTGGCCTAAGAACAATGGCAGATAGCCCAACCGGTGATTTGTTTGCTGATTTATTAGTTGCAGGTCCTGATAACTTTAACGAAGCTGATGGTCGCTCGTTATACATTGCTGACTTTTTATTAATTGACCCAGAGCTTGTTGCATCAGATCCTGATGCGGTACTTGCAACATTACAAAACGCCATGACTGTGCATGGATCAAGCAAAACATTAAATGCACCAACATCTAGCTCATCTGGTTTTTTTGATATAGAAGAAATCACCCATGCGCTATATGCACAAGCTAACTTTGAGTACGAAATGGTACGCGGTAATATTGGTGTGCGTTATATTCAAACTGATGTTGAGTCTACGGGTAACTCAGTTACAGAAGATGGCAGTGGCAATGAGCTTGTGACCCGAATTACTAATAAATCTGACTATGACTTTATTTTACCACGCTTAAACCTTGTAGCTGATGTATCAGAAGATGTACTCGTGCGCTTTGGTGTGGGTAAAGATATACGTCGCCCTGATTATAACGATTTATCTACCTCTATTACTTACAGCACAAGCCCAAATGACGAAGTTGAATTTGGTAACCCAGCGCTTAAACCTGAAGAAGTGCTTTCTTATGACTTATCTGCTGAATGGTATTTTGATGAAGCGAGTGTTGTCAGTGTGGGTATATTCCATAAAACCCGCAAAGATTTACATGTAAATCAGTTAACATCGCCAGTTGAAGACCCTGTAACAGGCTACCGCGATTTAACAGATCCATGTGAAGGCGGCGGTATATTTAACCCCATTGCAGATATAAACGTATTTGGCCCTGAAAATGGTCGTGGCGTATGTGTTGGTACAGAAACAAAAGTAAACGATAGTGGTGAAACAACCCAAAAAGGGATTGAGTTTGCGTTTCAATATGACTTATCGGGCTTTGAAGAAGACATTGGGTGGGCTTCTGGTTTTGGTGTGCTAGCTAACTACACAATCCAAGAGTTCTCAGGTGGTGAAACCGAAAATACCGCAACATCAAGAGCGGGTAGTGTATTTGCTGCAACTACAGGTACACCCGGTATTGAAGTGAGTGAAATTCAAGGTTTACTAAATCTTTCTGAAAATGCGTACAACATTACCCTTTACTACGAAAAATTTGGCCTGTCAGCTCGTATGCGTTATACGTGGCGTGAAGGGTATCGTTCAAATGACTTCGGTAGTACGTCTAGCTTCCCATGGGGTTTCCCTGTGGTACAAGAAGACCGTGGCCAGCTTAATGCAAGTATTAGCTATGATGTGAACGAACAACTAAATATTGGCTTAGAGGCAGTAAATATTACTGAGTCTGAAATTAGCCAATCATGTGTAAACGAAAGCGCACTATTGTGCTTCCAAGGTTTAACTGACCGTCGTATTACACTGGGTGCAAGTTACCGTTTTTAAAAAGTATGTTGAGAGTGTGTAGCCTTTGAACGGGCGCTCAAAAGCAAGCCATTTGGCTTGCTTTTTTTTGACCTTAAATTAGCCGCAGCTAGGAGTTAAAAAAGGGCGGTGGTTCTTCTTGTGGGGGGGGGAAATGCACCCGTTTGCAAAAAATTGAGTGTGTGCTGTATGACTTGTTGGTTGTAGCGCATTCCCGTGTGGCTTACATCAAGGGTAATAAAATCACGCATATTACTCAGTTTGGTTGATTCTACAGACACTAAGCCATCGTTTTTACCATTAAAATAATGCTGTGTAAGCGCGGATGCTTTAGTACCGGCTATTACACCTACATTAATGTCCAGCTCATCTATCGTGTTGCCTAGGCTGTTATCACCAGTAACGAGAGCTTGGCTTACACCGCCGGCTATATGCAATAACCATGAACCATTTAAATGATTAGCTAATTCGCTGCCTTTGTTGGGTGTGCCAATTAACACAACATTTCCTAGCTTATTGCTGTTTAAAACCGCGCTGTTATTTTGCAAGTAGGCTCTAATAATTAAGCCTCCTAGGGAATGGCCGACAAAATGTATTTTATTCGCATTAGAAATACAGGCGTTTATTTGTTTATTAGTTTGTAAAAGCAAGGCTTTAACGCTTTGCCCTATAGAGGCATAATCTAAGCTACATACTTTATAACGAGCACGCTTAAGCTGTTGGGCAAAGTAACGCATTGCCCAATCGCTTCTACCTAAGCCATGGGCAAGTACAACTAGCTCATCATTGGCTTTGTACTGTACAGGGCCACTATCGGTACTTTTACAGCCCGTTAGTAAAAGCAGAAGTATTAAGTGGCTTGCGAATATATTTTTATTACGTTTCCCCCTGCATACGCACTCTATTTGCGACACTATATTGACCATTTAAAAGCGACTTGCTGCTCAGTGACTGCCCATAGTTTGCTTAGCACAGGCTGCTCTAAAGCAAATGATTCAAGGGTGCATTCACCTACAGGGCCGCTCCAATTCCACCTGCCTGATGGCCCATAATAAGCGCGCTGTTTTAGGTTATGCTCGGTGGCACACATAACCTCAGGGTATGCACCTTGCTCTGCCGATTGCGCTAAGCCCATTTTGACTATTAGTGACCAGGTAAATCGGGTTGCAAAGTTAACATTATCGCCAATAAGAGAGGTATTAGCGGCACCTGGATGACACACAAACACTTGCACATTTTTATTTGCGGCGGCTATTTTACTTTGCAGTTCATAGGCAAACATCATTTGTGCAAGTTTACTGTGGCAGTAGGTTTTGTTTGGGTGGTAGTTTTTATTCCAATTCATGTCATCAAATTGAATCGTTTTAAGCCCCATTTTGTAACCTTCACTGGCAACCACAACAATACGTCCGTTCGATTGCTCTATTTTGTTAAAAAGTAAACCACACAGTAAAAAGTGCCCATAGTGGTTAACCCCTAGCTGACTTTCAAAGCCGTCTTTAGTAAATTGCTGAGTCGCGACCTGCGCAATCGCACCGTTACAAATAAGTGCATCTATGTGTGGCACAGTTTGTAATACCTCGTTGGCTGCATGGCGCACTGAGGCAAGCTCTGCTAAGTCCATTTTTATAAAACTCACCTCAGTATTATCGCCAAACTCTTGTTTTAACTTAGCAATAGCTTCATCTGATTTTAAAGGGTTACGATTGAGCATAACAACTTTTGCGCCTTTAGCGAGTAATAGTCGGGTTGCTTCAAAACCTGCGCCTGTATTTGCTCCCGTTATTAAATAGCATTTACCGACTAAAGAACTGAGTTGGTCGGGAGTCCAGCCAGAAGGGCCAAATGGGTTAGATGCGCTCATTAGTTAAATTCCTATCAATAGTTAAGTATAAATATGCAGTACAGGGCTATGCACATTGTTCTACATTGCTTGTTAGGTAATATAACTCTCGCTACTAGGTGTAACTAGGCGATATCCTCTTTAAAATATGCCTATTTGTATCATTGCATTGAGAATGTGTATTTGCGGTGCTAGATTAGAATTATTCTATATTTAAAGGGTATGGGTGTATGAGCAAACACCAGATTAAACAACTTATACAAAACAAGCTGTCTTTTAACGAAGTAAACAGCGATGAAAATTATACCCAAGGGCTAATAGAAACGGGTATTAAAGGTGTTCAGCTGTTTAAAGTAACGCACGCTATGCGCTGTGCACCTGCGGTTTACGAGCCGTGTATTGTTGCCATAGTCAGTGGCGCTAAAGAAGCCATACTCGATGGTAAGCACTTTATTTACGATGAACATAATTATATGTGCTGCCCTATGTCTATGCCGGTAGAAGCGGGTACACCCACGGCGTCACCTGAGAACCCCTTGCTAGGCGTTATTGTATCGCTAGATACAAAAGTGATGACCGAATTATCTATTACCATGGCTGCAGAAGGCGTAAAAAAACACGCATCAGCCCCCAAAACACAGGGGCTTACACTCGCAGCGTGGGATGACTCCTTCAGCGATTCATTATTACGATTGCTGCAACTTGTAGGCAACCCTGTAGATATTGCAGTTTTAGGTGAAGGGCGACTGCGAGAATTATATTTCGCCATATTAAACGGACAGGCAGGGAGTAGTGTGCACCAAGCCTTTGGCGTCGGAAACGACATCGCACGCTCAATTGATTATTTGGTATCTCGATTAGATGAGACCATAACCATAGACGATATGGCAGCAAAAATTGGCGTAAGTAGGGCCGTTTTGCATCGAAAATTTAAAGATGCGACCAGTATGTCGCCGATTCAATTTGTTAAATCTATGCGCTTAAATACCGCCGCGATGAAAATTGCAACGGGTATGAACGTAAGTTCGGCGGCCATGTCGGTAGGCTATGTGAGCTCATCACAATTTAGTAGAGAGTTTAAGCGTATGTATGGGCAATCGCCAAAGCAGTGGAGTCAAGCAAAAGAGTTACCTGGGGAGCTTGTTGATCAAGCGATTAATCAAGCAACCAGCCTGAGGAATTAATCATGGATAATATAGTTATTTTTAAGGTTGTTGGTGCGCTGCTAATTATTTTTGGCATAGTGTTAGCTGCCAACCCTGAGCTAATAAGCAATAAACCCGTCCCTAGCGACACTTTTAAGGCCGTAGAGCGCAGAATTTGGTGGGGGTTATTTATTGGTTTTGGTTTATTACTGCAATTTCATTATCAGCTAGTACCTTGGCAAGCTACCATAGCCGCAACACTGTCATCGTTACTTGTAGGGCTTTTAATCGCAAGGCTTATTGGCATTATATTAGATGGTTCGGTAGCAAAACAGTGGCTAAATGTTGGTATTGAAATAGTGATACTGGCGCCTCTAATTTGGTGGTATTTAAAAGTACGTACTTAGTATCAGAGTTAAACCGCTATAAATCTTAGTATCGTCTTAGAGTGTAACGCTTAATACCTTTAAGGCGTGATAAGCAAACAAAGGCGTTTATCCATGAGCTTTACTGTGAGTTAGCGCCATTTCTTCAGACCAAGGTACATAGAGTACGGGAGTTAAGTTTTTATTATCGGCCAAAATTACTTTCGCGATTGGCTGTGCGAAATATTCAGTTGGCTCAAATGAGCAAATATCTTTTAGATTAATTGAAATATAACAATTTGCTTTTTTGATTAATAAAGCTGATTCATCCATACGTGCATGAACTGTTATTTGTAAGTTCATGTAAGGAACCATCGATACTATGTGTTCACCTAAGTGAAATCTTTCTCGCTCTATCTCATCGCCTATTGCTATATTAAAAAATTCTTTTAACTAGGAGTGCGCTTTTAATAGCAGGCAGAAAAGAGAGCTAACTCCTCGCTTTGCTCTCTTACTTAGCTTACTACTCCCTCCAATAATTATTTTTTAAATAGTTGTGATTATTTCAGCGATACTGCGAATAACTAGATAAGACGATTATGTGAGTATTACAGTGCAGCTAAAGTCTTTATATTTAAATATGTACAGGCTGTGTTGCATTAGCCAAAGCGCCGCACTTTATTACTTTTAAAAACAGATGCATTAGAAATTAAACACAATGAAACTGTGATGAGCCAACTACGTGAAGAGATTAATTTAAATTATGGATTTATGCCTACATGAACACTAATAAAAAAGCACGCTTTGCTCAAACAATGGAGCAGCATAAAGGCATTATCTATAAAGTTGTAAACTCGTACTGTCAAAACCAACACGACAGGCAAGACCTAGCGCAAGAAATACTCACCACCCTGTGGCTTGCTTATGATAATTACGACAAAGACTATAAGTTTTCTACGTGGATGTACCGAATCGCGCTGAATGTGGCAATTTCCTATTACCGCAAAGACAGTAAACGAGAAGATAAAGCCAATGAGAGTGAGCAGTGCATTGTGCACATAGCCGACCTATCAGCGCACGATGATAAAAGCGAAGAGGTTAAGCAGCTTTATGAATTTATAGCAAAGCTCGATAAGTTAAATAAAGCCATTATGTTGCTGTATTTGGAAGAGGAGCCTCACGAAAGAATAGCGACGAGTTTAGGCATAAGTAAAACCAATGTCGCTACGCGAATAGGCCGAATTAAAGAAACACTAAAAAATCAATTTGAGAAACAGGGGGCTTAGTATGAATTTAGATAATTTTAAAAACACATGGCAGCAGCAAAATAGTGTTAACGAATTGGCCATTACAATAAACCAATCACTGCTGAGCGAAACAAAACTGAATAAACAAATGAAAGAGCTTAATACTATGAAATGGGCACGTATTATTGAAAGCGCAGCTTTCTTCTTTATCATTTTGTTATTGGGCCAGTATATTGCAAAAAACGTTAGTGTTTCAGCGCCTGTAATATCTGCTTTAATCTTGGCTGTATTTGCCATTGTTGGCCTTGCGGGTAATATTGGCCAAATAGTGCATATGGCTAACGTTGATTATGCAAAGCCAATTAGCCAAGTTCAAAAAGACATTTATTGCCTTTGCTCACATAAATTACAACTAACTAAATTGTTATTTATGTCTGCCCCTTTTTATATGGCTTATGTGTTTATTGGGTTTGATGTGTTATTTGAAATTGACTTATTTGCACACCTAGAGCAACACATGGTTTGGTTTTACAGTGTGTCATCACTACTACTTTTAATTGCCACTGGCTGCGTATTAGCTAAACTAAACTACACAAATATCGCAACTCCTTGGGTTAAATGCACCATTGCATTTATTGTCGGTGAGCGTTTAGTGAATATAGCGCAATTTATCAATAGTATAGAATCAACAGACAGCTAAATAATTAGCTGTCTTACTTTCAAAAACACAATATCGTTATTCGAAGTTAGTCTGTTTTGTCTTTAAACTCACACACGTCTTCAATAATACCAATCGTGTTAAGTTATTCGTCACTTATAGCGACAGATAAATAGGGCGGTTACAAGGCATAATTTTTACATGTAGTTGTTCTACTTGAGAAGTTTATAACGCCGCAAGCGCTTTATTTAGCTCGCTAGAATGACTAAATATTTAAGTCGATTGGTATACACAGCTGCCGCATTTAGGCTTACGGGCAACGCAAGTATAGCGCCCGTGTAGTATTAGGCAGTGATGTACGTCTACTTTAAATTCTTTAGGGACAACCTTTTCAAGTTTTTGCTCAACAGCAACTACATTTACCCATTGCAAATTTGGTGCAGTTAGAAACACGAAAAATGCGTGTCTACGGCAATGGTCGGCCAGCCTAAAGATAAGGAAAATAGATTTTATTTTAAACTATGGCCTCGCAGCATACCCATATTGACGGTCATTTTTGTGCGATAAACGTACTTATAGTTGCTTATTATGACCATAATTGTCACTTACATAATCACTTTTAAAATCGGATTTAATTGCTAACGACTTACGAAAAGTGCTTTTCGCCATTTCAAAGTCTCCTTTTGATAAGTAAGCAAATGCTAAGCTATCGTATACTTGCGGCGCATCAGGGAAAAGGGATATCAAATACTTAAACATATCAAACGCTGCTGTCCACGATTCTGACTTAAGCAGCTCCATACCTAATTCATTGATTGTTCGACCAAGAAACTGCTTATAACCGTTCTCGCGGTATGTCTTCTTAAAGTGTTTAACAAACCCTTTTGGGCCACTTGATTGGTAATATTCGAAAGCAAAGTTTTTTTCCAATGGCTTTATCGGTTCATATTTACCATTTTGAATAAAAGACAAAATTCGGCCAGAAATGCGCTCTGCAATTAGGTGATCGGTATTGGCCAAGACGACAATTTCATAACCATTTTCCAAATCAACCTCAACAGCAGCACTCACTCCCAACCCTCCACCATATGCGGCCCAGTGGGAGCCATCCATTGCAAATGACTTACGATTTGTATGGTCAGAGTTCTTTAGTAGTTTATCGGTATAAAAGAGTGCACGATAAAACTGTTGAACATCTATAGCTGTAGACTCAATACCGCCATCCGGGCTGGGATGTTCTGTAACACCAACTCGTTTCAACGTATTATTGTACTTATAGGTATATCGTATCGACTGGTGCTCATGATAGTTCATAGGCTTGAAGGTTGTTGATGACATGCCAACTGGATTGAAAATATTGTTTGCAAGTAACTTTTCGAATGATTGGCCTGTAACTTTTTCAAGAATGACACCCAACACTATATAACCGTAGTTTGAATATTTATAATCACTATCAGGTTCGAATAAGAGAGGGGTGTCTATTAACAGTTTTAGTTTTTTGTCTAGAGTATCAAACGCGAGTTGATTCTCACGATATTCAGCTACAAAGATATCAGCAAATCCAGCCCTATGATTTAGTAAATGTTCAATTGTAATTTTCTCGGCATGAAGCTGTTTAAAGCCTAACTCAAACGTAATGAGTTTGTCACTTAACTTTAGCTTTCCAGCTTCTACCTGTTTCAAAATTAGGACTTTGGTGAAGTCTTTCATTATTGATCCAAGATTAAAGCGGCTTTGGGTTCTGTTCTTTAATTCTTTTTCAATATCCTGAAAACCATAAGAAGATGAAAATACCTCTTTACTATCTTTCGTTATCAGCACATTTCCTGAAAACCATCCCATTTGTTGGTATTGAATTACGATGTTATCTGCAACTTCAGACACTTTTATATTCTTATTTTGTGTATTTTTCTCGACTGCATAAGCCATTGAAAATATTGAAAAGTATATAAGAAGGATTACAGTGAAATTTCGAATCATTAGCGTGACACTATTCTTTTAAATTAATTTAGTAGTGAGTTAATTGCATAGGATTTTGTTGCAACATTTCTCACTTTTTTAATTAAACTATTAATAACAAACTTCATAACCCATTGCTAGTTAATCAGTTTTGTCTTTAAACTCACACAAGTCTTCTATTATACACGAGCCGCATTTAGGCTTACGGGCAACGTAAGTATAGCGCCCGTGTAGTATTAACCAGTGGTATACGTCTACTTTAAATTCTTTAGGGACAACCTTTTCAAGTTTTTGCTCAACAGCAACTACATCTTTACCCATCGCAAATTTGGTGCGGT
>NZ_LKDW01000042.1 GCF_001401805.1 Pseudoalteromonas sp. P1-25
TGCATTGCTCTACCTTCTGCATCCATGCAGTCGTAAATGAGAATTTTTTAACGCAGATAGCGACACGTTTAGCCCCTGAAAATGATTAAATATTATTGCGGATTGGTATTGTTAACCAATTTAATGGTTTGGGTGTTTAATGAATGTGGCAGATTTAGGCGCACTAAAGCGCTAATTGATTGTTTTTTGATTTACTTTCTTGAGCTTATACAGTGCTTAGCATAAAATTAAATTACTTTAGATGTATTATAAATAGAAGTAATTAACATATGGAATTTGTGCGCCCGCTTGAGCCTATACTTATTATTGATGACGTTAAGGAAATACGTGACTACCTAAACCAAATATTAACGGAGCTAGGCTTTGAAGATATTTTAGAAAGCAACGATTACCTTTCTGCTAAACCCCTTCTTGATAAAAAATCACCCAATGTCATATTTTTGGATGTAGACTTACCTGACTCTGAAAGCTCTGATATTCTAGAACACATTAATGATAGTTACCCCCACGCGCACGTTGTTATGTGCTCGGGTCATAACACCCTTGAAAACGTGCAAAACACATGGGAATTAGGTGCCAAAGGCTTTATAGAAAAACCTTTTAACGCTAAAAAAGTTAATTCTGTTATGAAGCGCCTCGAACTAAGCGAATAAAATAAGGTCAGTATGCAAAACACTGTTTCGGCAATTATCGACGATTTATCGAGTGTTATTTTTGGAAAAAAACAACAAATAAAACTAGCACTCACCTGCTTATTCAGTGAAGGGCATTTACTGATAGAAGATTTACCAGGTATGGGTAAAACTACGCTCTCACATGCACTTGCTGCTGTGCTAGGGCTGTCGTATCAGCGTATACAATTTACTAGCGATCTTTTACCTGCCGATATTTTAGGAACCAATGTATTTAACGCTAATGAGCACACCTTTACTTTTCATAAAGGGCCAATTTTTAGCCAAGTTGTATTAGCAGATGAAATAAACCGCGCGGGCCCTAAAACGCAAAGTGCATTACTTGAGGCAATGGAAGAGCAGCAAGTTACAGTAGATGGCAGTAAGTACACATTACCAAATCCTTTTTTTGTAATTGCCACGCAAAACCCGCTTTATCAATCGGGTACTTACCCACTTCCTGAATCGCAGTTAGATCGATTTTTAATGCGCATAAGTTTAGGTTTCCCTCCTAAAGAGGCTGAAAAACACCTTATTTTAAACATTAAACCGCGAGACTACAGCCAATTACCGCAAAGAATAGACGCTAAGCAGCTACAGCAAATTCAAACCATAATTAATCAAATTGTGATAAGTAGCCCTGTGCTCGACTACATTATTGAATTAGTAACGCATACTCGTCAAAGCGCCGCATTTGCAGGCTCGCTGTCTCCTCGTGCAAGTATGGCGCTTGCCAAAGCGGCTAAGTCGTGGGCATTTATTGAAGGGCGTGATTTTGTCACCCCTGACGATGTACAAGCTGTATTTGCAAGCGTGTGTCAGCACCGATTAGGTCTGCATAACGAATCGGGCGAAGCGCAAGTAAACGAAATTTTAAAAACTGTAGCTGTGCCAGTTTAACGTGTTATTTAAAAAAAAAGCTAAAAAGGTCAGTATATTAGGCGCATTAAAAATGCGTTTACTTAATAAACTACTTAAAAACAAGCATTCAAAGCAATCCATTACGCTGGCTCATAACAATATTTATGTGTTGCCCTCGCAGCTCGGCTTTTACTTTATTATTGTCGCTATTTTAAATTTTGTTATGGGGATTAATTATCAAAATAACTTAATTTTGGTGATGGCTTATTTAATGTTTGTGGTGATGATTATTGCCGTACTGCTTGGTTATACAAATGCCAAAGGGCTAAAGGTTGAATATATAAAAAGCGTTGCCAGCTTCTCACCAAATAAAGGATCGGTTAAATTTATTTTAAAAGCCCCAACACTTACGCAATCAGTATCGCTTAGCTACTCAAGTGATTCAAAATACGCAAAGCACTTAGCGCAAGTTACGCCCAATGACAGCTCGTTAATTATTAACCTACCCTATAATACCCGCGGTAAATATCCCCTCAAGCGTTTTAAAATACATAGTAATTACCCATTTGGGCTGGTAAGCGTGTGGAGTTATATACAACCTAATGACTCTGTTTACGTTTACCCTGCGCCAGAGCATGTATTAAACGACACTTACAACAATACGTTTGAACATACAACGCAAACAGGCAGTATTAAAGAGAGCGGCAGCGAAGAGTTTGATGAGCTAATTACGCATTTACCAGAAATGGGACTGCAGCGAATTTCATGGAAGCATTACGCTAAATCACAACAGTTACTCGTAAAAGAATTTAGTGATTATAAAAAGTCCGATATTGTTTTTGATTTTAACCAGTTAACGGGTAATACCGAGCAACGCTTGAGTCAGCTTTGCTTTTTAGTGTGCAATGCATGCGAAAACAACACACCGTTTACTCTCATTTTGCCCTCAGCAAGTTACAAAGCAACCAATGACACGCACGACAAATCACAATGTTTAGCACTTCTGAGCGAATACGGCGGAGCAATTAATGGCTGAGCTATTAAATTACCGGGCAATAAATTTAGCAATGAGCTTTATCTATGCCTGTTTGTTTGCGTTTTATTTATCGCATATGCCCATACTATTTATTGGGGTTTTATCGTTGTTATGCCTGTGGAACGTGTACTTAACACTGACTAACACCCCTAAACCTAACGCGTGGCTTGCAAATATTTTGGCTGGATTAGCTTTAATATTAATGATTTACACCCTAGGTATAGGCGATACAGTAATATTGTTTGTTGCTATGTTATTGCTCTCTAGTATTTTTAAACTACTGCAGGCTAAAACGAAAAAGCATTACCATATTATTGTTACACTTACGTTTTTTTCTATTTCATCGGCGTATTTGTTTAACCAAAGCATAATAACCACCTTAACTATGAGCGCCCTATTTTTACTCAACTTTACGGTATTGAGCTTAATCGAATCTTCTCATAGTTTAAAATTAGCCTCTAAACTAAGTGCTAAGCTGTTATTTATTGCTTTGCCCTTAGCTATATTTTTGTTGTTGTTTTTACCTAAAATGCCCGCTTTTTGGCAATTACCTGGGCCAAAGCTTGCTAAAACAGGCCTCTCTGAACAGGTAGACCCGTTTGACATTGCAAAGTTGTCTAATTCTGATGAACTGGTTTTTAGAGCCCGCTTTGATAATAAAACGCCTGCCTCGCCTTATTATTGGCGCGCACTTGTGCACGACACCTTTGATGGTAAAGCGTGGAAAACATCTGATTTATTAAAATATAATAATCAAAGCGCGGATCACAATGAACAAATATTGGTACAAAATACCTACACTATTATTGCCGAGCCTGCTAATCAAAAGTGGCTATATGGGCTTAATTACGCAACCAGTAATAATAAAAATGTTGAAAGTAATGCATTAGGGCTGTTACGAAAAAAGCAATATCAAGCTAAAAGCTTGCAGTATCAGGTATCAAGTGCAGCACTGAGTAGTGAGCAACTTTCAAATTGGCAAACCGCTTATTACACACGCTTAAATAACCAAACAAACCAACAAGCAGCCAAGCTTGCAGCCACACTTAAACAATCAACAACCTCGCAAAGTGACTTTTATAATGCATTGCTTAGCTACTTTGCTAAACAAGAATTTAGCTACACGTTAACCCCTGAGCCAATGACCGGTGACAGCACTATTGATCAATTTTTATTTGATAAAAAGCGCGGGTTTTGCGGCCATTACGCCAGTGCAGCAGCGTATATTTTTAGAAGCGCCGGTATTCCCGCACGCTTGGCCAGCGGTTATTTAGGTGGTGAAAAAAATCAATCAAATAATTATTTATCGGTTCGCCAATACGATGCCCACGCCTGGGTTGAAGTGTATATTAATAATCAGTGGCAAATTTTCGATGCCACAGCGGTGGTTGCTCCCGAGCGTTTAAATGGTTCACTTTCGCAAAACGAAGAACTAAATGACGAATTTAAAAGTAATCTTGATTTTGGCTTAGTGAGCTTAAGTAACTTTGCAGCCGTTAATTGGTTAAGGCTAAAACTAGAAACCCTTGATTACCAATGGACTAGCTGGGTACTTGGTTTTGACGAAGAAAAACAAAGTAACTTTTTAAAATCACTTTTTGGTAGTAAACACCTTTGGTTGGTACCTTTAGCAGTTATTTTAGGGCTTGCTTTTAGCTTTGCTGCTTATTTTATTTATTTAAATTGGCCACGCAACAAAAGTAAGCGCCCGCCGTTAGTTGCAGAATTTGAAGCCATTAAGCTCTGGGCAAATAAAAACAACATAACGGCGCCTAGTCACTATTCTCCTAATCAGCAGCTAATATACTTTGCAGAGCAAAGCCCTGTGGCGGCCGCACCTTTAATCGAATTTAGCTATTTATTTAATCAAGTGCGATATGCTAAAAAACCTTTTACTAAAGAACGTAAAAATCAGGCTAAAGATCTGATAAAATTAATTAAATCTTCAAAATAGAGAAAACTATGAATGCGGTTGTTATAGGCGTTATTTTAATGCTTGGGCTCTCCTTAGCCCGTGTAAATGTCATTGTAGCTATGATAATTAGTGCACTTGTAGCCGGTTTAACAGCGGGTTTAGGGATAAAAGAAAGTGTTGATGCATTTAATTCTGGCCTATCTGCCGGCGCTGAAATTGCTTTAAGTTACGCAATGTTAGGCGCCTTTGCAGTGGCTATTTCAAAATCGGGATTAACCCGTATCCTTGCCGAAAAGCTATTAAACAAAGTGAATGCACAAGGTGCAGGTAGCGAAACCTTTTTAAGCTATTTTATTTTATTAATTATATTAGGCTTTGCTGTTTCTTCTCAAAATCTAGTGCCTGTGCACATTGCCTTTATCCCTATTTTAATACCCCCTTTACTCGTTGTGTTTAATCAACTACGCCTGGACCGCCGTGCCATTGCCTGTATATTAACGTTTGGTTTAGCTACCTCTTACATGGTATTGCCTTATGGATTTGGTGGCATTTACTTATATTCTATTTTGCATAAAAACTTAGTTGATAACGGCCTAGAAATTGTAAACACACAAGTGCCTATGGCAATGATTATTCCTGCCTGTGGTATGTTAATTGGTTTAATTATTGCGGTGTTTATAAGTTACGTTAAGCGCCGTGACTACAATGCGCAACCGTTAACAACACAAAGTAAAGCTACCGACATTGAAAAACCAAAAAAAGTGATGATAGTCGGTTTATTTGCTGTGATTTCATCGTTAGTTGCACAAAACCTAAGTGGCTCAATGATATTGGGCGGCCTTGTAGGTGTAATGATATTTAGTGTATTTGGCGTTGTTAAGTGGGAAGAAAACGGCGACGTATTTAGTAAAGGAGTCGCCATGATGGCGATGATTGGTTTTATTATGATTTCGGCCCAAGGATTTGCTTCAGTAATGAAAGCAACTGGTGATGTAGCAAGTTTAGTACACAGTGGCGCTGCGTTATTTGATGGCAATAAGCCCCTTGCTGCAGCAGCTATTTTGTTAGTGGGATTATTGATAACAATGGGGATTGGTAGTTCGTTTTCTACAGTGCCCATTATTGCTACCTTATTTGTGCCTTTGTGTTTAGATTTAGGTTTCTCAGTTATGGCAACCGCAGCTTTAGTAGGAACAGCCGGTGCATTAGGTGATGCGGGCTCCCCTGCCTCTGACTCTACACTTGGGCCAACCTCGGGTTTAAATGCCGATGGCCAACATGACCATATACGAGACTCTGTAATCCCAACCTTTATACATTTTAATATTCCTCTACTTATATTTGGTTGGATTGCGGCTATGGTGCTTTAATACTTTTGCACTTATGGTTTGTTGGATAGTTCATTATTTTTAAGGCATGTATTTCATGCCTTTTTTATATCCCCCTCTCTATTGTGAATATTAAATTTATATATTTTTATAGTTGCTATGATTGGTTATACATTGAATTTAGTATGATGTGTTCTTTTACTGCAATTAAATAAGCACCTTAATTAGGTGCTTATTTAATTGCGAATTTACGCATCTATAGCTTGTTTCTTGTAGGTAAATTCAACACAGTTAACGCTGAAAATAGCTTTTAGAGATTGGTATATTATCCGATGCTCTACTTATCAAAGCCATAAATCATTTTATCGCACACAACCGGTGTGGGTCTGTGGTCATCGTCAACGGCTACAAATGTAAAACTACCTGAAATAGCAGAGTGTTTATCATCTTTATGCATAGTTTCAATGCATATATCCACATCTACCTTTAAAGAGGTATTACCCACGTGAACAACTTTAGCAATAAGTTCAGCAAAAGAACCTACTGGAATTGCTTCTTTAAAATCAACCCTATCTGATGAAATAGTCACTAAGGGCTTACGGCAAAAACGAGTAGCAGCAATAAAAGCTACTTCGTCCATCCATGCTAAAGCATCCCCACCAAATAATGTATTGTGATGGTTAGTACGCCCAGGAAACACAGTTTTAGTAACCGAGGTGGTTGAGTCTTTAATACGCTTTGCAATAATTGCATCACGGTTTGTTTCTGTCATAGTCTCTACTTTTTATTAGCAAGTTTATCTTGCATCAATAATGCTGGGTCTAGGCGCTCGCCTTCCCAGTTAAAACGCCAATCTAGGTGTGGGCCTGTTACACGCCCTGTTGCACCTATTTCAGCAACCTTATCGCCTTGAGTGATAGTATCGCCTACTTTTACGTCCAACTTACTTAAATGTATATAGGTTGAAGTAACGCCATGCCCATGGTCTATAATAAGTGTGCCACCTGAGTAATATAAGTCGGGATCAGCAAACACAACGGTGCCGCTAATAGGCGCATATACAGGTGAACCGGTTTTATTAGCAATGTCTAAACCAAAATGTGGGCGTCGTGGTTCGCCATTAAAATAGCGCTGACTACCATAAACACCCGATATACGACCCTGAGCAGGCTTAAGTACAGGATCTAAAAAATATTGTAAATCAGAGTTAACAGCGCGCGCTTTACGTATTGCTTGCGCTTCACGGCTAATACGTGCGCTTACTTCTTTAGGGGGCGACACATATTTTTTTGCCACACCGGTAATTTTATCAATTTTATAATCACGTTTAGTGATCATTAAATCTTGCGTGTGTGTTTTACCGTTTCTATCTACCCACTCAAGAGTGTGCTTTGATTCAGCATCGCGACCAAAACCGAATACAAAATCCCCATTTTGAGTTAACTTTAATGTTTTACCATCTAACGACACGGTTTTTACATTTTCAAGCTTGCCTGTCACTAAGCCGCCTTGAGTGAGGTGCCCTTTTAGCTCAAGCGCTAATGCACTAAAGCAAGTTGTGGTTACAAGCGCTGTTGCTAAAAGAGTTTTAAGCATAACTAATTGATCCCTTTCCTACACCTTCATAAGCGGTAATTTTTACGTCTTTGTCTGGGTATTCTGCCTTTACTTGCTCTGCTAGGTGCTGAGCAATACATTCTACCGTTGTATCTACGGGTAAAATGTCACAACGAGATTCACTAATAGCCATTTCAAAATAGCCTTGCGCTGCGGTGTAAGCAAAACACACATCATCGCCTTTAGCACTAATGTGTTTAAGTTCGCTTGCAGCGATTTGGTCTTCACGTGTGGCTAAGTAAATATCTTGCCATTTTTCAGCCCATTGCTTTTGTAAGCGAGGCATAGACATACCATCTAAACTAATACCTATTTGCGAGCGATGGCCATGAATAATGCGCTGACAGTTACCATCATGCTTTTTAAGGCCATGACTGTAGTGATAATAAAAGCTTTGGCTGTGCTCTGGTTTTAGCGACAATTCAATTTTTTCAATATTACTTGGTAGTTTAGGTAAAATAGTGTCGATTAAAAATTCAGTGACTGATTCAACACTAATTTCTGGCGCATCTATCATGCAATAAGCTTGATGCGGAGCACTCATAGCTAAATGGTGGTTATCACCAAATGTACAATCGAGCGTTTTGTAAGTATCAAATTCTTGTACCGTGCCATTTAAACCTTTAGCAATGGCTAGTTTGTGGTCTAAACAATCGTCAATTATGCCTTTAATTTGCTTTTTAACTAAGCCAAAGTCTAACACCATAGACTCTTCGTTTAGCTTGCCATGCAACGTTAAGTCAACAATCCAGCTCTCGCCAACGGCGCCGCGTTTGTTACATAAGTAAGAAAAATCAATCACTGTTAGTGAGTTAACAAAAAGGATCATAAACTTCCTTTAAACTGGTTATAAGTCAGGGGTAATTATAATGATTTCTGATTGTAATTGCGCGGTTTTATAGTCTAAAAAGCCGTCGCCACTACTGATTGGCGATAAATCACGCAAAAAAGTGTCTTTTTTCAACTGCTCCGAGTTGTTTGGCGTACAAGCGTACGCTAAAGTACTTGGCAATTTCTAAGCGAAGATAAGTGTTATGGAACCTAAAAATAGCTATACAAAAGAAGATTTGATCCTATGTGGTCAAGGTGAAATGTTTGGTGAAGGTAACTGCCGTTTACCAAGCGACAACATGTTAATGATGGACCGTATTACTTCAATCACTGCTGATGGCGGCGAGCACGGTAAAGGCCAAATTGTAGCTGAGCTTGATATTGACCCAAGCCTTTGGTTTTTTGACTGCCACTTTAAAGGCGACCCAGTTATGCCAGGCTGCTTAGGCCTAGATGCTATGTGGCAACTGGTTGGCTTTTTCTTAGGCTGGTCTGGTGGCCCTGGTTTAGGCCGCGCGCTTGGTGTAGGTGAAGTTAAATTTACCGGCCAAATTTTACCTACAGCTAAAAAAGTAACGTACCGCCTTGATATGAAACGTGTAATCAAGCGTAAATTATTTATGGGCATGGCTGATGGCACAGTTGAAGTAGACGGCCGCGTTATTTACGAAGCAAAAGATCTAAAAGTGGGCTTATTTCAAGATACGAGCGCATTTTAATATTATATATTTATGCAAAAAGGCCTCTATATAGAGGCCTTTTTACGTTAATTCTTTTGTGATGAATTAGGTTTTATACATGTTTCGGTTTTCAATTGCTTCACGCCAACCGCCTAACCATTCAGACTTAGGATCGATTTGCTGATAAGGGCATAGCTCTTTAGAGCGCCCAGCCAAACCTGCTTTAAAACCTTGAGAATGAGCTCTTTCTAAACGATCTCTTTTTTGTCTCTTCATCGGTAATATCCTCACCTTTTTTAATTATAAATTTTGTAGCATTAGTGAAATCTACATTTAATGAATAGTTAATAAAAATGTTAAATTCAAATAGCAAAATTAATTAATTTGTTTGACATTAACTAACCTGCTGATGCAAAAATAATTTAACATTTATAAAAACACAGTGGTCACACCACTTAATTTCTTACTGCTTATTTAATTTACAATACGGCTATCTAACCGCTTAAATGCACGTATGTGCTTAATGTCGGACACACCATTTTTGGCTTAGTTCCCTACAATAATGTAATCATGACAATTTTATTGCACTCTTAATTTTGAATAAAAAACAGTTTAAATGATTTATTTTTGAACAACTGGTATTAGTGCTTGATTAATTAAAGTCGATCGGTCTAATATGGGTTAACACAAAAAAGACTAATTAGGGGTTACTAATAATGAATACAGCTCAGGCACCTGCACGGCGTGGAAGGCCCCCTAAAACACCTCGCGAAAACGCTGATACGAAAGCGCACCTTATTAGGGTTGGCCTAGAAACCTTAACTGAATTTGGTTTTAGCGCAACTGGCCTTGATACCATTTTAAAAAAAGCCGGTGTGCCTAAAGGCTCGTTTTATCATTACTTTAAAAGTAAAGAGGCGTTTGGTATTGCTTTAGTAAATGCCTACGATGAATACTTTATCACTAAGCTTAAAAAATACTTAACCGATAGCAGCACCCCGCCGCTTGAACGTTTAATACACTTTACGCAAAGTGCCATAATGGGCATGCAAAAATATCAGTACAAACGCGGTTGTTTAGTCGGAAACTTAAATCAAGAGCTCAACCATTTAAGTGATGAGTTTAAAACCCGCTTATTACAAAGCTATGTAGCATGGCAGCAGCAAGTTGAGCAGTGTTTAAATGAAGCACAACAACAAGGCACACTTGCTAAATCTGTTAATACAAAGCTTATGAGTGAATATTTTTGGATTGGCTGGGAAGGCGCTGTTATGCGCGCTAAATTAACCCAATCAAGCAAGCCCCTTACGCTGTATACAGAAATGTTTTTACGCGCATTACTCACCTAATGCGCATTTTATTTAACCATTAAAAACCGATCGGTCTAAAAGGATATGTTATGAGTAACCCAATTAAAGCTATTGTAATTACGAAAGACGAAAACTACGCTGCCGCGCTTAGTGAAGTGCAGCAAGGTGACCTACCAGATCAAAACGTGCAACTTGATGTACTTTATAGCACGCTCAATTACAAAGATGGGCTAGCCATTACAGGTAAAGGCCCTGTCGTGCGTAGCTTTCCTATGGTGCCCGGCATCGATTTGGTGGGTACAGTAAGTGGAACAAGTACGGATGAATTTAGTGTTGGCGATAATGTAATTTTAAATGGCTTTGGTGTAGGCGAAAAACACTGGGGCGGCCTTGCACAAAAGGCATCGCTTAATAGTGACTGGTTAATCCCCCTCCCTGCAGCGCTTTCGCCAAAACAAGCAATGCAAATTGGCACTGCGGGTTACACAGCAATGCTCAGTGTTATTGCCCTTGAAAAACAAGGTATTACACCAAGTGATGGTGAAATATTAGTGACCGGCGCAAACGGTGGTGTTGGCAGCTTTGCCATTTATTTATTAAATCAGCTGGGCTATAACGTAACCGCTGCAACAGGGAGAATGGAACAAAGCGATTACTTAAAGGAGCTGGGTGCATCACAAATTATTAGCCGCGATGAGCTTTCAATCCCAGGTAAGCCACTTCAAAAAGAACGTTTTGCTGGCGCTATAGATTCGGTAGGCAGCCATACGCTTGCCAATATTTGTGCATCACTTAAATATGGAGGGGTAGTTACTGCCTGTGGTTTAGCCCAAGGGATGGATTTACCCGCCTCAGTAGCGCCCTTTATTTTGCGTGGTGTGTCATTAATTGGGATAGACAGTGTTATGCGCCCTAAAAAAGACAGAATCGAAGCATGGGACAGACTAGCAAGCTTAGTAAAAGCAGATTACCTTGATAAAATCTCGACCGAAATTACACTTGAGCAAGTCATTGAAAATGCCGAGCAGCTTATGGACGGTAAAATTCGCGGCCGTGTCGTTGTTAATTGCCAAAGTTAAGCAATTTTATCTATTAAAGCCTCGTTATTAAATTTATAATGACATTTGTATTTTTATTAATGAGGCAACACCTATGAGCAACCAAGATCTTTACAGTAATAACCCACTGCAAGGCGTAAAATTAGAGCAAGTGGTTGAAGAACTGGTTGAGCAATATGGGTGGGAGCTACTGCACGCTTATTTGCAATTAAACTGTTTTAAAAACAATCCAGATATAAAATCGGCGGTTAAATTTTTACGTAAAACACAATGGGCACAAGAAAAGGTAGATAACTTTTACCTATACCGTCTTAAAAACTTGCCTAAGCCCGACGATGTACAATACCAATTACCGCCACGAGATAGAGTTATTCCTGCGGATCATAAACCGGGGGAGCCGTGCGAACTAAGCTTTAGTGATGCAAAGCGAATTATGGAAAAAAAGGCCACTAAACAACGCGCCAGAGAACGAAAGCAACGCTCAAGCGCTAGTAACCCGTGGGGTAACTAAGTTAACCTCAACTCTAGATAATAAATCTATCTCTAGCAGCTATTTTCAGCGCTAACAGCGTTGAATTTACTTGCAATAGGCTAGCTATTGACGCGTAAATTCGCCTTGTTTTCACCGAAAACCGCTGGCTAGAGAATTAAGCTTAAAGATCATCATGATAAATTATGTTGGTGTATCTCTAAACCAGAGTTCTGGTTAAGTTATATTTTTAAAGCCAATGTATATTGGCTTTTTTTAGCGCTGCAATATAAGGGCTTAGTAACCGCGTTTGCGCCAAAAGTCATTAACTGAGCCTTGCTCTTCAAGCGCAACTTTAAATGTTTTATCAGCAATAATTTTATTGTTAAGGGTAAGTGTCATCCGCCAATCACCTAATTTATTTTCAATAGGCTCCCACAGCGTATCCCCTAAATAAAACTGCCAGTCATTCTCTTTAATGTATTCAACGCCTGCAAAGGGCGGCATTATTTCACCATTGTTGTCTGGTATATCAGGGTGATAAATACAAAAGTGGAGTTTTTCCCCTTTGGCTTTTTTGATATTAATTATTAAACCAAATTCAACATCAAGCTTAGCAATAACATTGGTTGTAAATTGCTCAATTTGTGGCAGCGTCTTACTTTTACTATCCCATGTAGAATAAATGCCGAAGCTTTGAATTGACACCTCAGGTTTTGATTTTGCCATTACACCATTCTTTATTTTGGGCTGTTAAAACACTGATTTTATAATACTTACATCTTAAGTAAAATCATCCATTAACATACATACTCAATGTTGTTGTATTTTTGCACATTGCTTGCACATTTAAGATTAAAAATAGCGTCAATTAGTACTTAATTGGCTGTGTACAATGAATCACTCACTACTTAATAAAATTAAACTATTAAAAATTTCGTTATTAAGCGCAGCAATTTGCTCTATTGTTGCATGCGGTAGTGATGAGCAAAGCATAACAACCGCTACCGATGAAAGTACACCTTCAAGCAGTAACAGTACAACAGCAACAGGTAGCAGCTCTACCGAACAAGTGCTATGTGATTACAGTTACAATGAATACAACGACTCTACATCAGTGCAAACCACCAGCTCTGCTGATTGGGCATGCACAGGGACAACACGCGATGTAGTCGCTAATGGCATTCCAGATCATGATGTAGGCACGTTCCCTAACCCCGATAATCCAAACACCATTTCTGAACAAACTGTGAGTGAAAGCTTTACGCTAACGCCTATACAAAGCGATACCAAAACCTTAATGGGCGGCCCTCGTGGCGTATTAGGCATAGTACTAAATGGCGTTAAAATTGATGCTGGTACAGGCGGCAGCTGCGATGATTCTGGCGATAACTGCTCGCTTGGCGATAACAGTGGCAACTGGAGTATTGAAGCTCTAAGCCAAGATACTTTTAGTTTTGGTACAGACGATAACAACGCACATGTCCAGCCCGATGGCACCTATCATTACCATGGCATGCCAGAGGGATTTGTTACCCTTAGAGGCGGCAACAGCTCAACAATGACTTTAATTGCATGGGCGGCTGACGGGTTTCCTATTTATGCGCGTTATGGCTATAGCACCGCTGATGATGCCAGTTCGCCGCTTAAAGTGATGACAGGTAGCTACCAGCATATTAGTACAGTAAGCGATAACCGCCCTTCTATCGAAATTTATCCTCTGGGTACTTTTGCACAAGATTGGGAGTATGTAGCTGGCTCTGGCGATTTAGATGAGTGTAACGGGCGCTTTGGTGTTACCCCTGAATTCCCTCAAGGCATATACCATTACTACGCAACCGATACTTACCCGTTTTTTCAGCGCTGTGTGAAAGGCGAACTGTAAATTAGACTATAGGCAAAGTGAGTATGATGAATATACAAAAAAAAGCACTGGTTGCGCTTATATTAGTAGCTAACATGGTTATAGCTCCAGTTGCTTATGCACATTTAATGGTGGCTCAACACGGAACATTAAACGTGATTGATAATCATGCCTTTATAGTTCTCTCGCTTCCTATTTCAGCATTTAATGACCTTGATGACGATTTGAACAAAAAAGTCTCTATAGATGAATTTAACGCCCATAAAAAGCAAATAAGCAAAACTATAAAGCGAGGGGTTTATTTAAACGATCACCATTATAAGTTTACATTAGAGGGCTTATTATTAAATCCTGAAGTGTCGCATGATGATGCTAATAATATTGAGCACATAACGATTACAGGCCGCTATACAGTGCCAGTTATAACTAAGCAGCTGAAATTAAACGTTAGGTTATTTAGTCAAAGTTCTGATTTAAATAAATACCACATTACCGCCACTAACAAGCAACAAAAAATGACTCATCAGTTTGCTTTAACACCGCGTACGCCCTTTAGCACAGTGTTTTAAACTAACAATTAAGTAGCCAAAGGCAGACTTACTATTAAGCTGCCCTTTTTTACTGGGCTAATAATTTAGGATTTTTAGGAAAAAAATTCTCTGGTTGTTTTTCGCAAAGCGAAAATTCGCGGGTGTTTTTATAAGGAAGCTTCATAAATCCTGCTACCCCCACATCAGTAATATTCACAGCATACTGCATTAATTTATTAAGTAACCGTTTAAACTCTGCTTCTTTGCTTTCATCGAGTAAGCGATAATAATGATGTATTTTCATTCTATCAGGCAAGGCTTCAAAAATAATACACCCCGTATGATGAATTTGGTTTAACTCAAACACGCATTTAATTACCTTTTTAGGCAATTGCAGCTGCTCATCAGGGTCTTTACCGTCTTCAAAATAAGAATGTGGCCGTGCAATTTCATTGGCTTTCATACTGACAACTTCATAATCAAGCTCAGGAAGATTATCAAACTTAAACGCCCCTGTTCCATCTCGCTCTAATTGAATCGTTTTACGCGCATCAAATAAACAACATTTAAATAGCCCTTTTTGATTAATTGCTTGAGCCAGCATCACGGTATTGTTAATAGCATCGGTAAAGGCTGCTTTTAAACTTTCATCATGCACAATAAGCGATGACTCAACAAACAACGACTCATCTTTCCAATGAAAACTCAATCCACCCACAACTGGGTATTTAGCTAAGCGGCTAATAGAAGCCAAAAAGGCTTTTTCGGTATCCCCAGTATCAAACAAAAACTCTTTATAATAGCGGTCTAGTTGCGCATCGTTAACATCAAGCAGTTGCTGATTATGATCGGCCTGGCGTAAAAACTGTTTGCGTGAGCTATATACTACGGTGTCAGGCTTATCGCCTTTGCCAAACCAATACGGGATAGCAGGACGCGGCTGCTCTTTTTTAAGCTCAGGCAGATAAGCCTTAGCCATTTTGGTAATGTTACGCATAAAGTAATCGCCTGCACCATCACGTATGGTTTTATTTTTAGAAAGCATGCCATCAATTACATTAGCCAGCTCTTTGGGTAAACCAAGCGAGCTTGCAGGAATGGCCTGCGCACCAAAACGACATGATTGAGCAGAGGCAAGTGCATATAACGTTGAGGCAACACCTTGCTCGTCAAAGCGCGGGGATGACTGCTCACCCGACATTTGCGCATCTCCTATAAAATACACATCGCCCATTCTGGCATTAGTAGTGCTTAAATCGCCCGACATTAAATCCATAAAATTACTGGCTATAGGCTCGCCATTACTATCAACCTGTGCGTAAACAGAGCTTCCCCAATCAACTAAAGACAGCGCATCGCTTTGCTCATCCCATACCAAGTTGGAAGGTTTTATATCGCCATGTACTATAGGTTGAGGGGTTAAACCATTTTTATGGTTACGAAGATCAATTAACACATTACGCAGCCGCACCGCTAATTGCATAATTTGGTGGGCACTAAAACGCCCTTTTTTTAGCGATACTTTTTCAAGGTCTTCACCAATGGCGCGGGCCATCATTAAAATGCCTTGCTTTTTTATACGCTCAAACGCATAAAAGGTTGGCACGAGCGGGTTATTAATTTGCGAGAGCATATACGCTTCGTCTTCTAGGCGGTCGCGCACACTTTGGGCAAGCGTAATACGCGAGAACTTAAACACCCAAGGTAAATTATTTTCGTCAGTACCAGCAAATACAAACCCAAACGCGCCTGAGCCAATCATCTCAACATTTTTATAGCCAAGTGCGGTCAATTGCTTAATACAAATATTAAGCCATTGACGATGTTTTTTTGCATCCCTGTGAGAGAGCAAATAAATAGACTGCTCTTCGTTTATATAAAAATTACGAATTTCTTTGGCTTTCAATACAGGCTCTTTGTTGTTTGCGTTAATTAGTGAGTTAGCCACATGATTATTAGTGTTATATAGGCAGATTACAATAGCCCGATAGCTCTTTTTACCTATGCTTATAGGCGAGATCACACACTACATTTACAACAACTAATGCACCTTCTTAACAAATACTGCATCCAATTAACCTGCTAAGCCGTATTTAAATTATCAGCTTATTATAGATAGCAATACATAGGGATTTTAGTCATGAAAAATGTAGTCATACTTTCAATAAGCGCGTTTTATTACACACCTAGCTACGCAAATATTGAAACCATTACAGTGTATGGGCATAGAGATGGATTAATTGGTAACTCTATAAGTGCCTCGAGCGGCATTATTGGCCAAGGTGAAATACAGCAACGCCCGATGCTCAGAAGCGCCGAAATGTTAGAGCTTATACCGGGTATGACAGTCACTCAGCACAGTGGATCTGGAAAAGCGAATCAATACTTTATTAGAGGATTTAACCTCGATCACGGTACTGATTTTGCCACCAGCATTGAGGGCATGCCTATCAATATGCGAAGCCATGGTCACGGCCAAGGTTATACCGATCTTAATTTTATTATCCCAGAAGCTATTTCAACTATAAATTATCAAAAAGGGTCATACAGTGCGTCACGAGGTGACTTTTCAAGTGCTGGGAGTGCACAGTTTAAATTGGCTGACAATTTAAAGCATCAACAAATCGAGCTTAGCATAGGAGAGGATAATTATAAGCGTGCTGTAGTACTTGGCTCTACAAACCTTACAACAGGAAAACTAATTGCAGCAGCTGAATGGCAAGGTTACGACGGCCCATGGAACAAAATAAACGAAGACGTGAATAAAAAAAATGCCCTATTACGCTATATTGGTAAAGCGTTAAATGGGGAGCTTTCAATAAGTGCAATGGCTTATGACAATGCATGGAACTCAGCAGATCAAATTCCTAAGCGGGCTGTAACCCAAGGTATAATAAATCAATTAGGCTCACTAGATACCACCCTTGGTGGCAGTTCTAGCCGTTATAGTTTATCAACTAACTGGCAAAGTGAGCATGTTAAAGCCAGCGCTTATATCATTAATTACGATTTAAATCTGTATTCTAATTTTAGTTACTTTTTAAATGATCCAATTAATGGCGATCAATTTAATCAGCAAGATAGCCGCACTATTTATGGCACTAATGTAAGCTATCAGTTCGACACGCAAACACAAGCTATAATCATGCAACATACTACAGGGATTGAGCTTCGCCACGATGACATTGATAACGTAGGGCTTTATAACACAAAAGCCAGAAAACGACTTAGTACAGTAAGGCAAGACGCACTCAAGCAAACTAGTTACTCAACCTATGGGGAGTCTAAATTTTTGCTTACCCCAAAATTTGAGGCTACCGCGGGTGTAAGGTACGACTATTTTGACACAAACGTTACTAGTATTACTGCTGTAAACTCAGGTAAAACAAACGATGATTTAATTAGTTTTAAAGCAAACTTAAATTACCGTTTCACTGATTTGCTCGCTGTCTATGCTAATTGGGGTCAATCATTTCATTCTAACGATGCACGAGGCTCTACAATTACAATTGACCCAATTACAGAAGAACCGGCACAGCAAGTCGACCTATTAGTAAAAAGTGAAGGCGCTGAAATTGGATTACGCTTTGCTGATGATAAAAAATATAATATATCGGCTGCACTTTGGTGGTTAACCCTCGACTCAGAGCTATTATTTGTGGGCGATGCCGGTAATACAGAGCCAAGTGATGCATCTAAACGTTATGGGTTAGAGCTAAGTGCTTATTATTGGCTAAACGATAGGTTTAGTCTTGATTTAGAAACCTCGTTCACGCATTCTCGCTTAGATATTAATGATAAAAATAACTACATAGAAGGGGCTGTGCCGGTAGTAGCAAGTACAGGTTTAAACTGGCATATAAGTGAACAATGGCAGTCATCAATTAGAGTACGCCATATTGGTAAACGTACATTAACGGATGACGGTGATAAACGGTCAAACCCATTAACGGTAGTCAATAGTGCTATTAGCTATAAACAAACGCACTGGAAAATCGACCTAGAACTACTCAATTTATTTAACAGTACCGATCACGATATAGATTACTACTACGCTTCGCGCCTACCGGGCGAGCCTGCGCAAGGTGTTGAAGATAACCACTTTCATCCAATTGAACCTCGCACAGCCCGCTTATCAATTAGCTTATTGTTTTAATTGAGCAAGGTACTGTGTATAAATACAGTCATCGTATAAATCGCACCTTATTACAACATTAAGGTGCGTTTCGCTCAGATGGATCTGTCTTAAAGCTTTTAAGCATACTGTGAGGATCGACACGTTTAGTCTGCTGACTGCACGCCTGTGCCCACCACATAAGTTGGCTAAAAGTACGCGAATAATAATTAAACCACGATTTTTTATCTTCGCTCTCACACGTTGAGCCATCGTTATTTAGCCGCTCTTGCGCCTTAGGTACATGAATCATCGCTGAAACCGGCAAACACCCAAGCTCAGATAAAAAAGTGCGTAAACTAATTGCTGCCCTAAGCCCTCCCCATTGCCCTGCCGAATAAGTGACAATAGCGCTTGGCTTATACGAAAACAACGAGCTACCAAAATGATTTAATAAATCAGCTAATGCTGGGCTCATACTATGATTGTACTCTGGGCTTACCATTATATAGCCATCAGCTTGACTAATTTTATCTGCTAAAGCTGTTAAATGTTCAGGAGCTTGGCTTTTTGCATAGGCAAAATGAGGCTTAAATACATCCTCAGAAGGAAAATCGAGCGCGTCTATAAGCTCAAACTCGTGCTCGCTGTAACGCTCGTTTAAACATTCAAGGCATGACTTAGCCACGCGTTCACCTAACCGAGCTGGCTTGGGTGGCGTGCTATCTCTGATGGTGCCTAAAAAAACTAAAAATTTCATAGATGCCTCTTTATTTAAAAACTTATTACACTTTATGGATTAAGTCTTGTTAGATCAAAAGAAAAGGATCATTTAAATAACAACATATTTTGATTGGAGTTTGTTGACCTTTGCGGACTAAGATTAGTTCAAACTAGGAGCTAGTTAATCACAGCGTGAAGTGTGAAACCCAGTGCCCTAAATAACTGCGGCTAAGTTATTCTAATCACTTATATTCATGTAATAATAAATAAAAACCGAGCAAAGATTTCGAAGCCTGCTCAAACACTTACCTAAATACCAAATAGGTTCCTGCAATTTTAACCCTGAAAAGTCTACAGACCCGGCAGGGTTAGCAAATAGCTCACACTTTTAAATGTACCGTTATTTGCTCGTATTACAATCTATGGGTAGGATAGATTATGCACATTGCTGAAATATAAATACAATTTAAGCGTATTGTGTAATTTACCAGCAAGTAAACATTTGGCTCTTTAATTCTATTTATAAGTTGGTATCCTACGCGGCTTTTTGATAACCCTGTTATAAAAATTAGCCAAGGTGGGCTCTCGCTGCATGGCACATATAGTGGCAGCAATCTAGGTTCAACGTAATAAAACGTTGTTCTAAATTTAAAAGCAAATATTAAGGTAACAGTATGCGATTTGGCCCAGGATTACTTGTAACAGCTGCATTTATTGGCCCCGGAACAATCACCACGGCAAGTGTTGCCGGTGCAAACTTTGGATTTGCATTAATTTGGACATTACTCTTTTCGGTTATGGCCACTATTTTGTTGCAGTCTATGGCTGCTCGATTAGGCGTAGCAACAGGGCAAGATTTAGCGCAAGCGTTACGTGCTCACATTAAAACCCCTTATCTTAAAGCACTTGCTAGCTTTTTAGTAATAAGTGCAATTGGTGTAGGCAGCGCTGCTTATGAAGCCGGAAACCTCAGTGGTGCAAGTATGGGGCTCGTTGGTATTTTCCCAGGGGTAAGTGCGCAAATATGGACACCCGTAATTGCTATATGCAGTGCCATTCTTTTATACAGCGGTAAACACAAAGTGGTAGAAAATGCATTAATACTGCTGGTGATCCTTATGAGCCTGGTATTTATATCTACATTAATTATGGCTGCGCCACCCATTACTCAGTTACTTACTGGGTTTATACCTACAATGCCAAGTGGCTCAATTACAACAGTACTTGCCTTAATTGGCACAACCATAGTGCCGTATAACTTATTTTTGCACTCTGGTGTTTTAGCAGCGCAAGATCATTCTAAAAGTGATAAAGACACTGTTATTAAACAAACTAATTTAGACACAGGTTTATCTATTACGCTCGGTGGTGTGATCACCCTTGCCATTTTATCAACCGCATCTGTTGCCTTTTATGGCACCGATGCCGGTAAAATTAGTGCAGCAAATATGGCCGTACAACTTGAGCCTCTTCTTGGCGAAGCAGCGCACTACTTTTTTGCTATTGGTTTATTTTCTGCAGGGTTAACCAGCGCAATAACAGCCCCACTAGCTGGCGCGTATGCTGTATGTGGCATGCTTGGCTGGTCAAGCGAAATGAGTAACAGCCGTTTTAAAACAGTCGCCATTACTATTTTAGCTTTTGGTGCTTTTGTGGCTTCATTGGGGCTTGACCCTGTTGCGGTGATTATATTTGCACAAGCTGCAAATGGATTACTACTGCCCATAATTACCGCGTATTTGGTGTGGTTAGTTAACCAAAAAACAGTAATGGGCAAATACACCAACTCAACACTTTTAAATGTAGTTATATTACCCGTGCTACTACTTATTTTTTCGTTAAGTTGTTACAAGCTATCAGGGTTGATTTTTTAAAACTAATCAACGTTTAACCATGGGCATGCCCATGGTTAAACATACAACCTTCGCTCCCCTGGCTGCTTTCAACCTGAATGGTGGCATGTTCAATATCAAAGTGGTCATGTAAATGGTGCTGTACTTCAATTAAAAAGTCGTTATTTAATGCGTTGTTCTCTGTTACTAGGTGAACAATAAGCGCAGACTCTGTGGTACTTAGTGGCCACACATGTAAACCATGCACACCTTCAACATGCTCAATGCTTAAAAAATACTGCTTTAGTTTTTCTATACTAATATTTTTAGGGACGGCATCGGTGGCGTAATTGAGCGAGTCTTTAAATAATCCCCATGTGCCAATAAACACAATCACTACAATACTCAAACTTACAACAGGGTCTACCCACTGCCAGTTTTTAAATAAAATAACAATGCCGGCAATAACCACACCTAAAGACACCGCAGCATCGGCCGCCATATGTAAAAAAGCACCTCTAATATTTAAATCGTGCTTTTGCCCTTGTACAAACAGCAATGCAGTTAATGTGTTAATAACTACACCAATAAGCGAAACCACAATAACCGTCATGCCGGTAACCGGCTGAGGGTTATTAAAACGCTCAATTGCTTGCCAAGCTATGCTGATAAGTGCAGCTATAAGTAAAACAGAGCTCATTAACGATGCTAATACGGTAGATTTTTTATAACCAAAGGTACGTTTGTTCGTTGCCGCTTTATTAGCTAACACATTGGCGCCCCATGCGAGCAATAAACTGACAACATCGCTAAGGTTATGCCCTGCATCGGCTAAAAGCGCTAAGGAGTTAGCAAAAAAACCATAGCCTGCTTCTATTAATACAAAGATAAGATTGAGTAAAACACCGATAGCAAATGCACGGTTGTAATGAGTAATATGATGGCTGTGATCGTGACTCATACGACTCCTTACATCAGTAAATAACATTAATTATGTATGTGTGCGAAGATATTTAAGCGTACCTAATAAATAAAACAGCCCATAAATACTGCATACAACTGAGCTTATAATCCAAAACTGCATAGAGTTATGGTGAATAATTTGGCTGGTAGTTAAAAAAGGAATGATTAAACCTGCAATACCGCGCACTAAATAAATTGCAGTGATTAATACCAAAGCCGTTTTTAATAAAGGCAGCTTTAAAATAACACCTGCGCCAGAGAGCGCATACAAGCCCCATATAACAAGTATGGCTGATATAATTAAAGTAACAAAGGTAGGATACGTACTTCCCTGCTTAGCCAACTGCGCCATGTGTTCGCCAGCACCAAAAAAGCGATACCAATCAGGGCCGCCAAAAATACAGGCAATATGTAAAAGTGACGCTATAAAACTTAAAAGCCCCGCTATAACCAATAGCTTATTAAACTTCATATACTTATAAACCTAAGTTATTGGCTTATATAAGCAACAAAACCAATTAACGCTGCGTAAAAGCTAAAACCAAGTAAACATATTAGGTAAACATTTTTAGCTTTATTTGCCTTAAAGCTCACATAATCTTTAATATCAGCTTTAAACTTACCAAAGGTGAATACGTTTAAAATTGCACAGCCGGTAGAGTACAAAATAAACCCTAAAATGGTTTCTATCATTAGCCATATAAAAATATCTAAAGCAATGCTCATAACACTCATCCATTAAGTAACTTAAAAATAGCGTATCAAATTTAAATTTGTTTATCAGTGTATTTATAGCCTTAAGGTGTAACAATAAATTTCGTAAGCCCTATAAGTTGCCCCGACTCGGTTACCACTTTTACCTGCCATTTACCTTGAGCGTCATGCGGAAAATTTACTTTATGCGTCCATGCTCTGTAGCCTTGTTTTCGCCCACCATTAATATTGAGCGTAATTCTATCAATCTCTTTTTTATTGTGTATCCATACATGAAATATCTTTTCATTTAAACCTCGTGGCGCTTTTACTGCGGTCCACGTGTACAGCCCTTCACTATGGAGTGTATATAAATCAAGAGTATCAATGCTGCCTAACGGTTTTTTATGCTCTACATCTATCTTGTGTGCCAAGGTAATATCGGTTAAACGCAAGGCTGCCGGCGGTACAAAACTGCGAAGCTGCCAAACTCCAGCACTTATTGCGCATAAAATTAAAACTAAAATAGGAAAACGCCACCAGCGCGCATCAGGCATTAAGTTTGCTAAGCTAGGTAAAGTAATTAGCACAGAGGTTACAAGTGCAATGGCTAAACTTTGGCTCGTGGTTAGGTTTAATAAAATAGGCAAGGTAACAAGTAAAACCACGAATAATGCAAAGTTATGAAATACTGTGAATAGTGTGCGGTTTTTAGCTAATTTTTTATAGTAAAATGGATCTATTACCGATATTAATGCACACAAAACAATCAGCGATGTAAAAAGTGCTTGTGGGTGATCCCACTGCGTAACCGCTAAAAAAAACGGTAACGCAAAAAATAGGCTTTCTTGCTGCACCATTTGCAGGGCAAAGCGCATTACATTGGGAGATACCGCCACCCCAAAACGCTCTTCTACTTTATCGCGTAGCCAATTATCGATAATCAACCAAAACCAGCTAATAAGTAAAACGATAGCAATAACCTGCGAGAACGACTCTTTTCTATCAACCATTACATAGCTTGCAACTCCTGAACAAAACGCCAATACCGCCAATAACCCAGGTCTTTTTTGCATTGCCACTATAAATTGTGTAATGAGATTTTTTAGTTTATTCATTTATTTAAACGTCCGTGCATAATGATCTTTATTATTATCAAGTTAGTTAAATCAGTGTAACTAAGCGTAGATGAACAACACATAGATGCCTGCAGGTATTCTTTTAGTTGTTGTATTAAAAACAAACCCCATTTAACCGCTATTATAATGAATAACTGGCTATAACACGCCTTTAAAAATGACAGTAATTTTTAAAACGGTAATACAAAGCCCTAATTAAAATAAGGGTTACGGCCATGCCTGAATTTTATTAATGCACAACATGAATTCACCACAACAAACCCACCTAGACGTCTAAACATCTAAAAATCAGACGCTGTACAATTGTTTTACACGCTCAAACACAGAGATATGCTCTCTCAGTAACAGCATTGATTTATATAAATGAATCAAACTCATGTTTTATGTGAAATTAAACCGTTTTTATTAAAACACCGATCAGCGTATAAATTATCCATCGGCCAGCGCTTATAAGCATTAAGCCTGTTTATTACAAAACCATCTTTTGAGCACACCAAAGGCTCAGGTTTTAAATATACAAAATGGATAGAGTCACCATGAATAAAAACATTACATTTAATATTAAAAGTCAGCGCCTTGATGAAAACTACCACCCCGCTGAAAACACCCGTATTACCACTAATTTTGCAAACTTAGCACGAGGCGAGCACCGCCAACAAAACTTAAAAAAAGCGCTCAATATGATCAACAACCGCTTTAATACCCTTGCTAATTGGGATAACCCCACCGGTGAGCGCTACAACCTTGAGCTTGAGATTATTTCTGTAGATATTGGTTTAGATGAAAACAGCCAACGCTTTCCTTCTATAGAAATATTAAAAACAAATATTATTGATAACAAAACAAATAAGCGCATAGAAGGTATTGTTGGTAATAACTTTTCGTCGTACGTACGTGACTACGACTTTAGCGTGTTACTACAACAACATAATAAAAATAAACCGCAATTTAGTATTCCTGATAATTTTGGGGAGTTACATGGCAAGTTGTTTCAATCGTTTGTAAGTTCAAACACCTATAAACAACACTTTAAAAAGCCACCGGTAATTTGCTTAAGTGTGTCAGATAACAAAACCTATCACCGCACCGCTAACGAGCACCCTATTTTAGGCATTGAATACCAACCAAACGAATCGTCGTTAACAGAGCAATACTTTAAAAAAATGGGCTTACAGGTGCGTTACTTTATGCCTGCGAATAGCACAGCCCCTTTTGCATTGTTTTTTGTTGGTGATTTACTAAACGATTACACCAACCTTGAGCTAATAAGCACTATTAGCACCATGGAAACGTTTCAAAAAATTTATCGTCCAGAAATTTACAACGCCAATGCCAAAGCAGGTAATGCCTTTAAGCCTAATTTAAAAAATGCCGACCATTCACTCACACAGATTATTTACGATAGAGATGAGCGCAGTAAATTAGCCGCCGAACAAGGCAAGTTTGCTGAAGAGCATTTTATAAAACCGTATAAATCAGTACTTGAGCAATTTACATCAGCAAACGTCTAACCTTATTTTAATAAATGGTCACCCTTATTATGAAAAAATTATTACCTACCTCTACCGCAGGCAGTTTACCAAAGCCCTTATGGCTTGCAGAGCCAGAAACCCTTTGGTCGCCGTGGAAGCTTAAAAACAACGAACTCATTGAAGGCAAAAAAGACGCCCTGCGCATTGCGCTTCACTCACAGCAACTAGCAGGTATTGATATAGTGAGCGATGGCGAGCAAACACGCCAACATTTTGTAACTACATTTATAGAGCACCTTAACGGTGTTGATTTTGAAAAACGAAAAACCGTAAAAATACGCGACCGTTACGATGCAAGTGTACCAAGCGTAGTGGGCCCTGTTAGCCGCCAAAAACCCGTATTTGTAGAAGATGCTAAGTTTTTGCGCTCGCAAACTAACCAACCTATAAAGTGGGCACTACCCGGACCCATGACCATGATAGATACACTGTATGACGACCACTACAAAAGTCGCGAAAAACTAGCGTGGGAATTTGCTAAAATACTCAACCAAGAAGCCAAAGAACTCGAAGCCGCAGGCGTAGATATTATCCAATTTGATGAGCCCGCGTTTAATGTATTTTTTGATGAAGTAAACGACTGGGGCATTGCCTGTTTAGAGCGCGCAATTGAAGGGTTAAAATGCGAAACCGCAGTGCATATTTGTTACGGCTACGGCATTAAAGCTAACACCGATTGGAAAAAAACATTGGGCAATGAATGGCGCCAGTACGAAGAAGCTTTTCCTAAATTACAGCAATCAAATATTGATATTATCTCACTTGAGTGTCATAACTCGCACGTACCTATGGATTTACTCGAACTCGTTCGTGGTAAAAAAGTAATGGTAGGCGCTATTGATGTTGCCACCAATGAAATAGAAACACCCGAAGAAGTAGCCGCTACTTTACGCAAAGCACTGCAGTTTGTAGATACCGACAAACTCTACCCCTGCACAAACTGCGGCATGGCGCCACTTTCGCGCGAAGTTGCAAACGCTAAGCTTAATGCATTGAGCAAAGGCGCTGAAATAGTAAGAAAAGAGCTATTAGGGTAGTAAAGCTTACTTTAAAACCAGCTATGTAATTAAAACCAGCGCACTTATTTAAAAATAAGCGCGCTAGTGGGTATAGCGACTAAGGGGCTTATAAGCTCAAGCGTATATTTAGCAAAGTTGATTCAGAGTGCTACTTAGCTTTACTAAACTAAATTAAAATTTGTATGTAAAATATTGACATTGCAACAGTAATAAACGTAATAAGTCCTAAAACCACAGTCCGCTCAGGAATAGAATGAACTATCAGTGATGGCATTTTTTTTAAAACAGGAAAAGTTGGGAAAAAGAAAAAAGAATGTTTTTCAAAATTTTTATATTTATCCCACACCTTTGAGAAAAACAGCTTAATACCTGAGAGATACATCACTACAAAGGTAGAAGCCCCAAGCACTTCGACCATGGCCATAAGTTCAATACTTACCATTATTTCTGGCCCAGCTAATAGCATGACTATGATTACCGCCAAAGCGTGCCAAACCCCCTTTGACATCGCTACTTTTATCCTATCAAACACCAAATTTTCCTTGTAAAGCTAACGAGCAGTGACGTAGCTGCATAATTGCGAAGAGCCGCTGCGTTACTGTCCCAGTGAACGTGTTTAGCGTTTTGTTATATGCCGTTTTTTCTACGTCCATCTTCATAAAGAACAAAACAGTCTGCACTAATTTTACGAGAATGTTTTTGTAATTCGCACTCTAGTAAAGCTCTTTTGTTGGCGAGTTCTTGATTCGGATATCCATACCCATAGCCACTTACCCATGCGCCGTCTTTTTCCACGGCAACTGCATAAGCTTTCTGATTCCTATAATCTAGATATCTTTTTATATCACTATCCATTTCCGTTTTTGTAGCTTCTGGAATTGATGTTGTAGCGCAAGAACAAAGAACAACTATTGATAATGGTATTAGAAAAAGCTTCATTGTTTAAAACTCCCTTTTAGGCATATGATGAGCCTGTAGATTAACTCGTTATTAAATTTGTTTTTATTGATTAACAAACCATAGCTGAGTTCCTATTTTGGTTCAATTGATTACTGTATTTTTACACAGAAGATTGAAGTGTTTGATATTGTTTTAAATGGCGTTTTGAATAATTACTAAATCTTATTAAATCTGACACCCAATATAAATCAGCGAACCGAACTGTAATTAATTATTAAATTTGACACCCAATATAAATCAGCGAACCGAACTGTGCCACTAAACATGCTCCTCGGGTGCAGAATTAATTTTTTATTACTTG
>NZ_LKDW01000043.1 GCF_001401805.1 Pseudoalteromonas sp. P1-25
CGAAGGCGAGCCCCGACCAATGATAGTGTAGCATTTGCTATGTGACTCTCTACCGCTGTGGGCACTACGACATTGCCAGGCTCCAAATAAGAGAAAGCCGCTTTAGAAATGAAGCGGCTTTTTTACGTCTATAAGAAAGTGAAAATATTAGCTATCAGCCGTCAGTTATCAGCTGCACAGCGTCAAGCAGTACTTTGTAGCGTGGGTTGAGTATCACGAAACCCACGGGTAAAAGAACGCGACGACCACCTCAGTGCCCAGTGAATCCCATTAGCAAACATTAAGAGTACTTTGCTATGTGACTCTCCACCGCTGTGGGCACCACGACATTGGCAGGCACCAAATACAAGAAAGCCTGACTAGAAAGAGTCGGGTTTTTTACGGTTATAGAAAAGAAATATTCAGTATGTTCTTCTCTAAAGCGCATCACCTCTTTGTAAACCGTATTTTTGTTATCTAACATAAGCAGATACACGTTTATCCATCCTTAAAATAGATCACTTAATTATGTGAATTGTTATTAGTGGTTTTACTTTAGTTTGTTAAGGGTTTACTTTTTTCTTAAGCGTAGTAACTTATGTTTTGTATAAGGCGGTTTAAGTATCTATATAGCTTTTCATTGAATTACGTTGTGTGAGTAGGTCGTAAGTTAGGCTGTAGCTAGCTATACAAGTAGGTTTAGGTTGTGAAAAGCTCGTTTAATATATTAAATAAGCTTTGTAATTAGCTTATAGTTTACTTAAATCGTTTAGTTTTAATGAGTCATCTAAAAGGCCAAGGCCAAGGCCAAGGTCAAATAGCAAAGCGGTGGCGACACCTGATAAACCCTTTGAATTCGTAAAGCTTGATCGCCAATGCTGCAATTGTGTAGCGGATGCAACCATTTTTTAAATTTACTGGCAACGCGCATCTTATCTATATTAAAAACACTTATGAGCTCTCCTGTGTTTGCATTTACTTGTACAAAACTGTGAGGAAAGCGATAAGAGGGATCGCTTTTGGTTTTGAACCTAAAACGACTACCGCATTGTGATTTGTCGGGGGTTCTACCCATACAAGGCGTGTATTTGGCATGGCCTTTTGTGCTGTACTAAGTGCTGCTGATAAAGAAATACTATTCTTTGATTTTACGGTTGCGCTATTAGATTTGTCTATATTCCAAGTAGGGCTGTTATTAAAGGAGCGGTTTGTTTGGGTATTGCCAGCATTATACCGGTTGCTGTTAAGAGGATTAAAGGCAGAGAAAAAGTTAAACCAAGTAGCTTATGTCAGTCATACAACAAGCCCAGTGAAGATCTGCGCGTTTTAAACTGTAATGCCTTAGCCCAGTCCTTTTTTAGTCCTCCAAGCGTATAGGCCTGATATGAGGAGTGTAAGGCTACCTATTACTACATAGCCGATAACGATTGTTACAGTGTTACCTGCAAGTAACGAAAAGTGCAAGTTATAAATCCAGGTATCAAAGTAGTTACCCCATACTTCCTCACGTAATATATGTTTGCCATCAAGGCTCGGCCAAACCATTAGCGGTGCAAAAGCGTGCTCCACGGTTTTGTTTTGGTTGTAATATCTTGCGGGGATACAATGTTTATCTTTAGTGGTTTCTAAACGCCACGAGCCTTGTTTATCTGGGTAGTGGATTTTTAACGTTTTATATGCGGTATCCCAGTTTAAAGGCTTCGCTGTTTCTGTACTTAAATTACTTATACTTTCATTCAGTTCGGGGTAATAAACGAGTATAGAACCTGTTAGGGCGATGACTCGAGTAAACCTCCAATAGGTGCCTAGATATAAATATACATGTCTTGTTATTTTCGCCATGAACCATTAAAAGGCATAAAAGAGTGACCACTAAAAGTATGCAGTATAGGGAGTGCGTATTGTATCTTTGTTTAATAGAAAAGAACTGCGACAAAATGTCGGAGCAATAAAATTAGCGTGGCAAACAAAAACGCCAGCTTTATAAGCTGGCGTTTAAATCAGGCTCGGTAATTAATTATGCTTTTGGGCCTGCATTTTTTATATCATCTGAGACATCGTATTTAGCAAAGTTTTCAGTGAAGTCAGCTGCAAGTTTTGCTGCATATTCATTATACTTTGCTTTATCTTCCCATGTATTAATTGGGTTAAGTAGCTTGCTATCTACACCAGGAACTTCCATTGGTACGTCTAGGTTTAATACATCGATATGCTGAGTTTCAACATTGGCAAGCTTACCAGATACAATTGCATCAATAACTGCGCGAGTAGTGGGGATGTCAAAACGCTTACCAGTACCGTATGGGCCGCCTGTCCAGCCTGTATTTACAAGGTAAACCTTTGCGCCAAATTCGCGTACGCGCTTCATTAGTAGTTCTGCGTATACACCTGCAGGGCGAGGGAAGAAAGGGGCGCCAAAACACGTTGAGAATGTAGATTCAATATCGCTAGTTGAGCCAATCTCTGTTGAGCCTACTTTAGCCGTGTAACCACTTAAAAAGTGAAAAGCAGCGGCTTCTTCGCTAAGTACAGAAACCGGTGGTAAAACACCGCTTACATCACAGGTTAAAAATACAACGGCTTTAGGCTCGCCAGCACGGTTTTCTACTTTTCGCTTTTCTACGTGTTCTAGCGGGTAAGCAGCACGGCTGTTTTGTGTCAAGCTTGTATCATTAAAGTCAGGTGTGCGCGTTTCGTCCAATACAACATTTTCTAAAATTGTACCAAAGCGAATAGCATTCCAAATCACTGGCTCATTTTTTTGTGAGAGGTCGATACATTTAGCGTAACAGCCGCCTTCGATATTAAATACGCTTCCTGGTGCCCAACCGTGCTCGTCGTCACCAATTAAAAAGCGTGTTGGATCGGCCGATAACGTTGTTTTACCTGTACCCGATAATCCAAAGAATAGTGCTGTATCACCCGCTTCTCCTACGTTAGCAGAGCAGTGCATTGGTAATACACCTTTTGCTGGAAGAAGAAAGTTTTGAACGGAGAACATCGATTTTTTCATTTCACCGGCATAACGCATACCGGCAAGTAACACTTTGCGTTGAGCAAAGTTAATAATAACTGTACCGTCGCTGTTGGTGCCATCACGCTGTGGATCACAAACAAACGAAGGTACATTCATTACCTGCCATTGAGGTAAATCAGATGCATTATAGTTTTTAGGCTCAATAAACATGTTTTTAGCAAAAATATGGTGCCACGCTGTTTCTGTAGTAACAACTACAGGTAGATAGTGCTCAGGGTCTGCGCCAACTTCTAGGTGAGAGGTGAAGTGGTCATTACTTTGCACATGTGCTTCTACGCGAGCCCATAAAGCGTCAAATTTGTCTGCATCGAATGGGCGGTTTACATTACCCCATTGGATATCATCTTGTGTGGTTGCTTCTTTTACAATAAAACGGTCTTTTGGCGAGCGACCAGTACGCTTGCCTGTAATTGCAACAAAGGCTCCATTTGCGGCTAGTGTCCCTTCGCCACGACGAATCGCGTGCTCGACAAGTTCAGCTGCGGTTAAATCGACAAAACGTGTTGCGCTTGTAGTCATGTTTATACCTAACTATGTGTGAGAGTTTGAACGGGATAGCTCTGGGTTCTTAGTTCCCTTAAGCTGAAATTATAGTAACAGAAGGATTTGAGATATTCGAGCCTGTAAAGGCCCTAAAAACACATATATTTGCTAAAAAACATGAATAATTTCAATGATACCGGTGTCAGTAAATTAACAAAATTCATGACACCGGTATCATCATTTTATAATATAAAACCGCATATTTTGCGGCTTTATGTTTAACTATGAAGTGGGAGTCTAATTAAAAATATTTTTAATATCTTGCTCGTCAAATATATATTCTTTTAAGCAGTAGTGGCAGCTAATATTCACTGTGCCATTTTCAGCAACGTCGTCAAGTAACTCTTGCTGACCTACATTTACTAACGCGGCGATAGTTTTGTCTCGGCTACAGCCACATTTAAATGTAATAGCTTGTGGGTCAAACACGCGTGGATTATCTTCGTGGTATAAGCGTGTTAAAACCGTATTAGCATCGAGCTCTAATAGTTCTTCGGGTTTTATTGTATCGCTCAGAGCCTCTAAGTGGGTAAAGTCATCTATTGACTTTTGTTTATCTACTGGCAGTACTTGTAAAAACAAGCCACACGCTTTCGCTTTACCTTCGCTTGTATTAGTTGCAAACCATAGTCGAGTTTTTAACTGTTCTGATTGCTCAAAGTAGCTTTCGATACACTCACTTAATGTATCGTGCTCAAGAGGTACTATGCCTTGGTAACGATCCCCTTTAGTTGGGGTAATCGTAATTACCATGTAGCCTTTGCCTACAAGCTCTTTAACTGTTGAGCCGCTAACCTCGCTTTGCATGCGGGCAATACCACGCATGTTTTGCTTATCATCACCGTTAATAACAGCGTATTTAACAGGGCCATCGCCTTGTAGCTGAACGGCTATTTCACCTTCAAATTTTAAAGTTGCAGTTAATAAACACGTTGCAACGAGTAATTCACCTAATAATGCTTTAACTGGCTCAGGGTAATTATGATTAGCTATCATCTCGTTGTAGGCGTGTTCAATTTGAACGAGTTCGCCACGAACATCGAGTTTGTCGAATAAATAACGGTGAAGTAAATCTTGTTGCATGAGCGGCTATACCTAACTTGATTTCATTTTTAAAAGTTCGCGCCTTTGCTTTTTATCTGGCTTTTTATCCGGATGTGGAGCAAAGAAACTGTTGTTTTTGCGTGCGATGGCGTTTTCTTCGCGTTTTGCAATACTTGCGTCAGTTTCTTGATACAAGGTCTGTGCAATGGGGGCGCTTTGGCGTTTTTCAAGCACTTTAAGAACCTTGACAAGCTTTTCATCAACGCCCTGAGTAAGTTTTATGGTCGCGCCAACCTCCACAATTTTACTCGCTTTAGTACGCTGTCCATTATAATGTACTTTGCCGCCTTGTACCATTTCGCGCGCAAGCGCACGGGTTTTGTAAAAGCGCGCGGCCCATAACCACTTATCTAAGCGAACTTTTGGCTCACTACTGTGGTCTGAGTCGGCATTGGTATTATTTTTTTTACTCATTAGGCTTCTTCAATCGACTATTTATATATCGTAAAATTTATCATGAAATCATCGTAGGATGAAGGTATGACGGCGCGTGCTGTTTTTTTAGTCAACATTACATTGCCATATTAATCTGTTTACAAAGTTTAATATTAGTGTGCTTGTTGAATGAAAAATGAAAGGGTACTATGGGTACGCGCTTATGCAGTAAATTAAAATAAGAACATTATTATGGAACAGCAAATTCAACAGCTTAAACAATTTTTAACACGGCTACCCCATGCTAAATTAAGCGCAGTAGTTACGCTGTTAGTTGTTGTTTATCTTGCTTATTTATTCTCAAAGCTAGTATGGCTAGTTTGGCCTCAACCCACCGCATCACCGCTTTCACCTTTACACTATTCAAACCAAACAAAGGCTTCAAGTGCGACTTCTGTGCAAAACATTATAGAGCAATTTTTGTTTGGTAAAAAAACTGTAACAAATGAAACTAATACTGCACAGCAAAACGAAGTAATTAATAATGCGCCAGAAACACGCTTGAGCATTAACTTAACGGGTATTGTTGCGGTAAGTAACGACGATAAAGCAGGTGTAGCTATTATCGAATCACAGGGGCGCCAAGTAAGTTATCTTGTTGAAGAAGTTGTGCAAGGAACACGGGCAAAAGTTGCACAAATACTCCCCGATCGCGTTATTTTAAGTGTAAACGGCCGATATGAAACGCTAATGCTAGATGGTCTCGACTTTACAAAAAAAGTGTCTATGCCTGTGCTAGCAGCCCGTGAAGAACAAGATATGGGGCCGCAAAAATTAAAGCAAAGCGAGTTGCAAATTAACGCAACCGCTGACCCTGATGTAAAAGAAGCAATAAAAGAAACGCGAGAAGAGCTACTAAGTGAGCCTGGAAAGTTATTTGATTATATTCGTGTTTCACAAGCAATGCGTGATGGTGAATTAATTGGCTATCGTTTAAGCCCAGGTAAAGAGCCAGCATTGTTTAAGCAAATGGGTCTACAAAATAATGATTTAGCCGTGGCTATAAACGGTTACCAATTAACAGATTTACAACAGGCAATGGCAGCTATTAATGAGCTGCGCAACACTAGCGACGCTACAATCACGATAGAACGTGACGGTGAGCAAATCGATGTGCAATTTAGCCTGCAATAACTTAGCTTTGGAGTTTTAACATAATGGTTCAGGTGCTACACCTCAAAAAAATTAAAAAAGGGTTAGCTAAGTACGCAGCGCTTTTTTTAGCAGCCAGTATTTCGTTGTCGGTTTCAGCTGTTGAATATGCTGCAAACTTTAAAGGCACAGATATCAACGAGTTTATAAATATTGTTGGTAAAAACCTTAATAAAACAGTGATCATTGACCCAAATGTGCGCGGTAAAGTAAACGTACGTAGTTATGAGTTAATGGATGAAGCGCTGTACTACCAATTTTTCTTAAATGTACTCGAAGTGTATGGCTACTCAGCAGTAGAAATGGACAACGGTATTATTAAAATTGAAAAAAGCTCTGACGCTAAGAAATCTAATGTACCGCTAATTACAGAAAACAGCGCTGCATCGGGCGATATGATGATCACCCGTGTAGTACGGGTTAAAAATGTAAGTGTTCAAGAACTTGGTCCATTGGTGCGCCAGTTTAGCGATCAAAAAGACGGTGGCCATGTAGCAAACTTTAATGCTGCAAACGTCATGATGCTAACGGGGCATGCAGCGTCGGTTAACCGCTTAGTGGAAATTATTCGCTCGGTAGATCAAGCCGGTGATAAGCGTGTAGATATTGTTAAGCTTAAATATGCAACGGCAGATGACGTTGTATCGGTTGTTGAGAATATTTACAAAGACAGCGGCAAAGGCAGCGTACCAGAATTTTTAATTCCTAAGGTGGTTGCTGATGGCCGTACAAATAGCGTAATTGTAAGCGGTGAAGGGCAAGCCCGTACCCGTGCTATAGAACTAATTAAGCGACTAGATGGTGAACTTGAAAGCCAAGGCAATACCAAAGTATTTTACTTAAACTACGCCAAAGCAGAGGATTTAGTAAAAGTACTGCAAGGGGTAAGTAAAACGCTTGCAGAAGATGGCCAAGGCACAAGTAAAACTCGCACAAACAATAAAAACGATGCCAGTATTGAAGCACATCCAGATTCAAACTCGTTAGTTATCACCGCTCAGCCCGATACCATGCGTTCATTAGAGACCGTAATTGATAGGCTCGACATTCGCCGTGCGCAAGTACTTGTAGAAGCGATTATTGTTGAAGTAATGGAATCGGATGGCGTTAACTTAGGTACGCAATGGATTTCGGAAGATGGCGGTATGCTGCAATTTAATAATGGCTCAACGGTACCGGTAGGCTCATTAGCGGTTGCCGGTATTCAAGCGCAAGACACCACAACCACACAAACCATAATAGGTACGGAAACCGGTAATGTTACCAGCTATGATGAAACGACTGAGGGTGACTACACTGCACTTGCTTCATTACTAAGTGGTGTAAATGGCTTAGCATTTGGTTTAGTTAAAAACGACTGGGGTGCCATTATTCAAGCTGTTTCAACCGATACCAACTCAAATATTTTAGCTACGCCTTCTATTACCACCATGGATAACGAAGAAGCGTCGATGATAGTGGGTCAAGAAGTGCCCATTATTACTGGTTCGCAAACAGGTAGTAATAACGACAACCCATTTCAGACCATTGAACGCCAAGAAGTAGGTGTAAAATTAAAAGTAACCCCACAAATTAATGATGGCTCAGCAGTACAATTATTAATTGAACAAGAAGTATCAAGTGTAAGTGGTGCAACCGCTGTTGATATTTCTGTTAATAAACGCGCCATTACCACAACCGTTATGGCTGATGATGGTGGTATGGTTGTGTTAGGCGGCCTAATTGATGAAGACGTACAAGAAAGTGTGTCTAAGGTGCCAATTTTAGGCGATATTCCTATTTTGGGTCACTTATTTAAGTCAACGAATACGACCAAACGTAAGCGTAATCTTATTGTATTTATTCGCCCAACTATTATTCGTGATGGCGTTAATATGAACAAGTTAAGCTTTAATAAGTACAACTTTATCCGTGGCGAGCAAATGAAAGAAAAAGAAGATGGCATAGAACTGATGCCAAATTCAGATGTTCCTTTACTTCCATCGTGGGATGATGAGCTTATTCTGCCACCAACTTATGAAGAGCACTTAAAAGCATTAAGCTCTAAAGAACGTGCAGAGCGTGAAGATGACTAGCGCAATAGAACAAATAAACGAAGAAGTGGTTCATCGTAGTGCTGAACCGCGATCTGAGGAGTTACTGACTAGCAACGATTTAGTTGAGTTGCCTCCAAAACGTTTACCTTTTTCCTATGCCCGCAGAGCGGGTGTACTGCTTAGCAAAAATAATGAACAGCAAGTTGTGTACTATCGCGGCGAGCTAGATGTTGAAGTATTGTTAGAAGTGCGTCGTATTGCAGGGAAGGGCTTTACTCTCGAGCAATTAGCTGACGATAAATTTGAGTTACTATTAGAGGCGGCTTATCAGCGCGATAGCTCTGAAACACAACAAATGATGGAAGATATTGGTAACGAGGTTGATTTATTCTCCCTTGCCGATGAGCTCCCACAAACCGAAGATTTATTAGCCGGCGATGATGATGCGCCTATCATCAAGCTAATCAACGCCATGTTAAGCGAAGCAATTAAAGAAGGTGCATCCGATATACATATCGAAACCTTTGAGCAAGAGCTTGTGATTCGTTTTAGGGTTGATGGCGTATTAAAAGAAGTTCTCAAGCCTAATCGTAAGTTAGCCTCGTTATTAGTATCGCGTATTAAGGTAATGGCGAAACTAGATATAGCAGAAAAACGTATTCCGCAAGATGGCCGTATCAGCCTGCGTATTGCAGGGCGTGCAGTAGATGTGCGTGTATCTACCATGCCATCTAGCTTTGGTGAGCGTGTAGTACTGCGTTTACTTGATAAAAACAATGCCCGCTTAAACCTAGAAGATTTAGGCATGACACCGCAAAACCGAGAGTTGTTTGCTGATTTAATTAGTAAACCACACGGTATTATTTTGGTTACTGGCCCAACGGGCTCTGGTAAAAGTACCACCTTGTACGCCGGTATGAGCCAAATAAACTCTCGCGATCGTAATATTTTAACGGTAGAAGACCCAATAGAGTACGAAATTCCGGGGATTGGCCAAACACAAGTAAATACCAAAGTAGACATGACCTTCGCCCGCGGGCTTCGCGCAATATTACGTCAGGATCCCGATGTAGTCATGGTTGGTGAAATACGTGACCTTGAAACCGCGCAAATTGGCGTGCAAGCATCACTTACAGGTCACTTAGTGATGTCTACACTGCATACCAATACCGCCTCGGGCGCAATTACCCGTATGGAAGACATGGGGGTAGAACCATTCTTACTTTCATCGTCATTGTTAGGTGTGCTGTCGCAGCGCTTGGTACGTACTTTATGTAATAGCTGTAAAGAAGGTCACACTGCTGATGAACGTGAGTGTGAGCTACTAGGTGTCCCTTTTGATAGCGCACCTACAATTTATCGCGCAGTAGGGTGTGAAGAGTGTAACTTTAATGGTTACCGTGGCCGTACTGGTATTCATGAATTACTGGTGGTTGATGAAGAAATACGCGAAATGATACACAGTGGCAAAGGCGAGCAAAGTGTTGAAAAATACATTCGCCAAAAAAGCCCAAGCATACGCCAAGATGGCTGCAGCCGGGTACTGGCAGGCAAAACAACCCTTGAAGAAATTCTACGCGTTACCCGTGAGGAAGCCTAACCATGGCGGCGTTTGAATACCGTGCCCTTGATGGCCGAGGGAAAGAGCAAAAAGGCATTTTAGAGGCCGATACAGCGAAGCAAATTCGCCAAGCGCTGCGCGAAAAAAAACTTACGCCGCTTGAAGTTGTCCCTGCAGCAGAAGGGGAAAAACAAGTTAGTGGCGCAAAAACGCCGTTATTAAGTCGTTTTTTCAAACCCAGCGTATCGACCTCCGATTTAGCCCTTATTACGCGCCAGCTTGCTACCCTCATTCAATCGGCGTTACCTGTTGAAGGGGCCGTAATGGCGGTGGCAGAGCAATGTGAAAAGCCTCGCTTAAAACGTATGCTTATGTCGGTACGTTCAAAGGTAGTAGAGGGTTACACTCTGGCCGATGGTATGAGTGAATTTCCTCATGTATTTGATGATTTATACCGAGCAATGGTAGCCGCAGGTGAAAAATCAGGGCACCTTGACCAAGTATTAAATCGCCTGGCTGATTACACCGAACAACGTCAACACATGCGCAGCCAAATTACTCAAGCCATGGTTTACCCCACTATTTTGGTTATTTTTGCTATTGGTATTGTGTCGGTGTTGCTCGGTACTGTGGTACCCAAAATTTTAAAAACCTTCGAAAAAACGAAGCAAGTACTGCCTTGGACGACCGAATGGGTTATGGCAGGCAGTCACTTTGTACAAAATTATTGGTTTATAAGTTTGTTAGTCATTACTGCGCTGGCAGTCGGTATTAAACATGCACTTAAACAACCTAAAGTTCGCTTTTGGTGGGACGACCGCGTTCTGCACATGCCTGGTTTTGGTAAAGTAGCGCGGGGTATTAATACAGCGCGTTTTGCTCGTACACTCAGTATTTTATCGTCAAGCTCAGTGCCACTACTTGAAGGAATGCGTATTTCGGGTGGTGTATTAGCCAATGAAAAAATGAAAAAGTCGGTGGCCGATGCTGCCGATAGAGTCAGTGAAGGTGCAAGCCTGAGAGCGGCCTTACAGCAAACTAAATTATTTCCACCGATGATGCTACACATGATCGCCAGCGGTGAAAAATCAGGTGAATTAGAACAAATGTTAGAGCGCGCGGCTAATAACCAAGACCGTGAGTTTGAAAGCATGGTAAACGTATCATTAAAATTATTAGAGCCAGCAATGATTGCCTCTATGGCAGTGATTGTTTTGTTTATAGTAATGGCTATTTTACAGCCAATAATGGCAATGAATAAAGCGGTAGGACTTTAAGCTTTAAGGGGTTAGCTAAGTGAATATTTACTTAGATGATGCCAAATTAAATTATGTTTTTGGAAAATGAGGTATTTACGTGAATAAACAATCAGGTTTTTCTTTACTCGAAGTAATGGTGGTATTGGTTATTATCGGGATGATTATGTCAATTGTGGCGCCTAATATTATGGGCCAACAAGAAGAAGCTGCTATCGATAAAGCACATTTAGATATTCAACAGCTTGAAGATGCAATGAGCTTATACAAGCTAAAAAATAAGAGCTACCCAAGCACAGAGCAAGGTCTTGAAGCACTGGTAAATAAAACCAGCATTGAGCCAATTCCTAAGCGTTTCCCTGAGGGTGGTTTTATTAATGAATTACCAGAAGACCCATGGGGTAATGATTACCAGCTAATTAGCCCAGGCGAAATTGGCAAGTTTGATATTTTTTCAATGGGACCCGATGGCGAAGCTGGTACCGATGATGATATTGGTAACTGGAACGAAGACGAGCAATAAATGCGACTTAACCAAGCAGTACGGTTAAATACGATTGCACGAGGCTTACTATGCAAGTAAGCCTTAATCGTATGCGCGCCCACCACCGTGGGTTTAGCTTAATAGAAATTTTAGTGGTACTGACTATTATCGCATTTGCGACCAAAATGGTGGTATACAGCTTAGAAGGGGGCGCCGAAGATGAGCTTGATACTCAAGCGCTTAGGCTGCATACCACCATTAACATGGCCTCTGAATTTGCCATTTTAAATCAAATAGAACTTGGCTTAATGGTTGAAGAAAACACCCTTGAGTTTTTAGTATTTGATGGCGAAAAATGGATTACCTTTGACCGCGAAGACCTTTACAAACCCATTGAGCTTGATGAACGGCTAAAACTCACGCTCAATTTAGAAGATTTAGCCTGGTCACAAGAGAACTTACTTGAGCAAGCAAATTGGCGTGAGCTAATGAGCGGCGGCGATGACGATAGCTTACTAGAACTTGAAAAATTAAAAATACCGCAAGTCCTTATTTTATCATCTGGTGAGGTTAGCGCCTTTCAGCTTATTGTTGAATTAAAAGAGCAAAGTGAACCTGTGTATTACATTGAAGGGGAATTTACGGCCCCTGTTAATTTGCGAAAAGAGCCATAATAATGAGGCTAAATAAAGGCTTTACCTTACTCGAAGTGCTTGTGGCGTTAAGTATTTGTGCTATGGCTGGGATTGCGGCTATGCAAGCAACCGGCGAGCATATAAATCATTTAACCACACTTGAAGAGCAAACGTATGCATCGTGGGTGGCAGAAAATGTGCTCGTGGAGCAGCGTAGCAAAGGTAAAGATTGGCAGGCTAAAAATGGCGCGCGTGGCAGCGAAGTAATGGCGGGCGTTGAGTGGTTTTGGAAGCAAGAAATAGCACAAACAGCAGACAAAAGCTTTGTAAAAGTGACCATAAATGTCTTTAGCGATGAAAAATATGAGCAATCGGTGTACGAGCTTTCAACTTATTTAAATAAAGGCAGCTAATAAGTGAAGCAGCGCGGATTTACATTAATCGAAGTATTAGTTGCTATGGCTATTTTAGCGGTGGTGATTATGGCGACTCACCAAATTTTAGACTCAACCACCAAAGCAAAAGAAGCCTCTGATGAAAAAATAGCGGAGCTTAACGGCCTACAAACCGCATTTAGGTTAATGGACCAAGACTTTAGCCAAATGACCCAGCGCACTGTACGTAATGAAGCCGGTGATGCACAAGCGCAATACTTACTAGCAGGGCGTTATATATTAGAAAGCCAATACGATGGTATTGCGTTTGTACGCGATGGCTGGGTAAACCCAATTAATTTGCTGCCTCGTTCTGAGTTACAAGCTGTAGGGTATAGAGTACTTGATGACAATTTAGAACGTATATACAGAGTGTATGTAGATCAGCTTGATAATATGGAACCGCGGGTACAAGTTGTTTTAAAAGGTATTGAAGAGCTTAAATTTGAATTTTTAGATGCCAACAACGAATGGCAAGAGCAATGGCAAATAAAAGCCTTACCTAAAGCGGTTGCGGTTACTTTACAACAAATTGAGGCAGAGCCTATTCGTCGTGTTTTTTTAGTACCCGGGCAGGGCAAAAACAGCGGGGAGAGTAATTAATGAATAAGCACAAATCTCGCGGTGCCGCATTAGTTATTGTGCTGTTTATTGTTGCACTGGCCGCGATATTAGCTGTAGAAATGAGTGCTAATTTAATGGTGCAGGTTCAAAAAAGCACTAACCTGCAAGGTCATCAGCAAGCAAAGTGGTATGCCTACGGCGCTGAAGAGCTGGCAATAAAGGCACTAAAGTTAAGTAAAGACGATGATCCTGACAAAACCTCATTAGATCAGGTTTGGGCCACGCAAGGCGACACTCAATACCCTGTAGATAACGGCACGCTAAGCGGTAAAATTACCGACCTACAAGCGTGTTTAAATTTAAATGCATTAGGGGAAGCGCCAGATCCAAACTCTACGAGCAAAACCAACCCTGCCCATAAAGCACTGTTTGCATTATTAGAAAACATTGAAGATTTACCTGCCGAGGAAAGCGAAGAAGCAATGGCAGACAGTGTATTTGACTGGCTTGATGAAAACAGCATTACCTATCGTTCAGGCGCTGAAGAAGACGAGTATTTATCTCGGGATTACCCTTATATGAGCGCAAATAGTTTATTTGCATCACCCTCTGAGCTGCGTTTGGTAAAAGGTTTTAATCCGCTAGTAATGGAAAAGGTATTACCTTTTGTGTGTGTTATTCCGGGGTCTCCCTTATTATCGATTAACGTCAATACGTTACTTCCCGAACAAGCACTTATTTTAAGTGCCATGATTGACGAATTATCGTTATCAGGCGCGGAAGCGGTTATAGCAGCGCGTCCTGAAACCGGATTTGATAGCGTAGATGAATTTTTTTCCGAGGTACAGCAGCAAGGCGGTACAAATTTAGATTCGGTAAAAGAGTTGTTTAGTATTAACAGCGAATATTTTAAATTACAAACGCAGGCGACATTTGTCGATTTGCGTTTTTCGATGACCACATTACTTCATGCCAAAAATGGCGAAGTAACGATACTGGCGCGAAAATTTGGAGGCGTACAGTGACAGAAATACTGCTGATCCGCACGGGTCAAACAGAGCAAGATAAATTAAATTGGTTAATTTATTCACCACAAGAACAAGAAATAATTGCCAGTGGGGAATTAGCCGATGCAAGCCGTTTAAGTGAGCTAAGTGAAAAAGCGCAAACCCGCGAGGTGGTGGTATTACTGCCTAGCGATCAGGTGCAGCTTAAAATAGTGGCGTTGCCAACTAAATGGAATCGTAAGTTAGAGCAAGCGTTGCCATACATGCTTGAAGAAGATATTGCGTGCGATATAGACGAGCTATTTGTCGCAATTGGCGAGCCCACCATGATTAATGAGCAGCATGCAATTAAAGTTGCCCTAACTGACCGCGCGTGGTTTGAGGCTTGGCTTGCTTTATTTTCAGAGCATAATTTGGCGGTATACACCATTTTACCAGATGCCCTGCTACTGCCTACCAGCGAGGATGATACATTAACCGCCATAGAGCTTAATGATCAGTGGTTATTTAAAAGAGGCGATTGGCAAATTAGTGCCGTTGAAAATAGCTGGCTAAGGGATTACTTAAGTGCGCTTGGTGAGCCGAGCGTAAAGCACTACAGTCCAGCTAATCAGTTTCCTGAAAGTATTAACCTCATTGCGCAAACAAGCGACTACGATTTACCATTGGCCTTATTTGCCAAACAACTTACCAGCGTTAAATTTAATTTACGCCAAGGTATGTACCAGCTTAAAAAGAAAAGTGCACTGTGGTGGGGTTATTGGCGGGGCGCAGCCATTATCACCGGTGTTGCTTTATTTGCTACCATTGCCATAAAGTTGGTTGAACTAAATCAACTTAACTCGCGTGTTGAGCTTGCTAAAGCCCAGGTAGTGGATAGATACCAAAAAGCTTTTCCCGGAACTAAAGTACGCCCTAACTTAATTAAAAGCCAAATCAGGGGCGCGCTTAAAACCATTAATGGCGAAAGTGAAGCCGGGTTTTTAGATTTGACCAGCGAATTAGTTGGCGTGTTTTCGCAAGTAAGCGAATTTACGCCAGAAACCCTACGTTACGATAAACGCCGTAATGAGCTGCGAATACGCGCACGCGCAAAAGATTTTCAAACGTTTGGTAAAGTAAAAAGTATACTGGAGCAACAAGGATTAACGGTTGAACAAGGGTCGTTAAATAACGATGGCGACTTTGTAGTAGGCGAAATAAAACTGCGAGGTGCAGTATGAAAAAGCAAATAATGCAATACTGGCACTCATTAAAAGAGCAAGAGCAGCAATTGATTATGGTTGCTGGTGGTATATTTGTTGTTTTTGTTTTAGTAATGGGCATCTTTAGACCTTTAAATAACGCCATAGATAAAGCCAAAAAGTCGTATGTCACTCAACAAGAGCTGCTCGTATGGGTTGATCAAAGCATAGTAAAGTTAAAAGCGGCGGGTAACACGCAGGCAATTAGCAATCAAAACATTAGCCAAGTGGTTAATTCAACGCGTAGTCGCTACCGTATTACTATTAGTAAAATGCAGCCTAACGATAACTCGTTACGTTTAACGCTTGATTCGGTAGAGTTTAATCAATTAATAGAATGGTTAGATGAACTGGTTAATCAGCATGGCTTAAGAGTAGAGAACCTGGATTTAAGCAAAGATGATAAATCAGGGTTTGTACGTGTAAGCCGCTTAGTACTAGAGAAGTAATGAATGAAAAAAATAATAATATTATCAGTGGTATTTTTTATTAGCTTTATTGTGTTTTGCATAATGAAATTACCAGCTGCCATTGCGTTAGACCTAGCTAAGCCGTACCTACCAAAGCAGCTTGAAATAGGCCAAACCGTAGGGACTGTGTGGGAAGGTCAAATGATGCAGGTGCGCTATCAAGACGAACAGCTAAATAATGTTCGCTGGGATATTGCTGGCTTGCAGTTATTTACTGGCAATTTAAATGCTAACTTAAAATTTGGTAACCCGCGTGAGCATAGCGATATTTCGGGCTATGCTGATATGAATTACGGACTATTTAATAATGTGGTTACCGTTACCGATGGTATAATTCGCTCGACCGTAGAGCGTGCCATGCAACGTATTGCATTACCTATACCGGCTACCGCCAAAGGTCGTGTTATTTTAGAGCTGAATGAGTACACCTCAGGTGTGCCTTATTGTGAGTCATTAAAAGGCGAGATTGCCAGCCCAAATATAGATGTTAAAGGCTTTAATGGCTGGTTTAATATTGGGCCACTGAGTGGCATGTTAAGCTGTAAGTCGGGCGATATAGCCATTTTGGTCGACCCAGATAACACCTTAGGCCTTGAAGCCGACGCAACACTTAAAGCTAACTTTGACTTTAAAGTAGCAGGCTATGTTAAACCTGATGCCAGCTTACCCAAAGATGTGCACGACGCGGTTAAGTTTTTAGGCCGCCCTGATACACAGGGCCGCTACCCACTTAATTTTTAATGTAACAAAAGAGATTTAATGCAATTACCACAGTTTAACGAACAACACGCACAGCAATTAAGTGCATTTTTGAGTACACAACCTCAGGCTATGTCATTAACACAAAGCCAAGGCTATCTATTTGGGGTTATTTGCTCGCCAAGCCCATTAGAAGTTCACCAGTGGTTAGCGCATATCGTGCCTAATACGGCTAACGATTTAGACGAAGAAATACTGTTTTTATTTATGGCGTTGTACCACCAAATTAGTGAGCAAGTATTTGAAACCGGTTATAAGTTACCCGCTGATTTTGACCTTGAGTATACCCAAGCCTGGAGTGAAGGTTTTTTACGTGCTACTCAAGAATACGCACAACCTCTATTAACAGCTCCTGCGTTAGAGCCTCAGTACAAAGAAGCACTAGAGAGTGCGCTAAGTACGCTTAGCTTTTTTGCTGTTGATGAGCAAACAAGAGTGCAAATTGCGCAGCAAAACAACATGACACTCGAAGCCTTATATCAATATCAGTACGAATCAATGGGCGACTTTGCATTAGGTTTTGCCGAGCTTATTGAGGTAGTGGCCATAAACAGTGGGCTGATTACAGATGAAGGGTGGGAAGAGTAGCCTTTAGGTATTAAACGGCGCTTAGGATAATTAAGCGCCAAGTTCTAAAATAATATCAGTACAGCCTTTTTTACACTTAACAACGCCTTTACCCGGTTCGTTGGTGGCTAAATCGAGTGTTAACACCTCGCCGCACTGCTCGCAGTGCAAGGTTTTTCCTTGCGATAGCTTTTTAAGTATTGTGCGCTGTTTCTGAAAAGAGTCACTCGCTTTTTTGTTTAGCTGCGAAAAATCCACTACTTAGCTCTCTTTTGTTCTAATGCATCCGATACAATTTTACACACTGTATTTAAGCGCTCTTCGTAAAAATATAAATTTAAGTCGCGCTCGCGGCAATAACGTAAATGAAATAACTGCACTGAATCATCAGTGGTAAAGGTTTTTTCAATATATTCGTGCTCAGACTCAGATAGCTTTAATGCACTGCTAATACGGTTTTTAGCCATATTGGCTGCAGGGCTACGGTTTATTTTGCTCGCATCACTTAAAAAACCCACACCTTCACCTAATAGCTTTTCGCGGGGCTCTTTAACTAATGGGTGATCAATAGTAAAAAACGCAAGGATCAAAATGACCAATATAATAAATTTTTTCATAAATGCGTAAACCTTGATCTTAATGGGGTAATTTTAGCAAGCAGTGTAATAAACTGCATTTTAAAAGCAAGTAACTGAGATGAATAAATTATTAGCAATCTATACCTGTAATTTTAGCCAGCATTGTTATAATAGCCAACAGCAGTTAGATATTTCTGAAATATCTGAAAGTATTCAAACAGCTGATTATTTAAACTAATCACACTTACCATTAACGAACTACAGTTACAGTATAGAATACGCACATATTGCTACGTTTTTATTTCCAAGCGGCGTTGAGGAACTTCGATGGACAAGCAAATTAAAGTAAAGAATATACCTGCAGAGGTCAAAATCCAACAACCGGATTTAAGCCGTCAAGACGACAGGTTTAACCCACGTAACCGAATTTATGTTCGCGCAGTAAAAGGGCTTCATCAGTTACTTAGACAGCGTATAGGCTTTTTAGGCATGCTTGCTTTTATGCTTTTGCCCTGGATAAATTTTAATGGCCAACAAGCTGTGTTATTTGATTTAGTAGGTCAAAAGTACAATATTTTTGGGCTAACGCTGTGGCCGCAAGACTTCACTATATTAGCCTTTATATTTATGTTGGCCGCGTTTGCACTCTTTTTGGTTACTACCTTTTATGGAAGAGTATGGTGTGGCTATACCTGCCCGCAAACGGTATGGACATTTATATTTATTTGGTTTGAAGAAAAGTTTGAAGGCACAGCGAATCAGCGTAAAAAGCTAGATCAACGCCCGATGGACTTTGATAAGTTTTGGCGAAAAACAGCAAAGCACACCAGTTGGGTTTTATTTGCCTTATATACGGCGATTTCGTTTGTCGGATACTTTACGCCTATCCGTGAATTACTCCCTGACTTTGTTACTTTTAATGTAGGTGGCTACGCGCTGGTAAGTATTATTTTCTTTGCTGCGTGTACCTACGCTAACGCAGGGTGGATGCGCGAAATTATGTGTTTACACATTTGCCCCTATTCGCGTTTTCAATCGGCTATGTTTGATAAAGACACTTACACCGTAACGTACGATGAAAAACGCGGCGAAAGCCGAGGCCCACGTTCGCGTAAAATTGCCCACGAAGATTTAGAAATGGGCGACTGTATAGACTGTAACTTATGTGTGCAGGTGTGCCCTACAGGGATAGATATCCGTAATGGTTTGCAAGCCGAGTGTATTAACTGTGGTGCATGTATTGATGCCTGCGATGGTGTAATGGATAAAATGAATTATCCGCGTGGTCTTATTTCTTATACTACAGAGCGTAATCTCGAAACACCTGAAAATAAAACCAACCCACTGCGAGCTAAAATCATAGGTTACACGGTCATACTGGTGGTGCTTACCAGTGCGCTGGTGGCTAACATTGCATTTAGAAAGCCTATGGACTTTGACATAATACGAGACCGTAACCAATTGTATCGTGTTGACTTTAATGGCTTGGTAGAAAACACCTATACATTAAAAGTAATCAACAAGGCGCAGTACGAGCAAACCTTTAATATTGATGTTCAAGGCCTTGAAAACTTTAAGTACATTGGCAAACAAACATTTACAGTGCAAGCTGGGCAATCGCATAATGTGCCATTGTCACTTGTGATGGACCCGTATGATTTAAAAGCGCCAATGACGGAGTTTAACTTTGTACTTTCACCGGTTAATGACCCCGATGAAAGCATATCGCAACCGAGTAACTTTTTTAAAGCGCGATAAAATACTAACAAAAGCGGGGTAACCCGCTTTTTACATTAAGAAGCCCATGAGTAAATTTAGTTTTGAAGATTTAACGCCCGACTTAATTCTCGATGCAATAGAAAGCGTTGGTATATATGCAGAGTCAGGTTTATTAGCACTTAATAGCTACGAAAACAGAGTCTACCAATTTAAGGCGGAAGATGGCCTGCGCTACGTTGTTAAGTTTTACCGACCAGAGCGCTGGAGCAAAGCGCAAATACAAGAAGAGCATGACTTTGCTTTCGAGCTTGCCGAAGCTGAAGTGCCCGTTGTTGCACCCATAAAGCACAACGGACAAAGCTTATTTGAACACCAGGGCTACGTTTTTGTGTTGTTTCCAAGCGTAGGCGGGCGGCAGTTTGAGGTGGATAACTTAGATCAGCTTGATGTAATGGGTCGTTTAATTGGCCGTATGCATCAAGTAGCTAAAAGCAAAGCATTTAAACACAGACCCACGTTTAGCTGCGAAGAATATTTGCATACAGCTAAAGTTCATCTGCAAAAAAGTAATTTGGTGCCTATGGGGATCAGCACGGCTTTTTATACCATATTGGACTTGGTTATTGAGCAAGCGCAAGCTCAGTATAAAAATGTGCAAACGATACGCTTACATGGTGATTGCCACGCAGGTAATATTTTATGGGCAGGCGAAGCACTTATGTTTGTTGATTTAGATGACGCTCGCCAAGGGCCGGCCATTCAAGATTTATGGATGATGCTCAGTGGCGATCGTCAAACACAGCTGTTACAGTTAGACACCCTTGTAAATGCGTATGAAGAGTTTTGTGATTTTGACCACGCTCAACTCAAATTAATTGAACCGCTTCGTGCAATGCGTATTATTCACTATATGGGTTGGGTGGCTAAACGATGGAGTGATCCGGCGTTCGTACGGAACTTTTCATGGTTTGCTGAAGACAAATACTGGGAGCAACAAATTTTAGCGCTCAAAGAGCAACTTGCCGCATTGCAAGAAGCCCCGCTGAAGTTATTGCCATAAAATTTTATTTAAAAAGTACACGAGATACCAATGCTTAAAAAATTGAAACTGAGCCTATTAATTTTATGCTTACCATTTGCAGCCTTTGCTGCACAGTTTGAAGCCGATAACCAATATACTGTTATTGATGTAGAAAAAAGCGCAGAGCCGCAAGTAACCGAATTTTTCTCGTTTTACTGTCCGCATTGTTTTAAATTTGAGCCTGTTGCAAAGGCAATTGAAAAAAGCCTACCTGCGGGCACTGAATTTATAAAAAACCACGTTAATTTTTTAGGTGGCGTATCACCACAGGCACAAAGCAACTTAAGCTACGCCTACTTAATCGCTAAAAAGCACGGTCAAGCACAAAGTATCAGCGACCAAATTTTTAAAAGTATTCATGTACAGCGTGCACCTTTAACGCAAATGAAAGACGTTAAAAAATTACTTGAAGTTAACGGTATCGATAGTGCAACGTTTGATCAGGACATTGCCAGCATGCCAATTATTTCAGCTGAGCGTGCAATGCAAGACAAACAAAATAAATATTCAAAACTAGGTGCGCTAACTGGTGTGCCTACCTTTATCGTAAACGATAAATATAAAATAAACATTAACACCATTAATAACCAGCAAGAACTGAATGAGTTAGTTGCGTTTTTATTGACACTTTAATCTCGGAGAACAATAACAATGATCAAATTAGTTAAAGCAGGTTTACTTGCATTACTACTGCCTATGGCTGCTAGCAGTGTAGCTGCCACTTATGAAGAAGGCGTACATTACGATGTGGTTGCAGAGCGTGCCACTAAAAAGCCAGAGGTAAAAGAGTTTTTCTCATTTTATTGCCCTGCTTGTAATAACATGGAAGCATTAATTGGGGAGTTTAAGCCAAAGCTAGACAAAGACGTTAAATTTAAAAAGAGCCATGTTGATTTTGTCGGTGTTCGCGATCCAGAAAACCAACAAATGATGAGCCAAGCGTTAGCCACCGCGGAAGTACTTCCACAAAAAGATAAAATTGTTGCGGCTATTTTTAATCATATCCACACTAAGCGCGCTAAATTTAACGAGCTTGCAGATGTAAAAGATGTGTTTGTAGCGCAGGGCGTTGATGGCGATAAGTTTGATAAACTATACAAAAGCTTCTCGGTACGTACATTAAGCTCTAAAATGAAACGTGACCAAAATTACTTTAAAGAAAAAGGCGCGCTACGTGGCGTACCAACCTTTATCGTAAATGGTAAATACAAATTAAACCTAGGCCGTGAGTCTGGTATTACCGCGCCAGAAGATATTAGTAAATTAATTAACTATTTAGCGAACAAATAAGATTTGCTAAAACAAAAAAAGCTCCTGAGGGAGCTTTTTTTATGGAAGTGATTTAAATTAAACTCACTATTTTCTTTGTAAGAAAACACCCGATTCTATGTGATGCGTATAAGGGAACTGATCAAATATCGCAAAGCGCTTAACATGATGAGTGCGGGTTAAATGATCTAAATCGCGCTCAAGCGTGTCTGGGTTGCACGATATATAAATAATGTTCTCGTAGTTGGCCACTAAGTCACACGTAAGGGTATCCATACCTGCACGTGGAGGGTCGACTAAAATAGTTTGGCAATCGTAACTTTTTAAATCTATCCCCTCTAAACGCGAAAAGGTACGTTCACCATTCATTGCCTGGGTAAACTCTTCACTCGACATGCGAATTATATCTAAGTTATCTACTTTATTTTTAGCAATGTTGTATTGCGCTGAATGCACAGAAGACTTAGATATTTCAGTCGCTAATACGCGATTAAATGAACCCGCCAATGCAATAGAGAAATTACCATTACCACAGTAAAGCTCCAGTAGGTCATTACTAAGTGGTTTACATAAGTCTTGTGCCCACTCCAGCATTTTTATATTCACTTTAGCGTTAGGTTGCGTAAAGCTATTTTCTACTTGTTGATAAATAAGCTCCTGGCCGTTTACGGTTAAACGCTCAGTAACAAAATCATTGCCTAGTACTTCTTTTTGCTTGCGCGCACGACCGATAAAGTCAATATTGTACTTACTGCTCAGTTTTTCTTTCAGGGCTTTTATTTCAGTTAGCCACTGATCATCGAGTGGTTTGTGATAAAGCAAGCTTACTAAAATCTCGCCACTTAATGATGATAAGTAATCGATTTGAAACAGCTTACGACGTAATACTTCACACGACTTTAAATTATCAATCATCACCTGCATAACTTCACCAACTAATGGCGCGGCAGGGTCAAAGGTGTCGACGCGAATTTTTTCTTTCGTGGCCTGATCAAACATAATATGAAATAGATCATCCCCATCGTGCCATACTCTAAATTCAGCACGTTGGCGGTAGTTAATTGGCTCAGAGCTAAACACCTCTAACGCTTGCACACCAAATCGCTTAAATTGCGACGTAATACGCTGCTCTTTTTCAGTTAGCTGCGTATCGTACTGTGTGGTATCTATTTTAATCACTGCCATTAATGCTACTACCTTATCTATGAGATCTATTTATCGGCGCTATTGTAGGGAGCGAGCAGTATTTGTCTAGTTTTGCTGATAATAAAGTTGCTGTTTTTTTAAACATACACTTTAGTTTTATCACTATTAGCCGATAATGAGCTAAGTTCGTAACGGAGGTGGATCATGAAAATCGGTAATTATGGCTATACGCCAAACAACAACGTAAACAAATTCAATAATAAAGAGGCGCTACAGCAGCCAACAATCCAATCTCCGCAAGAAAGTTCATTACAGCGAGGCAGAGAGCTTGCTGCAAAAGTGCTTGGCGACAAAATGGCAGAGCAGCTAGGTTTACCTGTTGAGCAAAAACAAGCCGATAAACCTTTATTCGATTTTGATGCAATAGTAAAAAATGTACTCGACTTTGTCTCTGGCGCAGTTAATAAAGCCAAAGCCAATGGAGCTGATGACGATAAATTAAAAAATATGTTAGACGATGCGCGCACTGGGGTTCAAACCGGTATAGACGAAGCGGTTGATGAACTGAAAGGCACCGGTGTATTTAACGAAGAAATGCAAGAGGGCATCGATAAGTCAAAAGAAGGCATTTTTGAAGGACTTGATGAGTTTGAGCAAACTCTATTTAATCCACAACCGGCCAGTGTAAGCGTAAGCCAAGCACAATATGTAAGTATGAGCAGCAACGCCGAGTATAAGTTTACAACAGCCGAAGGTGATGAGGTCAGTATTAGCTTTGCAGATGCATATGAGTCGCAAACAGCGAGCGGGTATCAGCAAAGTAATAACAGCGAATCGTTTGCCAGTTCATCGTCGCAATCTCGTGAGCTTTCTTTTTCAATGTCAGTTAATGGTGATTTAAACGAACAAGAGCAAAATGCTATTAATGCCATGATGGAAGAGCTACAAGGAGTAAGTAAAACATTCTTTAGTGGTGACTTAGATGAAGCGTTTGAAAAAGCGCAAGAACTGAGTTTAGGCAGTGAGCAACTTGTTGCATTTTCAATGGATCTTCGCCAAACAAAAACAGTTGCTACCGTTAAAAGTTATGAGCAATATCAGCCAAACCCAACAAAAGAGGTAGCCGATGCGATCGCACCTTTTAATGACGATCTAAAAAATGCATTTGATAAAGCATCGCAACTAGGCCTACAAGATCAGCTTGCCGGTATTATAGAGTGGCTAAACCAAGATCAAGCAGCGGTCGATCAGCTCGTTGATTACACCCAAGCAATGTTTGAAAACCTAAACCAATTGAATTCAGCGGGCGAGTCACTCGACGCACTAAAGTCTGAGCAAAGCTAAACTGCTTTCTTTTATAAAAACCTCATGGCAAACTGCCGTTCTTAGTAAACAGTAGGAACCAAAGTTTGTCAGCCCACATAATGGTATTTGATTCAGGTATAGGTGGCACCACTGTGCTTGAGCATATTCAAAAGCGTATTCCAAATGCACAGTACAGCTACTTTATGGATAATGCATTACTCCCTTATGGCGCGCAAACTCAGCAAACTATTATAGGCCGCTTATGCTCACTCATTTATTTTATTGAGCAAAATGCGCTTGGTGTCGATCTTATTGTTATAGCTTGCAATACAGCTTCTACATCAGCCTTAAGTGAAGTACGCAAAATTACATCAATACCTATAGTCGGCGTAGTGCCGGCAATAAAACCTGCTGCTGAAGAAACCCGCACAAAGCACATCGGCTTATTAGCAACCCCTGCCACAGTGGCAAGCCACTATACTCATACACTAATAAAAGAGCATGCCAGTAAGGTAACAGTGAGTTTATATAGCAGTGTTGAGCTGGTGGCATTGGCAGAGCAGCTATTTTTTTCTCAAAAACTAGATACATTCAAACTACATAAAGAGCTTACGCGTTTGCGCATTAACTCAGATATAGATTTACTTGTACTAGGTTGCACACATTTTCCAATCCTTAGCAACGCTCTACAAGCGCACTTTAATAACTCAGTGCAATTACTCGATTCAGGCGCAGCCATTGCCAGCAGAGTAAACTATCTATTAGAGCAGCATAACTTTGGAAATAAATTTGCAGACAAAAAAAAGCCGCTGCAATATTATGCAACGGCTGATGTTTTGAGTAATAAGCTAGCTATAAAGCACGTTACACTGATTGATCCGTCCCAGAGCGTAAAGAGCTAGAATCATCTTCTTGTTTTTGTTTTGCCTCACGCACTTTTAAAGTACGCTGTTGAAACTCACTATCGTTTAACTTAGCAATTGCATTGTCTGCATCTGCCTGCGCCATTTCAACAAAACCAAAGCCACGACGTTTGCCAGTATTCTTATCCTTTAATAGGCGCACGTTGAAAACTTTACCTTGTTCTTCAAACAAAGCGCGAACAACCCCTTCATTTGCACGATAAGGAAGATTACCAACATAAAGTGTTTTTGTTTTTACTTCAGCTTCTTCACCACCTTCCGATGACATTGCAGCAATAGCAATCCCACCAATTAATAAACCAGCACCAAATAGCAATGCTGGGCTTAAAGCTAAGCTGCCTAAAGCAAACTCAACAATAACAAAACCAACTACAGCAAGAATTACAGAGAAGATAAAAGATTTTTGATCGGGTAATTTCATTTTAGATCTACCAATAAACAGGAAATAAACATTAATTTAACATTGTGAACTTGCTATCTTAACGTCTTAAACGAACATAGCAATGAAATTTATATTAAATAATAAAAATCAGTATAAAAAAGCATCACCTTAGCCGGTGATTTAGCTAATTTTACGCTGTTTTGCTTTATTTTTGTTCGAACAGTAAAAAGATCTAAAAAAAGGGTTGATCTGTTTTCGGATCTCCCTATAATGCGACCCCACTGAGACGGCAGAGCAGGCAACGCTTAGCGAGGCAAGCAAG
>NZ_LKDW01000044.1 GCF_001401805.1 Pseudoalteromonas sp. P1-25
TGAGCAGGACGCGGAAGCTTTGCTCGGTTTTTACTTAGCCCACTAGGTTACAAACCTCGCGCCGCGATTTAATCGCCCCTAGATTGAACGAATTTCAATCCGCAAAGGCCAACACGCCCTAGGTTTAGAACATAATTTCATAGTGGAAGTAGAATGGATCAATATATTGAATTTATTACAAATCACCCTATTTTAAGCCTAGCTTGGGTTGGTATTGTATTTCTTATTGTAAGCGGTTGGATTAAAAGTAAACTTTCAGCGGTGAAAGAAATAAATCCACAGCAATTAACACTTCTTATTAACCGTGAAGATGGCAAAGTAGTCGATATTCGCGCTCAAAAAGAGTTTAACGCTGGTCGTATAGCGGGCGCTGAACACTTAAGCCCTGAAAAAGCAAAACAATCTGACTTTTCTAGCCTTGAAAAGCACAAGAGTAAACCCATTATACTAGTATGTGCCACGGGCATGACTGCACAAGGCGTTGCTAATGCAATGCATAAAGCAGGCTTTGAATCGGTTTATGTATTATCAGGTGGTATGGGGTCGTGGCAATCAGCCAGCCTTCCAACTACAACAGGTCGCTAATCAGTTTAGTAGTACCGATAGAGGATTTATTATGAGTAATGTTGTTTTATACACTAAAGCGTATTGTCCATTTTGCCAACGTGCTCTTGCGCTTTTAAACAGTAAAGGCGTTGAGTACACAAATATCGATATTGGTGTTCAACCAGAGCTTCGCGACGAAATGATTACCAAAGCAGGTGGCGCAAGCACAGTACCGCAAATTTTTATTAATGATGAACATATCGGTGGCTGCGACGACATGATGGCTATTGAAGCGCAAGGTAAACTTGACGCTAAGCTAAATGCTTAATTTTAATTATAAAAACTAACACGTAGGAAGCACAATGAACGAAGAAAATCAAAACGCAGCAGCACAAGAGGGTGGCGCACAATTTGCGATTCAACGTATTTACACTAAAGATGTATCGTTTGAAACGCCTAACTCGCCTGCGATTTTTCAAAAAGAATGGACGCCAGAAGTTAAATTAGACTTAGACACACGCTCTAATAAATTAGACGAAGGTGTGTTCGAAGTTGTTTTAGCATTAACTGTTACTGCCTCTATTGGTGAAGAAACTGCGTTTTTATGTGAAATTCAGCAAGCTGGTATTTTTACTGTTGGTGAGCTTGAAGAAGTACAACTAGCACATATGCTAGGTGCATACTGCCCTAACGTGTTATTCCCATACGCGCGTGAAGCCGTATCTAATCTTGTTAACCGTGGTACTTTCCCACAGCTTAACCTTGCGCCAGTGAACTTTGATGCGTTATTTGCACAATACATGCAACAACGTACTGCGCAAGCTGAGCAGGTTTCAGCAGACGCATAATCTATGAGTACAGCAACTTCAGCTGTTACTGTATTGGGAGCGGGGTCTTACGGCACCGCTCTTGCTATTTGCTTAGCCCGAAATGGTCACCGAGTGACACTTTGGGGTCGCAATAGCGACGACGTTGCCACGCTTGCAGCTGAGCGGAAAAATCAACGTTACCTTCCTGATGTACCATTCCCTGACACTCTTGTATTACAAGCCAATTTACAACAAGCCGTAGCCAGCAGTGCTATTGTACTTGTGGTTGTGCCAAGCCATGCCTTTGCCGATACCTTGCAGCAAATAAAACCAGCACTGGTTGAAGGTGCGCAAGTGGCGTGGGCAACTAAAGGGCTTGAGCCAAACACTGGGCGTTTGTTACAAGAGGTTGCCCTGCAAGAACTGGGTGATGCAATACCGCTTGCGGTTTTATCAGGTCCCACTTTTGCTAAAGAAATGGCGATTGGGCTACCTACCGCAATATCGGTCTCGTCTACTTCGACGGAGTTTGCGCAACAACTTGCAGGTTTACTCCATTGTGGGCGCTCGTTCCGTGTGTATAACAACGATGACTTTATTGGCATTCAGTTAGGTGGTGCGGTTAAAAATGTAATCGCTATCGGCGCGGGTATGTCGGATGGGGTTGGCTTTGGTGCTAATGCACGTACAGCGTTGATCACCCGTGGCTTGGCTGAATTAACACGCCTAGGGTGCGCCTTAGGCGCAAAGCAAGAAACCTTTATGGGGATGGCAGGGCTTGGTGATTTAATCTTAACCTGTACTGATAATCAATCACGTAACCGACGCTTTGGCCTAGCATTAGGCAAAGGTGAAGGAGTAGACGCTGCTATTGAGTCTATCGGGCAAGTTGTAGAAGGCTTTAGAAATACAAAAGAAGTGTATTTATTAGCTCAGCGCGCCGGTGTAGAAATGCCAATTACAGAGCAAATCTATAAAGTACTTTACGAAAGTAAAGATATGAAAGAAGCTGCTATGGCCCTATTAGGCCGAGAACAAAAGGCCGAATAACCTCGGCCTTTTTGTTAGGTTTTAAATTTGATGAGCCTAGCATGATACCAATGTGCAATAATACTTATGCCATTTTACGGAGCTAAACGTGTTGCTACCTTTGTTAAAAAATTTTCTTTTAAATTAAATAGAAAATTTTTGCCTAGCCATCCACACGTTTTTCTAACCTCAAAACAGATCAATTAATTAAGCAAATTGGTATTACTTGCCTCCAACAAACCCCAGTTGTCGCCAAGATTCGTAAATAAATACAGCAACCGAATTTGATAGATTCATACTGCGGCTATTCGGCTGCATAGGAATACGTACACGTTGATTGTTAGGTAATGCTTGAATCATTTCATCGGGTAGTCCACGAGTTTCTGGGCCAAATACTAGGCAGTCACCGGCTTCGTAGCTTGCTTCGTGATGAAGCTGGCTGCCTTTAGTGGTACATGCATAGACTTTTTTAGGTTGGCATTTTTCAAGGTATGCCTCAAACGATGCATGTCGCTGAACATTGCTAAACTCGTGGTAATCAAGGCCCGCACGTTTTACTCGTTTATCGTCCCATTCAAAACCTAATGGCTCAATTAAATGTAGGGAGTAACCTGTGTTTGCACACAAGCGTATAATATTGCCTGTATTTGGCGGAATTTCAGGTTGATATAACACGATATCCAGCATAATGCGCCTTTCTATTAATCTATAATTTGACGTTTGGCAGTATACACGAAACCGTTAAAAAAAATGATATACTCGCGCCATTGAATACCGTAAATAGTGAATATTGACGTGCATCACCGCAGTTACGAATTTTGGGTTAAAACATCAAGTATAGTGACCATGGTTATGGTGAGCTTAATGATAGCGGCCAAAGCTTGGGCTTGGTTGGCATCGGGTTCGGCCTCTATGCTTGGCTCGTTGACCGACTCTTTAATGGATATTACAGCCACTGCTATGAGCTTTTTAGTACTTGGCTACGCACTGCGTCCAGCCGATGACGATCACCGTTTTGGCCATGGTAAAGCAGAAGCGCTTGCAGGGCTTGGTCAAGCTGCATTTATAGCTGGCTCTGGGTGCTTATTAGCATTTCATGGCATTGAGCGTTTATTCAACCCCATCGTATTAAGTCATTCACTGCTTGGCGTGTGGGTAAGTGTATTTGCTATTGCGTGTACGTTAGTGATTGTGTTTTTTCAAACTAAAGTGGTTAAACATACCGAGTCTATCGCTATAAAAGCAGACTCGGTGCATTATAAAGGCGATTTAATTTTAAATGCTGCGGTATTACTGGCTATTTTGCTCTCATACTATGGGGTGTTATATGCTGATCCACTATTTGCTATTGGTGTAGCCGGTTATTTACTTTACAACAGCTGGGATATAGCACGTGATAGCGCTGATCATTTAATGGATAAAGAGCTGCCAGACGAAGAAAAGCAAAGCATTTACGATATAGCGAATAAGCATCAAGATGTTTATGGCGTACACGACATCCGCACTCGCCAAGGTGGAAAGATCAAGTTTATACAAATGCACTTAGAGTTAGATGACGATTTAACGTTAATTCGAGCTCATAATGTGGCTGACGAAGTCGAAAAAATGATTGCTGATTGTTTCGAATCTGAGGTTGATATACTTATCCACCTCGACCCACTATCTGTTGTTATTAAAGATTAATCGACTCGCAAAATGTGTATAAACTTTTGAGTGCTGGTTTACGAATTTCGTCTCGTTCAAAAAAAAGTTCGTGCTTTGCATCTTTGAAGCTTTCCATTGATGCATTTTCATGACTGTTTGCCAGCTTATCAAGTGCCGTATTATTAACTACTTCATCTTTTTCGGCTTTAGCAATATACATTGGAATAGTAATATTTAGCTTATCTACTGATGGCAAAAACTTAATAACAGCATGCAACCACCCATAGGTTACCCCGCCGAGCTGCAACGAAGGTGTAGCATGATAGGTTTGCCTAAATTGTTTATAACGTATTTCACTACTTGTTAGCACGTTTAGGTCAAAATTTAAGGGAATATAGTTTTTTTGCCCAAAGGCATAGCTGTATTGAAAGCCTAAAATTTTAGCTATGTTGACGGCCAAAGTAGTCGAAAAACGAGGCACCTTTTTGGTAAAAATATTTAACATGGGAGCTGACAAAAATACCCCTTTGTAATCATGCGTATAGGTTGCTAAATAATGCAGCGCAATAGCACCTCCCATCGAATGCGCTATTAACGCTTTATTGCCTTGCCAGTGAGCATTAACTACCTGTTCAGTAAATTGGTTTAGATCTGCACTGTAATCTTGAAAGTCTTTAACATAACCTTTGTGCTTGTTTTTTAAATGCCGATAAGAGCGACCTTGTCCTTGATGGTCGATTATAAAAATAGCGTAATCATTGTTATAAAACTCCCACAAAAGCTCTTTGTATTTATCAGTACCCTCTACTCTGCCAGAACTAATAACTAACGCCATTTTTGCATTAGCGGGTTTTGCATAGGCGTAAAATAATGTGCCATGCAAGGTTTTTAAGTTAGATTTAATGAGTGTGTTTTCAAAAAATTCTTCAATTGCAGATTGGTTATTTTCAAGCTCACTTTCACTGCTATAAAACATGGGTTACTCTTTAGTTATTGGTAAGGCTATGTTGGCACATAAACCACCATTTTCTTTATTTGATAACGCTAAACTACCACCATGCGCAATAATAGCATTTTTAGCGATGGCTAAGCCAAGCCCCGTGCCACCACTTACTCGGTCGCGGGCGTCAGATTGCCTAAAAAAGGGCTCACAAAGCTTGCTTAATTGATCATTTGGCACGCCTGGTCCGTCGTCGCAAATTTCAATATAAATTTTGCTGTTATAGTGTACGTTAAAGCTAATATTGCTGTGTGCGTATTTTATTGCATTGCGTAATAAGTTTTCGAGTGCACTGGCTATTAAAGACTCATCGCAACTGAGCATAACATCGGCACTGCCGCTAAATGTGAGTGTTTTAGTATTTTGCTTAGCTTCAAACTGCGCATCGTTTAATACGTGCTCTACTATATCTTTTAACGACTGCTTTTGAAGAGACAGTGCTTGGCTTTGTGCTTCTAAACGTGAGACTTGCAGTACATCAGCAATCATTTTATCAAGTTGATTCGCTTCTTTTTCTATCCGTAATAAATACGATTGGCTTGCCTCGTTGGCTTGCATTTGAGCAAGCCCTGTGGCCATTTTTAAACGCGTAAGTGGGGAGCGCAACTCGTGAGATATATCAGCAAGCAAACGCTTTTGGGCACTAATAAGTTGCTCAAGCTGATTGGCCATACTGTTAAAGTCGCGGCCAAGCACCCCTAATTCGTCTTTTCTGTTAGCAGGTATGGCAACACGCGCTGATAAGTCGCCTGATGACAGTTTTATGGCTGCTTTTTTAAGGCTGTTAATTGGGGCAATTAAGTTACGGCTAAATATAAAGCTCAGTACTAAAGAGGCAAAAATAGCCACCAAGACTTTCATCCAATTTGGCATTAACTTAAAACGCATGAGTAAAGGCGGTTGGTGGTTAATATCGATTTCGTAAAGGTAAAATTGCCCCTCGGGCACAGTGATTAGTACTGGGCCAAAAGCTTGGTACTTTTCGGTAAAAATAATCTGTGGTGCTAAGTTTTGGCTAAAGCTAAGTAAATTTAAGTCTATTTCGGCGGGTATCTCTTTATTACTTAATGCGTCTTCGGGTTGCGCTGTAGCTAAATATAAAATTTTGCGTTTTGAAAGCCTAGGGTGCGTTAAAACATCGGCAAGCGTTCGTTTGTGCTTAGTTACACTTCGCTCAATACTTTTGGCTGTGTAAATTAGGTTTTTTTTCATTGGTCCACGCAGAGACTCAGTGCTTACAGCATTGATTGCAGTAATGTTACTTAAAAATATAAGCGCTGCTACAGTCCCCGTTATCGTCAGCCAAAACCAAGCAAATATTTTAAAAAATAAATAATGCCTAGGGTGCTTTAGCCAGGCAAAGTAATGCTTATTACTCCCCTTGGATGAAAACATAGCCTGTACCTCGCATTGTTTTTATTCGTTCGCCTGGGATGTGCTCGGCTATTTTTTTGCGAATATTGCTAACGTGCATATCAATTGAGCGATCAAACGAGGCTAAGCGCCTGCCCAGTACTTCCTCGCTTATTTGCTCTTTACTGACAACTTCGCCGGCATTTTTAATTAATAGCACGAGTACCTCGTACTCTGTGCCAGTAAGTGTAAGGGGGTGGTCGCTAATGATTGCCTCACGCGCTGCCAAATTAACCGTAATGCCGTTTATAGTTATTTTACTGGGTGTTGCAACATTTAAGCTATTTATGTGCTCTATGCGACGAGTAATCGCTTTTACGCGAGCAAGCAACTCACGGTGGTTAAAGGGTTTGGGGATATAATCGTCAGCGCCCAGCTCTAAGCCAAAAATACGATCAAAGTCTTCGCCTTTTGCAGTGAGCATGATGACCGGCGTTAACTTGGTTTGCCTAAGTTGTTTAAGTACCTCAAAACCATCAAGGGTGGGGAGCATGACATCTAGTAATATCAGCGCGTAGTCGTTTGCTTGGGCAAGTTTTAAGCCTTGCTCGCCATCGTGAACGCTTTGTACCTCAAAACCTTGCGCGGCTAAATACTCAGTAAGTAGTTCACACAAACCTGTGTCGTCATCAATCATTAATAGCTTCATTTCAAACCCTTAGGCAGTTTCTATATGGTTATTTTACTTCGTAAATTGTGTAAAAGTGAATCTTTACACAACCTTTACACTGCTTTGCGTTACTTTGCGTTGCAAGGGGTATAGTTAACTCACTGGCTTAGCAGTCACAACCAAATTCAATCCATCCAATATTAAGGTGATGATTATGACTAAAGTAAATACACTTTCAAAATTAGTACTTATTTGTGGTCTAGCAACGGCTACACTTGGTGCCGGTAGCGTATTAGCAAAAGGCGGCATGCACGATAAGCAAGGCCATTCTCAGGCGCGTTTTTTATTATCTGAGCGCGGTGCCGACAAGCTTGATTTAACTGACGAGCAACAAACTAAGCTTGAAGCTATTTTTGAAGCGCAAAAAACGCAAATGAAAGCACTACGTGGCACTGATAAAGAAGCCCGTAAAGCACAGCGCGAAGCGCATAAAGCTAAAATGGATGCACTACTTAGCGCTCCAACATTTGACGAAAACGCGGCTAAAGAGCTATTAAATGCACGCCACGAAAAAGGCACTGAAATTGGTTTAATTAAACTAAAAACACAGCACCAAGTAATGCAGGTGCTTAACGCTGAGCAGCAAGAAAAGTTTGCTAAAATGCAAAAGCGCATGGGTAAAAAGCACCGTAAGCAAAGAGACTAATTATATTTTTTACTCAACACATCAAAAAGCCAGCTTAATGCTGGCTTTTGTTGTTTAAGAAGATGAAAAAGGTTTATTTAAAAAAGTCATCATCGTTTTTAGCCATCATTTCTTCAATATCTTCAATCATATCTTGGCTAATTTGGCTCGCCGAGGTTATAGGCGTTGAGATTTTATTGTTCTCAAACGACCATTCACCCAAATCTATAAGCTGACAGCGCTTAGAACAAAAAGGGCGATGGGGGCTTTGCTGTGACCACTCAACTTTATTTTTACAGGTTGGGCAGTTAACAATTGTTGGCATACTTTACTCTCTACAATTACGCGTTAAGCACATGTACTTAACACTACTAACTCTACATATTTGTAACGCGGTTTATTTCAGCCAAAGACGTTAAACCATCCGCAGCTTTGCGTAAACCCGATAATCGTAAGTTATTAAACCCAGCTTGCAGTGAAACCTCTGCTATTTCGAGTGAATTACCACCGCGCATAATAATTTGTGCAATTTCAGGGGTAATCTGCATTACTTCGTAAATACCTACACGGCCTTTGTAACCATCGGTGCAATTTTCGCAGCCTTTGGGTGCGTATAGTGTCATGTCTTCAATTTGTGCTGTGCTAAAACCTTGGCGAGCTAATTCTTCTGCTGGCAGTGTTTCAGGGGTTTTACATTTAGGGCATAAACGCCGAGCTAAGCGCTGGGCAATAATCAAACTTATCGAGCTTGCCACGTTATAAGCAGGCACGCCCATATTTAATAAACGTGTTATGGTTTCGGGGGCTGAGTTGGTATGCAGTGTTGATAACACTAAGTGACCTGTTTGCGCCGCTTTAATTGAAATTTCCGCGGTTTCTAGGTCACGTATTTCACCAACCATTACCACATCTGGATCTTGACGTAAAAAGGCACGCAGGGCGTTGGCAAAGGTCATCTCGGCCTTGGGGTTTATTTGTACTTGGTTAACCCCTTCAAGGTTTATTTCTACCGGATCCTCGGCGGTACTAATGTTTCGCTCTGGTTGGTTAAGTATATTTAAACCAGTATAAAGCGATACTGTTTTACCTGAGCCGGTAGGGCCGGTTACAAGTATCATACCTTGTGGTTGCCCAAGCGCATCCATGTAGAGCTTTTTTTGATCCTCTTCGTAACCTAATACGTCAATACCTAGCATAGCGCTTGATGAATCAAGGATACGCATTACTATTTTTTCGCCCCATAACGTAGGCATAGTACTTACACGAAAATCGATGCTTTTTCGCTCGGTAATCTTTAATTTAATACGGCCATCTTGTGGTTTACGTTTTTCTGCAATATCAAGGCGCGACATGACTTTGATACGCGCCGATAGCTTACTCGCTAAAGTATTAGGGGGGTTGGCAACTTCATGCAAAATCCCATCAATACGAAAGCGAATACGGTATTTATGCTCGTAAGGTTCAAAGTGTAAATCAGAGGCGCCTTTTTTAATGGCATCCATTAAAATTTTATTGATATAAACAATGATTGGCGCATCGTCTTTATCATCATCTTTAGGTGTGGTCTCTTTAGGGCTTTCACTATCTAAGTCGGCAAATTCTTTAAATTCATCGGCGCTTAAATCTAAGCTGCCTGCAGCATCAAGAAGTTGCTCAATTTTATTATCCAGTTGAATGTAATCAACCACGACTATTTCGCACGATAAGCCGGTGCTAAATTCAAAGTTTTCAAAGGCGCCGTAGTCAGTCGGATCGGAGGCGGCAATGTATACTTTTCTGCCTTTTTGAACCAGCGGTAAAATGTGGTGTTTACGTATTAGCTTTTCTTTAACTAAGTCTTCTGGGATTTGTGCAGGGTCGAAGTCTTTTAAATCAAAATACGGTACACGGAATAGGTCTATACATTGTTCAGCTAAGTCGTTGCTGTCAATTTTTCCACATTTAGATATAAGCTCAGCGGTTGAGGCAAACTCTTGCTGTTTTGCTTTTACGGTATCGGCATCAATGCGGCCAAGCGTTATAAATTTTCTCAATAACGGTGAGTTAATATTCATTGCGCACCTATTTTAGTCCTTCAATAGTTAACAATTTATCAGAAAAAAGCAGGTGATTAAATTCGTCAAGTTTATCAACACCTTTTTTGCTAACCAAATTACGAGTTTATGTTGTTATGACCGCATTAAGGGGCATTAGTTGTATTTTATACCGCATAGTGTAGGTAATTTTTATGAAGAACAACAAGTTCTGCATGAACAAGCGATAAATCGCGGTCATTATTAAGGATATCATCGGCTTTTTGTTGTTTTTCTTCACGTGACATTTGCGACGCTATAATGCTATTTACTTGCTCAAGGCTAATATTGTCGCGTTTTATCGTACGTTCAATCTGTACAGGCAGTGGTACATCAATTAATAGAGTACGGTTGCAGTATGCGTTAAGTTTATTTTCAAACAATAATGGTGCAACTAATACAACATAAGCACTGGTTGCATTGTTTAAATCGGTGAGTATTTTTTCCCGTATAAGCGGGTGCAATAGAGCGTTTAGCCACTCTTTTTCATCATTATTGGTAAATATTTTAGTGCGTAGGGTTGCTCTGTTTAATGTGCCATCGGGTAGTAAAATACCCTCGCCAAAGTGTTCAATAATTGCATTTAGCCCTGCGCTATTAGGCGCTACCACTTGGCGGGCAATAATATCGGCATCAACAACGCATATACCCAGCTTTTCAAACATATTACTAACAGCTGTTTTACCGCAGCCAATACCGCCTGTTAAACCCAATACCCAATTGTTTGTTTTAGTTGCTGGCTTATTCATACTAATAACCAATTAAATTAAAATAGGCCGCTTGAATTTGAGCGCCCCATAAAAGTGTTATCCAACCTGCTATGGCTAAGTAGGGGCCAAATGGGATAGGGGTTGCTTTGTCTTTACCTTGTATACTTAAAAGGGCAATACCAATAATGGCGCCCACCACGCTTGAAAGCAAAATAATGGTTAATAGCGACTGCCACCCTAGTAGTGCGCCAAACACGGCCAGTAACTTAAAATCACCATAGCCCATCCCTTCCTTGCCCGTTAATAGCTTAAATAGCCAAAACACACTCCACAGGCTTAAATAGCCGCAGGCTGCGCCTACTATTGCATCACACGGGCTTATTGTTATACCCATTACAGCGGCAATAAGCGCAAGCCATACTAAGGGCAAAGTGAGCTGGTCAGGTAGTAACATGTGGTCAATATCAATAAAGGTGAGCGCGACTAAAATCCAAGTAACAAAAATATATAAAAGAGCCTGCTCTGTAGCCCCAAAACTATAGGCAATAACTAAACTTAATAGCGCGGTAATGGCTTCAACTATTGGGTAACGCGCTGATATTGGGTTACTGCAATTAGCGCATTTACCTTTAAGCACAATCCAACTAATAATTGGAATATTTTGCCAAGGCTTAATCGCCGTTTTGCATTTAGGGCAGGTAGAGTTAGGCTTTACTAAATTAAATGGCTCGTTGGGTTTAGCCTTTGAAGGCTTAGTTGTGAGTTCATCTTCTAATAATAATCGGCATTCACTTCGCCATTCACGCTGCATCATCAGTGGCAGCCGGTAAATAACTACATTTAAAAAACTACCAATACACAGGCTTACTAAGCCCACAGTTAAAAAATAAAACCACAGCTGGCTTTGCATCGCGGTGGTTACATCAAGAAAAAGATTTTCCATTAAAATACCTAACTTCAGGCCATTTATAAGCCAACTTTATTTCGCAAGCTATTAATTAGCGTTTACAATTTTGCTTACAGCTTACAGCTTACAGCTATGCTTTAAATTACAGAACCTAACTGGAAAATTGGCAAGTACATGGCAACAATTAAGCCACCTACAAGCACACCGAGTACGGCCATAATAAGCGGCTCTAATAAGCTAGACAATCCATCTACTGCATCATCCACCTCTTGTTCATAAATAGTGGCTACTTTGGCAAGCATACCATCAAGCGATCCTGACTCTTCACCAATCGCTACCATTTGAATCACCATATCAGGAAATATTTTAGCATTACGCATCGCCCAGTTCATTTGGTTACCCGAGCTCACCTCTGCTTTAATATCTAAAATAGCATAGCGGTATACTGCATTGCCTGAAGCGCCAGCGGCTGAGTCTAATGCATCAACAAGTGGTACACCTGCTGCAAAGGTGGTTGAAAGTGTGCGAGCGTAACGGGCAACAGCTGCTTTATTTAAAATCATGCCAATTACAGGGAGCTTCAATATAGCTCTGTCGGTTGCATCTCTAAGTTTTAAACTTCTGAGTTTAGCTTCTTTAAACGCATAGCCAAAGCCAACAATGGCTATTAACATCATCCACCAATATTCCTGCATAAACTCAGAGATGCCAATAACAAATAAGGTAAAGGCAGGCAGTTGTGCGCCAAAGCCATTAAATATATCTTGAAACTGTGGTACTACAAATATAAGCAGTATTGAGGTAACTATAAGGGCAACCACTAAAACCGCGATAGGATAAAACATGGCCTTTTTAATTTTCGACTTAAGCGCTTCTGATTTTTCTTTGTATAAAGCAACACGATCAAATATTTTATCAAGTGCACCCGATTGCTCGCCCGATGCCACTAAATCACAATATAAATCGTCAAAATAGCGAGGGTGTTTTCTAAGTGCCTGCGATAAAGGTTGACCTGCTTTTACTTCGTCGCCAATGGTTTCCATTAGCTTGGCTACACTTTTGTTAGTAGATCCTGTACCAATCATTTCAATAGCTTGAATAAGTGGTACACCCGCCATAAGCATAGTGGCAATTTGGCGTGTAACTAAAGCAATGTCTTTTGGACTGATTTTTTGAACACTTTGGATGCCGAATAATGGCTTTGGCTTTCGCTTTACTTTGGAGGGGGTAATTCCTTGCTTTCGAAGTTGGGCCTTGACTAAAGCAATACTGTTACCGGTTAGTTCACCATCCATACGTTTACCACGAGCGCTCACCCCTACCCATTGGAAGGTATCTAAATTTTTCTTATCGGATTGCTTCGCCATTATAAGTCCTTAAAGAGTGTTATATTGCATTGGCTAAAAGAAATTTGGCCGTTTGACCAAAAATTTGGCCCATAAGGATCAGAATCTAAACAGTTGTAGCTAATAACTACAAAAAACATATAAACCACACATAATGAAGAGTATATCGTTATATTTTTATAGTAGTTACTGTTAAGTTTCAAACTTAGAGGGAGGTAACTTAGCAAAACTCCTACTAAAACAAAAATAAAAGTTTGTGGAATTGGCATTACAATAACACCACTTACTAATGAATAAGTTAATAGCCCCTGAAGTGAGAGAAAGGACATGTTGAATTCAGGTATATTGTTACTCTTGGTGTATCTAATACTAAGTTTAAAAAGTTTAAAAAGTAAGATTAAAACCAAAATAGTTATAATTCCGCCCCAGTTATACAAAATTTGCAGTACGCTGTTATGTGGGTGACTGTATCCATATTCTTCAGAGAAATATATTCCGGGACCATTCCCTATAAAAATATTGGATAGGGTTAGTTGCGATAGTAAGTCACCCCAAATTTCCACACGAAGAGAGCTACTAGTTCGTACAACATAATTAATTACTTCAGGGTCTTTATGATGTAAGAAATAAATAGAAAATAGTATTAAAGATATAAAGCTACACTTTAATATTTTTAGTAATTGTTTTTTGCTGATTAATTGATAATAGCTTCCGAATGCGAACATTACTAACGAAGCTAAAATGGCTCCTCGAGCACCGCTTAAAAGTAGTAAAAAAATATTTAAGGTTAGTAGTATAGAGGCGACTCTAGATAACTCCTTATGTTGTATAAAGTATACAATAAAAGGAATGCAAACAATTTGAAATTGGTTAAAAAATCGGATGTTATAAAAACCGTATAATATAGCGTCTGGATATGGTTGAGTTTGCTGTAGAGAAAAAAAAGAATAATTAAGTAATGAATAACATACGACAAATAGGTTTGAGAAAAAAAGCAGTAAGATGGTTTTCTTTATATTTTTTTGTAGAGTAAATCCCAAGTTTATTATATTTACAAGCATTGTGATGTGTAAAAAATTTAATATTGCTTGGAGCTTGTTTTCACTCAAGGTTACAGACAATAACGCTAATAATGTTACTAGTACCAAAAATAAGTAGTGTCTTTTATCTAGTTTTATTTTGGGAATGAAAATAAGAGATAAAACTAACGTTGCAACTTGAAAGCCTCTCTTTTCGTTATACATTCCAAGGAAGTAGTAGTCTATACTGGGGAGTAACGATAAAAGTAAGAAAGAAAAAAGTATTACTAAACTTCTGTTATTTATTTTCATGGATTTGAGCACACAGCCTGTTAGAGCTATGTGCTGAATTTACTTTGATTAGCTTTTACGGCAGTTTTGAGGAACGTATTTGTTTAGAGCTGCATCGCTTATTGAGCATGCCCAGGCAACACTACCTGTAGTTGCTGAAGGGGTAAACGTTAAAGTACCACCATCAAGAGCAGTAACCGAAGTTCCTTGAATAGCAGCAGATATTTGACCACCTGAACCTACAGTTACTGACTCAACATATGTTGATGAAATACTTGTAGCTGCATCTAAACCTACTTTAGCATTCGTTTCACAATCGCTTGTACCGCCAGATGAAATAATACATTCACTTACTGCTGTTTTAGCAGAGCCAGCAAAAGATATCACCTCACTCATTTTAGCTCTAGTCGTATAATCTTGATAAGCAGGCAATGCTACAGCAGCAAGAATACCGATGATTGCTACAACAATCATTAATTCGATTAGGGTGAAACCCTGTTGTTTTTGAGTCATTGTTTTCATGTTTCCTCTCCTAAAGGATAATGTTTTGTAAGGTGGTCAGGTTAGTGACGAAAGTGCCAGCTAAAATTACCTGATTAACTTTACAGATTTACTTAAAAATAAATTTTCACGTACTTTTAGCCTTAGGTATGAAACACAAAAGCTAAATGTGAGTTCATTATGTTGCAACTTGCATTGGCTACCTAAACACAAAGTAGACTAAATATAGGAAACATACTGGCGGTTTGCTTTAATCTTTTAGGTATTTTTTTAAGATTAAAACAAAAAGCAGTTACTTATTACTATATTTTTCAAAGAAGTAATACAACAGGGTTAGTCTAACACTTTTTATATGCTTAAAGCACACATAATTTTCTAAAAAGGATACTTTATTTAACAAGTTGTTACAAAGTAATCCTTTTGGATTATTAAAAGTCTTTTCATGCGTTTTGTCAATTAATTAGAACTAATATGACAAAGTTATTGCTGTGCTTTTATACAAAACGCATCGATAAATCGATTGATTGTAAATTTTTTGTTAGAGCGCCGCTTGATATAAAGTCGACACCTGCTTGTGAGTAAGTTTTAACTGTTTCTAGCGTCATATTGCCAGAAACCTCTAATTTAGCGCGCTTATTAGTAATGACAACAGCTTGTTGAATTTGTTCCACACTAAAGTTATCGAGCATGATTATATCGGCACCTGCATTAATGGCTTGCTCGAGTTCATGTAACGACTCTACTTCTACTTCTACTGGTTTTGTAGGGTGGTTTTGCTTGGCTTGTGCGACAGCTTTATCAATACCGCCACACGCTGCTATGTGGTTTTCTTTAATTAAAAACGCGTCGAATAGGCCTATACGGTGGTTTGCACCGCCACCGCATTTAACAGCGTATTTTTGAAGTAGCCTGAGTCCGGGTATTGTTTTACGGGTATCGAGCAGTTGGGTTGTGGTGCCGCTAAGCTCTTTTACATAATTTGCAGTGGTGGTTGCGGTACCCGAAAGCGTTTGTACAAAGTTAAGCGCAGTACGCTCGGCGGTTAAAATAGCGCGGGCAGTGCCTTTAGCGGTAAATATGGTGCTGTTTGCTGGCACAAAGTCGCCATCATTTACTAATACGTTTACTTCAACGCTTGAATCTACTTGCTTAAACACTTCTGTAATAATGTCTTTGCCGCAAAAAACGCAATCTTCACGGGTAATCACTTTGGCATTTGCGTGCTCATTTTGCGGGATAAGTTGCGCGGTTATATCACCATCTTGCGCAGTTTGATAATTTAGATCTTCATCTAAGGCGAGGGTAACAAGTTGAGTAATAAGCGAGTGCGAAATTGACATATGAAGGCTCATAAGTGTTAATAAATTAAGCAAATTTTACTATGTTTAAATAGCTAAGAGAAGCGCTTTTAAATAAGTGAGGCTATTACACCTGCATATAGAGCACACTCGCTAAAAGCCGCTTTGCTAAGCGGTTACATGTTGGCTAACCGTAATGGCTATCATTCTGTATTTAAATCCTTTAGCATCAAGCTTATGTATACCGTGGTTTTAAAATGATGCAAATAGATTCAAGCGGCGTTGTCGCTAATATAACACAGCGGCCCTGTACGCATTTTGATGAGCGCCCTAAAAATGCCGATATTTCACTGTTGGTTATTCATAATATTTCCCTGCCAGCTGGGCAGTTTGGCACCGAACACGTTGATGCCCTGTTTATGGGTGAGATTGATTGTAATGCGCACCCCACCTTTTGTGACTTAAATGGGCTTAGAGTCTCGGCGCACTGTTTTATAAAACGTACAGGCGAGATTATTCAATATGTGCCATTTAATAAACGCGCATGGCATGCTGGTCAGTCTGAGTATGCTGGGCAAAGTGCGTGTAATAATTTTAGTATAGGTATTGAGCTTGAGGGCACAGATACCACCCCTTATACTCAGGCGCAGTACACAAGCTTACATAACCTGACAAAGGCTATTATGATTCGCTACCCGCTTATTACCACAAAGCGTATAGTAGGGCATTGCGATATAGCACCTGGGCGAAAAACCGACCCCGGGGAAAGTTTTAATTGGTCTGCCTATATAGGCAGGCTAGATCAAGCAAATTAAGTGAGTCGCCATCATGATTTTAGTTTCTATAATTATTGCACTAATACTTGAGCGCTTAGGGGCTCGCTCTCAGTACTGGCAAATTAGCTATTACGCTAATGGTTATTTAAACCGTTCGGGTAAATTACTTAATGAAAATGGATTGTTTGGCTCGGCAATTGGCTTTTTAATTTGGCTAGTGTTGCCGGTAGTGGCTGTGGCGCTTATATATGTTCTTTCTGACTTTGTTCTGTGGCAATTAGCTATAAATGTTGTGGTTTTATTAGTGTGCTTTGGTTGTGCTAAGCACCGGGCTTTATATAAGTCGTACTTAAATGCATTAACGCGAGATGATAAAACCGCGGCTTCATTATACGCACTCCAAATGGGGCAAAAACACTTAGAGGATGAGGAAGGCGGAGAAACATTTGGGCAAACCTTAGCGTGGATCAATTTTAGGTTTTACTGCGCCGTAATTTTTTGGTTTGTTGTGCTTGGCGCCCCAGGCGCAGTATTGTATGCAATAGTGCGTACACTTGCCGATTTAGTAAAAGAAAACCACAAAGTGGTGTTTGCTAATCGCTTTAAGTTGCTGCATAAATTATTATTTTGGCTAGATTGGCTACCTGCACGTGTTGCAAGCTTTGGCTACTTAGTTATTGGTAACTTTAATAAAGGCACAAGTTGTTGGTTGGATTATGTGCTGGATTTTAAAACATCAAACCGAAAAGTAGTTACATGTACAGCCCTTGCAGCCGAACATGTAGAACAGCGTTATTACGGATGTGCCGTTGAAGCTACCTGTATGATTAAGCTCGTTAAACGCAATGTGCTCTTTTATTTAGTACTGATTGCACTGCTTACTTTATTTGGCGGTTTATCGTAGTCGCGATTTTATATCGCGCAATGTACGCCGCGCTTACGGTGAGTATCGCGGCAAGATAATTAGTCGCGGGGTAAACTCGCCGCTCCCACCTTTTTGACTCAAAAACTAATTTCTTCAATAAATTCAACTAGAGTGAATATTCTAATTCATTCTGGTCAGACCATTTGTTTTCATCCTGTTAACCTTTGCACAAAACATCCACAATTTTGTACTGTTTTGAACTTCGTTCAAAATGCGTTACGCTAGTTTAATTGCTCAAATAAACCGTAAATTGACAGTTATTTGCCTTTTTGATACCTTATTGAAAATTTTTGGTATGACCAATTTACCTTTTGGGTAAATCGTCAAGCTCTAGGCCTTAAAAATTAGGCTTTTTAGTATTTATACAACGTGGACGTTGATTAATGTCTTTAAAGATTAAAGCAGCAAAATTATCTGATGTTATTTTACAGCAACTTGAGAACATGATTCTTGAGGGCTCATTAGCGCCAGGTGAAAAACTGCCGCCAGAGCGCGAACTAGCAAAACAGTTTGAGGTGTCTCGCCCCTCACTACGCGAAGCCATCCAAAAGCTAGAAGCAAAAGGATTGGTCACTCGTAGGCAAGGTGGTGGCACGTTTGTAAAGAACCAGCTTGAAGAGGGGCTCACTGATCCGCTATTTGATTTGATCAGTAAGCATCCTGAATCACAGTTTGATTTACTTGAATTTCGTCATGCGCTTGAAGGGATCGCGGCTTATTATGCGGCGCTTCGTGGTACCAGCACCGATTTTACCAAGGTTAAACAAAGCTTTGATAAAATCGCCCAAGTTAATAACGATTTACAGCTAAAAGCCAAAGCAATTAATGCGTTTCACTTTAGTGTAGCCGAAGCCTCACACAACGTGGTTTTACTTCACTTAGTGCGAGGCATGCAAGCGCTACTGGAACAAAATGTATTGCAAAACTTAACGGTTTTATTAAAAAAACCAGATATTAGCAATCAATTAGCCCAGCATAGGCGCTTATTAATGGATGCCGTAATTGAGGGCAATCCAGAACAAGCCCGTTTAGCCAGTAATGCCCATTTAGCCTTTATTGAAGAAGCATTACTTGAAGCGGGTAAAGAGCATTCGCGAATTGAACGTAGTTTAAGACGCACAAAACAAAATTAAGCTAATACGCTGTACTTAGAACACACTAAATTAGGTATACGTGGTATTAAATTAACAACATTCGTATTTTAAACATAAGGAAACCTCCATATGTCTGAAGTCAATAAAATTGACGTAGACGCGCTAGAAACACAAGAGTGGTTACAAGCTCTTGAATCAGTTGTGCGCGAAGAAGGTGTTGAACGAGCTCAGTTTTTACTTGAGCAAGTGTTAGAGCAAGCCCGTTTAGACGGCGTTGATATGCCAACTGGCACAACAACTAACTACGTTAATACTATTCCAGTAGATCAAGAACCGGCTTACCCAGGGGATGTAAACCTTGAGCGTCGTATTCGTTCGATTATTCGTTGGAATGCAATCATGATTGTATTACGTGCATCGAAAAAAGATCTCGACTTAGGCGGCCATATGGCGTCTTACCAATCATCAGCTGCGTTTTACGAAGTGTGTTTTAATCACTTTTTTAAAGCGCCAAATGAAGTAGACGGCGGTGACTTAGTTTACTACCAAGGCCATATTTCTCCGGGTATTTATGCACGCGCATTTGTTGAAGGTCGTTTAACAGCTGAACAGCTTGATAACTTCCGTCAAGAAGTAGATGGCAAAGGACTTCCTTCATACCCACATCCTAAATTAATGCCTGAATTTTGGCAGTTCCCAACGGTATCTATGGGCTTAGGTCCAATTGCGTCTATTTACCAAGCGCGCTTTTTAAAATACCTAGATGGCCGTGGCTTAAAAGACACTAAAAACCAACGTGTATACGCGTTTTTAGGTGACGGTGAAATGGATGAGCCAGAATCACGCGGCGCAATCTCTTTCGCTGCACGTGAAAAGCTAGACAACCTATGTTACCTAATTAACTGTAACTTACAGCGTTTAGATGGCCCAGTTATGGGTAACGGTAAAATTATTCAAGAATTAGAGGGTCTATTTAAAGGCGCTGGTTGGAATGTAATTAAAGTTGTATGGGGCAGCGGATGGGATATTCTGCTAGCTAAAGATACATCAGGTAAATTACTACAATTGATGAACGAAACAATTGATGGTGACTACCAAACATATAAAGCAAAAGATGGCGCGTACGTACGTGAGCATTTCTTTGGCCGTTACCCAGAAACAGCTGCACTTGTTGCAGATATGACTGATGACGAAATTTTTGCGCTTAAGCGTGGTGGTCATGAGCCATCAAAACTTTATGCTGCATTTAAAAAGGCTGAGCAAACAAACGACCGTCCTACTGTAATTCTTGCTAAAACTGTAAAAGGTTACGGCATGGGTGAAGCAGCTGAAGGTAAAAACATTGCGCACCAAGTGAAGAAAATGGACATGAGCCATGTTGAACACTTACGTGACCGTTTAGGCCTACAAGATTTAGTATCAGAAGAGCAAATTAAAGATCTTCCATACTTAACGCTTGAAGAAGGCTCAGAAGAATACAAGTACTTACACGCACGCCGTGAAGCACTTAAAGGTTACACACCTACACGTATTCCTAACTTTAGCGAAGAACTAAAACTGCCAGAAGTAGATGCATTTAAGCCGCTACTTGAAGAGCAAAAGCGTGATATCTCTACCACAATGGGCTTTGTACGTGCACTTAACGTGTTACTTAAAGACAAAGGCATTGGTAAAAACATTGTGCCAATTATTGCTGATGAAGCACGTACATTTGGTATGGAAGGTTTATTCCGTCAAATCGGTATTTACAATCCACATGGCCAAAACTACACCCCTCAAGACCGTGATATTGTTTCTTACTACAAAGAAGCAACATCAGGCCAAGTACTTCAAGAAGGTATTAACGAGCTAGGTGCAATGTCGTCATGGGTAGCTGCTGCAACATCTTACAGCACGAACGATTTACCTATGATCCCATTCTACATTTACTACTCTATGTTTGGTTTCCAACGTGTTGGCGACATGGCATGGATGGCGGGTGACCAACAAGCACGCGGTTTCTTATTAGGTGCTACGGCTGGCCGAACTACGCTTAATGGTGAAGGTCTACAGCACGAAGATGGTCACAGCCACATTCTTGCAAATACGGTTCCTAACTGTATTTCTTACGACCCAACATACGCATTTGAAGTAGCGGTAATTATTCAAGACGGTATTCGTCGTATGTACGGTGAAAACCAAGAAAATATTTACTACTACCTAACGCTTATGAACGAAAACTACCATCAACCAGCTATGCCAGAAGGCGCTGAAGAAGGTATTCGTAAAGGTATTTACAAGCTAGAAAGCTACGAAGGTAAAAAAGCCAACGTACAGCTATTAAGCTCAGGTACTATCATGACTGAAGTACGCAAAGCGGCAGCTATTTTAAGCGAAGAGTACGGTATTGCCTCAGATGTTTACTCAGTAACCTCATTCAATGAGCTTACGCGTGATGGTCAAGACGTTGAGCGTTTCAACATGCTTAACCCAGAAAGCAAGCAAAAAACACCGTACATTACGAGCGTATTAAACGACTCAGTAACTGTTGCCGCTACCGACTACATGAAAAACTACGCAGAACAAGCGCGTTCATTTATTCCAAGCAGCAACTATAAAGTGCTTGGTACAGATGGTTACGGACGCTCTGATAGCCGTGAAAACTTACGTCGTCACTTTGAAGTTAATGCAAGCTACGTGGTTGTTGCTACGTTATCTGAACTTGCTAAACGCGGTGATGTTGAAAAGTCAGTGGTTGTTGAAGCAATTAAAAAGTTCGACATTGACACAAACAAACTAAATCCACTGTACGCATAAGAGGTTTGCAATGAGTATTGAAATTAATGTACCAGATATCGGTGGCGATGACGTAGAAGTAACCGAAATTTTAGTAAGCGTTGGCGACAAAGTAGATGTTGATCAATCTTTACTTACCGTTGAAGGCGATAAAGCATCAATGGAAGTACCTGCTGCGCAAGCAGGTACAGTAAAAGAAATTAAAGTAAGCGAAGGCGACACGGTAACAACCGGTTCGTTAATTATGATTTTTGAAGGCGAAGAGTCAGGTTCACAAAGCCAGCCCGAAGCGCCGGCTAAAACTGAAGCATCTGCACCTGCAGAAGCTTCAGGTTCTTCAACTCAAGAAGTAACCGTACCAGATATTGGTGACGACGAAGTTGAAGTAACAGAAATCATGGTTGCCGTTGGTGACAGCGTAGATGAAGAGCAGTCAATTTTAAGTGTTGAAGGCGATAAAGCATCTATGGAAGTACCAGCACCTTTTGCCGGTACTGTAAAAGAAATTAAAGTAACCGAAGGCGACAAAGTAAAAACAGGCTCTTTAGTGTTTGTTTTTGAAGTTGCCGGTTCAAGTGCGCCAGCATCAGATGCGCCTAAGCAAGACTCTGCACCAGCAGAGCCTGCTCAAAGCGCCGAGCCAAGCACCAAAGAAGTAAACGTACCTGATATTGGCGATGATGAAGTTGAAGTAACTGAAATCATGGTAGCTGTTGGCGATAGCGTAGAAGAAGAGCAATCTATCTTAAACGTTGAAGGCGACAAAGCGGCAATGGAAGTACCAGCGCCATTTGCAGGTACAGTTAAAGAAATTAAAGTGGCTGCGGGCGACAAAGTAAAAACAGGTTCTCTTATTTTTGTATTTGAAGTTGCCGGTAGTGCACCTGCAAAAGCTTCAGCTACTGCTGAGCAAAAGCCAGCGGCTGCACCTGCAAAAACCGAGTCTACGCCAGCTCAAGCTGCACCTGCTGCTAAAGCAAGCAACGAAAGCTTTGAAAACAACAGCGCATATGCCCATGCATCGCCAGTTGTTCGTCGCTTAGCGCGTGAATTTGGTATTAACTTAGCAAACGTTAAAGGCTCAGGCCGTAAAAACCGTGTGGTTAAAGAAGACGTGCAAAACTATGTTAAAAACTTAGTTAAGCAAGTTGAATCAGGCCAATTACCAGCTGGTAAAGGCAATGCAGGCGGTAGTGAGCTTGGTTTAATACCTTGGCCGAAAGTAGATTTTGCTAAATTTGGCGAAATCGAAGAGAAAAAACTATCACGCATTCAAAAGCTATCGGGTAAAAACTTACACCGTAACTGGGTGCAAATTCCCCATGTTACACAGTTTGACGAAGCTGATATCACAAGCCTTGAAGTATTCCGTAAAGAGCAAAATGTACTTAGCGAGAAGAAAAAGCTGGGTGTTAAAATCACACCACTTGTGTTTGTGATGAAAGCAGCGGCAAAAGTACTTGCTGAATTCCCAACATTTAACTCGTCACTGTCTGAGGATGGCGAAAGCTTAATTCTGAAGAAATACATTAACATTGGTGTTGCGGTAGATACACCTAATGGCTTAGTTGTTCCAGTGTTTAAAGATGTGGACAAAAAAGGCATTATGGAATTATCTCGCGAGCTAATGGATGTTTCTAAAAAGGCGCGTGAAGGTAAGCTAACCTCATCTGACATGCAAGGTGGCTGTTTTACTATTTCAAGCTTAGGCGGTATTGGCGGTACGGCATTTACGCCGATTGTTAATGCACCAGAGGTGGCAATTTTAGGTGTATCTAAATCTGAAATGAAACCTAAGTGGAATGGTAAAGAGTTTGAGCCAAAACTAATGGTTCCGCTGTCTATGTCGTACGATCACCGTGTGATTGACGGTGCGCTAGCTGCACGCTTTACCGCAACGCTTGCTAGCTACATGAGTGATATTCGTCAATTAGTGATGTAATCGCTACAATATGAACAAAATCAAATCCCAGCCAGTTGTTTTTAGCTGGGATTTTTACTATATGCAATGATACAATCTTTGCACTATTTGTGAATTGCTCTGATTTTCTGCCCATGCAGAAACATGGCAGTTAAATTTTAGGGCAGTGTCCCGTTCAAACAATTAAGGTAATAGCATGAGCAACGAATTAAAAACTCAAGTTGTTGTACTAGGCGGTGGTCCTGGTGGTTACTCTGCGGCTTTCCGTGCTGCTGACTTGGGCTTAGAAGTTACATTGGTAGAATCGCGTGAAACATTAGGCGGCGTATGTCTTAATGTTGGTTGTATTCCTTCAAAAGCACTTTTACACGTGGCTAAAGTGATTGATGACGCTGCAGAAATGTCATCTCACGGTGTTACTTTTGGCGCTCCGCAAATTGATTTAGACAAAATTCGCTCTTGGAAAGAGTCGGTTGTTGGCCAGCTTACAGGTGGCTTAGACGGCATGGCTAAGATGCGTAAAGTTAAAGTTGTACCAGGTTACGGTAAATTCACTGGTAGTAACACTTTAGACGTTGAAGGTGCTGACGGCACTACAACTATTACATTTGATAACGCAATCATTGCTGCGGGTTCTAAACCTGTTAGCTTACCGTTCATCCCAGAGGATGACCGTGTAATTGATTCAACTGGCGCATTAGAGCTTAAAGACGTACCAGAGAAACTACTTGTTTTAGGTGGTGGTATCATCGGTCTTGAAATGGGTACAGTTTACCGCGCATTAGGTTCTGATATTGATGTAGTTGAATTTGCAGATCAGTTAGTTCCGGCTGCGGATAAAGATATCATCAAGATTTACCAAAAATACGTAAGCAAAAAATTCAATGTTATGCTTTCTACTAAAGTTGTTGGCGTTGAAGCGAAAGATGATGGCTTATACGTTACTTTTGAAGGTAAAAACGCACCAGCTGAGCCAGTACGTTACGACAAAGTACTTGTTGCTGTAGGCCGTACGCCTAACGGTAACTTACTTGATGCTGATAAAGCAGGTGTTAATGTTGATGAGCGTGGCTTTATTAATGTTGATAAGCAATTACGTACTAACGTAGACCATATTTTTGCAATTGGTGATTTAGTTGGCCAACCTATGCTTGCGCATAAAGCGGTACACGAAGGCCATGTTGCAGCAGAGGTTATCTCTGGTCAGAAGCACTTCTTTGACCCTAAATGTATTCCTTCAATTGCCTACACTGATCCAGAAATCGCGTGGGTTGGTGTGACTGAGAAAGAAGCAAAAGAGCAAGGCTTAAGCATTGAAACTGCGGTATTCCCGTGGGCAGCATCAGGTCGCGCAATTGCATCTGCTCGTACTGAAGGCTCTACTAAGCTTATCTTTGATAAAGACAGTGGCCGTGTAATTGGTGGTGCTATGGTGGGTATTAACGCAGGCGAAATGCTTGGCGAAATCGGCTTAGCAGTTGAAATGGGCGCAGACGGTGAAGATTTAGCACTTACTATTCATGCCCACCCAACATTGAACGAGTCAATTGGCCTTGCAGCTGAGATTTTTGAAGGTTCAATCACTGATTTACCAAACAAAAAAGCGGTTAAAAAGAAGAAGTAATTTAACTTTTTAATTTAGTTTTTAAAAACCCAGCTTTTGCTGGGTTTTGTTTTTATAGCAGCTATTAAAAATAGATTAAATAAAACTAGCGTCAGTTGGTTTGGTTTTTTATTTTGAGCTGATAGCTGATAGCTGATAGCTGATAGCTGATAGCTGATAGCTGATAGCTGATAGCTGATAGCTGATAGCTGATAGCTGATAGCTG
>NZ_LKDW01000045.1 GCF_001401805.1 Pseudoalteromonas sp. P1-25
TTATTCTTACATGGATGTAAGTCATTAGAATAACGCAGGAGCAGTTATCGAGCCCACTAGGTTACAAACCTCGCGCCGCGATTTAATCGTCCCTAGATTGAACAAATTTCAATCCGCAAAGATCAACACGCCCTAGTTCAAATATTGTATTCCAGCATGCCGATACGCTTTCAATATCCCTTTGGTAATCTTTACGTGACACCAAGCGACCTTGCTGGTTTAGGCTTAATACGTGGTAACGCGAGCGATAATCAATATACGCTTGAATCAACTGCTGCTTTTGCGCTTTAGTGATACACCCAATCGCAGCAGCGTCTGTGAGTATTCTCACGTTATCAGAAAATTCCGTTAACTGGCTAAACTGAGGGGCGTTTTTAAGCACTAAATATTGAGTTATAAATTCAATGTCGGTCATGGCGCCTACATCTTGTTTTAAATCAAATTGCTCTGCGTTTCCCTTCGCTAAGTGGTTCCGCATTTTTTCGCGCATTTTAAGCACATCTTGCTTAAGTATATCTACATCGCGCGGAGCACATAATATCTCTTTACGAATTTGAGCAAAACGCGCTCTTAGCTCATCTTGACCTAATATTATGCGGGCGCGCACAAGCGCTTGATGCTCCCACGTCCACGCTTGGGTTTGCTGATAATGATTAAAGCTTTCTAAGTTAATAGCCAATAAACCAGAAGCGCCTTCAGGGCGCAAGCGCGTATCAAGTTCATACAATATCCCCGAGGCAGTGCGGGTATTAAATAAATGCATTAAGCGCTGCGCAAGTTTTAAATAAAACTGGCGTGAAGTAATCGATTTATCGCCATTGGTACTGCTATTACCGTCGTGATTATGAACAAATACAAGATCTAAATCAGAGTCGTAGCCGACCTCAAAACCGCCTGTTTTACCGTACGCAATAACCGCAAACCCTTTATGCTCGTCATCTGTATTTGGCGGCATACCAAAACGCTTAACCGTGTTATACCACGCTATATTAACTGCTTGGTCTACCACTGCTTCTGCAAGAGCAGTTAAGTGATCGCTTACTTTCATAACATCAATCACACCGGTTGCATCTGCAGCCGCAATACGTAATTGATGTGTTTGCTTAAACTGTCTAAGCGCTTCCATTTGCAGCTCTAGGTCGTCGTGTTCTATACGTAAAAAGTATTGGCGTATTTCATCTTTATAGGCGCTCAACGGCGTAGGTTTGTAAAGCGCAGCAGGGTCTATTAGCTCATCAAGCAAAATAGGATAACGAGAAATATGCTCCCCTATCCACTTACTGTGGCAGCACAATAATACTAACTGTTTAAGCGCGCCTTGGTTTTCGTACAGTAATTCAAGGTAAGCTGTACGCGATACAATTTTATTTAAAATTCGGCATACCATGGTAAATGTTTCACCGCTGGCATTAAAATCGCTCAGCTGTTTGAGTAATAAGGGCATGAGCTTATCGAGAATATCACGCCCACGATTACCTATATTTACCTTACTTAAACGTTGTTTAAAGTCATGAAGAGGCACTTGCCATTGCTCTTTTATATCGTTTAAAAAGCTCACATCACCATGATCCCACGCACTTATAAACGCACCTTCGCAGGTATCAAGAGGGACCGTTTCCTCCCCTATCACCAGTAAAAATTCATCGTGAATTTTAGTCATAACCTGCTCAATGTGCGACATAGTATGATTAAAGCTTTCAGATTCGAGCAAATAATTTAGCCGCGCTTGATTGAGCTCATCATCTGGCAGGGTTTGTGTTTGTTGATCGTCAAACATTTGTAAATATTGCTCAACCTTACGTAAGTGCAAGTAGTTATGCTTTAACTCATTTGCTTCTTGTTCATCCATCGCTTGATTTAGAATTAACTGCTCTAGGGCATACAGTAGCGATTGAGTTTGTAAGTTTGCCTCTCGCCCACCGCGCACCATTTGCAAAGCCTGGACAATAAATTCAACCTCACGAATACCACCTGCTCCTAACTTTATATTATTAGTCAGGCGTTTACGTCGCACCTCTTGAGCTATCATTAGCTTCATTTTTCTCAGCGATTCAATCACCGAAAAATCTATATAACGGCGATAAACAAAGGGCTTTAAAAGCTGTATAAATTCATCCCAATACTGATTAGGTGTGCCTATTAAGCGCCCTTTTAACATGGCGTAGCGTTCCCAATCGCGGCCTTGTTCTTGGTAGTAATCTTCTATGGCATGAAAGCTCATCACTAAAGGCCCACTTTCGCCAAATGGACGCAAGCGCATATCAACCCTAAATACTTGGCCATCACCAGTGACTTGGTTAAGTGCATTAATCAGTTTTTGCGCTACCTTTGTGTAGAACACTTGCGCTTCAACAGGTTTACGCCCACCTTGAGTAGGTACATTGCGCGGATAGGCAAAAATTAAATCTATATCCGATGAGTAATTAAGTTCGTGACCGCCCAATTTACCCATGCCTAAAACCATTAAGGGCAAAGGGTTACCTTGCTCATCGAGAGGCTCACCTGCTGTTTTTGCAGTTTGTGCATGCGCCCACCTATTGGCGCTACTAATCAACATATCAGCCAATAGGCTTATGTATTTAATACTGTCACTAATTGGGTTATCGCAGCATAAATCGAGGTAGGCAACTTTTAGCCAGTATTTTTCTCGGTACTGGCGCAAAATTTTATTACACTGGTTTTCATCTATCTGTAGCAGATCAAGGCCGTCGAATGGCGCGGGAACGTCTCGGCTAAATTGCTCGTCTGGGTTTATTAACCAGTCTTTTAATTGAGGTTGCGACTCTAAACTACGAAAAGCAAAGTCGCTCAGAGCACATAATTTTACAACTTCTTCTTGTATAGGTTGCTGCGGATAGAGCTGTGCAAAGCGGGCTGAGCCAAGTTTCTGTAATTGAATAGGAAGTTGCATTTTATTACTCATCAATCCTCTCTTTTATATATTTACTAACCATACTAGAATAACTAAAACCAAGAAAGGTTATCTCTACTTAGGATCAGCATGTCATATTTATCATTATCTAACACCAGTTTAATTGCGATTGCTATTAGTTTTGCGGTTATATGCATTACGATTTTTAGCCTGAGAATTGTTGCTCAAGTAAAAGCAAAACAAGCACTTAAAGATGAGCTAGCGCAGCATGATAACTTTGCCATGGGTATTAGCTTCGCTTCAGAGATTACCGTGGTTATTGCCACCATGGCATTTTTATTTGATGAAATTAGTATGAGCGCAGCACAACATAATCCCTTAAAAGTGATTGTTTTAATTGTTCTGTTATTTACATTTATTAAAGCTGGTCATTTAATTCACAGAAAATGGATTTTGCACAGATTTAATGAAGAAGAAGCCATACTAAAGCAAAATGTATGTGCCGCAATGGTGGATTCTGGCATGTTACTAGCCAACTGCATTATTGCACTGGGACTTTATACATGGACCCATGCACAAGGGTTTAGCAACTTACTCATTGCTTTTGTAAGCTTTTTTACGTTACAAGGGATGTTTGCACTAGATAGTAAGATACGTGAATACCGCTTTGCTAAAGCAAACCAAGGTGCCTCGCTGCAAAGCAACTTTAATTTAGAAAACACCTCTATAGGCATTAGATATGCAGGAAAATCAATAGGTTTAGCACTCGCTGTTTACGCAGGGCTATCAAGTGCTGCCTTTCAAAATGGAAAAATGGTCGAAAATATATTTACACTGGTAATGCATTGCGGTGTAATGTGGGTGTTATTATATTGTTTAAGTTTTGTAATAAAAGCAATTTCATTGCCCAATATTGATACTGCTTTAGAGGTAGACCATCAAGACAATATAGGCATAGCATGCATTGAGTTTGCTGTTTTTTGTGCTATAGGCTATTTACTTATTAGCATGTTTTCACTTTAACGCCACGCTATTAAATAAGTCGCCAAGCGCCCCGTATTTAGTTAACTGGCACAACACATTTGCATAAAGCAACGGGGCCCTATGTCATTTGAAGTAACTAACTATTTGTTAATTGATATAGACAACGAATTTAGTCGCACATTTGCTGAATATTATTTTAAGCACGCCACACCCAATACACCCAGCACCTTAATAGTTGCAGGCAGTAACACCCGTAAGCTGGTTAAAATGATGTTTGACGAGCTTATTAAAGATTACTGTTATTGCGATTTAGAAAACGAAATTAGCGTATCTGAGTTGGCCACTTACCTGCATGAGCATCACGATATACAGGGGGTGTTATTTAATAACACCGACTACCTGCTAGCCGACGAAAAACAACGTTTTATTTATAATTCTCTACATGAAAAACGCTATGTAGTCAGTGCTGATGATAGCGGCTATACATTTAATCGTATTACTGACGAAGGCTTTAAAAATCACTTATCGTGCGACACAGATATTGCTGAAACACCCAAAGATTTAGTCGCACTTGCCAAGACACTCAAATAAATAATTGCGTACAACGCCCTGCTTACTTACCATAGCGATATACACCTTTACGCTATACAATAAGTGATTCCCATGCGAGTACCTCATATTTATCAGGCATCGAGTATTGCCTTAAACACCCCGGTTTCTTTAAACGACGATGCAGCGGGCCATATTGGCCGCGTATTGCGCATGAAAGTAGGCGAACATGTGTCTATTTTTAATGGTGAAGGCGGTGAATACTTCAGTGAAATTATAGAGGTCACTAAAAAGTCAGTTGTTGTTATGCCACTACGTTTTGATGAGCATAATGTCGAATCTGAGCTTAACATTCATTTAGGCCAATGCGTATCACGCGGCGACAAAATGGACTTTACCATTCAGAAATCTGTTGAGTTAGGTATTAACGAAATCACCCCTATTTTTAGTCAGCGCTGTGGCGTTAAACTCAGTGGCGACCGGTTAGAAAAAAAACACCAACAATGGCAAAAAATTGCAATTTCAGCCGCTGAACAATCGGGACGTAACTATGTGCCAGTTGTTCATCCACCGGTTGATTTAAAGCAATGGCTTGAGCAACATACAGACGAAATTAAGCTCACCTTGCATCCGCGAGCCGAGCACAGTATTAAAACAATAACCGTTCCAAGCGCCGGTGTACGCTTTTTAGTAGGCCCTGAAGGGGGCTTCACTGACGAAGAAATGGCGAAAACTAAACAGCAAGAATTTGTTGATATTCGTTTAGGGCCACGTGTTTTACGAACAGAAACAGCCGCTTTAACGGTCTTAAGTGCATTACAGTTACAATTTGGCGATTTAGCTAATTGAAATAGCTCAATGGCACCCTCATATTAAAACTATTAACACTCTAGTAGTAATTATAATTAGATTAAGGCACAGCGCATGGCGATAAAGTTAGGTATTATTTCTGATCCTATTAGTGGATTTAACATCAAAAAAGACACCGGTTTTGCAATGATGATGCAAGCGCAAGAACGTGGCTATGAAATTTATTACATGGAGATGGATGATTTATCACTTCGCCAAGGTAAGTCGTATGCAACCGCAGCAAAAGCGCAGGTATTTAATAACACGCAAAAGTGGTACGAACTTGAAGAAAAAACCACAATAGCACTTGCCGACCTTGACGTTATCTTAATGCGTAAAGATCCCCCGTTCGATACAGAGTACATTTACGCAACGTATATATTAGAACGTGCAGAGCAAGAAGGTACGTTAATTATTAATAAGCCACAAAGCCTGCGCGATGCTAACGAAAAGCTATTTACAGCGTGGTTTAGCGAGCATACGCCCGATACATTAGTAACACGTAGCCAAGCGCAAATACGCGCATTTTTAGCTGAGCATAAAGACATTATTTTAAAACCACTTGATGGCATGGGCGGCGCGTCTATTTTTCGTATCAAAGAAGATGATGCAAACATTGGTGTTATTTGTGAAACGCTCACTGAGCACGGTAGCCGCTTTGCTATGGTGCAAAATTACATTCCAGAGATCAAACAAGGCGACAAACGCGTATTAGTTGTTGATGGTGAAGTAATTCCGTATTGTTTAGCGCGTATTCCACAAAATGGTGAAACCCGCGGTAATTTGGCGGCAGGTGGTCGTGGTGAAGCCCGCCCACTTAGCGAGTCGGATCTTAAAATAGCCCAAGCAGTTGCCCCTACACTTAAAGAAAAAGGGCTAGTGTTTGTAGGCTTAGATATTATTGGCGACAAGCTCACCGAAATTAACGTAACTGCACCAACCTGTGTACGTGAAATTGAAGCCGCTTACGATATATCTATTACCGGTATTTTGTTTGACGCCATTGAGCGTAAGCTAGCTAAATAAATACCATTTAAAAGTCCATTAATTTAAGTATTTCATACAATTAATGGACTTTTTATACGCTACATATATATCTATGCCATACTCAAAGTTCAATAAGTATTCATAAACTAAAAGGGTGAAATCTATGCAATCATTAGAAAATCATTTTTTAATCGCTATGCCGTCGATGCAAGACCCTTTTTTTAAACGTGCCGTTACCTATATTTGTGAGCACAATGAAGATGGGGCTATGGGATTGGTGATCAACCAGCCTATTGATGTAACCGTTGGTGAGCTTTTAGATAAAATAGAAATAGACAACGACAAAACTCAACAAGCTGCGCAAGTCTCTGTGTTTGCAGGTGGTCCGGTTAAAACCGACCGGGGTTTTGTACTTCATTCACCTCAGCCTGGTTATTCTGCAAGCCAAAAGCTCAGCAGTGATATAATGATCACCACATCAAAAGATGTACTTGCCAACCTGACCACCGCCCACGCACCTGAGCAATTTATTATTACGCTTGGTTATTCGGGATGGGAGCAAGGACAACTTGAGCAAGAGCTTTTAGATAACAGTTGGTTGATCATTAAAGCCGATCCGAAGATCATTTTTGATACGCCGGTTGAAAAACGCTGGGAAAAAGCAGTTTCAATGCTGGGCTTTGATGTCAGCCAGCTTTGCAGTGAAGCTGGACACGCTTAAAGAACCATAATGACTAAAAAGAACCTTAAACCTCAAGGCCAACGTACCGTAATGGGTTTCGACTTTGGCACAAAAAGTATTGGTATTGCTATAGGGCAAGAACTCACTGGCAGCGCCTCTAGCCTCAAGGCTGTAAAAGCCCAAGATGGTATTCCTAACTGGGAGCATATTGCAGTTCAAGTTAAAGAGTGGCAACCCGACTTAATGGTGGTGGGGTTACCGCTTAATATGGATGGCACTTCGCAAGAGGTAACCTTTAAAGCTAAAAAGTTTGCTAACCGCTTGCACAACCATTACGGCATACCGGTGCAAACACAAGACGAGCGACTCACAACTGCCGATGCAAAAGCGCGTTTATTTGAGCACGGTGGCTATAAAAATTTAGGAAAAGGAAATGTCGATAATATGTCGGCCGTGATTATTTTAGAGAGTTTTTTTGAAGCCAGTTATGGTGAATAAGTCATTTTATCCCTAAAAAAAGCGCCTACCGGCGCTTTTTTTAAGGATAGAATGCAGTGTTAATTGCTGTTTTTATCATCGAGTCCATCAATGGTGACACCTTGTAAAAACCCTGCACCTTGTTGCTCGTTGTTGCGCAGTTTAATCATTAAGCGTAAATCATTTGGCGAGTCAGCATGATGCAGCGCATCGGCGTAGTTAATACGTTGCTGTTTGTATAGCTCAAATAAAGCTTGGTCAAAGGTTTGCATGCCCATTTCTTTAGATTTAGACATGGCCTCTTTAATACCGCCAATATCGCCACTTTTTATTAGCTCTGCCACCATGGGGGAATTTAGTAAAATTTCTATCGCGGCAACACGCCCTTCCCCATCAGAGGTTGGAATAAGCTGCTGAGCTACAATAGCGCGTAAGTTAAGCGCTAAATCGTACTTAAGCTTGTCGTGCTTTTCTTTGGGGACTAAGTGCATAATACGGTCAATGGCTTGGTTTGCGTTATTAGCATGCAATGTGGCTACACATAAGTGGCCGGTTTCAGCAAAGCTCAGTGCGTATTCCATGGTTTCTTGCGAGCGTATTTCACCAATTAATATTACATCTGGAGCTTGACGTAGTGAGCTTTTAAGTGCCGATTCAAAGCTGTCGGTATCAAGCCCTACTTCGCGCTGAGTAATAATACTTTTACGGTGCTCGTGTACAAACTCAATCGGATCTTCAATGGTGAGTATATGACCACGCTGGTTGCGGTTTCTGTAACCGATTAAGGCAGCCAGTGAGGTTGATTTACCCGTACCAGTACCACCCACAAACAACACTAACCCACGCTTTGACATAATTACATCGGTAAGTGTAGAGGGCAGCCCTAAATCACTTACATCTGGTATTTGCGTTACAATGCGGCGAATAACCATGCCTGCTCTATCGCGTTGCCAAAAAGCCGATATACGAAAACGCCCTTCGTCTGTGGCTATTGCAAAATTACACTCTTTAGTTGAGTGAAACTCATTTTTTTGTTTATCACTCATTGCTGACTCTACTAGCGCGAGCGATTGCTCATCACTCAACTTATCGTCACTAAGAGCGATAAGCTCACCATTAATTTTTGCGCTAACAGGTAACTGACTAGATACAAAAAGATCAGAGCCTTTTTTCTCGATCATAATTTGTAAAAAGTGATTTAAAGATAAATTCATAGTAAGTCCTTAGCCACCAAACTGTGTTTTGTCTTGGGCTTTTTCTTTTGCGGCTGCGGTTGTCACAATGCCGTGATTAACTAAATTGTTTAAACATTGATCCATGGTTTGCATGCCATGCGATGCACCCGTTTGAATAGACGAATACATTTGTGCAATTTTATCTTCACGAATTAGGTTACGAATCGCCGGCACACCAATCATAATTTCGTGCGCGGCCACTCGCCCACCGCCAATTTTTTTAAGTAGTGTTTGCGAAATAACGGCGCGCAGCGACTCAGAAAGCATTGAACGCACCATGTCTTTTTCTTCACCTGGGAATACATCAATAATACGGTCAATGGTTTTTGGTGCCGAGGTGGTATGTAGCGTACCAAATACTAAGTGACCGGTTTCTGCGGCGGTCATAGCAAGGCGAATAGTCTCTAAATCACGTAGCTCACCGACGAGGATTACATCCGGGTCCTCACGCAGCGCGCTGCGCAGTGCATTAGAAAAGCTGTGCGTATCACGGTGCACTTCACGTTGGTTTATAAGGCTAAGTTTATTATCGTGTACAAACTCGATAGGATCTTCAATGGTGAGGATATGGTGATGTTTTGTTTGATTTATATAATCGACCATAGCCGCAAGGGTTGTTGATTTACCTGAACCCGTTGGGCCGGTAACCAATACTAAACCACGCGGGTTATCTGATATTGTTTTAAAAATATCTGGCGCACCTAAATCCTCAAGCGTCAGTACATCGCTTGGGATGGTACGAAACACCGCTGCAGGGCCGCGGTTTGAGTTAAATGCGTTAACACGAAAACGTGCAAGGTTAGGCACTTCAAACGAAAAATCCACTTCTAGGTTTTGTTCGTAGTCCTTGCGCTGATTATCGTTCATAATGTCGTAAACAAGACTGTTTACGTCTTTGTCTGCAAGTGCAGGTATATTAATGCGGCGAACATCACCATCTACGCGTATCATAGGTGAAACACCTGACGATAAGTGTAAATCAGATGCTTTGTGTTGCACACTAAACGCTAATAATTCGGTAATATCCATTTATGACTCCACAACTAACTGATAAATATATGGTTACAATAGCAGAACGACTCACATCCGCCTACGCTAGAATTGCCAGCGCGGCCAAAAATGCCAAACGTAGTAGTAATGAAATTACCCTACTAGCAGTATCAAAAACAAAACCAAGCGACGATATTATTGCTGCTTACGAGCAGGGCCAACGCCAATTTGGCGAGTCTTATGTTCAAGAGGCTGTAGATAAAATAGCTCAACTACACACATTTAGCGACATCATTTGGCATTTCATTGGCCCAATTCAATCAAATAAAAGCGCCCTTGTTGCCGCTAATTTTGACTGGGTACAAAGCGTAGATAGAATAAAAATAGCTAAGCGATTAAACACTCAACGCCCCGCTGATAAAGCCCCTTTAAACGTGCTTATTCAGGTAAATATAAGCGCAGAGGAGGCAAAGTCGGGCTGTAGCATTGAGCAAATACCCGAGCTGGCTGAGTTTATTGACCAATGTGAACAGCTTACTTTACGCGGTTTAATGGCTATTCCAGCTAAAAGCGACGATCCGAGTGAACAAAGTCAATCTTTTGAGCAATTACACGCTTGCTTTGATAAACTAAAGGCCCAATATCCTCATATAGATACGTTGTCGATGGGGATGACTAATGATGTTGAAGCCGCCATAAGCGCAGGCTCAACCATGGTGAGGATCGGCACAGATATTTTTGGAACGCGAACTTAAAAGGTGATAACAGACATATGTCAGATAAAACAATCGCATTTATAGGCACAGGTAACATGAGCTACGCCATTATTGGTGGCATGGTAAAAAACGGTTTTAATGCAAACAACATCATTGCAACAAACCGCAACCAAGAAAAGCTTGCCAAGGTAGCAGACGATTTCAAGGTGAAAACCACCAGCGACAATAACGAAGCCTTACGCGATGCTGATGTCATTGTATTGTCTGTTAAACCACAAATGATGGGCGATTTATGTAAATCGTTTCAAGATTCGGGTATCGACTTTAGTGATAAACTGTTTATTTCGGTAGCGGCGGGTTTAACCGTTAAGCGCCTGCGAGAAATGCTAGGCCAAAACGTTAAAATGGTACGTTGTATGCCAAACACCCCATCGTTACTTGGGCGTGGTGTATCGGGTTTATTTGGCGCAGATGAAACAGCTGAAGAGCACGACTTTGTACAACAGGTATTTGAGTGCACAGGTATTGTTGTGTGGGTTGAGCAAGAGTCACAAATCAACGATATAATAGCCGTAACAGGCTCATCGCCCGCTTACTTTTTCTTATTTATGGAAGCAATTGAAGAAAAAGCGAAAGCACTTGGTTTTACCGATGAAGATGCACGCCGCTTGGTGCAGCAGACAGCGCTTGGCGCAGCCGAAATGGCATTGAGCCAACCAGAGATAAGCATTTCGCAATTACGCGCTAATGTAACCTCTAAAGGCGGCACTACCCATGCAGCTGTTGAGCATTTAAAAGGCGAAGGCCTAGTGCAAACAGTGAGCGATGCAATGGATGCGTGTATAGCGCGTGCGATGCAAATGGAAAAAGAACTTTAAAACTACTTTTTATTGAAGGTTACACTATGAATGCCATGCAATTTTTGATCAGTACCCTGTTTGATTTGTTTTTAATGGTGGTGCTACTGCGTTTTTGGCTACAGTGGGCAAAAGCCGACTTTTACAACCCAATGAGCCAATTTGTGGTTAAAGCAACCTCGTTTGCGGTCAACCCTTTGCGTAAAATAATACCTGGCCTAGGGGGGCTCGATTTAGCCTCTCTATTGCTGGCATTTATAGTGGCTGTAGCCAAAATTAGTACTTTAATGCTGGTTATATATGGCGCATGGGCTGCACAACCTGTGTTTATACAAGCGCTTATTACCGTATTAAAAGAAGGCTTAAACTTAGTATTTTGGGTATTGATCATACGCGCTATTTTAAGCTGGGTAAGTCAAGGTTATAACCCTATAGAAGCGGTTTTCCATCAGCTTACTGAGCCAATGCTCAAGCCACTTCGTAAAATTATTCCACCAATGGGTGGCTTAGACTTATCAGTGCTTGTACTAATTATTGGTATTCAGTTTTTACAAATGTTGCTGATGGACTTGTTAGCCTAAATTTTTTGTTATAAGTAAAAGAGGCCCATTGGCCTCTTTTTTATATAGGACACCACAATGAACCGTTTAATTAAGTTTTGCTTTATTAGTTTTTTAGCCTTTGCTTTTAATGCCCACAGTGAAGAGATGCAAGGTGCACAATACAAAGAGCTAGGGCCTTGGCAAGTGCATTACATTGCTTTTCCATCTACTTTTATTCAGCCACAAATAGCAAAAACCTATGGCCTTGAACGTAGTGGTTATAAAGGGGTTGTTAATATTTCAGTACTAAAAAATAACAGCGATAAAACCGCGCAAACTGTAAAGCTAAGCGGCATAGCAAAAAACCTACTTGGTAATAAACAAACCCTCACTTTTAAAGAAGTACAAGAAGATGACTCAATTTATTACCTTGCCCAGGTAAATTACACCAACGAAGAAATTTTACGTTTTGAAATTGAAATACAACAAAGTAATCAATTTCAAAAATTACAATTTCAGCAAAAATTTTATGTAGATTAATATCATGACCAAAACATTAGTGCTTGCCACAGGCAACCCAGGTAAAGTAAATGAGCTGGCAAACATGCTCAGCCCGCTTAGCATAAACGTCGTTCCACAAAGCGATTTTAATGTAGGCGAAGTAGCCGAAACCGGCACCACCTTTGTAGAGAACGCGATAATTAAAGCCCGCCATGCAGCTAAAATTACCGGTATGCCAGCCATTGCAGATGACTCGGGCTTAGAGGTAGATGGCTTAAATGGCGCACCTGGGGTGTACTCAGCGCGTTTTGCCGGTGAGAACGCCAGCGATCAAGATAACATAGACAAACTGCTTAATGATTTAGGTAGCAACCCTAATCGTAAAGCGCGTTTTTGGTGTGTATTAGTATTAATGCGCCACGCCGATGACCCTACCCCGCTTATTTGTAGTGCAAGTTGGGAGGGCGAAATTACACAAACCCAAAATGGCGAAGGCGGGTTTGGTTACGATCCGGTATTTTTTATTGCTGAGCAAAACTGTACCAGCGCCGAGCTCACCAAAGCGCAAAAAAATGCAGTGAGCCACCGCGGCCAAGCACTTAAAAAGTTACTATTAGAGCTTAAAAACAAAGGCGGCCTGTGAACCTTCCACCATTGAGCTTATATGTGCACGTACCTTGGTGCGTGCAAAAATGCCCCTATTGCGATTTTAATAGCCATGGGCAAAAAGGCGACATTCCTGAAGCTGAATATGTTCAGCATTTAATTGACGACTTAAAAGCCGATTTGCACTTGGTGCAAGGGCGTAAAATTCATAGTATTTTTATTGGCGGCGGTACACCAAGCTTATTAACGGGTGATGCTTATACCCGCTTATTAAGCGAAGTTGATAGCCTAATTGGCCTAAGCGACAACTGCGAAATAACCCTTGAGGCGAACCCAGGTACAGTAGAAACGAATCGCTTTAAAGAATACGTTAAAGCGGGCATTAACCGGATTTCTATTGGTGTGCAAAGCATGCAAAACGACAAGTTAAAAGCACTTGGCCGTATTCATGGTGCCGATGAAGCCCACTACGCTGCAGAGCAAGCTAAGCAAGCCGGATTAAATAGCTTTAACCTTGATTTAATGCATGGCTTACCGGGGCAAAGCCTTGACGATGCACTAAGCGATTTAAAAAAGATTATTGCTTTAAACCCGCCACATATATCTTGGTATCAGCTTACTATTGAGCCAAATACTCAATTTGCATCCAAGCCGCCAACTTTGCCACAAGATGAAACCTTATGGGATATTCAAGAGCAAGGCCAAGCACTCCTTGCCCAAGCAGGTTATATTCAATACGAAATATCCGGTTATGCAAAGCCTGGCTTTCAATGCCAACATAACTTGAATTATTGGCGTTTTGGCGATTATCTCGGTATTGGCTGTGGCGCTCATGGTAAGGTGACTGATGCAAAAACCGGTGTAATCACACGCACCGAAAAGGTTAAACACCCACGTGGCTATATGGATATGTTAAAACCATATATGTACAAAAATTGGCAAGTAGAACAAGACGATTTAGCCTTTGAATTTTTTATGAATCGTTTTCGCTTAGTAGAGCCTTGCCCAGTTGAAGATTTCAGTGCGCTGACTAGTCAGCCGCTACAAAGCCAGCAAGCGGCTTTAACTAAAGCAATAAATGCAGGCTTGTTAATACAAGAAAACGGCCACTGGCAAGTAAGCCTTAAAGGCCATCGTTTTTTAAATGACCTGCTAGAATTGTTTGTGTAGTGGTTTTTGACCACGCGCGATAAACATAAAATACAAGCAAATAAATATAATACACCCTAATGGGTTTCTAACAACAAAGGGAAAACAATGCGTAAACTTACCTTTATTGCAGCTGCCGTGAGCGTTGCTATTTTAGCCGGCTGCCAGCAGGCACCACAACAAACAATGCCAGCGCCTGCAGTGCAAGTACAACCTGTGCAAAGCGAAATAGACAAAGCGAATGCGTTTTTTGAAGATACCTTTAACCGCGATGTAATGAGCAGCCCGGTTTACCAAACTTACATGGGTATTAAAAAAGACTACGATAAATGGGATGACGGCAGCGAAGAGCGCAAACTAAAAGACTTAGCACAAGCAAAAGCCGATTTAGTTGAGCTAAAAGCCATTAATCGCGACCTACTCGATGATGCCACTAAAGTAAGTTACGACTTAAAAAAACAAGACCTAGAAAGCTCGATTGCTGATTTTAAATGGCGTTACCATAACTACCCAGTTAACCAAATGTTTGGTACGCACTCTATGGTGCCTGCGTTTTTAATTAACCAGCACTCAATTAGTAACGTTAAAGAAGCTAAAGATTACATTGCACGTTTAAACGGCGTACCTGCAGTATTTGATCAGCTTATTACTGATTTAGAAACCCGTGCTGATAAAGGTATTATCGCGCCTAAATTTGTGTTCCCACATGTTATAGATTCGAGCAAAAACATCATTCATGGTGCGCCGTTTGATAAAGGCGAAGACTCTACACTATTAGCCGACTTTAAACGTAAAGTAAGCGCCCTTGAAATTAGCCAAGATGAAAAAGATGCCTTAATCAGCGATGCAACTGATGCATTAAAATCAGCCGTAAAGCCTTCTTACTCTAAGTTAATTAATTACTTAGCACAGCTAGAAAAACGCGCTGATAACCGCGATGGCGCATGGAAACTGCCTGACGGTGAAACGTTTTACAATAACGCACTTAAGCGCACCACCACAACTGACTTAACCGCTAAAGAAATTCATGCTATTGGCCTTGCTGAAGTAAAACGCATTCATGATGAAATGCGTGAAATTAAAGACAAAGTAGGCTTTAAAGGTGATTTAAAAGCGTTTATGCAGTTTATGAAAACGGATAAACAATTTTATTACGCCAATGACGAGGAAGGTAAGCAGCGTTATCTAGATGAAGCCACGGGTCTAATCAACACCATGAAAACTCGCCTAGATGAGTTATTTATTGTTAAGCCAAAGGCTGATCTTAAAGTTAAAGCCGTTGAAGCATTCCGCGAAAAAGCAGCGGGTAAAGCATTTTACCAACAACCTGCGCCAGATGGCTCACGCCCTGGTATTTACTACGCAAACCTTTACGACATGGAAGCAATGCCAACGTACCAAATGGAAGCATTAGCGTACCATGAGGGTATTCCGGGTCACCATATGCAAATTGCTATTTCACAAGAGCTTGAAGGTGTACCTAAGTTCCGTAAGTTTGGTGGCTACACAGCATACATTGAAGGTTGGGGTTTATACTCAGAGTACATTCCTAAAGAAATGGGCCTATACTCAGACCCTTACTCAGACTTTGGTCGCCTTTCGATGGAATTATGGCGTGCGTGTCGCTTAGTAGTTGATACCGGTATTCATGCAATGAAATGGACTCGCCAAGAAGGTATTGATTACTACGTAAATAATACGCCTAACGCCACATCTGACGGTGTTAAAATGGTTGAGCGTCACATTGTAATGCCATCGCAAGCAACGGCTTACAAAGTGGGTATGCTTAAGATTTTAGAGCTGCGTGAAGATGCTAAAAAGCAACTAGGCGATAAGTTCGATATTCGTCAGTTCCACGACGTTATACTTAAAAATGGCCCTGTACCACTTAACGTACTAGAGAACTTTGTAAACGAGTGGGTAGCAAGTAAAAAAGCTTAATACTTGGTTATAAATAGAAAAAGGTCGCTGATGCGGCCTTTTTTGTTTTATAGTAATAAAAACGCTCAAAGGTAGAGTTAAGAATGGACTTAAGCATACAGTTACTTAATGCGCGCATTGCCAAGCATCAGCTAGACGAGCTTGATAACGACTTTAAACAGTTAACCCCTGCGCAACAAACATTGCAGCTAAACCACCTTTACGAAAGTGCTTTGCGAATGAGTATTAAATACGATTTTATGCAAAATGTGGCAACACGTATTTTAACAACCAACACCTTACCAGCACCTTTTATAAACCAATTAACAACGACTGATGCATTAACGTTTTTTACACCGGCATTAAAAGAAAATAACGGCTTTTTAGCACAAGACAGCCGGGGAAATAATGTGCTGCACAGTGTATTTAAACACGCCCATGCTCACAAGCTGCCTTTTAACTACGTACGCTCATTAATGTTATTCGAATCTAACGATGGGCTAGCAAAAGCCTTAGCACAAACTAATGCTAACGGTCTTACTCCTGTTGCCTGTTATATTGCTTATGCTGATAAACCTAGCACGCCAGTAAAGCATGAGTTTTCAGCCTTATTAGCGCTTATGGAAATAGAACAAAAACAAACCCCAACCGCTAAACAACAATTAGTAAATGTTTTAAAAGGCGCAAACATTAACGAAACCGGTATTTTACTTAGTGCAGCTTATCTGCAACGTTCAACAGCACACATTGCCCACCTAGTGAGAGCGATTTAGTCACTTAAATAATACTCTACACTGGTGACCACCCTTACCTTTTTAATGTGAGGGGTATTAGAGTCGCGATTACTAATACTAAATTGCCCCTGGCGCGCGGATTTTATTTTGCCAAGTGTTGAGTTCGAATCCTTAGCAAATTTGTTAGCGACTTCTCGGGCTTTTTCTGTAGCCTCTTGCACCATTGCAGGCTTGATATCGTTAAGGCCGGTAAATAAATATTCGACTCTGGTTTCGTAACTATCCTGTACTATTGCGATACCTTGCTTCGCCAGTTGGCTTACTTTGCCTAATGCATTTTGGACTTTGTCGGGCGCGTTAGAATAAACAATAATATTAGCGCGGGCTAAATAACGAAATTTTTGATTATCGTTACCATATTCACGGGCCTGTTTATCAATAATTGACTGGCTGCCGGTACTTATTTCGTCATCATCAAAGCCATGTAACTTTAAAAAAGCAATCACGGCACTATTTTTTTGCTCAACTCGACTAACCAATTTTTCTAGGTTATTGTCTGCATCGGTGTATTGCAAGGGCCAAATAACCGTATCGGCATTAACCTCACGCTCAGCTAACCCTTTTACCTGCACACTTCGGTCCATACTTTTTACATCAACGGCAGCACTTTTAATAATAAAGCCAAATAAAACTAAGCCTATACTTAAACAAATAGCAGCAATAACAGTGTAAAAATGGGGTGTTTTATTCACAAAAATCTCCTTGATTGATATCAATAATAAGCATTTACGCGCTCGAAATAACACAGCAAACAGGGTACATTGTGAGTATAAATAACGCAAAACATTATCAGCCAAGGATATAGCATGAGCCTAAAGCGTATTAGCCAATTTTTTAATCCGGCCTCGGTAGCTGTTATTGGCGCCTCGAATACCTCTACTCGCGCGGGGTTTGTGGTTATGCGCAATTTATTACAAGGCGGATTTAAAGGGCCAATTATGCCCGTCACCCCAACCCATAGTGCAGTACATGGAGTGCTTGCTTATCCTGATATTGCAGCGCTGCCCAAGGTGCCCGACTTAGCCGTTATTTGTACTAATAAAAATACCTTACTAAGCATTATTGAGCAGTTAGGCCAGCTTGGCTGTAAAAGTGCGATTGTGATTGCCGATGGACTTTCATTGTGCCAAAAAACGGCCTTGAAACATGCAGCTAATCACCATAACGTTACCTTGCTTGGACCAAACTGTTTAGGGCTACTTATCCCGCATATTGGTCTCAATGCCAGCTTTTCACACACCGTAGCAGCACCGGGAAAACTGGCATTTATATCGCAATCTGCAGCGGTGTGCTCCACTATTTTAGATTGGGCTAAAAATAAAGAAATTGGCTTTTCGTATTTTGTATCTGTGGGTGATTGCCTAGATATTGATTTTGACGAGCTACTCGACTTTTTCGGCCGTGATGCAAAAACCAAAGCGATTCTGCTCTACATAGATAATATAGAGGATATCCGCGGGTTTATCTCAGCAGCACGCGCGGCTGCATTTAGCAAACCCGTCATAGCCATTAAAACGGGTAAAACTGGCGCAGGCGCACTGGCCGCCGAAATCCATACCGGTGGCAAACAAAGTTCAGATGCGGTGTACGATGCGCTTTTTCAACGTGCTGGTATGCTTCGGGTTAGTGACCTGCGCGAACTTTTTGCGGCCACGCAAACACTCGCCATTCACCCAAAACTGTTAAAAGTTGAGCAGTTAACCATTTTAACTAACGGCGGCGGACCGGGTGTCATGGCGGTTGATGAGCTGATTTTAAATTCCGGTAAGCTTGCCCAGCTAAGCGAGCAAACCCGAGCGGCACTAAATAAAGTGATCCCCCAGTCGGATACTACATCTAACCCTGTTGATATTTTTGGCGACTCTGCACCAGCCCGTTACAGGCAAGCATTGGAGATTTTACTACGCGCCGAAGAAGTTAAAAACTTACTTATTATTCATACTCCCTCAGCACTTGCACCCAGTGAAGACTACGCCGATATGATAGTGCAAACCTTACAAAAAATACCAAAGATGGCGCGCCCCTATGTCATGACCAACTTTATGGGGGAAGATGCAGCTTATGCCGCTAGGCGTGTTTGTTCTAACCATACTATTCCAACCTATCGCACGCCTGAGGGTGCCGTTGGCGCATTTATGCATTTGGTTAGTTATCGTCGTAACCAAAAGCATTTAACGCAAACTCCGGAATCAAACACTGACGACGCCAAAATAAATAAAACTGCGGCCACTTCACTCATTAACGAATTTTTAGAAGAAGATCAAAGCTACTTACCCACGCATCAAGCAAGCCAAATCCTTAGTCATTATGGTGTTGAGTGTATTAAAACAGAAGTAGCCTACACGCCCACAGAAGCGCGTGAGCAAGCAATTGAATTAGGCTTTCCCGTAGCGTTAAAGTTGATTAGTCCAAGTATTGCCTCTAAATCAGAAGTCGGTGGTGTGGTACTCAATCTCAACGATGCAAACGAAGTTGAACAAACTGCCTTTGCCATGCTGATACGCATTAAAAACACCTATCCAGATGCGGTTATTGAAGGGTTTTCACTACAAAAAATGGCGCCCCGTGCTGGTGCTAATGAGCTGCGAATCGCCATTAAAACCGAGCCTAATTTTGGCCCCGTTATATTACTTGGTGAAGCAGGTAATGGATTAGAGTATGCCCAAGCAGCCGTTGCTTTGCCGCCACTTAATATGAACTTAGCTAAATACCTCATTGCGGCAGCAAACGATAAAGGCGTATTAAAAGATCGTATCCTGCCAGAAAAAGTCGATAAATACCGCCTGTGCGCCCTGCTCACACGTATATCTCAACTTGTTGTCGATCAACCTGACATAAGTGCCATGGAGCTAAACCCTATTTTAGCCAGTAACGGCCAATTTTTAGTGCTTGATGCCACCATTACTGTTAACCGTTATCAGACACGTAGCGATCGTAAACGTTTATGTATACGCCCTTACCCTATTGACCTTGTAGAAGAAGTAACCCTTAAAAATAACACACGTGCTACATTAAGGCCTATTCGTCCAGAAGATGAAAAAGCCCACCAAGAGTTTGATCAATCCCTTAATAAAGAAGATCGCTACAAACGCTTTTTTGGCGAACTCCCCCAGTTTAATCACGATCAACTCGCAAAAATGACACAAATAGATTACGACCGAGAAATGGCCTTTATTGTTTGCCAACGCTTTGAAGGTAAAAGCCGTACGTTAGGCGTGGCACGTGTAATTATGGACCCTGATAATTTACATGCGGAGTTTGCCACAGTGGTTCGCTCTGACTACCAAGGTTTAGGTCTTGGTAGGTTGCTGATGAGCGCTGCAATAAATCACTGTAAGCGCCAAGGCGTAGAAGTCATTGAAGGCATAACACTACCAGAGAACACCGGCATGATAGAACTAGCCCGTAAGTTAGGCTTTACTATCAGTCGTGATTTTGAAGAAGGCAGTATTAATATGCTGTTAAAGCTAAAAAAATGAAAAACACAGCACGGAAAACTTTAGCGCAGGTATTTGAAGGAACCGGTGATTACCGAACAGCAGGGCATATACTTGATACTGCACTAATTGCTTTAATTATGCTTAACGTTGTTGCCATTGTGCTTGAGTCAGTACCAAGTATAAATAAGCTTTATTACCCGCAATTTTTACTATTAGAAGTAATTTCAGTGGCTATTTTTAGCCTTGAATACCTCGCAAGACTTTGGGCCTGTGTCGATAAAAGCAAATACGCAGCTATAAAAGGTTCAAACGTAAAACGTCGGCTGCATTATTTTTTATCACCTTTAGCTCTTATTGATTTAATAGCCATTTTACCGAGTCTATTAATGTTCATGTTTCCTCTCGATTTACGTTTTTTACGGGTATTAAGGCTGCTAAGAGTGTTTAAACTTACTCGCTACTCTCGTGCAATGCAGTTGCTATTACAAGCATTTAAAGACGAAGCAAATTCATTACTGGCCGCATTTTTTATAATGTCGGTGGTGCTTATACTCGCCTCGTGTGGCATTTATTTATTAGAGCACGACATACAACCAGATAAATTTGGCTCTATCCCTGCGGCTATGTGGTGGGCTATGGCCACGCTTACCACGGTAGGTTATGGTGATGTTGTGCCCATTACTCCTGTAGGTAAGCTATTTGGTGGGGTGATCACCTTGGTGAGCATGGGAATGGTGGCAATCCCCACGGGTTTGCTTGCTTCAAGTTTTTCAGAGCAAATACGTAAACGTCGTCAGTTTTTTGAAGACGCCGTACATGAACAAATCCATGACGGCAGCCTAGATGACTCACAGCGCATGCACTTAGAAGAACTTCGCTATAAACTGGGATTGAGTAAACTTGAGGCCAATAAAGCAATTAAAACTCAGCTTAATCAGCGTAACAGCCATTTATTTTGCCGTCACTGTGGTAAACGCCAATAAGCTTATTTTTACTAGGGGGTGTTGACCTTTGCGGATTGAAATTTGTTCAACCTAGGGGCGATTAAATCGCGGCGCGAGGTTTGTAACCTAGTGGGCTCGATAACTGC
>NZ_LKDW01000046.1 GCF_001401805.1 Pseudoalteromonas sp. P1-25
CTGAAGGAAAGTAATATTCAGCATTTTCTTCTCTAAAGCGTAGCGTCTCCTAAGCGGAGCGCCTCTTTGTGAATAGTATTTTGGCTATCAAATTCATTGACCGGTGTTATTTCAGCATCTGTTATGTGGCTCTCCACTGCTGTGGGCACTACGACATCGCCTGGCGCCAAATACAAGAAAGCCCGACTTGCAATAGTTGGGTTTTTTACGTCTGAAGAAAAGTTATATCCAGTATTTCCTTCTCTAAAGCGTAGCCCCTTTGTGTAAGGGTTGGTATCAATTATTTTAAGGGTATGGAAGTGTCGCTATCTGCTTTTAAAGACTCTAATTTATAACAACTAAATAGTGAGTTTTTACTGACATTGATTCTTTTTTAAGCTTCAAAATAGATTACTCCATTAAGCGAATTGGTATTACAGTACACGCAAGTCTCTTAACTTAACTAATCTAGTAAGATGTATAAAAATAATAACTTATAGTTCAGACTATTTTGATCCACTCTCATTAAGTTTGACTATAGTTATACCTCATAATAATTATTCTGCAGAATTATAAAATGTCGTTACTTTTTAATATTCAGCGCTTTTTTATATAGGTTACTGAATGTCTATGCGAAATAAAATATTTCAGATATTCGTTTTAATCGTGGGCCTACATCATTTACCAGCTAAATCGGATGAGTTTGATTTTTCGGGCTACGCGCGTGTTATTGGTGGTTACTTAGATGAAAGAGATGTCGAATATAGAGGTTACGACGACACTCTTAACTTTTCACCATCAAGCTTAATAGGTCTTCAAGCTGAGTATCAGTTTAATAAAAACTGGTCAGTGACAGCACAAGGGGTACTTAGATCCGATAGTACAACGGTATCTGGTGAGAGTGGACTTGAATGGCTGTATTTGACTTATACACCGACAACCAATTTGCAGATAAAAGTCGGTAAGCTGCGCACCCCATTTTTTACAATGAGCGACTTCTCTGATGTAGGGTTTGCCTACCCATGGATCAATCCGCCACAACAAGTTTACGACACGTATTTATTTAAAACATTTAATGGTATTGATGCTATTTACAAATTTGGCTCAGATGACTTTGATATCAGCATTGAAGGGTACTATGGCGAAGAGTCGGGAAGTATTGGTATAGGCCCTTTTAAAACAGGCTTTGAGGTAGATAATTTAGTGGGTGTTATAGGGAAGTTGAACATTGAAAATATAGAGTTTAGAGCTTCAAGGTATAACGGTAATATAGCGCTAGATCTTAAATCGATTAACCAATTACAAGATACTTTAGAGAATTTTAATTTTAGCCTAAGTGCAGCGTCACTGACGACACAGGGCAGTGCACATGCAGATCAGCTTGGTGTTATTTATGATAATTTAGATTATTTTTTTAGAGGTGAGTGGGTAAAGATTAAAACACAGCTGGATATAATTCCGATTATACAAAGCTATTACTTAACCGTAGGCTATAACGATGCACCTTTTACTTATCATTTGACCTTTGCAGATAGCGATGTAGAAATTAACGCTAATCAGAATGAGATCCCTGTAGGCGTTAGTGTAGAGTTAGATCAGCTGGCACAGGCCTATAACAGCGTATTTTCAGAATCGGCGCCCGACTCACTAAAAACATGGACACTCGGTATACGATGGGATGTATTACCTAATCTGGCGTTAAAAGCGGAGGTATCTGCTTTAGAGGGCGATGAGGTTAATAATTCTTTTTTTGTTATCCCTGAGGATACCAACTTTAATAGAAAAACGAATCTTTACCTTATCGGCTTAGATTGGGTATTTTGATGATGCACTCTAAGTTAACTTACGTGATTAAACACATAATTCTGGTGTTTATTTTTACTTGGTCATTATTGTGTATTAGCGTACAAGCCTACGCGGATAATAGCCATACATCTAAAGTGATCATTGTTGTTAATACGGCCAATAAAAGCTTGGCTTTGAGTAAGCAGCAAATTCGCCATATCTATATGGGCGGCGCGTTGAGTCGTCAATTTAAAGCAGTAAATTTACCTGCCGGAAACCCGTTACGAATCGACTTTAATACAAAGTTGGTTGGCTTAACCGAATCTAGGATTCAGGCTTATTGGGCTCAGATGAGATTTACAGGGCGTAGCAAGCCACCTATCGAATTTAGCTCGGCTAAAGAAATTATTGCGTATTTGTTGAAAGAAGAAAATGCAGTTGCTTATTTACCTGCTGATACAAAAATTCCTGACGAGCTAACCGTTGTAACGCTAACGCCCTAGTAGCGCTGACTTATTTTAAAGTTAGCGCTTTAAATGCCTCTTTTGCTTGGGCTTTAGCTGCTGGTATGTGGGATAGGGCTACAGGCTTTGCAAAATAATATCCTTGCATTTCATCACTGCCATTTTTAATTAGGTAGTTAGCCTGGCTGGCTGTTTCTATACCCTCACTGCATATTTTTAAACCTAGGCGTTTACTTAAATCGAGTATGGCCTTTAATACCGCCGCATCCTTTTCTGAACTATCAAATTGATTAACAAACATACGGTCAATTTTGATGGTATCGATATCTATTTTTGTAAGGTAGCTTAGCGATGAGTACCCCGTTCCAAAATCATCAAGGGCTATAGAGCCGCCCATTTTTTTTATTTGGTTAAAGAATTGATTGGAGTTTTCAAAATTATCGAGATAGCTTGATTCGGTAATTTCAAACTGGATATTTGCAATGTCGACGTTGTATTTAACCAACTTATTTTTTACTACATTAATGAAGTGGTTATCTTTAAGATCATGGCTCGATAGGTTTAAAGAAACGCGTACATGGTTACCTATAGATTGTTTTAAAGTGGGTAAATCTTGAAATACCCTAGAGACAACCCACTGTGTGATTGCTTTTATTTTACCTGCTTGCTCTGCAATGGGTATAAACTCACCTGGTGAAATAAAGCCAAGCTCTTCACTTTGCCACCTAATAAGTGCTTCAAGGCCATTAGCCTCACCATTGGCGGCTATTTTTAACTGATACACAACTTCAAATTCATTTTGCGCAATTGCATGACTAATTAAATTAGCAACTTGAGCCATTCGCTTACTGTTTTCTAGCATCTTTTTATGAAAAACGGTGAACGATCCTTTCCCTTTTTCTTTTGAGGCATACATTGCGATGTCTGCATTACTAATTAATGTATTAATGTCAAACTCAGCTTCTTTAGCGTGGGCAATGCCAATACTTACCCCAGTGGGTATATCCCACTGATTAATAGTAAAAGGTGTTTGCATTGAGTTGATAATTTGCTCCGCAATATTAATAACGTCGGTGTAATTATTTATATTACGCAGCATTATTAAAAACTCATCCCCTCCTAAGCGAGCAATAACATCATTTTCGCGTAAGTGCTCTTTGATATTACTGGCTACCGCCTTTAAAAGTAGGTCGCCCGTTTCATGGCCAAGTGTATCGTTAACACCTTTAAAGCTATCTACGTCGAAAAACATGATTGCTAAATCTTGATGGTTGCTTTTACAGCGTGTTAATTCTTCTTTTAGTAAGGCCATAATGAACATACGATTTGGCAAACCAGTTAATATATCGAAGTTAGCTAAGTGCTCCATTGATTGTTTTTGCTTTAAAAGTTGTGCGGTGTTTTTTTGATTAGTAACCACTTGGGCGTTAATAGTGTTAAGTAAGTTATTAATATCTTTACCAAGTTGCGATACTTCATCGTTGCCCGAACCTTGGTATTGAAGTTGGTAGCTTCTTGTTTTTTCTACTTTTTGCGTGAACTTAGAAAGTTTTAATAGCGGGCTTAATAAATGTTGGTATATCCAAAAAGAGATGATGATGGTGATCACGATACTAAAAATAACGATAGGGGCCGCACTATAAAATAAGCTCGCTTTGCTTTCATTAAGGGGCTTATTAAAATCTTGAACAATTAATAAGTAGCCTATAGGGAACTGTTCCTCACCAATTGTTTTTAAGGCAACTAAGCCTTGGTTAGTAACACTGACTGTACGGGGCAAGCTTTGCGGTTTGATGCCCTTTAGCTGTGGAGTAAAATCCTCGTACTTTAAGTAATTAGGGTGCACGTAAGACTGTATTAGCTGCCAATTGCTATCAAAGACATTTACAAATTTTATGTGCTCGTACCTATCTAACCCCAAAAGCTCGGTTGTGATAGAAAATAAATCTATCTCTTGCGACATAACACGTAACAAATTATCTGAAATATTTGATGACATGGCATCGAGGTTTTCTTCAACTGATTGGCGGTATAAATCCTCGTGCTCATTAATTGCTAAATAAAAAACAAAACTAGCGCTTAGTACGATTAGACAAGTTGTAATAATAATAAATTTGTTACGAATACTATGAAACATTTAGCCAAATCCCTTCTTACTGCCGTGCTCTATTACTAAAAGAGTTATTACTTATTGGTGCTATCTATTAATAGAAGGCTTACGCGTAGCGCTGATGTTACTTACTAAATGTGTAAGTAAAAGAATGTGTTTAAATTCATGGAGTAACTATAGCTGGTTATTTTATTTTAGGCAGACTTACTTTGTTGCAATTTCATTCTTGGCTTAATAAGTGACCTGTGTAAGACTAATGCGGTTATTTATTAAATCAGGTGACATGAATGTCGAATATAAAAGCTTGGAAACTTATGAGCCTGTTTTGTTTGTTTGCAGTGCTTATGGGTTGTCAATCTAAAGAAGAACAACTACAACAAACAATTCAAGAGTCTATTAAAAAGGCAGATGTTGAGCTTGCACAGCTTGGTACTGCGCTTGATAATGGCACTATACGTAATGCTGTATTGCTTAAAGAATATGGCAAACTCCTTAAACAGCAACAGCCAGAACTGAGTCAGGTTGTTGATGTAATTACCCTTGATGCTACAAGGCAGGGTGCACTTTACAGTGGTTTAACACAACGACTTAAAGATATTAAAGGCACTTATTTAATTCCTCCCTACGAAGACACGCTACACAGTATTGATTTACTACGTGAGGCGGCTAAGCCTACGCTGTTTTCTGACGCGTTAACTGACCCGATTAATATGCTAGCCGATATGTCTAAGGGCAGCCTTGCGCGCGTTGGTGCTATTAGTCAAGAGGCAGAGGGCGCAGGCGAAGGTAATCAATTGGTGGGCAACCCTAATTACGGTAACTGGCAAACGAATAGTAATGGTATTAGCTTTTGGCAGTGGTATGGCATGTACCGTATTTTAGGCGATGTATTTGACCGTGTTGAATACGGACGTTGGAGCAGCCGCCGTAAATATAGCTATTACAACGATTACGGCCGCTATCGTTACTCAAGCCCTAAACAAATTAAAACGCAAAGTGCGTTAGAAACGCGTACGCGTCAATCGTACCAACGCCAAGGCAAGCAGTTTACTAGCCCTTATGCGAGCAAAAAATCGGGTGCCTCGGGTTTAAGCCGCAGTAGTTATACACCGCCTAAAAGCCGCAGTAGTTACTCGCGTTCGAGTAGTTATAGCAACAGCTCTGGATCGGTACGTAATAGCGGTAGCAGAACCTCTCGTGGCGTGAGCCGTGGTAAGTAAAGAATAAGTTGGAGTTAGAAATATGTACGAATTTAATGGAATAACTATGTGGTCGCTACAAGCTTTGGCGATTGATTTTGCAATTATAGTGTTGTTATTTGTAAGCCTAAAATACATTAAGGGCTGGGTTTCAAACCTTCATGCAAATGACGAAATAACAGAACGCGATAACTTTGCTTTTGGTATTAGCTTTGCGGCAGGCTTAGTCGCACTTGCCATTGTATTAACGGGTGTGAGCAGTGGTGCTTTTGCTGCCTCTTTACAACAAGAAGCCCTGCAAATGCTAGGCTATGGTGTATTAGCCATTGTACTGATTAAATTGGGCCACTTTTTTCAAGATAAGGTTGCGCTTCGCAAAGTCAGCCTGCACGACGAAATTGTAAAAGGTAACGTAACGGCCTCTATTATCGACTTTGGTCATGTAGTAAGCGTGGCGATTGTGATTCGCTCTGCACTTTTATGGGTAGCAACAGAGGGTTGGCACGGGCTGCCTATCGTTATTGCGGCTTTTATTATTGGCAGTGTTGCACTACTGCTTGTAAGCCAATACCGCGTACAATTATTTAAGCGTACCAATAAAAGCGGTGATTGTTTACAACAAGCCATTATTGATGGCAATTTAGCGGTAGGTATACGCTACGCTGGCTTTTTAGTAGGCAGTGCCTTAGCTATTACTGCGGCATCAGGTATTGCACCGTATGCGGCCGATAACATTAATGCCAGCCTGCTTTATTGGGCTATTAGCGCGATTGTAAGTTTAGTGGCATTCATCATTTTACATTTAATCACCATAAAAATAATTTTATCAGGTTGTGATATTTCAGATGAAGTAAACCGTCAGAAAAATGTAGGTGTAGGTGCTATTTCTGCTGCAGTGTCGTTTGCTGTCGGTATTACTATGGCAACCTTACTAGGCGCATAATCAGTGTCATCAACTACAACTAGCCCAAGTAAATCGCGTTTACTTGGGCACGATATTTTACTCATCACTGTTATGGCCGTACTCGCTGGGTGCGGCCTTATTTATGAATACTTACTTTCGCATTACGCAGGGCGTGTACTGGGCTCTGTAGAAAGTGCTATCTATGCCATGATTGGCACCATGATAGTTGCTATGGGCTTAGGCGCATTTTTAGCCCGTTGGTTTAAAGATGCTTTTACCGCCTTTGCTTGGCTGGAAAGTATTATTGCCCTGATTGGTATGGGCTGTATTTTGGCAATAGCCGGTGTAATTGCTGTAAGTTATTCTCTTCCTCATTTGTTTTCTAGTATTTTTAATTTACCGCCAGATATTGTGCTTAACGGCTATGTATTTCAAAAGCTACAAGAGTGGTCACGCTTTTTACCTTATGTGTTTGGTTTAGTACTGGGTTTGTTTATTGGTATGGAAATACCGCTTATTGCGCGTATTCGCCAACATGTGTACGGGCGCTTTTTAGAAAACAATGCAGGCACCATTTATGGTGCCGATTATATTGGCGCCGGTATTGGTGCGGCTATTTGGGTAAGCATTATGCTGGCGATGCCTATAATGCAAGCTGCAGCGTGGACAGCACTTTTTAACATATTGGCAGGGCTCGCCTTTTTATGGCGCTACCATGCTCATGTGCGCTTTGCTAAGGCACTTTTAGTTTGCCATATAGTATTACTGGCACTGTTTGGGTTTATTTTAGTGATGGGAAGTAGCTGGATGAACAGCTTAAGTAATGTGCTTTACAAAGATAAAGTTATTTACTCACAAGCAACTAAATACCAGCATGTCGTATTAACTGAGCGCTTAAGCAAAAACCAGCCAGTGCCTATTACCGATTTGTATTTAAATGGGCGCTTACAGTTCTCAAGTATTGATGAGCAAATATATCATTCAATGCTGGTGTATCCGGCCATGCTCGCATCAAACCGGCACGATAACGTATTAATTATTGGTGGTGGTGACGGGCTTGCCCTTAGAGATGTTTTAAAGTGGCCAGTGAACGAGGTAACGTTAATTGATTTAGATGCACAGCTGCTCAATTTATTTGGCCATAAAGACGGAGATTTTACACCGCCTGAGTCTATAAGTAAGCGATTATTAGCGCTAAATAATCGTTCAATGTTAGACCCGCGTGCAAATATTATTGTGGGCGATGCGTTTTTAGAGGTTGAAAAGTTGCTTGATCAAGGTAAGCAATTTGACACTATTTTAATTGATTTACCGGACCCAAATCACCCCGATTTAAACAAAATGTACAGCGACTATTTTTATAACCATGTACGTCAACTTTTGGCCCCCGATGGCGCAATGGCGGTGCAGTCAACCTCGCCTTATCATGCCAAAAAAGCATTTTTAAGTATTGCTAAAACGGTAAAAGCGGCTGGTTTTGATTATGTTGAGCAGTACCAGCAAAATATTCCTTCATTTGGACAGTGGGGGTGGACTATTGCCACTAAAATGGGTCAACCAGCCAGTGGGCGAATTAAAAATATAAGCGCTATGCCGGTGCCATCAAGGTGGGTAAGCAAAGAATATTTATTAGCCAGCTTTGTATTTCCTAACCAGTATTTTGAACAAGTTAAAAGTATTGAAGTCAATAGGTTAGGTTCGGGTCAGCTATATGATTACTACCGTAATGCGTGGCAAATAGAAAGCGAATTGTATAAAAATTAATAAAACATGGTTGACATATTATGTCGACCATGCGAATCTTAACTCAGACATAATATGTCAAACAGCAAAAAGGCAGAGACATGGAATTAAATGAACTTTCAATAAAATTAGCTTCTTTTGAAACCGAAGGCGCTAACTTTGAGTCTTTCTTGATTGCCAATCCTGGCGAGCAAGATGTTTTACAAGTCATAGTTGATGGAAACGATGAGCTTCCAATTTTTGTTACGCAAACACAAGAGCAGTTGTTATGTATTAGCTACTTGTTTGGCGAAGATGAAGTAAAAAGTGAATTACGCAACGAGTTAAACGAAACACTACTGCGTTTAAACGTGCCAATTCCACTGAGTGCATTTGCTAAAATCGATAACAAATACGCGATTTTTGGTGCACTGTCGGTAAATTCATCATTAGATGATATTACCCACGAACTAGTGACACTAGCAGACAACGCTATTGACGCACTAGAAGCCGTGACCTTGTATTTAAACGATTAGTAACTAGTTAGTGGAGTTAAGATTATGAGTATATTAAAAAAATTATTTACAGCAGTACGTGGCGGCGCGCGTGAAGCGGGCGAAGCAATTGTAGATGCAAACGGTATCCGTATTTTTGAACAAGAAATAGCAGATGCGCAAAATGCACTTAATCGTGCTAAAAAAAGCCTTACAGAAGTAATGGCTAAAGAAATGCAAACTAAGCGTAAAATTAGCGCGGTAGATGCCTCAATTGCTGAGCACGAAGCGTATGCAGGCCAAGCTCTTGAAAAAGGTAACGAAGCCTTAGCATTAGAAATTGCAGAAAAAATTGGTGATTTTGAAGCTGAAAAAGCAGAGCATGAGCAAGTCTTAGCAGGCTTTAGCAACCACATTGTAACGCTTAAGCAGCAAGTTAAAGACGCTGAAAAGTCGATTAAAGAAAACCAACGTCAGCTTACTATGGTTAAAACCACAGAAAGCGTACAGCAAGCAACAATGGCTGTTAACAGCACGCTTAATACTAATAGCTCGTCTATGACCTCGGCTCGCCAGTCGCTTGAGCGTATTAAACAGCGTCAGCAAGATCGTAGCGACCAGTTAGGCGCTGCAAAGCAACTTGAGTCAGATACAAATGGCGACGATTTAAAAGCGAAAATGGCTGAAGCCGGTATTGGCGATACAAGCCCAAAAAGTGCTGATATTTTAGCGCGCATTAAAGCCAAGCAAAACGGCTAATAGTTAGTACATTATTTACAAAAGGTAATTAAGCTTAGCTTAGTTACCTTTTTTGCTTAAGGGATGTCTCATTATGTTTAATTTTTTCAAATCAAAAAAAGAGCCAGAACGTCAGCTTAACCATGCGAGTGAGCTTAAAAAAGGTGACATGTTTAGCGTTATAGACTCATTTGCATATCCGTCGTGGTTAAAAGGGCAAACGCTGCGTGTTATTGATATTCAAACTTATCAATATCAGCACAGTAGTGATACTGAGTTTGTGCTAGAGACGAACAGCGGACAGGTGGTATTTTTACAAATTGAGCAAGATGATGGTGAGCAGTGGGCTAATTTTTCAATCAAAATTCAGCGTGACGACGTAGAGCAAATATTTGGTCTAGACGAATTTGCGCGCATTTTTGATGAAGAGTCGTTAACCCATATACAGGTGCAAAATACGCCTGAGCAGTTTATGCAGTTTTTAGCTAAAAGCTATCAGCAAAGTGAGTCGCCATATGTGTGTTATTTCCATAACAAAGATTTTCGTGGTCAGTCATTGCCGCGTTATGAGCAAGAGGGTGGCGAACCTTGTGAAATGATTTGTTTAGCATCGCCGGACGAAGGGCACGGCTTAAATATTGAAATATGGGATGGCGGTGAGACCGAAGTGTCACTGACGCTAACACGCCCAATTACTGATATAGTCGACTTGTTTCCAGGAGATGCGAAGTGAGTGACGCTAAAGACAAGTGGTTACGTCAAGAGCAAGCTGTGCGTGCCACACAAATGGCATTTGATTTAAGCAGCGAAGTACAAAAGTCGATAAAAAAGCAGGCCATAGACCAAGAGCTTACGCCCTCAGATATGATCCGTAAAATTTTAGGCTTAGATGTAAAATCTAAAAAAACACGTCAGCGCCTATCGTTTAATTTAAACGATGATGAAATAGCCCAGTTAGCAACACGATTTAATGTTCAAAGTGATGATAAGCGAGCTGTAAAACAGCAAGTTGCTGAGCTTTTAATTGCCCACACAAAAAAAGCTAAATAGTGCATCAGCGCTTTGGGTTACTAACCACTTAATATAAGTGTGGGGCTCAATAAAAGCAGTGTTTTGCGTTCTTTGTACTAAGCCCTTACACTAAGGGCAACAACTATAAAGAAGTACTGCTTTGAATACTATACTGATTACTTACCTTATTATATTTGCTTTGTTTGGCACTGCCGCCAGCTATTTTGTGCGCTTTATTTATGCGTACTGGGTAAAAAAAGAAATGCCAATGAAGTACATTGTTAAAGCAGGAATTTGTGTGGTGTTGGTGGTGGTTATATCAGCGCTAATTCCGTTATTAAATTAACGCTTAATTTAAGGTTTAAATAGTGTATAGCTATTTTATATCAAACGCTTGGCATTGCTGATTAATACACAAGGTTTGCACTTCAAGCACGGGTGAGCAATCGGTTAAACCTTGCGCTTTATTTTGTGCTTTTTGTTGCTGTGTAATTTTATGGGCCACTTCTTCGGCGTGCTCTTGAGAGGTGTTAAGTGTTGAATACACAACATACTTACTTGGCCCACCACACGCGCGTGCACCTACTTCGAGTACCTTACATTGAAAGCTTGCGGTGCAACTATTATCACTAACAATGTTATTAAGGTCGTAGTTCAAGTCAGACAAATTCTGATCTTGTTCAGTACTTGATGATGTGCTCGCACAGCCGCTAAGTAATAGCATAGCGCTGGTGGCAACACTCACAATTGATAATTTAATTGCTGATGGCAAACAACTCATAACCTTGTCCTTAAAATACACTTACCGCTGAGCCTTCAAGTTTAACACATTTATTTTCAACACACTGCGTGCTTGGAGAAGTTAAATGCTGGCATGTGCTCATCATTTCATTTTGTGTGTTGTAGGCTTTTTCAAGCGTTGTTATTTGCTTTGCAAGCGAACTGACTTGCCCCTCTTTAGCTGCTTTTGTTGAATAAATAACATAATCACTTGGTCCGCCGCAGGCTTTGCTTCCTATTGGCATAACTTTACATTGTGCCGAGGTATCGCACTGAGTATTGGCAATTAACGTATTAAGCTCGCTTTTTGCGGCTTTAATATCGTTAAGTGATACTTCTTTTAAAGCGGTTTTTATTGGTTGAGATGCATCAGTAGAGGGTGTGTGCTTGTTTTCACTATTGGTTTGTTGAGGTACTTCTTTATGCGGTACTTCTTTAAGCTCGTTCACCGAGTGAGTGGCTGCATCTTGCGATGTTGTTTCTAGGCATGCGGTTAAGCAAAGTGGTAAAAGTAGGGCTAACAGTGGAGTACGCATAATAAACCTTGATAGTGATGAATTATTCATCACTATCATACACGGTGCATTTTTAACGGCAATAAAAACTATATTATCAAGTAATTAAAGCCGTTTTAGATTTACCTTTATAAACCGCCTTGAGTAAGTTTAGTGGGGTTAAGCAGCTTTTCTAATTCACCGCGTGAAAGGTCGGTTTCTTGCTCTGCCACATCAATGATGGGGCGGGCTTCTTTATACGCTTGCTTAGCTATTTTGGCTGCTTTTTCGTAACCGATCACCGGATTCAGCGCAGTCACTAAAATTGGATTTTTAGCCAGTGCTTTATCAATATTGGTTTGGTTTACTTTAAAACTTGCAATGGCTTTATCTGCCAATGCTTGTGCGCTATTAGCAAGTAGCTCAATGCTTTGTAAAATATTATGTGCAATAACCGGTAGCATGACGTTTAGCTCAAAATTACCCGCTTGGCCTGCTACAGTGATGGTTGCATCGTTACCTATAACTTGAGCGCTTACCATAGCTGCCGCTTCTGGGATCACTGGGTTAACTTTGCCAGGCATAATCGACGAGCCAGGTTGCAGTGCTTCAAGCTCTATTTCGCCAAGTCCAGCAAGTGGGCCCGAGTTCATCCAGCGTAAGTCATTAGCTATTTTCATTTGTGCTACGGCCAATACTTTTAGCTGACCTGAAAGCGCTACAATGGCATCTTGTGAGCCAATGTTGTAAAAAAAGTTACTGCTTGGTTTAAAGCTTATACCCACATTTGCGCTTAAGTTTTTAGCAAATTTTGAAGCAAATTCACCATCTGCATTAATGCCGGTACCAACAGCAGTCCCGCCTTGAGCAAGCTCGCACACTCGCTCTAAGCTATGGCGAATACCAGAGGCAGCATTATTTACTTGTGACTGCCACGCGCTTAGCGTTTGCTCAAACGTAACGGGCATGGCATCCATTAAATGCGTACGCCCTGTTTTAACTATTTTGCCAACGCCTGCCTTTTTTTGCTCTAAGCTCTGCGATAGTTTTTCAAGAGATGGCAGTAATTCATAAACCACGTTAATAGCACTACTAAGGGCTATGGCTGTCGGTACTACATCGTTAGAGCTTTGGCCCATATTTACATCATCATTAGGGTGAACTAGCTCATTACCTATACGGGTTGCAAGGGTTGCGATAACTTCATTCGCATTCATGTTCGAGCTGGTGCCTGAACCAGTTTGAAAAATATCAACGGGGAAATGCTCATAATGCTCGCCATCAATAATTTGTTGGCATGCTTGCTCAATAGCGTTGGCTTTACTTTTACTTAAGTGATTTAGCTCAAAGTTACTTTGTGCAGCGGCTTGTTTAATGTATGCAAGCGCTGTTACAAATTGTTTTGGCATGGCTAAGTCACTAATAGCAAAGTTGTTAACTGCACGCTGGGTTTGTGCTTGATATAGCGCATCACTAGGGACCTGTAATTCACCCATGCTGTCGGATTCGGTTCTAAAATTGCTCATAAGTCGCTCCTTAAAAAGGGTTAAATTCGTGACTGAGTACGCGAGCTTCGCGCTCAAGTTTTAAAAATTTTTCAGTATCGTTATGTGCATAGTAAAAGCGTTTTAATGCCAATAAGGGTTTATATAACTGCTCAAGGCATTGCTTGCGAATGGCATTGTGTATTAGAGGGTCGCACATTTTATTGATAATTTCATGGTGAGTGCGTAATAAATATAACTCTTGTAGTAAGGGGTTACGCTGTTTTTCAAAGCTTTTAGCAACGTTTAAAGCGGTTTCTATGTAGTGAGCTACCACCATAGGCGCATGTAAGCCTGGGCGTAAGCAGTTACAAGCAAGTTCATGATGATAAGGCTGTAATGCCTGAAAGGGAGACATAAAAAAACCGATTCAAGTTAACGATAATAGTTATCATTACATTTAATCGGTTTCAGTGTAAACAGTTATTATTAAATTTATTTGCAGCGTTTAATTGAATATCAATTATAGCCAAGAATGAATATTTGGTCTGTTTCATGTTTTTTTAGCGCCTGTTGATTTTGGTTACAGTGAGAAAGTAAGTCGATTACAGTGGCTCTACTATCACAGGTACTAATTGGTTTTTCGGTGGTTTTTTCTGTCACTGAGACAACAGCGTCTACAGCGGTGTAAGGGGGGGTATGCATAATTTTATCCTCGTATTTAATATTGGTAATACACCCTACTTAGGGTTGATTAAGTTAAAGCATAATACATACCATCGGCTTATTTTTATTTTAGTGCCATGAATTAACTCACTTTTATAAATTATCTATAAAACTTTAATTGTTCAGTGTCATTTTTTTGCGTTAATGTTGTGCAATAAATTTCACTATTGGTGCAAATCATGAATAAACCTTTCTCACAAGCGTGCGAAAACAATAAGGGTCCTATTTTAGAGGTGCTTAAACCCGTTTTTGATAAGACAAAGTCGGTACTTGAAGTCGGCTCGGGTACGGGGCAGCATAGTGTGTTTTTTGCTGAGCAATTACCGCATCTACAGTGGTATACAAGTGATCGACGTATAAACCATGAGGGCATAAATTTATGGCTTAAGGAGGCAAATTTAACTAATTTACACGGCCCTCTTGAGCTTGACTTAAATTATGCATGGCCGGTAAATAACGTGGATGCCATTTACACGGCAAATACGTTGCATATAGTAAGTTGGCCGTTGGTTGAGCAGTTTTTTAAAGGGGCTGCAACGCACTTAGCAAGTCAGGGTGTAGTGTGTATTTATGGCCCTTTTAAATACCAAGGACAGTTTACAAGTGCAAGTAATGAAGAATTCGATCGCTTTTTAACGCAACGTGACCCACTTAGCGGTATTCGTGATTTTGAGGCTATAGAGCAATTAGCAACACAAGCAGGTCTTACACTCATAAGTGATACAGCTATGCCAGCTAATAATCAGTTATTGGTTTTTAAACGGCAGTAAATCAGCGCACTGCGTTTTATACATTGTCATATGTTGGCGCTCTCGCTTTAGGTAGTCGTTTATTGCTGCTCTAAAATCGGGTTCAACAATATAGTGGCTGGAGTAGGTAAAAACAGGCTCAAACCCACGAGGTATTTTATGCTCACCTTGAGCGCCCGAGTGAAAGCAATGTAAATTATGCTTAATCGCAAATTCAATCCCTTGGTAGTAACACAGCTCAAAATGAAGGGAATCTATTTCTTCGTTGGCGCCCCAATAGCGGCCATACAAGGTGTTTTCGCCCTGTAAGCTTAGCGTTGCTGCCACTATTTTGTTGTCTTTTTTGGCAAGCATAACAATTAGCTGATCGCCCATTAGTGCCTGTAATAAAGTAAAAAACTCAATATTTAAATACCCTAAATGCCCAGAACGCTTTAAATAAGTACGTTGATAAAACTCACAAAATAGCTGCATTGTTTCAGGGCTTATGTGCGAGCCTTGTAGCCATTCAATGGTAATACTTTGCTGTGCTATTTTAGCACGCTCTTTTTTTAGTGTTTTTCGTTTGCGTGCGGTGAGTGTATTCAAAAAATCGTCAAAGGTTTTAAAGCCTTTATTAAACCATTGAAACTGCACGCCCACACGCTGCATTATATCGTCAGTACACAGGGCTTGAGCTTGCATCTTTGGGCAAAAGTTAACATGCCAGCCAGACCAACCTTGCTCTATACTCGTTAAATTTAATTGCTTTTTTATGTACTCGTATACGCTTTGTGTATTCGCATGAGCAATGGCAATACGTTGGCCTTCAATGGGGCTAAAAGGCACACCGCTTAGCCATTTAGGATAATAGGCTAATCCGTGTTGCTCAAAGGCCTCTGCCCACGCCCAATCAAATACATACTCGCCGTATGAGTGGCTTTTTAAATACCCAGGCGCGAGTGCGACTAACTTGTCAGCTTCATAAACCGCTAAGTGATGAGGCTGCCAACCGGTTTCTTGGTTTACACAGTGGCTCTGCTCTAATGCATATAAAAATGCATGGCGGGTAAAGGGCTCATTACCAAATAAACGAGTCCACTCGTGTGCGTCTATTTGGTTAATATTATTAAACCATTGGTGGGTAAAAGTTGCCATTACTGCTTACCTTGGGCTGCTTTATTATGAGTGCATGCATTTTAAGCCAAAATTAAAACACCAGTGTGTTTATTTACGTATTGTTGTACTAATACTCTTCAATTTCAGCGTATTGCGCTAAACATGCGGTTAGCCTAGTTAGGTCTAGTGGTTTTGCAAGATGCTGATTAAAGCCAACAGCTTGAGCATGGGCTTTGTCTTCAGGCATAACATCGGCGGTCAGCGCGATAATAGGCAGTTCTTGCTCATTTTTAAATTGCCTAATGAGTGCGGTGGCTCTGTAACCATCCATTACAGGCATTTGGCAGTCCATTAAAATTAAGTCAAAGTGTTGCTCTTTTACTATATCTACTGCCGCTTCGCCATTTTCTACCATGTGCGCAACAATGCCTAGTGAACCTAGCATAGCTTTAATAACCATTTGGTTTACAGGGTTATCTTCTGCGACAAGTATTTTTAAGGCTGCCAATTTAATGCCCGAGTATACGAGCTCGGCTGGTTCTTGAGCGGGACTTGTTTTAAGTATAACGTCAAACTTAAACGTAGAACCTACATTTGGCTCACTTTGCAGTGTTATATTACCGCCCATTAATTTAGTGAGCTCTTTTACAACAGTTAAGCCTAGACCTGTGCCGCCATAGCGTCTTGATGTTGAGTCGTCTGCTTGAGTAAAGGCACTAAAGAGCTTGGATTGCTGAGTTGGTTTTATACCAATACCGGTATCTGTCACGGTGACTGTTATTTTGACTTTGTCAGTACTGATAAACTCTCCATCAAAAGCCACCGCTACTTTACCTTGCTCTGTAAATTTTATAGCGTTGCTACAAAGATTCAGCACTACTTGCTCAAATCGTAAAGGGTCGCCTATATACCAAGTATCTACCGGAAGTTGGTTTGTAACCTGCCAGCCAATCCCTTTGTTGGCTGCACTGGCTTCAAACATTGTGTTAATACGCTTTATAATTGTATCTAAGTCGAACGCTGTGCTTTCGAGCTTGAGCTTATGTGATTCAATTTTTGAAATATCGAGTATGTCATTAATCAAGTTCAGCAAGCTTTTAGATGAAGAGTTTATTTTATCTAGGTAACCAATAAGTGTTTGTGCGTTATCTTCTTTACGCGCTAATGATGAAAAACCAATAACTGCATTTAATGGTGTGCGTATCTCGTGACTCATATTGGCTAAAAATCGACTTTTGGCCTGATTAGCTAAGTCTGATTGCTTTTTGGCTTGCGCAAGCGAGTGAGTGCGCTCTGCAACCTTTCGGGTAAGGGCTATTTGTTGCTGATTAAAAAGTAGTAAAACAGTTAAAATTAAAGCACATACAACTAACTGTAAGGCCATTAAAAATAGTGTTAGTTGGTTACTATGTGGGGCAAGGTATTTTTCTTTTAAAGCCAATTGTACATTCCACGTTTGCCCTCCAAAGTTAAGTTTTAGCCTCATAATACGGCTGCCCTGTGCAATACTTAAACTTTTGCCGTAGTTACTGTAAAAGGCGGGCTTATTTTCATCTTCATAGAGTGCAATAGAAAACATTTCTGATTGTTGTTCGCTAATCGCTTGCTCAATAATATTACGTACTAAAAACACACCTGTTGCATAGCCTTTTATAATAGTTTTTTGCTGTTGATGCTCGTAAACGGGTGCAAATAGTAGGTAGGCTGGTTCTGGCTCAGATGTTTGCACTAGTTGAATAATTTTTGTGCTAACTGGCTGGTATTTAATTGCTGGATTGATTAACGACGCTTTTCTATCTGGGTTTGAATATACATTAAAACCAACCGCTTTTTGGTTGCCATTAAAAGGGGCAATGTACTTAACAATAACCATAGGATCGTCTGGCTCAAGAGGTTCCCCCACAATTTCAAAGTCTAGATGGTATATATTGGCAACTTCTTGGGTAAATGAAGCTTGCTCACTTTGCGCTATTTTTTGATTCCACGAAAGCGCTTTAATAAATGAATGCTGTGCTAATAACTCACTAGCATAGGCATAAAAGTCTTGTTGATTCAAATTTGGGGTAGATTGCACTTGGCTGGCTAAGCTTTGCACCGCGATTAAGCTTTGGTTGATATAGCGATATAAACTACTTTCTATCACCTGCGCTTCACGTTCAGCGACTTTAACGGTGTTTTGCCTGTTTTCTTGGTTATAAAGTTGAGTGGTTATAGCAACAGATATAAATAAAATACTACACACCGCTAAAGTAGGCAGCGGTGTTATTGGCCTATTTTCCCCTTTAATCTGAGTTAAGACCAATAGTAGCGGGGTAGCAATAATGACCCCTAATGAGTCTCCTAACCACCAAAATAAAACATTTTGCCAATGATCTTTAATATCGTACGCGGGATTAAATTGGCTTAGTGCAAATACCCCAAAATTTGCAGAGATTAAGCTTACCCCAATCCCTACAACAAAAATAAAATAAATGATACTTGCGCGTTTTTTAAAAAATAGCGGGTGACCCAGCCAATACTTTAGTAAGCCAGCCCCCACCATTGCTTGCAATACAATACCAATCGCAATATAGGTGGCTTGGCTGAAAGTGTTGCCAACCAACACCATATCGTGTGCTGAACTATCAAAAATATTAAAATTAAATGCAAAGGCTGCTACAAAAAGCGCTGGAGCAAAGCGCCACCACCAAATATAGCATCCGACTAAAGCAATGCCTGCAGGCAACCATACGGGAATAATTTGAGTATTAAAGGCGAGTTTTGTAAGTGAGATCCCAATTAAAAAGTACGCTAATGAAAAAACTATGTAAAAGACAACAGAATGATATTTTGAATTAAAATTTTTCACATAGCTTCCTGACTTTTCAAAAGGGCTTAATTTTAAATATCAGTATAGCGAACAGTATGTTATTTGCGGTATTTTTTATACATGTTTTACAAAGTGCAGGCTGTGTAACCTGCAAGCAGTTTATGTAGCCGTTAAGGTTGGTTGCTAAGTTGTTGTTTTTGATGCTGTAAAATAGAAACTTGTTGCTCTACGGCGCTAATGAGTGCGTTATAGCGGTTTTGAATGGTCGCAGTTTTGGTGGCAATTGCATCGGCTATTGATTCGGCGCCCATTCTATTAGCTTGGTCTTGAGTAATATAGCTGGCTTGTTGGGTCGCGTTGGCTAAGTCTTCTTTATAATTTTTAATAGTAAGCTGGTGGCGTTTAATTTCACGCTCGATTCTTTGGATCTCTATGTAGTTATCTACAGAGGCGCCAGGCATAGTCGGTGAGTTTGCATTATTGCCGTATTTATCGGCAATCATAGGTTGCTTTAGTTTAATTACTTCTGCATTGTCAGCGCATGGTGTTTGGCTAAATGTAGCGACCCCTTTGATTGTGCATTTGTATACCGTAATGTCTTGGGCTGCGTGTGTACTTAAAGCGACAAAACCTATTAAAGGTGTTATTAGACGAAACATAATTAAACTTACGCGACTGTTGATGTGATTAATAATGCCGTAACTACAAAGTGTATTCAATGTGTTTTATTTTTCATCGCAACAACGTGGCTTTAATAATTCCAGTAACCCTGATTAAGGTTTATTTTGAGGATAGGTAAACGTGTTGATAGCTAGGAAAAAGTTTACTATTTAGTTGTTCTTGGCAATTGCTCCTGCATTGGCCTAACTTCTGCTTCCATGCAGTCGTAAATGAGAGCTTTTAACTCTGATAGCGGCATTTATCCCTCTAAAAGTAATTAAGTAATTACGGATTGATAAAAGTTATGGTGGAGAAGGAGGGGTTAGCTTAATTACATCTATGTAATTAATTGCGTCGCAACGCTTACGGCGGCTTAAACTATTCCATACATTTTATCGAACCCTAGGATAGTTCTCACCCTCCTTGGTACATTGGCTGTTAAATTTTAGGCACAAAAAAACCGCAACTAAGCGGTTTTTAATAAGAAATGGTGGAGAAGGAGGGATTCGAACCCTCGATAGAGCTACAAACTCTATACTCCCTTAGCAGGGGAGCTCCTTCGGCCACTCGGACA
>NZ_LKDW01000047.1 GCF_001401805.1 Pseudoalteromonas sp. P1-25
AAGCTAAAAGCTAAAAGCTAAAAGCTAAAAGCTAAAAGCTAAAAGCTAAAAGCTAAAAGCTAAAAGCTAAAAGCTAAAAGCTAAAAGCTTAACCATCACTGGTAATCTTATCAATCAGCTCACCCAGTACCGCTTCGGCTTTGCTGGTTTCTACTTGGCAAGTACCGGCGTTTAAGTGGCCGCCACCGCCGTATTTAAGGCATAACTCGCCCACATTGGTATTTGAGCTGCGGTTGGTGATTGATTTACCTATGGCAAACACTACGTTTTGTTTTTTAAGGCCCCACATTTTGTGAATTGATATATTGCAGTCGGGGTATAGGGCGTAAATAACAAAGCGGTTGGTGGCGTAAATGGTTTCTTCTTGGGTTAAATCTAGTACCACGAGGTTTTTATGCACGGTTGCACATTGTGCTATTTGCGCTTTGGCCTTTTCGTTATGCTCGTTATACAGCGCAACGCGTTCAGCTACATCTTCCATTTTTAAAATCTCTTCGATGCTTTGATCTTTACAGGCATCGATGAGTTTCATCATTAATTGGTAGTTTGAAATTTTAAACTCGCGGAAGCGGCCAAGGCCTGTGCGTGCATCCATGATAAAGTTCATTAATACCCAGTCTGTTGGGTTGAGTATTTCGTCTTTTGAGAACTGCGCGGCATCGCCTTTATCTACCGCGTCCATCATGTCTGTGCTGATATTTGGAAATTTTTCTGCGCCGCCATAATAATCATAAACAACGCGTGCAGCAGAAGGGGCTTTAGGGTCAATTACGTGGTTTTTAATATCGCTGACGTTACGTACGGTTTCGCTTAAGTGATGGTCAAATGCAATGTGGCACCCTGCAACGTAGGGTAGGTTAGTGGTAATGTCGTTTGCAGTTATGTCTATTTTGCCATCTTGCATGTCTTTTGGGTGTACAAATAAAATGTCATCAATTAGGTCTAAGTCTTTGAGCAGTACGGCACATACCAAGCCGTCAAAATCGCTGCGGGTGACTAGTCTAAATTTATTATTGGGCATAGCTTTTCCATCTTGTTGTGATTGAGTTATCAAATAAGTGTAACAGCTAAAATAATTTTTGAGAGGTTATAGCAATCTAATTAAATATTTAGTCATTCTAGCGCGCTAAATAAAGCGTAAGCGGCGTTGTAAATTTTTAAGTAGAACAGGTACATATCAAAATTAATGCGTTGTTATTACTTTATTTATCTGTGGCTACAAGTAACGCATAATTTAATACAGTTGGTATGAGGGTTAAAAAAGCACATAAAAAAGCCAAAACGACTGTTTTGGCTTTTTGTTAGCAAGTATGTATTTGTTTTGTTGCTGTATAGGACTTAAGCGCCTGGTCCACATTCCATACAGCTGTTAATAATATCTGGACCAAATTTAAGTCTGGCATTTAAATCGCGAAGGGCAGTACGTAAACCTTCTTCAATTACTGGGTGGTAAAATGGCATGTCCAGCATTTCTGGTACGGTCATTTTGTTTTGCACAGCCCAAGCTAATAAATGAGCAAGGTGTTCGGCTTGTGGGCCAATAAATTCTGCACCTAAAAATAAGCCTGTGCCTTGTTCTGCGTAAACGCGCATGTGGCCTTTATTTTTAAGCATTACTCGGCTGCGGCCTTGGTTTTCAAAACTCACTTCGCCTACTTCAAAGCAACCACATTCACCTAGGCGCTCTGTAATTTGCGAATAACTTTCGCCAACCATTGCTATTTGCGGGTCACTAAATACGGCGGCAATTTTAGCGCGGCGAAGGCCAATGCGTACATCGGGGAAGCGCCCAGCATTTTGGCCGGCAATAGTGCCTTGATCAGATGCCTCGTGTAGCAGAGGGATCATATTACTGGCATCGCCTGCTATAAATATATTTGAGTTACCACATTGCATTGTATGCGGGTCTGCGTGTGGTACACCGCGCTCATCAAGCTCTATGCCGGTATTCTCTAACCCTAGTTTGTCTACGTTGGGTACTCGACCTGTGGCTGCAAGTACGTAGTCAAATTGCTCGGTGTGTTTAGCACCGTCTTTATCGGTGTAAGTAAGCTGGGCTTTATCGCCAACTTGCATCATGTCAGATACGTTTGAGTCGGTATCTACAAAAAATTCTTCAGCAAAAACAGTGTTTGCATAGTCTTTTACGACTGGGTCGGTAAGTGGGCCAATCGCGCCGCCAACACCAAATAATTTTACGTTTACGCCTAAGCGGCTCAGTGCTTGGCCAATTTCTAGGCCTATTACACCTGGGCCAAATACGGCTACTGATTCTGGTAGGTCATCCCAGTCAAATACATCATCGTTAATAATTAGTTTGTCGCCAAAGTTATTAAACACGCCAGGGTATGATGGGCGCGAACCCGTAGCAATAACAAAACGTTTAGCGGTTATAATGATGTCATCGTCAATTTGTACGCGGTTGGCGTCTAAAAATTTAGCGTAACCCCGAATTTTATCTTCATCAGGTATGTCATCTACGGCTTCTACTACGAATCCTGCAAAGCGGTCTCGTTCGCTTTTAACACGTGCCATAACTGCTTTGCCGTCTATTCGTGGCTTTGAGCTATGTACACCAAATGCAGGTGCCATTTCAATTGAATGCGCGGCTTCGGCTGCGGCAATCAGTAATTTACTTGGCATACAACCAACGCGTGCACAGGTAGTACCGTAGGGGCCTGATTCAATCATTAAAACGTTAGGGGTGAATTGTTTTGCGTTACGGTATGCGCTTAAGCCTGCAGTACCTGCACCTATAACAACAACATCGGTTTGCAATTCTTTCATAGTGGTATCCTTTATTATTTTCAATCTGAGCGATGAGATTGATATAGAGGGGCTTTTACGCCCCTGCTATTTTTTACTTAATTAAGCAAAGTATTTTTCTAACTCGTCTGAGCCGCCAATGTGTTGTCCACCAATAAATATTTGTGGAACGGTATCACGGCCAGAAATTGCTTTAAGGCTTGTTAATGTTGCACCTGCACCCATAACTACTTCTTCAAATGCGTAGCCTTTTTCTGTTAGTAGCTCTTTTGCTTTTTTACAGAAAGGGCAACCAGGCTTAGAAAATACGGTAACTGGCTCTGGCTTGGTTTGTTTTGGGTTGATGTAGTCAAGCATTGTGTCTGCATCAGAAACTTCAAACGGGTCGCCTGGTAAATCTGGTTCAATGAACATTTTGTCGATAACGCCATCTTTCACTAGCATAGAGTATCTCCAGCTGCGCTTACCAAAGCCTAAGTCGTTTTTATCGACTAACATGCCCATACCGTCAGTAAATTCGCCGTTGCCATCAGGTAATAATGTGATGTTTTGCGCTTCTTGATGCTCTGCCCATGCGTTCATTACAAATGTATCGTTTACTGATACACATACAATTTCATCAACGCCATTTTGCTTAAGAACACCAGCTAACTCGTTGTAGCGTGGTAAGTGAGTTGATGAACAGGTTGGGGTAAACGCACCCGGTAGTGAAAACACAACAACGGTTCTGCCTGTAAAAATTTCATCTGTGGTTACTGATTTCCATTCGTCGTTTTGACGTGTTGCAAATGTAACGCTTGGGATTGTTTGACCTTCAATATTCTTTAACATAGTTTGTTCCTCTTGATTTGTTGGAGCCATTATGGCGAGAATTTAAATATAGTTCCAATCGTTTATTTGTATTAAACTAATAGGTGTAGCCTATCAGGTGGAGATGAATTTGAACTTAAAAGATTTAGAGTATGTAAAAGCAATAGCGCACCATAAGCATTTTCGCAAAGCGGCCGATGCGTGCTTTGTTAGCCAGCCTACATTAAGTGGGCAAGTAAAAAAGCTTGAGCAAGAGCTTGGTGTTGTTTTATTTGACCGCTCAACGAAGCAGGTTACATTAACAGCGCAAGGTGAACGTTTGTTGACACAAATAAACGTTATTTTAGAACAAACAGAAATCTTAAAAGAGCTGGCAGCTACTTCAAACGGGCCGCTGCAAGGTAAGCTAAGAATTGGCATTATTCCTACTATTGCACCGTATTTACTTAGCGCTTTACTAACCTCTATGAAAGCGGCGTTTAGCGATAGCCACTTTTCGTTTATAGAAATGCAAACAGCAACTATGTTAGAGGCGCTTGACAACGGCGAGCTCGACTTTGCAATTCTAGCTGACGTTCCAGAGCTTAAAAACTACCATACAGTTAACGTATACAAAGAAGATTTTGTGGTTGCTGTTTCAACCGATAACCCGTTATCTAACCGTAAAAAAGTAGCACTGAGCGACCTGCAAAGTTGCAACCTATTAATGTTAAGTGATGGCCATTGCTTTAAAGATCAAGCCCAAAAGTTTTGTTTTTCTGCGGGGGTGGATGTGTCAAACCAATATCAGGGCAATAGTTTAGAAACCTTACTGGCGCTGGTGGCTATAAATGATGGGGTGACATTTGTACCTAGGCTTGCATGTACACAACGTGTTGGGGTTAGTTATTTACCTATTTTTCCTAATCAACAACGTAATGTGGTATTTGCTTGCAGAAAACATTATCCGCATTTAGCAGGCGTTGAGCAATTAGCGCAATGGTTGGCAGAGCACCCAAATTTAAAGCGAGCGCTCAGGGCGTGTTGACCTTTGTGGATTGAAATTTGTTCAATCTAGGGGCGATTAAATCGCGGCGTGAGGTTTGTAACCTAGTGGGCTAAGTAAAAAGCGAACAACAAGGAGTTAATCGTCCCTAAAAAGAACCCGTTGGGCAGCGCATGTTTGGTCTTTATGCTACGTTATCGCCTATTTATGGGGAATAACCACACTTCATAGGCTCTGCCTTGCCTAAAAACCAAACACACGGCTGCAAATTCAATCACCAAAGGTTTACACGCCCTATTTACCGTCTTGGCTTACAATTTCTACCACATCGTTTATTTGTACCCCAGGCAAAGGATTATCGTTAAGGCTTACAGCAATTGCGCTTTGTTTATACAGCTGCTCAACCACAAGGGTGTTAAGTGTGGTAATGGTATGCGGCATAGTATTGCCTTGTGCATCAGTTAAGTAGTTATGGTGCGCTATGGTTAATAGTTGGCCTTTTTTAAGGCCATGATCTTTGCCTAGGTTTATCACCAATTTATTGTTTTCCATGTGCATTATTTTTCCCTTAGTAGGAAAACACGCCATAGCTGCTTGTATATCGTAACTGGCCGTTTGATTTATATCATTAATACTTTGCCCAAAAGGTGATTGCCAAAACCTATCACTATTTACATCAACTATGGCTGTTTTTTCGAATGGCCATACCGCTTGGGTATGATAGCTGTTTTGCCATAATTGCTCATACGTAGTGCCATCAAACAACATAAACTCAATAGCATAGCTGCGCTGGTAGGTTTCGTCTTGCCAAAAGGCGTAGTCGTTATTGAGTTTATCGCTTGGCGCTAAATTGGTTATTTGGCTTAATAAAACATATTGCGCGTTGCTTCTGGCTGAAAGCTCTTCTAGCTGTGCATTTGAATAGTCGTGTTGCTGATTAAAGTAATTATCTACATTAATGGCTTTGTTGTAGTAAGCAACGGGTAGGGCGCTCATTTTTGTGCTTTGCAAAGCACTAAATAACTTTTTACTAATGGCTTTATTTACGTCAAATATTTGACCCATTAAGGCGTGCTCTCGATGAACAAGCTGGCTTTGGGTTACAGCAACAAATTTATTAAAGTTACTTTGTGGGCATTGCTCTGTTTGAGCAAATACATCAAGCCTAAGGGTAATGGCAAACTGCTCGTTTTGGCGTTGCTCGCTCACCAGCTCTATTTTTTGGATTTCGCCGTGGCTACTAATTTTAAGTTGATCTTGCGTCAATACGCCGTCTACCAAGGTTTGCACTGAGCTAACCCGTGCGCCAGAAAATACTAATGCCTGTGTAATTGCATCTTTTATCGCGGCTGATTTAGCGCTGCTAATGTCGCCATTTTGTATTTGTGCATGGCCGGTAGATTCAAACCATTGTGCGTAAGTACTGGCAGAAAACGTTAATAAAGCAGCGCTAGTGACACCTGCAAATAGTGACGATAAAAACGTGTTCATACTGGTACTCCACATCAAATTAGTTAATTACGCTTTAACTAAGCAAGGAGTGCACCAATATTAATACTCTATGTTAGCTTGTAGGCAATTAATGGCATTAAACCTGCATTTATTTTTGTAATTAGTTTAAAGGGTGCAAATAAATGCGTGCAATTATATTACTTACTTTAGCAAGCCTTGGCCTTGCCGGCTGTAGCAATGTGTTTGATAAACATGTTGAGTACACATATGTAGAGCCAAATAATTATCCCATTCTTAAAGCGGTGGGTTATGCACCTATTAGCTTGCAGCAAGGCGCTAATAAATCACAAAAGCAATTAATGGCAATTAAAGCCTCTAAGCTTGAGGCATACCGCGAACTGACTGAACAAGTTTATGGGCAAAAAATCACAGCGGGCACGTCTGTAGCAGGTGCAATTGCTCAAAACGATTACATGGAAAGTAAAGTACAGGGCATAATTAAAGGGGCACAAATAATTAAAACCTACTCAGTTGACGATGTGTACGTGACGGAGCTTGAGCTAAACATGAAGCGCGTGCATGACTTATACATAGGCGAAATTAAGCCGCGTGAAGTTAAAAAAGTGACCTACTATTAGGTAATTGACCACTACTTTAAGTTATAAAGCGATACCAAGTTGCTAACTCAGTAGCTGGCTTAGCGTTAACCGTGTGGAATATACGCATAACTTTACTATTTGCGGGAAAGTTTAACGCGTTTTTTTGTAAATCTTTGATTTAATAAATCAACTATAAACGCTACGACGAATAATTACGTGAGTTAATGTATTGAGCAAAACTTATATTGTCTCGCTAAAATTTAAATCTCATAAAAAAACACATACAAAATATCTCATCCTTTTATATTGAGTGCTATGCTGTTGTTACGAATAATATTTGAACAAGTAGTGTAGCGTTTGGTGTATGTTTTTAATTTTTCTTTTGCTGGGTTGTGAATGACACTTAGGCCCACTTTTTCCTGCAATAAATTATTTTTTTGGTGCAAGAGCAATTTGCGCTATCTACTGCTATTTTTTTTACTCTCAAGCGGCGTGTTTGCGAGTCGTTTAACTATTCAATTTAATACCTTTATAGAATTAATGGGGCAAAAGTATGGCCCTGCACGAGTGACTGTTGCACGCAATTGGCAAAGAATGTTGGTACAAACACAAAATAAACCAGAACAACAGCAAATACTTATAGTAAACAACTTTTTTGCTCGTAATCTGCGTTACCAAACCGATATACAACTTTGGAAGCAAAATGACTATTGGGCTACGCCATTAGAAACGCTTGGGCGTGGCTTAGGCGATTGCGAAGATTATGCCATTGCAAAATATATTAGCTTACGTGCCTTAGGTGTGAGCGACGACAAACTTAGGCTTATATACGTAAAAGCGAAGCTTGCCGGTACAAACAAAACACAAGCACACATGGTGTTAGGTTACTTTGCTACGCCTAATGCTCAGCCGCTTATTTTAGATAGTTTAATAACAAAAGTGCTACCTGCTGCAAAGCGTGTTGATTTAAGCCCTGTATTTAGTTTTAACAGCCAAGGTTTATGGGCAAATAACTCGACGAAAAGCGTAGCCAGCCCAACAGCAAGGCTATCGCGCTGGCGTAAAATTTTGGAGCAGACATCACAAGAAGGGGTTATGTGGTAATGGCGTCATTTTCTTTATTTAAGTTTTTCAAAAAAAGAAAAATCACTCTTAGGCAAGAGCTTTGGATCGCCTTGCTGGTGGTGATTTTTGTGGGATTTATAAGTAGTGTATTAATAAGTACTAACTCAGCTAAAAACTACTTCTCTACCCAACTGTATTTAAAAAATGTTGATAATGCTAGCTCCTTAGCGCTGATGATCAGCCAGCTTGAAAAAGACCCTGTAGAGCTTGAACTTTTAGTGTCAGCCACGTTTGATACCGGCCACTACAAACGTATAGAGCTGCAAGACCCTAATGGTGAGGTTATTGTAAAGCGCGTATTTACTGATACGTTGGAAAATACTGCACCGGCTTGGTTTAGAGCGATATATGGTCTTAATGTACAACCAGGTGTTGGGCAAGTTAATAACGGTTGGCAGCAATTTGGTACTTTGTTTGTTGAAAGCCACAGCCAATATGCTGAGCAAGCACTGTGGGAAAGCGCGCTTAAATTGTTTTTTAGTTTTTTAGTGGTTGCTTTTTTTGCCTGTGCAATAAGTGCGTATTTACTACGCAAAATTTTAACGCCACTTGATGATGTGGTGTATCAAGCTAATGCCTTTGGCGATAAGCGTTTTATTAAATCAAAAGTGCCAAAAACCTTTGAATTTGCACGCCTTGTGCAGTCGATGAATTTATTATCTACCCGCTTTAGCCGCATAATAAAAGAAGACAATAAACGCTTAGAAGAACTGCGATTTAAAGCGCAGCACGATGAGCTTACAGGGCTTGCCAACCGAGAATATTTTAGTGCCACATTAGAAGCCCATTTACAAAAAGTGAAAGATCATGCCCATGGTGCTTTGTTTTTATTTAGGGTCGTTAATCTAGATAAAATAAGTGAATCGGTGAGCCGTGTAGAAATGGTTAACTTTTTACGCCGTTTTTCTCAGGTGCTTACGCAGTTTTTAGAATCTAATCAGGCACACTTTTCAGAGAACTATATTGCCCGTATATCGCATACCGATTTTACCGTTTTATTTAGTGATACTGACGATATACAGGCGCTTAGCGAGCAAATAACCGTACTACACAAATCGATTGCTGATGAATACAAAAACATTGATTTGGCTATTGTACATAGCTGTACTTACATAGAAAAAAACGACACACGCTTTGATTTATTACGCCGCGTAGATGGTTTATTAAAAACAGCAGGTAACAAACCTGGGGTGCAAGCAAAAGTCATTGATAATAAACAAAAGAGTGAAATTTTTGATGATTCTACTGGCTGGAAAAAGGCTATTGAAGACGCACTTGAGCAAAAAACTATTCAGTTAAATTGTTTAGAAATTATGGGCTTTAATGACACTTTGTTGCAGCATCAACTTAGCTTAAGTTTAGAGTTTGGCGGCCAACATTATAAATCTAGCTATTACTATCAATGGGCTAACCGTTTAAACCTATTAGCGCGTTTGGATTGGAGCTTAATTAAGCAAATTGTTAAACAGTATGGTGAAGCGCCGCCTAATGAATTAATTGCTGTAGAACTTTCGGCGCAAACATTAATGGATGATACCGCGCTTGCTTCGGTATTAACCTATGTGTCTGCCTTTCCTGATTTGGCAAAAAATATATGTTTTGATATACGCGAAAACATTGTCGTAAACGAAAAAGATATATTTAAGGAATTTTGCGAGCAGGTGCGCTGTATGGGCGCCAAAGTAGCGCTAAAACGTGTGGGGCCTGAGTTTACTAAGATTAAGAACATTCAAGAGTTTGGTTTAGAAATGCTTAAAATAGACAGCATTTACGCGCATAACATTAGTTACAGCCAAGACAACCAAACCTTCTTACGTGGTGTGTGTACGTTGGCTCACTCAATTGGTATTAAGGTCGTAGCGCAGGGCGTAACAAGCCAAGACGATATTGATACCTTAGTGAACCTGGGTTTTGATGGTGTGATTAAAGAGTCGTAAAGCGACTCTTTAATCATAAAAGAGCGGTGAATATTGGCAACAAATAGTTAAATACTAAAAATATTAACCTATCTGCCGTGATCAGTTACCTTTTACCGCTAACATAAGCTGTATTCGGTCGCGTACTTTTAGCTTAGTGAAAATTGAACTCATATGTTCTTTAATTGTGCGCTCTGTAATATTAAGTGCCTCAGCGGCTTGTTTATTGGTGGCCCCTGTTGTAACTATATCAACCACTTGGCGCTCGCGTTTAGTTAAGCTTTGGATATCGCACGCATGGGTGTAATTTATTTGCTGCTGGCTTAGTGCCCCAACAATATTAGACAGCAGTTGCCCAGGTAACCACAGGCCGCCTGAGCATATAGTTTCAAGCACTTGTTGCAATATTACTTTAGATGCAAGTGCTTCTACATAGCCTCTTGCTCCGGCTTGCAGGGCTGCTCTAAGCTCCTCTATTTCTAAGTTTGTGGTCATTACAATAACCGGTAAGCGTTTTTGTGCGTATTTTTTTACTAGTTCAAGCCATCCCGAAGTGCCCGCCAAGATCCATATAATACTCGAGGTATTAATTTGCTTTGGTTCTTTGGTGCATATTACACAACCTGCAAACGCACTTCGCCAGTGGCTTGATTCTAGTTCTGGTTGTGTAATAAATATACTTTGACGCATTCATTTACTCCAATAAATTCAGTTTAGCGTTCTGTCATTGCTTGCGATGTAGCTCTGAGTACGGGCTTAAGTAAATATTCCAAGACGGTTTTTTTACCAGTGATAATATCCACTTGTGTGGTCATACCTGGAATTATAGTCAACTCTTCTGAAAAGTTATTTTTAGTGGTTTTTAATTGCACTAAATAAAACGTATTTTCTCTATCGTCGGTAATTGTATCTGCACTTATATGCAGAACCTCGGCTTCTAGTCCGCCATATACTGCGAAATCGTAGGCGCTAAATTTAATCATAGCGGGCTGCCCTGGGCGTAAAAAGGCTATATCTTTTGGCGGTATTTTTGCCTCAACAATAAGTTGATCGTCCAAAGGAACTATTTCTAAAACGTCGCTGCCGGGTTGTAAAATGCCCCCTACGGTATTAACCAATAAACGTTGTACCGTGCCTTTAACAGGCGATTTAATTTCAGTTTGAGCTACTTTGTCGGCAAGCCCTGATTCGGTTTCTTTTATTGACTCTAAACGCAGCAGTGCCTCTGAAAGCTCGTTGTTCCAGCGGTTGATCATTGCCAGCTCAACTTCGGTAACTTTGTTTTTAGCTTCGTTGATAGCCGATAAGCTGCGGTTGATAACGGCTTTAGTGCGGTTAATTTCGCCATTTAAATCAACTATTTCACGCTCTAACCTAATGATGTCTATATCAGACACTGCGCCTGTTTTTAGCAATGGACGGGTCACTTGCAGCTCTCTGTTAGTTAGCCTTAAAGCGCTTGTATGCTGTTGCAAAGCAGCTTTTGCCTCAATATGATCTTGTCTGCGTTGTTCAAGCTGGCGTTTATGAATTGCCACTTGTTGCTCTAGTTCTTGGCGGTTGCTTAAATATATTGAGCGCTCATGCGCGACCGCCTCGGGAACCTGCTTAACCAGCTCATCAGGAAAAACAAGCTCTTCTTTTCTGGTAAGTGCCTGTAATCTGGCTACTTTAGCGGTGAGTGATTGCACTTTAGATTGGTTTTCTCTAAAGCTTGAAATAAACCGCGTGGGGTCAATTTTTATTAATACGTCACCTTCTTCAACAATTTGTCCTTCTCTAATATTTATTTTTTCTACCATGCCGCCATCGTAAGATTGCACTAGCTGTAATTTATTTGATGGGATAACGCGGCCTTCACCACGGGCTACCTCATCAAGGGGTGCAAAGCCTGCCCAAACTGTAAGCAAAATAAATGCAATGCAAATGAGATATAATAAAAAACGTGCGCTGGCAGGCTCTTGCTGCATTTTTTCCCATTGTGCATCGACCACCCAATCTTGCGATTCAGGAGGCGAAAGCCAACCTTTAAATAAGCGATTGAAGATTGATGGCTTACCTTTTTTACGGGCTTCTATGGCTTTACTTACCGATTCAAAAGAGCGCTGCTCTAGTGGCTTTTTATTGTCACTCATGATGCTTGCTCCACGGTTTGATTATTTAGTGCCGCGATGACTGTTTGTTTAGGTCCATCGGCAACTATTTTTCCGTTATCGAGTACGATGATGCGATCAACTAGTGTAAGTAAAGATGATCGGTGAGTGACTACAATTAAAGTTTTATCTTGAGTGGCGGTTTTTAAGTTTTGAATAATTTTATTTTCACTATTGTGATCAAGCGATGAGGTAGGCTCATCTAACAGCATTATAGGCGGGTCATTTATTAGAGCACGCGCTATACCTATAGCTTGTTTTTGGCCGCCAGATAGCAGGCGACCTTGCTCACCAACTTGCAGGTCAAACCCATCTGGGTGAGAGTTTATTAACTCGAATAACTGGCTTTTTTCGCATGCACTAATAATTTGTTCATCTTTAGCGTGCCACGCACTAATAGTGAGGTTGTCTTTTAAGCTACCAAAAAACAGCGCTATATTTTGTGGCACATACCCTATGTTATGGCGAAGTTCTGCGGGGTCTATTTGTTGTATATTATTGTTATCAACCATTACGGAGCCTGCGGTTGGGTCGTAAAGGCCTAGAATAAGTTTTTCGAGGGTGCTTTTACCCGAGCCATTGCGCCCCAAAATAGCGACTTTTTCGCCTGCTTTAATTTTAAAACTAATATTACTAAGTGCTTCGCCTGCGTCGTCTTCATATTTAAAACATACGTCTTTAAATTCTATGTCTCCGTTTAATACAGGATGGCTTAACCAATGTTTATTTGGCGGGCGCTCAACGTCTTTTTCCATTATTTCGTTAAGTGATTGCATAGCGATGGCGGCATGATGATATTGCGCAAGTACGGCGGCACATTGACCAAGTGGCCCCATTGCCCGCGATGAAAGTAAGTAAGCGGCGATTAACCCCCCTTGAGTGAGCTCGCCCTCTATAACGAGATGAACACCTATGATCATAATGATCACGCCAACGCATTGCTGTATCCATGCTGCACTATTGGAGATTGAACTTGAGATTAAGCGACTTTGTGCATTAACCTGAGCAATATAAATAGTCGACTTTTCCCATGTCGATTGGGTTTTACATTCACTGTGAAAACTTTTTACATCTTCAATATTGGTTAAGCTTTCTACAAGTATAGAGTTGCGCATTGAGCTTGCTTTCATGGTTTGCTCTGAAAGCGCTTCTAGTTTTCTATGTGCCGCTATACCATAACTTAAAAGTATTAGGGCACCTGCAATAATGGGTAAGCTTAGTGGTACACCTATTATTGCAATAACAATGAGGTATATTGCAACAAAGGGTAAATCAACCAGCGCAACCAAGGTTATTGAGCTAAAAAAGTTACGTACGGCTTCAAACGATTGTATGTTACTAGCAAATGACCCAGCTGATGAAGGCCTATTTTTAAGCTTCATACCTAGTACACGCTCCATAATAACTGCCGACACTTTTACATCAATACGACTTGCCGCAAGCTCAACAAAGTAGCTACGCACTAAGCGCAATACAAAGTCGGCGGTCAGCGCTATTAAAATACCTATGGCTAAAACCCAAAGGGTTTCGGTAGCGTGATTAGGGACTACTCGGTCATATACATTCATTACGAATAAGGGCATGGCAACAGAGAGGACGCCTAATGCAATCGCCGATATAATGACGTCTTTGTACAATGAACGGCATTCTTTTATGACGCCCCAAAACCACCCGTCTTTAGAGAGCTTTTCGAGCACTGGCGAGCGTTCATCAAACATAAACTCTGGGTGAGTATAAATAATTAAACCTGTTGATTTTTCAATTAACTGATCAAGGCTTTCTTCTACAACAGACTCAGTTAGCTCAGGATAAATAACCTGCGCTGTATTGTTTTTGTGATCAATAGCGGTTACTACACAGGCTTGATTATTATTTAAAATAATAATGGCAGGTAGTAAAGCTGTATTAATCTGGTTGAGAGGTTTGTTTACTACTTTTGATTTAAAGCCCACGCGTTTTGCTGCGCGAGCAAACCCTGAAGGTGTTAAATTTCCATCTGTTAATGGGAGGCCGTTTAATAGGGCCTCCCTCGAAAAATCTTTATCATGAAAGCGGCACAATACTGCTAGGCAATCAACGAGTGCGCCACCATGATCAAGTACATCATTTAATTCCATATACCATCCAATGTTATGTAAAACATTTTAAATTTGTTTTTTGGTACCCCTTAACTATCGGTAATCACCGCCTCGATACGGCGGTTTGCCGCATTAGCACGCACTGAAATTTCATTAATGCGAGGCTGGTCAATACCATAACCAAACGATTTAACACGATTAGGTGCTATACCAAATTGCTCAATAAGTAATTGTGCAACGGCAAATGCGCGTTGCTCAGAAAGTTTACGGTTGTATTTTTTATCACCGTCTAATGAGGCATGGCCTTGGATTTCTACTTTTTTATCTGGGTTGTTTTTTAAAAACTCAGCAAGCTTTTCTACCTCCTGCATGTACTCTGAGCGCACTTGGCTAGAGTCAGCTGAAAAGGGAATACCTATTTCGACAGAATCAGTTGTTTGGTCATATAAAGTACACCCAGATAAATCTACATTTGTTCCCGCTGGTGTGCTTGGACAAGTGTCTTGCTCATTAGGAACGCCATCATTATCGTCATCTGCAAAACTAGGGGTTTCTGCGGGTATCTCTAAATATCTAGGCATCGCTGTAACGCTCATGTAGGCGTTATCCTGCTCGGCTTTCTTTTGTAAAAAAGCTTTGCGTTTAAACGTAGCAGCTACATCGTAACTAGGGCATATATTTTGTGCGTTATGCACAATTGGATCGTCTGTTAACTCTGTTAATGTTGGGTACTTGTCAGACATAACATTTAGCGCAGGTAGTAGTTTACCCATCTCGTTAAGCATAGTTAAAATGGCTGTTTGTCTATCGTATTGAGCAACGATATAAGAGCGGTTAGATTGAAACGCTTCATTTTCTGCGTCAAGTACATCAAGTAAGGTGCGCTGGCCAATATCAAATTGGTCTCGATAAGCTATTTTTACTCTGTTTGAAGAGTTTTTATAGCTTTCTAGTGTAGGTAGCTTTTGCTCTATATTGCTCACATTATGATAGGCAATTTGTAGGCTTTGACGAATATCAACACAAGCTTGATCGCGTTGATACTTGGCAATATTTACATCTTGGTATGCTTGTTCAAGGTTGGCGCTATCTAGGCCACCGTTATACAAGTTATAGGTTATGTCTATACCAACACGGGCTTCGGTTCTGGTCTCGTTTAGGCCTAGCTCATCCCTGTCTTGTGTACCGTAACGGGCTGATAGGTCTACGTTTGGATGAAAGGCTGCCTTTTGTGCTCGGGCATTGGCTTCTTGTGCCTCTATATTATAAAGCGATGCGTAAAAGGCAGGGCTATTTTTGTAGGCTATATCAAGTGCCTGATTAATAGAGATGGGCACATTTTGCTCATCTAACTTAGCTTGTTTTATATCGTTTACGGGCAGCTCGCCAACCACTCTTAAATAACGTGCTGTTACATCGTGCAGGTTAGCGTACTCGGTTAATACATTAGATTGTGCTAGCGATAAGCGCCCACTAATTTGCTCTAAATCAGCTGCTCGGGCAACACCAGCTCCTACACTTTGTTCAATTTGTTGGTATACAGACTCGTGTTCTTGCAGATTTTCTTCAGCGAGCGTCACAAGCTCTTTAAATTTTTGTACGTCTAAAAATGCAATAGATGCATCTAACGCTGTTTGCTCTGTTTGTGAGAGTAATTCAAAATACCGAATGAGCTGAATACGCTCAAACCTTTCAACGGTGTTAGATGTTCTAAATCCGTCGTAGAGCATTTGAGTAACGCTTAGTTCTGCTGTGTTGCGGTTGTATTCGTCTTCAGTACCGTAGTTTCGGCGTTCATAGCCTGCGCTGGCAGATACGTCAACGCTGGGCAAGTAGCCCGAGCGTGCTGCATCTACGCCATAAATTGATGACTTAAATGTGTGCCACGCTTGCTGTACCTCTGGATTATTTTCAATTGCTTTACTGGTAACGTATGTAAGGGGTGCTACGGAGCTGTCATCGGCGTGCACTATATTCGTTGCGCCAAGCGCACTTAGCGTTAAGCCTATAAGCAGCTTTCCTTTTTGCTTTAGTAAAGTATTTTTTGTAATCATTTCTTCCTCTTAGGGGTTACTTAGGCCATCAATACCTACCCTATGGTTTAGTCAATAAATGCATATTTCGCAAATAATCGTTTCGGCTAGCATAAAAATTATTATCTACCACTTTTTTATTTTTAATATTTTTTAAAAACTGTACTTGAGTACAGTACCTAATACGTTTTGCTGTTCTACATTTTAATTAATAGTTTTTAATTCTTATGTTTGAGGTAAGTGAAATGGAATCTAATCAATTATTAGTAATAGACTTAAAAGGGTCTGCTGGTGTTGTTTTAGAAGATGGCACAATTAAGCCACTTGAAGTGGGCGATACTATTACTGTTGGTGATTTGGTGGTTACCGCCGATAATTCATCGCTAACCATTGATGTGCAAGGAGAAACCCTGTCCATTCCTGCTAATCAAAACGTAAAAATTACCCCTGATTTATTAGCCCAAGAAACCCGCGATAGCAGCGAAACTACCGTGTTTGACGAAAGCTTAGATGCGGCTATTGCAAGCTTAGAACAAAATGATAATAACGAGGGGCAAACGGCGTCTAACTCTGATGTGACTGATTTTTTAGATGCGTTAGAGGGTGATGGCGATATTCTCGATAATTTAGAAGCAACGGCCGCAGGTGGTGCTGGTGGCGCGGGCTCGGGTGGAGGAAGCTCATTTGTTCAGCTGACGCGTATTTCTGAGGGAGTTAATCCTAACAGTGTCGCGTTTGATTCAAGCTTTGATCCTAATTCTACAGAGGCGGTAAATATCAGAGATACCACTGATGGGGTTGTACCTGATGATACTGCATCAATATCATTAAATGAGGTGGGGTTAACAAACTCTTCTCAGCCGACAATTAGCGGTACTAGTGAAAATTTAGTGGGTGAAACTGTCAACATTACTGTGACAGATGAAAATGGTAACTCCCAAGTAGTAAGCGCAGTTATTGGCCCTGACGGCACGTTTGAAATTACATTGCCTAACCCTATAGCTGATGGGCCTGTTAGCGTTGTTGTAGAGGCAACAGACCCTGATGGTAATGCGTTTAACGATGCTATTTCTATTGAGATAGACACCACAGCGCCGGTAATTAATATTGACCCTGTTGCAGACTCTGCATCTCAAACTGTGACGGTTACGGGGTCAGTAGCGGGTCTGAATACCGGCGATAACGTTTCGGTAACTCTTACTGATAGCACTGGGACACAACAAACGATTGTTACTCAAATTGATGCACAAGGTAACTGGAGTATTACAACTACATCGCCTTTAGCGGAAGGGGAGTTTAATGTTAACGCTGTGGCTGTTGATGCTGCTGGAAACCAGGCAATTGATCAAGCCGTTGCGAGTGTAGATTTAACTGCGCCAGAAATTACAGTTACAGTAGCGGACGAAACTAATAATGCGACTCCGCCATTAACGGGTACTACAACGGGTGTACCGCAGGGAACTGAAGTAACAATAACAGTGACCGATAGTACAGGTGAAGTACAGCTTTTAACAGCTATTACCAATGAAGATGGTAGCTGGTCTGTAGATGTCGGTGTGGCATTACCTGAGGGTAACTTTACTGTTGATGCGCAAGTGAGTGATAGCGTTGGTAACCAAGCACTTGCTAGTGATGCCGGTACTATAGACTTAACAGCGCCCATCGTGGAAATTGACGCAATTGCCGATACACAAGACACAACCCCTGTTATTACAGGTTCTGCGCAGGATGTGCCGGCAGGCTCTGTGATTAGCGTAGTTATTACCGATATTAATGGCCAAACTCAAACGCTGTTAACGCAAACAAATGATGACGGCAGCTGGTCTGTAAGTGTTTCTACCCCTTTAGCGCAAGGTGAGTTTGAAGTTAATGCAACCGTAACTGACACTGCGGGTAATGAAGCACAAGCTGTAGAGCAAGGGCTAGTTGACTTAACTAGCCCTGAGATAACAGTTACAGCTATTGCAGACACTAATGATACAACGCCTACTTTTGTAGGACGTGTTGAAGGAGCACCAGAGGGCTCTGTAATTACGGTTTTAGTAACCGATAGCGATGGTAATGTACAAACCTTAACAACCACGCTTGAGGCTGATGGCACGTGGAGTGTTGAATCGCCTAACGCTATTCCTGGCGGAGATTTTAATGTTACCGCAACAGTGAGTGACCCTGCAGGTAATGAAGCATCAGCACAAACAAGTGGTGAAGTTACATTTGCCCCTATCTCTATTCAAATTGATTCTATTGCCGATACAAACGATACCACGCCATTTTTAAGTGGTAATACTGGTAACGTGCCTGCTGGTACCACTATAACCCTAACTATTACTGCAAGTGATGGCAGTACGTTTAACCTTTTAGCCGTCACTCAAGAGGATGGTTCTTGGAGCGCTCAAGTTACTGAACCTCTGCCTGAAGGAGATTTTACTGTCGTTGCAGCTGTTATAGACGATGCGGGCAATGAGGCACAAGCAAGTACGGTTGGTAATGTAGATTTGACCGTAAGTATTAATTTTATTATTGATACAAATGATACTACGCCAACAATTAGCGGTACTACGCAAGATGTTGATGCAGGGGCGGTGGTTACAGTGACCTTTACAGGCAGTGACGGCGCAACAGAAACGGTGCAAGTTACAACAAATGCTGATGGTACATGGTCAATCGAAGCAACCGATGAGTTGGTAGAAGGTCAATTTACGGTGGTTGCAACAGTAACCGATGCTGCTGGCAACACAGCCTCTGCTACTGAGGTAGGTGAAATTGATTTAACTGATCCGGCAATTACTGTTAACCCAATTGCAGACACCAATGATACAACACCGAGTGTTACAGGTAGCGTAGTAGATGTTCCTCAAGGTACCGAGGTCACTTTATTAATAACCGATAGTGACGGAAATCAGCAAACGATTACTGCAGTAACTAATGCGGATGGAAGCTATAGCGCCGATATACTTAATGAGCTTAGCGAAGGTGACTTTACAGTTACTGCTAGTGTAAATGACGAAGCTGGTAATAGCAGTACAGCAACGGTTACTGGCACCATAGATCTAACCGCACCTACCGTAACTATAGCTAATATTGATGATACAAACGATACAACGCCTACTATAAGCGGCTCTACACAAGGTTTAGCAGCGGGTAGTGTGGTTACTGTGATTGTTACAGATAGTGCAGGGACTGAGCAGCAATTTATAACGGCTATAAATGGTGATGGCACATGGAGTATAGATGTCCCACAAGCATTAGCTGAGGGTGAGTTTAGTGTGGTGGCAAATGTAAGTGATAGTGCAGGTAATAGTGCGCAAGACTCACAAACGGGCACTATAGATTTAACTGCACCTACTATCAGTGTAAATGATTTTACTGACTCTAGCGACTCAACCCCTGTATTTAGTGGTACCACAACGGATGTTGAGCCTGGTAGCTCGATCACTGTATTAGTAACAGACTCAAATGGTGACTCGCAAACCCTGATAGCAGTCGTTGTAGAGGATGGATCTTGGCAAGTAGGAGCTACAGCCCCTATAGCTGAGGGAGAGTTCACAATAACGGCAACAGCCATAGATGCAGCGGGTAATGAAGCCTCAGCTACAACCACTGGCGTTATAGATACCACGGCACCAACCTTTTCGGTAAACCCAGTGGGTGACACTAATGACACCACACCGACTATTTCAGGCACAGTAACCGGCGAGCCAGAGGGCACGGTTGTTACAATCACCGTAACGGATGAAGCGGGTAACCCACAAACCATTACGACCGAAGTGCAAGCCGATGGCACCTTTAGTGTAGATGTGCCTAATGAGTT
>NZ_LKDW01000048.1 GCF_001401805.1 Pseudoalteromonas sp. P1-25
AAATTACACTCTAAAAATAATTATGTTTTTTATTAGGTAAATTTCTTAAACAACGAGAAATCGCTTGAAAACATCTATTACAGTAAGTGATTTGAATTGATAATTTGCCCTATCTGTTATACGAAAGCTAATCGGTTTACTTCGAGGTAGAGTTTATTTAGGCCGATGCTTTGCGGAGTAGCAACAGCGCATCTTTATTTTTCATTACATAAAGAACTTGTATTCATGGGCAGTTATAGCCGTGGATTGCATCACTCAATAATTACCGGCGGTCTGCTCTGTGCCATAAGCCGACCTTGAGACACATAGAGATTAAGACTGCAAAGATACGAAAGCGGAAGTTAGCTTTGGCCTGTTTAACGACAAATATTCCGACAAAGCAGTCATGACTATTAGTTTATTGTTAAATCTAATCTTTCTTTTCGTTCATCTACTCAATAACCCCACGCTAAACGTGACTTTAGCGTGGGGTTAGAGTTCACAGTAATTTTATCTGGATAGCTCTTTTATTTTTTTCTCTGAAAACCAGCGATATAAAACAGGTAAAACAAATAATGTTAACAGTGTTGCAGTTACCAAGCCGCCAACAATAACACTCGCTAATGGGCGCTGTATTTCTGCACCAACACCATTAGACATTAACATCGGTATCAAACCTAAAGCTGATGTTATAGCAGTCATAAGTACAGGTCTTAATCTTGAAGTAGCGCCTTCAAAAACGGCTTTAGATGCTTCTAGACCGTCTTTAATACGTTGGTTGATACTTTCTACCATAACGACCCCATTCAATACCGCTACACCAAATAAGGTAATAAAGCCAACGGAGCTTGGTACAGACAAGTATTGTCCAGATAAATATAAGGAGAAAACTCCGCCAATTACAGCAAGCGGCACGTTGACCAATATCAGCATAGCTTGACCAACAGAACCAAAGGCAAAGTAAAGTAGTAGTGCGATTAGTGCTAACGATAAAGGTACAACTATAGCTAACCTATTTTGAGCACGTTTTTGACTTTCGAACTGGCCTCCAATCGAAACAGAATAACCTGAAGGTAAGTCAACCTTTTCAGCAATTACCGTTCTGATATCGGCAACCACGCTTCCCATATCTCGATTTTGTACATTTGCTTGGATAACGACTCTTCGTTGTACATCATCGCGTCTAACTTGTGGTGGGCCTGACTCAAATGAGACTGAGGCTACGTCACCCAGTCGCACCCAAGCACCAGTAGGTGATTGAAGCCGAATATCAGCAATAGCTTCTTTGTTACTTCGGTACTCTTCCTCTATGCGAACGTAAATATCATAACGTTCATTACCATTGATTATTTGTCCGGCTGCAACACCACCAATACCATCACGCACAACCTCCATTATGTCACTCACAGACAATCCAAAGCGTGATAGTTCTTGCCTGTTAGGACTTATCACCAATTGCGCTTCACCAGCAATTTGCTCCAATGCAACATCCCTTGCACCTTCAATGTTTTTAATTGCTGTTTCTATTTCTTGACCTTTAGCCGCCAGTACCTCAAGTTCAGGCCCAAACAACTTTATCGCCAACTGAGCCTTAACACCAGATAGTAGCTCATCGACACGAGTCGCAATAGGTTGAGAAAAGTTGAGTAGCAACCCAGGGAATTCTTCTAGAGATCTCTCCATTTTTCCTTGAAGTTCATATCGATTAGATGCACTGGTCCACTCAGAAACAGGCTTCAACCCTATGTAAATTTCGATGTTATTCACTGGCTCTGGGTCTCCACCTATTTCTGCTCGACCAATTCGGCTTAATGCATAGGTTACTTCAGGAAAAGCCATTAGTTTTTCTTCTAGAATTGGTGCCACAGTGAGCGCGGTATCTAAACTGGAAGAAGGTGCAAGCGTTGCTCTTAAGTTTATCGTCCCTTCTTCTAACTCAGGTACAAATTCAGTACCAATTAATGGAACTAATGCAAAGGCAGAGAAAACTAATATAAGTGCGGCTGAAATGACTAATTTGGTGCGTTTTAGTGCGAATGTAAGCCCTTTTCTGTAGAGTTTGTCTAATGGCCTAAGAACAAAGCTTTCCCTCTCTTTTACACCTGACTTAAATAAATAAGTAGCTAAAGCGGGTACAAAAAACAACGCAACCACAATAGCAGATATAACAGCTAAAATGATGCTTATTGCCATAGGTTGAAATAACTTTGCCTCAACACCTTCAAAGCTAAATAAAGGCGTAAATACAACTAAAATAATAGAAGCTGCAAAAAATACGGGACGAGCCACTTCTTTACCCGCATTTTGAAGACGTAACTTAATACCATGCTCATCTTGTTCTACATCATGTGGATCAGTATCAGCACTAGGCACTCTTTCTTTTACAGTTTTTAAATGGGTAGAGTCTGGTCTATTTAAATGCTTAAACATGTTTTCAACCATCACGACTGAACCATCAACTAGCATACCAATGGCTACGGCAATGCCACCCAATGACATAAGGTTTGCAGAAATGCCCCACCAAGCCATGATCATTAACGCGATACCAATTGAAATTGGAATAGATATTAGGACAAGGAAGGTTGCACGTATATTCATTAAAAATAGTGCTAATACAATACAGATGAAAATAAATGCTAGTAATAGTGCATCAACTACTGTATCAACGGCTTTTTCAATCAAATCAGCCTGATCATAAAATGGTTCAAAGCGAACACCTTTAGGCAATGCTTGATTAATCAATGGGATTCTTGCATTGATACCATCAATGGTGGCTTTAGTATTAGACCCCATGCGTTTTAAGACAATGCCAGAGACAACTTCACCTAAATTTTCGACTTTACCGTCTTCGGTTTTGCGCGTCATTGTGACAGCACCTTGACGAATTTCACTGCCCATTTCAACTTTAGCAATATCCGAAACCGTCACAACTGTCCCATCAACTGTTTTGACGGGAACTTGTTTGATATTACTAATACCAGCGTCACCACTTTCAAACCAACCTGCACCTCTAATAACAAGCTGCTCTTGCCCACGGTTCATATACCATCCGCCAACATTGGCATTGTTGTTATCTAGGGCACCAACAACGTCTTCTTGCGTTAGGTTATAAGAAAGAAGCTTAGATGGATCTACATTTACTTGGTACTGCCTAACAATACCTCCAAAGGAGAGTACATCAGTAACACCATCGACAGGCATAACGAGTAATTTTACTACCCAATCATTGAGACTCCTGAGTGCCATAGCATCATAGCCTGCATCTTTATCTGAAATAAGAAGGTACTGAAATACTTGGCCTAGCCCTGAGGTGTTTGGCCCCATTTCGGGTGTGCCGACACCTTCTGGTATCAGTTCTTTTGCGGCTTGAAGACGCTCAAATACAAGTTGTCTTGCAAAGTAAATGTCGGTGCCTTCTTTGAAAACAACCGTGACGCCAGACAAGCCTGTCTTAGAAATTGAGCGCACTTGTTCTACATCAGGTAAGGCATACATGACCGCTTCAATGGGGTACGTAATGAGTTGTTCAACTTCTTCAGCAGCTAGTCCTGGCGCTTCAGTATTTACAGCAACTTGAACATTAGTAACATCAGGAAAGGCATCTAAATTTAGTTTTGGTATAACCATAATTGCGCCGACAATTGTGGCAAACAGCGCAATCAAAATCAGGAGTCTATTATTAACAGACCAATCTATTATTTTATTAAACATAGTCTTGCTCCTTAGTGGTTATGCGGATCAAATCCGCCTTTAGCGATTTCAGAAGCAACAAAAAATGCGCCTTTGGTTACAATTCGCGTCCCACTATCAAGGCCAATGATTTCCCTAAAATCACCTAAGGCTCGGCCTAGTTCTACTTCTACAGCTTTAAATTCTCCAGGGTGGTCTTCGACAAATACGGTCCAATCACCATCTGCGCTGCGGATCAATGCTTCTTCTGGCACAGCCATCACTTTCTGCTTTGTGGCAAACTGAAAGTAAACTTTTACAAACATACCTGAATGAAGGTTATCATCAGCATTCTGTACCCCCAATCTAATAATTCTTGTACGAGTTACGGGATCAATTGTATGGGCTTCTTGGATAACTTTGGCATTGTAACTCTGGCCTTCTAATTTAAGTACCGCAGGAGAATCAATTGATAAATTTAGCTTTTTATTTGGAGAAACTTTTGCTTCAACCCATAGTTGTTTTTCATCAGCTAACAACATGACTGAATCCCCAGCATCAACACGTTGCCCTTGGATAAAGTCGTCTTGAAGCACGACACCTTCACGGTGCGCCGTTAATGCATATTGTCCAAATGCTTTAATGTCTTTGTTAGAAATACCATTTATTGCTTTTTCAGTTAACCCTAAAGCAATGAGCTTGCCATAGCTCGCATTGTATGTTGTTTCAGCTTGTAATAATCGACTTTCACTCACCGTCTTATTACCCAGCTTTTTTACACGTTGCCATTCGGTTGAAGCGATTAAATAGTCAGCTTGTGCTTGTGCCATTGCTTCACTAAATAATGTAACTAACTTCTGACCTATTTCTACATACTCGCCAAGCGCTGCATGGCGACTGATAATTACTGACTCTGTACGTGGTGATACCACATAACTTTTATAGCCATTAGCTTTTATTTCGCCAGGTGCATATACGGAGCTAAATTGATATTCAGGCTTAACACTTTCCACTTTAATGTTAGCAAGCGACATCTTCTTTGGATCAATAGTGATACCTTCTTCATGTTCTTCTTCTCCCTCTCTATTACCACCTTCATGGCCGTGCTCGTCATGGTCACCTTTATCTTCTTCATGTCCCTTTTCGTGTTCATGCTCATCTTGATGTTCTTTTTCTTCTTGTTTCGAAACGTTTGTGACAGAACCAGTTCCATCTGACGACTGTGCAAAAGCATCATGATTTGTACTAAACCCAACTAACAGGCTGCTAATTACTACGGCTAAAAATTTTTTACTAATTACTGTATTCATTTTTGTAACCTATATTTTTAATAAATTTAAGATTTCGTTTTTCGCTACTGAAAAAACAAAGCGCTCAAATCTCAAATTTGGATAACTGACCCATACTTAAAATGAAGGATATTTCTGCAAGCTTGAATTGATTTTCCAAACGTATTCCTGCATGAAGCCCTTCCGCACGTTGATTTAATGCGAGTAAATAATCAGAAGTGTTTATGTCACCAGCTTGCCAGCGCTTATTTAATAAATTTGCGCTGCTAGCCAACCTACCTTGGGTGAGCTTTTGCCATTGCTCGTAGTATTTTCTACTGACATTAAGCGATTCATAATTAGCTTTTGCTTCAAAAGACTGCTTTCGATATACCGACTGAAAATTCGCCTCGGCTGCAATGGCTTCTGAATAAGCGGCTTTAACATTATCTGTATAGTTATTTCTGATGTTTAAAGGCATTGAAAAAGTCACACCAACCAAGTCTTCATCTCCACTTTTCCCTGCGCTAACGCCAATGGTTGGATTAGCTTTAGATTCCATAGTGGTTAGTTGAGCTTTAGATTGTTGTCCCTTCCATTTCGCTCTAGCAAGTTTAACTTTTGGATGTTCCTCAACCCACTGGGAGTTAAATGAGTAGCTTGTTGCTCCAAAAGTAAATGAAAACAAATTGGTAGTATTAGGCGTCCAATCAGGCAATAACTCCTGAACCTTTACCTCTGCATTTTTCAAAGCAATTTGAGACTCAGATATTTCACTAAAAATTTGCGACAAGTTTAAATAGACTAGCTCAGCGTCAAGTGGCTCTAGAAGTCCAGCTTTTCGTTTGTCTTCAACAATTCCAACGAGCGTTTGCAATTGCTCTTCTCTTTCTGAAAGTAACTGAGCAGCTTTTTTTGCTGCTTGCCAATTAACTAATGCAGTTAAGGCATTAGCCTTTTTAGAATCGAGTAGAGATAACAATTGTTGCTGGTTTGCATAAACATCAATTTCACCAATGGTTTTATTTGTTGATTGCTTATCCCAAAAATCTATCGTTTGACTGATACCAATAGAGTAATTATCAAAATCACCTTCTTTTTCATAGCTTGCTTCAAGCTCTGGGTTATATACGGCTTGAGTTAAGCTTTTGGCTCTATGATTACTTGCATTAAGTAACTCTTTAGCCGCAACAACTTCGGGATCTTTATTTATTTGACTATCTAGCCATGAAATACTTTTCTGTTTGCCATAAGTGGCAACTGAAAAACTCACAGCCATGCATAAAGACAGGGTTAAACCTGCATTTTTTAAAAATATATACATAAAACTTCTTAATTTTTTAATTTATAAACACGAACCCTTTATCCTTCTCATGGACAAATAGGTCATTAAAAATCAATCTAATTAAGAAATGGGTGGGCGAAGTATCGCTTCAAGGTAAGTATTTGTTTGATCAATTTGATAAGGCGTTTTATTGATAATGTTTAGTTTGCCCGTGGTATTTGAATTACTGACTAAAATCCAAGATAAGTGGCTGCCACTGCAATGACCGCAGTGATGACAATCTTTTTCATTATGCTGCTCATCACCTACATTATCATTTGAGACATTTCGATCATCTGCATGATCATGTTGAGTTTGAAGGTGCTCTATATCTATTTGGTGATTCTCAGATGTTGAGGATGCTACAGCAGTTAACGATTGTAAAACAATCGAAATAACCAAGAGCATTTTTAGTACAACATTAAGGTTCAAAGTTATCACCAGTTAAATATAGTATTTAAAATACTAGCAGAAACTATTTTCTTAAACTAGCTTTTCAATTCAGTTTCCACGCTTTTACATTAAATAATTTTTTATTTGACTCTATAGCCACTATAGATTTTATACTTATTTTAATATTATTACGGAGTGTTAAATATGTCAGAAAAATGTAGTGGTCAGTGTCAATCATCTTCTACCAATGAAGATGTAAAAATTGATACACAATTAGATAACTATAGTGGCGCGTTTGTCAGTACATTTAAAGTACCTCAAATGGACTGTCCTTCAGAAGAGAGATTGATTAGGTTAGCACTTGACTCAATTGAGCCTTCAGTTGGGTTGCAATTTGATATTCCTAGCCGTTTAGTCAAGGTTTTTCATGATGAAAATTTAGATGAGATAACAAAAAAATTACAACAACTCAATCTCGGTGCAGAGTTGGCATCAACTAAAGAAAGTTGCAGCACCGAAGCTGCAAAAGCAAAAGATCTAGCCCAAAAAAATGAGATGAAAGAAGCATCAACGCTAAAATGGTTGTTAGCCATTAATGGAGTCATGTTTTTTATAGAAGTAATTGCTGGGATTATTGCGCAATCTGCTGGCCTTATTGCCGACTCATTAGATATGTTTGCTGATGCTGCTGTTTATGGTTTAGCTATATATGCTGTCGGTAAAAGCATAAGCATGAAACTTAGAGCGGCACATATATCTGGTGTACTTCAAATTATTCTAGCGCTAGGTGCTTTGAGTGAAGTCGTAAGACGCTTTATTTACGGTAGTGAACCTATCTCTTCTTTAATGATGATATTTGGTGGAATAGCACTAATCGCTAACATTGCTTGTCTGTTTTTAATATTTGGCAACAAAGAAGACGGCGCTCATATGAAAGCGAGTTGGATTTTTTCCGCAAATGACGTAATCGCAAACGTAGGTGTAATCTTAGCTGGCTTATTAGTTACAGTAACTAGCAGCCGTTATCCAGATTTAGTGATTGGTTTGATTATTGCTGTTGTCGTTTTAAACGGTGCTCGCCGCATCTTACAGCTAAAGTCTTAAGTAGAAAGTAGTTAAAAGAATGCACCCGTCATATTTTAAACCATATATATCATACGTGATAATGATTTTAATCGCGGTGCAGTCTGTGTTTTTTTCGCAAGAAGAGATTGAAGGAAACTTAATTGAAAGTTCTTTTAATATATCACTAACTGAGTCTATTACCCCGCTAAAAGCTCCTGAAAGCTCTAATTTATTTGAGGAGGGTAATAGCCAAACTTTAATTGATAATTGTAATTTTTGTTGCTGCTGTCAGTTATTTTTAAATACAGATTCTTCTTGTAATATTTTACAAGCAACAGATCACTTCCTTACCTACGCCTTAGTTTCCCCTGAGCTAAAAGGCTATATCTCGGTGCCATTCCGCCCACCTAAATACGCCTAAATTTTATAGAAAATTAAGAAAGGTCAAATGTTAATGACCTAAATATCACATATAAATTTATAGGAAAGTATACATGGCACTTAATACCTGTGTGCATCGCAAGATAGCAATTTTAAGGTGTGTAACACCTCGGCTTAAATATATCGCGTTTCTCGCTTTGTCACTTTTTACATTTAATGTTTATGCCTTTGAGAAGCAGTTAAACCTTCAAGAGGCAATTCAGTGGACGCTTAAACAAAATCCAGAACTTAAAATATTTGATTTCAAGCAAACGGCATTAATTGGACGAGAACAAATCGCAAGTTTAAATCCTGCTTATGAACTAGAGCTTGAAGCTGAGAACTTTGCAGGCTCAGGTGAATTTAATACATTCGACAGTGCTGAATTAACAGTCGCTCTATCTTCGGTTATCGAAATGGGAGATAAACGCTCAGCGCGGATTGGAATTGTTTCAAAATCAAGAACACTACTCACTGCTGAAAAAGAAGTCTCTGCGCTTAATTTAATGGCTCAAGTCACTGAGAAGTACGTGGAAGTACTTGCAGCCCAACAAAGAGTTATATTGGCAGAAAATGCTTTGAGCTTAGCACAAGAAACCTTAGAGATTGTATCTCAGCGTAACCGCGCAGGTGCTACTCCTGAGGCTGAAGTGAAACGCTCAAAAGCAGTTATTGCTCAGGCTAACCTCACCCTTCAATCTGAACAAAAGCGCTTGGAATATCTAAAGCTTTCTTTATCAGCTTACTGGGGAGAAACATCAGTGTCATTCTCTAGAGTAACTGGAGATCTGTTTCAATTTGGCAATGATAGTGATTTTAGTAGTCTCTTTGCGAAATTAGAGAAAAACCCTGCTATTCAAGTTTATGCAAGTGAGCAGCGACTAAAAGAGGCCGAGTTACAGTTGGCTAAAACAGAGTCAACGGCCAATATCAAATGGTCTGTTGGTGTTAGGCGCTCTCAAGAAGCCAATGATACGGCACTGGTCGCTGGCTTTAGCTTACCTTTGTTTGCTGAAAAGCGAAATTCTGGCGCAATCGCTAGTGCGCTAGCAGAGCGTGACCAAGTTGCCATAGAGAAAGAGGCGACTAAGTTAAGATTTAGAAATCACTTACTACGAGCATACTCCAATAGAAAACAAGCCATATTAACAGCTAATTCATTAAAGCAGTCGGTTATCCCAATGCTTGAAGATGCACTGGAAGATACTCAAGACGCCTATCAAAAAGGTCGATATGGATATCTTGATTATGTATCGGCTAGACAAGAGCTGTTAAATGCTCGGCGAACCCTTATTGACGCGGCATCTGCTGCCCTAATTTATGGCGCAGAGATAGAAAAACTAACAAACGAAGCGCTGTCACTCTAAATAAACATCACTTTAAGTTTAATAACAATTTATTGATTCAGTGATTAACTGAATCGTTTAGGAATTCAAAATGAAAAACTATTTACTCGCACTATTGATTTTTATTGGGTATCTATCACCCATTCAAAGTGTTTTCGCTAGTGAAGATGAACATGAAGGCGAAGAAGGCATAAGCAAAATCGACAATAACATGGCAAAAAAGGTTGGTGTTGAAACAGCCTATTTAGCTTCAAAAACGTTGAACCAAACTATCCCTGTATACGGCTCTACGACGATAGGCGCTGAACAATTATTTCAAGTTAGCGCTAGATATAACGGCGTTATAAAGACAATAAACTTCACTGTTGGTGATACGGTAAAAAAAGGCGATCTATTAGCCGTTATTGAATCTAATGAGAGCTTAAATACTTATAAAATAACATCGCCTGTTTCTGGGACTGTTTTACAGCGAAATGGAAATATTGGCGGTATCACGCAAAACACTAGCTTGTTTGAAATCGTCAAATTTGACACCTTGTGGGCTGAATTTAAGGTGTTTACCAGCCAATATAATCAAATCAAAGTCGGTCAGCATGTTGATATTGAGCAAGGTGAACACGCATTCAGTTCAGTCATCACTAATATTATTCCAGCTAAAGATCAGCCTTATGTTTTAGCACGGGTACGATTAAACAACACTGAGTTAAAGCTAACGTCAGGTCAATTATTAAAAGGCAACGTAAAGATAAACCAATTTGAGGTGGATTTAGCGGTCGAGAAAGTTGCCATACAAGAGCTAGGTGGACAATTAGGTGTCTTTGTAAAAGAAAATGAAGAGTACGAGTTTGCACCACTTGTCCTTGGTCGTTCAGACAAAAACTATATCGAGGTCATTGATGGCCTCAGTAAAGACGCTGAATATGTAAACAAAAACAGTTATCTGATTAAAGCAGATATCTTGAAATCTGAAGTAGAAGACGACGATTAGGAGACGCAATATGATTGAATCAATTTTGCGTCTTGCAATAAATAGGCGCTATTTAGTATTAAGCTTGCTGATGGTAATCATCGGCGTTGGTATGTGGAGTTATCAAAAACTTCCCATTGATGCTGTTCCAGATATAACAAACGTACAGGTACAAATAAATACCTCTGCCCCCGGTTATTCACCTTTAGAAGCGGAGCAAAGGGTAACTTTTCCAGTAGAAAACGCATTAGCTGGACTACCAAAGCTGTCTCACACCCGCTCTCTTTCAAGATATGGTTTATCCCAGGTGACCGTTATCTTTGAAGAGGGAACCGACATTTATTTCGCACGCAACTTAATCAATGCAAGATTAGCTGCGATAAAAGGCGTTATTCCCTCTGGCTTAGAGCCAGAGATGGGTCCTATTTCCACAGGGCTTGGTGAAATATTTATGTATACCGTACAAGCTTCTCCTGACGCTAAAATGCCTAATGGAGAGCCTTATACCGCTATTGCTTTAAGAGAAATACAAGACTGGATCATTAAACCGCAATTGGCTCAAGTTAAAGGCGTCATTGAGGTCAACAGCATCGGCGGCTATAACAAGCAGTATCATATAACGCCGAAACCCGAAAAATTACTTTTTCATCAGGTAAGCTTTGAAGACGTTTCTGATGCATTACGTAAAAATAATGATAACCGTGGCGCGGGTTATATTGAGCAAAACGGACAACAAGTGTTAGTGCGCTCCATCGGGCAACTTGCGACAATGGATGAAATCCTCAATGTCATCATCAAAAAGAACGATGGTATTCCTGTAAAAATAAGTGATGTTGCCAATGTTGCTATAGGCAAAGAACTTAGAACAGGGGCTGCTACTCGTAATGGCATTGAGACAGTGCTTGGTACAACCATGATGCTGATTGGTGAGAATTCTCGCACCGTTGCTTTAGAAGTGGAACATAAGCTCAGCGAAATACAAAAATCTCTGCCAAAGGGCATTACCGCAGAGCCTGTTTACGACAGAACAACGTTAGTAGATAAAGCGATTGCAACCGTTACCAAAAACCTCGTTGAAGGTGCGCTTTTAGTTATTGTTGTGTTATTTATTCTACTTGGAAATTTACGTGCAGCTCTCATTACCGCTGCTGTTATCCCTATTTCCATGTTAATGACAATCACAGGTATGGTGCAAGCAGGAGTATCTGCCAATTTAATGAGTCTCGGCGCATTGGACTTTGGCTTGATAGTGGACGGGGCTGTAATCATCGTTGAAAACTCTGTCCGTAGGTTAGCACAGGCCCAACACAACGGTCATAGGCAAGACTTAAGAGAACGCCTAAATACCGTTTTTGAAGCCACTTCAGAAGTGATACGTCCAAGCTTGTTTGGTGTGGCAATTATCACTGTTGTTTACATCCCCATTTTCACGCTAACTGGCGTTGAAGGGAAAATGTTCCACCCTATGGCGGCAACTGTCGTTATGGCGTTAATTTCCGCAATGATCCTTTCAGTTACACTGGTTCCTGCTGCTGTAGCTGTGTTTATGAAAGGTAAAATCAGCGAAAAAGAAAGTGTAGTTATTCGTTCAACCAAGTCTATTTATGAACCATTGTTAAAAATGGCGATGAAATTTCGTTGGATTATTGTTTCATTCTCAACGCTGTTAATGGGGTATAGCCTTTGGTTAGCAACTACGCTTGGGACAGAATTTGTTCCTCAATTAAATGAAGGTGATATTGCACTACAGGCATTAAGAATTCCATCGACTGGCCTAGAGCAATCAGTAGAAATGCAAGAAGTACTTGAGCAACGTATTAAAGCGTTTCCTGAAGTTGATAAAGTATTCTCGCGCATTGGCACACCAGAAGTAGCAACCGACCCAATGCCACCGAGTATTGCTGATATCTTTGTTATTTTAAAACCACGTAAAGAATGGGCCGAACCTTCAAAACCAAGAAGTGAATTAGTTGAAGAAATGGAAAAAGTACTGAAAAACATTCCAGGCAACAACTATGAATTCACTCAGCCTATTCAAATGCGTTTCAATGAATTGATTTCTGGCGTTAGAGCTGATGTCGGCATCAAAATATTTGGTGATGATTTGGATCGGTTATTACTTACCGCAAAAGATATTCTAAATATTGTGAAAACCGTGGATGGTGCCGCTGATGCTCGAATGGAACAGGTCACAGGTGTTCCATCTTTATCAGTAATTCCTAAACGAGAAGCGCTTGGTAGGTATGGATTGAACGTTACCGAATTGCAAGACTGGGTTGCCACTGCGATTGGCGGTGAATCTGCGGGGATCATTTATGAAGGTGACAGACGGTTTGAGTTAGTTGTTCGCCTACCAGAGCAAATAAGAACGGATATCGATAGCTTGAAGCATCTGCCGCTTCCACTTGAGAATGGTAACTATGTGCCAATTGAAGAAGTTGCAGAGCTTAAATCAGAGTCTTTACCCGCGCAGATTAGCCGAGAGAACGGAAAAAGAAGAGTTGTGGTTACCGTCAATGTTCGTGGTAGAGATTTAGGCGGTTTTGTAAAAGAAGTTAAAGCTAAAATTAATCAGGAAGGAGAAATTCCAGCAGGATACTGGCTTGATTATGGTGGAACGTTTGAACAACTAGAATCAGCAAGTAAGCGATTAAGCCTAGTTGTACCGATAACATTGGTTGTTATCTTAGGTATTTTGATTATAGCATTTGGTTCATTAAAAGATGCATTAATCATTTTCAGTGGCGTGCCTTTAGCATTAACAGGGGGCGTATTTTCACTTTATTTAAGAGACATGCCCTTATCAATTTCGGCAGGTGTCGGCTTCATTGCATTGTCAGGTGTCGCAGTATTAAATGGCTTGGTTATGTTGGCTTTTATTCGAGATCTTTGGCATGAAAAAGGCGACCTATACGTAGCGATCATTGAAGGTGCCATCATTCGTTTAAGACCTATTTTAATGACGGCACTGGTCGCAAGTTTAGGTTTTATTCCAATGGCGTTAAACACTGGAATTGGTGCAGAAGTACAACGACCACTAGCAACAGTTGTTATCGGCGGTATTGTATCTTCTACCATTTTAACTTTGTTTGTATTGCCTATTTTATATCAATGGGCGCATGGCGCTGAGAGTAACAAACAGCAATCCGACGAAATCTAAAAGCAAAAAAGCAGCTTAATTACTAAGTTATGCCTAATTAAGCTGCTTTTTATATTGTATGCTCCAAAATTTTATTGATAAAACTTACTCTGCTTCATCCCTACAATTTTCATTTAAAAACTCAAACTCTATCGTCGTATGCGATAAATGATAGGAAGATAATTTAGCTGCAACCTCTTGTTTAAGCTTAATTAATTCTTTAACGTCAAAGTTGTCACTCAGCTCAAGGTGCGCTGTTAAAACGTGACTTTCACCATCCAGTGACCAAAAATGCATATGGTGTATACCATTTACTTCAGGAAATTCAATTAATGACTGCTTAATACGCTCTTGGGTCTCTTTATCGGGTGCAGCTTGAAGAAAAAGCACCAATGTTGATTTAAGATTTTTGAAAACGTTAAATAAGATAAACAGCGTAAACCCTATTGATAATAGAGGATCTAATATCGGCAGTTCAACGAACAACAATACAATAGAGACTATAAGAACGGCAACCCAACCGAGTACATCTTCAAGTAGGTGCCATGTCAGCACTTTTTCATTTAGTGTTTCACCCGCTTTTAATTTGAATACCGCATAACCATTTACGGCAACACCGAGTATGGCTAGCCCTAACATCCCCTCAACTACAGGCATTTCAGGATTGGACAGCTTAGGTATTGCTTCAAATAAAACCCAAATAGAGCCGATAATCAAAACAATACTATTTACCAATGCACCAAAAAGTGTAAGTCGGCGATAACCATAGCTGAATTTGTCTGATGCTTCTTTATCTGAAAAACGACTTAAAATCCACGCAAAACCTATTGAAAGACTATCACCAAGATCGTGAACGGCATCCGCCATTATCGCCGTACTGTTTGTGAGCCAACCACCTATAAATTCGATAATGGTAAATATCACATTAAGGAAAAATGCCCAACCAATCCGGTCGTCTTTACCATGCTGATGACTGTGACTATGGTTGTGCATTTTGTACCTCCAGTACTTTTTTATTTCTTATTTTTGATACATTCATATTAATCAAATGTCGGATCACTCGTTGATACAACCAACGTTTTACACCTGATAGATTAGTACCTTTTTCGAGATAGAACTTATCTGGTGAATCATAAAGCCCAAAGTCGTCATGAATACCTTCTTTTTGAATATAGGTATCCTCAACACGCCAATCCGTACCGGGTGAAGATAAGCACTTTGTTGCAACACCATAACCACAAAACTCATCTTTTGCTTGGCTAAATTTCTGCTGTAGTGAGCTTAAGTATTGCTCATCCAATATAAAGCCCTCTAAGTTTATCCAACGCCCTTCAAAGTAAACTTCTACCCAACTATGAATGATGTATTTAGGTGCTAACCAAAATACAAGCTTGGGATAGCACCTTTTTGTAGTTGCTGATCAATGGTAAAACCTTGGAAACGACACTGGATACCTAGTCCACGCAATAGTGCCATTAACAGATTACCCTTAGTATTACATTGTCCATAACCATCTGCTAGCACATCGCTTGCTGAAATATCATCACTCTTGTTATAGCCAAACATTATTTCATCTTTTACAAACTGATAAGCGGCACCAATTTTGTTGAAATTATCCAAATTTTTCCACCCTCGTTGATCGATCAGGGATTGGATATCTTTGTGTTCAAAATTAACGATATTCGTATTGTTTAAATATTTCTCAGTCATTTTTATATATCCCTTTCGTTGCATACCTATACTATAGATCCTATAGTAACTATAGAGTCAAATGTCTGGGGGAAATTGATGAAAATAGGCGAATTGTCAAAAAAATCGGGCTGTTCAATACAAACGATTAGATATTATGAAAGAGAAGGATTACTGTTAAATCCAAACCGTTCAGAAGGTAATTTCAGGCTGTATGATAGTAAAGCACTTAAACAATTGGAATTCGTAAAGCATTGTCGCAGCCTAGATATATCACTCAATGATATTAAACGTCTTATCGAATTAAAAAATAAGCCAGAAGAAAGCTGCTCTAGCGTTAATGCATTAATTGATCAGCAACTTGCACTAGTGAATAAACGTATGAAAGAATTAAGGGCGCTTAAAGCTGAATTACAACAGATGGCAAGTGCTTGTGGTTCAGACAATACAATTGAAGCGTGCGGCATCATCAAATCATTGGATAGCTAAACTAAATATAACTTTAGATTAGTAGTATTCACAAAGGCAATAATGAAAACCATTGGCAAATTAGCACAATCATTAAATTTAAATGTAGAAACCATTCGTTTTTATGAACGAGAAGGGCTGATTACACAACCTGAAAAACCAATATCTGGTTATAGACAATATGACGAAACAATAGCAGGACAACTTAGGTTTATCACAAAAGCCAAAGCGCTCGGCTTTACGTTAAGAGAAATAAAATCGCTAATGTCTATGGACAGCAACTGCACTCAAGTTGAGCTATTAAGCCGACAAAAGTTAGCAATCATTCGAGACAAAATTAATGACCTTCAACGTTTAGAGAAAGTAATTGTGGATATGACAAATACCTGTATGCAAAACGAAGATCCAACACATTGCCCCATAATTGATTCATTAAAATGATTGACTCCGTACTTATATACGGAGTTTAGAATGATGGTAATATCAACCAATAGACTTTCAAATGATAAATAAAATATTAGACAGAGTAGGCTCTAGTGGCGTTTGGCTAGCGGCACGGCCTGCTTCCCTGCATTAAGGTCACTTGCATCGGCATTAGGACTAGGCTTCTTCTCTCACTTCGAAGGAATAGCTGTAAATACGCTCTTACCTATTTTTGCATCTTTGGAACTATTGGTAAACTTATACAACTGGCACAAAATAAAAACCATACCAGAGCTGTCTTCAGCATTCTAGGGCCTGTAGCAGTGCTATTAACGCTTTATCCTCTTTGGCTATATGATTGGAGCACATACCTATTTTACTTTGGTATTTGCTTAATGGTCGTTATGTCGGTTTTGGATATCGTAAAACCAGTAAGGGAGCAAACATGCAACGTATGGCTAATTGCCGTCGTTGAAACGATTAACGGTCAATGTCTGCTTTTCGCTCAAATAAGCCCCCCGAAAAGTGGCTCATATATCTATCTAAGTTAAGGCTTTCAAAAACAGAAGTATATTTCCGATAACTGCCTTTGAATTCCTATAAACGGAAGTTTGCTTCCGAAATATAGCAATATTGGGTTAGAAACCGGAAGTTTACTTCCGTTTTGTACTTTAA
>NZ_LKDW01000049.1 GCF_001401805.1 Pseudoalteromonas sp. P1-25
TAGCTGATAGCTGATAGCTGATAGCTGATAGCTGATAGCTGATAGCTGATAGCTGATAGCTGATAGCTGATAGCTGATAGCTGATAGCTAAAAACCTCAACAAACCGATTCTCGCTTGCGTGTAAACATACCTCATGCTTTAATTACACCGCTAAAAAAATAAGTACTCACCAAGGCTGGTGAGCAAGCGCAATATTTAAAATAATTTTGGGATTCTACAATGGCGTTAAGCTGTAAATCACTCGCAACTTCTCTCGTAATGCTAGCAATATCAGGGTGTACAATAGTACCCGGTAGCCATTTTGAAGGCATAGATTCAGGCGAACAAACATATAACCTTGAGCAAGATCTCGAAAAAGTAAACATCCAAATTATCGACTCGCAGCTTTTAAATAAACAAAAGTTAGCGCAAGCAGCGGCTAAGCCTATTTCAAGCAGTGCGGGTGTTAATACCAGCAATTACGAATACAAACTAGGTGTAGGTGATGTACTTACAATAGGCGTATGGGATCATCCCGAGCTTACAATACCAGCTGCTGTACAACGTACCGCAGAGTTTGATGGCTTCCGCGTACAAAAAGACGGCACAATTACCTACGCGTATGCCCCTAACATTCCTGCTGCAGGCCGAACAATTAGCCAAGTGCGCGACGACCTAGTAAAGCGCTTAAGCCGAGTGATAGAAGACCCACAAGTAGATGTAAAAGTAGTGGGTTTTAGAAGTCAAAAAGCATACGTAACAGGTGAGGTAAATAAGCCTGGCGTTTACCCCGTAACCGAAATACCCCTTACCCTTATTGATGCGCTAAACCAAGCGGGTGGATTAACCGATTCAGCCGATTGGCGCACCGTTACCTTTACCCGAGGCGATAAAACAGAAGTTATTAAGCTTGATGATTTTTATGCCCACGGTGACATTTCGCAAAACCGTTTACTACAACACGGCGATATAGTGCATGTAAGCCGTAACGATGCACAAAAAGTATTTGTACTAGGCGATGTAAAAAAAGCGGGGTCAGTAACCCTTAATCGCTACGGTTTAAACTTAGCCGAAGCACTAAGTGATTCGGGCGGTTTAAACGAAGCAACAGCAGATGCAAATGGCGTATTTGTACTGCGTAAAAGCAACGTAGAACAAACAGGCTATATTGCAAACGTATACCAGCTACATGCAAAAAATATTGCAGCTATGGTATTAGCAGAGCAGTTTGAGCTTGAGCCAAGCGACATTGTATATGTAACCTCTGCACCACTTGCACGTTGGAACCGTGTAATAAGCTTATTATTACCATCAGTATCTACAGTTGATAACATTAACGATATTAACAACTAAAAGGTTTTTAAAATGTTTGATTCAGTTTTAGTTGTATGTGCGGGCAACATATGCCGCAGCCCTACCGGTGAATATGTATTAAAGCAAAAGCTTGAAGGTAAAAATATTAAAGTATCATCGGCTGGGTTAACCGCACTTGAAGGCAAACCTGCCGATGCCACTGCAAAGCAAATTGCACAAGCTAATGGTGTAAATATGGATGCCCACCAAGGGCGCCAATTAACGTCAGCTTTGGTAGCGCAAAACAGTGTTATTTTAGTAATGGAAGAACGCCATTTAAACGATGTACACGCCCATTACCCAGAGGCGCGCGGTAAAACCTTTTTACTCGGCAAGTGGATTAACAACGCCGAAATACCCGACCCCTACCGCCAAAGCCAAGAGGCGTTTGAACACGTGTACACACTAATCGATAGCGCATGCAGCGCTTGGCAAAAGTATTTATAAGGAATGGCTAAATTAATGACTGCCCAGCCTAGTAACAAAAGTAAAAATACCACACAACCCACGCAAGAAATCGACTTAATGGCACTATTGGGCGCACTGCTCGACCGTAAATATTTTATAGTTGGTATAACCGCATTATTTATGTTTGTAGGTGTAGTTTATGCTGTATTAAGTACACCTATTTACCAAGCCACAGCAATGATACAAGTTGAAAATGGTAGTGCTTCAGTGCCTGGTTTCGATGACGTCGGAGGAGTGTTCGAAAGCACATCGGCCGCTGTAACCGAAATAGAACTCCTTAAATCACGTAGTATTATTGGCGAGGCAGTAGATACACTAAAGCTTGATATAACAGCCGAGCCTAAGCTTTTCCCGTTTATTGGTAATCGTATTTATCGAAATTTTACGCCAATGAGCGAGGGCGACCTAGCCGAGCCAAGCTTTGGGGCAGGCAGCTATGCATGGGGCGGCGAAAGCATAAACATATTTAGGTTTGACGTTCCACGATCTGCCATTAATAAAGAATTTACGCTTGTAGCGCAAAATAATAACAGTGTTAGTTTATTAAATGATGATGGAGAGGAAATACTCGCTGGTAAAGTAGGTGAGGAGCTTACTAACGGTAAGTTTAACTTAACAGTGCGCGAGCTTAATGCCCATGCAGGTACTGAGTTTATAATTACCCGTAAAGACCGCTTAAATACGATTCTGAACTTACAAAAGGAAATCTCAGCAGAAGAAGAAGTTAAAAGTTCAGGTATAATTAAACTTAGCTTAGAGAATAAAGACCCTACTTTTGCAGAAAAAGTACTTGATAAAGTAGCCGCTATTTATGTACGCCGCAATGTAGAGCGCAACAGTGCAGAGGCACAAAAGTCACTCGAATTTTTAGAAGTACAATTACCAGAGATAAAAAAACAGCTTGAATATGCAGAGCAGCGCTTTAATAATTATCAAATAAAACAGCAGTCTATTAATATCTCACTTGAAACGCAGGGGGTATTAGAGCAAGTAGTTAAGCTAGAAACCAAACTACAAGAGTTAAATTTAAAACGCTTAGAACTGGGCCGTAAATTTAAAAAAAATCACCCTACATATCAAGGCATGCTAGAACAAATCGAGGCCGTAAATAAACAAAAGAAAGAGCTGGTCAGTAAAGTCGGCAACCTACCTGAAACACAGCAAGAGCTACTACGATTAAAGCGCGATGTTGAGGTAAGTAACCAGATTTACACGCTACTACTTAGAAAAACCCAAGAGCTTGACATAGTGCGCGCAGGCACCGTAGGAAATGTACGTGTAATCGATCATGCTGAAGTTAATACAAGTAAACCTGTTAAACCTAAAAAAACTCTAATAGTTATAGTTATAACTTTCTTGGGGGGGCTTTTTTCAGTAATAGTTGTACTAATACAAAAGGCGATAAATCGAGGTGTGGAAGATCCCGCTGAAATAGAATCGCTTGGCATACCAGTATATGCAAGTGTACCGCACTCAGATCATCAAGATAAGTTAACTGGTTTTGCAAAAACTCGTAAAAATAAAGCGGCAAAAGCAAAAACTATACTTGCGCTTGATAATCCAGCAGATCTTTCCATAGAGGCCTTACGCAGCTTACGTACAAGCTTACATTTTGCGATGATGGAAGCTAAAAATAATATTATTGCTATATCGGGCCCAAGCCCTGGTGTAGGTAAATCGTTTATATCGGTTAACTTAGCCTCAGTATTGGCGCAAAGCGGCAAAAAAGTACTAATTATTGACGCCGATATGCGCAAAGGCTATTTGCAAACACAGTTTGACTTAATGTGGGACGATGGCCTAAGTGATTACCTATCGGGTCGTTTAAACCTAGCGCAAGTTACCAAAACAACTAAGGTAGAAGGGCTAAATGTAATTACCCGCGGGCAAATACCGCCAAATCCTTCGGAGTTACTAATGCACAGTAACTTTAGTAAATTGGTTGAAGAGGTTAGCGCTGCTTACGATATAGTAATTATAGATACCCCGCCAATACTAGCAGTTACAGACCCCGCTATAGTCAGTGCCCACACAGGCACTACCTTATTAGTAGCACGCTTTGGTCAAAACCATTTACGTGAAATAGAGCTAACTCGCAATCGTTTTGAACAAAATGGGATTGATATAAAAGGGCTTGTATTCAATGGCGTAGTTAAAAAGGCGAGTAATGCTTATGGCTATTACGGCTATTACAACTATGAGTATAAATAACTTGAATTTTATAAACTTAATAGAGAAATTAAATGACTAACTTTTCATCTGAAAATATCAGTAAAATAACCGTAGAGCCTGCCGTATTAAAAGGCTCTGTAAAGGTTAGTGGTGCTAAAAATTCAGTACTTAGATTAATGGCCGCTACACTTTTAACAAATGAAAAGCTGGTTATTCAAAATTACCCAGCCACTTTATTAGACGCTATTGTGCATAAAGATATGTTAGATGTACTTGGCAAAAAGTGCTCAGTACAAGATGATGTGCTGGTTGTTGAAGAGCTTGCAACTTTAACTAGTAAGTTAGATTGGAAAGGGCGCTCTATTAGAAATACCTTACTAATACTAGGTGGGCTAGTTACTCGTACGGGCTATGGTGCAGTACCACTACCAGGTGGTTGTAGCATTGGCGGTGGCTCAGGTGAGCGAGCTTATGACCTACACGTTATGCTTCTTGAGAAGTTAGGGGCAAAAGTGTGGGATGAAGATGGATTCTTGCACGCTAAAGCACCCGAAGGTGGGCTTGTAGGCACAGATATACATTTACCAATTCGTTCTACAGGCGCTACCGAAAATGCAATAATAGCAGGTACGTTAGCTAACGGTGTTACACGTATATGGAACCCCCATGTACGTCCTGAAATACTTGATTTAATCGATATGATCAACTCAATGGGTGGTGAAATCAATGTGTATGGGCAAGAACATATTGAGATTATTGGAAAAAAATCACTCAGAGGAACAACTCATACAGTTATCCCAGATAATGTTGAAGCGCTTACATGGTTAGTAGGGGCATCGGTAACTGGTGGTGAGATTGAGATAGAAAACTTCCCATTCGAGCACCTAGAAATACCATTAGCGTTTTTAAAAGAATCTGGTGCACGAATGTACCGCCACGAAAATTCAATGATTGTAAAAGGTTCGAACTGCTACCCGTTAGAGCTGAGCACAGGTCCATATCCTGGGGTTAATTCAGATATGCAACCCATATTGGCAGTATACGCAGCGAAAGCTAGAGGCCAATCAAAGTTTGTCGATTTACGCTTTCCTGGTAGGTATGGATACGCAAGCGAGCTAAATAAAATGGGTCTAAAATCTAGAACAGATGGAAATTTACTTATCGTTGATGGTGGCAGCGAACTAGCCGGTACTGATGTGACTGCGCTTGACCTTCGAGCAGGTATAGCTCTTGCACTTGCTGCTTTGTTTGCAAAAGGAGAAACTCACATACATGAAGCATGGCAGATCACAAGAGGTTACGACCGTTTCTTCGAAAAAATGGAAAGCTTAGGTGTAACGGTAAGAGTTGGTTAATGGCTAATTCAAGTATAAATAATAAACCAATTTCAGAGGGATTTATTTCATCGCTTTCTGAAATAAACCCCACCGCTGTAAAAAAAAATGTTTCTTTGGCTGAATTTAGTCGTTGGAAGGTTGGAGGGGTTGCTAAGTGCATTTTTACCCCGCACAGCGTAGAAGAGTTAGCTAAAGTTGTTCGGCTTGCAAACGAAGCTGAACAGCCATTCATCGTTATTGGCTCTACTAGTAATTTACTTTTCTCGGATGAAGGGCTTGACATATTAGCTATTCATTTGGGTAACCCATTATCAGATATAACTTTTAATGCGAGCAAGGTTACTGTTGAGGCTGGGGTTTGGGTACCAGGGCTTGCCAGAAAATTAGCGAGTAAAGGACTCTCAGGGTTAGAGCATACTGCCGGTATACCGGGGACCCTTGGGGGTCTCATATGTATGAATGGTGGTAGTATGCGCAGAGGTATTGGTGAAAATGTAGTAACAGTCAAATCCTTAACTAAAGATGGAACAATAAAAGTATATACAAAGGATGAGTGTTTATTTGCTTATCGCACCTCTATTTTTCAAAGTAATAATGAAATAATTTTAGAAGCCACACTTCAGCTCGAAAATGCTGATAGCAAGCTTATCAAACAGCAAATGCTAGCTATTTTAAGGAGCCGTAGGCGTAAGTTTCCTTTAAAATTACCTAACTGCGGTTCTGTTTTTGTCAGCAACCCTGCTATGTACGAAGAGTTTGGTCCTCCCGGCGCTGTTATAGAGAAATGTGGGCTAAAAGGTAAGACAATAGGGGGGGCTCAAATTTCCCCTCTTCATGCCAACTTCATAATTAATAAAGGCACTGCTACGGCGATAGATATTCTGTCTTTGATATCTTTAGTTTGTAATAAAGTCAAGCTTGAGACTGGTTATCACATGGTTTCCGAAGTAAGGTTTGTGGAAAATAATGGAGTAACCCTCCCCGCAGCTGATAAAAAAATATATGAGTAATTCTAAGAAAAACTATCTTACTACCAATAAGTTGCTCAGTAATTTTTTTAAACTATTTGCTGGGACTACTATCGCTAAGCTAGTTTCGTTTTTAGTCGTGCCGGCTCTATCTAGGCTACTTACACCTGAAGAGTTCGGTGAGTACTCAGTATTTATGGCGGTTGTAACTGTAGTTGCCCCGCTTCTTGCATTGAGGTACGTAGACGCTATCCCAATACCTAGAAGTGGCTCAAAGGCCCAGAGCATCTTAATATTGTCATTGGCTTTGATCTTTCTTAATGGAACAGTTGCTCTTGCAATTGCATATTTTTTTATCGGCAAAATTACAGAGATATATCCTTTTATTGATAAATCATTTCTGTTATGGATATATTTTACAATTTTAGCTTTATCATGTTACGAAATGCTTAATTTATGGGCTGTAAGGGTCAGAAGCTTTGGGGTAATTGCTAAGACACAGATAAGCCAATCATTTACCGGGGCTGTATCTAAGCTAGTGTTAGCCTACTTGTCCGTTCCGATGGCTTTAATTGTGGGTCAAACTATACAAAACTTTACGGGCTTATTAGCTTTATTAAAAAATAAAGACGCTCCTTTCAAAAAATACAAACCAAAATTCAGCATTAACATATTAAAAAGTAGTGCTGTTGAGTTTGCACAATATCCAAAATATCGGCTAGCCTCTAGAGCTTTATTGGTTGTTACACAAGCAATACCTGTGATGGCCATAAGTAAGCTTTATGGAGCGGAAGAAGCTGGGCAATTAGGGCTTGCTTTTACTGTTGTAACAGCAAGTGTAATGGTGATAGTTGATAATGTTCGTAAGTTATATTTTGGAGAGTCATCTAGGATTGGGCCGGAAAACCTAACCGAACTGAAGTCCTTAACTTTTAGATTGATGTTTAAAATGTTATTGATTTCTTTGTTGGTTAGCTCCTCAATGTATTTTATTGGTGGGAAGGTGTTTGTAGTTATTTTTGGCAATGAATGGCAATTAGCAGGCGAAATAGTAGAGATATATAGCTTATATGTATTTTCATTATTTTTTGCCGGGCCTTTTGTCGACATCCTAAATGTTATGAATAAACAAAAAACTTTTCTATTGATTAATTTTGTTCGTTTTCTTCTAGTAAGTTGCTTATTTATTATTCTGTCCACAAATATAAGTATCCACGAATTGTTATGGTCATATTCGATTTCAATGCTTATTTTTTATAGTGCCATGGCTTTTTACTTTATAACTCTGGTTTCACCGCAAAAAAATAGTACTTAAAAGATTTTTTATTAAATGTTCATATAGATTTTAGCTTATTACAAAGAGTATCCACTATGGCCTATATTAAAAGTGCTACCAAATTATTATTTGGCAGCTTAGATACCCGAATACGTATATATTTACGTTTAATTAATTATTGTAAAGCCCATAGGTTAAATAATCTTTCTATTTTAATTGCTAATCGTCTTCAAAGAAGTCATGGTATTTTTATATCTCCCAAGGCTAAATTTGATCGCTCTTTAACTCTAAAGCACCCTGTTGGTATTGTTATCGGAGATGGAGTGATGATAGAACGAGACGTTACTATATATCAAAATGTTACATTAGGAGGAGCTAGAGTCGGTGATAGCGCAAAAAATAATTATCCGATAATAGGCCAAGGCAGTGTTATTTTTGCCGGCTCTGTAATTGTTGGTAAAGTAAAAATCGGAAAAAACTGTATTGTAGGTGCAAACTCCGTAGTAGTTAGGGATGTCCCTGATTTTGCTACAGTGGTTGGGGCGCCTGCAAAAGTAGTCAATATAAGTAACGAATAAAGAATTTGCTAATGATTTATGTCGAGTCAGCGGAAGAATTTATTAGAGAGGTTTATTATAGTGAAAGAAGGCATAAATATGAGCGGTAATAGCTTTGTTTCAGTGGTTTGCGCTTGGTATGAAAGGGCTGACTCCATCCGTACTACCCTCGACAGTTTATTGGAACAAACCTACAGCAACTTTGAAATTATAGTTATTAATGATGGTAGTAAAGACCCACGCGTAAAAAGTATTTTAGATACCTACACCGATCCTAGATTAAGGGTTATTCATCAAGAAAATATAGGGTTTACTAAAACAATAATAAAAGCAATTAGCATTGCAAATGGAGATTATATAGCAATACAAGGTGCTGGCGATAAAAGCGATAAGCATAGAATAGCAAAACAAGCAGAGTTGCTAGATAACGATACAAATATAGGTATTGTTAGCTGTTATTACACAAAAGAGAATCTTAGGAGCACCTCTAATAAGGAAGTGCTGAAACCTCTAGAAGTCACTTCAAAAAGTTATATAGAGAACCCATCGCAGCGATTATTGGTCTCGCATGGTGAGCTTATGTATAGAAGATACTTTTACGAAAAGGCTGGAGGTTACAGGGGCTTTTTTGATGTAGGTCAAGGCAGTGACCTGTGGGGTAGGATGTTAGAGTATTGTGATTTAGCTGTAGTGGAAGAAGTTTTGTATAAACAAATCATATTTTCTGACGGTGTTAGCACGAATTATAAAAAAATATTTCACCGTTCTCTTTTACATGGTGTAATGCTTGAAGAAAGAGAAGCTAGTAAGCGAAATGACCACTCGCCAATAGAGGATCCTGAAGGTAAATTCATGCCTTTATATTTAGTGTCGAGGAATGAGCTTTCAAAGCGCTATATGACTATTCTAATCATTTGTTATGCCCTAAAATTGCCTGATACTTCCTACTATAAAAAATTAACTATTGCCAATTCTAACTGTACCTATTCCTGTTTTGCTAAGTTATTTAGTTTATTACCATTCCGCTATAAACTTGCAAAGAAGTTAGCATCAAAGTCGGCAATATATAAGAGGTTAATACTCGATAATTATTCAGAATAAATATTAATTAAAAGTTTAGCTTAATGTCGCCTAGTTGTAGTAGTAAATAAATTATTGATGAGATTTTTATGAAAAAGGTTCTATATGTAGTAGATAAAATTGAAGGTGGAGGAGCTACAAGAATTATAGTACGGGTTGCTAATATGCTTAGTGACTCCTACTCTCCATATTTGACATCAATGGTTGAGTCTCATGGGTACTCAAAATATGATTTGACACAGATTGAAATAGTTTACTCAGATGTTCAATTAGGGGGGAATGTTTTTCAAAAAGCGTACCGTTTATATTTAAATGTAAAGGCTATAGTTAGCATCATTAAAGCTAACGAAATTGATTGCGTACTGTCTTTTTTAGAGAGAAGCAACTTTTGCGCTGTATTAGCTGCTAAAATCACAAAAAAAAAGGTTATTATAAGTGTAAGGAATAACATTGATAGGCAGTACTCCAACTTTGGCGGTTCAGCATTAAAAGCAATAAAATTTCTTCTATCAAAAGTCTACAGTCGTGCAGACCACATTGTATCTCTCTCTAAAGGCGTAAAAGCTCAGCTAGTGACTGAATTATCTTTAAATGAGAATAAAGTTAGCACTATCTATAACCCATATTACTTGGAAGACTATGTTAAGCAACAAGAATGGCGAGAGAAGCCTACATCGCCTTACTTTCTAGCTGTAGGCCGGCTTGAAGAGCAGAAAGGTTTTAATCATTTAATAAAGGCTTTTTATATTTACCGTGAGCTAGGTGGGAAGAATCACTTATATATACTTGGCGATGGAGTTTTAAAAACCTATTTGAATGAGTTAGTAGACTATTATGAGCTCAAGGAAAGCGTAAACATCGTGGGCTTTACAAACAATGTTAAAAGTTATATGCATAACGCAGAAGCATTTATATTTAGCAGTCTTTGGGAAGGGTTTGGTAATGCACTTGTGGAAGCTATTTTATGCTCTTTACCTGTCATTAGTACTGATTGTGATTTTGGTCCAGCTGAAATTATGTGTTGCCAAGCTGATGCATATCCATTTAATTCTAAGTTAGGTGTATTAGTGTCTCCCTTCGAGTTGCCATTCGAAAAAGCAGTGTCTCGGAGTTCTGAAGAAAATGAAATGGCTAATGTTATGTTTAAATTTGAACCCCGAAATTATAAAAAGGAAGACTTCCTCAAGCGCGCAGAGGATTTTTCATTCCACAATGTCAAAGAAAAATGGAGTGAATTAGTTGAATGTGTTATTTAGCCTTATTCCTTATTCCATACTTTAATTGAGTTATAAAATGAAAATTATTCAGTTCATGAAAACCCGGTATGTAGATGTCAAAAAACTTGCTGCTGAAAATCGCTTTAAATCAGGTGCGTATATATATGTAAATCCATTTAATTATATGTTTTTAAGAAAGCGCCCAGATATCACTGAAGTTGCTTTTTATCGTTCTGACGGTATTTACCTTATAACTATTTTAAAAGCTTTTTTACCAAAATCTTTAAATTTTTATCGGCAATCATTTGATATGACTTCACTTGCTCCGATTATTTTTGAACATTGTCAGCGTAATAACTTATCTATTTTCATAGCAGGAGGTAAAGAGGGCGATGCAAGTAAATTTATAAGTCGAGTTAATAGTAATTTCCCTGACATTAAGTGGAAGGGAGATATTGACGGCTACGCAAGTGAATCTGTAATTATAGAGCAGGTCTTAGCTGCTGATGCAGATGTTGTTATTTTAGGGCTAGGTAATATAAAACAGGAAAGAGTAGCAGCTAAATTAGCCACGTTAAAAGAGGGGTTATATTTTACTTGTGGAGCTTTTATTTCGCAGACTGCGAATAGCAAAACAGTAGACTATTATCCAAATTGGGTTAATAAGTATAACTTGAGATGGTTATACCGCTTTTTTACTGAGAGCCATGTGATTAAAAGAGTGATTAATTTTTATCCTAAGTTTTTATTTGTATTTTTGAAGGACCTGTTTTTTGCTAGTAAATAAAATAGGTTATAAAGAGTGCTTTATACTTTGTTTGTTTGTTTTTATTTTGTTCTTTCCTACTTATGCTGGGGGAATGGGGCTAGTTACAGGGCAAAAAATATTATATATCTTTTACCCCTTGCTGCTCGTTAGTTTGTTTTTATGTTTTAAAAACAAAATAAAGTTTGTATTCCCGAACAGTGCTATGGTTATTTTTATTGCTTTTTGCATATTTGTATTTAGTTTAACTAGCAAGCTCGAATTCATCAATACTCAAATTTTATTAGGTCATTTTAGGTATCTTGCTTACTTTTCTATTTTTTTATTAACTTATAACCTTGCAGTAAACTTTAATATAACTCTTGAAAACTTGTACCTGCCAATAATCTATATAGGGGTATTGGTGATTGCATTTGTAATTGCCCAGTTAATAGCACCTGAAGTTATATTAAAACTAGGTATAACTAACAGGGAAGCTATAGGGCGTTTAGGCTTTAGAATAGGTGGCCCGCTTGTATGGTCCTATTCATTAGGCTTTATTTTATTACCAGTGGTGTTTCTTGCCTTTACAAATATGTTTAAGGGCATAGCAAGTAAACAGCTATGGCTGCTCTTTACTTTGCTAATTTTAATTATTTTAGCTGGGCAATCAAAAGCAGCGTACTTAGCCTATATGACTAACTTTTTATTCTTTTGCTATTTAGGTTTTAAATACGGGCGTGGTAAAACAATGTTAAGTATTTTTGTTTTACTTATTTTATTTTTATCAATGCTGATTGCTTATGTAGTAGCTAACTTAGAAGATTTTGGGAATATTGAGAGGTTTGTATCTTCAATAACTAGTAATGCGAACGATGCATCAACGCAAACTAGGTTAAATCAGCTTTCTTATATTGCCCTGACTTTAGATAACAACCCTTATCTAGGTTACCCTCTTGAGTACGTTATTATTGAAAATGGGTATGGGTACTATTTGTACAACTATGGTTTATTAGGTTTGTTAACTTATTTAGGCGTACTAATTTATTTCTTTTATAAAGCTTGGGTGTCTGTAAGACTAGTACACTTTACTGATTATGATCAACGAGGTAAGTCAGTATCTTTAGCCTATTTTTCACTCATATTAGGAGCAGTGGTGTTTTCACTAGCTAACTCACCGCTAGATGGGCATAAAGTAGCATACTTTTTTTGGACGTTATCAGGCCTTTACTACGGGGCTATTTACAGCACAGAAGTACAAACAAACTTCAATAAATAACAATAAATTTAATATTTAGAGGCTCTATGTTTATAGACTTGTGTTTTACCTTTTTTATATCTTTTGCTGTATTATTTTTAATGCGAAAAGTTGCAAGACAAGTTGGTTTGGTAGATAAACCCTCTGGACGGAAAATGCATACGGGTAATATTCCCTTAGTCGGTGGCGTGGCTATATGTATTACCATTGTACAATACGTATACTCGCACCCTGATATGATTAATAATGCTAATTTGTATATGTTTTGCATTATAGGCCTAACTACTGTTGGTGCATTAGATGATCGCTTTGACTTAAGTGTAAAAATACGCATGCTGGTACAAGCAGTTATATCGGTAGCGATGATTTATTTTGCTAAGGCTGAGTTGGTTACATTGGGTAATATACTTGGTTTTGGTGAAATAGCGTTAAGCTATGGTTACGTAGGTGGCTTTATTACCGTAATTGCCGTTATAGGCTGTATTAACGCGTTTAATATGGTTGACGGAATTGACGGCCTGCTAGGGGGGTTATCGGTGGTCACCTTTGGGGCTATTGGAATTTTATTAAATATGGCTAATGAGCAGAGCTTAAGCTACTTATGTTTACTATTAGTTGTATGTATGATCCCTTATATTGTTATGAACCTAGGCCTAATTGGGCGAGAGCGAAAAGTGTTTATGGGCGACGCTGGCAGCATGATGATTGGCTTTACCGTAATTTGGCTATTAATTGGCGCTAGCCAAACACCTGGCAACCCAATGATACGCCCTGTAACTGCATTATGGTTAATAGCTCTACCACTGATGGATATGGCGGCAATAATGATACGCCGTATAAAGCAAGGTAAGTCTCCTTTTAAGCCCGACCGTGAGCATTTGCACCATATTTGCCAACGTTTAGGCTGCTCACCAACGCAAACGCTTATTTTAATATGTAGTATTGCATCTGTATTTGCAGGAGTGGGGATAATAGGCGAAGTTTTTGCTATCCCTGAATTTTTAATGTTTTATAGTTTTATAGTTATGTTTGCAATTTACTTAGTTATTTTAATTAACTACTGCAAAATTATTAACTTTTTTAGACGCAAATTAGACTTACCAGAAAAACAATATTCGGCCGGTAAATAAGAGTAAGTTTAAATATAATACCTAATGCTATACAACTCTGATAAAATTATATTTATTGATCACTAACTAAATCTTAAAGGATTAACATGAAAATTGCCGTGGTAGGTACAGGCTATGTAGGCCTTTCTAACGCTATGCTTTTATCGCAACATAATGAAGTGGTTGCGCTTGATATAGACGAGCAAAAAATTGCATTATTAAACAATAAGCAGTCACCTATTGTTGATACCGAAATAAGTGAGTTTTTAACGCGTGATGACTTAAACTTTACAGCCACTACCGACAAAACTGCTGCTTATAAAGATGCTGATTACGTAATTATAGCAACACCAACCGATTACGACGTTGAAACAAACTACTTTAATACCAGCTCGGTTGAAGCTGTAATTAAAGACGCTATGGCGCATAACCCTAATGCGGTTATGGTGATTAAGTCGACAATTCCGGTAGGCTTTACGGCCGATATTAAAAAGCAACTTAACGCTGAAAATTTAATGTTTTCCCCTGAATTTTTACGTGAAGGCAAAGCCCTTTACGATAACTTACACCCATCACGTATTGTTGTAGGTGAGCAAAGCGAGCGCGCAAGCATTTTTGCTAACTTACTTAAGCAAGGTGCAATTAAGCAAGATGTTGAAGTGCTATTTACCGACTCAACAGAAGCTGAAGCTATTAAGTTATTTTCTAACACTTACCTTGCCATGCGTGTTGCTTATTTTAATGAGTTAGATAGCTACGCAGAAGCACACGGCTTAAACTCTAAGCAAATTATACAAGGCGTAGGCCTAGACCCGCGTATTGGCAGCCACTATAACAACCCGTCGTTTGGTTACGGTGGCTACTGCTTACCAAAAGACACCAAGCAACTACGTGCTAATTACCAAGATGTACCAAACAATATTATTGGCGCGATTGTCGATGCAAACACCACTCGTAAAGACTTTATTGCTGATTCAATTATTAAACGCAGCCCTAAAATTGTAGGTGTGTACCGTTTAGTAATGAAAACAGGTTCCGATAATTTTAGAGCCTCTGCCATTCAGGGCATAATGAAGCGTATTAAAGCCAAAGGTATTGAGGTTGTTGTATTTGAGCCAGTGCTTGAAGAAAACGAGTTTTATCACTCGCGCGTTATAAAAGACTTAAATGAATTTAAGCAGATATCGGATGTAGTGGTCTCTAACCGTATGGTAGAAGAGCTTAGCGACATTGCAGATAAAGTATATACACGCGATTTATTTGGTAGTGATTGATTGGATAATAGCTGTTAGCTGTTAGCTGTTAGCTGTTAGCTGTTAGCTGTTAGCTGTTAGTTATTAGTTATTACTTTAAAAGCCGCTGAAATGTATGTTGATGCGGCTTTTTTGCTTAAATTAGGAATTTTATGAAGTATTTAGTTACAGGTGCTGCGGGCTTTATTGGTGCTGCAACGTGCCAAAAGTTATTGGCTGCAGGCCATGTAGTTGTTGGTATAGATAATCTAAACGATTATTACGATGTAAATTTAAAGTTGGCACGTTTAGCGCAGTTTGAAAACCACGATAACTTTACGTTTATTAAGCTTGATATAAGCGAACGTGCAGCTATGAGTAAGTTATTTGCTGCAGAGCAGTTTGATAAAGTAATACATTTAGCTGCGCAAGCGGGTGTACGCTATTCAATAGAAAACCCTGATGCCTATGCTGACTCTAATCTAGTAGGGCACTTAAATGTGCTAGAAGGGTGTAGGCATAACCATGTTAAGCACCTAGTTTATGCATCATCTAGCTCTGTTTATGGCCTAAACGAAAAAACGCCGTTTGAAACAACCGATAGTGTTGATCATCCTGTTTCGTTTTATGCGGCAACCAAAAAAGCAAATGAGCTAATGGCACACAGCTATTCGCATTTATATAGCTTGCCGACCACTGGACTGCGCTTTTTTACGGTTTATGGCCCGTGGGGTCGCCCAGACATGGCACCGTATATTTTTACTAAAAAAATACTCGACGGCGATACCATTGATATAAACAACAATGGTGATATGTGGCGTGACTTTACCTACATAGACGATATTGTTGAAGGTGTTGTACGCGCTGCTGATGTTATACCTACAGCAAACCCAGATTGGCGAGTAGAAAGCGGATCGCCTGCTACAAGCTCTGCCCCTTACGCTGTTTATAATATTGGCCACGGCAGCCCAATAAACCTAATGAAGTTTATTGAAGCAATTGAGACCGAGCTAGGTACCGAGGCAAATAAAAACTTCCGCGAAATGCAAGCGGGCGATGTTTATAAAACATATGCCGACACACAAGATTTATTTAATGCGACTGGCTACAAAGCTCAAGTAGACGTTAAACAAGGCGTTAGCGAGCTAATTAAATGGTATAAAAACTTTTATAAGTAAGCTTTATAGCGAAATAAACACTGTTTTTTTAAAAGCAGTGTTTATTTAAAAATAGTTTAATTTACACTTTGATAGCTGATAGCTGATAGCTGATAGCTGATAGCTGATAGCTGATAGCTGATAGCTGATAGCTGATAGCTGATAGCTGATAGCTGA
>NZ_LKDW01000050.1 GCF_001401805.1 Pseudoalteromonas sp. P1-25
TGCATTGCTCTACCTTCTGCATCCATGCAGTCGTAAATGAGAATTTTTTAACGCAGATAGCGACACGTTTAGCCCCTGAAAATGATTAAGTATTATTGCGGATTGGTATTATACGGATGGGTTTTAAGCCAGTGCTCAGCTATTTGTTCGCGCGTGGCAAACCATACTTGTTCATGCGATTTAGCATATTCAAAAAAACGTGCGAGGGCTTTAATACGCCCAGGGCGGCCAATTAAGCGACAATGCAAACCAATCGACATCATTTTAGGGGCGTTTTCACCTTGTGGGTCGCCTTCTTCATACAGCGTATCGAATGCATCTTTTAAATAATTATAAAATTGATCACCGGCGTTAAATCCCTGCACTGCAGCAAAGCGCATATCGTTTACATCAAGCGTGTAGGGCACTATTAGCTGAGGTTTACCTTCTTTAATACTGTAAAAGGGTAAGTCGTCGCTGTAATCGTCGGCATCATATAAAAACGAGCCATTTTCTACCACAAGGGCAGCCGTGTTAGGGCTTGTGCGTCCGGTGTACCAGCCTTTGGGCTTTTTACCGGTAAGCGTTTGAATGATCTCAATAGCTTTTTTCATGTGCTCACGCTCGGTTTGCTTATCTATATGTTGATAATTAATCCAGCGCAGGCCATGGCTTGCAATTTCGTGCCCAGCTTCAACAAAGGCTTTAGCTACATCGGGGTGGCGCTCAAGGGCCATTGCCACAGCAAAAATGGTGACCGGTATATCGTATTTTTTAAAGAGTTTAAGTAAGCGCCACACGCCTGCGCGTGAGCCATATTCGTAAATAGATTCCATGCTTATGTGGCGGTCTTCTACATGGGGAGCGCTGACTATTTCTGATAAAAACGTTTCAGCCGCTGCATCACCATGCAGTACACTGTTTTCACCGCCTTCTTCGTAATTTAATACAACTTGCACGGCTATACGGGCTCTATTAGGCCAATTTGCATGGGGTACCTGTGATCCATAACCAATTAAATCACGTGGGTAGTGTTTAAATTGCTCGCTCATGTTATTGCCCCTTTTTTACTGCGCTAAGCCAAGTGCCAAGCATTTCACGCTCTGCATCAGTCATTTTGGTCATGTTAGCCAATGGCATATCTTTGGTAATAACCGCGCGAGTATGAATAAGTGCACTGGCTTTTTTTACATCAGCAAGTGAGTCGAGCTTAAAGCCAAGCGGCGCGGTTTGAAAAAGCTTTGATGTAGGGGTTTCACTGTGACACTGTGTACAGTGTTTATTAATAATATCCCATGCTTGCGCATCGCTTATACTTGCTTGTAGCGGCGCGTTTTCGCCTGCATGGGTTGTACTGCTAGGCCATGGTGCTATGGCTAGCATTAACGCAAAAAACGCGGCAATACCGCTTATAAGTACTGAAGGTTTATTAATACCTTGGTGTTTTAAATTAAAAAAGTGGCGTATCCACATACCAATAATAAAAAAGCCAATAAGCACCAACCAACCAAACTCGTGGCTATAGGTATACGAGAAGTGATTGCTTAGCATAATAAAAATAACCGGCAGGGTGGCGTAGTTATTATGTACCGAGCATTGCTTTGCTTTCAAACCCGGCGCTGAATCAGGAATGCGCCCAGCTTCTACTTCGCTTACCATGTAACGCTGTGCGGGCATAATAATGTGATATACATTACCGGCCATACAGGTACCAATTAATGCTCCAACATGAATATATACCGCGCGGTCGCTAAATAGCTGATCAACCCCATACGTCCATAACGCTAAAAAGCCCACGCTGAGCGCAATAAAGGCCTTGCCGTTTTCAACAAGCGGGCTTTTACACAATAACCGATAAACACCATAGCCTAAGCCTATAAAGCCAAGTGATGCGCCAATAGCAGCAAATTTACTTAGCTCACTTTTACTGGCATCGAGTAAATACACATCTGCGCCCACATAATATAACAGCGTAAATAACAGCACGCCGCTGATCCAGGTGGTGTAGGCTTCCCACTTAAACCAGTGTAGGGTTGAGGGCATTTGCTCTGGGCCATTTTGGTATTTAGCTACTTCGTAAAAACCACCGCCATGAATTGCCCATAAATCGCCTCTTATGCCTTTATCTTGTTTCCATTGTGGCGGCGTTTGTAAGTTGTTATCAAGCCATACAAAATAAAATGAGGCGCCTATCCACGCAATACCTGCGACCACGTGAAAGTATCTAAACACTAAATGAGCAAGCTCAAATAAATAGTTTTCCATTAGGTTAAGCCTCTTCTAATTGCGGTGTGTGGGTTGTTGAAAATTGCTCTTTTGCATCGCGCTTATACACGCTTTTACCCATAATATAGGTTTGTTCAATACAGCGGTCGTCGCCTAGCATCATCATGGCAAAAAGCTGTTCGTGAAGGGTTTTGGCATGGCCAATTCTGAACTTTAAAAACGAGGTGGCCGCGTAATCCATTACAATAAAATCGGCCTCGCAGCCTACATTAAAGTTACCTATGGTGCCTTCTAAATCAAGTGCCCGTGCTCCGCCTAAGGTGGCGAGATACATGCCTTTAAATGCGGAGAACTTTTGGCCTTGTAACTGCTGAATTTTGTACGCTTCGTTACCTGTTTGTAGCATAGAAAAACTGGTGCCTGCGCCTACATCGGTACCCATACCCACGTTTATTCCGTGCTCTTCACATCTCTTTAAATTTAAAAGGCCCGAGCCTAAAAATAAGTTAGAGGTAGGGCAGTGCGATATAGCCGCATTGTTATCGCCAAGGCAGCAAAGCTCACGCTCAGATAAGTAAATGCTATGGGCAAATACCGAGCGTTTACGCACCATTTTAGCTTGCTCGTAAACGCCAAGGTAATCTTCAGCCTCGGGGAATAATCCTTTTACCCATTCACATTCGTCTTTGTTTTCAGATAGGTGCGTATGCAGGTAGGTGTCGGGGTATTCTTCTAATAATTGAGTACATTTTTGAAGTTGCTCTGGGGTAGAGGTAGGCGCAAAACGTGGTGTTACCGCATAGCTTAATCTATCCACATTATGCCATTTTTCTATCAGTGCTTTTGATTGTTCGTAACTGGTTTGCGCGCAATCTGATAAATCGTCAGGGCAGTTTCTGTCCATCATCACCTTACCGGCAATCATGCGTAAATTACGTTTTTGTGATTCGTTAAAAAATGCATCAACCGATTGCGGGTGCACAGTGCCAAACACCAAAGCGGTAGTGGTGCCATTACGTAGTAGCTCGTCTAAAAAACGGTTAGATATGTCTTTTGAATAATGCTCACAGGTAAACTTTTTTTCGGTGGGGAAGGCGTATTCGGTAAGCCAGCTTAAAAGCTGCTCGCCATACGCGCCTACCATTTCGGTTTGCGGCAAATGTATGTGGGTGTCTATCATGCCGGGCATAACCAATTTGCCATCGTGGCGAATAATAGTGGCTGATTTATTTAAGCTTGGCAGTATGTCTTGCTCGTAACCAAGGTTAACCACTTTACCGTTTTGAATAACTAACGCGCCTTTTTCAAAATAGCGATGGGCGCTTTCGCCTGCGATGGCGGGGTCATCAACAAAATCGAGTATGTTGGCACAAATTACGGTCATTTTATTATTTTGCGTGCTCATTGTTAGCTGCCTCTGTACGTTGAGTAGCCAAATGGGCTAAGCAATAACGGAATATGATGGTGTTTTTTATCTTGTAATCTAAAGGTTATTTGCGCTTCTGGGTAAAACGCTGGGGTAGGTTGGTTTTCATAGTAACTATCTAAATCAAATACCAACTTATAGGTTGCAAATTCTACGTCTGTATTTAGCCAGTCGGTAATACGCCCGTCGCTATTTGTTTTACCTTGGGCAATTAATTCCCACTCGCTATTAGTGTGTATAAACAATTGTACAGCTACATTTGCTGCAGGTTTGCCTGTGCTGGTATCGAGAATATGGGTAGTGATAGGGCTTTTATTCATAGCAATGACTCCAATCTTATTTTTGTTATTTTAGCTTGTTCGCCCGCGGCTATATTAAGCTCTGTGCTACGGGTGTTGTGTATACGCTGCTCAATAAGTTCAAGCATTTGCTCAGCACTTTTGCCGCTGGCACACACAATAAATATAAAGCCAAATTTACTGAGGTATTCTTTATTTAGTGCAATCATTTTTTTAAGGGTTTGCTCGTTTGCTTTGCTCATTCCTGATTGCTCGTGCCCCGCTTTTTGCGCTGTAGCGGCGTACTTTTTACTTAATGTTGATAAATCACCTATTTGCGGGTGGCCTTCAAAAGCGGCTAAATAATCGCTCTCGCCTAGGCTATCCCATACGCTTTGTGCGCTGTTAAATAAGTGCTCTTTATTTTCAAATGGCATGCTATTTAGCATACCGCTCACCCAATTAGGGGCGGCGCAGCAGTGCTCTAAGGCTTGATGCGCTTGCGCTTCATTTAGGGTGTTAATTTTTAAGCTACTCATGCGTTTTCTTCCTCTTGCGCGGTGCTAATTAGGGCATTTTTAAGTGCACGCCATTGCACACCTTGACGTTTAGGCGCATGGGTTTGCATAGCCTGGTAAAGGCCAATTAATTGCCCACTAATCGAAATAGCCACTTCCATAGGGAGCTTGCCCGTTACATTTTCAAGCCCTACAGGGCAGACCATTTGCTTTATTTGCTCGGTGGTAAAGTTGCGATGAGCTAAGCGCTGTTTAAAGCGTTTTGCTTTGGTATCTGAGCCAATAACGCCAAGCCAATTGGCATCGGCGCGTTTAATAATGGCTTGTGTAAGCGCAAAATCGAGCTGGTGGTTATGGGTGAGTATTAAGTAATTATTAGCTTTGGGCGCGCGTTTTACTTGCTCTGTTGGCTCTTCATCAACCACTTTTACTACGTTATTAGGGATTGATTGTGGGAATACATCGGCGCGGCTATCTATCCAACGTATACGCATAGGCAGCTGTGCCAATATACCAATAAGTGCTTGTGCTACATGTCCTGCGCCGTATATGTCGAGGGTAAAGCGCTCGCATTGCATGCACTCAAGCATAACGGTGGCAGCTCCCCCGCAGCACTGGCCTAAATTTGCCCCTAGGTTAAATTGCTCTATCACTTGCGCGGCCTCACCTTTGGCAAGGAGCTCGCGGGCTTTTTCTATTACTACGTATTCAAGGTGACCACCGCCAAGGGTGTCGTAGATATGCTCGCCACTTATTACCATTTTAGAGCCGGTACCACGTGGGGTTGAGCCATTGGTGCCTAGTACTGTCGCAATAACATAGTTAGTGCCGCTTTGTTCGTGCTCGTTTATAGCTTGCGCCCAATTTTGCGTATGAAAACCCTGAAACGACTCATTTAAATTAGCCATGTTGATGCTCCTTAAACCAGCTAGCGGTTTGATCAATTGCATTTAATACACGCTCGGGTGTAGCAGGTGTATCAAGTGGGGCTGTGTACTTGTAATCGGCTACACTGCTTATAGCATTACGAATCGCACTCCACACACTAAAGGCCAACATAAACGGTGGCTCGCCTACGGCTTTTGATCTAAATACGGTGGTTTCTGGGTTGGCCGAGTTATATAAATTGACGTTAAATTCGGCAGGGGTATCGCCAATAGCCGGAATTTTGTAGTTAGCAGGGCCAAAGCTTGCAAGCTGGCCTTTATCATTCCATTGTAAATCTTCGGTAGTAAGCCAGCCCATACCTTGTACAAAAGCCCCTTCAATTTGCCCTATATCAAGTGCTGGGTTAATTGAGCTGCCCACATCGTGCAGTATATCAACACGCGTTACAGTGTTTTCGCCTGTCAGCGTATCGATTTCTACTTCACTCAGTGCTACGCCATGCGCGTAGTAAAAAAATGGCCGGCCTTCGCCTTTGGCTCTATCGTAATGAATTTTAGGCGTTGCGTAATAACCGGTTGATGAAAGCGATATACGATTCATGTAGGCAAGGTTTGCAAGTTCGCTAAAGCTAATTTCGCCTTTACTAAAGGTAATGAGATTATCTTTAAATACAATACTTTGGCTGTCTACCTCAAAGTGCTCACTTATAAAGTTTATTAAACGCTCTTTTATGGTGTTTACCGCGTTTAGCGCCGCCATGCCGTTTAAATCAGTCCCGCTTGATGCGGCGGTTGGCGAGGTGTTTGGTACTTTGTCGGTACGGGTCGCGCTTATGCTTACTGCGTCAAAATCAACGCCAAAGCCATGGGCTACTATTTGCGCTATTTTTGTATTAAGCCCTTGGCCCATTTCGGTGCCGCCATGGTTTAAATGTATCGAGCCATCACTATAAACATGCACGAGTGCTCCCGCTTGGTTTAAGTGTTGTACGGTAAACGATATACCGTATTTAACCGGCGTCATTGCAAGGCCTTTTTTGATTATAGGCGATGATGCGTTAAAAGCTTTAATTGCCTTTTTTCGCGCCCAGTAATCACCCGACTCCTCAAGCTGGCTTATCATATCTTTTAAAATATGCTGCTCTACGGTTTGATGATACGGCGTGGTGTCGCGGCCTTTTTTGTATAAATTAAGTTTTCGGATCTCAAGCGGATCTTTACCTAATTTAGCGGCAATGTCGTCCATTATTAGCTCCGACATGATCATGCCCTGCGGACCACCAAATCCTCTAAATGCAGTGTGGCTTACGGTGTTTACTTTACAGCGATTCCCCTTAATGGTGGCAGCAGGGTAGTAATACGCGTTATCAGCATGAAACATTGCACGGTCGACAATGGCATCAGATAAGTCAGGCGAGTAGCCACAAAACCCATTTACGGTTACATCAGCGCCTTCAATTAGGCCATTTTCGTCAAACCCTACATGGTATTGATTATAAAATGGGTGGCGTTTACCGGTAAGTTTAAAGTCGTCGCTGCGGGCTAGGCGCATTTTAACGGCGCAGCCAAGGTGGTAAACCGCAAGCGCTGCAAGGCAAGCCCACGGTGCGCCTTGAGTTTCTTTACCGCCAAAGGCTCCGCCCATACGGCGGGTTTCTACGTTTACAAAGCTAAATGGCTTTTTTAAAATTTTAGCAACTAAGTGCTGCACCTCTGTTGGGTGCTGTGTAGAACACTGCACATGAATCCCACCGTCGTTATCGGGCTGAGCAAGTGCTATTTGTCCCTCAAGGTAAAAGTGTTCTTGCCCGCCTATGTGTATTTCGCCTTTAAGCTGGTGAGCTGCATTATTTATGGCTTGCTCGCTATTACCACGGTTAAGTGAATGTGGCGGCCTTACCCAATGCTCTTTTTTTATGGCTTCTTTAATATCAAGTATGGGGGTAATTTGCTCGCACTCTATAACCACTAAGCGAGCAGCGCGGCGCGCAATGGCATAGCTTTTGGCAACGACTATCAGCACTGGTTGCCCGTGGTATTGAATTTCATGGTTAGTAAGCAGTACATCACCTGGAAATACTGGGCCAATATCAAGCTTACCGGGTACATCATCAGCCGATAAAATACGTTTAACACCTGCCACTTCAAGCGCTTTACTTGTATCAATTGATTTAATAAAGCCGCTGGTAATCGGCGCAAGCACAGGGTAGGCGTGTAAGCAGCCATGGGGCTCTGGGTTATCGTCGGCGTAGTTTGCATTGCCACATACTTGTTTTATTGCACTTTCGTGGTATTTAGATTGGCCAACGCTTCCGCCTTGGGTTTTTAGTTTATCCATTTCAAAGTGACGCATGGGAAATCCTCGTAATGGCAATGTTGTTATTATTGTTATTGCTGCTTGGCTGTGCACCGCCAAACTCAATACCAATACGCTGCAGCAAGTTTTTGCTTACCGTAGTGCGGTAATGTGCGCTGCTGCGTACATCGCTCATGGGTGCAAAGTCATCATTTATACCATTCGCCGCATCTATAAACGTGCTTACTTCTAATGGCTGAGTATTAAGCTTTTGCTCTATATGCGCAGCGCGTTTGGGTATGGCAGCCATACCGCCCATGGCGCAGCGGGCATTGCTAATCACACCTTGTGTTTGCTCTATAGCCAGTACTAAACACACAGTAGATATATCATCTTCAAAGCGTTTTGAAATTTTATGACACGCAAGCTTTAATGAGTCTGGGCGGTTAGGTACGGTAATTTTGCTAATGACTTCGTCGCTTTTAATGACTGTTTTTTTGTAATCAATAAAGTAGTCGGCCACGTTTATAGTGCGTGTGCCTGCTGCGCTTAATAAGTCCATAGTGGCATTAAGTGCAATTAATAATGGGGCCGGATCGCCAATAGGAGAGGCGTTTCCTATGCTGCCACCTAAGGTGCCACTGTTACGTACTTGGTTAGAACCAAGGCGTTCAAACAGCTCCTTAGACTCAGGGTAGTAAGTGTAAAATGCGTCTACAAATTGGCTGTAAGGGAGTGCTGCACCAATATGTAGCTCGCCGTTGTTATCGCTTAATGTGCACAGCTCTTTAGCTTGGCTTAGCGATATTATTACATCAGGCAATAGCATGTTTTGGTTAAGCTCAATGGCAAAATCGGTGCCACCAGCAACCAAGTGTGCCTGCGGATATAGTGCTTTTAGTTCAACTAGCTGCTTAGCATTTTGTGGCAAGTAGAATTTGCGGGGGCCATTTTTTAAAAATGGAACATCGTCATCATATTGCGTATTAAGTGAAGCTTTAAACTGAGCCGCTAGGGCTGAGTAAGGCTCGTTTTTACGCTCGTAGCTATAAGCTTTTTCAACTGCAAGTAAAATAGGGCTGTAACCCGTACAACGACATAAATTACCCCCTAGTGCATGAATAGCGGCTTTTTTACCTGGGTAACTCGGATTATTAATATAAAGCGCCAGCATGCTCATTATTATGCCGGGGGTACAAAAACCACATTGCGAACCATGGCACTCAACCAATGCGCGTTGTACTGGGTGTAAATCGTTAAGTGTAGGGTAAAGCCCCGCTGTTACAGCCTCTACGGTTACTATGTGTTTTGCGTGTGCATTACCTAATAAAAGCAGGCAGCTGTTCATGGTTTGGTAGTGCCAAACTGGGTTACCGTTTAAGTTTGTTTTTTCTTCGCCGACTAAAATTGTGCATGCGCCACAATCCCCTGTTGCACACCCTTCTTTGGTGCCCATTTTCCCTTTTTTGGTGCGAAGCCAGTCCAAAATGGTGAGACTTGGCGAACATTCTTCTACTTCTATTGGCGTGTCATTTAATAAAAACTGAATCACACAGACCCCCTTAACTTTTTTAAAGCCCTGATCTTTAAAGGCTTGGCGTATATTTTTTCTTGTTGTTTTGGTGCTGCTAAGAAAAAAACTTTTTCACATTGGTAAGTTTATTGCAGATACCATGCCATTGTTGACCGCTCGGTCAGTAATTTAATTAAAGCACAGTTTTGCTTAACAAGTACACAAAAGAGTGGGGGCTAAAAAGCTATTTACCCTTTTATATAAAGTAAAAGCTGTTAGCTAAATAGCTTTTTATAGAAGTTTATTTTTAACATTTTAAATAGGCGCCATAAAAATATTTACACAATAAACTTGACCATTAGGACAGTTTGTTGGCTTTAGATATAAAGCAATAGTTTTGATTTTTGGTTGCAGCAATATTAACTATACAAACTAAAGGAGAGCACTATGTTAGAGCCGATAAAGCAATCAGACGATGCAATGTGTGAGGCAAGGACAGAAAAAGCGGTTAATACGTGCGAAGACATTTTATACGCAGTAGATGATAAACCAGGGCTGACCGAATCCTTTTTCGCCGCCCTGCAACATGTACTGGCAAGTTTTGTAAGTATTATTACGCCTACGCTTATTATTGGTGGGGTATTGGGACTTGGCAGCGAAATACCCTATTTAATTAGTATGGCGTTGTTTGTGTCGGGTGTTGGTACGTTTATTCAAGCGCGCCGTGTGGGGCCCATTGGCTCAGGGCTTATATGTGTTCAAGGCACCAGTTTTGCTTTTTTAGGCACTATTTTAGCCACCGGCTTTTCTGTAAAAGCCACCGGAGGCAATAACGATGAGGTGTTGGCCACTATATTTGCAGTGTGCTTTTTAGCGGCCTTTGTAGAGATATTTATTAGTTTTTTTATAGAAAAACTCGGCAAGGTCATTAAACCTGTAGTCACCGGTGTGGTGATCACCACCATTGGGGTTTACCTCATTAAAGTAGGTATGACCGACATAGGCGGCGGGCAATGGTTATTAACTAATATGCCTGAAAAGTTTGCATCAGCAAGTAACTTAATTGTGGGATTTTCGGTGGTGGCATTAGTGGTGTTACTTAACGCCAGCAAAAACCAGTGGGTAAGGCTTACCGCTGTGGTTGTAGCCATGATAGTAGGCTGGATACTTGCAGTTATTTTAGGCATTGCCAAGTTTGAGGTGGGCGAGTTTGATTTAATTGCCATGCCAATACCCTTCAAATACGGCTTTAATATTGATTTTGGCGCCATGATTGCCTTTGGCTTTTTATACCTTATTACAGCCATAGAATCGACCGGTGATATAACCGCTAATTGTGCAGTGTCTAAATTACCCGTTAAAGGTGCAAGCTATTTAGCCCGAATACGCGCAGGTGTATTAGGTGATGGTGTTAACTCAATGATTGCAGCCGCATTTAATACCTTTCCAAATACTACTTTTAGTCAAAACAATGGGGTTATTCAGTTAACAGGTGTAGCAAGTAGGTACATTGGCCTATGGATTGGTGCAATACTGATTGTTTTAGGGTTGTTTCCGGTGGTGGGGGCTGTGCTACAAAACATACCCAAACCCGTACTTGGCGGTGCAACGCTTGTAATGTTTGGCACCGTAGCAGCCGCAGGGGTGAAAATACTCGCCAGCGAAAAAATCAATCGCCGTAGTTTACTTATTATTGCGGTGAGCTTAGGCATGGGGCTAGGGGTTAGTTTTGTACCAGAGCTATTTATAAATGCGCCTAAATTAGTAACCGCCATATTTGGAAGTGCTGTGACGGTGTCGGGTTTAACAGCAATAGTTATGACGTTGGTATTGCCTGAAAATTATTCAGCAAGTACAGATCATCTTAACTAAACTAATAAAATTATAAAAAAGGGATTAACAATGAAAATCAAAACAATCAAAAAGTTAGCATTAGTAACTGCAATTGCTGTTTGCTCAACGGGCGTGTCGGCTAAAGAGCTTTGGTCAGATTTTAGTATTACCGCCATGACCGGCGCAGATTACCTAGAACCGTTTTCTGGCGAAGAAGACAACAGAAGCGTAGTCACCATTGAGCATGCATCGGGCCATACCTGGGGGGGCACGTTCTTTTTTATGGATAGATTAAGTAACCCCGATGAAGTGTACGGAGAGCTAAACATAAACCCAACGCTTTACAAACCACAAGAAGGCTTTGTTAAAGCGGTGTTTTTAGGGCTACAAACAGAATACGGCTCAGGTGATACCGATCAAAATAACTATTTATTAGGGGGTGGCGTATCGCTAGATGTACCTGGTTTTCAATACTTTAATGTGGCTTATTACCGTCGTTTTCAGGACGATATAGGTATAGAGCGTGAAGATAACAATCAAATAACCGTAACGTGGGGCTATAACAAGGGTAACTTTAGGTACGATGGCTTTTTAGATATCGTTGACAGTACCGACACTATGTTTGGTAAAAGCGAAGGCGGTTTTAACTTTACCTCACAACTTAAATACAACATTGCCCCTATGCTTGGCCTCGACACAGGCCGCCTTGATGTAGGTATAGAATACGTGTATTGGAAAAATAAGTTTGGTGTAGATGGCCAAACAGAGCACAACCCCAACCTAATGGTTAAATGGCATTTTTAACCTATTAAGTGTTAAAAATACAAAAGCATAAGCTGCAGTTAACTGCAGCTTTTAAGTTACTAACATTAATAAAGGGCCTATTAGCGTTTAATTTTGCTTTACAGCACAAATGTTTTTTACATTAGGGGTTAACCATTTCACTAATGTGTTGTAATTTAAAGTAGCAATATTTACTTTTAATGCCAGATTAAAAGGAAAAATGATGAAACCCCTCATTTTAATTTTAAGCTTGTTTATAAGCTGCTCAGTGTGGGCCGAGGCCACTAAAAATATGCCCGTAGCAATAAATTGGTTGCAGTTGATCGATGCGGGAGAATATACAAAAAGCTGGCAACAAGCCGATGCGCTATTTAAATCGCAATTAAATAAAACAAACTGGAAAAGCGCCTTAAGCACAGTGCGTGCGCCATTGGGTAAAGTGGCAACACGAGAACAAATAAGCGCTAATGAATACACATCTTTACCGGGTGCCCCACAGGGTAAATACCTTATTGTGCAGTTTAAAACGCAATTTGCGGCAAGGCTTGCAGTTGAAACCCTAACATTAAGTAAAAGTAGCGGGCAATGGCGTGCGGTGGGCTATTTTATTAAATAGCTATTTTGCGTATTTATTAATATGAGAAAAAGCCATCAGCACATCACGCGCATAATTAAGCCGCGGATGAGCAAGCGCCCCTTTACGCCACGCCAAATATAAATTGTTTTCAGGGCCTTGTGGGCCAAGTTTAATTAACCTTCCTGATTGAATATCGTCATGACATAGATAATCAGGCAGCACGGTATAGCCTACACCGGTTCTTACTATGCCGGCGAGCGCGCGTATATCGGGGCAGCGTGCAATTATTTTTGACGTACAGCTTTGCTTAAATACGGTATCAAAATACTGGCGTATAAGTGGTAATTGGCTGTCGTAACTAACCACTGGCAGCGTGTTTAACAGTGCCGGCGTAATAGTTTGCCCCTCTAAGCTTTGGGCTAATAAACGGTGCGCTACTAGTACTAGCTCTTCGCTGTCGAGCACTTCAAAGTCGTAAATTTTGTTGTCGGGCAAGGAGGCCGTAATAGCCATATCGGCAACGCCGGTGTCGAGCGCTGAATAAATTTGCTCGCGATTACCTGGGATAACGACCACATCAACATTGCCTGCTTGTAATAAATTAGCCAATTGGGCAGAAGCCACATAGCTAATATATTCAGCGGGCCCTGCAAGTGTAATTGTACCGCTCACATCGCTAGAGCGGGTGCGTACAGACGCTATTTTTTGCTCTATGGCATCTAGGTGGTTTGCCACTTGGCCTGCTAAGTCGTGGGCTGCATTACTTGGCTCAACGCCTCGGTGGCGACGCTCAAATAATGATTTACCCACTACCGACTCCATTGTTTGTATATGGGCGGTGGCTGCAGGTTGCGACAATCCTAAATTTTTAGCCGCACGGGAAATATTTCTACAGCGGTAAACTTCAACAAAGGTGCGTAGTTGAACAAAGTAAGACATAATTACTTGGTATCAGAAATCCGATAGGTAAAGCAAGATTAACTGAATTCTACTTATTGTAAAGAGCGCGTACACTTGCCGCTCATTCAAAGATTAAACGTTATCGTATTTATTTTATAAATTTGGCAATTAATTACTTGTAAGTTAAAGATTAACTCCCATTTTATAAAGCAGTGAGCACAAGGGGCTAAGCCCCGTAACCAAGTAGAGTACAAATATGTTAAATTTTGCATTTAAAAACCGCACCGAGATTTTATTCGGCAAAGATCAAATTAACGAGATCGCAAGCCGCGTACCTAGCGAAGGCAAGGTCATGTTTTTATACGGTGGTGGTTCTATCAAAAAGAACGGCGTATATGACGATGTAGTAAATGCACTTAAAGGTGTAGATTTTGTTGAGTTTTCGGGTGTTGAACCGAACCCAACTTACGAAACGCTTTCTAAAGCAGTTGAACTTGTAAAAGAGCAAAACGTTAGCTTTATATTAGCTGTAGGCGGCGGCAGTGTAATTGACGGTGCTAAATACGTAGCGGCAGCAGCAAAATACGAAGGCGATGGCTGGGATATTTTAGTAAATGGCGCAGAAGTAAAAAGCGCACTGCCTATTGGTGCGGTATTAACGCTTCCGGCTACTGGGTCAGAAAGCAACGGTAACTCGGTTGTTACCCGTAAAGAAACGCAGCAAAAACGCGCCTTTGGTACACCAATAGTGCAGCCGCAGTTTGCAGTGTTAGACCCACAGTACACATTCTCGCTTCCTACTCGCCAAATTTCTAATGGTGTAGTTGATGCGTTTGTACACGTTATTGAGCAATACTTAACGTACCCAGTAAATGCCCCACTGCAAGACCGTTTTGCAGAAGGTATTTTATCTACGCTAATTGAGCAAGGCCCTAAAGCCCTAGAAAACCCAGAAGATTACGACGTACGTGCAAACGTAATGTGGTCGGCAACGATGGCGTTAAATGGTTTAATTGGCCAAGGTGTTCCACAAGATTGGTCTACGCATATGATAGGCCATGAGCTAACAGCGCTTTATAACTTAGACCACGCTGTAACGCTTGCTATTGTATTACCGCCACTGATGTTTGTTCAGCAAGAGCAAAAACGCGCTAAAATTATTCAATTAGGTGAGCGTGTATTTGGCCTAAATATGGAAGACAAAAACGAGCTGATTGATGCAACCATTAAACATACTCAAGACTTTTTTGAGCAAATGGGCATTAAAACCAAACTTGGCGATTACGACCTAGATGAAGAAGCCGTTGAAGCGGTTGGCAATAACCTTGAGCGCAACGGCATGACAGCCCTTGGCGAACATGGCGATATTGACGTTGCTAAAGCGAAGAAAATTTTAAGCCTAGCGCTTTAATTTAATTGCTTTTATGAATGGCGCTTTTTAGCGCCATTTTTATGCTCAAAAAGTTAAAAGTTAAAAGTTAAAAGTTAAAAGTTAAAAGTTAAAAGTTAAAAGTTAAAAGTTAAAAGTTAAAAGTTAAAAGTTAAAAG
>NZ_LKDW01000051.1 GCF_001401805.1 Pseudoalteromonas sp. P1-25
ACCAACTTATAATCTTAAAGTACAAAACGGAAGTAAACTTCCGGTTTCTAACCCAATATTGCTATATTTCGGAAGCAAACTTCCGTTTACAGGAATTCAAAGGTAGTTATCGGAAATATACTTCTGTTTTTTGAAAGCGTTAACCTAGATAGCTATATGAGCCATTTTTCGGGGCCTTATTTGAGCGATCAGCGGTCATTGAGATTGGATAAATTTTAAAAATAACCAATATAGTTTATAAATACAGCAACCCAGACGACTGAACATATCAATAGAGCAATTAGTACTGCTGCGGAGCCTAAATCTTTAGCGAGACCAGACAATGGATGAATTTCTAAGCCAACTCTGTCTATTGTTGCTTCTATTGCTGTATTAACAATCTCTGCGAATATCACAAATAAAACAGAGATTAGGAGCATGACCTTTTCGTAAATACCTATCTGCCAAATAGAAATAATAGTTAGCGATAAAGCAAGTAATAAAAGCTCTTGTTTAAAAGCAGCTTCATTTTTGGCAAGCCATTTAAATGCACGCTGTGAATTTTTAAAAGCTAAAAATACTCGATTAATACCTGACGGCTTATTTACATTATCAAACTGCATTGGGAATTCCCTCATTGTAGGCTTCGGCCTTACAGGCGTTAAAAATATCGTATATAGGTTGGTATTGGTTGCTATTTACATGAGTTAATCCAAGCAAAGTGTCAAAAATATTGTCGTGTGAAAATGTTTTTGAGTGTTGCAACTCAACACAGCGATTGAATTCAGAGTCAGTAAGCTTATTACTCCAAAAAATCATTGGGATATGAGTTTGCTCGGTTGGTGCTAGTGCATAAGGAAACCCATGAAGGTATAAGCCTTTTTCACCAAGTGACTCACCGTGATCTGACACATACAAGAGTGATTTTTCCGTTTCGTTACTTTCTTGTAATACTTTTATTAATTCGCTCAATACCCTGTCTGTGTATGCAATAGTGTTATCATATGTGTTTGTTAGCTCTGTTGTAGTACAGTTCTGAATATCGCTTCGATCGCAGTCAGGTTTAAACAAACTTGCGTGTTCAGGGTAACGACGATAATAAGTTGGCCCATGTGAACCTATCATATGTAGAATAATCAATTTATGCTTAACGTTACTTTTAGCTATTCTGTCTTTGAATTTCGAGACTAATATTTCATCAAAACAGTAATCACCGTCACAGAGCGAGTGCTTTTTGTTCGGCTCAATGTTTTCTGATTTGACGCGAGCACACACTCCTTTACAGCTGCTATTATTATCAATCCATGTCACTTCAACACCACTACGCTGGATAATGTCTAGGACATTTTCTTGACTATTAGCAAGGCGCGAATCATATTCTTTGCGATTAAGCCGTGAAAACATACAGGGCACGGAGATAGCCGTTGCCGTTCCACATGATGAAACATCACTAAAATATTTCACGCCTAGCTTAGAGGTATAAGCATTCGTTGCTCTACTATAGCCTTGCAGTGAAAAGTTAGCAGCCCGAGCAGTTTCTCCTACAACCATTACTGTTAGCGAGGTGGTCGTTTTATTTTCTAAAGCTGGTAAATTATCAAGTACCTTAAAAGGTAGGGGGGGGTAAAAGTAATTATCTCTCAAATATTTATAACCCGCTGTATAAAAAGCAAACGGGGTGATATAGCTTGTAAGCTGTCGGTTATTACGCCCTACAGAAGCGTACTCTTTATAAAAGGTTGCTGCTATTAAAGCACAACAAAGCAAAGCAAATAGATTTAGCTTCACAAAGCTCTTTAAACGTACTCTAAAACTACCAATAATTATGAACTTGGAAAATAAGTAAGTAGGTACAATTCCTAATAAAACTACAAATATTACAAGCTGAAAATTTAAATATGAAAATGCTTCACCTGAGTTTGTCTCAACAATATTTTGTAACATGCTTTTGTCAAAAATAACGCCATAATTAAGTGTTGAATAAAACAATAATGAGCAAAGTAAAACGCTAAATAAAAGTACGGGTTTAACAAAAGTAACTAAGGACAACCAACTCAAAACTAAAATAGTCAATGAGAAAAGCATTAAAGGAATAGACGTGATAAAAAGCCAATTTATATGGCCTGGCTGTGTTGCAGCAATAAAGGTGTTGTATAAAAACAAGCCATTAAATACGATAACAATATACATCGAAACTAAGAAAACGAAATGACTATAACTTACATGCCAAGACGAAATGTTAAAAATTTTAAAAGCATTTTTCATAATTATTCCTTATCGCTATTTTTATCAGCTAAACGATAAAGCTGCTCTGTGTAAGCTAAGTTGCTAAATAACACATGAGCGAGTGCTTTTTCAGCTAACGTTTTATCTGCGTTTTCCGGTTTATTTCTTTTTTGTATTTTGGTTTTTTTGTTATAGCGCCAATAGCTAGTTTGTTGATTTGGCATTAGGATGACAGCGCGATCATTTTCTAGGTATGCAAAATTGTCGTAGTACTGCATCATCACGCGTTCAACTGGATAATTTTTGGTGAGATCAAAGCCCACCATTGGAGTTGCTTGTTCAATTCCTAAAAGTGACAACAAAGTAACTGGTAGGTCAATTTGACTAACAAGTCTTGAGTCGCGTTTAGCCTTCATATCGCTGTTTAAAATAACCGCAGGTATGTGAAAAGACTTTAAAGGGACGGGCTCAGAGCCAAAAACACGCACATCATGGTCTGCCACAACCAAAAATACGGTGTTTTTCCAGTACGATTGTGTTTTTGCTTTATTTATAAACTTCCCTAGTGCGTAATCTGCATACTTAATTGCAAGATCACGTTTATAGTTTTCAGGGCTATACCCTTCAGGTAGCGATACCTTACCTTGTGGGATGTCAAATGGATCGTGATTGCTCGAAGTAAATACAAGACTAAAAAATGGCACTGCCGCATTACTTAGTTTAGTCAGTTCCTTATCTGCTTGTTGGAATAAGTCCTCATCACTCGCGCCCCAAGATGAGATAAACTGAGGGTTTTCAATGTGGTTGATGTCAACAATATCGTTAAATCCGTTTCCTAGGAAAAAGCTTTTCATATTGTCAAAATGACTTTCACCGCCGTAGATAAATTGGGTAATATAACCTTGTTGACTCAATACATCAGCTAATGAAAAAAAGTTATGCTGGGATTTAGATAGTTTAACTACCGAGCGAGATGGAGATGGCATAAAGCCAGTGGTAATTGCTTCAATACCTCTCACGGAGCGCGTTCCCGTAGCATAAAGGTTGTCAAACCCCCACCCTTGTTGATATAGCTCATCAAGTTCAGGAGTTATACCTAACCCACCAAGTTGTCCAACAAATCGGGCACCTAAACTTTCCTCAAGTATAATTACTAAGTTTTTTTTAACTCCAGAAACAAAAGGTTTGTTGTGTGCCAAGGTCGGAATATTTCCGGTGACAAACTGCTTACGATAAGAAGCCTTTTTGACTATATCTATAACTTGCTGATGAGGCATTGTGCCATACAAATTGCTAGCACTTTTTTCGTTACCCATGTTTTTCAGCGCAAACGCAACACTGTAAGTGGAGTTAAGAACAAGTGAATTTACTAGTGAATCTTGAGAAAAATAGACTAATGCAGGGTTAAGTGGCCGGTGGCTCAATGTACCTCTGGCAGCAAGGAAACAAAGTATTAAAACACCCATAAGAATAGATAAATTAGCTACTTTTTTCAGTGGCTGTACTTGTGGTTTTGTGAATGCTCTATATAAAAGGCGATAGCTGTAAATACTTGTTATTGTCGCCACAAGTAATGTACTTAGCATTGCTAAAAGGTGACCATGAATTAGCATCGAGAATACTTCTTGTGGGTAATCAAGATATTCAATATATAACCGGTTAGGCCTTACATCATATTGAGTGATGAATGCAGCTGTTGATGTTTCTAAAATAACAACAACAGTCGCAATAATGCTACCGTAAAGCGAAAACATGCGCTGGAATAGCTTTGTTTTAGAGCGTGCAATTACATGCAGCATCAATATCAGCACTCCAATAGTTGCTAAGTATCCAACGCTACTTAAGTCTATTTTGATAGCACCTGAAATGACTGGCCAAATATCACCATCATTTAATCTTGAATGTTGCCATATCAATAGCCCAATTCGGGAAGTTATAAAGATTGATAACAATATAAGTGTAAAACGTAACAAGGGTTTTAAAACGGAAGTATTTGCTGACATAGTTGTACTCGTCTTTAAAAATTGCAGCAATACTAAAAATCGAAACTTAAGAAATCCTGATGATAAACTTAATAATGGCTATACTATAAAAACTTAAGGAAGCCTTAAGTAAAACTTAAGTTATATAGCGTAACCTAGTGATTAAGATGTATTTTCAGGTGAACGAATAGAACATGAAGTTATTAATAATTGAAGATTCAGGGTCACTGCGACGTAGTTTACGGGTTGGCTTAACAAATTTGGGCTTTGCGGTGGATGAAACCGGTGATGGCTCACAAGGGTTGAGTATGGCAATGACAGGTGAATATGAGCTTGTAATACTTGATATTATGCTACCTAGTATCGATGGCATCACTGTACTGCAAACCATAAGAACAAAACAGCTTGATACTAAAGTTTTAATTTTATCCGCAAAGCAAGAACCTGAAGACCGCGTTTTAGGGCTTCTAACCGGAGCGGATGATTACCTCACTAAACCTTTTTCATTTGATGAACTTCACGCTCGACTCTTAAATTTAATGCGTCGTGGTGGACTAAAAATGGTCAGTGATATTATAGTTATTGATAATTTAGCCCTGAATTTACAGTTAAAACTGCTAAAAGTTTCTGACAACGTTATTGATTTAACACCCAACGAGTACAAAATTGTCGAATGTTTATTTAGCAATCAAAATAAAGTGTTTAGTGCGGAAAAGCTAAGTACCTATCTTGCAGGACAGTATGATTTAATATCGAAAAACTCGATTGAAGCCCATTTATCATCTGCTCGTAAAAAAGTAAGAGTTGCAGGGGGAGAGCTACCAATTCAAACCAAACGTGGCTTTGGTTATATTGTGCAAGGGCAATGATGAAATCTATTCGCAGTAAACTAGTAATTACTCTCTCAGTAACTATAACAGGGTTAGTTTTATGCATATTGTTGGCCACTGATATTGCTGTTGATAGCTGGATAGACAATGAGTTTGATCGCAGCCTGCAATCTAAAGCAGGTATGTTAAAGACCTTAGTAAATAAGACCGATAATGGTTATTCCTATAATTTTTCCAGTGAGTTTATGCCTGAGTTCGCAGGAGAAGTTGAGCCCGAATACTTTCAAATATGGAACAAAGAAGGTACCTCCATCCGCTCAAAAAGTTTAGATTTATTTGAGGTTAAAAACCTACCATTTGAAAACTTGGAAATTGGCGAATCAAAAATACGACCTATTCAACTACCTGATGGTCGAGATGGCCGAATTTTTTACAGTCGTTTTATACCACAAGTAAAAGATAATGCATCAGTTGACACCTCTAAAAAGACAGACGGTGAGTCAATGATTTTAGCTTATACAGCATCCTCTGAGGAAGTTGATTTTGTACTTTGGTTGATTGACGTTATTTTTATAGTCACGACGATTACAGTTATTGTATTTATTCGATTGTTTGTCAGAAAGGCCATAGATACATCACTTGCGCCATTGGTACAATTAAATAAGGATATCAGTCAGTTAAGCATTATCAGTGAAGGCTCAGAGATATTTATAAAAGAGCCAGTTAAAGAGCTCTTGCCAATTGTTGAAAGTTTAAATGCCTTTATTAAAGAGAACAGGCAACTTTACCTAAGAGAGAAGCGCCTCACATCAGATATTGCCCATGAAATAAAAACGCCCATTGCCGAACTAATTAATATGGCAGAAGTCTCCATACGGTTTCCAAATGAAAAAGAGCTCAATGATGACTTTAAGCCTGAAGCTTTGAAGATAAGCCTGAGACTTAAAAATATAGTCTCAAATTTATTGCTATTACATAAATACGGGGGAGGTAAGCTGAACAAGCGAGATGCCTGTGATTTAAATCAAGTTATTAGCAGAATACTGGAAACCCATGATTTATCACGTGTAAATTTGCAGTTGGATGAAAATGCACCAGCAATTATGAGCAACTTGTTTGCCCTTGAATCAATTTTTAGCAATTTAGTTAACAACGCGAAACAATACAGTCCACTCGATTCAAAAATTTTAGTCTCCACGAGAGTTGTAAGGGATAAAAACTTAATATTATCAGTTACTAATTCCCTTAATGAACCTTTGAATGATAGCGATATAGACCAATTATTTGACCCATTATGGCAAAAAGACACTTCAAGAACATCGATTGATAACTTTGGATTAGGGCTATCAATCGCTAAGACGCTTAGTAAAGCAATTGATGCGCAATTAAGCGCGAAAGTTAGTGACAAAAAAATTACATTTTCTTTAGCCTTAACTACGGATTAGCTTATTCACTAACTACATAGAAATAAAGGCTGGGGTGTACAATTATGTGAAGAGGCTCCTATATACTTAATTTTCTGGCAGCTATAAAACAATCAACACCTTTTCTGCGGCTTAGCTGGGTGTTGTTATCACTGTCCGCTCATGGAATAAATGCGTCTGTTCGATTTGATTGACTTTATTTGTTCAAATCTGACAGTTTTGGTTAGATCTTATTAAATGAATACATTACGCGCTTATCTTGTTAAGCAAAAATGCTAACTAAATCACTGTTAAAAGAAAGTCCGCTTAAGCTATTTTCATTAACCAGAGATTTAAACGCAGCATTACAATAAAGTGCTGTCCCACCTTGCATGCATGATTTAAAAACAAGATTTTTGTCTGATTTAAATGATAAGGATTTGAGGCCATCCTCAATACCATTCAGGTAAGCCTTTTCAGTAAGAGATTCGTCTTCTTCTTCGAAAACGAGTGGATTAAATAAAATTAGCTCTTTATCACACCTAAGCGGTATAAACTCCCCGTATACTTGCAGATAGTTCCCTAGGGCAATATACGCTTTTTGGTTCAAAACAAGGTAATTCGTAAATAAGTTTACGTCGTAGGCTTGCTTTAAAGCTTCTTTTTCAACCTTGCAGCTAAATCCGTTTTTGACTATATCCGTTATTCTAGTTTTGCCGCTTGGAAAGCCAATCTTGGCTAATATTACTGCTTCTTTATAACTGAGGTTATTTTCTTCGGCAATTTGGTCTGCCATCGATACGATATCTAGGTCAATTATATCGTATGTTCTATCTGGTTTGTGTAATTTATAAATATCGAGTTCCTTTCCCATAAGTAATCCTTTGTGAAGTAATATTTGTGCTTATTAAAGATTAATGAAGCCAGAATATCAACTCCTTCGGCAACGCAAACAGAATCTTATTGAATATTAGCCAAATTTTATTAGGCTGGATTACTAAGGGAGTGCGCGTTAGTTATACCTGTACTCTATTCATTTATTAGCTTTTACTGTATTCATTTATTAGCTTTTACTGTATTCATTTATTAGCTTTTAATGTATTCATTTATTAGCTTTTAATGTAGAACTAGCAATATTTACATAATACAGATTCTCATCTTTGCCTACCAAAGCCCCTAGGTATCTACCGTAATGTAGAGCTCATGACCTTTAAAAGTAAAATAGACAGATTAGAAGGCGATAATCGCCTTATTTATCTTCCATAATATCTTTAAGTGCAATGCGCTTTAGCTTAGTACCATCGCGATACCCTTTTACTAACAATTCATCTAATACAGCGCCAGTGTAGAAGGTATAGCCATTTTCTTCATCAACGGGAAGCTCGTATACAGAGCCTGATATTTGAGGCCAAATCCAATAATTCCCACAGGGTGATAAGTGAGGTAGAACCATTGAACCTGAGCTTACTCTCCATTCATCATCATTTTTCCACGAACAAAACAACACATAGCAGGGTTTGCTATCAATAGTTTGAAACGTTAAAACAACCCACCCTTCTGGCTTGTGTTTCATATGTCACTCCATCTTGTTTACAAAAAAATTTAAGCCTCCATTAACCTTAACTTAATAAACAAGAACACCCCCTCTTTTTTCTTAAAAAACACAAAAAATAAAAATGCTTAAATTAACCTAGAATTAATATCGCTGGCATTTTATGAATTTTAAAACCCAAATCAAAGACACTTAAAGAAGATAGCGAGAGGTCTGACCAGTTTAACCTTCTCTATTTCTGTAATATCTGCAATCATAGTGACTGCCTTTTGAAAAGCATCAACCTTGCTGGGGGCTAGGTGTGAAATTTTAAATTTAAGCTTTTAGGAGCAGCACTGAATACTAATTTCACTTTGGGTGTTTTACTTGAACATAACAACGTCATGTTAAACACAAACATAAAATCGGTTTGGATAAGGTAAAAACAACTCGAGAAACCTTCACAGTACTTTAAAGATAAATTTTTTTTGAGAATAAATAATTTGCTCGTAGAAAAAACATTGAACTTAACTTTTGAATTTTAAAGTGAGATTAACCCTTGAAAATAAAACAAAATTTTCAGTGGCTCCAAGGATTGATAAGCCTAATTATGACGAAAGGAATAATGTAAAAATGCTTACCAAGAACAACTATTCTAAAGATAAACCTTTTAATTTATCACCCATTATCTATAGTGTAAAGACATTTATTTTTTGGGAGGTGAAATTATGACCGTTACAAAGACGAACGCTAACGTTCACAGAGGTCGATTTGTTATACGATTTTACTCCCATAAAAATCAGTGCGCACTTAATCCCGAGTCATTTCAGGAGCTGATCCTGGCTTTTAAACTGGAATGTGACCCTAATGTGAAGCTGTTTGCCACCCAGCCTGAGCAAATAGAAGTGACTATAGACAAAAAAGTTTACCGCTATACACCCGACTTCTTAGTCCTATATCATTCTGGCTTCGCTGAATATATTGAAGTTCATCATGAGTCTCAGGTTGATAAAGAGTATCACTCGAAAATTCATCTTTTTAATGAGTACACCCGAAAAAAAGCACAAATAGGTTTACGGTTAATCATCGTCGATAAGCTCAATACTATCTTTATGGCGAACCTTAATCTGATAACAATGTATTACTCGGAGCATTCATTCCCATTAACAATGCTGCCTGATGGAGATTTAACCTTTGGTGAACTCATCGAATGCTTGGAGGGTATAGCTAAAAACCCAGTGGCAGAGGCTTATGGACTAATTGCATCAAATGTATATAAATTCGATATGGAGAAGCCGTTAAACGCCTCTACTACATTGATGCGAGGTCACCTCAAATGATCGGATATGCTACGGGTACTGACTTGACTAATAAGTACGGTAACGTTGAATCTATTGCGTTTGTTGACAGTACATCAATACTCCTTTCCGGTGATGGTATAGAGACTAAGAAGCGCCTATTAACTCGAGACGACTTTGAGAAATCAATTGATGATCAAGGCTTTATATTAAGAAGGGCACAGCATCCACATATTGAACTAACAGAATATCAAAAGTTAACGGTTACCTCACGAATGATTTATCAATCTATCTTGAAAGAACTGGTTAGTGAAGGATACCCTGCTACAACCAAGAAGACATATGATGAGCTCATCAAACGAGTCGAGAGCCAACATCCTGCAACTATTGCCACAAAACACCCGCAATGGAAAACGGTATGTCGCCATTGGCGCGCATGGGTTCAATCAGATTTTAATGATGAGGCGCTTGCGGGAGTGAAGCGTAATAGGCCTATACGGCTAAATGCGGCCACTGAGGCTTTCATACAGCACTACATCGCTACCGTCTATTCGTGTAATAACTCTGCTTTCAAAGGCGCATATTACAGTAACTATAAACGAGAAGCGCAAGAAGCTAGCTTGAAAAATAATGAGATTCAAATCGCATCACAACGCACCTTTTACCGCCGGTTACAAGAGCTTACTGATGCCGAAAAACTTGCTAATTTTAAAGGTCTTTCACAAGCGGAAATCAATAAGCGACTAACAACGCTACGTAAACGAATAAAAACCTATTACGCAATGCAACGCGTTGAATGCGACCGTGTTGTGCTAAATATGTGTTTAATTGATGATAAAACAGGTCTACCGACACCGCCTATTTCTTTGTATGTAGCAATAGACGTTTACACACGCGCACCTATCTCTGTGGTGCTTAGCTTTGAACCTGAAAACTCTGCCGGTGGGCTTAACCTTTTACGTCAAATATTTATGGCGGATAGTAATCTTACAATGAATGGACGTAAACCGACTACATTGATTATGGATAATGGCCCAGGGTTTAATAATCGTTTGATAAAAAAGGCTGCGGAGCGACTTGAGTTAAATATTCATTATACACCATCAAATCAACCTGCTAAGAAGCCATTCATTGAGTCATTTTTTAACGTATTAAGAGATCACTTTTTTTCAGGTATGAAGATTGAAACGCAAAGTGGTGAGACGAGTATTGGATTTCAAAGTTATTCAGGAAAACGTACTAACCCGAACTCACTCGACACAATTCCATTAGCTAAACGTGCGGATATAAAGGTATCTGATTTTACAAAGCTACTGAATATATTTTTGACAGAATACATGCACAAACACCATAAACAGGCTGGCCATACGCCTATCAAAAAATGGAATCAGTCCATTATTGATACGCCTATGCCTTCATTCACATATGATCAGCTACAACATTGCTTCCACGTGTCCAGAGCCCAGGCCTCACATAAATTACAGCAACGTGGAACTATCAGATGTTTAGGTCAAGATTATTACAGTGATGAGCTAAAACAACTATACGCGGCTACTAAAACAGACATGGAGCTGGGTGAAAACCCCTCTGTTTATGTGTTTCATGACGACCTAGATGCCAGAAAAGTAACAGTTCAAGCAACACTGCCTGGCGAGAACAATCCTGTGGAAATAGTGGCTGATAATATTGACCATCATGATACTAAACTACCAGTCAGCTTTGCTGAACTAAATGGTAATCAAACTCTGACCCAACTCGGAATATATACAGAAACTTTCTCCCATACTCCTACTGGTCACTATGTCGGTGAAATAACTGAATTCGTAAAGCAAAAGCCCAAACGCAAACAGCACAGAGGCCCAAAGGTAGCGTCTTTCAATAAAAATACGAAAGAGAACTTATCCATTGTAGAGCGAATAAAAAAATCTCATAAAGTGAATGAACTTAAATCACAGATATCGCACTCAGGTGAACAAGATACCTACGCAGATACGATAGTGAGCAAAACCAGAGAAATGGCCTCTACCCGTTATAATGATGATGAAGGAAATGAAAAACAATGGTAACTATGCCCAGTACAATTTTCGCATGTGACATACAAATGAAGATATGGCAGAGGATAGCGGAAATCCACAATATGTATCACGTACCTTCAGAGGATAAACGAGCTCAACTTATTTATGGTGCCTCGGGTGCTGGCAAGACGTATATATTAAAGCAGTATCACGCTCAGTTTTTACCTGTTACTAAGCCAGAAAAAACGACAAAACCAATCTTTTATGTCGCTTTTAAGGAGTTTAAAAAAAGTACTGCAGAGATAACTCGATTTTTAATTTCAGAGCTAGAGGGAACAACACAAAATTCTCGCACTACTGCAGCTGAATTGGATGCCCAACTTATCTCACTTCTCAAAGACCTAGAAGTGGAGCTAATCATTCTTGATGAAATTCAGAATATTGCCTCAAGTTATGATGGGATAGAGTTTCAACGAATTATTAAATATTTTTGCTATCTGATCGATAGCAACAAGATCCGTTGTTCGATTATTTTCGCCGGTACAAGCAGTGCTAAGCGCCTTATTACATTTGGTAGAACCGCCGGTAAATTTGACGATGACGAGCAGATGTCTCGTCGACAAATGCGCCCCATTGAAATTAAGCCAATCCTTCCTAAAACGAAAAACTGGATTGCCTGTTGTAATTGGTTCATTCAACAAGTTGGGTTGCCAAATTTAACAAAGGATGAGCACAGTGAGCTACTTGATCGTATTTACCTTGCGTACAGTGAGCACACCATGAGTACAATGCGCGATTTATTTTTACGTAATAACACACGAAATGCAAAAAACTATGATCAGCTTATAGAAGCCTTATTTGAAAACTTTGAGAAATATGCAATTGGGGCTGTCAATCCATTTGATTATGAACTTTTAACAAAAAAACAATTAGATGCATATCTAAATGAGCAAGATAAAAACCTTAGAAGTCAGTTCTATTCGGGGTTATGCTAATGCGTTTCCCAATAAAACCCTCTTACTATGAAGCGGAGTCAGGTATTGGTTATGTACTTCGTTTACTTAAAAGAAATGGCATACAATCAGAATCTCGCGTACTCAATAAGGCTATGCTAACCAGTATCATCAAAGGTAGATCAACAAAGAACGAACTCCTTGATCACCTTATTCCTATAACTCGCACTTTATCATCATTAAAGATAAAGTGCTGGACACATGCGAGATTGCTAACGCCACAAGTTTGTCCAGATTGTGTTAACCAATATGGGTATTTTAGGGCCCAGTGGCAAAATCCATTTTTACGACACTGTATTATTCATGAGTGTGCCCTCTTATCCGAATGCCCTCATTGCAATTCACCGCTGCAATTTACCATTAATCTTCTAAATGGCCGCTGCACATCACCTTTGTGCGGCTTACGCTTAACGCATATGCCATTGAATAATCAATTAAAATCACCTGAACAAGTCCACGATGCATACCTCATAGCTAAAGTGATAGTTGACGATAGTAATACACGAACGAGTTTCCCACCAAAGGAGATTACCTCCACATTATTAAATAGAGCGGCTGATATTCTTAATAACCCAGATAGTGCTAGAGTATTCTTAAGTGAAAGGGCTAAACGTGTACCAACAGATCTACCGTTGAACATTGAGTTTCACAAAATTGAAATTATTGTTCAGAATTTGCTATGTGAATGGGGGTCATTATCCACACTATATGAAATGTATAATAGCGAGTATATTCGTTCAAAAGCTCCCATAACTCAGCTTTGGTTTGAAGCTCAAACAGCCTCCTCTATAATTGGGGTAACGTTTAAACAAATCGCTCTTTTAGTCGAAGTTGGATTGATAAGAACTGATTCAAAAAAGGCCTTAAGAACAGATACTCGCGTTGAAATATCAGGTGTTTATACCTTTTTAGCCGAGTTCAGCCACAATAAAGATTACGTCCCCCTTTCTGAGCTACGTCGCTTTATGGCTCTTCATAATATCTGTATAACTGATGTACTGATAGCTGCTAAAAATAAAGAATTATCAATAGCATACAAACCTTCATTAGACTTAATGCATTCCATACACGTTTTGCCTGAAGCATTCGATACCTTTTGTAAATTACATACTCAACTTATAAGAGATAAAACGATGTCCGTTGCAAACGTAGCTGAAGTCACCGGTATACCAAAGGTAGAACTAATGAGGTTGATTAATACCGGTAAGCTCAGGCCCGTTTACATTCATGGCAATAATTCAAAACGTATACTTAATTGTGATACTTTGAAGTTGGCGAAAACGCAAAACAAACAGCTATCACTCGACATTTAGTACTTTGTAATTTCAACTTTAATTTTTAGGCCGAGACATCTTCTCGGTCTATGCTTTATTAATAACAATACCGGCAGTTCACTAAAACTAATCGACTGAATATCAATAAGTTTAACTTTCCCTTTTTTAATAAAGGTTTAGTAATTTCATCCATAACTAAACCTAAATCAAACCAAATTTGAATTAACTCAACATTACAAATGAAGCTTCGCATATCTGCATTTTAGCTTTCACTTAAATGGCTTCATTTCTCTTTATCCTAAAAATCCATTTTCTAATCGATTTACTACACTTTTACTAAGTAAATATTAGCGTATAGTGTTCGCCACTAATTTACCGAATACAGAATCTACTTAATTATGTGCTCATTAAAATCAAGTCAGAGTTCTTCAGTGGCAGAATGAGAATATGCAAGGCAGAATGAGAACTTTTTGGCTGGATGAGAATTTGTGTTGGGGCAGTTTTTAGCTATAAATAATTCTCAATTTAAGAGGCGCAGTACCCATAAATAATACAAGCTAAGTTATTGTTTTGAAATCTTATTACTTGGCTGAGATTCTCAAGTTATATGGCGCTGATCATTTTGATCAGTGCCACTTAAGTCGAGAATTCACGGCACGTTGAGAAGTTATTGATTTATTATAAAATTCGGCACTTAAATTGAGATTTATTAGCTAAATTACACTCTAAAAATAATTATGTTTTTTATTAGGTAAATTTCTTAAACAACGAGAAATCGCTTGAAAACATCTATTACAGTAAG
>NZ_LKDW01000052.1 GCF_001401805.1 Pseudoalteromonas sp. P1-25
ACGACCACCTCAGTGCCCAGTGAATCCCATTAGAAAACATTAAGAGTACTTTGCTATGTGACTCTCTACCGCTGTGGGCACCACGACATCGCCTGGCTCCAAATACGAGTACAGCAATGTGATGGGTTTTTACGTCTGCAGAAAAGTTATATCCAGCATTTCCTTCTCTAAAGCGGAGCGTCTCTTTGTGAACAGTGTTTTAGTTATCCAACACATTAAGCGATGATAGGCAGCATCTGTTAGTGGCTCTCCACTGCTGTCGGCTCCTCGATATCGCCAGGCTCCAAATACGAGAAAGCCGCTTCAGAAATGAAGCGGCTTTTTTATGTATGCATAATAATGAAATGCGCCCACAATACACCCCTATCTAAACCAAGGGATAGAGTAATAATCAGATACTTATTTCGCAGGGACTTAGGAGGTCTTTTACCATTAGTAAAACAAGCTAAAGATAAATCGTAAGTGTTTTAGGATAATTAAGCCTGAGCGTAATTAGATTTATTGCCGAGCCAGCGATGAATTAAGGGGTTTATAAGGTCGGGATTTTGCTTTAGCATTTGCTGTGCAATAGGTCTTACTTGATTAAGAGTGTGTTTGTCGCGAGTAAGGTCCGCTATTTTAAATTCGGCTAAGCCAGTTTGTTTAGTGCCGAGTACTTCGCCTGGGCCACGTATTTCGAGATCGCGCTCTGCGATGACAAAGCCATCATTACTGTCCCTTAATACACCTAAACGCTTTTGAGCAGTATGAGATAAAGGGGCGTGATACAACAGTACGCAATGGGAAGCGGTGGCCCCTCGTCCTACGCGTCCGCGTAATTGGTGTAATTGTGCTAATCCTAAGCGTTCAGGGTTTTCTATGATAATTAAACTGGCATTAGGTACGTCTACACCGACTTCTATTACAGTTGTTGCAACAAGTACGTGAATATTGCCAGCTTTGAACTCGCTCATAATGGCTTGTTTCTCAGTGGCTTTCATGCGGCCATGGACAAGTCCTACATTAAGTTCTGGCAAGGCCTCTTTTAATTGTAATGCGCTATCTTCTGCTGCTTGGCATTGTAGGACTTCTGATTCGTCAATGAGAGTACACACCCAATAAACCTGCCTACCTTGTTCATTGCAGGCAAGCTTAACACGGTTTATTATATCGTCTCGGCGCGTATCAGGAATGGCCACAGTGGTAATTGGCGTTCTACCGGGAGGGAGCTCATCTATCACGGAGGTTTCTAAATCGGCATAGGCCGTCATAGCCAATGTACGCGGAATGGGGGTTGCAGTCATGACTAACTGATGAGGGTAACAATTACCAAACTTTCCTTTTTCTCGGAGTGAGAGGCGTTGATGAACACCAAAGCGGTGTTGTTCATCTATGATAACCAATACTAAATTATTGAACTTTACCTCGTCTTGAAATAGGGCATGCGTTCCCACTATCATTTGTGCTTCCCCTGAGGCTATTTTTTCAAGTGTACTAGTACGCTCCTTGCCTTTAGTTTTTCCACCAAGCCATGCAACGTTAATTCCTAAGCTTTCAAACCATTGCTTGAAATTTATCCCGTGTTGCTCGGAGAGAATTTCTGTGGGTGCCATTAGTGCAGCTTGGAAACCTTGTGCTATTGCTGTTAATGCACTTAATGCTGCAACCAGTGTTTTACCTGAGCCTACATCACCTTGTACTAATCGCATCATGGGGTAGGGGTGCTGTAAATCCCCTTTAATTTCGGCTACTACTCTATTCTGTGCTTTGGTCGGCGCAAAAGGGAGTTGCGCTAAAAATTGACTTTCTAATGTATTTGTAGGGCTTAGGGTAACTGCACTTACTTGCTGCCCTTGCTCGCGTACTTTTAACAAGCTTAAGTTTTGTGCAAGTAGCTCTTCAAACACTAAGCGTTGCTGCGCTGGATGAGTCCCTTGCTCAAGTGAAGTTACATCTACGTCATTAGGTGGACGATGAAGTAACAGTAAAGCATCACGCAATTGCATATGTGAAGGTTGCCATTTTTCAGGAATAAGTTCTTCTACTGAGTACTTGTGCAGTAAGTTTATTGCTTGCTCGCTTAAGCCCCTAATCGATAATTGCTTTAGCCCTTCGGTTGTTGAATAAACCGGTGTGAGAGTTGTTGCTGTTGGCTGTTCATTGGGTGTATCGCTGATACTGTATTCTGGGTGGCTCATTTCAAGCCCAACGCGCCCGCGTCTAATCTCACCAAAACAGCGAATTATTTTCCCACTGATAAACGCATTTTTTTGCGCAGCAGTAAAATTAAAAAATCGTAAAGTAAGCCTAGCTGTACCATCGTTTATTTGCACAACTAACATGCGACGTTTGCCAAAGGTCACTTGGCTTGTTTCTATTGTTGCCTCAACGGTGCAGTGGCTGTGTAAAGTAACATCGTTAATAGCATAGATACGGGTACGATCTTCATAGCGTAAAGGCAAATGAAAGAGCATATCTTGCACGGTAGCTATACCTAGCTTTTGTAGGCGCTCGGCCATTTTTGGACCGACCCCTTTAAGTTCTGTAATAGGGTACTGGCTTAAGCTAGGTTTAGGCAATGTGGGCTCAAATCTGTTTATTTGTGAATAAGTTAAGTGTACTCACAGGTTTGCTAAGCATCAAGCATGTTTTAAAGCGTGCCAAAATTGCTCGTTAGCGACTATTTCGCCTTCTTCATCAAGTGGTGGGTAAGGTAGGTTTTTTAATCTACATTGTTTTGCAATTACTGGGTGATAGCCTTCAAAATACATAGGGTGTTTAACCTCTTCACTTAGCATATCGCGCTTATATAGCCCTGCCTTTTCTCGTTGATGTTGTGCTTCAAATAAAATAAGTGCAGCCGCTACCGATACATTTAGGGATTGCACCATACCTTGCATAGGTATAATAATATTTTGATCTGCGTGCTTTAATGCTTGCTCAGAAATGCCCGTTTTTTCTTGGCCTACAATTATAGCCGTGGGTTTTGTGTAATCTATTTCTCTAAAATCTACTGCATCTTCGCTCAAGTGTGTTGCTAATATTTGTACATCTGGGTTGTGCATTCGCATCATTGTGGCAGCATCATCAATATTTTTATGAAGGTGTGTTTCTAGCCAGTTTTTACTGCCGCCAGAGGTATTATTGGTCAGCCATTTTTGGTTTTCTGGCCATACCGCGTGTACATGATGACAACCTACTGCATCAGCACTTCTTACAATAGCTGACAGATTATGATGTTTGTGTACGTCTTCTAGACAGACCGTTAAGTCTGTTTGGCGACGAGATAGTACGTCTTTTATTCGTTGGTAGCGATTTTGCTGCATGGTGATCCTCTTTTTTGATAATTATACGTAATTTTATCTATTAAGGCATTACTGTGCGGCTAATTGGATTTTGCAATGAAATAAGGGTTTCGGTTGATTGAATTGCTTCTATCGCTTGTATTTTATTAATCAATACATCTTGTAAGTGGTCTATAGATTTAGCCATAACTTTGATAAAAATGCTGTAGTTACCCGTGGTGTAATACGCTTCAACTACTTCTTCTAGTGCTTCTAGTTTAATTAGTGTTTCTGGGTAGTCGCGTGCATTATTTAAGTTAATACCAATAAAGCAACATACATCGTAACCAAGTTGCTTTGTACTAATGCTTAATTGGGTGCCGGTGATAATACCTGCTTGTTTCATTTTCTCCACACGCACGTGAATTGTGCCGGCACTTACAGCAAACCGTTTGGCTAATTCAGCGTAGGCTGTGCGGGCGTTGGCCATTAGAGCGTGAAGTATCTGTTTATCGAGATTATCGATTTGATAATTTTCCATTATTTTTGCTTACTTAAATTAGTGAATCTTCATTTTCATACCGTTTAAATTAATCGATTTTGCATATTAAAGCTATTTTTATTATTGGTTATTGAATTAAAAGTTTAAATCGTTACAGTAACTTCATTAAAGGCGCCCGCGGGGTGTTTTTTCATTAATAAGCAAGTAACAATAACTGGGAATGAGGCCATTTATTATGAGTTCACACTATGTGCAGCAACAGCAGCAAATAAGTAAAGTTAAGCAGTTTTTTTCACAGCAATTAGAGCAGCAACTCGGATTAGTTGAAGTTCAGGCTCCTATTTTGGCCAAAGTAGGTGATGGCACACAAGATAACTTGAGTGGTCACGAAAATGCAGTTGCTGTTAACGTAAAAGCAATTACCGATAGCAGCTATGAAGTTGTTCATTCGCTTGCTAAATGGAAACGTAAAACGCTCGCTACTTACGGCTTTTCTGTAGGTGAAGGTATTTATACGCAAATGAAAGCGTTGCGCCCAGATGAAGACTCATTAAGCCCAATACACTCTGTTTATGTTGATCAATGGGACTGGGAGAAGGTAATTTGCCAACGTACTGAGCGTACGCTTTCTACGTTACAAGAGACAGTTAAAGCCATTTACACTGGCATTAAGCAAACAGAGCAGTTTGTAAGTGAAAGCTTTGGTATTGCGCCAGTTTTACCCAGTGAAATTACCTTTATTCACAGTGAGCAGTTGCGCAAAATGTACCCCGACTTTAGCGCAAAGCAACGCGAAAAAGCCATTGCACAAGAGTACGGTGCGGTATTTTTAATTGGTATTGGTGGTGCGTTAGCTGATGGCAAAATCCATGATGTACGCGCTCCAGATTACGATGATTGGTCTACCCAAACGGTTGACGGATACACAGGATTAAATGGCGATATTTTAGTGTGGAACCCCGTGTTAGAAGATGCTTTTGAAATATCATCTATGGGTATTCGTGTAAGCCCTGATGTATTAAAAGCGCAATTGAGCATAACAGGCGATGAAGAACGTCTCGCTTTTGATTGGCATAAAGCGTTATTAGAAGAGGCATTTCCACAAACAATTGGCGGCGGCATAGGGCAATCGCGCTTAGTAATGTTATTACTGCAAAAGCAGCATATTGGACAAGTGCAAGTAGGTGTATGGCCAAAGCAAACGTACGATACGGTAAGTGACTTACTGTAAATTATAAAGGGCGCTAAATGCGCCCTAATGTGTTTTAAAGTTTATTTCTACTTTATTGTTTTGTAAGTTTATATTGCAAGGCGGGTAGTTGCGGGTAGTTTTTAATACTTTATCAAAAATATGGATCTCTACCCCTGAGTGTAATGATGTATTAACAACAAGGTTTGCATCGCTAAGTAGGTCGTGTAGTTCATGATCTAGGCTAGATAACTTTTTTTCTAGCTGCTCTGCTTGTTGGCAGTAATGCTGCTGTGTTGCGCCAATTTTTTTAATGAGCAGATTTTTCTTTTCTATATCTTTTACTTTATCTGCTTTTTCTAGTGCTGCTTGAAGGGTATCAAGCTGCTCATCTGTTTTTGCTAAGTCTTTAAAGCAGTTATCTGTGTCAGCCGTTATTTCAGCACCTGACGCGGCTAAATTAATTGCCATTTTAGCACCTGATTCATTACCTATTTCGCCAGCTATTAATACAGTTGCATCGAGAATCTCTCCACCAAAAATTTTCCCTTTGGGTAACTCTGTTTGGCCAACTTGTAATAAGTGTTTTGCTTTAATAGTACAATGGCTGGCTTGGCGGTCTATAAAAATGTTTTTGCCTTGAATATAGCAATATTGTGCATGAGAAACATGAACATCTCCGTCACTTTTTATAGTGCACGTTAGTGTTTTATCTTCGAGTTTTTGATGGCCAATAATGCCTTGTTTTACAGTGATGTTTCCGCCGGCCGATAATTCGCCAGATTCAACTGTGCCAAAAACCGTAATGTCGCCTTTAGCCGTTACGCGCATACCTGGATCAATGTTTTTAGTCACAATAACACTGCCTTCAAAATCAATATGGCCGCTCTTAACATCTACATCAGAAATGGTAAAAATATCATCAACTCGCATACCGTTAGGTATTTCTACCGGAACCCCCGCCGTTGTAGAAACAAGCTCAAGCGGATTTGTTTTTGATATTTCGGCGCCTTCGCCTGCTACTAACTTTTTATTTTCGCCAGGTTTAGCGGGGAGTATGTCACCTACTACAGTGAACCCTTCTTTACCGGGGGTAGCAGGTTGTTGGCGAATCAGAACAGTACCAGGCTCTACGCTCGCAAGCTTACCAAAGTCGCGCATATCTACACTGCCATCTTCCATCATCTTAGGTGTTTTTAGGCGATCTTTGAGGGTTTCTACCATAGCGACAAATTTTGTTGCAGTGCCCTCAGCTGGCAAACGGCCCTTGGCTAGAATCCCTTTTGCTACGGTTCCAGGGGGTAAGTTAAATTGTTTATCTAAAAGCTGCTCTAAAAAAGCTTGTTTGTAGCCACGTACAACCCCTGCTTTTATGAGTTGTTTTTTACCCTCTTCTAACGAAAGTACCTTACCACCATAGGCTAAAGTAAGCTCGCCTATGGCTTGCATTTTATCTTCACTTAACGTTACCACAAGCGATGCATCGTGTTTACTTGCTACAACCAAGGTTGGCTCATTATTTTGCGCTTTAAAAAAATTATCAATAGCCTCGTGGTCAATTTTGCATTCGCAAAACGTCGACTTCTCAAGTGCATCAATTATAAAAGCGGCGCTAGGTGGAGCGTGTTTACTTACATCAAGTAATACGTTCCCGTTATTGGCAAGCTTAAACACTAGTTAATCCTTTTCTACTACTAAAGTTAAGATTGATTTTATTGCATGATTACAGAGTGCTAGATATTTTCATGTGAGTCAAGAAAGGGAGATAAACAAAGCTGAGCTGAAGAAAATAGAGCTATAAAGGGGGTTTATAGCTCTGTATTTGTTAGTTAGTTGAAGGAAGTTCCATAATGCCATCAATTTCAACTTGTGCGCCTTTTGGAAGCGCACGTACACCTAGTGCTGCACGTGCAGGATAAGGCTGCTTGAAATATTGGCTCATTACTTCATTCACAGTGGCAAAGTTAGATAAGTCTGTTAGGTAGATATTAATTTTAACAAGATCTTGGATTTTGCCGCCTGCTTCTTCGCACACCGCTGTAATGTTTTTAAATACTTGATGTGTTTGTTCGCTAAAGTCTTCTGAAACCATTTCCATTGTTTCTGGGACAAGTGGAATTTGTCCAGATAAATAAACGGCAGTACCTACTTTAACCGCTTGGCTATAAGTGCCGATAGCAGCAGGTGCTTTTTCGGTAGAAATAAATGCTTTATTCATGAGTTTCCTATTTTACTTTTTACGATAGACTCTTTGCACATCAGGCATCACGCGAATGCGGCGCATAATATTAGCAACATGGACGCGGTTTTTAACGGTAACGCCCAAGTCTATCACATATAAATTACTTTCTTTTTCGTCGGTCGTGATCTCAACAATGTTGGCTTGGGTTGTAGCAACAACATTTGTGAGTTTAGCCAAAGCCCCTTGGTGGTTAATTATTTCCACTCGTAGCGCAGCTATATATTCTTTTTCTGGATTGTCATCCCATTTTACAACTAGGTATTTTGAGCGTTCGTTTTCCCAGCCGCGAATATTTTTACATTCTTGGCGATGAACCGTAAGCCCTTTACCTTGGCTAATATGCGCAGTGATGGCATCCCCAGGTACAGGTCGGCAACACTTAGAATAATTAACCAACATGCCTTCGGTACCAATAATGGTTGCTTTGGCTTGTTTGCTAATATCTGACAAGTCGTCGCTTTCTTCTTGTAATAAGCGTTTAGCGATTAATACGCTCATTAAGTTACCTGCGCCTATTTCTACCAGTAATTCTAATACTGTAGATAGTTCGTGCTCTTCGAGTACGCGGGCTATGTTTTCATCGGCGATGCTGTCGAGCTTATTTTCACCCAAGGCAGAATCGAGTAAGCGGCGGCCTAATAACAATGCTTCTTCTTGGTGTTGGCTCTTAAGGTAGTTTCTTATCCCTAAACGGGCTTTACCTGTAACTATAAAGTTTAACCATGTTGCATTAGGGTGTGCTCCCGAGCTGGTTATAATTTCCACACTTTGCCCAGTATCTAAGGCTTTGCTTAGCGGGTAAGGTTTACGGTTTACTCTTGCCCCTACACAAGTATTACCTACATCAGTATGCACTGCGTAAGCAAAATCAACCGCGGTAGCGCCCATTGGTAGCTCTACAATGCGGCCATCGGGGGTAAATACGTATATTTCTTCTGGGAATAGCTCAGTTTTAACGTTCTCGACAAATTCGAATGATGAGCCGGCACTTTGTTGAAGCTCTAGCAAGCTTTGCATCCATTGGCGAGCACGTTGCTGCGCGGTATTACCTGCACCATCACCGGCTTTTTTATACATCCAGTGCGCAGCAACCCCTTTATCGGCCATATGATCCATATCGTGGGTACGTACTTGGATCTCTACCGGAATACCGTGTGGGCCCACTAATGAGGTATGCAAAGACTGATAACCATTTGTTTTAGGTACGGCAATATAATCTTTAAAGCGCGTTTCGATAGGTTTATACAGGTTATGTGCAACACCTAACACGCGATAGCAGGTATCCATTGCATCTACGTTTATTCTAAAGGCGTAAATATCCATTACCTCATTAAAAAGAAGCTCTTTATTCAGCATTTTTTTATAAATGCTATAAAGGTGTTTTTCGCGCCCAGAAACCGTAGCTTTAATTCCCGATTCTTCAAGGCGTGCTTCTATTTCGGTTTGAATGTTAGAAATAACTTCTTTGCGATTGCCTCGCGCTTTTGCCACTTCAGATTTAAGTGCGCGATGGCGCATAGGGTATAAAGCCTGAAAACCTAAATCTTCTAGCTCATTTTTAATATCGTGAATACCTAAACGGTTTGCAATAGGTGCGTAAATTTCAAGTGTTTCACGGGCAATACGACGGCGCTTATCAGGGCGCAGAGCCCCTAATGTACGCATATTGTGAGTACGATCGGCCAGTTTAATTAAAATAACCCGAATGTCTTGGGTCATAGCCATGATCATCTTTCGGTAGTTTTCAGCTTGGAATTCTTTTTTGTCTTTAAAGCTGAGCTTATCGAGCTTACTTACTCCTTCAACAAGTTCGGCAACCGTATCACCAAATATTTCGGCTAAGTCTTGCTGGCTAAAGTCGGTATCTTCAATAACGTCATGCATTAACGCGGCCATAAGTGTTTCATGGTCAAGGTGCATGCCAGCAAGAATTTGGGTTACTTCAACAGGGTGAGTAATGTACGGCTCGCCGCTTGAGCGAGTTTGCCCCTCGTGAGCCTCTCGGGCTACCACGTAGGCTTTTTGCACTAGCTCTACTTCAGCAGCAGGCAAGTATTCAGATATTTTCTTTTTAAGACCTTCAAAAAGATACATTCACACTCCAATGTTCTTGTGAAGCAATAAGTAACGGTAAGTAATAGAATATACGATGAAAAGAGGGGATTGCCAACGGCTAGAGTAGAAATACTGAGCCGTTGACTAAATCAAACCGGGTGGTTGATTATTGATTACCGCCAACAATAGCAGCAACCGCAGCTAATTCAGCTGCTTCTTGGTGTTGTTGTTCTTCACGGTCAATAACGTCCATTGATGAACTGTCAACTAAACCTTTTTCGATTTCACGCAGAGCGATAACGGTTGGTTTGTCATTTTCAGCGTCTACTAGTGGGTCTTTACCACCAACAGCAATTTGGCGGGCACGACGAGCCGCAACTAAAATTAAGTCAAAACGATTACCAATTGCATCTACTGCATCTTCAACTGTTACGCGAGCCATCTCAGCACTCCAAAATAATTTAAAAGCAAAGGCGTAGTTTACTGCAAGCAGCTTGTTTCGCCAATAGCCAGTGGTTAATTTTTACCAGTTTTCCCTGTAAAGGGCATAAATGGCTTATTTAAGTAAGTTTGTAATTAAATCGTGATGACGACTAGCTTGGGCTTTTAGCGTTAAGCGCTGCGCTAACACGATCGTTTCAATATTGCTAAGGGCGGTTTCAAAATCATCGTTAACCACAACATAATCATATTCATTGTAGTGCGATGTTTCTGATTGCGCTTTGGCCATACGCCCTGCGATGACTTCGGCAGAATCTTGGCCTCGGTTATTTAAGCGCTGTTCAAGCTCTGCTTTAGAAGGGGGCAATATAAAAATTGTTTGTACGCTTGGCATAATTTCGCGCACTTGCTGCGCACCTTGCCAGTCAATATCTAAAAATACATCAATACCTGCATTTAACTGCGACTCAATAGCCTGCTTTGAAGTACCGTAGTAATTATCAAATACTTGCGCCCATTCAAAAAAATCATCTTTGGCAATTAATGATTTAAATTCATCCGCACTTACAAAGTGATAATGCACCGCATTTTCTTCACCGGGACGAGGGCTTCGAGTGGTATGCGATACCGATACTTTCATATCTGCATGTTTTTTTAATAACGCCGTGATTAAGCTAGATTTACCCGCGCCAGAAGGCGCCGATAGAATAAATAAGTTTCCGCGAGTTTGAGCCATGTTTTTCTCTACTTAAAATAAACAGGCTTGGACTAAATCAATAATCCAAGCCTTTAATTACGCTATTGTACTTTATTTAGCTAATTGTGCTCAAGTAAGTAGCACACAAGTACGATTACTCTATATTTTGAATTTGCTCTCTCATCTGCTCAATAAGCACTTTTAGCTCCACGGCCGCATTAGTAATATCACTATTAATAGACTTAGAGGCTAGGGTGTTTGCTTCGCGGTTAAACTCTTGCATCATAAAATCTAAACGGCGGCCACATGCACCACCTTTATTAAGAATTTTTTTAGTTTCTTTAACGTGCGATTTTAAGCGGTCTAGTTCTTCGGCAACATCTTGCTTTTGCGCTAGGTAAATAAGTTCTTGCTCTAGACGAGATTCGTCAATATCAGTTTTTAAGTCTTCAAGCTTTTGATTAAGCTTTTCACGCTGCCACTTTGCTATTTCTGGTAAGTGACTTTCTACTACGGTAACTTGCTCAAGTATGGCATTAAGGCGAGTGGCAATCATTTCTTCTAAATTTGCGCCTTCATCGCTACGGGCTGATTTAAAATCTTCAACTACTTGGTCAAAGCCCGCTATAAGTGCTTTATTTACAGTATCTAAATCGAGCTCTTGTGCTTCCATTACGCCAGGCCAGCGCAGTATATCAACAGGGTTAATATCACCATTGCTTTGTTGCTGCACCCATTTAGCACTATTTATTAGTTGCTCAGCAAGTGACTCATTAATTGATAGCTCACCCACGTGAGCAGGGTTTGCAACAAACTTTAAAAATACTTCAACTTTGCCGCGTTGCAAATTTTTACGTAAACGCTCACGAATTACCGGCTCCATACCACGAAATTGCTCTGGTGCGCGAATAAACGTTTCAAGGTAGCGCTGGTTTACTGAACGAATTTCCCAGGTGCCAGTGCCCCAATCGCCTTTAATTTCGCGACGCGCATAAGCAGTCATACTGTGGATCATGGATAAGTTCCTAAAATTTATTAATACAATATTGCGATGATTATACCGTAACACTGCTTAACCTCTAGAGAAAATTTATTACGCTGAATATTTTACAATCAGCATGGCATCTACCCGCACATGCACTTATAATGTCGCAAATTCAGAATTAAGGGGATCGTCAATGCGTCCAAGCGAAAGAACACCTAACCAAATTAGACCGGTATCATTTACCCGTAATTACACATTACACGCAGAAGGCTCAGTACTTGTTGAGTTTGGTAATACCAAAGTACTTTGTACTGCAACGGTTGAAGCAGGTGTGCCACGTTTTATGAAAGGTCAAGGTAAAGGTTGGATCAACGCTGAATATGGTATGTTACCGCGCTCAACACATACGCGTAATGCACGTGAAGCTTCGCGTGGTAAGCAAGGCGGTCGTACAATGGAAATTCAACGTTTAATCGCTCGTGCATTAAGAGCTGCAGTAGATTTAAAAGCGCTTGGCGAAAACACCATTACAATTGACTGTGACGTAATTCAAGCCGACGGCGGAACACGTACAGCTTCTATAAGCGGTGCCTGTGTTGCTTTAGTTGATGCACTTACCCACATGCGCGCTAAAGGGATGATCAACTCAAACCCACTTAAGCACATGATTGCTGCTATTTCGGTAGGTATTTATAAAGGCCAGCCAATTACTGATTTAGAATACCTTGAAGATTCTGAAGCCGAAACCGATATGAATGTAATTTTAACTGAAACAGGCAAAATTATTGAAGTGCAGGGTACCGCAGAGGGTGAACCATTCTCGTTCGACGAATTAGATGAGCTACTTACATTAGCTAAGCATTCGATTCGTGAAATCATCGACGTACAAAAACAAGCGTTAGCATAAGCGAGTACCCAATGAAAGATTATCAAAAAGAGTTTATTGAATTTGCTTTAGAAAAGCAGGTTTTAAAATTTGGTGAATTTACCCTTAAATCAGGTCGTACAAGCCCATACTTTTTTAATGCTGGCCTTTTTAATACAGGACGTGATTTAGCACGTTTGGGTCGTTTTTATGCATCAGCCCTTGAAGACGCCGCAATAGAATACGACGTTTTATTTGGCCCAGCTTATAAAGGTATTCCTATTGCAACCACTACCGCAGTAGCGCTGGCAGATCACCATGATAAAGATGTACCTTATTGCTTTAACCGCAAAGAGAAAAAAGCACATGGTGAGGGTGGTACATTAGTAGGCTCTGCATTAACGGGCAAAATTATGCTGGTGGATGATGTGATCACCGCAGGTACTGCGATTCGTGAATCAATGGAAATCATTGCCGATAACGGCGCAGACCTAAGTGGTGTACTAATAGCACTCGATCGCCAAGAAAAAGGTAAAGCTGAGCTTTCAGCTATTCAAGAAGTTGAGCGCGACTTTAATACCAAAGTGATCTCTATTGTAAAATTAGCTGATCTTATTAGCTACCTTGAGAGCCAAGGTACAATGGACGAGCATTTAGCATCAGTTAAAGCATACCGAGATCAATACGGTATTGCTTAATTAAAAAAGCCTCGCAATTGCGGGGCTTTATTTTGACCACAAATCATAGAGCTAATAATGAAAGATGTATTTAAACCTAATGGCCTTGGTATAAAGCGCATATTTAAAGCGACCTATTGTTCGTACCTTGGTTTTAAAGCGGCCTTTATAGAAGAAGCGGCTTTTAGGCAAGAGTTGCTACTTAGCATTATTTTGCTACCCATTTCTTTTTGGCTAGCTACATCGGTATTACATTGGGCTTTGTTAGTAAGTACATTACTGATCATATTGATTGTAGAGCTACTTAATTCAGCAATAGAAGCGCTCACTGATCGCGTTAGCACTGAGCGCCATGTATTATCGGGGCGTGCAAAAGATATGGGATCTGCAGCGGTAACACTCTCATTAATGATCCTTACGATCGTGTGGGGCGCTAGTTTGTATTTAAAGTTATTTTAGTAAACCTACCGTATAAACCAATTAATACAGCTTAAATGTTAATAAATTGCTAGTTATGTTGTGTTTTTAGCGTATTTAGCTCAAATACGCAGCGAACAGTCATTTATTTCAAGTTTTCTTAAAAAAAGGGTTGATCTGTTTTTGGATCTCCCTATAATGCGACCCCACTGAGACGGCAGAGCGCAACGCATAGCGATGAACGAGCTAATCAGTGAGTCGAGTAAAACTTCATTTTAAAAACTTTAAAGTTTAACAAAATTAAGTGTTGACAAAAAAATAGGAAAGCGTAACATGCGCAGCCCTAGCGAGATAAAGCAATAGGCTTTAATCGCAACGTTCTTTAACAATATAAAGCAATCATCTGTGTGGGCACTCGTACAGATTGAGTTCTAACAGCCAAGCTACTTCGGTAGTGAG
>NZ_LKDW01000053.1 GCF_001401805.1 Pseudoalteromonas sp. P1-25
GTGCCGCTTTATAGTTAGTCAGTAATTTGTCCGTTGGTGCGCGACGGGTCGCGTCCTACGTTCTGGCAACTGAGCTAGTGCCGCTTTATAGTTAGTCAGTAATTTGTCCGTTGGTACGCGACGGGTCGCGTCCTACGTTCTGGCAACTGAGCTAGTGCCGCTTTATAACTTACTCAAACACACCAACCCCGCGGGGGTTATCGTCTTGAGCGGGGCAGGATTCTACAATAATCTAATGTGTTTGCAAGTGTTTTTTACAAATTAAAGAATTTTTCTCTATACACCTTTAATTCCATAATAGAATCTTTAATGTCATCAAGCGCAAGGTGTGACCCTTTTTTATTCACCTGTGCCAAAACTTCAGGCTTCCAACGTCGGGCAAGCTCTTTAATCGTGCTTACATCTAAATTTCGATAATGAAAAAAGTCTTCAAGCTCGCGCATGTATTTATTCATAAAGCGTCTGTCTTGGCCTATTGAGTTACCACACATAGGTGATTTACCCGCCGGCACCCACTGCTTTAAAAAATTAAGCGTTTGTTCAACCGCATAAGCCTCATCATATGTACTGGCTTTACAACGCGCTGTTAAACCAGATTTACCGTGCTGCGTAGTACACCATTCGTCCATGCCATCTAGCAGCTCATCACTTTGATGAATAGCTATAGTAGGACCTTCCGCGAGTATATTTAAATCGGCATCAGTTACCACTGTTGCAATTTCGAGTATTTTATCCGTGGCAGGCTCAAGCCCAGTCATTTCCAGATCAAGCCAAATTAAATTAGATTCATTAATAGTCATAGTAACCTTAAACAGTGCTTTTCTTTAGATCCAACGCATTTCGATATATCATATTAGCATCAACCGTCGAGCTAAAGCTTTTTTTATACCATTTTGGTTAATTAAGTAATCTATTTTGAGGTAGTAAAACCTTGTCGATAGCAAGGCAAAAATTTTGTTATTTAGTTGTTCTAAATGAGAAATTTTTTAACGTAGCTAGCGTCAGGTTTAGCCACTCAAAATGGTTAGGTATTGCCAACTGGTATTAACGCAAAGCCGACATTTAAACCAAGGTTATAGGCCAAAAGTGGCAAAACAGAAAAAATTAAGTAAAGGCCAATCTCGCAGGATCAAGGCTAATCATCAAAAGCGCTTAAATAATGCCGATACAAAATTGGCAAAAGGTGGCGCACAAGAATGGCAAACAGATAATCTGGGCGCAACCGAAAACGCCGTCGTGATCAGCCGTTTTGGCCAACACGCCGATGTAGAAACACAAGAAGGTGACGTACTACGCTGTAATATTCGCCGCACCGTTACAAACTTAGTGTGTGGTGACGAAGTACTATTTCGCCGCGCAAAAGTAAGTGAAGGCGACTTAGCGGGTGTTATTGAAGCAACACAAGAGCGTCGCTCGCAACTTACGCGTCCCGACTTTTACGATGGCGTAAAAGTAATCGCTGCAAATATTGACCAAATTTTAATGGTGTCGGCCGTATTACCAGAGTTTACGCCCAGTATTATCGACCGTTATTTGATTGCCTGTGAAGACATGGGCATAGAACCTATTTTAGTACTTAATAAAATCGACTTAATTGACGATGAAGGCTTAAACGAGATTCAAAAAATACTCGATATCTATCGAGGCCTTGGCTATCAAGTGCTGCTTGTAAGTAGTGTAACCGGCGAAGGTATAGAGGATTTAAAAAGCGTACTGGTTGATAAAAATAATATTTTTGTTGGGCAAAGTGGCGTGGGTAAATCAACCTTAGTTAACACGGTACTTCCTGATGCCGAAATATTAACCAAAGAAGTATCAGAAAACAGTGGCTTAGGGCAACATACCACCACTGTATCACGCTTACATCACCTTCCAAGTGGTGGTAACCTAATAGACTCACCAGGCATACGTGAGTTTGGTTTATGGCATTTAGAAGTAGAGCGTGTTACTTGGTGCTTTAAAGAATTTAGAGAGTTTATAGGTGGGTGTCGCTTTAGAGACTGTAAGCATTTAAACGACCCAGGCTGTATAATTCAACAAGCGGTAGCCGATGGCGATATCTCGCAAATGCGATTTGACAGCTACCACCGTATTTTAGAAACAATGGCCGACGGCCGTGCTGGTGCACGTGCACCTCGCGTTTAATTTAGGAAACAATCTGTGAGTTTAGACAAATTTAAAATTGCAATGCAGTATGCAATGCCAAAGCACTTTATTTCACGCGTAGTAGGTAAATTAGCAGCAGCAAAAGCCGGTGCTTTAACTACGACGCTCATTAAACTTTTTATTAAGCAATATAAAGTAGACATGAATGAAGCCTTGCATGAAGACCCAGGATACTACAAAACGTTTAATGAATTTTTTACCCGCCCATTAAAAGAGGGTGTGCGTCCAATGGCGCAAGGCGAGAACGTCATTACGCACCCTGTAGATGGTGCTATTAGCCAACTAGGCGACATTGTTGATGGCCAGTTAATACAAGCAAAAGGTCACGACTACAGCCTACAAGCACTCTTAGGTGGTTCTGAAGATGATACAACGCCATTTTTAGGCGGCAAATTTGCAACTATTTACCTAGCGCCAAAAGACTATCACCGTATACATATGCCAATAGACGGCACACTAAGTAAGATGATTTATGTACCGGGCGACTTATTTTCGGTAAACCCGCTTACAGCACGGAATGTCCCTAATTTATTTGCGCGTAACGAGCGTGTAGTCGCTATTTTTGAAACCGAAATTGGCCCTCTTGCAATGGTACTTGTAGGCGCAACCATTGTAGCCAGCATTGAAACTGTTTGGGCAGGCACAGTAACGCCACCAGCCGGTAGCGATGTGTTTAGCTGGAACTACCCAACTCAAGGTGAAAACGCCATCACCCTTAAAAAAGGTGAAGAAATGGGCCGCTTTAAACTAGGTTCAACAGTGGTACTTGCATGGGGTGCTGACAAAGCAGATATTTTAGACGACCAACTGCCAGAAACAGTAACGCGTTTAAACACCGCATTTGCAACAATTAAAGAAAGTGAAGAGCTATAAGCTGTAAGCTGTCAGTTGTCAGTTGTCAGTTGTCAGTTGTCAGTTGTCAGTTAAAGATTAGAAAGCACCGCGTTTATTACAAACGCGGTGCTTTTTTATTGGTAGACGTAAAGCTTGCTCACGTTAAAAATACAAAGCGTAGATAGATTTTATATCAACGCGCCTGCAAGCAAGGCGTTTACAACTTTATCCTCTAAAGCGCAGCGCCTCTTAACCTTTCAGTGAATAAATAGCTTAATATTTTGCACAAAGAGAAGTGAAAGAGGAATAAATGAGAAAACTTAAAACAAATACTTATTTTAAGCTTATCTTTTCCTCTAAAACGCAGCGCCTCTTAACCTCTTTGTGAATTAATTCTTAAAAAAAGAGTGCAAAGCTAGTAGCAGCGAGTTTACCTCGCGTCGGATATTTTGCATTAATAAATGTACACAGCATAAATTCCAAATGCGCATGCAAGGCGCCTACAGATTAACTAAACCACAATGCTAATTTTAGCTGTAGACGTAGAGCTTGCTCACGTTAGAAGCGCAGCTTCTCATGGCTTCCCTCGCGAATTACCTCATACTTTATCCACCGCACTCTTTGCAGTTGGAATCTTTAACTACTTTAAAATGCTGTTGCTTTAAGCTCAGCGCATCGAAGGTAATAAACACACTACCTACAACATGCCCTAACAGCATATTAAGTGTCAGTTGTGCCTGCATAGAGCCAACAACTCCCAATAACGGGCTTATTACACCCGCATTACTACAATTTACAGCGGGCGTGGCGTCACTTTTTGCAAAAACGCAACCATAACATGGGCTATTGTTTTGCCTAAAATCAAAGCCCATAAGTTGCCCACTACTTGCAATTGCAGCGCCTGTAATTAAAGGCAGCTTATGAGTAAAGCAATAATGGTTAACACTGTAACGTGTGGCAAAATTATCAGAGCAATCCAGTACTATGTCGGCATTATTTAAAAGCCCAGCTGCGTTGTTATTATCGAGTTTTTGACAATGCGTCACTATATCTATTTGATTATTCAAACTCGCTAATACTTTGCCAGCGGCCGCGACCTTGCTTTGCCCTAAATGATTTATTTTATAAAGCACTTGGCGCTGCAAGTTAGATAGCTCAACGCCATCATCGTCTATTAAAATAAGCGTACCAATACCTGCTGCGGCTAAATACAAAAGCGCAGGGCTACCTAACCCGCCCGCACCGACTACAGCAACAGTTGCAGCTTTGAGTGCTAACTGCCCTTCTAGCCCCACTTCTTTTAACAATAAGTGACGGCTGTAACGCAGGGTTTCTTTATCGCTGAGCTTATCCATTTGACTGGTTTATAGCACTTTGTAGTGCGCTAATAGCTGCAATATAATCATCCGATTCAGTAATCGCTCTTACCACAGCAACACTGCCTACACCTGTTTGTGCAACTTCGCTTGCGCGGGTTAAATCTATGCCGCCAATGGCAACGGTTGGGTAGCTTTGCATTAATGGCACACACTTTTTAAGTTTATCAAGCCCTTGTATTTGGCCGCTCATATCTTTGGTGGTGGTTGGATAAATAGCACCAAACGCCATATAACTTGGTCGGTAGTTGTGCGCACGTAGCATTTCGTAAAAGCCGTGGGTAGAAAGCCCAAGTCTTAATCCCGCCTCTTTAATCGCTGCTAAATTAGCGGTTTCTAAATCTTCTTGGCCTAAGTGTACGCCGTAGGCACCGTGCTTAATTGCCAACTGCCAGTAGTCGTTTATAAATACGTGAGCGTTATATTTTTTACCCAGCTCTACGGCCTGCTTAATGAGTTCATCAAGCTCAAGGTCGGTTTTATTTTTAACGCGCAGCTGCGCCGTAGTAATACCTTGTTGCAAACATTTATCTAACCAATCTAGGCTATCGACTACAGCATATAAGCCTAACTTTTTACTTTCACAAGGTGCAAAATCAGCCGCCATATTAAATTCAAGTGGCACATCAAAATCTAGTTCATCACCAAGCCAGCTGCCAGGCTCTATTACTTGCGGAAAATCATCTAAATTTGTAGGAAAAGCGGTATGCGCAACCGGGCCTATTCCTTCGCCGTACCTAACCGATTGCTTTAAGCCTTGGTTTATATAGGCTTTAGCTAAAATAAAGGCATCTTTTAGTGGGTAGCCTTTTGCTAAACACGCGGCAATAACCGAGGCCATACTGCAACCAGTACCATGACTATGAGGGCTTTGAATTTTTTTATTACCGAGCCAATACTCTTCGCCGTTTTGTGTGCAGTAATCGATACAATAACCTGTTGGATAATCCCAGTGCCCGCCTTTAATCACAACCGCTTTTGCGCCCCAGCTTAATAGCTTTTTAGCAGCGTCTTTCACTGCACTTGGGCCAATTAAATACACCCCTGTTAATAATTGCGTTTCGTGCGTGTTAGGTGTTATTACATCCACCAGCGGCATTAAGCATTCTTTAATGGCACTCACGGTATCTTCTTCTGTTAATACATCACCGCTTGAGGCAATAGCTACCGGGTCATAAACAATTACTGGCGGTACAGGCCATTTAGCTTTGTAATGTGCTATATGCTCGCTTATTAATTGAATTTGCTGCACATTGGCCAGCATGCCAATTTTAATCACTTTGGCTTTCATATCGCTTTCGAGTGCTAGTAATTGCGATTCAATAATATCGGTAGATACCGCGTTAATCGCCTCCACACCTAAGCTATTTTGTGCCGTAAGCGCGGTAATTGCAGTACATCCATGCACGCCGAAACTTTGCATTGCTTTTATATCCGCTTGAATGCCTGCACCGCCGCCAGAGTCGGAGCCGGCAATTGTCCACACTAAATTATTCATACTCTTTATTTCCTTACTGCTGATGCCAAAACGGCATACCCATTGTCGGGGTTGAGGGGGCTGCTAAGTCTTTTTCAGGCATTGCTTTGGCATTATAAGCAAAGCGCCCTGCCTCTACCGCGGCTTTAAATGCACGACTCATCGTAACTGGACAGCCAGCCCCTGCTATTGCTGAATTTAATAAAACCGCATCATACCCTAATTCAAGTGCTTGGCAGGCATGCGAAGGCAAACCCAGCCCTGCATCCACAATTAATGTGGTGTTTGGTAAGCGCTCACGAATTGTTTTTAAATTATAACTATTTAAAAGCCCTTTGCCGGTGCCAATAGGTGCGCCCCAAGGCATAAGTACTTCACACCCTAGCTCATTTAAACGCTGGCAAAGCACTAAATCGTCAGTGCAGTAAGGCAATACTTTAAAGCCATCATTAACTAATAATTTAGTGGCTTCTAACAAGGCGAATGGGTCAGGTTGTAAGTTGTAGTCATCACCTATTAGTTCAAGCTTAATCCAATCGGTTGCAAATACTTCGCGGCACATTTTAGCAAGTGTTACAGCTTCTTTTACACTGTGACACCCTGCTGTATTTGGCAGTATTTTAAGGCCCGTGTTTTTAATAAGCTGCCAAAAATCATCCCCCGCGGCCACGCTTTGCTGGCGCCTTAATGACACCGTTACTATTTGCGCACCAGAGGCTTTTATAGACTCTTCCATCACCGCTGGCGATGGATAAAGCGCCGAGCCTATTAACAAACGGCTATTTAGTTGCTCGCCATAAATAGTTAAGCAATCGTTACCTTGAACCATGCTACCCACCTTGTATAGGGGATAACAATTCAATGCTATCCCCTTCGTTAATTGTGGTGCTTGCATGCAAACTTTGTGGAATAAATTCGCCATTCACCGCCACAGCAAATGGAGGCTTTGCACCAAAATGTTGTAATACATTAACAAGTACTGCACTTTCAACAGTAAGCAGCTCACCATTAATTGTTATAGTCATTTATTACTCACTCTATTTTTGATAACGCATCTTTCACTAACGCAGGGCCCAACATATAGCCATGACGATATAAGCCATTAATACTAATTACGTTTCCTTCTTTTAAAACTTCTGGTCGGTTGCTTTTAAATGCAGGGCGTAACCCGCTTTGAATATTGAGTAATCGAGCCTCAGCAAACCCACTGTGCACAGTATAAGCGGCCGAAAGTAGCTCAAGCGTGGAGCGCACCGTGGCAGGCCCGCTATCATCAGACTCAATTTCGGTTGCACCAATTACATACTCATTATTGGGTTTTGGTGCGATATAAATTGGATAGCGTGGGTGCATTAAACGCACAGGCCGCGTTAAGTTAACCTCTGGCGCATGTAATCTGGCTACCTCACCACGCACTCCTCTAAGTGGCTTATCGGCTTTAGCACCTAAACCACGGCAATCAATAATGTAATCAAACGGGCGGTTATTCACCTCGCCATTTTGAATGCTAACGCGTTGGTTAAACACAAACTTAACCTTACGCTTATTAAGCATGGTAAAGCTTGCTTTATAAAAAGCCTGATTATCAATCTGCCCTTCGCAGGGTAAAAACACCCCTTGGTTAAAACGATTAGCTAATTCGGGCTCTAACTGTGTTATTTGCTGAGCATTTAACGCCTGCGCGCTATGCCCTGCTATAGGCTTAATACGCTGGCTAAAGCTTTGTAAGTCACCTTTATCTTGCTGGTGCGCCACAACCAGCGTGCCTTTTTGCTGATAAAAAACCTCACCTTCAAGCTCGCTCACTATTTCTGGCCAGCGCTTGAGTGAATTTAGCCCCATGATCGCCAAATCCGTTTCACACAATACCGACTCTGCAAGGGGTGCTAACATCGCAGCTGCCACTTTACCGGCACTATTTTGAGTATGCTCATCAGTGGCTTCAAAAACAGTAACATGGTGCGACTTACTAAGCTCAAGGGCTGCTAAGCGCCCTGCTAAACCAAAGCCTACAACGGCAATGTTGTAAAACATAAACACTCCTACATGAAGCTCAAAGCCGCAGCTGTCAGTAAAGTAACTATTGCCTCTATGCTAGTTACTTTATTGTTGATATCTGACAGCTGAAAACCGCGCTACAGCGCTTTATGGTAAATTTCTGAGCCCGACTGCTTAAACTCTTCCGACTTCGCTTTCATTTGCGCTTCTACATCAACCATTTTGATCTCAATTGCATCACCAACATTGTTAGGATCGATCCCGCGTGATTCGAGATCTTTGGCGTAATCACGTACCTCTTGGGTAATTTTCATTGAGCAAAATTTAGGGCCACACATAGAGCAAAAGTGCGCTACTTTGCCAGACTCTTGCGGCAGGGTTTCGTCGTGATATTCACGGGCACGTTCTGGGTCTAGGCCAATATTAAATTGGTCGTGCCATCTAAATTCAAAGCGCGCTTTTGATAATGCATTATCGCGCTCTTGCGCGCCGGGGTGGCCTTTGGCTAAGTCGGCCGCATGTGCTGCAATTTTGTAGGTAATTAGGCCCTCTTTTACATCTTCTTTATTGGGCAAACCTAAATGCTCTTTTGGTGTTACATAACACAGCATTGCACAGCCGTACCACGCTATTTGTGCAGCGCCTATACCCGATGTTATATGGTCGTACCCTGGTGCTATATCGGTCGTTAATGGGCCTAAGGTGTAAAAAGGGGCTTCGCCACAATGCTCTAATTGTTCATCCATATTGGCTTTAATCATGTGCATTGGCACATGGCCTGGGCCTTCAATAAATACTTGTACATCGTGTTTCCACGCAATTTTTGTAAGCTCCCCTAACGTACGTAGCTCGCTAAATTGCGCCTCGTCGTTGGCATCAGCAATCGAACCTGGACGAAGGCCATCACCGAGTGAAAAACACACATCGTATTGTTTTAAAATTTCGCATATATCTTCAAAGTGCGTATATAAAAAGTTTTCTTTATGGTGTGCTAAACACCACTTAGCCATAATTGAGCCACCGCGCGATACAATACCGGTTACTCGCTTTGCCGTCATTGGCACATAGCGCAGCAATACTCCGGCATGAATAGTAAAGTAATCAACACCCTGTTCGGCTTGTTCAATTAGGGTATCGCGAAAGATCTCCCACGTTAAATCCTCTGCCACACCGTTTACTTTTTCAAGCGCTTGATAAATGGGAACTGTGCCAATGGGCACTGGCGAATTACGTACAACCCATTCACGCGTTTCGTGAATATAGCGCCCTGTTGATAAGTCCATTACGGTATCGGCACCCCAACGGGTAGACCACACCATTTTTTCTACTTCTTCTTCGATTGATGAGCTTACCGACGAATTACCTATGTTAGCGTTAACTTTAACTAAAAAATTACGCCCCACTATCATGGGCTCGGTTTCTGGATGGTTAATGTTGTTTGGTAAAATAGCACGACCACGGGCTATTTCGTCACGTACAAACTCAGGGGTAATAAAATCAGGAATACTCGCCCCAAACGACTCACCTTTGTGTTGGGCTGCTAGTAGCTCTTCTCTAATTTTTGCTCGGCCCATGTTTTCGCGTATGGCTACGTATTCCATTTCTGGAGTTATAATGCCTTGGCGAGCATAATGCATTTGGGTTACGTTTTTACCCGCCTTACCACGGCGAATTTTAGGTAAATGCTCAAAACGAATATGATCCAGGCCATCATCGGCCATACGCTGCTGGGCAAATTGCGAAGTAACCGACTCGAGTACTTCAGTGTCGTTGCGATCTTTTATCCACTGCTCACGAAATTTTGGTAGCCCTTTGCGTACGTCTAACTCAAAGTTAGGGTCGGTATATGGGCCTGATGTATCGTAAACACGTAGTGGCTCGTTTGGCTCATACACAGGGTTTTGCTCATCGCCACCAATAAACGTGTCGCTTAATGTAATTTCGCGCATACCCACACGCACACCGCTTTGGCTGCCCTCAACATATACTTTTTGCGAACTTGGAAATGGCTGACCTGTTAAATTATAAATATAGTCAGACGCGGCTGCGCGCGTTTCTCGACGTGTAGACTTATTTGTAGTGTTTGACATGACTTACCTCATTGCTAAAGGGTTGTCTTGTCAGATATTCCATAAGGAATAGAGAAAGATCGTAAAGCAGTGTTTATGCTGCTTTGCGGCCTAAAATGGCTAGTTATTTTGTTGTGCGCATAAAAAAAGACGCACAAGCGTCCCATTTTAGGCAGCTTGTTCCCTACGCAGGTTTTAACCTGATCAGGTTCACGGATCCCGCTTTCGCGATCTCAGCCTTAACGAGTTAAGGCACTCCGACAAGTAAAATATATAAAATTTGTTCGTTGATTTACCATTGTTTTTTAGCAAATCTACGCTGAGTGTACGCCAGTTTAAAATTGCCTGCAAGAGGCAACCTCAAATACTCATATCACTACTTTGCAATAAACAAAAAAGTTTTATTACCTTGCATAACCAACTGTGAGCCTTGCATGGTAAGTGTTGCCCCCTCTCTGAGCGCTTGTAAAAACTGCTGTTCTAGCGCATCAACATCTGCCCCGCACGACTTACGTGTCATACCTAGTTTATTAACGCTAATGTTGCTGTCTTCAAGCTCGCCTTCACCAAAAAACTTATTACATCCTGCAAACCCGTTTACTTGCAACGCTTCAATAAAGCTTATTGACGCTCTGTAAGAGGCCGGCACAGCCAACCCATCAACCTTTGATAGTTGCCATTGTGTGTACTTTAGCTGCTCAGTGGTCACCGTCCCTGTGGCTGTACAACCAATACATAAACCGATCAAAAGTATCGGTAGTGCTGCTAATTTCATGCTATTACTAACTAAATATTTAATTACAGTAATAGTAACAATTTTTATGCGGTTTATCCGTTAAAAATGCATGTTTTAAATGTAAATTTTTGTTCTATGGTAGTTTAAAAGTTAAACAGCTTAATTTAGATCACAATTTTTAAATAAGTTATCCATTTCGGGTGGTAAAAAAGGGCGGCCTTTTTCGTTAACCGATGTGCCAATTACTCTAGCTTGAAGCATTATTTTTTCATCGCTTTTGCGAACGATTGCCTGCTTAAACGCAAACTTTAACCGGCTTATACGCTCAGGCTCTACCGACACATAAAATTCATCTTCAGGCACCAGTGAATGCTTGTAATCAACCTCACTGCGTATCACTACTAGGTTAACCTTTTGCTTGGCAAGCAATGCAAAATCGACCCCATTCGCAAATAAAAACTCATGGCGGGCATGCTCTAAATAATTAAAGTACACACTGTTATTTACAATACCTTGCAAGTCACATTCGTAATGGCGCACTTTAAAATCAACTTTAAAGGTCATATTAGTAATCCTGATTATTTAACGTATAATCGCTGCGTTATAACACAAGTATTAAAATAATTGCTACCATACAAGTCCCTAAAATGGAGTTAAGTAACCTAATGAACTTACGTTTGTCTTTAATTACTGCGGCGTTGTTACCGCTAATTAGTACACCACTTATAGCAAACGCTGATGACAGCGACCTAGAACGAATTGTTGTTACCGGCGACTTTCAACGTGAAAGCATTCAAACATTAAGCGCGAGTGCGAGCCTATTTAGCGAATCTGAAATTAATCAACGCGGTGCAAGTTTCTTAGACGAAATGCTAGGTAGTACAGCCAACGTAAACTTTACTTCAGGTGCCTCTCGTGGTCGTTATATTCAAATTCGTGGTGTGGGACTTCGCTCACAATTTGTAGACCCAATTAATCCATCGGTTGGCTTGGTCATCGACGGCATAAATTACTCGGGTTTAGGTGGCAGCTCTTTATTATTTGATATTGACCACGTAGAAATTTACCGCGGCCCACAAGGCACTCGCTTTGGCGCAGACGGTATGGCCGGTATGATCCAAATGGAATCAGCACAAGCCACTGCCGATCCTAGTTTAAAATTGCAAGTGGGTATGGGCACTTACAACTCACGCGAAGCAGGCCTTGCGGCAAGTACTGGCTTAACCGATGATACAAGCGCACGTGTAAGCTACTTTCGCAGAAAATCAGATGGCTATGTAGATAACCTATATTTAAATGACGAAACCCAGCAACAAGATGAACAAGTAGCCCGTTTTAAATTAAACAGCCAACTTACTGAACATTTAAACACTGAGTTAAACCTACACTACATAGACATAAACAACGGCTACGATGCGTTCACGCTTGATAACAGCCGTAATAGCGTAGCCGACGAGCCAGGCCAAGATAACCAACAAAGCTACGCCATTGGTATTAACAATACTTACACAGGCTTTGATGCTTTTGACGTAAGCTTAAACCTTTCAGCCATTGATACTGAGCTACTTTACAGCTTTGACGAAGACTGGGTATGTAACGATGCAAGCGAGCCACAATTATGTGCAGCAGGCTTGCACCCTTGGGGTTATAGCTCTACCGATGTATACACGCGTGATCGTGACGATCAATCAGCTAATTTACAACTAAATTCTAAAACAGGTAACTGGGTTGCCGGTGTTTACTATCAAAACCGCGATGTAGATTTAGAGCGTGAATACACTTGGCTTGCAAACCCATTTGCTTCAACTTATGAAACTAGTAACGTAGCTGTTTACGGCCAAGTAGCCACACCTATCGGCCCTAAAACCACGCTCATTACCGGTTTACGTGTAGAGCAATACCAAGGTGATTACACCGACAGCAACGGCTTTATTGAAGAGACAGACGACGTAATGGTAGGCGGTAAACTAGCACTTGAATACCAAGTGATTGATCGTACTATGATCTACGCAAGCATTACTCGTGGTTATAAAGCTGGCGGTATTAATTCAGAAGCATTAGCAAAAGCTAAAGATGAAGGCTTAAACCTAGATGCTGATTTTTTCCAGCAGCATACAAGCTTTGACCCAGAATACCTTTGGAGCGGCGAATTTGGCGTTAAGGGCTCATCCCTTGATGACAAATTTACCCTGCGTTTAGCCGCATTTTATATGCACCGCGACAACATTCAGTTAAAAGCATGGCAAGTAGAAGGTCAGCAATTTACAGGCTATGTTGATAATGCAAGCTCAGGTAGTAACTACGGGCTAGAGGTTGAAGGTAGTTACCAACTTACCGAAGACTTATTCTTAACAGGTAGCGCCGGTTACTTAAACACAGAAATTGACGACTTTGTAACGCAATCGGGCTTAAACCAAGACGGTCGTGAGCAAGCGCAATCACCTAAGTATCAATACGCATTTAGCGCGCGTTACAACTTTACTAATGAGCTGTACGGTATGATTGGGGTTGAAGGTAAAGACGATTATTACTTCTCAGATAGCCATAACTCACAAGCACCCAGCAGCAATTTAGTAAACTTAAGCTTTGGCTACGAAGCCGACATGTGGGCAGTACGCGCATGGGCACGTAACGTATTTGACGAAGAAGTACCAACCCGCGGCTTTGAGTTTGGTAACAACCCACTTGATGGCTACGAAACACATACCTACGTACAATTAGGTGAGCCAAGAGTAGCGGGAGTAACGTTTACGTTAGAGCTGTAAATAAAGCTGTTAGTTTTAGCTGTTAGCTGTTAGCTGTCAGTTGTCAGTTGTCAGTTGTCAGTTGTCAGTTGTCAGTTGTCAGTTTAAGATTAAAAAACACCGCGCTTAATTAAAGCGCGGTGTTTTTTTATTGGCGTGAAGCTTGCTCACGCAAAGCTGTTAAAACTCAATACGCGGCATAAAGCCACGACTACAACATGACCCTCTAAAGCGCAGCGTCTCCTAACCTCTTTGTGAATAAATCACTTAATAT
>NZ_LKDW01000054.1 GCF_001401805.1 Pseudoalteromonas sp. P1-25
GATGAGGGTAAGAGTGTTCTCATCTACCTCTTTGTAACCGAGAGTTAGCTTCTTCTCTCCAGCTTGGTTGTATATGTCATATTTTGGATAGTTGTCATCAACCTCCACAGCGCCTATTTTATCGCTTTCGCCTAGTAGTGGTTCAAGAACAATATCTTGAATAACCTGACAAGCTAATAGGTATAAAGGAGAACCCTGCGCTTGTTTGATGATCGACCTTAGCTGGATGCTTCTATACAGGCCACCAAATGTAGCCCCTTCACTACTGGTCACTAAACTCTCCGCTATTTCATGGGCAGCAACAAACATGTTCAGTATATCCTCTTGTGAGTTGGATTTTTCAGTTGATGGGGTTTCAACCACTTGATTCACTATGGGGGATAACTCTCCACCTAAGAAGTTTGTTAGATGGAGTGTTTCGAAAAAAGCATCTCGGTAGGTATTTATATCTGAGCTATCCAAATTAATCACCCTCATCCCAATTTCATAATGCAGTGTTAGTGCACATTGATTTAAATACTGAATTAGCTGGATGATCAGACTTTCTTTGATGTGCCTGTTCGGCGTTTCTTTGGCTTCTTCGTTTTGCAATAGGTTTAGAGCTTCTTCTAGTAGCCTTTCGGTATTCCGAAAGTAGTAGTCAATGGCTCGTATCGCTTCATCACAGACACTTAGTTTACCACGTTTAATTAGACGGTCTTCCGCATACACCTTTGAGTGAATTGCTGGCAAGTCATCTGTTGAAATAAAAGTAAATGCACGGTCAGAGGATAATTTACCAAACTGCTTAATTAAAAGACGCTCACTAACATCATACTCATCTCTAAGGTGTCTATTTATTACTTGCTGCTCCTCTAATTCGGATGGCTTATTTGAGTTGTGAGCTATCAACCATTGAATTAATGTCGTAACACAAAAAACAACAGAAGCCAGCGGTATCCGATAGGTTTCTAATGTATGTTTTAGCCCCTCAGAGAAGCCAGAGACATTTTGAGCCATAGAGACCAATGTCAACACTACAATTAGAGTGAAAAATGGCAACACCCAAAACCAAATGGATTTGTATGGAGGTTGCCTTCTAGCTTTGCTCTTTATTGTGTCCATAAATATTTCTCAGTCAGTAGGTTATGTACTAGCTTACCCTATGAAACCCGTCATAACCAACAGAGTTTGCTTGCGTTGCACATCATCCACACTGCCAGAAAGTCCGCCGTGGCGAGCCGCTTATTCAATACATCACCTAATTCTAACTGAGTTAATTTAACAACCTATGTAACTCAAAATTGTCCAAGAACGAGCTTAAACGACCGTCCGCTTCTCGCTCTAGGTCGAACTTCATTACAGTCCCAAAACAGACGCTAATTGACAGTTTTTGGTTCGCTAGCTAATACATCCTTAATCCACTTACTATAATTGGAAATTCTCACTTGATATGCAGTTGTACCATATAACCCACCCTTAAAATCAGAAATATCGCCATGCGCTAATTGCCAACTTGAAAGCCCTACAAGAAAGGGTATACCACCCTGATAAATGACAGAGGCTCCACCACTATCACCTGAAGCGTGCATTCCCTCTAGAGGTAATCCATTAGGTGCCTTATCAAACCTGAATGTCAGCCAATTAGTTTCTGCATTTTCGATAATATTTTGGAAGTGATTCAGCTGTTTCAAAGATTTAGTCTCAGACTCTTCGCCAATAAGCCCATTACCTGTGGCACCTCTACCAAAAACTGTAACTGTTTTTCCTTGTTCTTTTGTGTTTGTGTAAAGAGTAATCGGTAATACATCGCTCACAGGCGAAGTTAATTTGATTAATGCAATATCACTTCTTGCTTTAAAAAAACTCATTAAAGGCGCTAAATTTCCTTTCAACAAACTTTCGCTAGGTTTTTCAAATTCAGGATGTATGTACACTTTTTCAATTTGATATGTATTTGATCCAATCCTTAAACTTTTACCAATATAATTATAAAAAATGGTATGCGCGACAGTTACAACCCACCTTGGGTTAATTAAAGCGCCATGCCCTTCATGAGGCATATCCACTAAGAAGTTAGGAGCTTCTTTCGACACATAATTCTCAGGGGGAATATCATGCCTTTTTACAACAGCGAGACAGCTAATAGAAAAGACAAATAGAAAAATGAAAAAGAAAGCTTTCATAGTGCGTCCATGTTTTTATGAATGCTTTACAGGCTACCTTGCAAGCTAGGAGAAGGCAACTAATTCGACCGTCTGCAATTCGCTCATAGCAGTCTGCCTGATGAAGTCTAAACGTATTCACTTAAACTGTAAGATCAGATATGAGCTGGTACAACTTGACTAGTACACCATTATGTTTTTAAATTAAAGCTGTTGTTTACTTAATAAACATCCAAATACCGGCAGCGATCATAAACAGGTTTTCTGTTAGGGAGATAAACCCTAGTGGTACGTTACTGTCACCGCCTACACACGCACATTTTAACTCTCGTTTATCTATATAGACTGCTTTTATCACTGAAACAGCACCAACCCCACCTATGAACAATGAAATAGGGGCAATAATATAGGCTGGTAATCCGGCTATCATTCCAATGCCAACAAATGCTTCTAAAAATGGGTAAACATAGGCGTACCTGACTACTTTCATAGCGACTAAGTCATAGGTTATAAATGAATTAGTAAAGCTAAATAAGTCTTGAAGCTTTTGTATTGCTAACACTGCCATTGTTAGGGCTACAAATAGTTCAGCGGTTTGCATTGATAATAAGCTATTATTCGCTGCAAAACTAAATGCCACACTAAGCAAAAAACTAACCGAAAAAATCGCAATCACGGGCGTGTAAGTTGTACCTTCTTGCCCAGCTTTTGGCTTATCAAAGTAATCGCGTAAGTCGTCATAGCCACCTATACGTTTATTATCAATAAATGTTTGAGGTGTAGTTTCTACACTGTGTTGTTTTTTAAATTCATCTGTTTGCTCTCGAGAAGTTAATAGCTGATCATCAACTGTATATCCCTCTCGCTCTAGTAGGTCTTTTGATTTTAAACCAAACGGGCAAATATGCTCATCTGTGGCCATTCTAAAAAGTTGGGCTGATTTACTCATGTTTAGCTCCCTTTTATGTATTGGTATAAAATTTTACTTAGCATTAAAATCCGGTACGGTCCTAGATTGTGCTTGCTCCTGAGTTTCTGCTAGGCCATTTTTCTCTATATCCTTTAGTAACCACTGCATTTCTTTAATCTCACGACGCTGTGCCTCAATAATATTTGTTGCAAGCTCTTGGACTCGCTTATCTTTGATTTTTGCCCTTTCACTGGTGAGTATTGCAATTGAATGATGTGGGATCATCGCCGACATCCATGAGCTATCATCAACAGTCGCTTGTGATCGAACTAAAAATAAACTTCCCGCAAATACGGTAACACTAGCAATGAGTACTGTTATATTTTTCTTTTTATCTTTATACATATTGAGCATGAAAAGTAGCATTATCACTGCCATCATGGCTCCCATATAAAGCGCCATATAAGTGCGAGTTTCACTAAAAAAAACATGACTTAGCTGATAAGTATTCAAATACATCAGTACAAACATGACTAATGTTGATGTGGCTATCATTAAGAAAAACTTTAAATACTGCGACATTAGATGGCTCCTTTCTATCATTTACTTTGTATATCATTTATACCAATGGGTAATTCTTACAGGTTATTAGGCGTAAACCCACTATATATTTAATCATTGAATCAATGTTTATTATTACATCAAGAGTTGTGCCATAAGTGTTAAAACTGCTCAGCGTATTTGCTAATATGCTTATAAGTATTTTGCTGTAAATCGTGCGTAAGCATTTCAATATTATATTTATAAAAGCGATCGCCCATTTCCATACCTGGCGTACCAGCAGGCATAGCGGGAACAGAGAGCCCTATCGTCTTTTCAGGATGTTGTTCAGCTAAAAACTGTTTTATATGTTTGGCGGGAACATGACCTTCAAATACAAATCCATCGGCTGAAACGGCTGTATGGCATGACCGCATATTTGGTTTTATTTGATACTGAGATTTAATCGTCCCCATGTCATTGACGTTAATTGCTTTTGTTTGAATATTGTTTTCGCTCAAATGAGCAATCCACTTATTACAACATCCACAATTTTTACTTTTATAAACGGTAAGCTCAATTTTAGGTTTTTCTGAATTCTCATAAGTTATTAATGCTTTATGTTGTTTTTCGATACTTATCGCCGAAAATGACATAGTTAATGATAAAAATAACGCTGAGGTAATGTAGATTACTCGCATTGTTAACTCCTTAATTTGACCAATGAATATGAGTGATTTTCCAACCTGTATCGGTGTTTTTTAATGTGATTGATTCCATTCCCATAGACTTAATATCTTTTCCTTTGTACTTTCCTTGAGTTTTACTTCTTGAAATTGAGTAAGCTATGTCTCCATTTGTGTAAACTTGATGCTCTAGTAGTTCACTATTAACAGCACTTAAGAATTTCATATCCGCTATCATATGATGTTTCGCGTATTCATCTGCAGAACGCTCAACACTTCCGCCTTCAAAAATGATGACATCGTCGGCCAGTAATTTACGTGCAGCTTCGCGATTGCCTTGTTTTAGAGATGCATGAAATAGGCTGACTGTTTTTGCAGCCTCGCTATCAACATTGACAAAGGCCTTGCCTTTTTTTGAATATTTTTCATCGTCATGTGCACTAACAGTAAAAGAACTAACAGTGCTAAAAATTAGTAGCAATAAAATTTTTAAATTAAAGGATTTAATTAACATACGTTTCCCTTTTTATTAATCGTTAAATAGGCGGACCAACAAGTGTGGTAAATACACTTGTTGTAATAAGTACAAACAGGGCAATTACTATTTCAACAGTAATCGAGCGTTTTAATATACTTATATGGTGTTGTTGAGTGATTTGCGGGACTAAAAAAAGCTTATGCCATGCACCTAGGAGCAGCATCGCGCTGACGAGTAACAGCTTTAATAAAATTAGTTGCCCATAATCTGATGTAAACAATGCAGAAAATGACTCTAGGTACTGCAGGAGCAGAGTTAAGCCCGAAATAAGTAGTACAAATACAATAACAATAGCGAGTTGACCAAAGTAATGCATTAACCGCTTTACTTCACTGGTAGGTAGTAAAGTGCAGCTTTTGTAAAGCGGCCACAATGACCCTAACCAGCTCGCAATGGCAATAAGGTGAAAGGTTAAAATACTTTTCACTAACCCATTTTCGTTTGCACTGTGCCCAGTAAAAGTGAAGCTATAAGCGATAAACCCAAGCATGATTAGTATAACGGCACCGTTTTTATAACCTGCTACGTTATCATCTGATTCCACATTCCACATACATGCGCTAATTAGAGCAATAATAAGCGCTGGTATTCTAAACCTTGCTTGGTCACCTATGACTGATTGCCAAACAATTTCAAGCATAAAGGGGTCAAACATTCCCATAAAGCCTGATTCAGCCATTGCTCCAGCTTCTATAGGTACTTGTAAAAGTGCAGCAATACTACCTGTAACTACACACGTAATTTGCCAACGTTTTAAGAACTGATGAAAGCTAATTAAGTGATGCCCTGCAACATTGCTGTTGCCACACATAAAGCGCATTAATAAAGTGCCCGCAAGCCCTACAATTGCTATATAGCTTGCTAGTTTTAATAATAGTAAGAGCACTGACCATTCACTTAATTGCATGATGTTGCTACTTAATGATTATGTTTGCTGTGGGTATTAGATTGTTCTTGCATCATCTTATGCGATTCATTTTTATGTACCATAAATCTAAACGTGCCAGTCATTTTATGTCCATCACCACCCAGTGCTGTCCATTTAACCGTGTAAGTGCCTTGGGCTAGGCTCGGTAATGACCAATTAAAGTCTGTGCTTGGGGTGGCGCTGGGTTTGAAATCAAAGTTTATTGTTTTATTTTTTTCATCTTTGATGATGACTTTTGCTAGCCTTACTTCACCACTAAAAATTAACGAAAGTTCCTCTGGTCCTTGCATTAACATGGCTTCTTGTGCAGGTATTGATTGCTTGAGTGATATATGCGCTGATGCGGAAAATGTAAGCACTAAACCTAAAATGGCTACTGCAGAGTTAAAAAACTTCATAATTACCTCTTATTTAAAATGATTAAAACCAAAATTTAATACCCGCAACAAATGCGGTGTTGTTGCTACTTTGTCCACTTGATGTGGCATAGTCGGCGGTATTGCCAAATTTATTGCTCCATTCAACGCCAATATAGGGCGCAAACTGGCGTGTAAATTCATAACGAACCCTAAAGCCAATCGCGCTGCTTGATAGGCCACTTCCAAGCTCGTTTTGTTTATCGTTTTTGCCATAAAGTGTAATTTCGGCTCGCGGTTGTATAATTAGCTTTTGCGTGAGTAGTAGTTCGTACTCTGCCTCTAACGTAAATGCGGTATTGCCTCGCTCACCTACGTATGCTGTCATATCAAGTTCAAACCAATAAGGGGCTAAACCTTGTAAGCCAAAAGCCAACCATTGCCGATTTTCACCTTCTTTATTGTAATCAAGACGAACACCTGCTTGAGTATCCCAATATGCTGATACGGCGTGACCCCATAAAATATCGGTTTGGTTTTCTTCAATACTTCCTTCGCTGAAATCACCCTCGGTTTTAATTACCAATCGATCAAAGGTAGTGCCGTACCATGCTTGTAAGTCAAATACACCTGCGTTTGCTTGCTCGTTATATTCAAGACGATCGCCTAGTAATGCGTAAAATGGATGCTCATCAGCGAGTGTTAATCGCTCATTGCCCTCAAGCGCATATGGGCCTTCTGTTAAAGTTGTTCCCGCAGAGTAAGCATGGGGGTCTCTTGCATCTTTAGGTGCACTTCCTCCTTGTGGTTGCATCTTAGCGCTATTCATTTGTGCCATTTCACTTTGCGCTAATAAAGGGAAACTAATTAATGAAGCCCCAGTTAACATTAATAAACTAAATGATTTAGATAGTTTTAATTGTTTCATGATACGACTACCTCTCTAAACATGCCGGCATCCATATGGAATAATAAATGGCAATGCCAAGCCCAGCGCCCTACATCGTGAGGGGTGGTTAAAAAGCTGATTCTTTGTGCGGGTTGAACAGGTATTGTATGACGTCGCACTTGCACATCACCTTGCTCGTTTTCTAAATCACTCCACATACCATGCAGATGCATAGGGTGCGTCATCATGGTATCGTTTTGTAAAATAACTCTTAAACGTTGGTTATGCTTCATATGCACTGGCGTGCTTTTACCAAATTCTAAGCCATCAAATGACCAGCTATAACGTTCCATATTTCCGGTTAAATGCAACTCAATTTCAGCTTCTGGCTCTTGCTGGTTAGTGATCCCTTCAAGTGAGTGTAAATCTGCAAGTGTTAAAACACGGCGACCATTTTTACGTAAACCAATACCAGGATCATCAAGATTTGTTCTAGGCATATCAACGCGCATATCAACTGAAGCTCCATACTCCGTTTTGGCATGACGCACTTTAGGGCTGGCAACTGCCAATGGGTTTTCAGACATACCATGTTTGCTATGATCCATCGCCATTGCACCGTGCTCCATAGCGCTATGATCCATTTCTTTAGAGTTCATACCTGACATGCCAGCCATACCTGCCATTGCAGAATGCTCACCGCCGTGGGTCATATTGCCCATCATATCGGTCATCGTTAACCATTCAACAGGGTCAAGTGCAGGTACTGGCGCATCAATATTAGGCGAGCTTGATAAAGTTCCTTTTGCGTAACCAGAGCGATCCATACTTTGAGCAAAAATCGTATAGGCATCATTTTTAGGCTCAACAATTACGTCGTAGGTCTCACCAGGGCCGAATCTAAATTCATCAACTGTCACTGGTTCAACGTTTTGCCCATCAGCTTGTACAACTGTTAGTTTTAGTTCGGGAATACGAACGTCAAAAAAAGTATTGCTTGAGCCATTAATAAACCTAAGTCTTACTTTTTCTCCAACTTTAAACATTCCTCGCCAATTTGACATTGGCGTACTACCGTTCATTAAAAAGGTCATTGCTGATGCAGATAAGTCAGCTAAATCTGTAGGATTCATTCTCATTTGATTCCACATTTTGCGGCGTTGCAAAGCATTCGAAACACCGCTATTTGAAACGTCATCAAAAAATTCTGGAACAGTGGGCTGATTGAAGTTAAATACATCACTCTGTATTTTTAATTTGCGGAACAGCGCCATTGGGTCATCATCAGTCCAATCAGATAATTGAATAACATGCTCGTTATCTGCACTAATAATATCTTTTTCTCGCGGTTCAATAATTAATGCACCGTACATGCCAGTCATTTCTTGAAAGCCACTATGTGAGTGATACCAATATGTCCCGCTTTGTTGTAATTTAAATTTATAAACAAAGGTTTCGCCAGGCATAATGCCTTTAAAACTGATACCAGGTACGCCATCCATTTGATACGGTAAAATAATACCATGCCAATGGATTGAACTCGGTACTGATAACTTATTTGTTACTCTAATAGTAACGTCATCGCCTTCTTTGAGGCGCAAGGTAGGGGCGGGTATAGAGCCATTGATAGTTGTCGCCATACGTACTACGCCAGTAAAGTTAACCGGCGATTCATCTATAACCAGATCAATTACTTTGCCGCTAAGTTCGGGCACAGTGCCTGTTATTGTTCCTGCTACTAAAGATGATGCAGCATGTAATACACTCGGAAAAGCAGCAAGTACACCTCCTGCAATTAAGCCTTGAACAAATCGTCTTCGTGGTGTGCTAACCTGTTGTGATGACTTTTTAAACCCCATTTCCTTACTCCTTCATACCAGAATATGTATTGAGTATAGAAAATAGACCTGTCTTAAACATGACGCGAACATTACAAAGTTGTAATGTTGGTGTCATGTTGCTGTAGTGACAGATACTGCATAATATTTGCAGAGGTAGTTGTTAGGACTTTAATGAAGGAATTGTATGCGCTTATTAGTTGTTGAAGATGAATCAAAGACAGGAGATTATTTAAAACAGGGACTAAGTGAAGCTGGTTTTCAGGTTTCTTTGGCGCGCAATGGACTTGACGGTCATCACCTAGCAATGACCGACTTATTTGATGTAATAATACTTGATGTCATGTTACCTGACGTATCCGGTTGGAAAATTTTACAGTCGCTACGTGAAGCAGATAACAAAACCCCAGTACTATTTTTATCTGCTCGCGATAGTATAGACGATAGAGTAAAGGGGCTCGAACTTGGTGCTGATGACTATTTAATAAAGCCTTTTGCTTTTGCTGAAGTTTTAGCAAGAGTACGCACTCTTATTCGCCGTGGTGTAGTACAAACAGTTGACGATATACTGATAGTTGCTGATTTAGAAATGGATATTCCAAAGCGAAAAATACAACGTGCAGGCAAGCGTATTTTATTGAGTAATAAAGAGTTTAGCTTACTTGAACTATTGTTACGGCGCGAAGGTGAAGTACTGCCACGTTCGTTAATTGCTTCTCAAGTATGGGATATGAATTTTGATAGCGACACCAATGTGATTGATGTTGCCATTCGTAGGCTAAGAGCAAAAGTTGATGATGACTTTACTGTTAAATTAATTCATACGGTTCGTGGTATGGGCTATAAATTAGAGGTTGAAACTGATGGCTATTAAGTCACGGCCTTTATCACTTACGATGCGTGTTGTGTTGTTTGTCGCTGTAACCGTTATTGCGTGCTTAACTTTAGTTGCCACCTTAATAAATAGTTCGATAAAACATCATTTTTTCCAGCAAGATAGTAGTGAACTGCATGTTATTAATCAATCTATTGAATTAGTTTTAAGACAACAGTATAAATCAAACCTGAAACTTAAAAATGAATTATCTAACGCTGTAGCGGGTCATCACGGTGTTTACTATCAGGTAAATACCGCAAAAGGAGAGCTCATTTTTCAAAGTTCTGAACGAGATTTTAGTGATTTTGTAATGAGTGCTAATGCTTCAGCTGGCTTTAACCGTAACAACATTACCTCATGGCAAAATGATACCCACACCTACCGAGCTCTGGTGAGTAATTTAAGTACTGGGCAACAGCAATACAAAATTACTACAGCGATAGACATGAGCTTTCATTTACACTTTCTCAATCAATTTCAACAAAGTCTTTGGGCTATTATGTTTGGCTCTGCGGTACTCATTTTATTGGTGGCTTGGTTTGCTATACATCAAGGATTGAACCCTTTACGAGGTTTGAGTCAGAAAATGCATGACATCCAAACTAATAAGATGGATGTAAGGCTTGATGAAAATAAAGTGCCTATTGAGCTTGTTAATATGGTGCAGTCGTTTAACTCGATGCTCGACAGGCTCCAAGGTGAATTTATTCGTTTATCAAATTTCTCTAGTGATATTGCGCATGAGTTACGTACTCCACTAACAAATATAATCACTCAAACACAGGTTGGTTTATCTAAAAAAAGACAGTTGTTAGAGTATCAAGAATTATTGTTTTCTAATCTAGAAGAGCTGGAACGACTAACTAAGATGGTTAGTGATATGCTTTGGCTTGCAAAAACTCAGAATGGACTGGTTAAACCCGTTCAAAATACTCTAAAAAGCCATGATGAAATTGAAGCATTATTTGAGTACTTTGATGCTTTGGCTGAAGACTCATTGATTACATTTAAGAAAAAAGGTCAAAACCTTTGTTTTTATTGTGACAAATTACACTTTCGCCAATTATTATCAAACCTCCTATCCAATGCAATAAGGTATGCCCCAAAAGGCTCATCAATCACAGTAAATAGTGAAATATTTACCGCTGAAAAAATATGTATTTCAGTGATTAATACTGGGGAGAGAATACCTTCTGAGCATTTACCTTATTTATTTGACCGCTTTTATCGACCCGATAAATCGCGCCAACGACACAGCGATGGAGCTGGTTTAGGGCTTGCAATAGTTAAAGCTCTAGCGCAAGCAAACGGTGGAAATATAGAGGTCAGTTCAAATAATCAAACTACCAGCTTTAAAGTTTTTCTAAATTTAGCTAAAAGCTAATTATTAAATTTAATAACCCAATGTTTGCTTGTACCTCTAGACTTCCCAGCTTTCATTAAACACCGGTTTATAAACTTAAAGTACAAAACGGAAGTAAACTTCCGGTTTCTAACCCAATATTGCTATATTTCGGAAGCAAACTTCCGTTTATAGGAATTCAAAG
>NZ_LKDW01000055.1 GCF_001401805.1 Pseudoalteromonas sp. P1-25
TGAGCAGGACGCGGAAGCTTTGCTCGGTTTTTACTTAGCCCACTAGGTTACAAACCTCGCGCCGCGATTTAATCGCCCCTAGATTGAACAAATTTCAATCCGCAAAGTTCAACACGCCCTAGCCTTTATTGCTGGCGTTGTTAATGCGGTAGGATTGTTAGGATTTGAGCATCAGGCCATCTCTCACCTTTCAGGCAGCGTTACTTTACTTGGTATAAAACTAATGAACAGTACCTCTGTTGCGTTACTACTTGTAAGTATAATTGTAAGCTTTATGCTGGGCTCGGCGCTTTCTGGCTTTTTACTCACTGGCGGCTCGTTAAAGCTTGGGCGACATTACGACACCCTATTATTTATTGAAGGCCTATTACTACTTTTAAGCGCCTATTTACTTAGCCGCGCCCATGTTTATGGCATTACGCTTGCCAGCGCTGCGTGTGGTTTACAAAACGCCCTTGCCACTAATTACAGCGGCGCAGTAGTGCGCACCACTCATTTAACCGGTATTTTTACCGACCTAGGTTTAATGATAGGCAAAACGCTAAAAGGTGAACCCTTTGATACCCGCAAAGGCGTTATGTTTTTACTTATTATTATTGGTTTTTTACTTGGCGGTATTACTGGGTTTATTTTATTTTAGTATTACTCAATACGTGCTTTAGTGGCGCCTGCGCTGGCGTGCTTTGTATTATCTGTAACGTATAAAATTTACAGAGTTCGCACACTTTAACGCAAGCGGTTTAAAAACGTTTTAAAACACCTTACCATGGTGTTAATAAAGCGTTATTCACCTTAAAGGAATGTATGAAACCTTATATTTTGCCGCTGTTATTGCCACTCAGCCATGTTGCAATTGCCGACAATCAAAACAATGATGCAATAGAAACCATAACAACCACCGCATCACGTACAGAAGCACTGGCTACACCCTATCCGCTTACTATTAGTACCTTATCTGAGGCGCAATTAAATAGCATTGCGCCTACTCATGTTGAAGAGTCGTTACAACGTATTGCAGGTGCTAATGTACAGCGCGGAAATGGGCAAGAATACTTACCGGCACTTCGCTCACCGGTGCTCTCGGGCGCGGCAGCCTGTGGCGGCATACTCACCCTTGAAGATGGCATACCGCTACGTGCTGCGGGCTTTTGTAATATAAACGAGCTATTTGAAGCGCATAGCGAAATGGCAAAGCGCATTGAAGTATTAAAAGGCCCGGGCTCTGCACTTTATGGCTCAAACGCCGTGCATGGTGTAATTAATGTAATAACGCCAGACACCACCCAAGGCGGCGGACTTGTTGGGCTTGATTATGGCTCATACGGGTATGCTCGTTATAAATTACGCGCAGGGAAAGACTACGGCAACAGTGGGATTGGCATTAATGCAAGTGTTACCGACGATACTGGTTACCGTGATGATGAAAGCGTTAAACAGCAAAAAGTAAATATTCGCCACCGCTTTGAAAACGATAACCTGTTACTGACCTCCGGCCTTACATACACAAATTTAGATCAGCAAACTGCAGGCTTTATAACGGGTTTTAAAAGCTATAAAAACGAAGACATAGCACAGCAAAACTTTGATCCCGATGCCTTTAGAAAAGCCCGCTCATTTAGAGCGTGGAGCAACGCCCAGTGGCAATTAAAAAATAGCAATGTGCTTTCTATAACGCCTTATGTGCGCGACCAAAGCATGGACTTTTTTAAGCATTTTTTACCTGGCACCCCGCTTGAAACCAACAGTCAAACAGGCATAGGTGTGCAATCGCTGTATCAACATAACTTGCAAAGTAATATAAAAGTAAACCTAGGGCTTGATGGCGAATACACTCGCAGCGACTTTACACAAAGCCAAAACGAGCCAACTCAGGGCTCTGCATTTTTAGTAGCCACAGTACCACAAGGCAAACATTACGATTACGATGTAAACGCAACCCTGTATGCACCGTTTGCATCAGTTGAGTGGCAATTAAATAAATGGTTTATTAGCGCCGGCCTAAGATATGAGCACATGCAGTACGATTACACTAATAATATGCTGACTGGCCGCACAAAAGATGATGGCACTGAATGTGGTTTTGGCGGATGCCGTTATAGTCGCCCGGCCAGTGGTAAAAATAGCTTTAGCAATACCTCACCTAAGCTTGGTGTAAGCTACAAGGTCAACAAAAACAATACGCTATACGCTAACTTTTCACGTGGCTACCGAGCGCCGCAAGCGGCAGAGCTTTACCAATTACAACGCGAGCAAACTACCGCTAATTTAAACCCCGAAATAGCCAATAATGCCGAGCTTGGCTTAAAAGGGTATTACAGCGATGTGAATTATGCATTGGCTGTGTATGCCATGAGTAAACACAACACTATTTATCGCGATAGCGACTTTTATAACGTTAATGATGGCAGTTCACGCCACCGAGGGATTGAGCTTGAAGTAGACTACGCATTAAGCAAAACGCTTAACTTACAATTTGCAGGTACACATGCAAAGCACACATATACCAATAACCAGTTAATTAATGGGCTAAATATAAACGGTAACAACGTAGACACCGCGCCTCGAAATGTAGCTAACCTTGATTTAACCTGGCAAGCCTTTAATAACCTAGCGCTTGCACTGCAATGGCATAGCGTAAGTAGTTACTATACCGACCCAGAAAACCTACATAGCTACGAGGGGCATGATATTTTAAGCTTGCGGGCAAAGTGGCAAGTTACCAATAATCTAGAAGTGCTTGCACGTATAATTAACCTGACCGACGAAGCTTACGCTGAGCGTGCTGATTACACCAGCTTTACTGGCGATAGGTACTTTCCTGGTAAACCCCGTAACGCTATGATTTCAGCTACGTACACGTGGTAAGGCGTTAACTTAAAGATTTAACTAATTTAAATCGCCCATGTATTTAGTGGGCGATTTGCCCATAACCTTTTTAAACATAGTTATAAACGCACTCACCGACTCATACCCTAATAACGCCGACACTTGCTGTACGCTTTGCCCATCTGACAATGCCTGCAGCGCGGTAATTACATGTAATTGCATTCGCCACTTACCAAAGGTCATGCCGGTTTGCTTTTTTATAAGCCGTGCCAACGTACGCTCAGTTAAAGCAAAATCGTGTGCCCATTGTGCAAGGGTTTTGCGATTATTTGGCTGTGCGAGTAACTGCTGCCCCATTGCTTGAATAACCGCATGCTTAGATAACACAAAATCAAGCGGTTGGGCGGGCATTTCTATAAGCAAATCAAACAGTACCTGAGCTAAACGTGCTGTTTTAGAGTCTTCATTATAGGCTTGGTGCTCGCTGGCGAGTTTAAGCATTAAACTTTTTACCAGCCCCGTTATTGCTAATGTACAGGTATGCTGTGGCATACCGTGCTTATTGGCATCAATAAATACAAAACATAATTTGGCGTTATCAGATGCGCGGTTACTGTGTAAGGTGTTTGCAGGTACCCAAATAGCGCTGTGTGTTGGCACCATCCACATTTTATTTGCTGCTTCACAGGTTACATAACCATCAAGCGCTAATATTAATTGCCCTTTTGGGTGTGTATGTAAAGGGTATTCTTTACTGCCTTGTGCGGTATCTACTTTGGCGATTATGGGCTGTACCATGTGCTCGTAGTTTTGTAGGTATCCCCACCCTTTAGGCTCAAACATATTTTGTCAGTTTTTAGTTATTTAATGTCAGTATAGCTAAATTATAATACTGCTGATTTGTTTATACTAGCGCCCATAATTAGCTAACAAATTTTGTAATAATGACCCACACACCTAACAGTAATAGCGGTATGTCTCGCTTTTCAGGCGTATTACTTGTAATCGGTATTTTACTTATTGCTGCCAATTTACGTGCGCCTTTTACAGGGGTTGCCCCTGTGCTTGAACAAATAATCGCGCACTTTAATTTAACCGCTTCGCAAGCAGGCTTTATTACCACGTTACCGCTAATTGCTTTTGCCATTATATCGCCTATGGCTGCAATCCTGGCTAAGCGCCAAGGGCTTGAGCGCACATTGTTTTTTGCTGTATTTTTAATATTACTGGGTATTGCTGGGCGCGTGATTGATTCAGCCATTATGCTATTTGTTGGCACCGCCATAATAGGCGCCGGTATTGCCATAGCTAATGTACTCCTACCGAGTTTAATAAAACGCGACTTTCCAGCAAAAGTTGCGGTAATGACTTCTGCTTATGTACTCACCATGGGCGTTGTATCTGGTGGTTTTTCAACGATAGTTTATCCGCTTAGCCAATATGAAGGCTTAGGCTGGCAGTTTGCTTTAGGCGCAAGTGCACTTATTACACTTAGCACGTTAGTTATATGGATGGCGCAATTAAATAAACACACAAAACCGACGCAAACAGCGCATACCTCAGTACTTACTAAAAGCATTTGGCGTTATGCACTTGCATGGCAAATTACACTATTGTTAGGTTTAAATTCGTTTTTAAACTACATCATCATTACGTGGCTACCCAGCATACTCACCGAAGCGGGGCAAAGTGCAACGCAAGCAGGTGCCTATCATGGGGCTTTTCAAATTGCGACCGCCATACCTGGGCTGGTACTTATACCGTTACTTGCCAAGCTCAAAGATCAAAGTGCGCTTAGTTTTATACTTGCATCACTCAGTGCAACCTGTGCGCTTGGTTTGTTATATATGCCAAGTTTTGCATTAGTATGGACACTTCTACTAGGTTTTAGCTCTGGGGCATGTTTTATTTTAGGGCTATCGTTTATTAGCTTACGTACCGATAACTCAACACAAGCGGCCTCACTGTCGGGTATGTCACAAAGTATTGGCTATTTACTGGCGGCTATTGGCCCTATGATAGCTGGAGCGCTACATACAAGTGCCGGCAGCTGGAGTGCGCCACTTTGGCTATGTGCAGGTGCGGGTGTGCTATGTGCTACATGTGGCTGGTTTAGCGGAAAAAATACCACGCTTAATAATAGCTAGCTTATCAACTGGCGTAACCATGCTAACAAGCCTGTCGCTGGCTTTTTTACTGATGAGTGCTTTTTCTCAAAGCGCTTATTTGTGGCTTCACGTTGTGCGCGGCGCTCTTGTGCTAAATTAGCTTTTGCAGCAAAACGCAGGCGCTGCTCTTGAGTTAGGTCGTCATTAAAGTTAATGGCTGACTTTTTAACGGCTCGGCTACTTTTAGGTGAACTACACATATATTTCTCCACACGACGGTCTTATAAATAGACAGTCATGTAGTTAAAAAAATTTCAATAATCGTTTGTCATATCCATTGCTTGTTTCGCTTTTAGCATGCAGCACACCTCATTTAATACGGCGAGGTAGAGCGGCATGCTTCTATCTCATCGCGGGTCGGCTTTTTTAAAAATTTAACGCTGTGGTTCTTTTCGTCAATTTTAACTATATCCATAACGGCCATTTTTTTTAGCCAACCAAACATAGGTAAAAACTGCCATTTTTTTGCAAAGGTGTTGGCGTTATTACAAATATCTTCAGCGTAGTTTATAGGTGGCGTAAACTTATCGTGGTACTGGTGCAATACCCAATCATCAATGTAATTAAGCTTTATATTGCTTACTTTGCACTGCATTGCAAAGTCGGTGTCTTCTGCGCCGTAACCAATAAACTGCTCATCAAAACCATTAACTTTATTAAAGTCACGTTTGTTAATCACAAAAATTAAAGACCAAAAAGTTAAAAAGTCTACCTCTTCGTTTGTAGGTAAGTTTTTGCGTTTAGGGTGATCAACAGCTTCCTCCACTAATAATTCATAGTTACCGATTTTGGGCACATACGGTAAATACTTTGCTTTAGCACTGACCACTAATCCGTGGGTTAGTTTAGCAAGTAAACTTTCAAAAAGTGTTGGGGAGCAAATGCAATCTACGTCTATAAATATAACGTCGTTTTGCTGCGCATTTTTAACCCCCGTGTTGCGCGCTTTAGCAAGGGGTAAGCCGTTTTCTTGTATGTACACATTTTTGGTCACAAAAGACGTGTTTGGGGTAACATTATGGCTGTTTTTTTCATCCATCCACACCACCACCATATCAGATGGGCGAAGCGTGCTATTTTCTATACTGTGGATAAGGTTAGCAAGCTGCTGGTGGCGGCCTTTAACAATAGTAACGATTGAAAAATTACGACTCAATTGCAACCTCCTTAACTAATTCTACAAACTCGCTGGTAAACTGTTCTGTAGCATTTATTATTTGTGTTTTATTTGTTTGGGTTTTTCTTACATTAACCAACGCAGCCTCTATTTGAGCATTGTTGTGCTGTAAAAACGCTGAAAAAGGCAAATGCACTGCGAGGTTATTTTTAGCTAACATGCGCGCTTTTTCATCTTGCTCTTGGTAGGGTCTGTTTTCGGGTATAACAATCAGCTTTTTCCCCAGTGATAACAACTGTGATACTGCGTTATTGCCACCACTTGATACAACCACATTTGCTGAAATCGCTTGATCTATATTGCTCACTTTGCCTTTGTAGGTTACTCCTTCAATGGCTTCACCTTGGCAACCAATAACCTCAACGTGTTCGGTGTACTTAATCAGTGTACGGGCAATTAATGCCGCGCTTTGGGCATCGGTCATTAGCAAAGTAATACAGCTGCCAAAATCTGTATTGGTGGCGCTTTCACAACCTGTGTATTTTGATATAAATCCTAAATAATGAGTTTTATTAAAATAGCTGTAGTGAGGTGTTTCAAGCTGCTTTGGGTACGGGGCATATAGTTTAGTCGCGCATTCGTAAGCAAACACTTGCGTGGGATCGCCACTGATATCACCCGAATGGCGCTGCATTAAAACAGGTAAACCAATGCTTCTGGCCATAATAGTCAGTTCGGCCGATACATCACTGATAAATAGTACCGGTTTGTATTGCTGCGCCAATAGGTTAAAGGTTATGGAGCGTTCAAGTGGCGCTTCGCTGTATTCGATTCCTTCAAATGCAGTGTTATAGCTTCTTTGTACAGCGCTTTGGCCTGCCCATTTAGAAGGTAGCTTTTCAAAAATGCTTCGCTTACACACTTTATTCAAAGCAATTTTTACGTTTAAATCACCATAAAGCACCACTACGTTATAGCTATTTTGTAACTTAGTAATAAGTAACTCAGCACGTGTAATGTGGCCCGCGCCATGATGGTGAACATAAAAAAATACAGTCGGTAAATTTGGCTCATATAAGTGCTGCATATTCGGCCTCATAATTTGAAACAGTCACGTTAAAGTCGAAGTTTTTAGCAAAAGATTGGCACGCTTGCGGCGACACTTTGCCTAGCTTTTTAATGGCTGATACAGCTTCATCCACATTGTTTAGTGCAGTACACACGTTAGAAAATCGTAGCTCTTCTGGTATGGCTGTTTTAAAGCCTACAACAGGTATACCATGAGCAAGCGCTTCAATGGTGGTTAGGCCAAAAGGTTCGTTCCACTTAGAGGTAGCTAAAAACAAACAAGATTTAGCAAGCTGTGTAAACAATTCATCGTGTTTTAAATGCCCAATATAATAAATGGAGTCTGTAAGTAGCGGTTCGACGTGAGCATTAAAGTATTCCCTATCCTCAACGGGGCCAGCTATGCATAATTTGCGCTGTAATTTTTGCGCTATTTTAATCGCCGATACTGGGTCTTTTTCGGCGTTAATACGTCCCATCCAAAATAAATCGTGGGTTTTATTAATTTTTTGCACATACTCACTTTTGGGTAGAGTAACGCCATTTGAAATCACTTTAATGGCACTACCAAGGTGAGCCTCCCACTCTTTGCATAACCTGTTAGATACAGCAATATAGCAGTGATCGCTACGCGCTTTATGCAGCTTATGTATTAAACCTAACTTTGGTGATACTGGGGCATGTAAAGTAATTACGCTTTTTATATTATGAAGTAATGCCACATCATAGAGTGCATGGTAGTAACTGTGGTAATGCACAACGTCGTAATACGAATTATCGATTAGCGCAAATTGGGCAGCCTGGTACAGCTTTTGGCCTTCTTCCTCTGTGGTTATGTTGTCTTTCATACGCAGTGGGGATTCGTCTAACTGTAAAATGTTAAACTCGTTTTCTTCATCAGCATCTTTACACAACACATCAACAGTGTGGCCTTTTTTACACAATGCGTTAGCTAAATTAGCAACAAAGGCTTCTGTGCCCCCTTTAAAGGGCTGCCTTAAAGAGACTATTGGGCTTGCGACCATCAGTATTCTCATGCAATCCTCCCCAGTATATTGCTATATTCGCTACACATTTTTGCAATAGGAAAATTACGAGCGCTTTTAATTACATCGCTTTGATTTAGTGAGAATGAAGCCTCAAGCGCGGCGGCTAAACTATTTACATTATTGCCCTTAGCAAGCACGCCTGCGCCTTCACTGACTATTTCGGCAAATGCACCGCGATTAAACGACACCACTGGCGTACCTGTTGCCATAGCTTCTAAAGTAGAGAGCCCAAAAGGCTCATCCCATCGGGTGCCAAATACTGCAGCTTTGGCATGAGCCAATTGGTGTTTGATACTATGGTGATCAAGGTGCCCTAAATAGGTATCGCAGGGTTTTAGTAAAGGCCGCACTACGTCATCCATATAGTGTTGATCGGCTATGGGGCCAGCAAATTTAATAGCAATCCCCATTTGTTGCGCTGTAGATATTGCTATATCAATGCCCTTACTTGGTAATATTCGACCATACGTAAACACATAATCTTGCGGCTTTTTTGTTACCTGCCAGCGCTTAAGGTCTATACCATTGTAGGTCACTTCTACTTTATCGTTTATAAAAGGCTCCCACGCTTCTGCTAAAGAGTGCGACACTGCGGTAAAGTGTATAAATGGCGAGTAAGAAGCCAGCCCTACCACCGCTTTTAATTTTGAGTAAGGCGGTGTGTGCAACGTGGTTAACATAGGAATATTATGTTTACTGGCCCACAGTATGGGAATCGGGTTAAGGGAGTTGTTATGCACTACGTCAAACTGCTCTTTAGCTATATCGTCCATTACCTTGAGCATAAAATCGTTTTCAACTATATCGGGGTATTGTTGATATTGGCTGTTATCTATCGGGAACGATTTTAATTTACAGTTAACCTCACTGTCTGGGTGAGCATATAAAGTAACCTCATAAACTGATTGGTAGTATTCAACTAATGCGCCAGTAAAAGCTTCTAGCCCACCAGCATAGGGAGATTTAATAGGAAATCGGGGATGCGCTATAATTGCTAGTTTCATACAGCAAGCTCCTCGCGACCATGCGGTTTTTTATACAAAAGAACGAGTGGCACTTCCTTTTTGCTTTTTGTAGCAAACATCTTTTTCATTAGCTGCCAATCGCTGCTTGGGGCTGTTTTAAAAGGTAAAAACGCTAATAATGAATTCTTTTTAAATACTAGGGTTTCTATCGGTCTTTGATAAGTGCGCTCTACTTTTTTTGTATTATCAAAGTAATAGGGAGTAAAAACAAAGTCCTCTTCAAAGCCTTCGTTTATTAGTTTAAAAGTGTGCTTTTCATCAAATACATCGTCGTCAGTACGAAAAACAACAAAATCACTCAACGTTGTTTGCAGCCCCACGTTATAAGCCGTAAACCGACAGTTTAGTGTGTGATCAATATAAATAACGTTGGGGTCAATCGCCTTTAATCTTAGGCGTAAGTTATACCTTTGTTTGTACTTTTGTGTTGAGTTATCAACAATCGTGATGATGTAATTACTGGCGTATTTTTGTATTTCTTTAACGCGCTCTATAACACCTTCATTGCAGTGGTAAGTTACTAGCACGATGGCCGTTTTACAGTACCTTTTGCTTTTCATTGTTTTTCCTTAGCCATATTATTTAAAACCGCTTAAACAAGGGGATTAATTTCCATATCTACTACGCTAATAAATCAAACGCTAACTTTTGTATTCGTTAAAGTAAGCGCTTAGTTGTTTTAAGCGCAGCTCTAAGGCTAACTTTTCAGAGAGTTTCCAATGGGGTAATTTTTTTAAACGTGATTTGGCTGCTTCTAATTCAGCCCCTACTTCGCTCGTGGATAAAATTCTCATTCGTTTCACCTCATCATTAATATGTAGTCCGTGGTGTTTATCAGCAATTAACAAGCCAAATAGGTACATATAAAAATAAACTTTATTTTTATAAATATCATAAACTTAAATACAAAAGCTGAGGTGAGGTATTACTACAAATGAGCATATAGGCATATATTTCAATAAAATATGAAAATAATTCACAAAGTCATTTAGCCTACAAATATTTTAATTTTTATATAAAGAGGAGGTAAAAGGAGGGAGTAAAATGCAGCTAGCGAGATTTTTCCCGCTAGCAAAGCATAGCTAATTAGCTGTTTTATTTTCTCAACGCTCACAGCACTTATGATTGAGGTGTAGTTTCAAAAGCAGGCACCTGGTGTAAATCGTTTAGCCATTTAAGCGTTGATTGCGACCAAATTTGCGCAGCTGGGGTAAATTCATCTCGCTGATCAACAGCACCTATACGCAGGCCGTACACTCTATCGGCTTTAGCTTCATTAGTTGCGTAAAGTGTAGTGCCGCACGTACCACAAAAGCCTTGCGCACGTTTATTGCCGCTCTGTGCTGTTTTAACATACTCTTTTGGCTCGCCTTTAGTAAAAACGACTGAGTTAGGCTCAGCCATAATGACCGCTCTAAATGGCCCGCTAGACATGCGTTGGCAATCGCTACAATGACATACAAGTACGTTATTATTTTGCGACTGGGCTTGGTATTTAATTTCACCACAGTAGCAGCTTCCAGTAATTTTCATTTTACTCTCCTTGAGTATGTTTAAAGGTGTTTAACCTAGGGCGTGTTGACCTTTGCGGATTGAAATTTGTTCAACCTAGGGGCGATTAAAATCGCGGCGCGGGGTTTGTAACCTAGTGGGCTCGATAACTGCTCCTGCGTTATTCTAATGACTTACATCCATGTAAGAATAAGTAAAAACCGAGCAAAGCT
>NZ_LKDW01000056.1 GCF_001401805.1 Pseudoalteromonas sp. P1-25
TTGATAGCAAGACAAAAAATTCGCTATTTAGTTGTTCTCGGCAATTGCTCCTGCATTGCTCTACCTTCTGCATCCATGCAGTCGTAAATAAGAATTTTTTAACGCAGATAGCGACACGTTTAACCCCGCAAAATGATTAGATATTATTGCGGATTGGTATTAGAATCCGTTTAACGTTCAACATGCTCTACGGACTATCTCGGCTATTATGCCCTATAAACCAAAAAGCACATAGCTGCAAACGCTATGTGCTTTTTAATGTACAGTAATAGCTAGCCTTGCTGGCGTTGCACGTTCTCAAATGCAAGTTGTACATTTTGAGAAAAAATCTCAATTAAATTACGTTGCGTATCGGTTATATTTTTAGGGATCCCCGATATAAATAGCATCGAATTATGATTGTACTCGCTGCTACAATAAGCAAATAAATAGTTGTCTTTATAGATTATGCTCTTATCTTCAAGTGCTTTATGGCAGGCTTCTAATTGCTCACTAGGAAGTACATCATCTAAGACTTTACCTTCGCTTTTTTCAAACTCTCCCGTAGCAGAGCGAACAATCAACTTATCATTACTACTGTCTTCAATATTTTGAGCAACCAATGTTGTTGCATAAACGGCTTGATCCGCAATGCCTAGTAAAGAAGTAAGTTGCTGCATTACTCCTTCCATAAACTGCTCAATTGAACGCGTTGCAAAAATATCCCGCGAGGCAATAATGATTTTTTCAAGCCCTTCGCGAGATTGTTCTATAGAAATAATATCGCGATACGAGCGCAGGCTTGACATAATAACAGTAAACAGCTTTTGCGCTGTCAACTCTGTTTTTGATTTGTAATCATTAATATCATAATTAATAATAACTTGACGTTCAGGTGCTTGCCCTGGCTGACCTGTTCTTAAAATAATACGAATATGATTATTGTTAGCTTCTTCGCGGATAAATTTAGCAACTTGCAACCCGGCATCATCGGTTTCCATTACTACATCTAGCAGTACAATAGCGGCATCTGGGTGCGCATTTATTAATTCTTTTGCTTCAGCGCCTGAATATGCGCTTAAAAACTCTAAACGTTTATTCTGAAATTCAAAATCACTCAACGCAAGCTTTGTAACAGCATGAACTTCAGGTTCGTCATCAACGATTAATACTTTCCAAGTGCCAAGCTCTACTTCACTTTCTAACTCTTCTGGCTCATCTGAAAATAAAAAATCACCCATCATATTAAAAGTTCCTTAATGCATTTATAGAACACACATCATGGCTGTTTGTTGTCAAATTAAGGCCATTGTGCGAGCGTTACACGATCGTTATTTCCCAAGTCTTTTACTGTTTTAATATTTATATACGCCATTTGCTCAAACAAATGTCGAACAGCTTCACCCTGTTCAAAACCATGTTCTATTAAAAGATAGCCACTCGCGAGCAAATAGTCACGTGATTGTGTAATTATTTGTTTTATATCAGCCATTCCAGCCTCATCGGCCACTAACGCAGAAAGCGGTTCAAAGCGCACATCCCCTTCTTTTAAATGCTTATCGTCGTGCTCAATGTAAGGGGGGTTGGTAACAATTAAATTAAACTGCTCATTTTTCAGCGCGCTAAACCAGTTACTTTGCTTAACTTGCACATTATTAATCGCTAAACGCTGCTGATTACGCGTCGCTAAGGCCACTGCATCTGCTACTTTGTCTACTGCGGTAATATGCCACTTTGGCATTTCACTGCCCAGTGCAAGTGCAATAGCGCCAGTCCCAGTGCCTAAATCAAGCACTTTAGCTTGCTCAGGCATGGCAAGCTCTAAAGCGTGTTCAACTAAGGTTTCAGTATCCGGTCTAGGAATAAGCGTCGTGGCATTTACCTCTAGGGGTAAGCTCCAAAATTCGCGCTCACCAATAATATGCGCTACGGGCTCACCGTTTAAGCGCCGCTGACAAAATTCATCATATTGGCGCTGCTCATCGCTACTAAGCGGCTTGTCTGGCCACGTAAATAAATAACTGCGAGGCTTTTGAAGAACGTGTAATAACAGTACTTGTGCATCTAATTTGGCACTGTCACTTGTTGGTGCAAGTATGTTTGCACCAACCGCGATTGCCTGCTCAAGAGTGTGACTCACAATTACTCATCGCCCATGGCGGCAAGTAAATCGGCCTGATGCTCTTGCATTAATGGGTCAATAATTGCGCCTAAATCACCAGTTACCACTTCGTTTAAGCGATAAAGCGTTAAATTAATACGGTGATCGGTAATACGCCCTTGCGGGTAGTTGTAAGTACGAATACGCTCTGAGCGATCGCCACTTCCCACTAAATTACGACGTTCAGAAGCTTCTTCGGCTTGGCGTTTTTCATCTTCGGCCTGCTGTAAGCGCGCAGAAAGCACCGACATCGCTTTAGCACGGTTTTTGTGTTGCGAACGCTCATCCTGACACTCAACCACCACACCTGTTGGAATATGAGTAATACGAATTGCAGAATCGGTTTTATTTACGTGCTGTCCACCGGCACCCGAGGCTCTAAATGTATCTACTTTTATATCAGCAGTGTTTATTTCAATGGCTTCTGCTTCTGGAATTTCAGCCATTACTGCTACCGTACACGCAGAGGTATGTACACGCCCTTGCGATTCAGTCTCTGGTACACGTTGTACACGGTGAGCGCCCGATTCAAACTTAAGCTTACCGTACACGCCTTCGCCGCTAATATTTGCGATAACTTCTTTGTAGCCGCCGTGTTCACCTTCATTGGTGCTTACCACTTCCACTTTCCATTTTTGTGTTTCAGCGTAACGGCTGTACATTCTAAATAAATCGCCTGCAAAAATAGCCGCTTCGTCACCACCAGTACCGGCACGTACTTCTAAAAATACATTGTTGTTATCTTTAGGATCTTTAGGAAGCATAAGCACTTGTAGCTCATCTTCTAACGATAAAATTTGCGCTTTAGCTTCTTTGTATTCTTCTTGCGCCATTTCACGCATATCGGGATCTGAATCTTTTAGCATTTCTTCAGCAGTGGCGACGTCGTCTTGTGCTTGTTGGTATGCTAAAAATGTTTTTACAATTTCTTCAAGCTCAGAGTATTCTTTTGAAAGAGCACGAAAGCGGTTTTGATCACTAATGACCGACGGATCGCTCAGTAGCGCTTGTACTTCTTCGTAGCGTTCTACTAAGGTTTCTAATTTACGATATACAGACTCTTTCATTTAACTGTTATTCCTGATCAATACCTAACATTTTTTTCAACTGAGTTAGTTGAGCCACTTCACCTTTTTTAGCCGCATCTTGAATTGCACGGGTAGGCGCGTGCATTAAGCGGTTGGTTAATTTATTGGCCAACTCTAATATAATTTTTTCTGCATCTTTACCTGTATTTAGCTGACTAACCGCCCGCTCAACAAGTTCAGACTTAATGGTTTGTACGTCGTTTCGGTAGTGACGAATTAAGTCAACCGAATCGAGAGAGCGAACCCACATTTCAAATTCTTTTACGCGCTCGCTTATTATTAATTGTGCTTGCTGTGCTGCCTGTTCACGCGCGGCCATATTCTCACTTACAATGGCTTGTAAGTCATCAACGGAATATAAATAGGCCGCATCAAGCTCGCCTACTTGGCTTTCTATATCGCGCGGTACAGCTATATCAATAAACAGCATAGGCTTATGGCGGCGCTGTTTTAATGCTTGCTCTACTACCCCTTTACCTATAATTGGTAACGTACTGGCTGTTGAGCTAATAACAATATCGGCTTTGTGCAAACGTTCAGGTAACTGCGCCAGCGCAATCACATCGGCCGACACTTCTTGTGCCAAACCGCGTGCACGCTCAATGGTTCTATTGGCAACCGTAATTTGTTGCGGCTCATTTTGGTATAAATGTTTAGCGACAAGCTCTATTGTTTCGCCGGCACCAATTAATAACACATTGGTTTTATCAAGCTTGCCGTAAATATGTTTTGCTAAATTAACCGCAGCAAACGCCACCGACACAGCACTAGCACCAATATCGGTGTCAGTACGAACCTGCTTAGCGACCGAAAAGGTTTTTTGAAACAACCTATCAAACTTAACGCCTACAGCATCATGTGTTTTAGCGCTATGGTAAGCTTGCTTAATTTGCCCTAAAATTTGCGGCTCACCCAATACCAATGAATCTAAGCCGCACGCAACACGCATTAAATGATTAATAGCAGCATCACCTTGGTGGCAATATATATTTTTGCTCAGTTCATGTTCATCCAGGCCATGGAAACTGGCAAGCCACGCTAGCAATGCTTGGGAATTTGACTGCTCAAGGCTACAATAGATTTCGGTACGGTTACAGGTAGATACAATAACGGCTTCGTTAAAGTCGGCATGACCGCTTAATTGCTGGAGCGCCTCAGACATTTGCTCAGGCGAAAAAGCCACTTTTTCACGTAATTCTACGGATGCGGTTTTGTGATTAATACCAAGTGCTATGATGGTCATATTTGCCAAATATTGCTGCGCCCTACTTTAAAGGCGGCAATTTTACCAAAAATCAGCGGAATATGGAAAGTAAGGAACAACATTTGATTAGACATTATTTAATTTTATTCACTCTTTTTCTGTTTTTAGCGGGCTGCGCCCACAAAATTGATACAAAAACAACGCTTTACGATGATTGGAAACCTCGCTTAGCGGCGCAAAAAACCTGGCAAGCTCAAGGTAAGTTAGCGTTTATAAGTCCTGATGAGCGACAATCTGCAAACTTAAATTGGCAACAAGACGAAAAACAAAACAACTTAGTGCTCACTACGTTTATTGGTACACGTATATTGTCGTTAAAACAAACTCGCACAGGTGCGCTACTTGATTACGACGATAAAACATACACGGATACTAACGCTGCGTTATTATTAAAACGCTTAACCGGTTTTGATTTACCTGTTGATAACGCTGATAACTGGTTAAAAGGCACGTTAACCTCACAAACATTAAAAGTAGACGAACTTGGCCGTGCACAACAAGTTATCTGGTACGATAACACGAATAAAAAATGGCAAATAACGTATTCAAACTATAAACAGCAAGGTGGCTTTTGGGTCCCCGGCAACGTCACGCTAAAACACCAGCAAATTAAAATCAAAATTCAACTCTACAATTGGCAGTTTAATTAAGCATGAATACTCAAACGGCTTTTTCGGTCATTGCGCCGGCAAAACTCAACTTATTTTTACACATCAACGCGCGTCGTGATGATGGCTATCACGAACTAGAAACTTTATTCACCTTTTTAAATTTTGGAGACACACTCGAATTTTCTGCTAATGAAAGCGCTACTATTTTAGTAACGGGTGATACTAAAGACATAGCAGATTGCGATAATCTCATCTATAAAGCTGCTTTATTACTTAAAAAACATTGTCGTATTTCATCAGGTGTGAAAATAAATCTAATTAAACGCCTGCCTATGGGCGGCGGTGTTGGTGGCGGTTCGTCAGATGCTGCCACCACGTTACTTGCGCTTAATAAAATGTGGGATACTCAGCTAAGCATCGATGAATTAGCCAACCTAGGCTTGCAATTAGGTGCCGACGTACCGGTATTTATTCGTGGTAAAAGCGCCATAGCGCACGGTATTGGCGAACAGTTGGTGGACGTAGAATTAGCGCAAAAATGGTATTGTGTAGTACACCCTAATCAACATGTAAGTACCGCTAAAATATTCACCCATCCAGATTTAAAACGCGACACACCAAAAATTTCAGGTGATTGGCGAACCCACAAATTAACCAATGATTGTGAGCCTTTAGTTAAAAAGCTCTGCCCCGAGGTTGAAAAAACCCTGCAGTGGTTGCTAAAATACGCCCCGTCGAAGATGACCGGAACAGGTTCATGTTGTTTTGTCGAATTTGCTAGCCAAGTTCAAGCACAAGATGTACTTGATAACCTCCCCCATACTTGGCAGGGTTTTGTTGCTTCAAGCACAAATGTCTCACCTGCTCATACGGAGCTTGCCGCCATATTCGATCAATGAAGTAACGTACAAGTAATCATAAGTTAACGCGTAGTAGGTTTTACCTATTTACCCGTTAGTCCAAAAATTCAGTGCCTGAGGAACCCTACCGTGCCTGACATGAAGCTCTTCGCTGGTAACGCAACACCTGAGTTAGCTCAAAAAGTTGCAAAACGTTTGTATATTGAATTAGGCGATGCTGTTGTTGGCCGTTTTAGCGACGGTGAGATCAGTGTTCAAATAAATGAAAATGTTCGTGGCTCGGATGTTTTTATCTTGCAATCAACCTGTGCCCCTACTAACGATAACCTAATGGAACTTATTGTTATGGTTGATGCTCTACGTCGTGCATCAGCAGGTCGTATTACGGCCGTTATTCCTTATTTTGGTTATGCACGTCAAGACCGTCGAGTACGTTCTGCGCGCGTTCCAATTACCGCTAAAGTTGTTGCCGATTTCTTATCAAGTGTAGGTGTTGACCGCGTTCTTACGGTTGATTTACACGCCGAGCAAATCCAAGGCTTCTTTGATGTACCAGTAGATAACGTATTTGGTAGCCCTGTACTACTTGAAGATATGGAAGAGCGTGAGTTTGAAGACGTTGTTGTAGTATCACCAGATATTGGTGGTGTAGTGCGTGCCCGCGCTATTGCAAAACTACTTCACGATACAGACCTTGCTATTATTGATAAACGTCGCCCGCAAGCAAACGTTTCTCAAGTAATGCATATTATTGGTGATGTTGAAGGGCGCGACTGTATTATTGTAGATGATATGATTGATACCGGTGGTACCTTATGTAAAGCCGCAGAAGCACTTAAAGAACATGGTGCTAAACGCGTATTTGCCTATGCAACACACCCTATTTTATCGGGCAAAGCCGCAGAGAACATCCGTAACTCAGTAATCGATGAAGTAATTGTAACTGACTCAATCCCGTTATCTGATGAATTAAAAGCGCTTGATAAAGTAAAAGTACTGACACTTGCTGACATGTTGGCCGAAACAATTCGTCGCATCAGCAATGAAGAATCTATTTCAGCGATGTTTGAACACTAAAATCACGCATCTGCTTGAACATGTAAGCGCCTTTTGGCGCTTTTTTTGTATGTGTTGTTTATTTTATCGGGGGGTGGTGTTATGATAGCGCGCCTTTTGGGTAGGGACCTTGGTCGCAAAGGCCCTAACACTTTTAATTATTGGAGACATTATGTCTAACGAAACTTATACTTACAACGCTGAACTTCGCGTAGAAACTGGTACTGGTGCGAGCCGCCGCCTACGTCGCGAAGACAAAGTACCTGCTATCCTTTACGGTGCAGATAAAGAAGCGGTATCGCTTACTCTTGCTCATAAAGACATGATCAAAGCACAAGAAAGCGAAGGTTTTTACACGCACATTCTTACGCTAAATGTTGGCGGCGAGTCTGTTGAAGCTATCTTAAAAGATATTCAACGTCACCCATTCAAGCCAAAAATCACTCACCTTGATTTCCAACGTGTAGATGCAACTCACAAACTAGTAACTAAAGTTCCTCTTCACTTCATCGGTGAAGAAGTAGTAACTAAAGCTGGCGCAACTGTTGTTCACCAGTTAACTGAAGTTGAGATTTCTTGTCTTCCTAAAGCGTTACCAGAATTCGTTGAAGTTAACGTTTCTAACTTAGTAGTTGGTGATTCAGTTCACATCTCTGACCTTGAGCTTCCTGCAGGCGTTCAGTCTGTTGAGCTAGGTAAAGGCGAAGGCCACGACCTGTCAGTAGTAACTATCAAAGCTAACAAAGCAGCTCCAGCTGAAGAAGAAGCTTCAGACGCTGCTGAATAATATTTAAGGTCTTGCACCTTGAATTCTATTCAAATGCTTGTGGGCCTGGCTAACCCAGGCCCCGAATACGCAAACACACGCCACAATGCAGGTGCTTGGTTTATTGAAGAACTCGCAGCACGCTACAACTGCACGCTCAAACACGATCCTAAATATCACGGCCTAACTGGCAAAGTGATCATCCAGGGCCAAGAATTCAAATTATTGATCCCCACCACCTACATGAACTTAAGTGGTAAAGCGGTCGGTAGTTTAGCCAATTTTTTCAAAATCCCCGTGGAAAACATACTCGTTGCCCATGACGAAATGGATTTAGACCCAGGCGTTGCCAAACTTAAAAAAGGCGGCGGCCATGGCGGTCATAATGGCTTAAAAGACATTATTGCAAAAATGGCAAACCAAAAAGATTTTATGCGCTTACGCATAGGTATCGGTCATCCAGGGCATCGTGAAATGGTCACAGGTTGGGTGCTTGGAAAAGCCCCCAAAGAAGACCAAGAAAAAATGGATGCAGCGGTTGATGAAGCAGTTCGTTGTATGGAAATACTTGCAAAAGATGGTGTGTTAAAAGCACAAAACAGACTACATTCTTTTAAACCATAATCGTTTAAACGAATCTTAACAAGGTATCTTACTATGGGTTTTAAATGTGGCATCGTTGGCTTGCCTAATGTTGGTAAATCAACGCTTTTTAATGCACTAACTAAAGCGGGTATTGAAGCCGCTAACTTTCCTTTTTGTACCATCGAACCTAACACAGGTGTAGTACCGGTACCCGATCCTCGCTTAGACGAGCTAGCAAAAATTGTAAATCCTCAACGTATTCTACCTACTAGTATGGAATTTGTTGATATTGCTGGTTTAGTAAAAGGCGCATCAAAAGGTGAAGGTTTAGGAAACCAATTTTTAGCAAACATCCGTGAAACGGATGCAATTGGCCATGTAGTTCGCTGTTTTGAAGACGAAAACGTAATCCACGTTGCAGGCACTATTGACCCTGCTGACGATATTGACGTTATCAATACCGAATTAGTACTTGCCGATATGGACAGTGCTGATAAAGCCATTTTCCGTAATGCTAAAAAAGCAAAAGGCGGCGATAAAGACGCTAAAGAGCAAAATGCAGTACTTGAAAAAGTTAAAGCACATTTAGACGAAGGCTTAACACTTCGTTCTTTAGAGCTTACTAAAGAAGAAAAAGCAGCAATTAGCTCAATTAACTTCTTAACTATTAAACCTACCATGTACATAGCTAACGTAGCTGAAGATGGCTTTGAAAATAATCCACACCTTGATCGTGTGCGCGCTATTGCAGAGTCTGAAGACGCGGTTGTTATTCCGGTGTGTGCAGCAATTGAGTCTGAGCTTTCTGAACTAGATGAAGAAGACAAGCTTGAATTTATGGCTGACCTAGGCTTAGACGAACCAGGCCTAAACCGAGTAATTCGTGGTGGATACGAGCTACTACATTTGCAAACCTACTTCACTGCAGGTGTAAAAGAAGTACGCGCTTGGACTATTCCAGTCGGTGCAACAGCACCGCAAGCGGCTGGTAAAATTCACACCGACTTTGAACGTGGCTTTATTCGTGCACAAACCATTGCTTATGACGACTACATTGCCTTTAACGGCGAAGGTGGCGCTAAAGAAGCAGGTAAAATGCGTCAAGAAGGTAAAGAGTACATTGTTAAAGATGGCGATGTAATGAACTTCTTGTTTAACGTATAATTACACTTAAACAACCTGTTTATAAAAACTCGCTTAATGCGGGTTTTTTTATGCCTGTAACAAGTAAGGTTTTATCCAAAAATTAAACGGCCTTAATCACTTTTGGCTTTTTATACCACTTTGCTTAGTTAAGAGATCTATTTTGAGGATGGATAAACGTGTTAATAGCTAGGCAAAAAATTCTATTTAGTTGCTCTAAAAGAGAATTTGTTAACACAGATAGCAACACATTTAGTCCGCAAAATGATTAAGTATTGTTACGATTTACTATTTTACTAACGAGCTATGTTAAATACTCTATTTGACGTGAGAAATACGTATCTATAATAAGCAAATTGCCCTACCAACTGTCGCCACGGTGATTCATATGTAACTTTTAGCGCAATTAGCGCAGCTTATGCCTGCTTAAAATGATTACATAGCCTAGTTGTTGAGTATCATAGCTTCATTCAATAGCTAAAATACGCAATAAACTTAGGCTTTAATACGTCTTGATCGCAAAACGACTACTGAAATACTCAGCAATTTTTGTATTAACGGTTTTAAGTTGTTATTACTTAGTGTACTTTGGCAGTTGATTTGCAGTTAAAAAAACAGCAATTTTATTAAAATTTAGTCTCTTAGCTTAATTTTCCTGCAAACAAACCCTGTTAAGTGTTTTTTTGCAAAAAAGGTGTTGACGGATTTGGGTCATATCAGCATAATACGCCCCGCACTCAGCGATGAAGTGATAACAAAAGAGATGGCTAAGTAGCTCAGCTGGTTAGAGCACATCACTCATAATGATGGGGTCACAGGTTCAAATCCCGTCTTAGCCACCATTTTCTTTTGTTGCTCAATAAAGAGCTTAAAATAACTACCTTCCTTTGATTATTCAAAGTGAAAATGCGGGAGTGGCGGAATTGGTAGACGCGCTGGATTTAGGTTCCAGTATCTTAGGATGTGAGAGTTCAAGTCTCTCCTTCCGCACC
>NZ_LKDW01000057.1 GCF_001401805.1 Pseudoalteromonas sp. P1-25
CCTCGGTGTACTCGGTGGTGGAATTAATGAGAAGCTGCGCTTCTAACGTGAGCAAGCTCGACGTCTACAAGTTTCACTTCTCATTTACTTCTCCATCCCTTCTCTTTGTGCGTTTTGTATTAAAGATCAATTAATCACAAAGAGGCTTAGAGGCGCTTTGCTTTTAAAGAGGCAACAAACATTGCGCTGAACCACGCGTGGCGGGTTATCCCTTTTTAAACTCAAAAATAGGTGTCGTTAACCCTACTTTAACCTTCTATAGTTTAAGCTAGCCGCATTAATGTTGATTATTCAACTGTAACGCGACTAAGCGCCACTTTTTAAGTTAGGAATAACCACAATGAAACTAACAAAAGATACACCACGTACATTAAGTAAAACCACTATAAGCCTGCATTGGATTGTGGCTATTTTAATTATTGGGTTATTAGGCTCAGGCCTGTATATCGAAAACTTTAAAGCGTTTTTTCTAATGAGTTGGCACAAATCATTTGGCGTAATACTACTTGCTTTTGCGTTACTAAGAGTAACATGGCGCATTATAAATGGTTGGCCAAAGCACGATGTTGAACACCCAAATTATGAGCAAATGTTAGCTAAAATTGTGCATTACGTTCTTATAATAAGCATGTTACTTATGCCTATTTCGGGGCTGATTATGTCGGGCTTTGGTGGGCACGGCGTGGAGGTGTTTGGGCTTGAGCTTATACCGCACAACCCCAACCCAGAAAACCCACAAAAAAGTCTCGCTTTTAACCAAGGCTTAGCAGAGATAGGAAAAACCGTTCACGGTATTACAGCAAATGCGCTATTAGTGGCGTTAGGTTTACACATTGTGGGCGCTTTAAAACACCATATTATTGATAAAGACAACACGCTTACGCGCATGTTTGGCAAAAAGTAAGCTGTTAAAAGTCTTATTTGATCGGTGCTATTTAAGCCGCGATTAAATAAGACTCTCGTCTTACGTGTTTGCTAGTGCGTTTATACGAGCCTTTTCCTTTTTTAGCTTTTACTACTTGTGGTTTAAACACTTTAGAAGTTACTAACGCCGCTAGCGCATTATGATTAATAACACCTCGCCCGGTTTCTACCGCACTATTATTTGCGGCTTTGGTTTTCGATTTTTTAGCCATTTTATTTCCTAACTATTTATAACAATAAGAATCTTAAGAAGTGGCGATTGTATGCCTAATTTTCAACCTTGCAAGTGTTTTAACGCGCTTTTTTCATAATAAATAAGCATTAAAAAAGCGCAGTAAGTAACTGCGCTTAGTAGTAACCTGAACTCTGGATAATAAATCTATCTCTTAACCAGAATTCAGGTTAAATAGGTTTAGCTCAAATAATTAAAATTCAAAGCTTACTTTTGCATAGTAAGTACGCCCGTCAAAGCCATAAGGCAATGCACGTACAGGGTATTTAAATGCACCGTTAGTTATAAAGTTAAGTACTTCGTCGTCACCTAACTCATCCGGTGTTTCATCAAATACGTTGTCTGCGCCTACTGATAAATTAAATATTTCGTTAATTTGGTAGCTTACATTTACATCAACTAACACAGCCGATTCAACTGTACTTGTTGGCTTAAACGACCCCGTAGGCGAAAGCTCCCCTGGTAAAGGGATGTGGTCGTTACCAAAGTACTTAACGTCTGTTTCGCCAAAGTAGTTAAAACGAAGTGTTGTTTGATACGCATCACGCTCGTAGTCAAAGGTAAGGGTTGCACGCTCACTTGGCTGACCGTCGGTAAAAAAGCTACGTTGTAAATCGTCAAACGCCACCGACTCAGGAATACCCTCTTCAGCATTTACGTTATCTATTTTAGTGTCGTTTAGGTTACCCGCAAAAGTGACACCAAAGTTACCGCCCTCTACATCAGTACGGTAAGAGGCAATAATATCAACACCTTGTGTAGTTGAATCTACAGAGTTTGAAAAGTAGTTAGCCTGCACTGCGCCTGTTGCTTGTAAAGCGGCTACAGCTTCATCGCTAAAGGCAACATCATCAGCAGACAGTAAACTACCAAGCGTAATACGGTCTTTAATTTCTACACGGTAAAAATCAACCGTTAACGACAGCTCGCTAGTCACATCGTAAACAAAACCTGCGCTGTAGTTAGTTGATGTTTCAAGCTCTAGGCTATCTACACCCAATGCACTTGGGAAAGCTGTTCCCGTATTTGCAGTAAACGACTGTGTAAGTGTGCCATCTGAACCTAGGTTAGTCGTAAATGCAGTATACCCACTTTGCTGCAGCGATGGCGCTCTAAAACCGGTAGATACTGCACCACGCACTGCAAAGTCATCGTTAAATTCATAACGTGTTGCTAATTTACCAATTAAGTCATCGCCTGCATCTGAAAAGTCTTCATAGCGAAGCGCACCACTTACGTTCCATGCATCAGTGATCATCGTTTCTACATCTACGTAAAACGCGTAACTGTTGCGGTCGCTGTCGTTAGCGGCCTCTGGGCGCAGACCGTTATAAGCCTGAAAGCCACATTGAGCAAATTGATCCGGATCGTTAACCGATGGGTACGAAGTATCCATATTTGCAAGGCCACATGCGTACGACGCTTCATCGCCTGGTACTATTTCGTAGTTTTCTTTACGGTATTCTGCACCCAAAGTGATATACAAAGGCTCACTTCGGCCAATATCAACTATGCCGTTAAAATCTGCATTAACCGTTGTTTGGTCAAACCTAAAGCCACCCGAGTAGCCACCGGTTGGCCCTGCATTTGCGGCTATGTCGGCATCGCTTGCATCTGGGTTATTAAACACATACTCTGCCGCATAAGAGGCATTTAACGTATTGCGTGAAGTAAAGTCGTATTGGTTTTCACCATACACTGCCGATACATCGTATCCCCAATCTGGGGTTATGTCGCCTCTAAAACCAACCGCTACTGAAATATCTTCAGCTTCGTTATAAATGCGAGGTAAAAAGCCATCGCTATATACTTGCGTTACATTTTTAGTCGCTTCGTTATAATTACGGTAAAAACCGTTACCCAGCGCAGTGCGCTCAGAATAACCACCAAATGAATACAATTCGCTTTCGCCCACTGGCAGCGCCATATTATAAAACAACGAGGTAAATTCGCTTTCTGAATTACCTTGGCCCCAACGCACATCTTCACTCAGGGTGCCTGGTTCAACGTTTAACGAGCCACCCGTATCGCGCTCAGCTCTGTTTGTACCATCGGCATCACGATATTCAAGCGATAAGTTAATAAAACCGCCTTCGTTACCTAAATCAAAACCACGGTTTAAACCTGCAGAAAGCGTGTCGCCATCGCCCTCACTGGTGCCACCGTATTGTACGTAACCGGTTGTTACACCCGTTGAATTATTAAGTGATAAGTTAATTACGCCGGCTATTGCATCTGAGCCGTACTGCGCTGCTGCGCCATCGCGCAATACTTCTACGCCTTTAAGTGCAGTAAGCGGAATCGCGTTCATATCGGTGCCCGCAGCACCCGCACCTACCGTGCCATTTAAACCAAAAATAGATTGATTATGACGGCGCTTACCGTTTACCAATACTAACGTTTGATCGGGCTGTAAGCCGCGCAGCGTGGCAGGTCTAAATAAATCTGAGCCATCAGACACTTGTGTACGAGAAAAGTTAAACGATGGAGCCGTTGCTTGCAGGCTCTGCCCTAGCTCTGTAAAGCCACCTTTGTTTAAATCATCAGCGTCTATTAAATCAATAGGTGACGAAGACTCAGTAGAGGTGCGATTAGATACGCGCGACCCTAATACAGATATTTGTTCGATATTTTGTGCAGCCTCTAAAGGTGCTTCTTGGGCGCTTACAATGCTTGGTGCGCTTACGGCAAACGCAACAGCTGCAGCTAATGAATTTAAACGATATGTTGACATAGTGACGACCCTGTTTAGTGTGTTCTTTAATATTTGTTATTGCGATGTAACGCATCGCTTGTAGAACATCCTAGCAACATATGCAAATAAAAAGAAATGAAAAAAACTAAATAATAGGTCTAACTATGCAAAAAATTGTAAAAACCACAAAATAACACTTAAACTTGTTCAAAATGCATTCAATTTGGGAATTTAATTTCACCCATCGATTTGGTTAACACCTTATTTACAACAGATTTATTGCACTTTCTTCTGCTTTTACGGGTAACCAACAACAAATGGTAGTACCTGTTCCTAAAGTGCTGCTAACTTCTATTTTTCCGCCATGTTCTTGCAAAATAAAGTTAACAACTGTCATTCCTATTCCTAACGAATGTGCTGTATTTTTTGTACTAAAAAAAGGCTTAAACAGATGCATTTGAGTATTTTCGTCCATTCCACAACCGTTATCTTTCACTTTTATACATACACCTTCATTTTGCTGCGTTACGCTTAGATCAATAATGCTCCCTTTTTCTAGGTCATGCGCGCACGCTTGTTGCGCATTTAATAACAACTCTACAAAAATTTGGTGAATTGACGATAACTCTCCCCAAATGAGCGGTAATTGCTCAAAATTGGTTTTTATTTCACAGTATTTAAGCTGTCCTTGTAGTACCTCTAAAGCAGAGCATGCAACCTCACTCACATCTAAATATTGCTTATTATGTGAGTATGTAAATTGGCTAAGATTTAATAAATTGTGTACGGTTTGCTTTATGCGCTTTAAACCCTCTAGGCTTTCGCTTAATTGAGAGTAAATTTCATGGACGTTCCATGCATGTTCGTATTGCTTTTTTAAATCAGCTAATACGTTTTTATATTGCCCAGCATTTAATTGGCCAGTTAAAAACTGCTCGTTATAGTGAAGGGATTTAGATAAAAGAGGGCTAATATATTGCAGGCTTTCTATATTACTAATTACATACGAGAGCGGATTATTGATTTCGTGCGCTATACTGCAAGACAAATCCCCCACGCTTGCCATTTTGTCGGCCTGAACAAACATTTGCTGATACAAAGAGAGCTCAGCAGCATTTTTATTAAGTTCGTTATTTAACACAACTAACAGTTGGCTTTTATCTTCAAGCAGTTGTTCTGCGGCTAGGCGCTTTCGTTGCTCATCTAAAAAAGCCTGTTTATAGTCCTTGGTCACCGTGCTCATCCTATTCGCTCCATAAATATGCATCCATGTATAACGTTTAGTTTGCCATACGTATTTATGCAAACTAGAAGCAATTTTTAGACTATGCTTATTATTTTAGAAGGTAGCACTATGACCCAACCAGCAGATCCTGCACATTCAATCACTGCCGTAGACGTACTTTGTGTTGATGACGACGAAATTGTTCTGCGCTCTCTAACCTCTTTATTAAAAAATAATAACTTTAGTTTTATAACCTGCAAAAGCCCAGTGCAAGCGCTTGAGCTTTTAAGCAGCCACGAATTTAGCTTAATCATTAGCGACATGAAAATGCCCACTATGAACGGCGCGCAATTTTTAGAGCAGGCTCGTAACAAAGCCCCCGAAACACAACGTATTTTATTAACAGGTTACGCCGAAATAGAAACCACTTTAGCCGCTGTTAACCTTGCGCAAATTAACGGCTACATACAAAAGCCATGGCAAAACGATATGCTTTTGCGCAGCATTAACGATAGCATCGAGAAATTTCAGTTAAAAAAGCAAAACAAACAGCTTGAGCTGCAAGTAAAGCAACAAAATAAAGAACTTCTGGAACTAAACAATTCATTAGAGCAACGAGTAGACAAACGCACCAAACAAATTAAGCAGGTGCTTAAGCAACTAGAAGAGGCTAACGAGCGCGAAAAAAACGAACATAAAGCCACCGTAGAGCTGCTTTATAACTTTATAAATGCTAACCCTTATTTAGATGGCAACAGAGCACAAAAGATTGCCGACACGTGCACGCAAATAGCGCTGTATTTAAACCTATCGCAAAAAAGTATAGATTTAGCCCCAATGGCGGGTTACTTAGCACAAATAGGCTTGCTTGCCATGGACCCAGAGCTCTATAAAAAGCCAGTAAGTCGGCTGAGTGAGCAACAGCGCAAAGCTTTTTACACTCACCCTAGCACCGCACAATTAATGCTTATGCCTGCTATTCACTTACACGATGTATCCGATGCAATTTACCATCAATATGAACGATTTAATGGTAATGGCTTACCAAAGGGGCTAGCTGGGAACGATATACCTATTGGCGCCATGGTACTTAGCGTGGCTCGCGATTATTGGAACGCATTTGAGCAAAGCCAAGGTTCTACCGATAAAGAGCGCCACAGCGATGCCCTCGAAACCGTAAAAATGTACAGCGGCACTTTTTACCACCCTAAAATTGTGCGCGCACTTGAAGCAAGCCATAGCAAATTAAACGAGCAGCTTAATAATGCCGGCTCAATTATGATATGCAGCGCTAAAGAGCTAAAAGCCAATATGATTTTAGGCCACACGTTGCACAGCCACAGCGGTATAATGCTATTACCTAAAGGCCACGTGTTTGGTAGAAAATCCATCGACAAGCTACAACAACTAGAAACCAAAAAACCAACCCCATTTAGAATAATGGTAAAAAGCGCTAAATGATTGATCTAAACTGTGCTTTTTTTCGTTACAATGGCCGTATATAAGCTAAACTAATTCAAACAGGTACCTATTGAGTTGGGTATATTTTTTAAACTGTTTAATACCAATCCGCTTAATTAAGTGATTTATTTTAAGGGTGGAAAAACGTGTTGATAGCTAGACAAAAACTCGCTATTTAGTTGTACTAAATGAGAATTTTTTAACGCTGATAGCAACCCGTTTAGCCCCGCAAAATGATTAAGTATTAGTATCACATTGCTTTAAGGAGCACACCGTGTCGCGATTTTCTGCTGTTACTGACAATCCCCACGACGGGCGTTTTAATCAAAAAACAGGCATTTTACTCACCAATTTAGGTAGTCCAGACGCGCCTACCCCAGCAGCACTGCGTACCTACTTACGTGAGTTTTTATCAGACCCCCGTATTGTAGAAATACCACGTTTAGTGTGGATGATAATACTTCACGGTATAATCTTGCGTATTCGCCCTAAGCGCTCAGCAAAACTGTACAAAAGTATTTGGACCGAAAACGGCTCGCCGCTTACGCATATTACCCGCCTACAACGCGACAAACTAAACGCGCTATTAAAAGAGCAAGGTTATACCAATACCGAGGTTGTAATGGCCATGCGTTACGGTAACCCTTCAATAGAAGCAGGCCTTGAGCAGCTGCGCGACAAAGGCCTTACGCGTATTATTGTATTACCGCTTTACCCACAATACTCAAGCCCGACAACCGGCTCAACATTTGATGCCGTTTCAAGAGTGTTACAAAAGTGGCGCTGGGTGCCAGAGCTCCATTTTGTAAATGGTTATCACAAAAACACCACTTACATAGACTCATTAGCAAGCAGCATAAGCGAAGATTTAGAAAAAAACGGCATGCCACAAAAACTCGTTTTTTCATACCACGGTATGCCTAAACTGTTTTTAGATAGAGGCGATCCATACCACTGCCTATGTTTACAAACCACGCGCTTGGTGATGGAAAAACTTGGCCTTGATAAAGACAAAGCCATTAGCACCTTTCAAAGCCGCTTTGGTAAAGCCGAATGGTTAAAGCCATACACCGACGCCACGCTTGCATCGCTCCCTGATGAAAACATTACCGATATAGCAATTTTAAGCCCAGCTTTTAGTGCCGATTGCCTAGAAACGCTCGAAGAGCTTGAAGAAGAAAACCGTGAAATATTTGAAAACGCCGGCGGCGAAAAATACCGTTACATAGCCGCTTTAAACGACAGAGACGATCACATCAACGCTTTATATGATGTGCTAAAACCAATGCTTTAAACGCATTTTTATTGTCTAAATCTAAAAAAGCGGTGTTAATTTTAACACCGCTTTTTTAATGCGCAGGTAAGCATTTATTAACTGCCATAGCCAATTTCACGCGAGCAGGCTTCGCGCTTACCTAAAAAATTAACACCGAGGTAAATTGCCATGTAGACGCGCATTGCTTTCGTATTAAAAGCAACGCTTTTACCTAGGCATAAAGTGATTGTTTCATCACACAGAAGCGAAGCTGAATACCTAGAAAAGTGACTTAACGTTACGCGTGTTTTTCTGTGTAGCGCGAAGCGTCTAAGTGTCCTGGGTGGTAG
>NZ_LKDW01000058.1 GCF_001401805.1 Pseudoalteromonas sp. P1-25
TAAAAGTTAAAAGTTAAAAGTTAAAAGTTAAAAGTTAAAAGTTAAAAGTTAAAAGTTAAAAGTTAAAAGTTAAAAGTTAAAAGTTAAAAACTAAAAGCTAAAAGCTAAAGGCTACGCCAGTCTTTAATTTAAGATATTGAATAAATTACTAAAGCTATGCTACTTTGAGATAAATTACGTAAAGGAATCCCCCCAAGCATGGACACCCCAATAGACTTTTCTACCTACACATTAGATGAACTTTACTCCAGCGCAAAAGCCATTGACCGAGAACGCTTTCCTGAGCGCGAGAAGGAATAGACGCACTTCTAAGCGCAAGAGCGCGCAAACAATGCCGACCCAACAATAGCAGGAAAAAAATAAGTAATATTTTGTAGCAATATTTATCTAGGGATAACGTTAAAAAGGGACTTATGAAAAAACTTACAAGGTACAAAAAAACACCCAGCGCAAAACTACTTTGGACGCTTGGTTTCAACACATTTATCGCAGTTATAGTTTTATTTTGGGTAGAGGTATTTATTGAACAGCCTTTGCTGCATCAATTTTTATACCTCTTTGCGTTTGTATTATTGAGGTTTTTTTCACAGTGGTATTGTGCAAACACAGAACAGGCTCATGCAATTGAAATTGTAAATGGCGAGTTTGAACTACTCGGCATAAATATAAAAGTGTCTGAGCTAGAAGAAGTGCTTTATTGCCAAACTAAGCGTTTTGAGCATATTTTACGATTTAAGTTTAAAAACGCGACATACCAAGATATTGAAATAACCGCTCCAGACTTAATTGACGACCTACGTTTTTACTATTTTATGGTTGATAACGGCCTACCAGTAAAAATGACAGATGATAGTGGCCGTTTTTTTGACGAAGATTAACAGCGCAGCAAGGAGCAGTGGTGAGCAAACTGGTTTTAATATTTTTGATGCTAGTAAGTGTCATCTTTAGTGGATATTCATATGCAAGCTCATTTGAAGGATGTTATTCCACAACGGATAAAATAACAGGCGCGACCCCTATGCTCAACAAAGATGGAGGCGAAAGTAATGAGCATTTTAAACTAAAAACGAGTTACATAAATATATTCAAAAAAAGCGAAAAATATTTTACAGAAGGCCTTATATGGGGCTACAACTTTCATATTTGCACTATCACAGCGCCGCTGAGGGAACTACAGAACCATTACCTTTGGTACTAAAGGATAAAAAACTGGTGTTTGAAGAACAAGAGCCCGAATACGTCATTAACTGTAAATTTGAGCTAGAATTTGATGAAAATGGCTTGAATCTTAAGGATGAGAACCATCACTGCTCCAACTATATGTTTTACTGTGGCGCCCATGCAAGTGTGCATGACGTTCACCTAACTAAAACCAATAAAGGCTGCAATTAACTAGGCTAGTTATTATTTAACTTACAATTCAGCTAACAGGGACTTACTATGCGCGGCTTTTTATTATTTATAGGTTACTCATCTTATATTGGCAGTGTGGGTGATGGCTTGCTTGGTATGTATGCACTATGGGTTGTAATCAGTAATAATTTAGCACCTCTGAGCTTATCGCTTAATGACTTTTTAGCGCAGTATGTTGAGTTTATTTATTGGGTGAAGCAGGTTGCATTTTATGTAATGCCCCAAGGCTTTGCCAATTGGTTATTTGGTATTCCTGCTGTTGTTTACTTTCCCGTACGTATATTAATGAGTCTAACAATTGGTTGGTGGGCACTAAAAAAAGCAGCTCAGCTAAAAACAAAAAATGTGTAAAAACTACTCACTTTTAAAATAATTACCTTTTTAAATATTACATTTTATTAAGCCTTACCTACAACTGCGTTAAACGTTTTCTACTGTATTGTTTTTAAATAGTATTTTTTAATCCTCTTTTTGCTCTTGCTAATTATTTTTGGCATATAAGTTGATGCACACATTTATAAATTTTTAAAAGGACTGCACATGACTGCTGAATACTTTATGGTGCTGGGGTTACTCGGTGTGGCATTTTTTGCTGTAGCAGGCGCATTATTGGGCTACGAAAAAAACATAAGTGGATTTGGTGTAGTTGTAGTTGCAACAGTTACTGCTTTAGGTGGTGGCACACTACGAGATATACTGTTAGATAAACCGATCTTTTGGGTAGCCACGCCCGAGTATTTATATTCAGCGTACGCCGCTATTATCGCCACCATATTATTTGTGCGTTATCTACCACATGTAAACAACTATTACTTTTTACTCGTAGATGCCATAGGGATGGCATTATTTAATATTATGGGCATAGAAAAAGCCTTAATAGGCGGCACAGGTATGATTATCGCGATAACAATGGGGATCACTACAGGGATATTTGGCGGCCTAATACGCGATGTGATTTGCCGTGAAGTGCCTTCAGTTATGCGTAACGAACCCTATGCCTCAGCCTGCTTAGTCGGTGGTTTAGTTTATGCTGCGTTATTTACCCTAGAAGTCGATTATATTTGGTGTATTTTAGGCTCATTGTTTTCAACGGTATTTTTAAGGCTAGGCTCGCTTAAATGGGGCTGGCACCTAACCATTTTCAGAAAAAAAGATTTTAAAAATCAAAGTGATTAGGTTTTAAGGCGGGAGTTATTAATTGGCTGAGTTTGCATATGGTACTCATAGTTATCTTCCCCAGTGATCTTAAAGCCTAGTCGAGTATAAAGTGCTTTAGCAGGATTGTTTTTAAGTACTGTTAGTTTGATAGGCTTTAACTTTGCAGTTTTAATTACTTGCTCAATAACGCCTCTGCCGTAGCCTTTATTTTGATGGTTGGGGTGTATTTGTAATTGCATTATTTCAATGTGGCTACCCCATATTTTGTACTTTAACGTACCTATGGTATTACCATTAAACTGTATAAGATGAGAGCAATCGTATTGCTCGTAAACCCTCTCATTATGCTGTTGCTCAGTTAAAAATAAGCCGGCCACCTCAAGGTGCTCTACCATAGTAAGTTTTCTAAGATTTAATTAATAACCTGAGCCTTGGCTAATAAATCTATCTCAAGCAGCTATTCTTAGCGCTAACTGCGTTGAATTTACTTGCAATAGGCTAGCTATTGACGCGCAAATTCGCCTTGTTTTCACTTAAAATTTCTAGCTAGAGAAAACAGACCCAGTAACATTACTAACCAACTATATCTAAATCTCTTAACCAAAGCGCAGGTTAAACCGCTTTTCGGGCGTGGCTTTTGTAAACGTAAAAACCAAAATGTCCTTCCTTGTATTTAAAAAATTTAACTTTAGTTGAATCACTTTTTGTAAAAATTAGGTCTTTATTAGCCATTACTGATTTAATGGGCACACAATGAACTTAACACACACAAATAACGCACTCACCTTTTTACTTACACTCAGCTTTGCATTACTTGGTGTATCGTTTGCTTTAGGTGCCAACCCAAACACACTCATAGCGACATTTAGTTTTTATAAACTTGATACTTTACTCAGTGTAAACACGTTAGGTTTACTCACTGGCAGCGCTATGATTGCGTTGGCAGTCACCACCTTAGCTGCGCATTTAAAATTAATAAAGCCTGTGCCTGCAGTTATACTCGCATTAGTTGTTAGCATAGTGCCTTTGCTTACCTTATTTGCCAGTAACCGCTGGATGGCACAGTTAGGCGGCTTTCCAATTATTGGCAGTGGGCAAGGCATAATTAAATACTTTGCTGTTATTCCTCTGTATTTATTTTTGTTTTATAAAAACAAGCTAACAGATAAACAACACGTACTTTTAAACTTTATACCGGTTGCTATGGTGTTACTGTGGATTGGCGGCATGAAATTTTATGAGTTTGAAGCCAAAGCCATTGTAGGCCTAGTAGAAACCTCACCGTTTATGTCGTGGTTATACACGGTATTTAGCGTACAAGGCGCATCAAATATCATTGGTGGGTTTGATGTATTATTTGCAGTGCTTCTTGGCACAGGCATTTTACTCAACAATAAAAAGCTTATTATTGTGAGTGGCTTAGCGTGTTTAAGTGTATTTTTAATGACTCAAACATTTTTAATTACCGCCACCGGTGCGTTTAGCTCAAGCACGTTATTAGAGCGTTTAGGGCAATTTGTAATTAAAGATTTATGGTATGTAGGCAACTTAATTGTTATTGCCAATTTAATGCTACTTAAGCCTGCCAAATAATGTAAAGAGGACTTTATGATCAGTTGCAACCATTACGACTACATCGAAATTGCCTGTATGAACAGGCTGAATATTGAGCTTGTATTAAAAAATGGTGTTAGTGTATGTGGCGTAGCAACTGATACAAAACGCAATGCACTTAAACAAGAGTGCATTGCCATTAATGTAAGTGGCGAGCTAAAGCTTATTGTGCTCACTACAATCAGCGTTCTTAAAGCGCGTGAAAGTAATCCTTACTTTGATCATGTGGACTTTGATGTAAAGTAATTCACTAACTAATTCGTTTTATCATAAACACTCCAGCGGGTCTGTTTCATCAATATGTTAAGGCTCGCTTATCTGGCCAATGCTTTAACTCATACGTGCTAAATACCCAAAGCCAAAATTTACCTTTAGAATGAACTGTTAACATAAACAGCTATTTTGACTTTGTCCAATAACATTATTAAAAGCCGTTTTGGTGCAATATAACAAAGGCTTTTTCACTGCATACCTAATTGCTTGTTTACATTGCAGTTATTTAGTGGAATTATTGAACGATGGAATATACACCGTTTTGAGGTGTTTAATAAGCTGTTATATTTACAAGGAGAGTTTTCCAACATGAGTTATATATCTAAAGTCTTTAACGTAATGATTGCATCCCCTGGAGATGTAGCTTCCGAACGAACTATCATTCGTGATGTAATTTATGAATGGAATGCAGTGCATTCTGAATCAAGAAATATCGTATTAATGCCAATTGGATGGGAGTCGCATTCTTCACCAGAAATGGGTGGCAGCCCTCAAGAGATAATTAATAAGCAAATATTAGATAAATGCGACTTTCTAGTTGGTGTATTTTGGACTCGCATAGGCACCCCTACTTCAGAATACGCCAGTGGGACAGTTGAGGAAATCGAAAAGCATATATTATCTGGCAAGCCAGCTATGCTTTATTTTTCTAGCCAACCTGTTGCTATGGATACTGTAGTTCTGAAGCAGGTCGAAGAACTTAAAAAATTTAAAACGTCCTGCCAGAGCCGTGGTCTTTATGAAGGTTATGATAGTCATGCAGACTTCAAAGAAAAGTTCTATCGCCATCTACAACTTAAATTAAACGAACATCCTCTGTTCAAAGATATACATTCAGAAAATATCTCTCCGCCAGTTGAGTCCTCAACTCAGTTTCCTGAGTTAAGTCACGAAGCGCGTGTTCTGCTTAAAGAGGCAAGTCTCGATCCTCATGGTAATGTAATACATGTTCGGTACATAGGTGGTACAGACATACAAACAAATGGTAAAAATATAATCCCATCAAATGAACGAAGAGAAGTTGCTAAATGGGAAGCTGCTCTTGAAGAGTTAACATATAAAGACTTGCTAGTTGAGCGTGGACATAAAGGGGAAGTCTTTGAAGTTAGTAATTTGGGTTATCAAATTGCGGATATGATAGAGCTGTAAATATAACAAGTGCAGTCACAGGGAAAATTTCTGCTGCGCTCCAATTTTGCCCGTGCTGCGGGCGTTGTGCTGGTGAATTCCAATGATTATTATGTAACTCCCCCAAAAAATGAAACAGTTCATAAGTAGAATTTTCCATTAACGAAAATAGGAAAATTTACGATGAGAAAAAGCAAATTC
>NZ_LKDW01000059.1 GCF_001401805.1 Pseudoalteromonas sp. P1-25
TGACCGCTGACCGCTGACCGCTGACCGCTGACCGCTGACCGCTGACCGCTGACCGCTGACCGCTGACCGCTGACCGCTCTATAATTTAACCTCTCCCTCTTTTAACTCTCTATACTCTCCACTTGCTAAGTTTTCGTCCAGTATAATATTCCCTATTTGCTCGCGGTGTAGTTCTACCACTTTGTTACCTACTGCGGCTAACATGCGTTTAACTTGATGGTATTTACCTTCGCTGATTGATAAGCGTAAGCTGTAGGTGGCAAGTGCTTCAGCTTTAGCTGGGCGGGTGAGATCTTTTTCGTTGTGAAGTTGTACGCCGTTGCGTAGTTGTTCTAATGCGTCTTCGGTTATAGGCTCTTGGGTTTCTACTAAGTAGGTTTTTAATTTGTTGTGCTTAGGCGAGGTTATACGATGCGACCAGTCGCCATCGTTGGTAATAAGCACTAAGCCAGTAGTATCTATATCAAGGCGACCTGCTACATGAAAGTCGGCCATATTTGGCTCATCGAGCAAATCAAATACGGTGGGGTGTAGCTCATCTACATTAGCACACACGTAGCCTACAGGTTTGTGCAGCATAAAGTAGCGCTTGCCTAAAAATACCATAGGCTCGCCAGCAAATGTTACTTCATCTTGCTGGGTTATTTGAAAATCGAACGCGGTAATAACTTCCCCATTAACTTGCGCTTCTTGGCGCTTAATTGCAGCGCGTGCTTTTGAGCGTGGCAGCTCTGCTAGGTGGCTAATAAATTTATCTAAGCGGCAAGGGAATTTCATTTTAGTTCACATTTTTAGTCGGCTACAATGGGCGCGATTATAGCCGATAGTGAAACCCCATGACAGTAAACTACCCACAAATATTAAAGCTCTATCAAGCAAAAATTGAAGCGGGTGAACTACGATTTGATAACGCTCAGCATAGTGCGGTAAATGCGTTAAATAATTTGAGCACACAGTTATGCACAAAAAAATTGTGGTGGCAAAAAACGCCATTCGTTAAAGGGGTTTATTTGTATGGGCCGGTAGGGCGGGGTAAATCTATGTTGATGGATTTATTTTATAAAAACTTACCCACTGAGCGTAAGCAGCGGCTGCATTTTCATCACTTTATGGCGCAGGTACACGCCCAACTTGCTCAATTACAAGGGCAAAAAAATCCACTTACATTGATTGCCAAACAGTGGGCTAAAAATATAAACGTGCTGTGTTTTGATGAGTTTTTTATAAGTGACATTGGCGATGCAATGATTATGGCAAGGTTATTTAATGCCCTGTTTGATTGTGGGGTTGTGCTGGTGGCAACCTCTAACGTAAAGCCTGAACAGCTCTATCGTAATGGCCTGCAACGTGCGCGGTTTTTACCTACAATCGATTTAATTAATAACCACTGCCACATAGTCAGTGTGGCCGGGCAAGAAGATCACCGCTTTAGATACGGTAAAAACAACCGCCACTATTTTATTAATTTACCCAATGATGAGTTTAATAAGCTTTTTATTAAACAGTATCCGCAAGCGACTAAAAATCAAAGTTTACAGGTACACTCGCGCGCTTTACCGTATTTATTTAAAGCAAATAACGCACTGATGATTGATTTTATGGCGCTTTGCTCTGGCCCACGAAGTGCGCAGGATTATATGCTTTTAGCCAAACAGTTTAATGTTTTATATATAGCAAATGTGCCAAAAATGGGTGTAGGCGCAACGGGTAAGGTAATAGTGCATGGTATTGAAGATAGCTACCAACGAGAAAAGCAAACCCTTGATGAGCATTATTTAGATGACGAAGCGAGGCGCTTTATTGCATTGGTAGATGAATTTTACGATTGCCACAAGTTGTTAGTCATTAATGCGCAGGCACAGATAGAAACGCTTTATGAAGGTAAAAAATTGAGCTTTGAATATGCGCGAACACAGTCGCGTATTGTTGAAATGCAAAATTGGTAATTAGCGCTGACGCTAAGTTTATTTATAGGCGCTTTGCTTGCGTGTTGGTATAAAAATACTGGTATTTCAACTTTGTGCGAGAGCAAGCTTCACACCTAAAACTGAAATAACACAGGTGCAGAGGGTCTTGTAGACGCGCAGCTTGCTGGCGTTTAAAAGCAGCGCTTTTACGTCGTGTTTAACCCCTTTGATAATGCTATGAGAAGCTTTGCATCAATCCTGAGCAAGCTTTAAGTCTACATTAAATATTAGCACGGTGATTAAATTTACTTGTAGATTATTTGCCTGCTTGTGCAGCAGGCAAAGCGTTTAATTAACCTTTATAACCATTAGGGTTATTTGACTGCCAACGCCATGTATCTTCCATCATGGCATCTATTCCGCGTTCTGCTTTCCAGCCTAGCTCCTTAAGTGCTTTTTCTGGCGCGGCGTAGCATGCAGCAATATCGCCAGGGCGGCGAGGCGATACTTGATAAGGTACGTCTTGGCCACTGGCTTTTATAAAGGCGTTAACCATTTGCAGTACAGAGTAACCATTGCCTGTGCCAAGGTTATATACCAGCGCGCCGGTATTGTTGGCAATTTTATCAAGCGCTTTTAAGTGGCCCATCGCTAAATCTACAACGTGAATATAGTCGCGCACGCCGGTGCCATCAACGGTGTCGTAGTCGTCACCAAATACAGCAAGTTGTTTTAATTTACCTACTGCAACTTGGGCAATAAAGGGCAGTAAGTTATTTGGTATACCGTTAGGATCTTCGCCAATTAATCCCGACTCATGGGCGCCCACAGGGTTAAAGTAACGCAAAATAGCAAATGCAAAGCGTTCATCTGATTTAACAATATCTTGTAGCATCATCTCAACCATCAGTTTTGATGTGCCATACGGGTTTGTTGTGCCACCTACCGGGAAGTCTTCTTTAATCGGTAAGCTTGCAGGGTCGCCGTAAACGGTTGCTGATGAGCTAAATACGAGTTTAAATACGCCTGCATCACGCATGGCATCTACAAGTGTTAGCGTACCTTGTACGTTTGTTTGATAGTACTCAACAGGTTTAGCCACCGACTCACCAACCGACTTTAAGCCCGCAAAATGAATTACGCTCTCAATGGTGTGCCTTGCAAAAATGGCATCTAAAAAAACTTTATCTAAAATGTCGCCTTGGTAAAACGTGGCTTCTTTACCTGTGATTTGCTTTACGCGGGCAAGCGATTCTTTTGATGCGTTACTCAAATTATCAACAACAACAACTTCGTTGCCTTGCTGTAAAAGTTCTAAAACGGTGTGTGAGCCTATATAGCCTGCGCCGCCTGTTACTAAAATTGCCATGAATGCTCCGTGGATACCTTTTTCAATTATTTTAATTTCACCATAAATAGTGATGATTTACATGCTTTATCTGTAACTTTTATTACTGAGAGGGGGTCATATAGTTAGATGCATATTAAAGTAGTTTAAATGTCGCATTAAGTTATAGTTAATCAATCACTGCTAAAATCGTTAGTTATATTACTGGGCTAAGTCTAAATAATTAGTACTGCCCCTTTGGAGAATGCTATGAATTCAGTTAAATCAATCGCTATGGCAATGTGTATTACATTACCTGCATTTGCACACGCTGGAGAATCTGTAGTTAAGTGGCAAGATTTTAAAGACTACCGCGACGTGCGCGCTTCTAGCCAGGGCAAAGCGTCGTACCATAAACAAATTGCTACTCAGTTTGAAAAACATTTTTCTAAACTTGCCGAGCAGTTGCCAAAAGGCTACAAGCTAAATTTAGAAATAACCGATATCGATTTAGCAGGCGATGTACGCTATGGCGGTATGGATGAAATACGCGTAGTAAAACCTATTTATTTTCCTCGCATTAAGCTCAATTACTCGCTTGTAGATAACGATGGTAGTGTAATAAGTGAAGCAAACGATGTAGAGCTGAAAGACATGGGCTTTATGGATAAAATTAAAATGGGTCGCGATGAGCCGTTTTTTTATGAAAAACGCTTAATTACAGAGTGGTTTGGCGAGCAAATTTTAGCAAATTTAGATTAGGCAGTGCTGTGTGAACAGGTTTCACTGTTTCGATTAAAGTCACGAAGTTGCAATCATCGCCAAGTAGACGCGCAGCCTGCTGGCGTATAAAAGCAGCGCTTTTAATTGGTTATTATATTTTAAAACCATAAGAATCTGCGCTTCTTACGTGAGCAAGCTCTACGTCTACAACCGAAATAAGCGCTGGGGCTAAATTTATTGTAGGCGCCTTGCTTACTAGTGTATATGTAATTTATTCTGGCTAACCGCTAACCGCTAACCGCTAACCGCTAACCGCTAACCGCTAACCGCTAACCGCTAACCGCTAACCGCTAACCGCTAACCGCTAA
>NZ_LKDW01000060.1 GCF_001401805.1 Pseudoalteromonas sp. P1-25
ATTATTTTAAAACGGCATAAATACCAAATGCGCCAGCAAGCAAGGCGCCTACTTTAAAACACAATGTGCGTGAAGCTTGCTCACGCAAAACTGTTAAGACTCAATACGCGGCATAAAGCCACGCCTACAGGTAAAGCATTACGCCCTATCTACGTCAAACGCGATGACTTCTTTTATCGTCTCTTTTTCGGTGGCTAGCATAACTAACCTGTCTATACCCATTGCAACGCCTGCACACTTTGGAAGCCCGTGTTCAAGTGCGGCAATTAAACGAGTATCCATAGGTACGTGTTTTAACCCATTGGCGGCGCGATAGGCATTATCTTCATCAAAGCGTTTTGCCTGCTCTTTGGCATTAGTTAGCTCGTTAAAGCCGTTTGCTAACTCCATATTTTTATAATAAAGCTCAAAGCGCCCTGCTACGCGGTTATCGTGTTCACAAATTTGTGCAAGTGCCGCTTGCGACGCCGGAAAGTGATACACAAAACACGGCTTAGTTTGCCCAATAGTTGGCTCTACTTTCATACAAAATAACAGCTGCAGTAAGGTGTCTTTATTAGTTTCGTTTTTAGCTATATCGGCAAAGCCATGATCGCAGACAAGTGCTTGTAATTGCGTAAGCGTAGCTGTTAATGGGTCTAGTGATAACACCTGCTCAAATGCTTGTTGATAAGTCAGTCGCTCCGCAGGCTCTACATTTAAAATAAGCTGCATTAGCTCATCCATCTCGTCCATTAATGCAAACTCATCAAACCCAGGGCGGTACCACTCAAGCATAGTAAATTCGGGATTATGATGGCGACCCGCTTCTTCATTTCTAAATGCCTTACAAAGCTGGAAAATTGGCCCAGAGCCTGCGGCTAATAGGCGCTTCATGGCAAATTCGGGCGATGTTTGTAAATAAAGCGGCAAGCCTCCAGCGTGGCCTGGGCCTACAAACTGCGTATTAAAACTCGCTAAATGCACATCGGTTACGCTTGCGCTACTTAAGCTAGGGGTTTCTACTTCCATTACATTACGCGTATAAAAAAACTCACGAATGGTTCGTAGTATGGCTGCGCGCTTTTTAAGGGTTTCTATGCTTGCGCTTGGGGCCCAAAGTGTTGCTGACATATTTTCTCCAAAAAAAATCCCAGCTTAAGCCGGGATTTTATAAACCGTAAACAAGCTTACTTAACACGGCCTACGTATTCACCGCTACGGGTGTCTACTTTAATTACTTCACCAATTTGTACGAATAATGGAACACGTACTACTGCACCCGTGCTAAGCGTTGCAGGTTTACCACCAGTGCCCGCTGTATCGCCTTTTAGGCCAGGATCAGTGTCAGTGATCTCAAGCTCAACAAAGTTAGGTGGCGTAACCGCGATTGGGCTACCGTTCCATAATGTAATAGTACATACATCGTTTTCAACTAGCCATTTACCTGCATCGCCAAGTGCTTTTTCGTCAGCGGCTATTTGCTCAAATGTTTCGTTGTTCATGAAATGCCAAAACTCACCGTCTGTGTAAAGGTACGCTAAGTCGGTATCCATTACATCGGCACCTTCAACTGATTCACCCGATTTAAAGGTTTTTTCAAGTACCTTGCCAGAAATAAGCTTACGGATACGAACACGGTTAAACGCTTGGCCCTTACCAGGTTTTACCATTTCGTTTTCTAAAATACTGCAAGGTTCGCCGTCCATCATAATTTTTAGGCCGCCCTTGAACTCGTTGGTGCTATAATTCGCCATCGTTTCCTCTATTTAATTTTTTTCGAGTAATCTACGTGCCAATGATACAAAGAAATGAAGCAAATTTGCATAAAAACTGGCAAAAAGAATTAGCAAATGTAGTTACCTGCCCAAAAACATTGCTTGAAATGGTCGGTTTATCGAGCCAAGCCCATGAAAACGACCTAAAAGCCCGCAGTTTATTTCCGGTACGCGTGCCAGTCCCGTTTATAAAAAAAATGCGCAAGGGCGATGTAAACGATCCCTTATTGCTACAAGTTATGCCGCGCCACCAAGAGTTTTTAACTAAAACTGGTTTTAATAAAGATCCACTGCTTGAGCAAGACAACGAGCAGCCTGGGCTTTTACATAAGTATAAATCCCGTGTTTTAATTATGTTTAAAACCGGCTGTGCAGTAAATTGCCGTTACTGCTTTAGGCGCCACTTCCCGTATCAAGAAAACCAGCTTAATAAAAAAAGCCTGCTTGATGCGCTGAGCTACATAAAATCAGATGCCAACATAAACGAAGTAATTTTAAGTGGTGGCGACCCACTTATGGCCAAAGACGATGCCATTAGTTGGTTTTTAGATGAGCTTGAACAATTACAGCAAATTAAACGCATGCGAATACACAGCCGTTTGCCTGTTGTTATACCTGCGCGTATTACCGATGAACTATGCGCTAGATTGCAGCAATCACCGCTTAAAGTTGTGTTTATTAACCATATAAATCATGCAAACGAAATAGACGACGAGTTTAAAGCAGCCATGCAAAAGTTAAAGCAAGCAGGCGTAACGTTATTAAACCAAGCCGTTATTTTAAAAGAAGTGAACGATACAGTTGAGGCACAAATAAATTTAAGTGAGGCGTTATTTGATGCAGACGTACTGCCATACTATTTATATTTGCTTGATAAGGTTGAAGGCGCAAGCCACTTTGATATAGAAGAGCCACAGGCAATAAAAATAATGGCAGAGCTATTAGAAGCCCTGCCCGGATTTTTAGTGCCTAAATTGGTAAGAGAAATAGGCGGTCAAAAAAGCAAAACGCCTATCGACCTTAAGTTAATTTAAACGTACACGTTTATATTATTGCCAAGTGTTGCAGTGACCGACTGAGCCGGTGATTGCGCACTTGTTGCTTGCGCAGCACCTTCAATAAGTGCAAGTGCTGCTGCGCCATCTGCTAATTGCTGCTTTTTAGACAAAGCAGCAGTATAAACTTCACCACCTTGGCCAGAGCTAGACATAGCGGGTAGATTTCCACCTGATATATTCATCGTTATAAGCCTTAATCAACCTGACATTTAAATGTAATCCAAGTACTATATCGGCAATGCAGTACAAAGCTTTAGGAAAACCATGGATTCTATAATTGAACAACTCAACGCTAACTTAAAAATTGTTTATCGCCAAGCACTTGATGCCGACAAAAAACTAGATGAACTACAGCAACAAGGCCACGGTAAATTTAAAGCCTTATTCCCAGCCGATGCTGGGTTTAGTTTTGAAGCTAAACGTTTTAAGCCATATGTACTTGATGTAGCAGCCGATGTAGAAAGCTTAAGCACTGATGGTTTTGATGAAGAAAAGCTTAAAAAAGCGGTTATTAAACTGCAACAGTTACTTACCCTGCTCGCTACGTTTAAATAATTGTTGTCAGTTGTCAGTTGTCAGTTGTCAGTTGTCAGTTAAATATTAAAAAACACCGCGTTAAATTTAGTAAACATCAAATACAAATGCCGATAAAGTTTATCGGCATTTGTATATTTATTTTGTAGCTGTATTTAACTTATATTAGATAAAACTTTTGAATTAAACCAATTAGTTACTAAGCGTTTTTCATAATAAAATGCTCTAGAGGTTGAGCGCTTAATTTTATCTAAATAGCCTCTATCTTTTAATAACACTTCTGAGGCGTGGTTCACAACTTCACCCTGCGGATTAGTTACCGTGTAAGACAGCTTAATTTGTGGGTAATGAAATGGTTGAATTACTCTTGTTTTTTTAGCGCCAGAAAACTCGATAGCACCTGCTAAATCAAGATCTGCAACCTCTACATTTAATTTATATCCACTTGGTAATTTTTCAGCTAACTTCGCAAAATGCTTTTCAAAGTTAATAGTAATTTGCTTTTCAAAAGAAGCCGGTGATTGATTTGCTGCACGCACATCGCGGTAATTGTCAAAATCTTGCCATTTAACCGTAGACTCACCTGCTTGTGCAATACCAACAGAACTTAAACCTATTACTAACGTTAGTAATTTTAAACTTTTCATAATCGTCTCCATGTGAACTATCAAAAGTCAACGCAAGTACAGCACATTCAATTTAAGTCAATAAACCTGAAAACTCACACTGATAACAGTAGTTTAAATTAGCAGCAAAAATTTTTAATGTAAAGTAGGTACATGTAAGGTTAATAATGTAGCTTGATTAAATAATAGCGGTTAGCGGTTAGCGGTTAGCGGTTAGCGGTTAGCGGTTAGCGGTTAGCGGTTAGCGGTTAGCGGTTAGCGGTTAGCGGTTAGCG
>NZ_LKDW01000061.1 GCF_001401805.1 Pseudoalteromonas sp. P1-25
GGTCAGCGGTCAGCGGTCAGCGGTCAGCGGTCAGCGGTCAGCGGTCAGCGGTCAGCGGTCAGCGGTCAGCGGTCAGCGGTCAGCGGTCATTTTTAATGTTGCGATTAAACTAGTCAACATTTTTGAAAGCGCTACGGTTTCATCAAGCCACTTTCGACCAACGGATTTATCTATATAACAAATATCTATTCCAATATAAATTTGCGTTCTTGCTTCAGCTATTGATGAGCGAGCAATATCTAAAAATCTAACTTTTTCTTTATTGCTGTCTCTGGTCATCCCCTCGGCTATATTACTAGGAACAGACAAACCAGAGCGTGTTAATTGATCTCTAAACCCATAATCTTTTATCGAGCTCGTGATTTTATATATATCAGCACTTAAACGGGCTGAACGTTTCCAAACTTCTAAGTTTTCAAAGTTCATCGACTTAATCCTAGCTATTTACTTTTAGCTTAGAAGTATTTGAAGAAATAGACACCCTAAACGCAATTAAAGCCTAAGACTGATAGCTGATAGCTGATAGCTGATAGCTGATAGCTGATAGCTTATAACCCTCACTTTCCTTACGATTTTATCTGCACTAAATCAAAGTCAGCCATGCCAGGCACTATCGCTTGCAAGCGCGATTCGGTCACATCAAGTGCGTTTAAACATTCGCAATACTCAGAGGCTTTAAGCTCAAGTTGCTGGGCCTTTTTTTGTAGTGATTTATCTATTTCTTTAGAGATAATATTCATACGTTGGCCCATGTCGTTAATGCGGTCTTCAATATTACCTTCGCGTGATTTAAATGCATCACCAAGCGACATTAAAATAGCGCCTAACGAGCCATGTACGGCAGAATGTATTTGTTGGCTAATTTCTTTAGTGAAAAAGTCATCTATTTGCGAGAGCGACTGTGGAGCGATAAAAAAGAAGTCATCACCGCGCTTAAATTTATCCATAAGCGCCCGCTCTACGTACTGGAGCTGGGTTTTTAGTACCTCTGGCTCTTTATCAGACATCCCCTCAACCACATGCTCAATGGCGCTTAAACCTAAGTTAACCCCATCTGTGGCTAAGTTAACAAGCTCAGGCACGGTATGGCGAATACCATTACTAAATTGCTCAAGTACTTTGCTTTCTTCAGTGCTTAAATCAACCCAATAACCACGAATAAAAAGCTGGTTATTATTATTAATTTGCACGCGGGTTTGGCCTTTATCAAGAATACGTATAACGTCGTCGGTAATTATTAAGCCATGACTCAACTCAACATCGCACTGCGACTGAGCTAAAACTGCAGAACTTGAAAGTGCTAAACACAACGCCAATATCGAACGAGATAACAACGCCATATACACCCCAACAAGCTAAAAAAGGAAGGCAGGTAGGTTAACAAAAAACCAACTTTATGCAAGAAAAATAGCTGTTAGCTGTTAGCTGTTAGCTGTTAGCTGTTAGCTGTTAGCTGTTAGCTGTTAGCTGTTAGCCAGAATAAATTATTAAGCATCGCGTTTACAATAAATACGGTTATATTTTATTAGTAGGCGTGAAGCTTGCTCACGCAATTGAAACATCTATACTATGCAGCAAGACGCCTACAATAAATTTAGCTTCAGAGCTTATTTGGGCTGTAGACGTAGAGCTTGCTCACGTTAGAAGCGAAGCTTCTCATGGCTTTAAAATATAATAACCACTGTAAAAGCACTACCTTTAAACTCCAGCAAGCAAGGCGCCTACAACGCTACCATCTAAAGCGCAGCGCCTCTAAACCTCTTTGTGAATAAATTACTTAAAACCCTATTGCACAAAGAGAAGCAAAAGAGAAAACATGCAAGTAGCAGCGAGTTTTCCTCGCGTTTAGCCTTAACGCGGCATAAAGCCGCGACTACAGCGTTCCCCTCTAGAGCGCAGCGTCTCCTAACCTCTAAGTGAATTAATGACTTAAAACCCTATTGCACAAAGAGAAGCAAAAGAGAAAAAATGAGAAAACATGCAAGTAGCAGCGAGTTCACCTCGCGTAAAACGTTTTGCATCAATATATATGCATAATAAATTGCAAATATGCCACCAAACTGCGGCCTATAAAATAAAACTTAGCCTAAAGCTCATTTGGGCTACAAATAAGGCGCTTACTTAAAATAGCTGGTAATTATCTACATAGGGTGAGTCTTTCTCTTTCTTACTTAGTTATTTATTGCTAACCTCGCATTAACGTTTTTTACTTAAACAATTTTTTGCTAACGGAATAATTATGCTAAAAAAAATATCGCTACTTGTCGGGATGGCAATCAGTGCAAATGTAATGGCTAAAGGCGGGGTTTCACCATATTTACCTTTAAATCAAGTACCCGAGCTTGAACACCAAGTACAACGCCTTTTAGCTGTAAGTAAAAATACGCACATAATGAGTAAGCCCTATAAAGCGCATGATATTTATAAAGTGCTGCAAACTGTTAGGCATACTTACCCTGAGTTATACCAAACACTTTCTTATCAGCTTAGTCCCTACATACAAAGTGATGCAGGCGCTTTTGCAAAGTTAACCATAGCCGCAGGTACAAAAGATAAAACACTGCCAAACCAGCGCGGGCAAACCACAAAAACTAACTTAATTGCTGAAGGCGGCGCTTATGCAAACTTTGGACGCCACTTTGGTGTTAGTGTTGCGGGTATAGCCAACGAAGACGAAATACTCCCAACGCAAAGCTTTATATACTTAGGGTATAAATACGCCCAACTAGATATTGGTTACCGTGAGCATTGGTACTCTCCCTTTGAAGACAGCGCTATGCTATTGAGCACACAAGCTAAAACTACACCTTCTATAACGCTTAGTAACGTAAACCCAATCACTAGCTTTAACATTAGATACGACATGTTTATTAGCCAAATGACAGAGCAAAGTGGCATATTAAAAGAGGGTAAACAAACAGGTGTAGCAAATGTTTACGAGCCAGGTAAACCGTATTTATTTGGTTTACACACAAGCTTTGCGGCTACCGATAATTTAACTATTGGCCTAAGCCGCTTAATGCAATTTGGTGGCGGGCCACGTAGTGTAACACTAAAAGATTTTGCGGAAGGTTTTTTTAGCCCTGGCAGTAAAGACAATGTGGGGAGCGACGATGCTAATAAGTTCGGTGAAAATTACGAACTAGGTGATCAACTAGGCTCTATAACATTTGAATACAACAACAGCCTATATTCACTCCCGTTTGAGCTATATGGAGAGGTTGCACTAGAAGATACGCTGGGTGGTTCACGCAATAATGCCTATAGCTTTGGCTTATATTTACCCTTTATTGCAAACAACCACAGCTTACGTTTTGAACACAGTAATTGGCAAAAAAGGTGGTATCAAAACAATCTATACCTAAATGGTAACCGTAATTCAGGTAATGTTATTGGCCATTGGGGTGGCGATGAACACAACTACACCGACTACACACCAGCTAAATCAATGAGTATAAATTGGCACTGGCAGTTAAGTTCTATAGAAACGTTCAATACCACTATTCGTTCGCTTAAAAATAAAAACAGCGGCTATAAAACAGGCTACGAGCTGCAAACAGCCTATACACGTAAGTTAAGCAAACCAATAATGGGCGCCCAAAGTTGGGGCGCAGAGCTCTACCAAGGTAAAGATGTATTTGGAGAAACCTTTGCAAGGTTAGCTGTATTCGCAAATTTTTAAAGTTTATTAAAGGCGCACCTTAAAGCTTTGCTTCTAAAAGCTTAAATTTAGCCTAAGTGCGCCAGCAAGCAAGCGCCTACAAAATAACAATATACTCCGAGCATAAAACCTATGTAGGCGTGAAGCTTGCTCACACAAAACATAATAACTTGGTACTAACCAAATATATACATCCACAAAAAAGCGCGGCATAAAGCCGCGACTACAGCGTTCCCCTCTAAAGCGCAGTGCCTCTTAACCTCTTAGTGAATAAGTTACTTAAAAGCCTATTGCACAAAGAGAAGAAAAAGAGGAGTAAATGAGAAAACATATAAGTAGCAGCGAGTTTTCCTCGCGTTTAGCCTTAACGCGGCA
>NZ_LKDW01000062.1 GCF_001401805.1 Pseudoalteromonas sp. P1-25
CTGATTAGCTCGTTCATCGCTATGCGTTGCGCTCTGCCGTCTCAGTGGGGTCGCATTATAGGGAGAACGGATTTTTACGCAAGCGTTTTATTTAATAAAATTGCATTTAATTTATACCCATAAGAAGCCCACATTAAAAGCACATGTTACCCACAAAAGCTTGTGGATAAGACTGCTTTTTTGCTTTTAAAACTAAACTCTTTTGATTCGTTATGGTAAGTTGCCAGCACTTTTTCAACTCATGTACTTAGGTAGTATTCATGACAGATATAATAAATAGTATAAGTGCCTTACTTTGGGGCCAAGTTCTCGTCTACTTATTAATAGCAGCAGGTGTCTTTTTTACCATTCGGTTGGGCTTTATTCAATTTTTACAATTCCCCCATATGTTTAAAGTTATGTTTGGCTCACGTAAATGTGGTGGTGATGAGATTTCTTCTTTTCAAGCTTTTTGTACTTCTTTAGCCGCGCGTGTTGGAACAGGTAATATGGCCGGTGTTGCCGTGGCACTTTATTTAGGTGGCCCTGGCGCTATATTTTGGATGTGGCTGATTGCTTTAATAGGTATGGCAACTAGTTTTGCTGAGAGTACACTAGCACAAGCTTATAAAACTAAAGACGCTGATGGCAACTTTAGAGGCGGCCCTGCTTATTATATGGAGCGCGGTTTAGGCAAACGCTGGATGGGTGTCCTGTTTTCACTGTGCTTAATTTTAGCCTTTGGCCTGGTATTTAATGCTGTACAGTCAAACTCTATTGCTGCCGCATTTGAAGTAGCGTTTGATGTACCTAAGTATATAGTAGGCATAGCACTTGTGATTGGCTCTGGCATCATTATTTTTGGTGGATTAAAAACAATATCACGTTTTGCCGAAATGGTTGTTCCATTTATGGCGCTTGCCTATTTGCTAGTTGCTATATATGTATGTGCAGTAAACTTCACTGCTTTGCCTGATGTTATTGTACTTATAGTAAAAAGTGCATTTGGTTTAGAGCAAGCAGGCGCCGGTGCCATTGGCTATGGTGTAACACAAGCTATGATCCAAGGTATTAAGCGCGGTTTGTTTTCAAACGAAGCAGGTATGGGTAGCGCAGCTAATGCTGCAGCAACGGCAACCCCTTACCCTCCGCACCCAGCCTCGCAAGGGTATGTGCAAATGCTAGGTGTATTTATAGATACTATTGTGATCTGTACAGCCACAGCCTCATTAATCTTACTGTCTAATCAACTTGTGCCTGAATCGGGTGTATTAGGAATAGAGTTAACACAAGCTGCACTGCAAGAGCACGTAGGTGATTGGGGCACTTACTTTATTGCCATTGCCATTTTGTTTTTTGCATTTACCTCTATTGTAGCGAATTACTCATATGCCGAAACAAACCTAATGTTTTTAGAACATAACTCTAATAAAGGAATGTTTATATTTAGGTTATTGGTATTAGGTATGGTTATGTTTGGCGCCATTGGTGAACTAGGGATTATTTGGACACTTGCTGATATCTCTATGGGCCTAATGGCTATTGTAAACGTAGTTGCACTGTTTATGCTCTCTGGTGTTGTTGTATGGTTATCAAAAGATTACAACGCACAAAATAAGCAAGGTGTACTACCTACGTTTAACAAAGCCAAGCACCCTAAGCTTGCCAAAGAGGTTGATCCTAACGCGTGGAAGTAACACTAAATTGAAAAATTATTAAGCGAGCATATGCTCGCTTTTTTTTGCCTTACAAACTATATAAAATTTTATTAATGTATTTCAAAGATATATACCATAATTAAATATCAGTAATAGGCGCTTTTTAATTTACTTACGTACAATAAAATTTAAGTTTGTTATCTATAATATAAAGGAGTCATGATGGATGACCAATTGAACAAATACAGTATTGACACTACCGATTATCAAGTAGGTCAAGATAACGTACAAAAATGGGGGTTTGATGTTCATAATCCCGTGTTTGGAATAAGCGCATTTTTAGTCATACTATTTGTTGCCCTTACCTTATTGCTTGACCCTGAAGTCGTCAGGGAAGCACTTACCTCAACTAAAGATGCCATTATCAATAAATTTGATAGTTACTTCATGTTGATTGCTAATGGTTTCGTATTATTTTGCTTTGCACTTGCGCTCTCCCCTCTTGGCAAAATTCGCTTAGGAGGTGTTAATGCAAAACCTGAACATGGTTATCTTTCATGGTTGGCAATGCTATTTGCAGCAGGAATGGGGATAGGTTTACTGTTTTGGGGTGTTGCAGAGCCCGCAGCTTATTTTACTGATTGGTACTTAATGCCAATGAATGCACAGCCAAACACCCCAGAAGCTCACTCTTTAGCCATGGGTGCCACCATGTATCACTGGGGTTTACATGGCTGGGCAATTTACGCCATTGTTGCACTTAGTTTAGCATTTTTTGCCTACAATAAAGGCCTTCCATTATCTATACGATCCGTGTTTTACCCTTTATTTGGCGATCGTGCTTGGGGTTGGCTGGGTCATGTTATCGACATTCTCGCTGTACTCTCTACGCTTTTTGGTTTAGCAACGTCTCTTGGTTTAGGGGCGCAGCAAGCAACAAGTGGTATTAATTATTTAATGGGCACAGACTACGGTACCGCTTTTCAAATTACGGTTATAGCGCTCGTTACCTGTATTGCTATTGTGTCTGTTATTAAAGGTATTGAGGGGGGGGTGAAAGTACTTAGTAACATAAACCTTATATGTGCATTTATTTTACTTGTAGCCATCATATCCCTTACTTTTAGTGATTCAATTACGGCTATATGGTTTACCTTTGGTGCATATGTAGAACACATGCTCCCGCTTAGTAATCCGTTTGGCCGGGAAGATGAAGACTGGATGCATGCCTGGACAGTATTTTACTGGGCATGGTGGATATCGTGGTCGCCATTTGTCGGAATGTTTATTGCCCGAGTATCTAAGGGCCGTACCGTGCGAGAGTTTTTATTGGTCGTCATTGGCTTGCCAACACTATTAAGTTTAGTTTGGATGGGCGTATTTGGTAATTTAGCCATTTCACAAATTATTGATAAAATAGGCCCGCTTGGACAAAACGGGTTAACTGATATCTCAGTAACGCTATTTCAGGTTTATGAGCAACTTCCGCTAAGTAGCTTTATTAGTGTTATTTCAATTGTGCTTGTTTTAGTGTTTTTTATAACCTCTTCTGACTCTGGCTCACTTGTGATAGATGGTATAACTGCTGGCGGGAAAATTGATGCGCCGGTACCACAACGTATATTTTGGGCATCGATTGAAGGGGCTATAGCCGCCGTATTACTGTGGGTAGGAGGCTCTCAAGCCTTACAAGCTTTGCAATCGGGAGTCGTAACTACAGCGTTACCTTTCTCAATTGTGCTCATTTTAATGTGCGTAGCGCTTATTCAAGGCTTAATGAGCGAATACCCTATCTATAAGGCACAAACAAAGTTATAGCATTATATACTTTAGCAAAGCGGCTTCGTGTCGCTTTGCGCTCTCACTTTATTTCTGCCCTTACCTACACTTCAGCTAATACATTTACGAACGTATTTAATCATCAAGCTATTTAGCTTTGGCAATACACTTTAAAATGCACTATTAGTCGTGCATTTATGCAAAATCCCTTTAATAAACAGTGTTAAAAGTAGTTTTTCGACCGCTGCAAAGGGATATAGGAAAAGTAATGTAGGTTTAATCAACTAACGCTAAGGTACAACAATACGTACGCTCTGCTTTAAGCACGATTGTCTTGTTTCAAATCATTCATTTAATTAAGCCAATTGCTATTAACTTTTAAAGATAAGCAAAAACATAAATAAAATGATTGTTTGATTATAAAACTGAGGATTTATTTTAAATAGTGGGTTATTTAATTTACTAAAAGGACTTTAGTAAAAGTGGTGCCCGAGGCCGGACTTGAACCGGCACGACTTGTTAGTCGAGGGATTTTAAATCCCTTGTGTCTACCAATTCCACCACTC
>NZ_LKDW01000063.1 GCF_001401805.1 Pseudoalteromonas sp. P1-25
GATTCACTTGGCGATATGACACCAATAGGTTATCTTAAGGTGGCATAAAATTCTATGAAAGAGCTGTACTAAATTGGGTGGAGTTACAAAACCTATTCCACCAAAAATAAAAAAATAGAACTTTTTGGGACTCGATTCGATAGAAGCAATTACCCGTTCCCCTCCTTTATTATGTATAACGCCATCGTTATAAGTAAAGTAGCTCCATAGAATGAAAAACAAGCCCAGTAAAATAGTTACGTATGCTTTTGTTTCTTGCTTTGAGTTTTGCTCTGATATTTCTAATTGCTTTAAAACTTTAGGATCTACTCTCTTTGGGTTGTTGAGCTCTTCTATTATGCGCTTGTATCTTTGTGGGTACTTGTTTGCATCAATAGTTTCAAGTGCTTCATGTAATTCTTTAAGAGAATAATTAGAGTAATCAATGTTGATAATGATTTTCCTTAAATCTTTTTAATACATTTTGAGCTGTAATCAGAATTTTAAATTAAAGAAAATTACTAATTACCTATCAGCCACTGTTTTAGCAAACTCAAGCAACTCACGGCGTAACCACTGGTGTGCGGGTGCATGGTGAAGTAGCGGGCTCCATATCATTTTTACCTCAATAGGGACTATTTGAAACGGTACTGGGCTAATGACTAAATCGGTATGTGTGGTTAACAATTTAGCTTGCCTGCGCGGCAAGGTAGCAATAAGTTGCTCAGATTGGCAAAGCAAACTTGCAATCATGTAGTGGCGGGTAAACACCCGTATTTTTCGGGTTTGCTCTAACTGCCAAAGTGCTTCATCTACCCAGCCTAGCTTTTGCTTACCTGATTTGTTGGTAACGGCGGCTTCTGGTCCCCAACCAGCACGGTTTACCCAAATGTGTTCTTTTTGTAGGTAATCATCAAGGCTTGAAAGCTGTAAAAAGGTATTTTTAGGATGGGTTAAACAGCAGTAATTATCTCGCCAAACGCTGGCTTGATGAAACGAGCGTGGTAGGCCGTTAAAACGATTAATAGCTAAATCGATAGTGCCTTTTTCCATATCTTGCAGATTTACATCGCTTGGGCTAAGTACATCAAAATTAATCCCTGGGTTTTTAGTTAACTGCTCAGTGATAAAGGGGGCAATTAAGGTCGACTCCATGTAGTCGTTTGCCATTATTCTAAAGGTCACCTCTGCCGTTGCTGGGTTAAATTGCTCACTGGGCTGAGTAATCGCCTCTGCCATTTTTAAAAGAGACTCTATTTCAGGCTTTAAGCTAAGTGCTTTGCTGGTGGGGGTCATAGAGCCTGCGGCACGCACCAGTAGTGGGTCGTCAAATAAATCACGTAATCGTTTAAGTGCGTTACTCATGGCAGGTTGTGTTAGCGCGAGTTTATTAGCCGCTTTTGAAACACTTTTTTCATCAATGAGCACATTTAAGTACACTAATAAGTTGAGATCGACGTTACGTATATTCATGTGGGCGTGTTGGCCTTTCAGGGTTGAAATTTGTTCAATCTAGGGACGGTTAAATCGCGGCGCGAGATCTGCCACCTAGTGGGCTAAGTAAAAATCGTGCAACAAAGAGTTAATCGTCCCTAGGAAGAACCCTCTGGGCAGTGTGTATTTGGCCTTTATGCGGCGTTAAAGTACATTTATGGGGAGTAACCACACTACATGTGCTTGCCTTGCTTAAAAGCCAAATTCACGGCTGCAAAATTAACCTCGAAAGGTCAATACGCCCAATAAATTTTATTTATATGCTTTATTAATTACCTAAATTAAAGCCTGCTTGCTAAGGTGTAAACAATTAATAAAAAATAACCGCTATAAGTGGTAAAAATAAAAGTGCTGTAATCATGTCAAAATCGTTAACTAATCAATCCAATAATGCGCTAAAGCAAGTTATTGCTACTAAGTTGGCCCGCGCTGTTTTTGCAGGCTTTGAAGCCATGTTTGCGCAGTTTTTAAACATTACGCTAGGTGCGCAAAGCCGGTTTGAACAACAAAAATATCACGATGTGCAAACTGCCATGCGCGAACGCTTACAAGTGTACGAACGTGAAGTAAAAAATGTCAGTGAAGCTGTCAGAGTAATTGCTTACGCTGAACTAACGTGCCCGCAAACATGGCAGCTAGCTAAGAATATATACGGCGATATGGTGCAAAACCATGAAAATAAACCCATAGCGCATACCTTTTTTAATTCTACCTTTGGTGCAATTTGGGACGATAAAAAAATACGTACCGTACATTTGTTTGTATTAAAAGCAAAATACAGAAGCGAGCCGCGTTCGTATGAAAACTTAGTGAGTAGAATATCGTTTAAAGATGGGTTTAACCATGCTGTAAAAACGCTTATTGCTCGCCAAGCATTTAGAGTGCCTTTTAGTCATTTAGACGCCGATCTACAGGCATTGCAAACAACCTTAATAGCCGGTGCAAAGCAGCAATGTAAACAAGTGTATGAGCTTATAAATTTAAATAATGGATATATAGAATACGCAAATTCATTATTTTTTAGAAACAAAGCCTGTTACTTAATAGGGCGCTGCATTGCTAAAAATGGTGATAATATGCCTTTTGCTATCGCCATATTAAATACTAATAGAGGGTTAAAGCTTGATGCCGTAATGATGGGCGCCGATCAGTTAAGTTTACTGTTTGGTTTTGCTCGCACCTATTTTATGGTTGATACCGACCAGCCCGCACGTTATGTCGATTACTTAAGCGTGCTAATGCCTCATAAAAAACGGTTTGAATTATTTAATGCGATTGGCTTTATTAAGCATGCCAAAACAGAGTTTTATCGATACAAAGTTGATACCACTAAAAATAGCCCGACTCATTTTAAATACGTGACAGCACCAGGTACACCCGGCATGGTTATGCTGGTATTTACCATTGAAGGGCTAGACTACGTTTATAAAGTAATAAAAGATAAATTTAGTGCACCCAAAACAGCAACAAAAGCACAAGTAAAAGCCAAGTACAATTTTGTAAAGCAAGCCGACCGTGTAGGGCGCTTAGTTGATACACACGAATTTAGGTATTTAGCGTTCGACCTCAGCCGCTTTAGCGACGAGTTACTTAAGCAAATGAAGGCACAAATTGGCAGTAGCATGGTTATATCGGGTAAGGCGCTTATTTTAAAGCATGTGTATGTTGAACGAAAAATGACGCCGCTTAATTTATACATTAATCACTGCTCTGACAAAGCATTACAACAGGTTATGACCGATTACGGTAAAGCGATTAAAGACTTAGCGGGTGCTAATATATTCCCAGGGGATATGCTAATGAAAAACTTTGGTGTAACCCGTTGGGGTCGTGTGGTTTTTTACGACTATGATGAAATTTGCCCACTTACTGATTGTCACTTTAGAGATGTGCCTATTGCGCAAAATGCGCTTGAGGAGTTAAGTAGTAATACTTACTTTGATATAGCAGAAAACGATATATTCCCCAGCCAGTTTAAGGTGTTTTTTAGTGCAAACGAAACGGCATTTAACTATTTTAACGATGAACATAGCGATCTGTTTTTAGCCGATTTTTGGCAAGCTTGCCAACAACAAATCAAATCAGGCTATTTGCCCGATGTGTACCCATATAAACAAAGCTGGCGGTTTAAATAAAAATAACTAACCCCATGTCTAGCTAGGGCCTGTTTATCTTTCGAGGTTAAATTTGCAGCCGTCTGTTTGGTTGTTCCCCATAAATAGGCGATAACGTAGCATAAATGCCAAACAGGCGCTGCCCGAAGGGTTTCTGCCTAGGGGTCATTTACTCTTTGTTGCCTACATGGATGTAGGTAAGGGGCGTGAGCAGGACGCGGAAGCTTTGCTCGGTTTTTACTTAGCCCACTAGGTTACAA
>NZ_LKDW01000064.1 GCF_001401805.1 Pseudoalteromonas sp. P1-25
CTACTTTAAATTCTTTAGGGACAACCTTTTCAAGTTTTTGCTCAACAGCAACTACATCTTTACCCATCGCAAATTTGGTGCGGTTTGAAACACGAAAAATATGCGTGTCTACGGCAATGGTCGGCCAGCCGAAAGCTGTGTTGAGCACGACATTTGCGGTTTTTCGGCCAACTCCGGGGAGGGCTTCGAGGGCTTCGCGGTTTTCGGGCACAATGCCATTATGTTGATCAACCAATATTTGGCACATTTTGTACACGTTTGCGGCTTTTGAATTAAATAACCCAATGGTTTTTATATAATCGCGAAGTGCATCGTGGCCGATATCTAAAATGGCTTGTGGGGTATTAGCAACCGGAAATAATTTACGGGTAGCTTTATTTACCCCGACATCTGTGGCTTGTGCGGAGAGCGTAACAGCCACTAGTAGCTCAAATGGGCTTGAGTATTCAAGCTCGGTTTCTGGGTGTGGGTTTTGCTCGCGCAAACGCGAGAGTATTTGGTGACGTTTTTCTTTATTCATGCAACTTAAAACGCATTAGCTAATAGCGCTAACGCGTTTTCCCCTTAAGTTAAGCTAGTAACACGTGCGCGTGGGCCTTTTTCGGCAGCAGGCGGCGTTACCTGTTTTGATTTTATTTGTGCGTCAATAACATTTTTTGCTGCTATTAGCAGCCCAAGCCCTAAAAAGGCACCTGGGGGCAAAATAGCGAGTAAAAACTGGCTATCGAAACTAAATATTTCCAAGCGTAGGCTTTGTGCCCATAGCCCTAGGAGCAAATCGGCGCCATCAAATAATGTACCTTGGCCTATCAGTTCACGCATTGCACCTAGCACTAACAGCACGGCCATAAAGCCTAAGCCCATCATTAGGCCGTCGAACACAGACAGGTGAACAGGATTTTTAGAAGCATACGCCTCTGCACGGCCAATAATGGCGCAGTTAGTCACGATAAGTGGAATAAATATGCCTAGTGATTGATACAAGCCAAAGGTATACGCATTCATAAGTAGCTGAACTATGGTCACAAAGCCTGCAATAATCATTACAAATACCGGAATACGAATGTCTTTAGGCACCCAATTACGTACAATAGAAACGGTAACATTAGAGCCTACTAAAACTAATAAAGTAGCTAACCCTAGGCCAAGTGCGTTGGTTACCGTTGATGTAACAGCTAAAAGCGGGCATAAACCGAGCAGCTGCACGAGCGCTGGGTTATTGGCCCATACGCCTTCTTTGTATAAGGTTTTTAACTCACTCATGGTGTTACCTCTTGGCACGCATTAGGCTGTTTAAAAATGGCGTCAAAGTTAGCTTTTGCAAATAATACGGCATTTTTTACCGAGCCAACCACGGCGCGAGGCGTAATTGTTGCGCCGGTGAATTGGTCAAACTGGCCGCCATCTTTTTTTACCGCCCAACGGGCATCGTCTTCATTTTGAACTGTTAAATCGTTAAATGTAGTGATCCACAGCGACTTTTTAACCTCTACTTTATCACCTAGGCCGGGCGTTTCTTCGTGCTTAGTGGTACGTACGCCGGCAATGGTGCCATCAGCAAGTACGGCGGTTAATAAGTTAATATCGCCACTGTAACCACTAGGTGTTACGTGCCTGATTACAAGAGCAACAGGTTGCTGATTTTTATAAGCGCGGTAAATAACTTGCTCGGGGTAAGGGCCAAGTTGTTCGTCGCTCATAATTACGCAATTTGTATTGAGCTGATTATCGTAGCTGCGTGGGTTTAATACCTCTTGTAATTGTGAGGTTAATTGCAGGCGTTCTTGCTCGGCAATTTTATCGGCGGTGAATGCATCAATTGAGGCAACTAAGCCTGTGGTTATCAGTGCAAAGGCCGTTAATATCGCGCCATTTTTAGCCATTGATGAAATAATCATTTTACTGCTCCGTGGCCATAAGTGCGTGGTTGGGTGTAGTAATCAATCAGCGGTACAGCAATATTAATTAATAATACGCTAAAGGCTACCGCATCAGGGAAACCACCAAAGGTGCGAATCAAATACACCAACAAGCCAATTAACGCGCCATAGATTAAGCGCCCTTTATTGGTGGTTGCAGCTGAAACAGGATCGGTGGCGATAAAAAATGCGCCCATCATGGTCGCGCCACTTAATAAGTGAAAGACCATACCTGGCTCGGTACCTGGCGCAGCAATATAGCCAATGGCACTGCACAGCGCCAGTGAGCCTATAAAGCTGACTGGAATATGCCAGTTTATAATTTTAGCTTTTAAAAGGTATAAACCCCCGGCTAAAAAGCCTAGGTTAACCCATAGCCAACCAAGCCCAGCCCATTGAGAAAAAATTGGTTTTTGCATGCTTTCGCTAACCGTTAGACCATGTGCTACATCAGTTTTAACTGTATCAAGCGGGGTGGCCATGGTGAGGCCATCAACGCCGGCACGGACTTGATCAACACTAAAACCCAGCGCCGTAAAGTCGGTAAATATAAGACGTAATTGGTCAATAAAGCCAATTGGGGCATTAAGTAAATCGGTAACGGGTAACCACGCGGTCATTTGTACCGGAAACGAGATTAAAAGAAGTACGTATGCGGCCATTGCTGGGTTGAATAAGTTAAACCCAAGCCCACCATAAAGTTGCTTTACAATCACAATGGCAAATAAACAGCCAATAATAATGACCCACCAAGGCGCCAGCGGCGGAATACTCAGTGCTAACAGCACACCAGTAAGCCATGCACTACCATCACTCAATGCAGGCCAAATAGGGCGTTTGCGCATTAACATAATGGCTGCTTCAAATACGCTTACAGCAACAAGTGCCAGTACTAACTGAATAAGTACGCCAGTCCCAAAAAATACCACTTGTGCTATTAGTCCAGGAATACACGCAGCAATGACGGTTAGCATTAAGCGCGTTAACGACTTATGGCTATGGTTGTGCGGCGAACTGGCCATGGTTAATTTCATGACTGATCATTTCCTTCTTTTTGTAACTTTTTAGCTTTGGCGCGCGCTATTGCGGCGGCCACGGCGGCTTTTTTCTTCTCTGCTGCAGTTTGCTCAGAGTCTGAACCGTTGCTGGTTTGTGGCTCATTGCTTTGTTCAGGTGCGCTGTGTTCACTTGGTGCTGCTTGCTCAGCTTCTTTAGCGGCTTTTTTAGCTTTAGCGCGGGCAATAGCAGCAGCTACGGCGGCTTTTTTGTCATCAGCTGGAGGGCTTACTTGTGAGTTTTCAGGCTCAACATTACTTGTTTTCTCAGCAGCATTTGGTTCAGCTGATTGCTGGGTTTGCTCAGCCGCTTTAGCGGCTTTTTTAGCTTTAGCGCGGGCAATAGCCGCAGCTACGGCCGCTTTTTTGTCATCAGCAGGAGGGCTTACTTGTGAGTTTTCCGGCTCAGCATCACTTGTTTGCGCAGCCGCTTTAGCGGCTTTTTTAGCTTTAGCACGGGCAATAGCCGCAGCTACCGCAGCTTTTTTATCATCAGCTGGGGCGATTGCTTCATCGTTTTTTGGCTCAGCGCTTTG
>NZ_LKDW01000065.1 GCF_001401805.1 Pseudoalteromonas sp. P1-25
CTACTTTAAATTCTTTAGGGACAACCTTTTCAAGTTTTTGCTCAACAGCAACTACATCTTTACCCATCGCAAATTTGGTGCGGTTTGAAGCCCGAAAATATGCGTGTGCACGGCTATTGTCGGCCAGCCGAGAGATAAGGAAAATAGAACGGCCTTCATACGTAGTTAATTAAATTGAGAGTAAAGTAAGTAACTAGCTGTCACGATTAAAGCGCCACCCATCGATAAATTAAACAACTTTAATTTGAATTTACTATTTAATAATTTGGCAGATTTGTCTCCTAGTACAGACCAACAAAAAAGAGATAAGTAACAGACAACAAAATAAATTAATGAAAAGAGTAAGAACTCTTTTGAACTGTTAGGAACCGAAAACAAGGAAGCGCCAGCTAAACAAGCAATCCATGCTTTAGGGTTTAGCCATTGTAAAATAAAACCTTGTAGAAATGTTGGTTGGTGCTGTTTTTCAATATCTAGCTCTGGGTCTGACGTTGCAATTAGATATCCCATGTAAATGATAAATGAGGAGCCAACAACGGTTAAATATTTAAGAAAACTAGGGTAGGAGTTTATTACCTGAGAAAAACCGAGTCCTATGAACAAAAGTAGTAATGTGAACCCAATGGTTCCGCCTGAAACGAAAGGTAAAGTTTTTCGAACTCCATAATTCATTCCGGAGGAAATAATAATCATATTTACAGGACCCGGTGAAATCGACATGGTTAATGAAAACGAAAACATTGCTATTAGTAAAGACATAAATTCTCCTTAGTTTATGGAGACTATATATTAATATTATTGGTTCGATTAGCTGTTATAATTGGTTTTCACTGTTCTATATATTTTAATAATTATGATAGATGAATTACGTTCAATGGCTATTTTCGCGGAGACGATAAAACAAGGTTCTTTTCGGGCTGCGGCCAAAAAATTACAGTTATCTCCTTCAGTTGTTAGTTATCAAGTTACTCAACTGGAAAACCATCTTGGTACTGCTCTTATTTACCGTTCAACTAGAAACCTTTCTTTAACTAATGAGGGAAAGGTACTTTTTCAATACGCATTGAGTATGGTTGAGTCGGCGCATCAAGGACTAAACTTGGTGACTTCAAAACAACAAGAGTTAAGGGGAACCTTAACGGTGACGCTACCTTCTGCGTTGATAAAATCAGATATTAGTAAGAATATCGCTAAATTTGCAAAGAGTCATGCTTTGTTAAATCTGAATTTTATTTACACAGATGAAAGACAAAACCTAATTGAACAAGGGATAGATATCGCTTTTCGAGCTGGTGAAATGGAGGACAGTAATCTAATCGCGACACGAGTGGGTGAAATAAAGAGAAAATTAGTCTGCTCTTATGAATTCGCTCAAATGATAGAGGAGCCAATTTCTCCTGTTGATATAGAGCAATACAACTGGATAAAACTTACCATGCTTCCTAATAGAAGAACCTTGATTGATGCTAACGGCGAGAAAGTCGATATTAGCTTTAAGAGCAATGTTAGCGTTAATAGCGTAGAAGCAATGACAGAACTATGTCTGAATGGGTTAGGTATAGCGACTCCACCAGACTATTTAGTTGAAAAAGGGCTAAAAGATAGATCTTTAGTTGAGTTATTAACTAACTGGAAAATTGAGCCTATACCCATATATGCTGTTTGGCCAAGTAACGTATTTCAAAGCAGTAATGCTAAGCGTTTGCTGAGCTTTCTAAATCAAACTACCCAATAGGACTCAAAATAGAAACAGATATAAAAGACTATTGACCACGCTATTAGTCAGTCTTATCTTTAAACTCACACAAGTCTTCAATAATACAGCTGCCGCATTTAGGCTTACGGGCAACGCAAGTATAGCGCCCGTGTAGTATTAGCCAGTGGTGTACGTCTACTTTAAATTCTTTAGGGACAACCTTTTCAAGTTTTTGCTCAACAGCAACTACATCTTTACCCATCGCAAATTTGGTGCGGT
>NZ_LKDW01000066.1 GCF_001401805.1 Pseudoalteromonas sp. P1-25
AAATAGTAAGTGGCGTCCCCAAGGGGATTCGAACCCCTGTTACCGCCGTGAAAGGGCGGTGTCCTAGGCCTCTAGACGATGGGGACACTAAAAAGTGTCACTAGGACAGTTGATAAGTTTAACTCATATCACGAGCTGCTAAGGTAATACGCTTAACACACATAAAGACTCGAGCTTTAAGTGTTACGTTTTTCTCTTGGTCAAACCACGTCTAACTATTTGTTAGATGGCGTCCCCAAGGGGATTCGAACCCCTGTTACCGCCGTGAAAGGGCGGTGTCCTAGGCCTCTAGACGATGGGGACACAGAAAACTGCTACCCTAGGACATGCACAAAGATTTGGTGGAGCTATGCGGGATCGAACCGCAGACCTCTTCGCTGCCAGCGAAGCGCTCTCCCAGCTGAGCTATAGCCCCAAACCTTTTTAATACCTAACGTGTTTAACACGTTGTGTATCGCTGAGTGCGGGGCGCATTCTATGCACCCCCCCAAATAAAGTCAACAGTTTTTTATGTCACTTTATTTAAATGGTTTAATTTTCAACAAACTGGCTATCAAGCATGCTAAAAATTGCAATTTCAATAAAATTCGGGCTCTACTTCACCTAACAGCACTATAAACAGATTAATTAACTATTCATACCTCGTTGATGACCTAATAATGTTTACCATAAAAGGTATACATTTATATGCAAATTAAGTACAGATTCAAAAAGCACTTTTTGCCATGACTTAAACCAGGCCAACCTGCGATTATAAGTGTGTTATTTAAATCTCTGAACCCTATTCGATAACCTTATTTATTAAATGCATATCCCTCCCCTTTTTAAATTGCTTGAAAAAATATAAAAGTTGAAGTGAATTAGATCGTCGTTAAACATACCAACAAATAGCTCGTGTCGTTTTAAAGGCTAAGATCAAATTTGGGTAATAGGCTCTATTTAGTTGTCACTGTGCCAAAACTCTTGAGGTTAGTTAAAGTTTATTCGCACTAATGGCAATACAGATTAAGACTTATTCCTTTTAAACTGTTCGTCCTTTTTAAAGATTAACTTATAGTGGCTCTAAAATTTTAATTTTTTTGACCATGACTTTTCTTTGTGAAAAGACGTCACGCTTGATGTATCAATTTAAACATTGGCTTTTATTCGTTTATTTAAGCAAACGCTTTTTATTGTATATAAAAAATAAGGCAGTCACTTCGCTTAATTTAGCTGTTTATTTGTCCTGCTTGTTTAAATTTGGTGATAAAGTAAACGCCAACCACATCGCGTTGTTTATAAAACCTTCATTCAGCACATTTTTATCATTCAAGTGTTGACACATTTGCAACTCTATCTATAATAGCGCCCCACAACAACGCAGCAATGCAATGTTATTTAGATGTGGGTGATTAGCTCAGTTGGGAGAGCATCGCCCTTACAAGGCGAGGGTCACTGGTTCAAGTCCAGTATTACCCACCACTTTACTAAGTGTACACGTCTAGAACTTTAATTGAGCTGTTAGCTCAATTAGAAAAGAGAACATCACCGTTTAAATAATAGAGGGTGGCGTTTACTGGTTAAAGTCCAGTACTATTTTAAATAGTAGCATTTAATTTATATGTGGGTGATTAGCTCAGTTGGGAGAGCATCGCCCTTACAAGGCGAGGGTCACTGGTTCAAGTCCAGTATCACCCACCACA
>NZ_LKDW01000067.1 GCF_001401805.1 Pseudoalteromonas sp. P1-25
AAGAAAAAGAGGAGTAAATGAGAAAACATATAAGTAGCAGCGAGTTTTCCTCGCGTTTAGCCTTAACGCGGCATAAAGCCGCGACTACAACGTTCCCCTCTAGAGCGCAGCGTCTCCTAACCTCTTAGTGAATAAGTTACTTAAAACCCTATTGCACAAAGAGAAGCAAAAGAGGAGTAAATGAGTAAGGCATTTAAGTAGTAGCGAGTTTTCCTCGCGTTTAGCCTTAACGCGGCATAAAGCCGCGACTACAGCGTTATCCTCTATAGCGCAGCGTCTCTTAACCACTTTGTAAATAAGTTACTTAAAACCCTATTGCACAAAGAGAAGAAAAAGAGGAGTAAATGAGTAAGGCATTTAAGTAGCAGCGAGTTTACCTCGCGTCTAAATTTATTGTTTAACTAGGCATAAAGCCTAAGTGCGCCAGCAAGCAAGGCGCCTACAAAATAACAATATACTCCGAGCATAAAACCTATGTAGGCGTGAAGCTTGCTCACGCAGAGCACAATAGCTGGCTGTCAGCCAAAATACATACACCCACAAAAAAGCGCGGCATATAGCCGCGCTTATAAATAATATAGATTCTACAATATTATAAATTTACAACATTATCAGATTGCGCAGCCGGCTCATCGTTAACTAACGACGTTAAATATTGGCCAAAATCATCGCCAAGTTTTGCATCGCGCATTCCGTATTCTACAATTGCTTTTAAGTAGCCTAGCTTATCGCCACAGTCATGCGAGCGGCCACTCATGTGAAACGCTTCAACGGTTTCTTGCTTCATTAGCTCATCAATAGAGTCGGTTAATTGTATTTCACCACCAGCACCTACTGGTGTTTTAGCAAGCAGTGGCCAAATGTTTTTGCTTAGTACATAACGCCCTACTACAGCAAGGTTTGAAGGCGCTTTATCAGCTTCAGGCTTTTCAACCATGGTTTTAATTGCCGCACTGTTGCCTGGCGTTAATTGCACGCCGTTTATATCAGCAATACCGTATTTACTTACATCTTCTTGTGCTACCGGCTCAAGCATAATTTGACTTGCTTTAGTTTCGTTAAAGCGTTTGATCATAGCTGCTAAGTTTTCAGTTTTTTGATCGGCTGTGTAAGCATCAAGTATCACATCTGGCAGCAGTACAATAAAATCGTTATCGCCCACAATTGGCTTTGCACACAAAATAGCGTGGCCTAGGCCTTTAGCTTCGCCTTGGCGTACACTCATAACTGTTACATCGGTAGGGCAAATAGAGCGTACTTCTTCAAGCAGAGCACGCTTAACGCGTTTTTCAAGCGTTGCTTCAAGCTCGTAGCTAGTATCAAAATGGTTTTCTATGGCGTTTTTAGAACTATGCGTTACAAGTACAATGTCTTTAACACCAGCAGCTACACACTCACTTACTATGTATTGTATAAGTGGCTTATCTACAATAGGTAGCATTTCTTTAGGGATTGCTTTAGTCATAGGCAGCATACGCGTACCAAGGCCAGCAACAGGAATAACAGCTTTCATGGGTAGTCCTTTATTTATAAATTAATTATTTTTAACTTAGCAGGTTAAAAGTAGATGGGGGCTGAATGAATGGGAAGCTATCAGCTATCAGCTATCAGCTATCAGCTATCAGCTATCAGCTATCAGCTATCAGCTATCAGCTATCAGCTATCAGCTATCAGCT
>NZ_LKDW01000068.1 GCF_001401805.1 Pseudoalteromonas sp. P1-25
CTTACGATACAAAATGTAGGCGATGTAAACGACCTAACACCGACATTACAGGGCACCAGTAACGAAATTGGCGGCACGGTGACACTCACCGTGACCGACAGTGACGGCGCTGAGCAAACTCTCACGACCACCGTTGAGGCGGATGGTCATTGGGATATTGAAATCCCCGGTGCGCTCGCGCAAGGTGACTTTACTGTCACAGCCAGCATAACCGACGCGGCAGGCAATGAGAGCACAGCCAACAGCAGTGGCAATGTCGATACCATTACACCGGTTGTCACGGTGGATGCACTGGGACTTGGCAACGACAGCACGCCACTCATCAGTGGTACTTCAACAGAGCCGCAAGGCACTGTTGTCAATATTGTTATTACCGATAGCAACGGCGACGATATCGCAATCACCGCCACAGTGGATGCCAACGGCAACTGGCAAGCAACGAGCCCAGCATTACCTGATGGTAGCTACAGTGTGCAAGCTAGTATTACGGATGCGGCGGGCAATACAGGCGGCGCGACCCAGTCGGGCACCATAGACAGCCTTGCACCGACACTGACACTCGATACCGTGGGCGCGACCAACGACAGCACGCCAACCATTAGTGGTACCACCAATGCACCTGCAGGCACGGTGATTAGTATCAGCGTAAGTGATGGGGTGACAACAGAAACCTTCAGCGCCACAGTGCAAGCGGATGGCAGTTGGTCAGCGGATGTACCAAATGCGCTGGCTGATGGTGAGCTGACCATTGAAGCGAGCGTGAGCGATAACGCCGGTAATACCACCACGGTTAGTGAAATCGCAACACTGAACACCACCGCGCCAAGCATTAGCATTAATGCCTTGGTAGATACCAACGACACCACACCCACTATTAGCGGAACAAGCGATGCAGTCGATGGCACCACGATTAGCCTTACATTTGTAGACAGTGCAGGCGTTGAAACCACCGCCACCACTACAGTCAGCGGTGGCGTATGGAGTGTTGATGCACCAAGTGCTTTAGCTGAAGGCGAATACACGGTCACCGCCGAAGTAGACGATGGTCTAGGGAATATCGGCAGCGCGAGCGAAACCGGTATTATTGACACCACCATACCAGCGATTGAAGTGGATACGCTAAGCGTAACAAACGACACCACACCGACGATTACCGGCACCGCCAATGCACCGCAAGGCAGCACCGTAACGGTAGAGATCACCGATAGTAATAACGTGACACATACGGTGACAACGACACTCGGTGCGAATGGCACTTGGAGTGTGGCCGCCTCACAAGTGCTTGCTGAGGGCAGCTACACAGTAAGTGCAAGCGTAAGCGATGCCGCTGGCAATGAAGCCACAGCCTCTGGCTCAGGTGAAGTAGACACCATTGCGCCAACGCTTGAGTTAACCAGCCCAGGTTCAAGTAACGACGTAACCCCAACGCTAAGCGGCACCAGTGATGCACTAGAAGGCACCGTGATCACCTTTACCGTTACCGACGACTTAGGGGTAGAGCAAACCTTTACGACGACTGTGGATGCGAGCGGCAACTTCTCAGTCGAAGTGCCAAACGCATTGGCTGAAGGGCCTTACAGCATTGAAGCGACTATTAGTGATGCGGCGGG
>NZ_LKDW01000069.1 GCF_001401805.1 Pseudoalteromonas sp. P1-25
TTAAAGTACAAAACGGAAGTAAACTTCCGGTTTCTAACCCAATATTGCTATATTTCGGAAGCAAACTTCCGTTTATAGGAATTCAAAGGTAGTTATCGGAAATATACTTCTGTTTTTGAAAGCGTTGGCCTAGATAGCTATATGAGCCATTTTTCGGGGTCTTATTTGAGCGAAAAGCGGAGGGTCGGGTAAACTCGTTTTTGGACAAAAATGAGTTAGAGCTGAAGGACGGCTCTGTGCCAAAAGCAGCCCTTGAGTGACTTAGTGATAAAGGCTGCAATGATACGATTGCTGACATTTCACTATTTCTTTTTATGCCTTCTCATTGCCATTAATAGACTGTCATTTAGCTATCGCAACAACTTTGACCTTCTTGAATTGGCGGGCATTTCACTGTTCCATAAGAGCAATATACGCAACAATCGCCTTTCAAAGGCTTTAGGAGAACTTTGCAAGATTCACATTCATAATACCACTGGCAAGCGTTGGTTGGCATTTCTTCAGTTTTACTGAAGCCACACTCAGGGCAAGTAATGGTAGAATTTAACTCTATACTTTGCATGTTTGCTCCTTCAAAGGTTTAACAATGTCTAATACGGACATTACAATCATCAAACAAATACCTACATAAAACAAATAAGTGCTCCATTCGTATTGCCATAGTGGATAGAGGGTTAACAAAACCGCTATAGGGCCAATAACCCCAAGAATACCTCTCGCATGATTTTGGTTTTTATACCAGTTATACAAATTTACCAACAATGCCAGAGTTGCAAATATAGGTAACAAGGTATTTACAGCAATTCCCTCAAAGTGAGAGAGAAAGCCTAATCCTAATGCTGATGCTAACGAGCCGAGTGCGGGGAAGCACCCCGTACAACTAAGAGCCGCAAGCCAAACACCACCTGAGCTAACTTTATCTAAAATCTTATTAATCATTTTTAACGTCTAACATTATTTGAATGATTTGAGTATGAACTCCGTAGGTAGGTACGGAGTCAATACTATTTTAGCGAATCGATTATTGGGCAGTGGGATTGATCGTTATTGTTGCGGCATGAATTAGTCATTTCTTTTATGACGACTTCTAAGCGTTGAAGGTCAGCTATCTTATTTTGAATTACGTTCAATTTCAGCAAGCCTAGGGATTCTACTTTGGCACAATCGCCATCCATTGACATCAATGAAGCCACTTCTTTTAGAGTAAAGCCAAGTGCTTTGGCCTTACAGATGAATTGTAATTGTTTGGTGATTGAGTCGTCATAGACACGATAACCATTTTGAGGTTTTTGAGGCTGTTTTATCAAGCCTTCCCGCTCATAAAACCGTATAGTTTCTACGCCTATATCAAGTTCTTTAGCCAACTTGCCTATTGTTTTCATCGTCCAACCATAAAATCAACTTTAATCATGACATTAGTATATCAATACGAAGTAAAATTGCTCGAACTACAATGACTGGTTTTCACTAAAAGCTGCCCTTAGAGCATTTACGTTAACTCGTCTTGGGGCAGAAAAGAGTTGGACTGCCGAGCTTTCATTAGATACCAACTTATAATCTTAAAGTACAAAACGGAAGTAAACTTCCGGTTTCTAACCCA
>NZ_LKDW01000071.1 GCF_001401805.1 Pseudoalteromonas sp. P1-25
TGTTACAATCACCGTAACGGATGAAGCGGGTAACCCGCAAACCATTACGACCGAAGTGCAAGCCGATGGCACCTTTAGTGTAGATGTGCTTAATGAGTTAAGTGAAGGTGAATTTACCGTTGAAGTATCGATCACCGACTCTGCAGGTAATGAAACCACAGCCACCACTACAGGCGAAGTTGACATAACTGCGCCGGTTGTGACGATAAATGCGTTAGGTGATACGAGTGATACTACTCCGACACTATCTGGTACAGTTAGCGGCGAGCCTACGGGGTCAACCGTTACTTTAACCGTAACGGATGCAAATGGTGCAGTGCAAACAATCACAGCACAAGTTATTGCTGATGGTAGTTGGACGGTTGAAGTACCTGTTGCTTTAGCGGAAGGCAGTTATACGGTTGATGCTAGTATTAGTGATAGCGTCGGCAATGAAGGCACTGCAAGTGCCTCTGGCACCATTGATACAAGTGCGTTAACTATCACTATCGATGTCATTGGTGAAACCAACGACCAAACACCGCAAATAAGTGGTGATACTTTTAATGCAGAAGTGGGCTCGTCTATAGAAGTTCAGATAACAGACTCTACTGGGGCAACGATCACCCTAACCACCGTTGTTGATGCAAACGGACAGTGGAGTGTTACACCACCTGCAGATTTACCTGAGGGAAATGTATCAATCAGTGCAACTGTAACTGATTTAGGCGGTGGCTCAGCCACCACCGAGCTTGATGCTGTAATTGATATTACGCCGCCGACTATACAAATTAACGACCTAGAAACCAGTAATGATACAACACCAATTATTGCTGGTAATACTACAGGCGTTGTATCTGGCACTGTAATAAGCTTGACTGTTACTGACTCCCAAGGCGTTATTCGCTCGTTTAATACGACAACGGATGCACAAGGGAATTGGAGTGTAGAGCTTTCTCAAGAGTTGGCTTCAGGGGATTATACTGTACAAGCAGAGGTTTCTGATGCTGCAGGCAATAGTGCTTTAGATACAGCAACCGGTAATATCGATACTTCAGGGCCAAGTCTAACCGTTGACTTTGATGCTATAACTAATGATACAACACCTACTATTTCAGGCACGAGTGATGCCGATGTAGGCACTACGGTTACTGTGGTGATTACTGATGAAAACGGTGTAGAACAAACATTGACTACCACAGTTGATGCCAATGGAAATTGGACAGTAACCCCTCAGACAGAGTTGAATGAAGGTGATAACACCATCGAAGTGAGTGTGTCTGATGAAGCAGGAAACACGACAACAGTAACCGATACAATTACTCTAGACACGCAAGCACCCACGCTTACGATACAAAATGTAGGCGATGTAAACGACCTAACACCGACATTACAGGGCACCAGTAACGAAATTGGCGGCACGGTGACACTCAC
>NZ_LKDW01000072.1 GCF_001401805.1 Pseudoalteromonas sp. P1-25
ATGGCAAAAGAAAAGTTTGAACGCGTAAAACCGCACGTAAACGTTGGTACAATCGGCCACGTTGACCACGGTAAAACTACACTAACTGCAGCAATCACTAACGTACTTGCAAAAGTATACGGCGGTGTTGCTAAAGATTTCGCATCAATCGATAACGCTCCAGAAGAGCGCGAGCGTGGTATCACAATCTCAACTTCTCACGTTGAGTACGATACACCAACTCGTCACTACGCACACGTAGATTGTCCTGGACACGCCGATTATGTTAAAAACATGATCACCGGTGCTGCTCAGATGGACGGCGCTATCTTAGTAGTAGCTGCGACTGACGGCCCTATGCCACAAACACGTGAGCACATCCTACTTTCTCGTCAGGTTGGCGTACCTTACATCGTTGTATTCATGAACAAATGTGACATGGTTGACGATGAAGAGCTACTTGAGCTAGTAGAAATGGAAGTTCGTGAACTTCTTTCTGAGTACGACTTCCCAGGTGATGACTTACCACTAATTCAAGGTTCTGCACTTAAAGCACTTGAAGGCGAAAAGCAGTGGGAAGACAAGATCGTTGAGCTTGCAGAAGCACTAGATTCTTACATTCCAGAGCCAGAGCGTGACATCGATAAGCCATTCATCATGCCTATCGAAGACGTTTTCTCAATCCAAGGTCGTGGTACTGTTGTAACTGGCCGTGTTGAAGCTGGTATCATCAACGTGAACGACGAAGTTGAAATCGTTGGTATCAAAGAGACTACTAAGTCTACTTGTACTGGTGTTGAGATGTTCCGTAAGCTTCTTGACGAAGGTCGTGCTGGTGAGAACATTGGTGCACTTCTACGTGGTACTAAGCGTGAAGACGTTGAACGTGGTCAAGTACTAGCTAAGCCTGGTTCAATCAAGCCACACACTACATTCACTTCAGAAGTATACGTACTTTCTAAAGATGAAGGTGGTCGTCATACTCCATTCTTCAAAGGTTACCGTCCACAGTTCTACTTCCGTACAACTGACGTAACAGGTGACGTACAGTTACCAGAAGGCGTAGAAATGGTAATGCCTGGTGATAACGTTAAGATGACAGTAACTCTAATCGCGCCAATCGCGATGGACGAAGGTCTTCGTTTCGCTATCCGTGAAGGTGGCCGTACTGTAGGTGCTGGTGTTGTAGCAACTATCGTAGAGTAATAATTAGCCTAGCTAATTAATACT
>NZ_LKDW01000073.1 GCF_001401805.1 Pseudoalteromonas sp. P1-25
TGTAACTCCACCCAATTTAGTACAGCTCTTTCATAGAATTTTATGCCACCTTAAGATAACCTATTGGTGTCATATCGCCAAGTGAATCATGAGGCCGTTCATAATTATAAATATCTAACCACTCATCAGTGATTTCTCGTACTTCTTGTAGTGACTCAAACAAGTATAAATCTAGCACTTCTTCACGGTAACTTCGGTTAAACCTCTCCACAAAACCATTTTGATAAGGGCTACCAGGTTTTATAAACTCCAGCTTGATATTGTTTTCCATAGCCCAAGTCTCAAGCGCAGTGGAAGTAAACTCAGGGCCGTTATCTACTCTAATTTGCTTTGGTTTACCACGCCAAGCAATAATATGCTTTAGTGTCCTAATCACTCTCTCAGCCGTTAAACTGGTATCAACTTCAATGGCTAATGCTTGTCGATTGAAGTCATCGAGTACATTTAATGTTCTAAAACGATGACCGTAGCTTAATGCATCACTCATAAAGTCCATTGACCAAGATTCATTATGTTGGGTTGGTGCACTTAATGGCTCAGGTGTTCTTGTTGGTACACGGCGCTTACCCTTTCGTCTCAAGTTTAGCTTTAGCATGTTGTAAACGCGTTCAACACGCTTCTTATTCCACGACTTACCTTTATTGCGAAGCCTTTTGAATAGCTTCGGTAGGCCCCACCTTTGATGGCGCTCTACCAGCGCAAGAAGTGCGTCGATAACTTCATCATCTGATGGCCGTTTATGTTTGTAATAAAAAACTGAGCGGCTTAGCCCAGCCACTTCACAAGCAAATGCGACGCTGACGTTAAATTGGGCTCTTAAGTGCTCAACCCAAGCTCTGCGTCTACTTGTTTTTATAGCTTTTTTGCAATGATATCCTCAAGCATCGAGTGCTTTAAGCTCAGCGTTGCAAACATATCTTTTAGCTTACGGTTTTCTTCTTCAAGCTCTTTAAGGCGTTTAACATCTGAAGCTTCCATACCACCATATTTTGAGCGCCATTTATAAAATGTGCTTTGCCCGATACCATGTTTACGGCAGACTTCAGGCACAGGAATACCTGATTCAGCTTCTTTGATCATGCTGACAATTTGAGTTTCGGTGAATTTGCTTTTTCTCATCGTAAATTTTCCTATTTTCGTTAATGGAAAATTCTACTTATGAACTGTTTCATTTTTTGGGGGAGTTACA
>NZ_LKDW01000074.1 GCF_001401805.1 Pseudoalteromonas sp. P1-25
GATGCGAGCGGCAACTTCTCAGTCGAAGTGCCAAACGCATTGGCTGAAGGGCCTTACAGCATTGAAGCGACTATTAGTGATGCGGCGGGCAACAGCACTGATATCACCGGCAGCGGTAACATCGATACCACCGCGCCAAGTGTGAGTGTAGATGCACCAGCGCTCACCAACGACAGCACGCCAAGTGTAACGGGCACCAGTGATGCACCCAACAGCACCGTCACGGTAACCTTTACCGATGCAGCGAACAACGTACAAACCCTAGATGTTCAAACCGATGTCAACGGCAATTGGAGTGCAACACCAACCAGCGACTTAGCAGAAGGCAACTACAGTGTTAGCGCCAGCATCACTGATGCAGCAGGCAACTCGGGTACAGGCACAGACAACGGCGAAGTGGATGTGACGCCACCAACCCTTGCCTTTACACCGACCTTTGAGCTTGGTTTATTAGTGACCCTAAGCGGTACCTCTGACCTGCCAGCAGGCAGCGAAATTACTATCACTGAGCAACTTATAGGCGGTGGCATTGGGGCCACTTACACCACCACAACCGATGCCAATGGTAATTGGTCATTAGTGGGCTTGGATGTATCACTCCTTGATGTTGGCTCTGTAATAGCCACAGCCACCGATGCAGCCGGTAACACGCGCACAATCAGCTCAGATGACTTTGATAGCACACCGCCTACGCTTACTGTTGAGGTGGATGCACAAAGCAATAGCAACACGCCTATAATCAGTGGCACGAGCGATGCGGGCGAAGGCGCGCAAGTGACGATAGTGGTGACCGACAGCGATGGTAATCCACAAACCATCACTGCGCTTGTTGATGCAAATGGTGATTGGAGCGCCACACCGAGTACACCACTTAGTGAAGGTGAAAGCACGATTGAAGTGAGCGTACGCGATAGCGTAGGCAACGAAACCACCGTGAGTGAAACCACTACGATTGACACGCAAGCCCCCACACTTACGATACAAAATGTAGGCGATGTAAACGACCTAACACCGACATTACAGGGCACCAGTAACGAAATTGGCGGCACGGTGACACTCAC
>NZ_LKDW01000075.1 GCF_001401805.1 Pseudoalteromonas sp. P1-25
TGCACAAAGAGAAGCGAATGAGGAGTAAATGAGAAAATTCAACCAATGCAGACATCTTATTTATCACTACTCTAAAGCGCAGCGTCTCTAAACCTCTTTGTGAAAAAGTAACTTAAACTAATTGCACAAAGAGAAGCGAATGAGAAGACAAAACCGATCCAGACATTTTACTTTGTTTATTACGACTCTAAAGCGCAGCGTCTGAAAACTTCTTTGTGGAAAAGTAACTTAAGCAAATTGCACAAAGAGAAGTGAATGAGGAGTAAATGAGAAACTCAACCAATGCAGACATCTTATTTATCACTACTCTAAAGCGTAGCGTCTCTAAACCTCTTTGTGAGTAATGTTTAAAAATTAGTCTTTTAAGAGTGAAGCTAAATAGAGGAACAGCAAATGAAATAGCTTAAAAATTAAATCTTTTTATACCGTCAATTAGTTTTATAGTATTAAAGTTGATTAAAAGGCCAGCACTAACATTTGCAAGTTTCATATAGGTTATTAATTGTGCCGAATGAATCGGTAATAACTTTTCTACAGATTTAAGCTCGATTATTAATTTATTGGGCAACAAAATATCTAACCTGTAGCCAGCATTAATATGTGTGTCTTTGTAATAAACAGGTAAGTCATGTTGACTCTTCGACGTTAGACCTAATTCATTTAATTCATATATTAAACAGGCTTCATAAGTCGATTCTAACAAACCTGGCCCTAAAGTTTTATGTACCTCTATAGCACAACCAATCACAGCATGTGTCAATTTATTAATATCCATATATATCCTTATAAAACTTTAAGCGCATTGATTTTATATCATAGACAATAAAAGATTAATTGCACAAAGAGAATAAAATGAGGAGTAAATGAGAAGACAAAGTTAATACAACATTTTATAAATTTAGTGTTTTAATTACTTCTCTAAAGCGGAGCGTCTCTTAAACTCTTTGTGAGTATTTGTTTTTAAGGATTAAAGTTTAGCTTTCAAAGCCAGCAAATTAGTCATCT
>NZ_LKDW01000077.1 GCF_001401805.1 Pseudoalteromonas sp. P1-25
GCTTACAGAACGCTCCCCTACCACTCATCCTAAGATGAATCCGCAGCTTCGGTGCATAGTTTAGCCCCGTTACATCTTCCGCGCAGACCGACTCGACCAGTGAGCTATTACGCTTTCTTTAAAGGATGGCTGCTTCTAAGCCAACCTCCTGGCTGTCTGGGCCTTTCCACATCGTTTCCCACTTAACTATGACTTTGGGACCTTAGCTGGCGGTCTGGGTTGTTTCCCTCTTCACGACGGACGTTAGCACCCGCCGTGTGTCTCCCGGATAGTACTTTACGGTATTCGGAGTTTGCAAAGGGTTGGTAAGTCGGGATGACCCCCTAGCCTTAACAGTGCTCTACCCCCGTAAGTATTCGTCCGAGGCTCTACCTAAATAGATTTCGGGGAGAACCAGCTATCTCCCGGTTTGATTAGCCTTTCACTCCTAGCCACAGGTCATCCCCTAACTTTTCAACGTTAGTGGGTTCGGTCCTCCAGTTGATGTTACTCAACCTTCAACCTGCCCATGGCTAGATCACCGGGTTTCGGGTCTATACCTTGCAACTATTCGCCCAGTTAAGACTCGGTTTCCCTACGGCTACCCTAATCGGTTAACCTCGCTACAAAATATAAGTCGCTGACCCATTATACAAAAGGTACGCAGTCACCCTCGAAGGGCTCCTACTGCTTGTACGTACACGGTTTCAGGTTCTATTTCACTCCCCTCACAGGGGTTCTTTTCGCCTTTCCCTCACGGTACTGGTTCACTATCGGTCAGTTGGGAGTATTTAGCCTTAGATGATGGTCCACCTATATTCAGTCAAAGTTTCACGTGCTCCGACCTACTCGATTTCACT
>NZ_LKDW01000078.1 GCF_001401805.1 Pseudoalteromonas sp. P1-25
TAGCTATTAACTTCTGTCGCTTGTTTCTGTCACATAAAACGCGTTTGGCGTTGTATGGTTAAGCCTCACGGGTAATTAGTACAAGTTAGCTTAATGGCTCACACCACTTCCACATCTTGCCTATCAACGTTGTAGTCTTCAACGGCCCTTCAGAGACTTTAAAAGTCTAGTGAGAACTCATCTCGAGGCCTGCTTCGCGCTTAGATGCTTTCAGCGCTTATCAGTTCCGAACGTAGCTACCGGGCAATGCCATTGGCATGACAACCCGAACACCAGCGGTTCGTTCACTCCGGTCCTCTCGTACTAGGAGCAACCCCTCTCAATTCTCAAACGCCCACGGCAGATAGGGACCGAACTGTCTCACGACGTTCTAAACCCAGCTCGCGTACCACTTTAAATGGCGAACAGCCATACCCTTGGGACCGACTTCAGCCCCAGGATGTGATGAGCCGACATCGAGGTGCCAAACACCGCCGTCGATATGAACTCTTGGGCGGTATCAGCCTGTTATCCCCGGAGTACCTTTTATCCGTTGAGCGATGGCCCTTCCATTCAGAACCACCGGATCACTATGACCTACTTTCGTACCTGCTCGACGTGTCTGTCTCGCAGTTAAGCTGGCTTCTACCATTACACTAACCGTACGATGTCCGACCGTACTTAGCCAACCTTCGTGCTCCTCCGTTACTCTTTGGGAGGAGACCGCCCCAGTCAAACTACCCACCAGGCACTGTCCGTAACCCCGATTCAGGGGCCAACGTTAGAACATCAAAACTACAAGGGTGGTATTTCAAGGACGACTCCA
>NZ_LKDW01000079.1 GCF_001401805.1 Pseudoalteromonas sp. P1-25
TGATTCACTTGGCGATATGACACCAATAGGTTATCTTAAGGTGGCATAAAATTCTATGAAAGAGCTGTACTAAATTGGGTGGAGTTACATTAGAGTTGTGATAAATAAAATGCCAGGATTGGTTATGTCTTCTCATTTTCTCCTCATTCGCTTCTCTTTGTGCAATTGATCTTTTACAAGAAGCTGCGCTTTTAACGTGAGCAAGCTCTACGTCTACAAATAAATACATAATTTCACCCCGTAGATGACTAATTTGCTGGCTTTGAAAGCTAAACTTTAATCCTTAAAAACAAATACTCACAAAGAGGTTTAGAGACGCTCCGCTTTAGAGTAGTGATAAATAAAATGCCAGGATTGGTTTTGTCTTCTCATTTACTTCTCATTCGCTTCTCTTTGTGCAATTAGATTTAGTTTATTTTCACAAAGAGTTTAAGAGACGCTCCGCTTTAGAGAAGTAATTAAAACACTAAATTTATAAAACGCTGTATTAACTTTGTCTTCTCATTTACTCCTCATTTTATTCTCTTTGTGCAATTGATCTTTTACAAGAAGCTGCGCTTCTAACGTGAGCAAGCTCTACGTCTGCGAATAAATACATAATTTCACCCCGTAGATAACTAATTTGCTGGCTTTGAAAGCTAAACTTTAATCCTTAAAAACAAATACTCACAAAGAGTTTAAGAGACGCTGCGCTTTAGAGTAGTGATAAATAAGATGTCTGCATTGGTTGAATTTTCTCATTTACTCCTCATTCGCTTCTCTTTGTGCA
>NZ_LKDW01000080.1 GCF_001401805.1 Pseudoalteromonas sp. P1-25
TTTATGTCAAAAGTATTTATGGGCTTGACCATTGCAACCATTGTTGGCGTGCCTATTGTTACCTTGGTGGGGCAAAATCTAAGCTGGCGGTATTGCTTAGGGGGCGCTGCCGTTTTAGCGTTTATTGCATTTATATTTGTGTACAAAGTAGTGCCAAATATTGATAACGCTAAGCCATCTAACTTACTTAACGAGTTTGGCGTACTTAAAAATAAACTGGTGTGGTCTATTTTAGGGATTGTTATTATTGGCTTTGGCGGCGTGTTTTGTATTTATACATACATTGCCGATACCATTTTAGATGTAACTAAAACAGCCCCTTACACTATTTCTATCGCCATGGTGATGTTTGGTATTGGTAGTACATTAGGTAATTACCTATTAGGTAAAGCGGCTGATAAATCTGCCATTAAAACCACCGGCCTTGCACTGGTGTGCACCATTGTATTTGCCATTGCCTACGTTAGCGCAAGTTACAATGTTTGGTTGCTGTATACGGTAATATTTTTAATTGGTTGCAGTGTGGGTTTGGCAACGCTTATTCAATCTTTATTAATGGATGTCGCCCCAGAGGGCCATGCTATGATTGGTGCATTAGTACAATGCGCATTTAACACCGCAAATGCTATTGGCCCTTGGGTTGGCGGGGCTGTTATTGCACAAGGTGCAGCACCTAA
>NZ_LKDW01000081.1 GCF_001401805.1 Pseudoalteromonas sp. P1-25
TTAGGTGCTGCACCTTGTGCAATAACAGCCCCGCCAACCCAAGGGCCAATAGCATTTGCGGTGTTAAATGCGCATTGTACTAATGCACCTATCATTGCATGGCCCTCTGGGGCGACATCCATTAATAAAGATTGAATAAGCGTTGCCAAACCCACACTGCAACCAATAAAAAATATAACCACATAAAGCATCCATATATTGTAACTTGCGCTAACGTAGGCAATGGCAAATACAATGGTGCACACCAGTGCAAGGCCGGTGGTTTTAATGGCCGATTTATCGGCCGCTTTACCTAATAGGTAATTACCTAATGTACAGCCAATACCAAACATAACCATGGCGATAGAAATAGTATAAGGGGCTGTTTTAGTTACATCTAAAATGGTATCGGCAATGTATGTATAAATACAAAACACGCCACCAAAGCCAATAATAACAATCCCTAAAATAGACCACACCAGTTTATTTTTTAGTACGCCAAACTCGTTAAGTAAGTTAGATGGCTTAGCGTTATCAATATTTGGCACTACTTTGTACACAAATATAAATGCAATGAACGCTAAAACGGCAGCGCCCCCTAAGCAATAACGCCAGCTTAGATTTTGCCCCACCAAGGTAACAATAGGCACGCCAACAATGGTTGCAATGGTCAAGCCCATAAATACTTTTGACATAAA
>NZ_LKDW01000082.1 GCF_001401805.1 Pseudoalteromonas sp. P1-25
TGTCCGAGTGGCCGAAGGAGCTCCCCTGCTAAGGGAGTATAGAGTTTGTAGCTCTATCGAGGGTTCGAATCCCTCCTTCTCCACCATTTTTTTAATGGCAAGTCTTGTAAAGTAAAGATTGGGCGCATAGCTCAGCTGGATAGAGTACCTGGCTACGAACCAGGCGGTCGGAGGTTCGAATCCTCCTGCGCCCACCACTCTTTACACACTCTACTTAGAGTATAAATAAGCCAAAGTGTTTGGTTTATAACCAAGTCGGTCGAAGGTTCATTCTTACAAGATATGTACTGCTTCCAACACTTTTTACACACTCTGCTTAGAGTATAAACAAGCAAACAGTAAAAGTGGGCGCATAGCTCAGCTGGATAGAGTACCTGGCTACGAACCAGGCGGTCGGAGGTTCGAATCCTCCTGCGCCCACCACTTTTACAACACTCTGCTTAGAGTATAAACAAGTAGAAAGTGTTGGCTAAAGCCAAGCGGTCGGAGGTTCACTTTTAGAAGTTACGTCCTACGCACATCACTTTTACAACACTCTGCTTTGAGTATAAAAAAGTAAAAATGAAAGTGGGCGCATAGCTCAGCTGGATAGAGTACCTGGCTACGAACCAGGCGGTCGGAGGTTCGAATCCTCCTGCGCCCACCACTTTC
>NZ_LKDW01000083.1 GCF_001401805.1 Pseudoalteromonas sp. P1-25
GAGTGGTGGAATTGGTAGACACAAGGGATTTAAAATCCCTCGACTAACAAGTCGTGCCGGTTCAAGTCCGGCCTCGGGCACCACTTTTAATTATTTTACCAAGATAATTAAAAGTTAGATAAAATATTAATGAAAAGTTTAATACGGCACTAACTCAGTTGCCAGAACGTTTTACCGCGACATGGTCGCGCACCAACGGACAAATTACTGATAATGTTTTATGTGGCACTAGCTCAGTTGCCAGAACGTTTTACCGCGACATGGTCGCGCACCAACGGACAAATTACTGACAAAGTTTAACGCGGCACTAGCTCAGTTGGTAGAGCGCGACCTTGCCAAGGTCGAGGTCACGAGTTCGAGCCTCGTGTGCCGCTCCAAATTATTTGGAAGCGTTAAGGCGGAATGGCAGAGTGGCCATGCAGCGGATTGCAAATCCGTCCACCTCGGTTCGACTCCGGGTTCCGCCTCCATTTAATTACTCCACATGCTTTAAATAGCAAACTCGATGCCCGAGTGGTGGAATTGGTAGACACAAGGGATTTAAAATCCCTCGACTAACAAGTC
>NZ_LKDW01000084.1 GCF_001401805.1 Pseudoalteromonas sp. P1-25
GAAGTGCAAGCCGATGGCACCTTTAGTGTAGATGTGCCTAATGAGTTAAGTGAAGGTGAATTTACCGTTGAGGTATCGGTTACCGACGCCGCAGGCAATCAAACCACAGCCACCACAACCGGTGAGGTTGATACCGCAGCGCCCACAGTGGTTATTGACCCGGTTGGGGATACTAATGACACCACACCGACTATTTCAGGTACAGCAACCGGTGAGCCAGAGGGCACGGTTGTTACAATCATCGTAACGGATGAAGCGGGTAACCCGCAAACCATTACGACCGAAGTGCAAGCCGATGGCACCTTTAGTGTGGATGTGCCTAATGAGTTAAGTGAAGGTGAATTTACCGTTGAAGTATCGGTTACCGACGCCGCAGGCAATCAAACCACAGCCACCACGACAGGCGAGGTTGATACCGCCGCGCCTACAGTGGTTATTGACCCGGTTGGCGATACTAATGACACCACACCGACTATTTCAGGCACAGCAACCGGTGAGCCAGAGGGCACGGTTGTTACAATCACCGTAACGGATGAAGC
>NZ_LKDW01000085.1 GCF_001401805.1 Pseudoalteromonas sp. P1-25
GGAGGGGTTCCCGAGCGGCCAAAGGGATCAGACTGTAAATCTGACGGCTCAGCCTTCGCTGGTTCGAATCCAGCTCCCTCCACCACTTTATTCTTGACGGTTAGAGGTAGTTTAAGAACAGGTTCCTAAAGCGGGCATCGTATAATGGCTATTACCTCAGCCTTCCAAGCTGATGATGCGGGTTCGATTCCCGCTGCCCGCTCCAATTATGGTGTTGCTGATATAGCTCAGTTGGTAGAGCGCACCCTTGGTAAGGGTGAGGTCGGCAGTTCAAATCTGCCTATCAGCACCAGTCATAAGAATCTCCTTGAATACTTCCTTTATCTGTCAGAAAAAACTATTTGAAATTTGAAAAAATTAAATTAATCTACCTCTGGTGGATTATTTTCATATGTAATCTAGATACACAAAACTGATAGGTTCCGTCATGGCAAAAGAAAAGTTTGAACGCGTAAAACCGCACGTAAACGTTGGTACAATCGGCCACGTTGACCACGGTAAAACTACACTAACTGC
>NZ_LKDW01000086.1 GCF_001401805.1 Pseudoalteromonas sp. P1-25
AAGGTAGCCCTAGGGGAACCTGGGGCTGGATCACCTCCTTATACGATTTAGAACTTATTTGTTCGTAGTGTCCACACAGATGATTGTTAATTGTAAAGAGAACAACACTTATTGTTTGGGTCTGTAGCTCAGTTGGTTAGAGCGCACCCCTGATAAGGGTGAGGTCGGTGGTTCAAATCCACCCAGACCCACCACTTCTTTTGAAGTGTCATAACAGACAATAAGACCAGCATATGTGGGGCTATAGCTCAGCTGGGAGAGCGCCTGCCTTGCACGCAGGAGGTCAGCAGTTCGATCCTGCTTAGCTCCACCACTTTACTTCTTAAAAATAAATATTCTTTATCGGGTAGCAATAGCACCTGAGAATAGAGTGTGTTTAATTTTGAGAAGTTTTTGATTCTCTGCTCTTTAAAAATTTGGAAAAGCTGATAATAAAATTCTGATAAATATTCGTATTTATCAAGAGTTTTCAAAAGTAAAAAATGCCATTG
>NZ_LKDW01000087.1 GCF_001401805.1 Pseudoalteromonas sp. P1-25
GCAATCGCAAGAAAGCGTCAAGTAAGTTTGGTTGATACAAAATACTATCACTGTATTTCACGGTGTGTTCGTCGTGCATTTTTATGTGGTGAAGACCATTTCACTGGTCAATCTTACGAGCATCGACGAGGCTGGGTTGAAGATAAGCTGGGTGAATTAGCCAAGATATTTTGTATTGATGTGTGTGCTTATGCCGTTATGAGTAACCACACGCACTTAGTGTTGTATGTTGATGATAAAAAAGCAAATAGGCTGAATGATAAAGCGATTGTTATTCGCTGGCATAAGCTCTGTAAAGGCACTGTACTTACGCAAAAATACATACAAGGCGAGAAGCTAAGTAAAGTTGAACTCATCTTTTTCAATCAAACGGTAAAACAATACCGAGAACGTTTAGCAAGTATTAGCTGGTTTATGCGCCTATTAAATGAAAATATAGCGCGTAGAGCAAATAAAGAAGATAACTGCACAGGGCGTTTCTGGGAA
>NZ_LKDW01000088.1 GCF_001401805.1 Pseudoalteromonas sp. P1-25
AAAAAAGCAGGCTCTATTTACTCGAGTCGTTTACTATTTCTTTAAAAAGCGCTTGATGTCTGAAGTCAAGATTTGACCCCTTTACTTTTGACTCTCTTAATAAATCGATATTCTCAACCAACAACGATTTATTCCTATCGAGCAAATTAACGGTAAAAAAGTACGTCCCACCTTTTACATAATTACGACGATATTGCATTACATATCCACTGTATTATTTGTTACGCATTAGCTAAATAAAGCGTAATTTTAGGATATATACAACATTGACGTAGGTCGGATAAGTGGCGGAGCCATGCCATCCGACAATTAATTTATGAATTTTATGAAGCGCGTTTATTGTGTTGGTAATTTGGATCGGTGTCATGCTGATTGTTTTGTTTTGGGGTGGGTTGCCTGTTTATTTTTTTCTTGACGGTCATACTCCACCTTTTATATGAAAAAAGCAGGCTCTATTTACTCGAGTCGTTTACTATT
>NZ_LKDW01000089.1 GCF_001401805.1 Pseudoalteromonas sp. P1-25
CGAGCCCCGCACAAGGCCGCCCCGACCAATGATAGTGTAGCATTTGCTATGTGACTCTCTACCGCTGTGGGCACTACGACATCGCCAGGTTCCAAATACAAGAAAGCCCGACTCGAAAGAGCCGGGCTTTTTTACGTCTGTAAGAAAGTGAAAATATTAGCTATCAGCCGTCAGTTATTAGCTGCACAGCGTCAACCTGCACTTTGTAGCGTGGGTTGAGTATCACGAAACCCACGGGTAAAAGAACGCAACGACCACCTCAGTGCTCAGTGAATCCCATTAAAAAAACATTAAGAGTACTTTGCTATGTGGCTCACTACCTCTGTGGGCACCACGACATCACAAGGCTCCAAATACGAGAAAGCCTTTCCAGCAATGTGATGGGTTTTTACGTCTGAAGGAAAGTAATATTCAGCATTTTCTTCTCTAAAGCGTAGCGTCTCCTAAGCGGAGCGCCTC
>NZ_LKDW01000090.1 GCF_001401805.1 Pseudoalteromonas sp. P1-25
GGTGCGGAAGGAGAGACTTGAACTCTCACATCCTAAGATACTGGAACCTAAATCCAGCGCGTCTACCAATTCCGCCACTCCCGCATTTTTTGTGTTTAATAAACACTGGTAGTTATTTTAAACTCTTCATTGAGCCGCAATTTAACTCTTGCAGAGACACTTCTAAAAAAGAAATGGTGGCTAAGACGGGATTTGAACCTGTGACCCCATCATTATGAGTGATGTGCTCTAACCAGCTGAGCTACTTAGCCATTGTTGGCTGGGATACCAGGATTTGAACCTGGGAATGCCAGGATCAAAACCTGGTGCCTTACCGCTTGGCGATATCCCAACAGAAAACAATTGATAGTTTAGTTCATATCAGAACATGGTGCGGAAGGAGAGACTTGAACTCTCACATCCTAAGATACTGGAACCTAAATCCAGCGCGTCTACCAATTCCGCCACTCCC
>NZ_LKDW01000091.1 GCF_001401805.1 Pseudoalteromonas sp. P1-25
TACCTAGAAAAGTGACTTAACGTTACGCGTGTTTTTCTGTGTAGCGCGAAGCGTCTAAGTGTCCTGGGTGGTAGAAATAATGAGAAGCTACGCTTCTAACGTGAGCAAGCCTCGAGCTTACAATTTTCACTTCTCATTTACTCCTCATTCTCTTCTCTTTGTGCGTTTTTGTATTAAAGATCAATAAACCACAAAGAGGTTTAGAGGCGCTACGCTTTTAGAGATGTAACTAACATCTTGCTCGAGCAGGCTTCGCGCCTACCTAAAAATTAACACCGAGGTAAATTGCCTTGTAGACGCGCATTGCTGGCGCTTTAAAAGCAACGCTTTTACCTAAGCATCAAGTGATTGTTTCATCACATAGAAGCGAAGCTGAATACCTAGAAAAGTGACTTAACGTTACGCGTGTTTTTCTGTGTAGCGCGAAGCGTCTAAGTGTCCTGGGTGGTAG
>NZ_LKDW01000092.1 GCF_001401805.1 Pseudoalteromonas sp. P1-25
TCGCCTGACCTAGATGGTAGGTGTTGGATGGGTATGTATTACGTGTGCTTATTTTCAGATAGCCAAAATACTATTCACAAAGAGGCGCTACGCTTTAGAGAAGAAAATGCTGAATATTACTTTCCTTCAGACGTAAAAAACCATCACATTGCTGTAAAAGCTTTCTCGTATTTGGAGCCTTGCGATGTCGTAGTACCCACAGCGGTGGAGAGTCACATAGCAAATGCTACACTATCATTGGTCGGGGCGGCCTTGTGCGGGGCTCGCCTTCGAGCTGTTTTGTTTTGCTACTGAGTTTGGCATGGGGTCTTGGCTATTTTTACTAAACCCCATACAGCAAAAAACCCGTTACATCGCTGCAACGGGTTTCTCTTATTTGGAGCCTGGCAATGTCCTACTTTCACATAGCAAATGCTACACTATCATCGGCGCTGTTTCGTTTCACTACT
>NZ_LKDW01000093.1 GCF_001401805.1 Pseudoalteromonas sp. P1-25
CTCTGTGTAGCGCGAAGCGCCTCGGTGTACTCGGTGGTGGAATTAATGAGAAGCTGCGCTTCTAACGTGAGCAAGCTCGACGTCTACAATTTTCACCTCTCATTTACTCCTCATTCTCTTCTCTTTGTGCGTTTTTGTATTAAAGATCAATAAATCACAAAGAGGTTTAAACTCTACAAGCGCGATATAAAATCGCGCCCATAGCTAGCCTTAACAGCAGAGCTTAATGACCCCTGTAGACGCGCAGCTTGCTGGCGTTTTAAAAGCAACGCTTTAACCGGGGTATAAAGTGATTGTCTCACCACCGAGAAGCGAAGGAGAGTACCTGGAGAAGTGACTAAACGATACGGATGCTTTCTCTGTGTAGCGCGAAGCGCCTCGGTGTACTCGGTGGTGGAATTAATGAGAAGCTGCGCTTCTAACGTGAGCAAGCTCGACGT
>NZ_LKDW01000094.1 GCF_001401805.1 Pseudoalteromonas sp. P1-25
GTGTAGCATTTGCTATGTGACTCTCTACCGCTGTGGGCACTACGACATTGCCAGGCTCCAAATACAAGAAAGCCCGACTCGAAAGAGCCAGGCTTTTTTACGTCTGTAAGAAAGTGAAAATATTAGCTATCAGCCGTCAGTTATCAGCTGCACAGCGTCAACCAGTACTTCCGTAGCGTGGGTTGAGTATCATGAAACCCACGGGTAAAAGAACGCGACGACCACCTCAGTGCTCAGTGAATCCCATTAAAAAAACATTAAGAGTACTTTGCTATGTGGCTCACTACCTCTGTGGGTACTACGACATCACAAGGCTCCAAATACGAGAAAGCCTTTACAGCAATGTGATGGGTTTTTACGTCTGAAGGAAAGTAATATTCAGCATTTTCTTCTCTAAAGCGTAGCGTCTCCTAAGCGGAGCGCCTC
>NZ_LKDW01000095.1 GCF_001401805.1 Pseudoalteromonas sp. P1-25
ATTTTAGGATTATCAGAGTTTTCAATGATGCCTATGCTGCCGCTGATCAGTGAAACGTTTGGCTCAACCCCTTCGCAAAGTGGCTATGCCATTAGCGCCTATGCGATTGGCGTTGTAGTTGGCGCACCGGTTTTAATGCTTACAACGGCCAACATGCGAAAACGCAAAGCTTTGCTGATTTTTTTAAGCTTAATGTGTATTGCTATTGGTTTGAGTGCATTAGCAACTTCACTAGAGCAGCTTGTTGTTTTTCGTTTTTTAAGTGGCTTACCTCACGGTGCTTACTTTGGTGCCGCTATTTTGCTTGCCTCCGATATTGCCCCTTCGGGTAAACGCGCAAGCTTTATGTCAAAAGTATTTATGGGCTTGACCATTGCAACCATTGTTGGCGTGCCTATTGTTACCTTGGTGGGGCAAAATCTAAG
>NZ_LKDW01000096.1 GCF_001401805.1 Pseudoalteromonas sp. P1-25
CTTAGATTTTGCCCCACCAAGGTAACAATAGGCACGCCAACAATGGTTGCAATGGTCAAGCCCATAAATACTTTTGACATAAAGCTTGCCCGTTTACCCGAAGGAGCAATATCGGAGGCAAGCAAAATAGCGGCACCAAAGTAAGCACCGTGAGGTAAGCCACTTAAAAAACGAAAAACAACAAGCTGCTCCAATGAGGTTGCTAATGCACTCAAACCATTAGCAATACACATTAAGCTTAAAAAAATCAGCAAAGCTTTGCGTTTTCGCATGTTGGCCGTTGTAAGCATTAATACCGGTGCGCCAACTACAACGCCAATCGCATAGGCGCTAATAGCATAGCCACTTTGCGAAGGGGTTGAGCCAAACGTTTCACTGATCAGCGGCAGCATAGGCATCATTGAAAACTCTGATAATCCTAAAAT
>NZ_LKDW01000097.1 GCF_001401805.1 Pseudoalteromonas sp. P1-25
TAGACGTCGAGCTTGCTCACGTTAGAAGCGCAGCTTCTCATTAATTCCACCACCGAGTACACCGAGGCGCTTCGCGCTACACAGAGAAAACGCGCGTAATGTTTAGTCACTTCTCCAGGTATTCTCCTTCGCTTCTCGGTGGTGAAACAATCACTTTATACCTCTGTTGAAGCGTTGCTTTTAAAACGCCAGCAAGCTGCGCGTCTACAGGAGTCATTAAGCTCTGCTGTTAAGGCTAGCTATGGGCGCGATTTTATATCGCGCTTGTAGAGTTTAAACCTCTTTGTGGTTTATTGATCTTTAATACAAAAACGCACAAAGAGAAGAGAATGAGGAGTAAATGAGAAGTGAAACTTGTAGACGTCGAGCTTGCTCACGTTAGAAGCGCAGCTTCTCATTAATTCCACCACCGAGTACACCGAGG
>NZ_LKDW01000098.1 GCF_001401805.1 Pseudoalteromonas sp. P1-25
GCAGTTATTACAACTAGCATTGATAAAACAGCCGACGGCGTGATTAATGGCAACGGCGAAAGCGCCGCCATGGTTATACGTGGCACAGTAACCGATGTTGAAGACGGCCAAACCGTGACGGTTATTATCAGCGATGGCACAAACCAAGTTGAAACAACGGCGCTTGTACAAAATGGCGAATACGTTACAGATCCGATTGATGCAAGCGCATTAAACGACGGCACACTCACCGCCACGGCTAGCGTGTCTGATGTGGCTGGCAACCCAATTTCAGCACAAGATGCAGTTGAGCACGATAACACAGCAGCAATTACAACCAGCATTGATAAAACCGCCGATGGCGTGATTAATGGTAACGGTGAAAGCGCCGCCATGGTCGTGCGTGGCACGGTAAGCGA
>NZ_LKDW01000099.1 GCF_001401805.1 Pseudoalteromonas sp. P1-25
CTAGCTCAGTTGCCAGAATGTTGAACGCGACCCGTCGCGCACCAACGGACAAATTACTGACTAACGATAAAGCGGCACTAGCTCAGTTGGTAGAGCGCGACCTTGCCAAGGTCGAGGTCACGAGTTCGAGCCTCGTGTGCCGCTCCAATTTCTTACCAAAGAAATTGAAGTATCGAATAAAATGTAAAGCGGCACTAGCTCAGTTGCCAGAATGTTGAACGCGACCCGTCGCGCACCAACGGACAAATTACTGACTAACTATAAAGCGGCACTAGCTCAGTTGCCAGAACGTAGGACGCGACTCGTCGCGCACCAACGGACAAATTACTGACTAACTATAAAGCGGCACTAGCTCAGTTGGTAGAGCGCGACCTTGCCAAGGTCGAGGTCAC
>NZ_LKDW01000100.1 GCF_001401805.1 Pseudoalteromonas sp. P1-25
TGGGTTAGAAACCGGAAGTTTACTTCCGTTTTGTACTTTAAGATTATAAGTTGGTATCTAATGAAAGCTCGGCAGTCCAACTCTTTTCTACTCCATTGTGTTTTACGTTAGTTTTTCTACACAGCATTCAGTTTAGTATTTGACTTACTTTACCTTATGACAAAAACTCTAGCTATATGGTCAAACTTACTCATCCACTGCAGTCCGTCAAGTTGATAGCTATTCAATAACTAAGTGCCGGTTAATAGCTTTTTTACACTCAAGGGTAAAGCGCCCCCCCATGTCCCTATCTACTTCGAACCTTTTCTTTTCCGAATCGACAAACCTTACAGTTGTTTTTATGTTCTCACCTTCACCGCTCAGGATGAGGGTAAGAGTGTTCTCA
>NZ_LKDW01000101.1 GCF_001401805.1 Pseudoalteromonas sp. P1-25
TCTCAAACCTGAATTACACGCATGAAAATAACTGCAAGATTGCAGTTTTAATTTTTACTGAGTAATTTTTAATTTATGCGAGTAGCTTTTCGCAGTTGCTAATATTTGAACGCCGTTTGCGCTTTAAATTTTCACAGTAACTTACTTGTGAAGTGGGTCTGCCTACTGCGCCATGAAATACGCGCGTAAATTGCGTAGTGAGTTTTAACCAGTTTTCGGGGGATATATTAAGTCTTTCTAGCAGAGGAAGGTTCATATTATCAATGTGCCCCCGTTTATCCTCTCGTATTGATATTAAATTTGACACCCAATATAAATCAGCGAACCGAACTGTGCCACTAAACATGCTCCTCGGGTGCAGAATTAATTTTTTATTACTTG
>NZ_LKDW01000102.1 GCF_001401805.1 Pseudoalteromonas sp. P1-25
GTTACCGATCCGATTGATGCAAGCGCACTAAGCGACGGCACACTCACCGCTACAGCAAGCGCATCAGATTTAGCGGGTAACCCTGTAAGCGCGCAAGATAGCGTAGAACTTGATAACACCGCAGCAATTACAACCAGCATTGATAAAACAGCAGATGGCGTTATCAATGGCAACGGCGAAAGTGCAGCCATCGTGGTACGCGGTACAGTAACCGATGTTGAAGACGGCCAAACCGTGACGGTTTTTATCAGCGATGGCACAAACCAAGTTGAAACAACGGCGCTTGTACAAAATGGCGAGTATGTTACTGATCCGATTGATGCAAGCGCACTAAACGATGGCACACTCACTGCCACAGCCAGCGTATCCGATGTGGC
>NZ_LKDW01000103.1 GCF_001401805.1 Pseudoalteromonas sp. P1-25
CGATTTCAGCACAAGATTCAGTCGAGCTTGATAACACCGCAGCAATCACAACCAGCATTGATAAAACCGCCGATGGCGTGATTAATGGTCACGGTGAAAGCGCCGCCATGGTCGTGCGTGGCACGGTAAGCGATGTGGAAGACGGTCAAACCGTGACGGTGATCATCAGCGATGGTACAAACCAAGTTGAAACCACGGCACTTGTACAAAACGGCGAATACGTTACCGACCCGATTGACGCAAGCGCATTAAATGACGGCACGCTCACCGCTACAGCAAGCGTGTCAGATTTAGCGGGTAACCCTGTTACAGCTGAGGATACAGTTGAACTTGATAACACCGCAGCGATCACAACCAGCAT
>NZ_LKDW01000104.1 GCF_001401805.1 Pseudoalteromonas sp. P1-25
GCGTTTATACCATCGCTCAAAGTGATGGTAACAGTTTGGCCGTCTTCAACATCAGTCACTGTGCCACGTATAACCATGGCGGCGCTTTCACCGTTACCATTAATCACGCCGTCGGCTGTTTTATCAATGCTGGTTGTAATAACTGCGGTGCTATCAAGTTCTACGCTATCTTGCGCGTTTACAGGGTTACCCGCTAAATCTGACACGCTGGCTGTAGCGGTGAGTGTGCCGTCATTTAATGCGCTTGCATCAATCGGATCGGTAACATATTCGCCGTTTTGTACAAGTGCCGTGGTTTCAACTTGGTTTGTGCCATCACTGATGATCACCGTCACGGTTTGACCGTCTTCCACATC
>NZ_LKDW01000105.1 GCF_001401805.1 Pseudoalteromonas sp. P1-25
GAACCGGCACGACTTGTTAGTCGAGGGATTTTAAATCCCTTGTGTCTACCAATTCCACCACTCGGGCATCGAGTTTGCTATTTAAAGCAAGTGGATAAAACTAATATGGAGCGGCACACGAGGCTCGAACTCGTGACCTCGACCTTGGCAAGGTCGCGCTCTACCAACTGAGCTAGTGCCGCATCATATTAATTCTAAATTTAAATACATAAACTAATTTATGTAATATTTTTTTATAAATTACACTTGGCGATGTAATTAAACCACAAAGTGGTGCCCGAGGCCGGACTTGAACCGGCACGACTTGTTAGTCGAGGGATTTTAAATCCCTTGTGTCTACCAATTCCACCACTCGG
>NZ_LKDW01000106.1 GCF_001401805.1 Pseudoalteromonas sp. P1-25
CGAATGAATATATGTCCAGGCCCATCCTGCCACGGAAACATGACCGCGCCTGCGGCAATGTTTCATCGTCACTGCAGGGCGATCGAGTACGAGACGATATCCGTGTAGCAGCCCGCGCGTTTGACTGCCCGCGGCTCCGTGCCGAATGCACTGAAGCCCAGCGATTCGTACAGCCCGCGCGCGGCAGCGTTGTCCGCCAGCACCGTGAGGGTGAGCGATTCAATGCCTTCCGCGCGCGCAGCCGCGAACGCGGCAAGAAGAAGCTGACGGGCGATACCCTGGCCACGATGGCCAGCATCCACGTGGACACTGTGCACTTCCG
>NZ_LKDW01000107.1 GCF_001401805.1 Pseudoalteromonas sp. P1-25
CTGACCCCATGCCGAACTCAGTAGTGAAACGAAACAGCGCCGATGATAGTGTAGCATTTGCTATGTGAAAGTAGGACATTGCCAGGATTCAAATTAAAGAAACCCGTTACAGCGATGTAACGGGTTTTTTGTTGTCTGAGGTTTAGTAAATAGCCAGTACCCCATACCGAATTCAGTAGTGGCCGCATCTGCATACCGCGGTATCTGTGTTCTATACATCAAACAAAACAGCGCTAAGATGAGCCTGACCGATGATAGTGTAGCATTTGCTATGTGACTCTCTACCGCTGTGGGCACTACGACATTGCCAGGATTCAAATTAAAGAAACCCGTTACAGCG
>NZ_LKDW01000108.1 GCF_001401805.1 Pseudoalteromonas sp. P1-25
AGCGACAACGTCGCAACGTTCTTTAACAATATAAAGCAATCATCTGTGTGGGCACTCGTACAGATTGAGTTCTAACAGCCAAGCTACTTAGGTAGTGAGGCAAACAAATTTAGAGTCTCAATTGAAACTGAGTGACCAACAGCAATAACTTACTTAGGTTTTGCTTAAGAAAAGAATTGCAGCACAGTCAATTCAATATCGAAAGATATTAAATAAATTCAGAATTCATTGAGCTGTCGAAAGACACAAAACTTTTTAATTGAAGAGTTTGATCATGGCTCAGATTGAACGCTGGCGGCAGGCCTAACACATGCAAGTCGAGCGGTAACAGAGAGT
>NZ_LKDW01000109.1 GCF_001401805.1 Pseudoalteromonas sp. P1-25
ATCAGCTATCAGCTATCAGCTATCAGCTATCAGCTATCAGCTATCAGCTATCAGCTATCAGCTATCAGCTATCAGCTATCAGCTATCAGAATAATGTACATACTGATTTTAATAGCAACAAATTTATATCGTGCTTTATATTATTTTTTAGTGCTATAAAGCCTAAGTGCGCCAGCAAGCAAGGCGCCTACAATGTTACCCTCTAAAGCACAGCGTCTCCTAACCTCTTTGTGAATTAATGTTTTTATTTTTTGCACAAAGAGAAGCAAAAGAGGAATAAATGAGAAAACATATAAGTAGCAGCGAATTTATCTCGCGTTTAAATTTATTATTTT
>NZ_LKDW01000110.1 GCF_001401805.1 Pseudoalteromonas sp. P1-25
GCAAGTTAATACGTCCTTCATCGCCTCCAACTGCCAAGGCATCCACCGTGTACGCTTAGTCACTTAACCATACAACCCAAACGGGTCTTGCTTGGTCTTTGTTACTTATGCTGCCTTGCTTTCTATTTTTGCTTGGTTACATAACACGTTATGCGCCCAGCGACAAAAACATCAGCGGCGTTGCCTAAGTATCAAATCCACGTCGCAATACTAAGTTTTTACACTTAATTGTATTTATAGTGACAGTTTAACTTCGCCAGAAGTTAATATTGAATACTAAAGTAGATACCAATTAACTATTCTATTGAATAATCAATGGCATTTTT
>NZ_LKDW01000111.1 GCF_001401805.1 Pseudoalteromonas sp. P1-25
TGTGGGTGATTAGCTCAGTTGGGAGAGCATCGCCCTTACAAGGCGAGGGTCACTGGTTCAAGTCCAGTATCACCCACCACATATAAACCTACTATATTAATAGTTTTTTAAAACTGTAATATGGGTCGTTAGCTCAGTTACAGGAAAAGAGAGCATCACCGCTTTTTATAAAAGATGGCGTGGTTCACTGGTTAAACTCCAGTACTACTTACTACAGGTAGTAGCATGTAATATGGGTCGTTAGCTCAGTTGGGAGAGCATCGCCCTTACAAGGCGAGGGTCACTGGTTCAAGTCCAGTACGACCCACCATTCTTAG
>NZ_LKDW01000112.1 GCF_001401805.1 Pseudoalteromonas sp. P1-25
AATATGGGTCGTTAGCTCAGTTGGGAGAGCATCGCCCTTACAAGGCGAGGGTCACTGGTTCAAGTCCAGTACGACCCACCATTCTTAGAATGGTGCATATTAAATATATAATTTGGGTGATTAGCTCAGTTGGGAGAGCATCGCCCTTACAAGGCGAGGGTCACTGGTTCAAGTCCAGTATCACCCACCAAATTATATTAAACGTTAAATTAATAAAGTCATACCTATTATATGTGGGTGATTAGCTCAGTTGGGAGAGCATCGCCCTTACAAGGCGAGGGTCACTGGTTCAAGTCCAGTATCACCCACCACATAT
>NZ_LKDW01000113.1 GCF_001401805.1 Pseudoalteromonas sp. P1-25
TAATCAGCTAGGCTAATTATTACTCTACGATAGTTGCTACAAAGCACCTACCCCTAAAGGTAACAGCGCCACCTTCACATGACGTAAATGTCAGGCATTAAAAAAAACGAGGCTAAGCTCGGGTTTTTTTAGTATTAATTAGCTAGGCTAATTATTACTCTACGATAGTTGCTACAAAGCACCTACGCCTAAAGGTGACAGCGCCACCTTCACATGACGTAAATCTCAGGCATTAAAAAACCCGAGACTAAGCTCGGGTTTTTTTAGTATTAATCAGCTAGGCTAATTATTACTCTACGATAGTTGCTACAAAG
>NZ_LKDW01000114.1 GCF_001401805.1 Pseudoalteromonas sp. P1-25
TACTCGCCATTTTGAACGGTTGCTTGAACTTCAATTGGCGCGTTTATACCATCGCTCAAAGTGATGGTAACAGTTTGGCCGTCTTCAACGTCAGTCACTGTGCCACGTATAACCATGGCGGCGCTTTCACCGTTGCCATTAATCACGCCATCTGCTGTTTTATCAATGCTGGTTGTAATTGCTGCGGTGTTATCAAGTTCTACGATATCTTGCGCACTTACAGGGTTACCCGCTAAATCTGATGCGCTTGCTGTAGCGGTGAGTGTGCCGTCGCTTAGTGCGCTTGCATCAATCGGATCGGTAAC
>NZ_LKDW01000115.1 GCF_001401805.1 Pseudoalteromonas sp. P1-25
CGCTGTAACGGGTTTCTTTAATTTGAATCCTGGCAATGTCGTAGTGCCCACAGCGGTAGAGAGTCACATAGCAAATGCTACACTATCATTGGTCAGGCTCATCTTAGAACTGTTTTGTTTGATGTATAGAATACAGATACCGCGGCATGCAGATGCGGCCACTACTGAATTCGGCATGGGGTACTGGCTATTTACTAAACCCCAGACAACAAAAAACCCGTTACATCGCTGTAACGGGTTTCTTTAATTTGAATCCTGGCAATGTCGTAGTGCCCACAGCGGTAGAGAGTCACATAGCA
>NZ_LKDW01000116.1 GCF_001401805.1 Pseudoalteromonas sp. P1-25
AAGACCCGTTTGGGTTGTATGGTTAAGTGACTAAGCGTACACGGTGGATGCCTTGGCAGTTGGAGGCGATGAAGGACGTATTAACTTGCGATAAGCCTAGTCAAGCTAGTAAAAAGCGCTTGAGACTAGGATTTCCGAATGGGGAAACCCACCTGCTTGCAGGTATCGTTAACTGAATACATAGGTTAACGAGGCGAACGCGGAGAACTGAAACATCTAAGTACCCGTAGGAAAAGAAATCAACCGAGATTCCGATAGTAGCGGCGAGCGAAATCGGAACAGCCCTTAAGCTTATTATG
>NZ_LKDW01000117.1 GCF_001401805.1 Pseudoalteromonas sp. P1-25
TTGACACCCAATATAAATCAGCGAACCGAACTGTGCCACTAAACATGCTCCTCGGGTGCAGAATTAATTTTTTATTACTTGGTCATTTTTATTTCATCCATTAAATAAGTCAGTGGCATTCTCAAACCTGAATTACACGCATGAAAATAATTATTAAATCTGACACCTAATTATTAAATCTGACACCCAATATAAATCAGTATTAAATCTGACACCCAATATAAATCAGCGAACCGAACTGTGCCACTAAACATGCTCCTCGGGTGCAGAATTAATTTTTTATTACTTGGTCATTTTC
>NZ_LKDW01000118.1 GCF_001401805.1 Pseudoalteromonas sp. P1-25
TGAAAGTGGGCGCATAGCTCAGCTGGATAGAGTACCTGGCTACGAACCAGGCGGTCGGAGGTTCGAATCCTCCTGCGCCCACCACTTTCATAAATAAGCCGACAAAAGTCGGTTTTTTTGTGTCTGAAATAGCATATAAGTTAAGCGCATATTTTACGGTGTGTACTTATATTTATTGTTTCAGAAACTCCACTTAGAGTATAAATAAGAAAAAATGAAAGTGGGCGCATAGCTCAGCTGGATAGAGTACCTGGCTACGAACCAGGCGGTCGGAGGTTCGAATCCTCCTGCGCCCAC
>NZ_LKDW01000119.1 GCF_001401805.1 Pseudoalteromonas sp. P1-25
CTTAAAGTAAATGGTGCCTCGACCCGGAATCGAACCAGGGACACGAGGATTTTCAATCCTCTGCTCTACCAACTGAGCTATCGAGGCACATAAACTGTGCAATTAAACATTTAAAACATTTAATTTAAATAAATGGTGCCGACTAACCAAGTCGACGGGTAACTTGAACAGACTACTGATTACAGTTTCCTTTTCAAATTACTAAAATAAATGGTGCCGACTAACCGAGTCGAACGGTTGACCTACTGATTACAAGTCAGTTGCTCTACCAGCTGAGCTAAGTCGGCACACTA
>NZ_LKDW01000120.1 GCF_001401805.1 Pseudoalteromonas sp. P1-25
GAATTAATGTTTTTATTTTTTGCACAAAGAGAAGCAAAAGAGGAATAAATGAGAAAACATATAAGTAGTAGCGAGTTTATCTCGCGTTTAAATTTATTATTTTAACATGGCATAAAGCCTGAATACGCCAGCAAGCAAGGCGCCTAGAATGTTACCCTCTAAAGCACAGCGTCTCTTAACCTCTTTGTGAATTAATGTTTTCATTTTTTGCACAAAGAGAAGCAAAAGAGGAATAAATGAGAAAACATATAAGTAGCAGCGAATTTATCTCGCGTTTAAATTTATTATTTT
>NZ_LKDW01000121.1 GCF_001401805.1 Pseudoalteromonas sp. P1-25
AGCGATGTGGAAGACGGTCAAACCGTGACGGTGATCATCAGTGATGGCACAAACCAAGTTGAAACCACGGCACTTGTACAAAACGGTGAGTATGTTACCGATCCGATTGATGCAAGCGCACTAAGCGACGGCACACTCACCGCTACAGCAAGCGTGTCAGATTTAGCGGGTAACCCTGTAAACGCGCAAGATAGCGTAGAACTTGATAACACCGCAGTTATTACAACTAGCATTGATAAAACAGCCGACGGCGTGATTAATGGCAACGGCGAAAGCGCCGCCATGGTTAT
>NZ_LKDW01000122.1 GCF_001401805.1 Pseudoalteromonas sp. P1-25
AGATGACTAATTTGCTGGCTTTGAAAGCTAAACTTTAATCCTTAAAAACAAATACTCACAAAGAGTTTAAGAGACGCTCCGCTTTAGAGTAGTGATAAATAAAATGCCAGGATTGGTTATGTCTTCTAATTCGCTTCTCTTTGTGCAATTGATCTTTTACAAGAAGCTGCGCTTTTAACGTGAGCAAGCTCAACGTCTACGAATAAATACATAATTTCACCCCGTAGATGACTAATTTGCTGGCTTTGAAAGCTAAACTTTAATCCTTAAAAACAAATACT
>NZ_LKDW01000123.1 GCF_001401805.1 Pseudoalteromonas sp. P1-25
CAGCCCAGAATGCCTGCGAAGCTCGCCGCGCGCGTTGCCAAGTTGCAGCAGTTCCGTACGATGCTGCCGACACAGGCATGGCGAACGGTTCGAGATGCACTACAGGGGCTTCCAGATCCGGAAGGTCGCGAAGCAAAGAAGTTCGCGAACCACATCTATCAGGCAGGTGCGCGCTCCTACCCCGGGCATACCGGTAGCCCACTCGATCTGCCCGCAAAGACGCTCAAGGCCGGCGGCCATGGCGTGCCAGGG
>NZ_LKDW01000124.1 GCF_001401805.1 Pseudoalteromonas sp. P1-25
TGTTACCGATCCGATTGATGCAAGCGCATTAAATGACGGCACGCTCACCGCTACAGCAAGCGTGTCAGATTTAGCGGGTAACCCTGTAAGTGCGCAAGATATCGTAGAACTTGATAACACCGCAGCAATTACAACCAGCATTGATAAAACAGTCGACGGCGTTATAAATGGCAACGGCGAAAGTGCAGCCATGGTCGTGCGCGGCACGGTGAGCGATGTAGAAGACGGTCAAACCGTGACGGTGATCATCAGTGATGGCACAAACCAAGTTGAAAC
>NZ_LKDW01000125.1 GCF_001401805.1 Pseudoalteromonas sp. P1-25
TGTTACCGATCCGATTGATGCAAGCGCATTAAATGACGGCACGCTCACCGCTACAGCAAGCGTGTCAGATTTAGCGGGTAACCCTGTAAACGCGCAAGATAGCGTAGAACTTGATAACACCGCAGCGATCACAACCAGCATTGATAAAACAGCCGACGGCGTGATTAATGGTAACGGTGAAAGCGCCGCCATGGTCGTGCGCGGCACGGTGAGCGATGTAGAAGACGGTCAAACCGTGACGGTGATCATCAGTGATGGCACAAACCAAGTTGAAAC
>NZ_LKDW01000126.1 GCF_001401805.1 Pseudoalteromonas sp. P1-25
CCGTCGCTTAGTGCGCTTGCATCAATCGGATCGGTAACATACTCACCGTTTTGCACAAGCGCCGTTGTTTCAACTTGGTTTGTACCATCACTGATGATCACCGTCACGGTTTGACCGTCTTCCACATCGCTCACCGTGCCACGCACGACCATGGCGGCGCTTTCACCGTTACCATTAATCACGCCGTCGGCGGTTTTATCAATGCTGGTTGTGATCGCTGCGGTGTTATCAAGTTCAACTGTATCCTCAGCTGT
>NZ_LKDW01000127.1 GCF_001401805.1 Pseudoalteromonas sp. P1-25
GTCGTGCGCGGCACGGTGAGCGATGTAGAAGACGGTCAAACCGTGACGGTGATCATCAGTGATGGCACAAACCAAGTTGAAACCACGGCACTTGTACAAAACGGCGAATACGTTACAAATCCGGTTGATGCAAGCGCATTAAATGACGGCACGCTCACCGCCACAGCAAGCGTGTCAGATTTAGCGGGTAACCCTGTTACAGCTGAGGATACAGTTGAACTTGATAACACCGCAGCGATCACAACCAGCAT
>NZ_LKDW01000128.1 GCF_001401805.1 Pseudoalteromonas sp. P1-25
TCCGTTACGGTTATCGTAACAACCGTGCCCTCTGGCTCGCCTGTTGCTGTGCCTGAAATAGTCGGTGTGGTGTCATTAGTATCACCAACAGGGTCAATAACCACTGTAGGCGCTGCGGTATCAACCTCACCGGTGGTGGTGGCTGTGGTTTCATTGCCTGCAGCGTCGGTAACCGATACCTCAACGGTAAATTCACCTTCACTTAACTCATTAGGCACATCTACACTAAAGGTGCCATCGGCTTGCACTTC
>NZ_LKDW01000129.1 GCF_001401805.1 Pseudoalteromonas sp. P1-25
AGTGTCCCCATCGTCTAGAGGCCTAGGACACCGCCCTTTCACGGCGGTAACAGGGGTTCGAATCCCCTTGGGGACGCCACTTACTATTTATAGTAGGTTAGTGTTATTAAAAGCTCGCCTGAAACGAGTTAAACCATTCAGTTGTCCTAGTGACACTTTTCAGTGTCCCCATCGTCTAGAGGCCTAGGACACCGCCCTTTCACGGCGGTAACAGGGGTTCGAATCCCCTTGGGGACGCCACTTACTATTT
>NZ_LKDW01000130.1 GCF_001401805.1 Pseudoalteromonas sp. P1-25
GCAATCGCAAGAAAGCGTCAAGTAAGTTTGGTTGATACAAAATACTATCACTGTATTTCACGGTGTGTTCGTCGTGCATTTTTATGTGGAAGAAAAATAAACAAGACACTCATCTTAAATTTTGCACTTAACGCAATTAGAGGCTAGCTTTTATTTAGGAAAAATAAACAAGACACTCATCTTAAATTTTGCACTTAACGCAATTAGAGGCTAGCTTTTATTTAGTGCAAAAAACAAGCAGGGTGT
>NZ_LKDW01000131.1 GCF_001401805.1 Pseudoalteromonas sp. P1-25
TCTTCAATTAAAAAGTTTTTATGTTCCGAAGAACAGCTCAATGAATTCTGAATTATTTAATATCTTTCGATATTGAATTGACTGTGCTGAATAACTACCTAAGTAATTATTCTGTTGGTCACTCAGTTCAATTGAGACTCTAAATTTGTTTGCCTCACTACCGAAGTAGCTTGGCTGTTAGAACTCAATCTGTACGAGTGCCCACACAGATGATTGCTTTATATTGTTAAAGAACGTTGCGA
>NZ_LKDW01000132.1 GCF_001401805.1 Pseudoalteromonas sp. P1-25
ATGTCGTGGTGCCCACAGCGGTAGAGAGTCACATAGCAAAGTACTCTTAATGTTTTCTAATGGGATTCACTGGGCACTGAGGTGGTCGTCGCGTTCTTTTACCCGTGGGTTTCGTGATACTCAACCCACGCTACAAAGTACAGGTTGACGCTATGCAGCTGATAACTGACGGCTGATAGCTAATATTTTCACTTTCTTACAGACGTAAAAAAGCCCGGCTCTTTCGAGTCGGGCTTTCTTGT
>NZ_LKDW01000133.1 GCF_001401805.1 Pseudoalteromonas sp. P1-25
TGCCGCGTTAAGGCTAAACGCGAGGAAAACTCGCTGCTACTTATATGTTTTCTCATTTACTCCTCTTTTTCTTCTCTTTGTGCAATAGGGTTTTAAGTAACTTATTCACAAAGAGGTTAAGAGACGCTGCGCTTTAGAGGGGAACGCTGTAGTCGCGGCTTTATGCCGCGTTAAGGCTAAACGCGAGGAAAACTCGCTGCTACTTATATGTTTTCTCATTTACTCCTCTTTTTCTT
>NZ_LKDW01000134.1 GCF_001401805.1 Pseudoalteromonas sp. P1-25
GAACTTGATAACACCGCAGCGATCACAACCAGCATTGATAAAACCGCCGACGGCGTGATTAATGGTAACGGCGAAAGCGCCGCCATGGTTGTGCGTGGCACGGTGAGCGATGTGGAAGACGGTCAAACCGTGACGGTGATCATCAGCGATGGTACAAACCAAGTTGAAACAACGGCGCTTGTGCAAAACGGTGAGTATGTTACCGATCCGATTGATGCAAGCGCACTAAGCGACGG
>NZ_LKDW01000135.1 GCF_001401805.1 Pseudoalteromonas sp. P1-25
GCAAATGCTACACTATCATCGGCGCTGTTTCGTTTCACTACTGAGTTCGGCATGGGGTCAGGTGGGTCCAAAACGCTATGGTTACCAAGAAAATTCGGTTCAATTTTCTTATTTTTATTTATTAAGCTTTAAGTCCTTCGACTGAATTTGGAGCCTGGCAATGTCCTACTTTCACATAGCAAATGCTACACTATCATCGGCGCTGTTTCGTTTCACTACTGAGTTCGGCATGGG
>NZ_LKDW01000136.1 GCF_001401805.1 Pseudoalteromonas sp. P1-25
GGAGAAGGAGGGATTCGAACCCTCGATAGAGCTACAAACTCTATACTCCCTTAGCAGGGGAGCTCCTTCGGCCACTCGGACACCTCTCCAACGCATAACAGATTGTATTAACGGTAGTTTATTCATACCATTAATTAAATAGTGGTGGAGAGATAGGGATTTGAACCCTAGATAGGCTACAAACCTATGCCGGTTTTCAAGACCGGTGCATTCGACCACTCTGCCATCTC
>NZ_LKDW01000137.1 GCF_001401805.1 Pseudoalteromonas sp. P1-25
GTGCCGCTTTATAGTTAGTCAGTAATTTGTCCGTTGGTGCGCGACGGGTCGCGTCCTACGTTCTGGCAACTGAGCTAGTGCCGCTTTATGAACTATAAATTTTATGAGCTATACGCTATTCCAATTTCTTTTGGTGAGAAATTGGAGCGGCACACGAGGCTCGAACTCGTGACCTCGACCTTGGCAAGGTCGCGCTCTACCAACTGAGCTAGTGCCGCTTTATAGTTAG
>NZ_LKDW01000138.1 GCF_001401805.1 Pseudoalteromonas sp. P1-25
ATTAGCTCAGTTGGTAGAGCAGTGGACTTTTAATCCATTGGTCGATGGTTCAAGTCCATCATGACCCACCATTCTTTATTAAGATAAAGTTTGGTTCAATCGGCGGATTTACGCAGCTCACTTAAAGGGTAAGCACATAGAGCGGGTCATTAGCTCAGTTGGTAGAGCAGTGGACTTTTAATCCATTGGTCGATGGTTCAAGTCCATCATGACCCACCATTCTTTAC
>NZ_LKDW01000139.1 GCF_001401805.1 Pseudoalteromonas sp. P1-25
CGTGGGACAGTAACCGATGTAGAAGATGGCCAAACCGTGACGGTGATCATCAGTGATGGCACAAACCAAGTTGAAACCACGGCGCTTGTACAAAACGGCGAATACGTTACCGACCCGATTGATGCAAGCGCATTAAACGACGGCACACTCACCGCTACAGCCAGCGTATCCGATGTAGCAGGTAACCCTGTTACAGCTGAGGATACAGTTGAACTTGATAACACCGC
>NZ_LKDW01000140.1 GCF_001401805.1 Pseudoalteromonas sp. P1-25
TGGGTCATGATGGACTTGAACCATCGACCAATGGATTAAAAGTCCACTGCTCTACCAACTGAGCTAATGACCCGCTCTGTGTGCTTACTCTATTAAGTAAGCTGCGTAAATCCGCCGATTTAGCCACTCTTTAGCTTAATAAAGAATGGTGGGTCATGATGGACTTGAACCATCGACCAATGGATTAAAAGTCCACTGCTCTACCAACTGAGCTAATGACCCG
>NZ_LKDW01000141.1 GCF_001401805.1 Pseudoalteromonas sp. P1-25
AGTGGTGGAGGGAGCTGGATTCGAACCAGCGAAGGCTGAGCCGTCAGATTTACAGTCTGATCCCTTTGGCCGCTCGGGAACCCCTCCACACTATTTTGTTACATTTGGCCCCACTTAACTTAGCGGTAAGAAAAGTGGTGGAGGGAGCTGGATTCGAACCAGCGAAGGCTGAGCCGTCAGATTTACAGTCTGATCCCTTTGGCCGCTCGGGAACCCCTCC
>NZ_LKDW01000142.1 GCF_001401805.1 Pseudoalteromonas sp. P1-25
CCAAGCGGTAAGGCACCAGGTTTTGATCCTGGCATTCCCAGGTTCAAATCCTGGTATCCCAGCCAACTTCTTCTACCAAAGAAACGTTGCTATAAAGAATTGCTCTGTTAAGAGTTTAAATATAAAAATGTATGCGGGAGTGGCGGAATTGGTAGACGCGCTGGATTTAGGTTCCAGTATCTTAGGATGTGAGAGTTCAAGTCTCTCCTTCCGCACCATG
>NZ_LKDW01000143.1 GCF_001401805.1 Pseudoalteromonas sp. P1-25
GCTTGTGCAAAACGGCGAATATGTTACTGATCCGATTGATGCAAGCGCATTAAACGACGGGACACTCACCGCCACAGCTAGCGTGTCTGATGTGGCTGGCAATCCAATTTCAGCACAAGATGCAGTCGAGCTTGATAACACCGCAGTTATTACAACTAGCATTGATAAAACAGCCGACGGCGTGATTAATGGCAACGGCGAAAGCGCCGCCATGGTTAT
>NZ_LKDW01000144.1 GCF_001401805.1 Pseudoalteromonas sp. P1-25
TAATCAGCTAGGCTAATTATTACTCTACGATAGTTGCTACAAAGCACCTACCCCTAAAGGTAACAGCGCCACCTTCACATGACGTAAATCTCAGGCATTAAAAAACCCGAGGCTAAGCTCGGGTTTTTTCAGTATTAATTAGCTAGGCTAATTATTACTCTACGATAGTTGCTACAACACCAGCACCTACAGTACGGCCACCTTCACGGATAGCGAAAC
>NZ_LKDW01000145.1 GCF_001401805.1 Pseudoalteromonas sp. P1-25
AAATAAATGGTGCCGACTAACCGAGTCGAACGGTTGACCTACTGATTACAAGTCAGTTGCTCTACCAGCTGAGCTAAGTCGGCACACTAAAGCGTGTGCTAAGGCACGTTCAATTTTAAAGATTGAGAACTTAAAGTAAATGGTGCCTCGACCCGGAATCGAACCAGGGACACGAGGATTTTCAATCCTCTGCTCTACCAACTGAGCTATCGAGGCAC
>NZ_LKDW01000146.1 GCF_001401805.1 Pseudoalteromonas sp. P1-25
GTGGGTCATGATGGACTTGAACCATCGACCAATGGATTAAAAGTCCACTGCTCTACCAACTGAGCTAATGACCCGCTCTGTGTGCTTACCCTTTAAGTGAGCTGCGTAAATCCGCCGATTTGTCCACTCTTTATCTTAATAAAGAATGGTGGGTCATGATGGACTTGAACCATCGACCAATGGATTAAAAGTCCACTGCTCTACCAACTGAGCTAAT
>NZ_LKDW01000147.1 GCF_001401805.1 Pseudoalteromonas sp. P1-25
CCACTGAGACGGCAGAGCGCAACGCATAGCGATGAACGAGCTAATCAGTGAGTCGAGTAAAACTTCGTTTTAAAAACTTTCAAGTTTAAAAAATTAAGTGTTGACAAAAAAAATAGGAAAGCGTAATATGCGCAGCCCTAGCGAGATAAAGCAACGCGCTTTAATCGCAACGTTCTTTAACAATATAAAGCAATCATCTGTGTGGGCACTCGTACA
>NZ_LKDW01000148.1 GCF_001401805.1 Pseudoalteromonas sp. P1-25
ACATAGCAAATGCTACACTATCATTGGTCGGGGCGGCCTTGTGCGGGGCTCGCCTTCGCGCTGTTTCGTTTGATGTGTTGGAATACAAACGCCGTGGAGTACAGGATGTACGAGAGCGGGCACTGCAGAGTTCGGCATGGGGTCTTGGCTATTTTTACTAAACCCCAGACAGCAAAAAACCCGTTACATCGCTGTAACGGGTTTCTCTTATTTG
>NZ_LKDW01000149.1 GCF_001401805.1 Pseudoalteromonas sp. P1-25
CAAATTTGGTGCAAAGGATTAATGACAAGCACATCGTGCTACTTTTTCCTTTGCGCAAGGTGATTTAACTTTAACGCTACGCGCTAAGTATCACCTCATAAATTTGGAAAATATCTGATAATATTTTTTAAGTCTTTCGTCGTTGCTATCTACTTTAGCTATTAACTTCTGTCGCTTGTTTCTGTCACATAAAACGCGTTTGGCGTTGTATG
>NZ_LKDW01000150.1 GCF_001401805.1 Pseudoalteromonas sp. P1-25
TCAACTTGGTTTGTGCCATCACTGATGATCACCGTCACGGTTTGACCGTCTTCCACATCGCTCACCGTGCCGCGCACGACCATGGCGGCACTTTCGCCGTTGCCATTTATAACGCCGTCGACTGTTTTATCAATGCTGGTTGTGATCGCTGCGGTGTTATCAAGTTCAACTGTATCCTCAGCTGTAACAGGGTTACCCGCTAAATCTGACAC
>NZ_LKDW01000151.1 GCF_001401805.1 Pseudoalteromonas sp. P1-25
TCGCTTACCGTGCCACGCACGACCATGGCGGCGCTTTCACCGTTACCATTAATCACGCCATCGGCGGTTTTATCAATGCTGGTTGTAATAACTGCGGTGTTATCAAGTTCTACGCTATCTTGCGCTGAAATCGGGTTGCCTGCCACATCGGATACGCTGGCTGTGGCAGTGAGTGTGCCATCGTTTAGTGCGCTTGCATCAATCGGATCAGT
>NZ_LKDW01000152.1 GCF_001401805.1 Pseudoalteromonas sp. P1-25
GCGGTGTTATCAAGTTCAACTGTATCCTCAGCTGTAACAGGGTTACCTGCTACATCGGATACGCTGGCTGTAGCGGTGAGTGTGCCGTCATTTAATGCGCTTGCGTCAATCGGGTCGGTAACGTATTCGCCGTTTTGTACAAGTGCCGTGGTTTCAACTTGGTTTGTGCCATCACTGATGATCACCGTCACGGTTTGACCGTCTTCCACATC
>NZ_LKDW01000153.1 GCF_001401805.1 Pseudoalteromonas sp. P1-25
GGTCTGCGCGGAAGATGTAACGGGGCTAAACTATGCACCGAAGCTGCGGATTCATCTTAGGATGAGTGGTAGGGGAGCGTTCTGTAAGCCGTTGAAGGTGAACCGGGAGGTTTGCTGGAGGTATCAGAAGTGCGAATGCTGACATGAGTAACGATAATGCGGGTGAAAAACCCGCACGCCGGAAGACCAAGGGTTCCTATCCCATGTTA
>NZ_LKDW01000154.1 GCF_001401805.1 Pseudoalteromonas sp. P1-25
TATGTGGGTGATTAGCTCAGTTGGGAGAGCATCGCCCTTACAAGGCGAGGGTCACTGGTTCAAGTCCAGTATCACCCACCACATATAAAAGCTATTATATGAATAGCTCGTTTTAAAATTTAATATGGGTCGTTAGCTCAGTTGGGAGAGCATCGCCCTTACAAGGCGAGGGTCACTGGTTCAAGTCCAGTACGACCCACCATTCTTAG
>NZ_LKDW01000155.1 GCF_001401805.1 Pseudoalteromonas sp. P1-25
GGTCTGCGCGGAAGATGTAACGGGGCTAAACTATGCACCGAAGCTGCGGATTCATCTTAGGATGAGTGGTAGGGGAGCGTTCTGTAAGCGGTTGAAGGTGTACCGGGAGGTATGCTGGACGTATCAGAAGTGCGAATGCTGACATGAGTAACGATAATGCGGGTGAAAAACCCGCACGCCGGAAGACCAAGGGTTCCTATCCCATGTTA
>NZ_LKDW01000156.1 GCF_001401805.1 Pseudoalteromonas sp. P1-25
AGCAAATGCTACACTATCATTGGTCGGGGCGGCCTTGTGCGGGGCTCGCCTTCGCGCTGTTTCGTTTGATGTGTTGGAATACAAATGCCCTGGAGCACAGGATGTACGAGAGCGGGCACTACAGAGTTTGGCATGGGGTCTTGGCTATTTTTACTAAACCCCAAACAGCAAAAAACCCGTTACATCGCTGTAACGGGTTTCTCTTAT
>NZ_LKDW01000157.1 GCF_001401805.1 Pseudoalteromonas sp. P1-25
TGTGCTGAAATCGGGTTGCCTGCCACATCGGATACGCTGGCTGTGGCAGTGAGTGTGCCATCGTTTAATGCGCTTGCATCAATCGGATCAGTAACATACTCGCCATTTTGAACGGTTACTTGAACTTCAATTGGCGCGTTTATACCATCGCTCAAAGTGATGGTAACAGTTTGGCCGTCTTCAACATCAGTCACTGTGCCACGTATA
>NZ_LKDW01000158.1 GCF_001401805.1 Pseudoalteromonas sp. P1-25
TTCGGAACATAAAAACTTTTTAATTGAAGAGTTTGATCATGGCTCAGATTGAACGCTGGCGGCAGGCCTAACACATGCAAGTCGAGCGGAAACGAAGAGTAGCTTGCTACTCTGGCGTCGAGCGGCGGACGGGTGAGTAATGCTTGGGAACATGCCTTGAGGTGGGGGACAACAGTTGGAAACGACTGCTAATACCGCATAATGTCT
>NZ_LKDW01000159.1 GCF_001401805.1 Pseudoalteromonas sp. P1-25
CCAGGCTCCAAATAAGAGAAACCCGTTACAGCGATGTAACGGGTTTTTTGCTGTTTGGGGTTTAGTAAAAATAGCCAAGACCCCATGCCGAACTCAGTAGCAAAACAAAACAGCTCGAAGGCGAGCCCCGACCAATGATAGTGTAGCATTTGCTATGTGACTCTCTACCGCTGTGGGCACTACGACATTGCCAGGCTCCAAAT
>NZ_LKDW01000160.1 GCF_001401805.1 Pseudoalteromonas sp. P1-25
ACAAGCGCCGTGGTTTCAACTTGGTTTGTGCCATCACTGATGATCACCGTCACGGTTTGGCCATCTTCTACATCGGTTACTGTCCCACGCACAACCATGGCGGCACTTTCGCCATTACCATTAATCACGCCATCGGCGGTTTTATCAATGCTGGTTGTGATTGCTGCGGTGTTATCAAGCTCGACTGAATCTTGTGCTGAAAT
>NZ_LKDW01000161.1 GCF_001401805.1 Pseudoalteromonas sp. P1-25
TGGAATACAAATGCCGTGGAGCACAGGATGTACGAGAGCGGGCACTACAGAGTTCGGCATGGGGTCTTGGCTATTTTTACTAAACCCCAAACAGCAAAAAACCCGTTACATCGGTGTAACGGGTTTCTCTTATTTGGAGCCTGGCAATGTCCTACTTTCACATAGCAAATGCTACACTATCATCGGCGCTGTTTCGTTTCACT
>NZ_LKDW01000162.1 GCF_001401805.1 Pseudoalteromonas sp. P1-25
CACGACTACAACATGACCCTCTAAAGCGCAGCGTCTCCTAACCTCTTTGTGAATAAATCACTTAATATTTTGCACAATGAGAAGTGAAAAGAGGAATAAATGAGAAAACATACAAAACATACAAGTAGCAGCGAGTTTACCTCGCGTCTGGGTTCATTATTTTAAAACGGCATAAATACCAAATGCGCCAGCAAGCAAGGCG
>NZ_LKDW01000163.1 GCF_001401805.1 Pseudoalteromonas sp. P1-25
CTACTACTTATATGTTTTCTCATTTATTCCTCTTTTGCTTCTCTTTGTGCAAAAAATAAAAACATTAATTCACAAAGAGGTTAAGAGACACTGTGCTTTAGAGGGTAACATTGTAGGCGCCTTGCTTGCTGACGCACTTAGGCTTTATGCCATGTTAAAATAATAAATTTAAACGCGAGATAAATTCGCTGCTACTTATATG